>JAIMBD010000009.1 GCA_023511625.1 Bacillota bacterium | reverse complement strand
GGGCCGAGCCCCTGGGATCCCGGGTGGTGCCAGCCCAAGCCTGTTGTGCCGCCCTCCGCTCCAACCAGCGGAGGGCGGCGCTGTTTTGCGAGGCGGGCGGCGGCGTTCCGCAAGATGGCGGAGTCTTGGCTGCCGCATTCCCGTGTTTGCCCGGATGCGCAAAACCGCTCGGACGTGGTTAGATAAATAGAGGCCACTCCGCCGGGGGGCAGTGCCGAGGCATCGGTCGGGGAGTCGGCCGGGCCCCGGAGGAGATGCCCAGGTCCTTATGGGACAGGGGCCCGGGGCAGAACGCAATGCGAGGGGCGGTAGCAGGAAATGACCAGCGAAGCGATCCGCCAGCTGGCGGTGATCGGGG
Organism: Bacillota bacterium; assembly: GCA_023511625.1. Classification (GTDB taxonomy): domain Bacteria; phylum Bacillota; class Sulfobacillia; order Sulfobacillales; family Sulfobacillaceae; genus JAIMAE01. The sequence goes on along the minus strand of JAIMBD010000009.1, from coordinate 103,239 downwards.
CCGGGGCAATGGGGTCCGGGATCGCGCACTTGGCGGCCCAATCGGGATTGACGGTGGTACTTTACGACCGCGAGCGCGCCGCGCTGGAGGCGGCACAGCGCCGCATCCGGGGGCTTATCGACCGCGCCGTGGAAAAGGGGCGGGTCACTGCCGAGGAGGCAGAGCGGCAGTGGGAGCGGCTGCGGTTTAGCGAGGCTATGGACCCGGTGGCGGAGGCAGATTTCTGCGTGGAGGCGGTGTTTGAGTCGTACGCGGTAAAGGAGGCGGTGTTCCGGACGCTCGACGGGATGTGCCGACCGGAGGTCATCCTGGCTACCAATACCTCCTCCATTCCCATCACGTCCATCGCCGCTGCCACCGCCCGCCGCGATAAGGTCGTGGGGATGCACTTCTTCAATCCGCCGCAGGTGATGCGGTTGGTGGAGGTGGTGCGGGGGCTGGACACCAGCGACGAGACCGTGGCCGTGACGCGGGGCTTGGCCGAGCGGATGGGCAAGACCACGGTCGAGGTCAAGCGCGATACCCCGGGGTTTATCGTCAACCGCATCATGGTGCCCCAGTTCATCGAAGCCATCCGGTTGGTGGAAGAAGGCGTCGCCAGCATCGAAGACGTCGATACGGCCGTCAAACTGGGCCTGAACTATCCCATGGGCCCGTTCGAGCTCCAGGACTTCGGGGGACTGGAGATCGCGCTGCACGTCATGGACGTCTTCTACGAGGAGACCAAGGACGACCGGTACGCGGCGCCTCAGTCGCTGCGCACGTTGGTGCGGGCCGGACGCCTGGGGCGGAAGACCGGTCGAGGCTGGTACGACTACGAGGGGGGCGAGAAGCGATGAGCGGGCAGGTGCATTACGAGCCCATGGGTGCGGCGGTGCGCCTGCGCATCGACAACCCCCCCGTCAACGCTTTGAGTCCGGAGATGGTAGAGCAGTTGGACCACGGTCTCTCCCGAGCCGAGGCAGACCCCGCCGTCGCGGCAGTGGTGATCGCCTCGACCGGGGCCAAGGCCTTCATGGCCGGCCTTGACATCAAGGCCGTCGGGGATTACTCGGTCGAGGCCATGGCGGCGTTCGGTCAGATGTCGGCTCGGGTGCTCAGCCACGTGGAGACCAGTCCGAAACCGGTGATCTGCGCCGTGCAGGGCATCGCCTATGGTGCCGGGTTTGAGCTGGCGCTGGCCTGCGACTTCCGCTTGGCCACGCCCCAGGCGGTCTTCGCCTTGCCCGAGCTCACGCTGGGCCTCATTCCCGGCGGCGGCGGCACGCAACGGCTGACCCGGCTTGTGGGCGCGTCGCGGGCGAAGCAGGTCATCCTCCTGGGCGAGTCGATCGCGGCGGCCGAGGCGGCGGCGATGGGGTTGCTGGTGGCCGTGGTCGAACCCGACGCTCTGGATGCAAAGGTGGCGGAATTGGTGGCGCGGTTGAGCGAGCGGCCCCCGGTGGCGTTGGCCGAGGCCAAGCGCGCCATCCACCGGGGCCAGGATCTGCCGCTGGAACTGGGGCTCGAGTGGGAGCGGCAGGCGTTTTTGAACGCCTTTCGGAGCGAAGATGCCCAGGAAGGGTTGCGCGCTTTCCGGGAGAAACGGCCGCCGGTCTTCCGAGGGCGCTAGGGCAGGGAAAGCTATGTCGTGCCCTCCTAAAGGGGAAGGTCCTCAAGCCGGCGCAGGGGACTTGTGGGGGTGCTCGAGGCGTCCCAAGCGGCTTATGTCCCCAAGACGTTCGGGGTGGCCGCATCCGTCTTGGCCCGCGCCGGCCTCGTGTTGGCCTTCCCAGCTGCAGCTGGCGGATCCAAAGAGTCGGCACCGGGTTCGCCATGCTTAGGTTCGGGCGGCGGTGGTGGGAGACACCGGAACCAACGGCTCCCACTACGCCCGTCCTTTGGGCCTTGCAAGCCGAGGCGCACCGCTGGCTCGAGCACGTATCGCTTGGGGCGCCGAGCCTGATTCGGCAGGGTGGCCTTCCATCTCTGACGCCGTGCCAGGGGCCGCCTGGGTGCCGGCGGCGGGCTCCACCCATGCCGAGGCGCTGGCCGCGAGGACAATGAGGGCATCAGACGACAGAATTGCGGAAGGAGCGAAACGCGTATGGAAGAAGGACTCGTGGAACGGCTAGGCCGTGCGCCCAGGCCGTGGAGCCTGGTCAGAGACCGGGCGGCCTTGCTGGTGATCGACATGGAGAACGACTTCGTACAGCCGGGAGCAGTGTTGGAGATCCCCATGGCCCGCGAAGCCTTGCCGAACATGGTGCGCCTGGTGGCCGCCTGTCGGCGCCTGGGCGTTCCGGTCATCTTTACCCGCCACGTGTTGTACGACGCCTTTGCCGTCTCCCCGCTGGAGGCGGCTTACAATCCGACGCTTCAAAAGACCGGCCTGCGCGAGGACTCGCCAGGCAGCGCTGTGATTCCGGAACTTGAGCCGTTGCCAGGCGAACCGGTGGTGACCAAGCACCGCTACGACGCGTTTTACGGAACCAACCTGGAGATCTTGCTCAACAACATCCGAGGACCGCGCCAAGTCGACACCGTCCTGATTACCGGCACCGTGACCAGCGTCTGCTGTGAAAGCACCGCCCGCAGCGCCTTCATGCGCGACTTCAAGGTGGTGATGGTCTCCGACGCCATGGGCGGGTTTGATCAGGCGTCGCACGAGGCCAGCCTGAGAATCCTGGGCATGGTCTTCGCCCGGGTTTTGACCACCGACCAAGTCCTGGCCATCCTCGAGCGCGGAGAAGAGCCAGCGGGTTGACCGAGGGCTTCCGCCGCGCATTGCGGACGGCTTGCGCAATTTGATAACATGAGCATGGCGTGCGGACCCTATGGGGTTCGTCGATTTGAAGAATTCTGTTTCATAATACAAGTCTATCATCAAATTGCCGCTTCCGGACCCAGGGGGCGGCGGGTAGGGCCTTGTGGTCGGGCCTTGGGGTAGTCGAGAAAGAAAGGTGGCATGTGATGAAGACCAAGGCAGCGGTGGTCTGGGAACCCGGCGGACGCTGGGAGGTGGAGGAACTGGAGCTCGACCCGCCGCGCGAGCACGAGGTGTTGGTGCGCATGGTGGTTTCGGGCTTGTGCCACTCGGACGAACACCTGCGCGAAGGCGACCTCAACGCGCGGTATCCCATCGTGGGCGGCCATGAGGGCAGTGGCGTGGTGGAGGCGGTAGGACCAAACGTCACTCGCGTCAAGCCGGGCGACCACGTCGTCTGCTCGTTCATCCCGTCGTGTGGAACCTGTCGCTGGTGCTCGACGGGCCATCAAAACCTGTGCGACCTCGGCGCCAGCATCGCCATCGGCAACATGTTGGACGGCACCTTCCGCATGCACGCCCGAGGGCAGGACATCGGCGGGATGTGCCTGCTCGGTACCTTCTCGGAGCGCATCGTGGTCCCGGAATACTCGGTGGTGCGGATTGAAAACGACATTCCCCTCGATGTGGCCGCCATGGTGAGCTGCGGCGTCACCACCGGATGGGGGGCCGTGACCTACGCCGCGAACACCCGGGCGGGCGAGACGCTGGTGGTCTATGGGGTCGGTGGCGTCGGCATGAACGTGGTGCAAGGCGCGAAGATGGCCGGCTGCCGCTATATCGTGGCCGTCGATCCCCAGGAGTCCAAGCGCCGGTGGGCCAAGGAGTTCGGCGCTACTCACACCTGCGCCACCTACGGGGAGGCGCAGCAGTTGGTGACCGACCTGACCTGGGGTCAGGGCGCGGACAAGGCCATCATCACGGCCGGAGTGGTCGACGCCGAGATGGTCACGGCGGCGTTCAACGTCGTCGGCAAACTGGGCACGGTGGTGGTGGTGGGACTGTCGGCCTTCGACGCGCTCACCGTTCAGGTACCGGGCATGTTGCTGACGGTGATGGAGAAGCGCATCGTGGGTTCACTGTTTGGATCGGCCAACCCGCAGAGCGACATCCCCTACATGCTGCACCTGTATCGCGCCGGGAAACTGAAGCTCGGGGAGCTCATCACCAAGCGCTACCGGCTCGAGGACATCAACCGCGGCTATCAGGAAGTGGCAGAGGGCCTCAACATCCGCGGCGTCATCGACTTCACCCTGTAGCCCGAGGGCTGGGTTTGCTTGACAGCCCGGCAAGTTCGCTGATAGGGTCGTGATGAAGGAGGGCGGGCCGGCGTTTGCCCACGGCGGACAGCGGACAGCGGGAGCGACCCTCTTCGGTTCGCTTGGGGCGGCCGGACGCGCTCGATGCACCCCCATCCTGGGGGAGAAGAAGGGAGGGACAGGTGATGGCGGTGGAGTTCATCGATCCTACCGGTGGCGAACCCAAGGTGCCAAAGGTGACGCCGGCGCCCCGCTTTGCGCAGCTCACGGGCCTGCGCTTTAACATCTTGGACAACGGCAAGATGAACGCGGGCACGGTGCTGTCGGAAGTGGCCGAACGGCTCGAAGCGCAGTACGGCGCCCGGCTTGGCAAAGTGGTGCGCAAGCGCTCGCCGTCGCAGCCGGCTTTGCCCGAGGAACTGGCGGCGGCTGTGGAAGGGGCCGACTTCGTCATTACCGGCGTCGGCGATTGAGGGTCGTGCAGTGCGTGCAGTTTGCACGACGCGGTGGAAGCAGAGCGGCGGGGCGTACCGGCCGTGGCCATCTTGACGCAGGAGTTCCGGTTGACGGGCGAGACCGTGGCCAAGATGCGCGGCGCCCCGGGTTATCGATTCGCCATCATTCCGCACCCCATCGGCACCTTAGACGACGCCGAACTGGCCCAACGGGCTCAAGACGCCCTGCCGCAGGTGGTCAGCTTGTTGGTGCAAGGCGAGCGGCCCGTAGGGGTCGCGTAGGGGTGGAAGGCGGGACACGACATGGAAGCGACGGAGTTCGGAGAGTACGTGGCACTGGTCAACCGTTACATGGACGAGGGCTACACCGACGGATTGCCGGTGATTCCGCCGAGCCGCGACCATATCGCCGCCATGGTCGCGGCCAGCGGGCGTCCCGCGGATGCCGTCCTGGGCGTGATTCCGCCCCGCAACGTGCCGCTCACCATCGAGACGGTGGCCATCAATGCCATCATGGCCGGGTGCTTGCCGGAATACATGCCGGTGGTGGTGGCGGCGCTGGAGGCCATCCTGCAGCCCGGGTTCAATTTGGTGTCGCCGGCGTGCAGCACCAAGGGGGTGGCGCCGCTATTCATCGTCAACGGGCCCATCCGCAAGCAAATCGGGCTGAACGCGCTCGGCAACGTCTTTGGCCCGGGGTTTCGGGCCAATGCCAGCATCGGGCGGGCGGTGCGGCTGGTGATGATTAACGCCGGGGGAGCACGGTCGCAGGCGCTGGACAAATCGACCTTCGGTCATCCCGGGAAATACACCTACGTCATCGCTGAAGACGAAGAGGGCAGTCCGTGGGAGCCGTTTCACGTCGAGCGCGGATTCTCCCCCGAGGAGAGTACCGTGGCGGCGGTGGCCTGCGAGGCGCCGCGGCTGGTGGGGAACTACAATCCCGAGGCGGGGCCGGAGGGCATTCTTTTGACCATCGCCGACACCCTGTCCACTTTGACCAGTTTCGGGGCCACCGGTCCCAAGGATGCCACGGTGGTGCTGTTGGGTCCGGAACATCGCGACACCATCGCCCAGGCCGGGTGGAGCAAGCGCGATGTTCAACAGTTTTTGTTTGAGCACTGCGGTCGGCGCGCGGGAGAACTGAAGCGAACGGTGGGCGGCGTTCCCGCTTGGGGGACCGTGGACGCTCCCGACGACGCCTGGGTGCAGATGTTCGCCGATCCGGACCGCATCTTGGTGGTCGCGGCAGGAGGAGGGGCCGGGCGCTTCTCGGTGGTCTGCGACGGGTTCGCGGCGCCCCAATTCTGCCAGTGGCAGATGCGCAAGATCGAGGTTCCGCCTTCGGCGTGACGCCGGGGCGGAACCCAACGCATAAGGAGGCAAGTCGGTGGCGGAATCGGAACGATTGGCAGGGATGGTGGCCTTGGTGACCGGCGGTGGGCGCGGTGCCGACGGGGGCATGGGGGCAGCCATCTGCCGGGTTTTCGGGCAAGCGGGGGCCCGCGTGGCAGTCAACGACGTGACGGCAGAGGCCACCGAGGCCACAGTGCGCCAGCTTGAGGCCATGGGGGCAGAGGCCATCGGGCTGGTCGGAGACGTGTCCAATCGCCAGTCGGCCGAGAGTTTGGTGGCCCGGACGGTGGAGCGCTTCGGCCGCATCGACATCCTGGTCAACAACGCCGGCATCGGAGGACGGCGGGCGCCGGTCGTGGAGCTCCGCGACGAGGACTGGGAGGCAGTCTTGGCCGTTAACCTGCACGGCCCCTTCTTCTTGGCTCGCGCCGCGATTCCCCACATGCGGCAACAGCGCTTTGGCCGCATCATCAACATCGCCTCACTGGCCGCCCTGAGGGTCAGCCTTTTGGGAGGGGCCCAGTATACGGCCTCGAAGGAGGCGTTGTGGGGATTTACGCGCCACCTGGCGGTCGAGGTGACCCAGCACGGCATCACCGTCAATGCCATCATGCCCGGGTATACCTTAACTCCTCTGGTCATGGCCCACACCAGCCCCGAGGCCCGGGATCGGATCGCCCAGGGCATTCCTTCTCTGCGCGGGGCTACGCCGGAGGAGATAGCCTACGTGGCGCTTTTCTTGGCCAGCCGCGAGGCCGGGCAGGTGAGCGGGGTCGCCATCCCCGTAGACGGGGCCGTCTCCGTGTTGCCCGGGGACATCACCAAGCGGCGGCAGATTTTGGGCGGATAGGTGCGGACGGACGATCGGCTCGCCGGAACGTCCGGATAAGGGAAACGTCCGGAAAGCCGGAAAGGAAGAAGGAAACAGGAATGGAAACCATGTCGTTGGCGGGATTGGTGGCGTTGGTGACGGGGGCCGGCGGCGGTGCCGAAGGCGGGATGGGGGCTGGGATCGCCCGCTGCCTCGGTCAGCAGGGCGCGACGGTGGTGGTCAACGACCTCGATGGGGAGTACGCCGCCCGGACGGTGGCCCAGCTGGAAGGGATGGGAGTGCAGGCCATGGCCGTGGTCGGGGACGTTTCTTCCACGGAGGCGGTGGCTGCGATGGTGGACCAGATCCTGGCGCGCTGGGGCCACCTGGACATCTTGGTCAACAACGCCGGGATCGGCGGGCGGGTCCCAGCCGTCGAACGGATGCCGGACGAGATTTGGTTTCGAACCATCGCCGTCGACCTCACGGGTCCCTTCAAGCTTGCCCGGGCTGTGATCCCGCATATGCAGCGCCGCCGCTGGGGGCGCATCATCAACATCGCTTCGGTGGCCGGCCACCGCACCGGCTACATGAGTGGAGCCGCCTACACGGCAGCCAAGAGCGGGCTTTTGGGATTCACCCGGCACCTCGCGCTGGAGGTGGGGGAATGGGGGATTACCGTCAACGCGCTGTTGCCCGGCGGAACCCGTACCCCCCCGTTGCTCAGAAACACGCCCAAAGAGGTCCAAGAGGCTTTGGCGGAATCGGTGATCTTGCGCCGCTTGGCCGATCCCGAGGACATCGGGGCGGCGGCAGCCTTCCTCGCTAGCCCCGCCGCAGGGTATATTACCGGAGTGGCGCTGCCGGTAGACGGAGGGACCTCGGTGCCGGCAGGCGATTTTACCGCCTACCGCGCCAACTCTCGCAAGGATGCCGGCTGAACCACGGCCGACAGCCACCCAGGTTAAGGTTAAGGAGGCCGAGCATGAAACCTGCACCATTTGGATGGATTCGCGCCCACAGCGTGGCCGAGGCGGTGGCGGCGCTGCGGGAACACCCGGAGGCCAAGGTGATCGCGGGGGGGCAAAGTCTGGTGCCCCTGTTGAACTTTCGACTGAGTCGTCCCTCGCACCTCGTCGACATCAATCCGCTCGAGACGTCCCTAAACCAAGTGGAGTGGTCCGGGTCGGCGCTGACACTCGGCGCCTTGGTCCGCCACCAGCGCCTGGCCGAGCACCCGGTGGTGCGCGAGCGGGTACCGGTGTTGAGCCGAGCCGCCAGCCACATCGGACATTGGGCGATTCGGGTTCGAGGTACGCTGGGGGGCAGCATCAGCCATGCCGACCCTGCCGCAGAGCTGCCGGCTGCCATGGTGGCCTTAAACGCCGTGCTGGTGGCCCAATCGGCGGACGGCACGCGAGAGATCCCCGCGTCGGAGTTCTTCCAGGGCTATTACACCACTGCCTTGCAGGCGGACGAGCTGTTGACGGCCGTTCGCATCCCGGCGCCGGAAGGGCGCTGGGGTTTTGCGGAAGTCGCTCGGCGGCTCGGGGACTTTGCCCTGGCCGGGGCCTTTGTCCAGCGCGGGAGCCGCGTGGCCGTCACGTGGTTTGGCGTGGCGGGGGCTCCGGTGCGGGTCGAGTTGACCGAGGTGCCAGCCGATGCGCGGGAGCGGGAGGTCGCCTGGCGACAGGCCCTCACGACTGCGGTGGGGAGTGACCTCGAAGTGGCGAAGGTCGCCCAGGCCGTGGCGGTGGCCGAAAAGGCTTGGTCCGAGGCCCAGTAATCCCAGGGAGGCGAAGACATGGCGGAAGCGAGCATTCAACCCCTGACGGTGACCCTGAAGGTCAACGGACGGGACTACACAGTCACGGTAGAGCCGCGCTGGACGTTGGCGGATGTGTTGCGCCACCAACTGGGGCTGACCGGGACCCACGTCGGGTGCGAGCAAGGCGTGTGCGGGGCGTGCACGGTGTTGGTGGATGGAGAGCCGGCGCGCAGTTGCCTCATGTTCGCAGTCCAGATGGAAGGGCACGAAATCGTGACCATCGAAGGACTGACGCCAGAGGCCGGCTTGTCGCCGTTGCAGGAGGCGTTTCACCGCCATCACGCGTTGCAGTGCGGATTCTGCACGCCGGGGATGCTGGTGACGGCTACGGCCCTCTTAAATCAAGGTAAGCCCTTGACCGAAGAGACGGTGCGGGAGGCGTTGAGCGGCAACCTCTGCCGCTGCACCGGCTACCAGTTCATCGTCGACGCGGTCATGGACGCCCAAGGGGGGAAGTAGGATGCAGCAGGCGATGCGCCCCCAGATGATGGGGGCCCGGGTATCCCGCGTGGAAGACCAGCGATTGCTGACGGCCCAGGCGCGGTTTATGGACGACATCCAGGTGCCGGGGATGCTGGAGATCGCGTTTGTGCGGTCGCCGCACGCCGCCGCCGAAATCGTCTCCATCGACACCAGCCGGGCGGCTCAGGTGCCCGGCGTGCACAAGGTGATGACCTTCGACGACTGCCCATATTGGCTGTGGATGCGGGGCGTGTTCAAGGTCGGGCAGCCGGCCTTGGCACACGGCGAGGTGTATTACGTGGGGCAGCCGGTGGTGGCGGTGGTGGCCGAAAACCGGTACATAGCCGAGGACGCGGCAGAGTTGGTCGAGGTGGTCTACCGGCCTAAGGAGCCGGTCTTAGACATGCGCGAAGCCATCGCCGAGCGCCCGCGCCGCGTGCACCCGGAAGCGGAAAACGTCTTCTTCCACCGGGAATACCAGACCCCTGGATTTGAGGAAGCCTTCGCACAGGCTCCCCACCACCTCAGCGAGACCTTCTCGCTCAGCCGGCAGACGGCGGTGACGCTCGAGCCCCGAGGGACGGCGGCGATGGTGGACCCGGCCACCGGCCGACTGACGGTGTACGCCTCCACCCAGGCGCCCCACCGCGTGCGGCTGGATTTGGCCACGTTTATGGACATCCCCGAAACCCAGATCCGGGTCATCACCCCCGAGGTGGGGGGCGGGTTCGGCATGAAGGCCGCCACCTATCCCGAGGATGTGGTGGTGGTCCAAGCCGCGCGGACGCTGCGCCGTCCGGTGAAGTGGATCTCCGACCGCATGGAGTCGCTGTTGAGCGACGTGCATGGACGGGATGACATCCACGATGTCGAGGTGGCGTTCGACGACACGGGCAAGATCATCGCCATCCGCGACCACCTGATGGCAGACGGCGGCGCCTTCATCCCGGTGCCCTTCTCGGGTGCCGTGGGCGAGACCAGCCTGGCGGCGATGGTGTTGACTGGCCCTTACGACATTCCCCACCTCGCCTACACCATCGACTGCACCTTCTCCAACAAGACGCCGCTTGGGGCGTACCGCGGGGTGTGGGGGCCTGTGGCCTCGTTCATCCAGGAGGGGATCGTCGACCGGGTCGCGCGCTACCTCAAGATGGACCCGGCGGAAGTGCGTCGGCGCAACATGATCCGCGACGAGCAGTTCCCCTACAAAAACGCCGCCGGCATGGTCTACGACCGGGGGTCGTACCTGGAATCGTTTGAGCGCGCGCTGGACATGATCGGCTACGCCGATTTCCGCGCCCGGCAGAAGGCCTTGCGCCAACAGGGCCGATACCTCGGCATCGGGATCTCCTGCTTCGTGGAACCGTCGGCCATGGCTTCCTCAGAAGCCGGTAGCGTCGGGTACGAATCTTGCTCCTTGCGCATGGAGCCCTCCGGCCGGGTGATCGCGGCCTTGGGGCTTGGCCCCACCGGCCAGGGGCACGAAACCACCATGGCGCAGCTCATCGCCGACCAGATCGGAGTCAAGTTGGAGGACGTCATCGTCCTACACGGCGACACCGATTCGGCGCCTATGGGCGGTGGTACCGGTGGCAGCCGCAGCGCCACCATCGGGGGCGGCGCGGCCCTGGTGGCAGGGCGCCAGCTGCGCGAGAAGTTGGCCCAGGTGGCGGCCCACCTCTTGGAAGCGGCTCCCGAGGACATCGTGCTGGAGGACGGCAAGGCCTGGGTCTCGGGAGTGCCCGAGCGGTCGTTGGCCATTCGCGACATCGCGCGGGCGGCCTATCTCGACGTCAAGCGCATGCCGGGCGGCATGCCCGTGGGCCTCGAGGTGACGGCGCGCTACCTGCCGCCGCGGCCGATCACGTTCTCCAACGGGTGCCATATCGCCGAGGTGGAGGTCGACATCCGTACCGGGGTGGCCCGTGTGACTCGGTATGTGGTCGTCAATGACTGTGGTCGCCTCATCAACCCCACCATCGTGGAGGGCCAAATCTTGGGCGGCGTGGCGCAGGGAGTGGGATCGGCCATCTTGGAGCGCCTGCACTACGACGAAAACGGGCAGCTGACGACCACCACCTTGTTGGACTACCTGTTGCCGGAGGCCACCGATGTCCCCCGGGTGCAAATGGCCCACATCGAGACCCCCTCGGAGAGCGAGGGAGGGATCAAAGGGATGGGCGAGGGCAGCTTGATCGCGTCTCCGGCGGCCATCGCCGGTGCCATTGCCGACGCCCTGGAGCCGTTTGGAGGGTTGGTGGACCGGCTGCCGGTCCAACCGTCGGACGTGTTGGCCATGGTGGGCAGGGCCGCCAGCTGAGCTCCTGCGTTCCTTCGCGCTGGGCTCCTCCTTTAGGGGAGGAGTCCAGCGGCTTTTTGCGCAAAAAAGCCCGCGACCGATGTCGTCGCGGGCCCCAAAGCGGGATGGCCACGGGATCAGGCGGGATACTCAATGAGCCCGCGGATGTTCTTCCCTTCCCACATGTCGCGGTAGCCCTGGTTCACTTGGTCCAAGGTGTAGCGGGTGGTGATGAGCTCCTCCAGCTTCAGCTGTCCATCCCGGTACAGGTTCAACAGGTGTTGGATGTCGCGCACCGGGTTGGCCGAGCCGAACAGGGAGCCGACGATGCGCTTTTCGAACAGGGTGATGAGCGACTCCGGCAGCTTGACGCTGGCCCCTTGCATGCTGACGCCCACCATGACCACGGTCCCGGTTTTGCCGACTACGCTCAGCGCCTCCATGGCCACGTCGCTGTGCACTTCCCCCGCCGTGACGATGGCCTTGTCGGCCATGGCTCCCCAGGTCAACTCCTGGATGAGCTGGCGCGCCTCCTCCCCGTTGGAGGCCACGTGGGTGGCGCCGAACTCTTTGGCCCACCGCCGCTTAGACTCCAAGGGGTCGACGGCGACGATGTGGCGGGCTCCGGCCATCTTGGCCCCTTGCACGGCGTTGATGCCGACGCCGCCGATGCCGAACACGGCTACCGTTTCGCCCGGATGGACCTGGGCGGCGTAGACGGCTGCCCCCCATCCGGTGGTCACGCCACAGCCTACCAACGCCGCCACCGAGAAGGGGATGGCGGGATCGAGCCGAATGCAGGAGTACTCCGAGACCACGGAATACTCCGAGAACGTGCCCAAAAGGCACATGCTTCCGATGTCCTGCCCCCGGGCATGAAACCGGTAGGTGCCGTCCAACATGCTCCCGGGTCCGATGAAGGCGCCGAGGTCGCAGAGGTTCTGATGTCCCGTGGAACACCATCGGCAATGGCCACACGAGGGAATAAAGGCGCACACCACGTGGTCGCCGGGCTTGACCCGTTCCACGCGGGGCCCCACGGCTTCGACCACTCCCGCTCCTTCGTGGCCCCCGACCAAGGGGTACCGGGTGTTGGGGGCGCCCTTTCCGGCGCGGATGTGCTCATCGGAGTGACACAGTCCCGCCGCCCGCCACCGGATCAACACCTCGCGGTCCTTGGGGGGATCCAACTCAAGGTCCATCACCTCCCAGTCTTGCCCCGGTTCCCAAATCACCGCCGCCTTGGTTTTCATCCCGTCGCCCCTTTCCAAGCTCTGCGCAACCTTCATAGGGAAAACTTCAAATCTTCCAACTAAATATTTCAAAAAGGCCAGCCCCGCGTCTGCTTTCCGACAGCGGGCCGGAACTGCAAGGAGTATAGCCTCTCGGTTTCCCGGCCGTCAATGTTGCTGAAAAGACTGGGCCGGCGGCGCCCGTCCAAAGGCCATCGCTTCCCGTCATCGGTGCAGCGACGGCTTGCCTTTGGGTCCCAAGGGCGTGGCTAGGGTCCTCGGGCCGGATTGCGCGGCCGCACGGCGTCTTCGGCCACGGTCATCCCCCTCGACGGCCGTTGGGAGGCGGGCGCGGGCGAAAAGAGCCGTGGGGGATTCGATGGAAACAACTCGGTAACATCTGCCGGGTAGACTGAAGGCCAACAGCAGGCGGCCCGCAGGGGCTGCTGCGACCCGCTCGGGCGGGCGAATTGGGCAAAGGGGGCGCTAACCGGTGGAGTATCGCGGCGGGGCGGCGGCCGAGGCGCTGGTAGGCAGTGCCGAGCGCATTGAGCGACTGTACGTGACCGGGTACTATTGGGTCATTTTGCTGGTAGCAGCGCTGGCCTGGCTCATCGAGTCGTACGACATCGGAATCATCGGCTCGGCCTTGGTTCCGTTAAAGCGCCTGTACCACCTCGGACCGGGTCAGGTCGGGCTATTGGCCATCGCGTCCACGGTGGGCATTGTGGTGGGGGTGGTCCCGGCCGGTTACTTGGCCGATCGCCTTGGGCGCAAGCGCATGTTGATGGCCGGCATGGTGTTCTATTCCTTGTGCACCGGCCTTACCGGCTTTGCGTCGAGCTGGCCCTTCATCGCGCTCGGGCGATTCGTGGCCGGACTGGGGTTGGGTGCGGTCTTTCCGCTTCCGTACACCATGCTGAGCGAGATGAGCCCGAGCTACATGCGCGGTACGGCGGCCGGCATTCTCGACTCCTTTCTGTCGCTCGGGTACTTCGCCTCGCCGTTGCTGGCGTCGCTGTTGATTCCGCGGATGGACCTCGAGGTGGGATGGCGCGTGCTCTTTTGGGTAGGCGCGCTGCCGCTGGTGTACACCGTGGTCATCTGGCGCCTGCTACCGGAGTCTCCCCGCTGGTTGGAGGTCAAGGGGCGCCACGCCGAGGCCGAAGCGGTGCTGCGCCGCATCGAGGCGCGGATTGAGCGCAGTGCGGGCAAGCCGCTGCCTTCCGTCGAGCGGCGGCGGGCGGTGAAGGTGGTGAAAGACCAGGTGCCGGTGGCCGAGCTTTGGTCGGGCCCCTTTTTGCGCCGGACGCTGATGATCTGGACCACGTTCGGCGGCGTCTTCTTCATCTTCTACGCCATCACCAGTTTTATGCCCACGGTGCTAACCAAAGAGGGATTCGGGTTGGCAGCCTCCTTCGGGTTTACGGCGCTGATTCAAGGGGCTGCCATCCCCGGCAAGTGGCTTGAGGCCTGGGTGGTGGAGCGCTGGGGCCGTCGGCCCACCATCGCCGCCTTTACGCTGGTGGCTGCGGCCTGTGCCGCCGTGTTCGGGTGGCTGAAGACCGTGCCGGCCATCGTGGCGGTGGCCGTGGTGATGTCCTTCTTCGGGATCGCTGCCGACCCGGCGGTCAAGGTCTACGCTGCGGAACAGTATCCCACGCGCATCCGGGGGGTAGGCACCGCCTTTACCGAAGGCGTGGGCCGCCTCATCGGCGGGGCCCTCGCGCCGTACCTGTTTGCGCTCATCCTGGGAGGGATGGGCGTGGCCGGCAGTTTCTGGTTGGTGGCCGGGGTGGCCCTGGTGGCGGTGGTGGTGGTGTGGGCCTTTGGGCGCGAGACCCGGGGAGAGCTGTTAGAGCAGGCTGCCGAGGCGTAATTCCCCGTGCGGGCGGGCCGGTTGGGACCGGCCCGCTTGGCGTTTTGCGCGCTGCGCGGCCGGGTTTTGGCCCGCGCGGGTCTTCGGTATTGACCGGACAAGGCGTGGGCCGATATGATGTCACTTACGGCAAGTGCCGTCCGGGGAACCAAAATCGTGCGATAATTCAAAGGTGGCCCGGAATTTTGGGGGTCGGATGCGGCCGGTAAGCTCCCGGAGGGCTTCCCGGCAGGCAACCGGAGAGGAGGGCATATGAGCACGGCAGGCACCGTCACGGCCCGTGAGGCCGGCGTCTTTAATGCCAAGTCGCGCCGGACCATCGTAGCGGGCTGGCTCTCGATGCTGCTGCAGACCTACGATATCTACCTGCCGGTGATTGTGTTGCCGGCTGCCATCACCTACTTTATTCCGAAGAGTTTGTCGGCGGTGACCCAGGTGACGTTGGTCAACGTCATCTTTGCCATCTCGGTCCTGGCCCAGCCCATTGGGGGGCTGGTGGTGGCGCCCATCGCCGACCGGCTCGGTCGGCGGACGCTGGTGCTGTTGACCAACATTGGATACGTGGTGGTGGCGCTGGCCATCGCGGTGTTACCGGGGTACGCCGCCTGGGGCTACGCCTCCATTGTGCTCTTGCTGTTCTTGCGGTTGGCCAATGGAATCTTTGCCGCCTCGTCGCCAGCGGGTGCGATTCCGTTCGCCCTGGAGCGCACGCCCAAGCCGTACCGCGGTGTGGTGGGCGCGCTGCTGGGGGTGGGGCCGGCCAGTGGCATCGTGCTCTTGAGCGCCGTCCAGTACCTGACGATCTCTGCGGTCTCGCCGGCGGGGTTTGTTCAAAGCGGCTGGCGGATCCCGTTCTTCTTTGGCGCGTTTATCGGCCTGCTGGAGACCGTCTTGGCTTGGGTGACGCCGGAGATCGAGTACTTCACGGAGGAGGCGCCCAAGCACTCCGAGCAGGTCAAAAAGGCGTCGGTGCGCGAGGTGTTCGCCCGGGACAACCTCAAGATTTTCGGCCAGACGCTGCTGCTCTATTCGGGGTTTTTGGTGGCGGCCAACATCATCCCGGGCTACACCCCGACGTTGTTGATCAACTACCTACACCAGCCCCCCAATGGCGTCAGCGGCATGATGTTGATCGCCAGTGCCATCACCATCGTCCTGGCCATCCCCTGCGGGGCGGCCAGCCAGAAGATTGGCCGGCGGATGGGACTCATCCTCAACGGGGTGATCATCCTCTTTGTCGTCACGCCGCTCTACTTCCTGATGGTGCATGGGGCCCTGTCCCACTGGCCGTTCAGCACCATTGCCGTGTTGGGATCGGCTATCGACATCTTGGCCATGGCGCCGTTCAGCGGCATGGTCTTCACCTACCTGACGGAGCGGTACCCGTTTCACATCCGCGCCAGCGGCTTCGGGGCGGTCTACTCGCTGTCGACGGTGCTGCCGGGCTTCTACAGCTTCTACCTCCTGGCCTTGTCGCACCTGATGCCCTACCAGTACACGGTGTTGGTCATGGTGGCCATCGCCGGGCTTTTGACCTGGTGGGGGGCGGCCAAGGGGCCGGAGACGCGCGACTTCGACATGAGTCCCACGGTGTGATCGGCCACAGGGCCGGGGCCTTTTGCCGCGGGCTGGGGCCTCGGCCCTTTCAGGTCCCCGGGCCGCGGCTTGACACGCCAATCGGGGGCCGGGTAGGATGGGGGAGGTCTGCGGAGGCGCGGCGCACGGATCGGTGCGAGCGCCCCGGAAGGAGGAGTGGTAGGCATGGAGTGGAAGGGACTGCCAGCGGAAGCCCCAGTGGAAGAGGCGGAGCCCGACCTGTTGGGCGAACTGCTGGTCGAAGAGCTGTCGATCGACTGCATCTGCGGCGTGTACTAACCTGCGCCGCCGGTTGAGCCACGAGGAGGCGGGCGGTGGAACTCGCGCCGGAAGATCGGTACCAGATCGCACCCGGATGGCGCATCCGTCGGGAGGCGTTCGGAGGCTTGGCGTATCACCACCGCACCGGGCGCCTCGTGGTGTTGTCGTCGCCACTGGTGTGGGCCCTGTTGCAAAACGATGGCACCGCTACGGTGGCTGAGATGGTGGAGAAGGTGGTGGCCGAGGCCCGCGGGACGCGGGCAGTGGCGGCGGAGACGCTGGCCCGGGCGCGAGAGCGCTTATTGGTGTTGTTGTCCGACTTGGCCAACAAAGGAGTCATTACGCGGTGTGAGGACGCGGCTCGGGACTAGGGCTGCGGCCGGGCCGGTTGAGGAAGGCGACGAGACGTGGAAGCGAAATATTTGGCCCAGGGATTGGTGGCACCTATCACCGTTACCTGGGAGGTTACTTATGCGTGCAACCTGCGCTGCGCGCATTGCCTTTCGGATTCGGGTCCCAAGCGGGCCGGCGAGTTAGACGGAGACGAGGCGCGGGCCTTGATTGACGACCTGGCGGCGATGGGGGTGTTTTACATCAACATCGGAGGCGGGGAGCCCTTTGTGCGGCCCGACTTCCTGGACCTCCTCGAATATGCCACCCAACGCGGCTTGCCGTGTCAATTCAGCACCAACGGCATGTTGGTGGACGAGGAGCGTGCCCGGCGGCTAGGTTCCATCGGCGATGTGCGGGTCCAGGTCAGCTTAGACGGCGCCGACCGCGAGACCAACGACCTCATCCGAGGAAGGGGATCGTACGACGGGGCCTTGCGCGCGCTCGACCTGTTGAGTCGGCAACCCATCGACGAGCTGTGGCTCAACACCGTCGTGACCCGCAAGAACCTGGACCAGCTGGACCGCTTGTACGCCATCGCCCGCGAACACGGGGCGCGCCTGCGGTTGGCGCGGCTGCGTCCGAGCGGGCGCGGGCGGGCGAGCTGGGAGGCGCTGCACCTAGGGCCAGAGGAACACCGCGCGGTGTACCAATGGCTTACGGCGCATCCGGATGTCACCACCGGGGACTCCTATTTCATCCTCAATGCGCTGGCGGCAACGGGAGCGATGTCGGGAGCGGCCGGCTGGCTTCACGGTTTTAACGTATGCGGGGCGGGCCGCGCAACGTGTTGCATCACGCCCACCGGTGAGGTCTATCCCTGTGCCTTTCTGCTTGGGACCGAGTGGAGTGCCGGCAACATCCGAAAGATGCCGCTCTCCCAGATGTGGGAGACCTCGCCGGTTTTCGCCGGGTTTCGGCGCACCCAGATCGGCGAGTGCCAGGGCTGCCCGGCGTATGCCCACTGCGGCGGGGGTTGCCGGGCGGTGTCGTATTACGTTGCGGGTAGCATCGCCGCCAAGGATCCCGAGTGCGTGCTGCCCCTGGCCCGGGCGTGAACCGCCAGACCGACCTGGACCGCAGGCGGGCGCTGTGGGAGCCCCTGTCGGTGGGCCGCAAGACGATGGCCAATCGGCTGGTCTTTGGCGCCTGGCACACCAATTTGGCCCGCCACGGGCGCTTTTCTGACGCCCAGGCCCAATTTTACGCGCGGCGCGCGCCCGGTTTGGGCCTGATGGTGTTAGAGGAGGCCACGGTGCATCCGTCCGATGCGCCCTTAGAGCACATGGTGCGGGGCGAGGGAGCCGACCCCGGGTGGGAGCGCGTGGTCGATGCGGTGCGCACGGCTTCGCCCACCACGTTGGTGGTGGCGGCGCTCGGGCACGCCGGGGGACAGCAAGACGGCTCAGTCTCTCGATCGGTGGTCTGGGCTCCCTCGGCGGTGCCGGACCTGGCTTCGGGCGTGGTGCCCAAGGTGATGGAGGAAGAGGACATGGCGGCGGTGGCGGAGGGGTTCGCCGCCGCCGCCCGGCGCGCCGTCGCAGCGGGTGTAGACGGCGTCGAAGTCAACGCCAGCCACTATGCGCTCTTGCGCCAGTTTTTGTCTCCGCTGACGAACTTGCGCCAGGATGCCTGGGGAAAAGACGCGGAAGGGCGGCTGAAGTTCCCGCTGGAGGTTTTGGTCGGCGTTCGGCGGGCCATCGGCGAGGAGGCCATCTTGGGCCTTCGGGTGACCGGCGATGAGTACGCGCCGTGGGGAGGGCTTACGCCCGATACGGTGGCCGACTTGGTGTTGCGCATGCTGGCGGTCGTCCGGCTGGATTACCTGGTGGTCGAGGTGGGCTCACTGTACACGCCGCACCTGCGCGCGGCGGGCTCATGGCTGGAGCCAGATTACGCCGTCGAAGCGGCCTTGCGCATCCACCAGGCGCTGCGCCAAGGGGGGCAAGCCCTACCGGTGATCGCCAGCGGAAGCTTGGTCGACGCCGAGGGGGTGGCGGACGCCCTCGACCGGGGAGTCGAGGCGGTCGAAATCACCCGCGCGCTCATCGCCGACCCCGATTGGCCCAAGTGGGCGGCCGAGGGGAAGCCCCCGCGCATGCGCTGCATCCTGTGCAATCAGGGCTGCCAAGTCCGCTCGCCGCAAAATCCGCCGCTTCGGTGCACCGTCAACCCAGAGGCGGGGCGGGAGGGGGTCAATCGCCGCGCGGCGCTGACCCGGCCGGGCCGGGCAGGCGTGATCGGTGGGGGACCGGCGGGCCTGTCCGCCGCTGCCACGCTGGCCGAGGCGGGGTGGAGCGTGGAGCTCTACGAAGCCCGCATGGTCCTGGGCGGGCGGATGGCCCTGGCGGCGCGCACGCCTGCGCGAGCGCGCTGGATGGCGGCCATCGAAGATTGGCACCGTCGCCTGGCGGCGTCCGGCGTGACGGTCCACGTGGGCCGACCGGTGCAGATCGAGGACTTCGAGGCGGGCCGGGTGGGCCCCTTCGACTGTATCGTGGTGGCGACCGGGTCGCGGTGGAGCCCACGGCCGGCCTGGGCCACGGCGGGACCGGTGGTCAGCCCCGAGGCGTTGTTGGAGGAGGGGCCGAGGGCGCTGTCTGGCCGGCGTTGGGCCTTGGTGGACCTCGAAGAGGGAACGGTGGCGCCGGCTGTGGCGCGGTTCCTCCAAGCGGCCGGGGCTCAGGTGACGGTCGTCACGCAAGACCTCTTCTTCGGGCGAGGGCTGATTGCGGCCGGGGAGCTGGTCCCCTTTCTCCAGGCGTTTTTAAGCGGTCAACCCACCGTGTGGACACGTCGCGTGGTTCGGGGCCTCGAGCCCGAAGCCGGAGGATGGCGGCTCGTGCTCTCCGACCGCTTCACCGGCGAAGCGGGCCGCACCGACGTGGTGGACGGCGTCTGCCTGGTGTTGCCGGAGGAGCCCGCCGACGACCTGTATCAGGCCCTGAAGGCAGAAGGCGCGGGCGGCGCCGTGGTCTTGCGCGTGGGTGACGCCGTGGCCGTGCGCGGGATCCGGGCAGCGGTCCGGGAAGGGGCCCTCTTGGATCCGTCGGGGGCTCGGGCCGAGGGGAGAGAGGGGGGAAGTCGGTGAGTCCGTATCGCCACCTGTTTAGCCCCTTCCGCTTGGGGCGGCTGGTATTGCGCAACCGCGTGGTGTTTCCCGCCCACTTGACCAACTTCGCCGAGGACGGGGAGGTGTCCTCGCGGCTCATCGCCTATTACCGCGAACGGGCGCGGGGCGGGGTGGCGCTCATCATCACCGAAGAACAATCGGTGCACCCGACCGACCACGCCTACGAAAAGCTGATCCATGCCTTTCGGCCTGAGGTGGTGGCCGGTTACCGGCGCCTGACGGAGGCCATTCACCGCGAAGGGGCCTTCGTCTTTGCGCAGATCAACCACAACGGCGGGCAGAGCCATTCCCAGTACAACGACCTTCCCGTCTGGGCGCCCTCGGCGCAACCGGACCCCATGTTCCGCGAGGGGGCCAAGGCCATGGAGGTCGAGGACATCCAGGCCGTCGTGGCCGGCTACCGCACAGTGGCGGCCCACGTGGCTTTGGGGGGGTTTGATGGGGCGGAATTGCAGACCTCCCATTCGTCGTTGATCCGGCAATTTTTGTCGCCTGCTACCAACCGGCGGCGCGATGCCTACGGCGGCGATCTGGATGGCCGCATGCGGTTTCTGTTAGAAGTCGTGGAGGCGGTGCGGGCGGCCACCGGTCCGGGGTTTATCCTCGGCGTGCGGTTGTGCGGCGACGAATTAGTGGAGGGAGGACTGACCTTGCCCGAGGTGGTCGAGATCGCCCGGCGACTCGAGCGCACCGGGATGGTGGACTACCTCAACACCTCCATCGGCACGGCCACCCAAAGCCTATTTTTGGTGGAAGGGTCCATGGCGGTGGCCCCAGGGTACTCCCTGTACATCTCGGCTGCCATCCGCCGTGCCGTCTCGCTGCCGGTGATCGGGGTGGGGCGGATCAAAGACCCCACGCAGGCCGAGGCCGCGATTGCCAACGGCTACTGTGACCTGGTCGGCATGGTCCGGGCCCAGATCGCCGACCCCTTCTGGGTGCGCCGCGCCGAGGCCGGCCAGGCCGAAGCGATCCGCCTGTGCTTAAGTTGTAACCAGGAGTGTATCGGCAAGGTGGGGTTGAACCGCCCGCTCGGATGCATTGAAAACCCGGCCGTGGGCGAAGAGGAGCGCTGGGGAGAGGTGCACGCGCCCCTGGTGCGCGTCGCCAGGCCGAAACGGGTGGTCGTGGTCGGCGGTGGACCGGCAGGACTCAAAGCGGCGGCCGTGGCGGCGCGCCGCGGGCATACGGTCACGCTCTTCGAACGCGATGCCTCCCTCGGCGGCCAGGTGCTGCGGGCCATTCGCCTGCCGGGTCGCGACGAGTTTGGCGACATCGTGCGCAATCTCGAACACGAGGTGCGGCGCTTGGGGGTGCGCCTGGAGCTCGGCACGGAGGCCACGCCGGAGGGGGTGCTGGCGCTAAACCCTGATGCGGTGGTGGTGGCTACGGGAGCCCGGCCCTCGGTCCCTGCGTGGGGGCAGGGGCAGCCGTGGGTGCGCACCGTCTCGCAGTGGCTGGACCAGCCGGAGTCGGTGGCGGGACAGACGGTGGCCGTGGTGGACACCGTCGGAGGGCACGAAGCCAGCACCATGGTCGAGTGGCTCCTCGACCGAGGGGCGCGGGTGAGCTTGATTACGCCGCACCTGTACCCCGGCCAGTATTTGGGCGTGACCTTGGACCTCGAGCTGTGGTACCGCAGGCTCGGCGGCCGCCCGGTGGAGTTCATTCCGGACGTGACGGTGGTGGCGGCGGGCCCAGATCCTGGGACGCTTACGGCCGTGCACAACTACACCGGTGCATCGGTGGTCTTAGGCCCTTACGCCGCCGTCATCGCCGTGGGACCCGCACAGCCCGAGGCGGATTGCTATTTCGCTCTCAAAGGGCGCGTGCCGTGGCTGAGGCGCATCGGGGACGCCCTGGCGCCTCGGCGGGCCGACAGCGCGGTGCGGGAAGGCGAAGCGGCGGGGAGAGCAATCTGATGGCAGAGCTTTGGATTGGCATCGAGTGGGACCATCAGGGCCTGACGCCGGTGGCTCGGGAACTGTTGGCGGAGGTGGGCGATTCGGGTCATCCGGGCCCGTATCGCGTGGTGGCGGTAGGGCCAGCAGGGGCCTGGCCTGGCGACGAGGCCATGGCGTGGCCGGCCGACTGGGAGGCGGAGGCATATTGGGCGGTGGAGGCCAACGCCGCCGAGGCCTTTTTCCGCGAGCTTGCGATCACGGGGGCACCAACGGCCGACGGCGTGATCGTGGCCGGTACCCCAGAGGGCCAACGGCGGGCTCGGTGGCTGGCGGCGCGGATGGGGCGCGACTTGGTGCCAGAGGCCGAGGCCATTCGGTGGCGCGCCGGCGGGTGGGCCGTGTCTACCCATCTGGCCGGCGGCCGCGTGCGGGCGGAGGTGACAGTGCCGGCGGGGACGGTCATCGGGTGGCGGCCGATGGCGCGCGGCACGGCGCCCAAGCCGGGGGCGCATCCAGCGCGGCCGGTGCCGTGGCGCCGGTTCGAACCGAGGCCGGCTCCGCCGCCGGCAGGCCGACTGTTGGAACGAACGGCGGCGTCGAGTCGGGATCGGGAACTGGAAGAGGCTGCAGTGGTGGTGGCGGGCGGGCGCGGGCTGGGCGGGTCGGCAGGCTTTGAGCCGCTGTTCGCCCTGGCCGAGCGGTTGGGTGGCGCGGTGGGCGCTACGCGGGTGGCCGTCGATCGCGGCTGGGTGGCCTACGCCCGCCAGATTGGGTCGACGGGGAAGACTGTAAGCCCGCGCCTTTATATCGCTTGCGCCATTTCTGGCGCCGCGCAGCACGTGGCGGGACTGCGCGACGTGCGCCATCTGGTGGCCATCAACCTCGATCCCACCGCGCCCATCATGGCCATGGCCGACCTTGCGCTGGTGGGCGAGGCCGAGGCGGTGGTGCGCCAAGCAGTGGCGGTGATGGACGCGCGGCGTGCAGAGGGGGGAACGCGGGATGGCGCCCAAGTATGATGTCGTCGTGGTCGGCGCTGGCCCTGCCGGGTCGGCGGCGGCATTGACGGCAGCGCGGGCGGGCCTGGCGGTGCTGCTGATTGAGCGGGGGGCCTACCCGGGGGCCAAAAACGTGTCGGGGGCGGCCTTTTACGGCAGTCGTCTTCTGCACCAGCTGATCCCCGAGTTCTGGAAACAGGCGCCGGTCGAGCGCTACGTGAGCCGACGCGTACTCAATGTGCTGACCGAGACCGACCAAATCGCGTTGTCCTTCCGCAGCGAGTCCTTCACCGAGCCGCCGTACAACGCCTGGACGGTCCTGCGCCCGCGCTTCGACCGCTGGCTGGCCTCCGAGGCCGTGCGCGCCGGGGCTACGCTGCTGACGGACACGGTGGTGGACGGCCTTCTGTGGGACCCGAGTAACCGACAGGTGGTCGGGGTCAAGACCCGTCGCCCCAACGGCGACATCGAGGCGTCGGTGGTCATCGCCTGCGACGGCGTGAACGCCTTCTTGGCCCGTGAAGCGGGCCTCAGGCCGCCCGCCGACCCGCACCAGCTGGCGCTTGGGGTCAAAGAGGTGATCGCGCTGGATCGCGCCCAACTCGAAGACCGGTTTCATCTGGTGGGACAGGAAGGCGTGGTGCAGGAATACCTGGGCGGCTTGCCCGGCATTCGCGGGGGCGCGTTTCTTTACACCAACCGGGAGTCCTTGTCGATCGGGGTCATCGCCCAGATCGCCTCGCTCATCGAGAGTCGGCAGGCCCCGTACACCCTCCTGGAGCGGTTTAAGACCCACCCGGCTGTGGCGCCCCTCGTGCGCGGGGGCGTGGTGGTAGAATACGCTGCGCACATGATTCCCGAAGCAGGGTACGATGGAATCGGCGAGGTGTGGTGCCCGGGGTTGATGGTAGCCGGTGATGCCGCCGGGTTGGTCTTGAACGCCGGGATCTACTTGGAAGGCATGAACTTCGCCATCGGGTCGGGCATCGCGGCCGGAGAAACCGCTGCGGCGGTGCTGGCCCAGGGGGGGCCAGGCGGGCAGAACCTGCGGCGGTACCGCGAACTCTTGGAGGAACGGTTTGTGCTCGCCGACCTCCGCCGCTACCGGAAGGCGCCGTCCCTGGTCATGGCGCCCGAGTGGCAAGAGACCTATCCGGAGCTGGCGGCTGAAGTGCTGCGCGCCGTCTTTACGGTGCATCCCACCCCGCGGGCGAAGGCGGGCGCCATTGTAGGAGAGGTCCTAAGGCGGCACGGCCGCTCCTGGTGGCAGGCTGGCCGAGACCTGTGGCGGCTGTGGCGCGTGTTGGGGCGATGAGGGAACGGCGGCTTCCAAGGTGCGGGCTTTTAGCCATCGTTTATCACGAGGTGTAGAGGTGTAGAAGGAGGGGAACGCGATGGACCCGGTCGCGGGAGAGCCTCCGGAGAGTGCGGCCCTGGTGGCGGACCGCTTGGAGACGGTGAAGTTCCGCGTCGACTCGGAGCCGCACATTCGGGTGGATACCACCCGTTGCCAAGGATGTGAACTCAAGCCCTGCCTGTGGGTGTGTCCGGCACAGCTCTTCACCCTGTCGGGAGAGGAGGTGCTGTTCAGCTACGAGGGCTGCCTCGAGTGCGGCACCTGCTACGTCGCATGCGGGCTGAAGGCCATCTCGTGGCAGTATCCTCGGGGAGGGTACGGGGTGATGTTCCGCGATGCTTAAGGTTTTGGTGTGTCTCGAAAACGCGGTCGAGGTCGACACGGTGGCGCCAGACGTCCTGCGGGGAGAGGTGGACCGGTCGCGGGTGGTGCCGGGGCTCAACCCCGCCGACGCCGCCGCGCTGGCGTGGATCGCGGCGTGGGCTCGACGGGCGCCCGACGACGTCCGTTGGTACGCGGCCACGGTGGGCGGGAGCGAAGCCGAGCACAACCTTCGCCGGGCGCTGGGTCTGGGAGCGGCGGGAGTGTGGCGGCTTGGGGCGCCTATCGACCCCCTGGGCACGCGATTTGGCGGCGCCGTGGCGGTGGGACAGGCCTTGGCCCAACTTGCCCGCGAGCTCGAGGTGGCCGTGGTGCTCACGGGGGACCGGGGCAGCTTTTGGGGGTCGGGGCAGGTGCCGTGGGTGTTGGCGATGGCGTTGGACGTGCCGTATTTCGACGGGGTCACTGCCGTGGACTGGGCGGGCCCCGACGCACCGGAGGCGGTCGTGCAGGTGCGGCGCCCCGGGGGAGTACGTGAGCGTTGGGCGCTTTCGCTGCCGGCCGTCTTAGGATTTGCCCGTCCTGACCGCGAGGCGTTGCCCGACGCCGACCTCGGCGCGTGGCTGGCGGCAAACCAGGCGCCGATTCCTGTCCGGCCGGTGGGAGCGGGAGGAAGCGACCCCGGGCGCGTGCACTGGGGGCCTCCCAATCCGCCGGTGCGGGAGGTCTTCACACCGGCGGCCGACGCGCCGGTCTGGACCAGGGTCGATCAAATCGTCAGCGGGGGCGTGCAGCGGCGCCAGGGCATCGTGCGGCACGGCCGCCCGGAGGCATTGGCCGAAGCGTTGGTAGAGTTTTTAGAGGCGCATGGATATTGGGCAGCCCGGTCTTAAGGCCGAAGCGCTGCGCGTGCGGTTGAAACCCGGCGTGGAGTGGACCCCGAGAGGGCTCGTGACCCGGCGTCCACTAGGGTTCTGGCCGTTGAACACCGCGGGGTCTTTGGTCTTGGCGAGGTTGCAAGGCGGGGCACGGCAGTTGCCGGAACTGGTCCAAGCTCCGGCGGGCCCCGAGGCCCTTGAGGCGGTGGCCCGTTTTGTCCTCCGCCTAAGCCGGATCGGGCTTTTGGATCTCGACCTCGTGCTAGAGGCCATCGGTGCCTGGCCTTCGGTCTCGGTGGTCATCCCGGTCTACAACCGCGCGCATTCCCTCGGCCTTTTGCTCACTGCCCTGGAGGCCCAACGATACCCCGGGCCGGTCGAGGTGGTCGTGGCCGACGACGCCTCTACCGACGGCAGCGCCGAGGTGGTCCGCGCCCACCTCGGCGCAGACGGCCGCCTGGTACGGCTGCGGCGTCGGTCGGGGCCGGCCGATGCGCGCAACGCCGGGGCAAGATTGGCGCGCGGGGCGTGCCTGGCGTTCATCGATTCCGATTGTCGTCCGGAACCCCATTGGCTTGAGCACCTGGTGGCGCCCTTGGCGGCGGGCTTGGCCGTGGCTGTGGGAGGGCGCGTGGTGGCGGCGCCCGGCCCCCCAAGTTGGATCGGGCGGTACGAGGAGACCCAAAGCCCCTTGGACTTGGGGAACCAGAGCGGATGGGCAGGATGGGGAAGGGCGGTGCCGTACCTGGTTTCGGCCAATCTCGCCGTCTTGCGAACCGCCTTTGAATCGGTAGACGGCTTTCGCGCCGGTTGGGTGGTCGGCGAAGATGTCGACCTCAGCCGTCGGCTTCAGGCGGTGGGGCCTTTGTGGTATGAGGCCTGTGCGGTGGTATCCCACCGCTCGCGGACCGATCTTGGGCCCTTCTTGCACCGGCGCATGGATTACGCGTCCTCGGAGGCGCTGTTGGAACAGCAGCACCCGGACCTGCGCAAGCGGTTTCCTTTGCCGCCCTGGTGGGCGGGGGCTTTAGGAGTGGCTGCGCTCGGCGTGGCGATGCGAAAGCCCGTCGTGGCCGCAGCAGGGGTGGTGGCAGCAGCCGGGGGCCTCGGCACCGAAGTCTGGGCGTGGCGGCGGCGCTTTCGAGCAAAGGGCGTAGAGGTTTCCGCCAGAGCAGTGCTGGCGGCCCGGCTGCGCCATCTCGGGGGATGGCTCGCCCAATGGGCCAGGCTTGCGGCTCGCTATCGCGCGTGGGTGTGGCTTTTGGCCGGCATGCTCTTGATTGCTCTCGGGGCCGCGATAAGATGGCCCCGAGGGCAGTGGATCGGAGGGTTGTTGGGGGCGGCCGCGCTCGCAGTGCTGGCGGCCGGGGCGAGCGCCGAGCGGCGGCGGACCCGGCCCCGCTTGCCATGGTGGGCGTTCGCAGCCCTCTACGCGCTGGAGATGGGCGCCTACGCCGCCGGCGTCGCGGTGGGGGCCTGGCGCCATCGCGACCTGGGCGTGCTCTGGATTCGTTGGGACGGGCGGTCGGTGCCCAAGGAGGGTGGGGAATGGCGGAAGACCTGACGGTGGTTTGGGAGAGCGCAGCGCAAGGGGCCGTGACGGTGCCGCCGTTACCGGTTCAAGACCGCGACGACCTGTTGACCTTGCGGCCCGACGAAATGGAGCAATTGACGCAGTACCTGTGCGCGACCGGGCGGAACATCGGGCGGTTGCCGCCTAAACCGGTCTGGTGGGTGGTGACCCAGGCCCCACGCGGAGCCTTGTCCCGGCTCGTGGTACGGTGCTGGATCGGGCTTTGCCGCTCGTGGGCCTTCGAGTGGGGATGGGAGGGTCGGGCGTTAAACGCACTGGTTCCGCCCGCCGACGGGGGATTGGGTCCGTGGCTGGGGTTGCTCCAGGGGTTGCCGCCAGGGGTGACCACGGGTCAGGTCTTGGGAGCCTCCTTGGGCCTGCCGGAGCCCCGAAGCCTTCTGGCACCGCCGCGCCCGGTCCGCACGGTGCTGGTTACCGGAGCCGCCCGCGGCCAGGGGCGAGCCCATGCCTATTACTGGGCTGAACGCGGCTCCCACCTGATCTTGGTCGACCGCGCCCGCCCACTGGCTACGGTGCCGTACCCGCTGGCCAGCGAAGCCGACCTTGCGGCTACGGCCGATGGCGTGCGGGCGCGCGGCGGCACGGTCGAGGTGGTCACCCTGGACGCGCGCGAGCGCGCACACCTCGAGCAGGCCCTGGCGGCATCGCGCGCCGCCCGCGAGGGGATCGACCTCGTCATCGCCAATGCCGGCGTCTTCGTATTCGGGTCGTATCGCCAGCTTTCCTGGGCGCAGTGGTACGATGCGGTCTCCATCAACCTGATGGGCCCCTGGACGACCTTGGCGGCGGCGCGCCCTTATCTTCCGGCAGGTTCCCGGGCGGTGATCATCGGGTCTACGGCGGGACTGCGCGGCATCGCCCATCTCGGGGCGTACGCCCTCGCCAAACACGGGGCAGTGGCGCTGGCTTTGGCCCTAAGCCAGGAGCTTGAGGCGGCCGGGATAGGCGTGGCGTGGCTCAGTCCAACCGGCGTGGACACACCTTTGCTGGGCAATCAGGCCGCGTACGATCTGTTTGCGGGCGGAGCCGGCGGCACCCGCCAACACCTCCTAGACGGCCTGCAAGCCCAGCACCTTTTGCCGCGGGCATTGCTCGACCCGGCAGAGGTGGCTGGGGCGACCGGGGCGTTGGTGGCAGAGGTTCCGCCCCTGACCGGTGTCGGGATCGCCGTCGACTTAGGGTTTGTCCACGGGTAATCTAGAGGCCAAGCGCCAAGGAGGGGAAAGGCATGGCGGCGTGGGCTTGGGTGCAGCGGCGCAGCGCGGCCACGGCCGCGCCGTGGGGGTGGATTCCCATTGGGTCCTTTGAACAGCACGGGCCACACCTGCCCTTGGCGACCGATACCCTGATCGCGATCGCCTTGGCGGAAGCGCTGGCCGACCGGTTCGGCGGCGTGTTGGCACCGCCGGTGACGGTCGGCTGCTCCCAGGAGCATCGGCGGTTTCCTGGCACCTTGTCGGTGCCGGCGGCGCTGTTGGCGGCCTGGGTGCAGGCCCTGGTGGAGGGGGTGGCGGCCTGCGGGGCGCGCTGGGTAGCGCTCGTGAACGGACACGGGGGAAACTACGTGCTCGAGCACGTCGCTGCCGAGGGCACAGCTCAATCGCAGGAGGCCCTGCACCTCGTGGTGTTGCCCCAGGCGCGCCATTGGGAGGCCGCCCTCGACCGGGCAGGAGTGCCGTGGAAGCTGGACCGGGACCTCCACGCGGGGGCTGTGGAAACTGCCCTGGTGATGGCGCTGTATCCGGAGTTGGGCGTCGTCCCCCCCGACCCAGCCCAAGACGTTGACCCCCCTGCCGGCCCGTGGGTGGTGGCGTGGGGACTCGACCGCTACACCCCCAACGGCGTCCTCGGTCGTCCTTCGGAAGCCACCGCCGAAGCGGGTGCGCGCATCTGGCAGGCCTTGGTCGATGCAGTGTCCGACGATTGGCGCCGGTGGACGCAGGGCTAGGTGGGTGCCAGAGAATGCCGGGCCTCGACTTGCGGGCTCCGGGTCTGGGCGCTCCGAGGTCGCGGCCTCGGACCCCTAAAAGGTCTCTAAACGGGCGATGACGGCCCGAGTGAGGGGAGTAGGCGTAGAGGAGCCGGCCGTGACGGCCACCCGGCGCATGCCGCGAAACCATGCGGGGTCGAGTTCGTCGGCATGGCCGACGCGCACCGCCGGCTTTCCGGCCACCTTCTGCACCACTTCCACCAAGCGATTGGTGTTGTTGCTGCGGGGATCGCCGACCACCACCACCATGTCGACGTCGGCCGCCGCCCGCACTGCGGCCTCTTGGCGCTGTTGGGTGGCCAGGCAAATCTCATTGTAGACTTCGGCCCGGGGGAATCGGCGCAACACGGCTTCGATGATGGCGGCGGTGTCCCATTGGCTCAACGTCGTTTGGGTGGTGACGGCGATGGGGGTGTCTTCGGCCAGGGCGAGCTGGTCGACGTCTTCGGGCCGGGCGATGAGATAAATGCGGTCGGGCGGGGCTACTCCCATGGCTCCCTCCGGTTCGGGGTGTCCGGGTTGGCCGATGTACAGGATGGTGTAGCCGGCTTTCACCTTTTCGGCGATGAGGCGATGGGTCTTCAGGACGTCCGGGCAAGTGGCGTCGACGACGTGAAATCCCCGGCGGCGCGCTTCTGCCACCACTTCCGGCGCCGTGCCGTGGGCCGTGAAGATGACGGTGGCGCCCTTCGGCACGCGGTCTAACAGCTCCTGGCGGCTTTCGCGCCCGTCCAGGGTGCGAATGCCTAACGCCGCCAACTCGTCTACGACGTGCTGGTTGTGCACGATCTGGCCCAAGACGACGATGGGGCGGGGAACCGCCGGATCCCGGGCCACGCGTTTGGCCAGGGTGATGGCATCGACTACGCCGTAACAGTATCCCCGCGGGGTGATCTTGACCACCTCCACGCGACATCCCTCCTTCAGCGGTGCCCAGCCGTGCCGTTGCCTTTGCTTCCAGCATATCACGCCGTCTGCCGGCTGGGATGGGCTATAGTGGAGGGCAAAGGCGGCCAATCTGGCCGATGGGGAGGGATAGGGGTGGCTGAACGCGGAGCGCGGCCGAGACCAGAGGGAGCGGCACTGTTCTCGCGCCAGTATTGGGGACTGTTGTTGCTGGCGGTGGTGCCGATGCTGCTCGAGGCCTTTCGCTTCAACGTGGTGGCAGGCATGATGGTCTACTTTTCCCTGTTTTGGTTCTTTCTCTTTCGGCGCATGGCGCATCTTCGGCTCGGGGCGACGGCACTGGCCGTGGACCTTCTGGCCTACCTCTTTGCTGCCACTGTGGGGGCGGGGCTGGCGGCGCTGCTCGAAAGCGGCGCCTTGGGACTGGGAGCGGGGCCGTTCATCCGCTCGCCACACCTACCCGTGGCTGCCGCCAGCACCTTTTTGTGTGTCGGACTGGTGGAGGAAGGGGCTAAGCAGGTTTGGATCTGGGGAGTGGTGGTGTGGGACCGCCTGCGTCATCGCCCCCCGCGCCCGCCGGCCTACTTGATGCTGGGCATCATGTCGGGCCTGGGTTTTTCGGCCGTGGAGAACATCGACTACGTCCAGCGCGGCATCTTTCTCGACATTTCCCAGCACGTGGGCGGCGTAGGAGTGGTCACGGCGCTCACGCGGGCGCTGTATACGCCGTTTTTGCACGCCGTGTGGGCCGGGGCGGTGGCCTGGGCTTGGGGCAGGGCGGCGCGGGACGGGCGTTGGGGGCGGGCCGTCGGCGCGTGGCTCGGGGCCGCTGCCCTCCACGGGCTATATGACGCCAGCCTTCGGTTCAACGTGTGGTTGAGTCTAGCCGTGGTAACGCTCTCCTACGCCGTGTTCCTACTGGCCGTGCGCCAAGTGGACCCGATGGCCGGCACCCCCGAGCCGCTTTTCTGACATTGGCGAGGAGGCAGGAATGTTGGCCCCCGATGTCGTAAATGGTCATGAACCGCGCCGAAGGAGGAGGGCAATGATTCGGCTGGAGCACGTCAGCAAGCGCTACCCCAATGGCCACCAAGCCTTGACCGACATCAGCCTGGTCATCCACCGCGGCGAGTTCGTGTTTATCGTGGGACCTTCTGGAGCCGGCAAGTCCAGCGTCATCCGCCTCCTCTACCGAGAGGAACTGCCTACTGCCGGGACGGTGTGGGTAGATAATTTTTGCCTCAACACGATGCGCCCGCGCGAAGTGCCTAAACTGAGGCGGCAGCTCGGGGTGGTCTTTCAGGACGTCAAGCTCTTGCCCAACCGCACCGTCTACCAAAACGTGGCGTTTGCCATGGAGGTGGTAGAGGCCAGCCCGCGGGAGATCAAAAAGCGGGTGCCGCAACTGTTGGAATTGGTGGGGCTGAGCGCCCGCCACGACTACTATCCCCATCAGCTGTCGGGGGGCGAGCAGCAGCGGGTGGGGATCGCCCGGGCCCTGGCCAACAATCCGCCCTACCTCATCGCCGACGAACCGACCGGCAATCTCGATCCCGACACGGCGCGCGACATCCTCCGCATTTTTGTCGAGGTCAATCGCCGCGGCGCTACCGTGGTGATGGCCACGCACGCGCGGGAATTGGTCAACCAGTTGCGCCGACGGGTGATTGCCTTTGACCGCGGGCAGGTGGCGCGGGACGACTTGCGCGGGGCGTACAGCCATGAAGCCTAGAACCGTGTGGTACCTGGTGCGCGAGGCGGGCCAAAACCTGTGGCGCAACGGGTGGATGACGGTGGCGTCGGTCTCGACGGTGGCCCTCTCGTTGTTTGTGCTGGCGTTTTTCTTGGTGCTGTCGCTCAACCTCGACCACATCACCGGCGTGTTGCAGAGCCAGGTGGAGGTCCGGGTCTTCGTGCGCGCCAGTGCCACGCGCGCGCAGGAGATGGCTTTGTTGCACACGGCCGAGCACTGGCCGCAAGTGCGGCAGATCGCGTTTTTCACCAAGGAGCAGGCGGCCCAAGCCCTAAAGCAGGAGTTTCCGCAGGAAAAGGACTTGGTGGCGCTGATCAACCAGTCGAATCCGCTGTTGGACGGGTATGACGTCTACACCCGAGAGGTCAGCCAAATCCCGGCCGTGGTGCGCCGATTTTCGGCCCAGCCCATCGTCCAAAACGTGGTCTACCAAGGCGAGGTGGCCCAGCGCCTGGCTGAGACGGCGCGCGTGGTGGCCTGGGCCGGGTACGCCATCGAGGTGCTGTTGGGGCTGGCCACTGTGGTCATCATCATGAACACCATCCGGTTGGCCGTCTTCGCCCGTCGGCGCGAAATCCAGGTGATGAAACTGGTCGGGGCCACCGATTGGTTCATCCGCTGGCCGTTTCTACTCGAGGGGGTAGCCTTAGGCCTACTCGGCGCGTTGGTGGCGGATCTGGCCACCGATCTCGGCTACGGGTGGGTGGCGGCGGCTGCGGCCCGCGCGCTGCCGTTTTGGCCCTTGGCCTCTCCCGCGGCGGTGCTGGCCCATGCCGCAGCCGTGACCGGAGCCGGCGGCATCGCCATCGGGTTCGTCGGCAGCTGGGCCGCGGTGCACCGCTTCCTCAAAGTGTGACGTCTGCCCCCGAATGGATGGGGGGCATTGTCGGCGCTCTTGAGCCCGCAAAGACGGTGGTTTGGGAAGTGGTTGGGGAATCGCGGGACGACCCTACGGGATCGACCGGGCCACGAAAGTCGCCACCTGCCTGGGACAGCTTCTTCGCGCAGCGACGGGGCATCCTGCATACGCCGGGGCCGGTAGTCGGCGCGGGCTCGCCACTTCGCGTGCTACCGATGCCCCCCCAGGGCTCCAGTCAGTTGGCCGGATCCCGTCGAAGGGACTTTGGCCGGCGGCGCGGACGGGAAGCGCAGCGAGCGGGGGCCGGATACTCAGATCTGCTCTTCAAGCCTTGTGGGAGAACTCCGTCCCCTCTTGGCTCCTTCGTGCCCTGACAGGCCCCCGGGCTTCTCTCGCTCAAGGCGCGGGGCTTTAAGGCAGGTGTCTTCGGAGGCCTTAGGCGGCCCCGGGGCTGAAGGCTCTCGCGCGAAGGGCACGGGCCTCGGCCGCGTTTTGGCAGCCGAAGGTTCTCGGGCGAGGATCCTTGCCGGCGGGATCGCCGATCGCGGGGCAACCCTGGCGTCTGCGATCGGCGGGTGCCCTGGCCGGGCCAGGTGGGGGAGTCCCGTCCTGAAGGGAGGGGTGAAGCCGGTTTGCTCTTCTCTTCCGGCCTTGCGGCGGCCCCCAGGCTCCCTTCTGCCCGGTGTTATAATGAGATCGCAGTGAGCCGAGGCGGAGTTAGGCTTGCGGGAGGTCGGGTATGGGGAAGGCGGCGGGCACGGCTTCGATGCCAGGGCGATTTCAATTGGTCAGTCCCTATCCTCCGACGGGGGACCAGCCGAAGGCCATCGCCGCGCTGGTGGATGGACTTCGGCAGGGCGTGCCGCGGCAAGTGCTTTTGGGCGTGACCGGGTCGGGGAAGACGTTTACCATGGCCAACGTCATCGCAGCCGTCAACCGGCCGACTTTGGTCATTGCGCCTAATAAGACGTTGGCGGCGCAGTTGGCCGGGGAGCTCAAGGCGTTCTTTCCCTACAACGCCGTCGAGTATTTCGTCAGCTATTACGATTACTATCAGCCGGAGGCGTACATCCCCCAGACTGACCTCTACATCGAAAAGGATTCGCAGATCAACGACGAAATCGACAAGCTGCGCCACTCGGCCACCTCCTCGCTGTTGGAACGGCGAGATGTGGTGGTGGTGGCGAGCGTCTCTTGCATTTACGGTCTAGGTTCGCCGGAGGATTACCGGACGCTGGTGCTCTCCTTGCGGGTGGGCCAGGAGCGGGACCGCCAAGCCATCTTGCGCAAGCTGGTGGAGATTCAGTACGCCCGCAACGACGTCAATTTCGTCCGCGGGACCTTTCGGGTGCGGGGCGACGTGATCGAGGTCTTTCCGGCCAACCAGAGCGAGCAGGCGATCCGGGTGGAACTCTTCGGCGACGAGATCGAACGCATCCGCGAATTCGACCCCTTGACCGGTGAGGTCTTGGGGGAACGGGAGCACGTGGCCATCTACCCGGCCAGCCACTACGTCATGGGTCCCGGGCGGCTGGGGCCGGCGTTGGCCTCGATCCGAGCCGAACTGGCCGAGCGGTTGGCGGAGCTCCGGCGCCAGGGCAAGGAGCTGGAGGCGCAACGGCTCGAGCAGCGCACCCAGTACGATCTCGAGATGCTGGAAGAGGTGGGGTTTTGCTCGGGGATCGAGAACTACTCGCGCCACTTCACGGGCCGCCGGCCAGGAGAGCCGCCGTTTACGTTGCTCGACTACTTTCCCGACGATTTTCTGACCATCATCGACGAGTCGCACGTGGCGGTGCCTCAGATCCGCGGGATGTACGCCGGGGACCGCTCGCGCAAGGACAACCTAGTCGAGTACGGCTTTAGGCTGCCGTCGGCCTACGACAACCGTCCGCTGACGTTTGAGGAGTTCGAGGCGCGGGTGGGTCAGGTGATCTACGTGTCGGCCACGCCAGGCCCCTACGAGCTGTCAGTGGCCGGGCAGGTGGTGGAGCAGATCGTCCGCCCAACGGGCCTCCTCGATCCGGTGGTCGAGGTGCGGCCCACCCAGGGCCAGATCGACGACTTGATGGGCGAGATCCGCCGTCGCGTCGACCAGGGGCTTCGGGTGCTGGTGACCACGCTGACCAAGAAGATGGCCGAGGATCTGACCGACTACCTGCGCGAAGGCGGCGTGCGGGTACGGTACCTGCACTCGGACATCGACGCTCTGGAGCGCATGGCTATCCTGCGCGACCTGAGGCTTGGGGAGTTTGACGTCTTGGTCGGCATCAACCTCTTGCGGGAGGGGCTAGACCTGCCGGAGGTGGGGTTGGTGGCCATCCTGGACGCCGACAAGGAGGGCTACCTGCGTTCGGAGACGTCGCTCATCCAGACCATCGGGCGGGCAGCCCGCAACGTGGCCGGCACCGTCATCATGTACGCCGACCGGGTGACGGACTCGATGGCGGCTGCCATTCGCGAGACCGAGCGCCGGCGAGCCATTCAACAGGCCTACAACGAGGCGCACCAGATCGTGCCTAAAACGGTTGAGAAGGCCATCCGCGACGTGATTCAAGCCACGCGCCAGGTGTCCGAGGCCAAGCCGAGCCCGGAGAAGGCTTCGGTGGCCGACTTGAGCCCGCGCGAGCGGGTCAAGCTGGCGGCGCAAATTCGCAAGGAGATGAAAGAGGCAAGCCGCAATTGGGAGTTTGAGCGGGCGGCGATGTTGCGCGACCTGTTGTTGGAACTGGAGGCCGAGCACCCCGTCCAAGCCGTGGCCGGAGGACGGCGCAAGAAGCATGGCTAAGGCGGTCATCCGGGTGGTGGGGGCCCGGCAGCACAATCTCAAGAACATTTCCCTGGACATTCCCCGCGACCAGCTGGTGGTCATTACTGGCGTTTCGGGTTCAGGCAAATCCTCGCTGGCTTTTGATACCATCTACGCCGAGGGCCAGCGGCGCTATGTGGAGTCTCTGTCCTCCTATGCCCGCCAATTCCTCGGTCAGATGAACAAGCCCGATGTCGACGCCATCGAGGGGTTATCCCCGGCCATCTCCATTGATCAGAAGACGACGAGTCACAACCCGCGCAGTACCGTAGGCACCGTGACCGAGATCTACGACTACCTCCGCCTGTTGTACGCGCGGGTGGGGCGGCCGCACTGTCCTCAGTGCGGGCAGGAGATCCGGCAGCAAACGGTGGAGCAGATGGTGGACCGCGTGTTGGCGCGGCCGGCGGGGACGCGCCTGGAGATTCGGGCGCCCTTGGTTCGGGGGCGCAAGGGGTCGCACGACCGCTTGCTGGCCGATCTCTTCCGGCGGGGGTTCACGCGCGCGCGGGTGGACGGCCAACTCGTGGAACTGGAGTCGCCCCCCAAGTTGGCGAAGAACCTGAAGCACTCCATCGCGGTGGTGGTGGACCGGGTGGTGGTGCGGCCCGAGGCCACGGCGCGCCTGGCGGAGTCCATCGAGCAGGCGCTGGCGGTCTCCGGCGGCGTGGTGGAGGTGGGAGAGCCAGAGGCGCCCGAGGCCGAGGTATTCTCCCGCGAGCTGGCGTGCCCACAGTGCGGCATCTCCTTGGAGGAATTGAGCCCGCGCCTGTTTTCCTTCAACGCGCCGTACGGGGCGTGTCCGGAATGCACCGGTCTCGGCTACAAAATGGAGCTCGACCCGGCCCTGATCATCCCCGATCCGGGACTCAGCGTGCGCGAGGGGGCCGTGGCCCCCTTCTACCGCGCGCCGACGCGCTTTTACTCGGACCTCTTGGAACGTGTCCTCGAGGCCGCCGGCATCCCGGCCGACCGTCCCTGGCGCGAGTTGTCGCCGGAGGCGCAGCGTATCGTGCTGTACGGATACCCGGATCCGGTGCCCTTTCCCGAAGAGGGCGGGTTTCACCGCCCGCTCGGGCGGCGGCCCATGACGGTGCGCTACGCAGGCGTCATCCCGATCTTAGAGCGGCGCTATCGCGAGGCCGGCAGCGACACCGCTCGGGCCGAGGTGGAGGAGTACATGACCTCGCGCCCCTGTACCAAGTGCGGCGGCAAGCGCCTGAAGCCGGAAGTGCTGGCCGTGACGGTGGGAGGGCTGTCCATCGCCGACCTGACGGAGCTGTCCATCGAATCGGCCCGCCGCTTCCTTCTGAGCCTGGAGTTGAGCGAGCGCGAGGCGGTCATCGCCCGTCCCATTCTCAAAGAGCTGCAGGAGCGGCTGGGATTTTTGGTGGATGTGGGCCTCGGGTACCTCACCCTGGCGCGGTCTGCCGCCTCGTTGTCGGGGGGAGAGGCCCAGCGCATCCGTCTGGCCACCCAGATCGGGGCATCGTTGGTGGGGGTGCTGTACATCCTCGACGAGCCGTCCATCGGCTTGCACCAGCGCGACAACGTCAAATTGATTCAAACCCTCCAGCGACTGCGCGACCTCGGCAACACCGTCATCGTGGTCGAGCACGACGAGGAAACGATGCTGGCGGCGGACTACCTGATCGACATCGGCCCTGGGCCGGGGATCTACGGGGGCCAGGTGGTGGCGGCCGGGACCCCGGCAGAGGTGATGCGGCGTCCGGAGAGCCTCACCGGCCGCTATCTGGCGGGACTGGAAGCCATTCCGGTGCCGGCTCGCCGGCGGGTGGCGACCGACCGTTGGTTGGTGGTGGAGGGAGCGCGCGAACACAACCTGAAGGACCTGACGGTGCGCATCCCCCTCGGGATGTTGGTGGTCGTGACGGGAGTCTCCGGGTCTGGCAAGTCGACCTTGGTCAACGACATCCTCCTCAAGGCCCTGGAGATCCGCCTCAACGGCGCCCGCCGCCGACGGGTGGGCGAGCATCGGCGTATCACCGGCACCGAATGGCTGGACAAGGTCATCGCCATCGATCAAAGTCCTATCGGCCGCACGCCGCGGTCGAATCCCGCCACCTACACCGGGGCCTTCGACCTGGTGCGGGAGATCTTCGCCCAGTCCAACGAGGCCAAGGTGCGCGGGTACGCGCCGGGCCGCTTTTCCTTCAACGTGCGCGGGGGCCGGTGCGAAGCCTGCCGGGGAGACGGCATCTTGCGCATCGAGATGCATTTCCTGCCGGATGTCTACGTGCCCTGCGAGGTGTGCAAAGGTCGGCGGTACAGCCGGGAGACGCTGGAGGTGCAATATCGGGGCAAGAACATCGCCGAGGTCTTGGACATGACCGTCGATGAGGCGGTGGACTTTTTCCGCCACCACCCCCGCCTGGTGCGCAAGCTCAAGACCTTGCAGGCGGTGGGATTAGGGTACATCCGCCTCGGCCAGCCGGCCACCACCCTGTCGGGGGGGGAGGCCCAGCGCGTCAAACTGGCCACGGAACTGTCCCGCCGCTCCGACGGACGCACGCTCTACATCTTGGACGAGCCGACGACCGGTTTACACCCGGACGACATCCGCAAGCTGTTGGAGGTGTTGCAGCAGCTGGTGGATCAAGGGGATACGGTGTTGGTGATTGAGCATAACCTGGATGTCGTCAAAACCGCGGACTGGATCATCGACCTGGGCCCGGAGGGCGGGGAAGGGGGAGGCCGGCTGGTGGCAGAAGGGCCGCCCGAAGCGGTGATGGCCTGCCCCGCCTCGTACACCGGCCAATTTTTGGCGCGCCACTTGCAGCGAACAGAGGCGCGGGTGGCGCGGTAAGGCGGCCGGAGGGCAAGACGGTGGGGGAAGGAGGAACGGCGATGGTCGAGGTTGCGCCGGCGCTGGCCGAGCGCCTGGCTTCGCTTCCCGAGCGCCCGGGGGTCTACCTCATGAAGGATGCCCAGGGCGTCATCCTGTACGTGGGCAAGGCGGTGAATTTAAAAAACCGCGTGCGCAGCTATTTTCATGAATCGGCGCGATCGCAGCCCAAGGTGGCGGCGATGATGCGGCACGTGCAGGACTTGGAGATCATCGCCACCGACACCGAGGTTGAGGCCTTGATTCTGGAGGCCACGTTGGTCAAGCAACATCAGCCGCGCTACAACATCCGGCTGAAGGATGACAAGGCCTACCCCTACCTGCGCCTGACCTGGGAGGAGGAGTACCCGCGCCTTTTGGTGGCCCGCCGTCCTGCGCGGGACGGCAGCCGGTACTTCGGCCCCTACACGCGGGCGCAGTCGGTCCACGACACCATTCGGCTTTTGCGCAAGATCTTTCCCATCCGCAACTGCACCAACCAAAAGTTCAAGAACCAGACCCGTCCCTGCCTAGAGTATTACATCAAGCGCTGCCAGGCTCCCTGCCAAGGGATGGTGGACCGCGAGCGCTACCGGGCGATGATGGCCGAAGTGGAGTGGTTTTTGGAAGGCCGCACCGACGAGGTGGTGCGGGACCTGCGCCGGCGGTTGGAAGAAGAGGCGGAAGCCCTGCGCTTTGAGCGCGCCGCCGAACTGCGGGACCAGATTCGGGCCGTGGAAGAGATCACCGCCCAGCAGAAGGTGGCCCATGCCGCCGGCCGCTCCCTGGACGCCATCGCCTGGGTGGTGGAGGGGGGCGAGGCCTTCGTCCAGATCTTTACGGTCCGCGAAGGGCGCCTGAAGGGGCGCGAGTCCTTGACTCTGGACGGCGTGGAAGGGGTGGGCGACGATGCCATTGCCCGCGCCTTGATCCTGCAGTTTTACGCGCGCACCACCGACATCCCCCCAGAGATCCTGCTGGCGGCAGAGCCGGAGGAGGCGCCAAGCCTTAAGGCATGGCTGGCGGAGCGCGCCGGCGGCAGGGTGGCGCTTCGGGTGCCGCGCCGAGGGGAAAAGGCGGAGCTTTTGCGCATGGTGCGGCAAAATGCGGAGCTCGCACGCGATGAGGCGGCCAGGCGGCGTCAGACCCGCGATGCCGACCGCGAGGAGGGGCTCTTGGTGCTGCAGCATAGTCTTGGATTGCCGACGTTGCCGCGCCGCATCGAATGCTACGACATCTCCAACACCCAGGGCCAGGAGTCGGTGGCATCGATGGTGGTCTTTCGCGACGGGCGTCCGGACAAGTCTCAGTACCGGCGCTTCCGCATTGCCGGCGTGGTCGGGCCCAACGACTTTGCCTCCATGGCGGAGGTCATCCGCCGGCGATTTCGGTACTTGGCTGCGGGCGCCGCCGAGGGCGAGCCGCGTGCGGCCAAGTTCGCCGAGCGCCCAGATTTGGTGGTGGTCGATGGGGGGCCGGGGCAGGTGGCCTACGCCGCGCGCGTGCTGGAAGAGTTGGGGTTTGGCTCGGTCCCCTTGTTCGGATTGGCCAAGGAGCACGAATGGCTGTACGCGCCGGGCCAAAAGGCGCCCATCATCCTCGACCGGCGCTCGCCGGGACTGAAGTTGCTCCAACAGGTGCGCGACGAGGCCCACCGCTTCGCCCTCGGTTTTCACCGCCAGTTGCGGACCCGCCGCAATCTGCGCTCGATGCTGGACGACGTGCCGGGCATCGGGCCGAAACGCAAGCGCGTGTTGCTGCGCCACTACCGGGATGTCGAGGCCATGGCCCAAGCTCCGGTGGAGGAGCTGGCGCAGTTGCCCGGTATGACCGCGCGGGCCGCAGAGGCACTCAAGGCCTATTTGAACCAGACGCCGACAAGGACCCCCTCGCCTTCGTGAACGGCACGGGCGGGCTACCCGGCCCTTGGCGGAGGCGCAGGGCAGCCCGAGGCGAAGCGACCGGCTCCAGTGGGCAGGGCGGGGATCTTTCCGGCGGGGCGCCCGTCCGCCGGATTTTGGAGGTTTAGACGTGACGACGGATCGCACCGACATCGCTTTGATCGCGCTCGACCTGGACGGGACCGCCTTTGATGCTCGCCAGGGCACCGGCATCTCCGACGCCTTAAAATCCGCTGTGGCCGAGGCCCAGGCGTCTGGCGTCCGGGTGATCCTGGCCACCGGGCGGGCGGTGGTCTCGGCGCTGCCCCACTGGCAGGCCTTGCGGCTGCGCCGCGGCCCCTTGATTGCCTATAACGGCGCCGAGGTGGTGGAGGTGCCGCAACGCACCCGGTGGTACCGGCGCCAACTGGACGACGAAGCGGCGCGCCGGTTGGTGGCACTGGCCAACGAGTGGGACCTGTTGTGTCAAGTGTACGTGGGCGACGAGCTGTGGGTGACGCGAGAGGACCTTCGGGTCCGCCAGTACGTCCAGAAGCATAAAATTCCGGCCTGGGTTCGGTCTTGGGCCGAGATCACGGCCTGGCCTGAGCCTCCCATCAAGATCTTGCTGCAAGCTGAACCCGAGGTCCTCGACCGGTTTCGCGCGGCGGTGGCGCCGATCTTCGCCGACTTCCCGGTCCGGTTTATGAAGTCGCAGGCCGACTACTTGGAGATGGTGCCGGCCGGGGTCGGCAAAGGACCGGCCTTGGCCTGGGTGGCGGAACGGCTAGGGGTGGCTCGGGATCAGGTGATGGCCATCGGCGATGCCGAGAACGACATCGACATGTTGCGCTGGGCCGGACTGGGGATTGCCATGGGGCAGAGTCCGCCCGAGGTGAAGGCTGCGGCGGACGCCGTGACCCGACCGGTGTCCGAGGATGGCGCCGCGTGGGCCATTCGCTGGGCGTTGGAGCGGACCCCTGGGGTGGGCCAAGGCGAAGGGGGGAAGCCGTTGTGGATTTAAACGCCGATGTCGGCGAGGGATATGGAGTCTGGCGGATGGGCGACGACGCCGCCCTGATGCCTTACTTGACCTCCGCCAATATCGCCACCGGAGCCCACGCCGGAGACCCGGATACCATGTGGGAGACGGTGGCCCTGGCAGCGCGGTGGGGCGTGACGGTGGGTGCCCATGTGGCGTTTCCCGATCGGCGGGGATTTGGACGCCGGGCCTGGCCAGGGACACCGGGCGAGCTGTTGCCGGAGCTGTTGGCCCAAATCGGGGCGTTGACGGCCATCTGCCGGAGCCAAGGCCTGGCCGTGGCTTACGTCAAACCCCATGGCGCCCTGTATCACGCCGTCAACTGGGAACGCCCGTGGCAGGCCCTCGTGGTCGAGGTGTTGGAGCGGTTGGGGGAGCCGCGCGCGGTCATGGTGCAGGCGGGGACTCCGGCCGTGCAGTGGTTTGCCGAAGCCGGGATCCGGGTCATCCGGGAAGGGTTTGCCGATCGGCGATACGACGCCGACGGGCGCCTGGTCGAGCGCAGGCAACCCGGGGCCGTTCTGGATCCTGCTCAAGCGGCGGCGCAGGCCGTCGAATTGGCAGTAGCCGGACAGGTTGCGACCCGGGGCGGAGGACGGTTGACGCTTCACGTCGACAGCCTGTGCGTGCACGGTGACACGCCCGGGGCCGCGGCGGTGTTGCGGACGGTGCGCGAAGCGTTGGAGGGAGCTGGGGTGCCCATCGCCCCCGCGTGCGGTGGCTGAGCGGCCGGGGATCCGGCCTCCTCGGGTCTTGGCCTATGGACCGGAGGCGTGGCTCTGGGAATGGGAGGCACCGAGCCCGGTTTTGACGCGGCTTTTGTGGCGCGTGTGGCGCCAGTGGCAGGCAACGCCGCCTTTGGGCGTCCGCGACCTGATGTTGGGCCAGGCGTCCCTGGTGGCGATGGTGGGCCCGGAACGGTCGCCCCAAGCCTGGGAACGCTGGGCGCACCACATGGGACAGTGGCTGGTGCGGGCCGCGCAACCGGACGAGGAGGAGCCGAGCGGGCGACGGTGGGAGATCCCCGTGGTCTACGACGGCCCTGACCTGGCGGCGGTGGCTGCGGCCACCGGCCTTGCGCCGGAGGCGGTGGTGGAGATTCACGCCGGGCGGGAGTACCGGGTGGGGTGGATGGGCTTCTTACCTGGATTTGCCTACCTGGTGGACCTCGACCCCCGCCTGGTCCTTCCCCGTCGCCCGGCTGCCCGTCCCCGCGTTGCGGCAGGGGCCGTGGCCATCGCCGAGGGCATGACGGCGATCTACCCGGTGGCCAGCCCGGGGGGGTGGCACTGGATCGGGCGGGCCTTGGTGCCGGTGGTGCCCGAGATCGGGGGAGCTCGCGGGGTGGCCTTTGCGCCGGGAGACCGCGTGCGCCTGCGGCCGGTGCCTGCCTGAGGCGGAAGGCGGCCGATGCTGGAACTCCTTGAAGTGCGCGGGCTGTTAAGCGTGCAGGACCAAGGGCGATGGGGGCTGCAGGGCCGTGGGGTCTTCCCCGCCGGCGCCCTCGATCCTTGGGCGGCCGAGCTCGCCAATGCGCTGTTGGGCAATCCGCCTTCGGCCGCCGTGTTGGAGGGCGTGGGCGGGGGATTTTGCGCCCAGGTGCGGATGGGAATGACGGTGACCCTGGCCGGCCCGCCCCGCGCCGCTTGGGTCGACGGGCGTCCCCTGGCCTTTTATCACCCGACGAATCTCGAACCGGGGATGGCGATCGCGGTCGGCGACGGACCTGGACAGCACTATTACGTGGCCGTGGCCGGGGGATGGTGGGCCCGTCCCTGGGCCGGGTCGCGGTCGGAAGCGGTGACGATGACCGAGGCCGGATGGTTTCGCCCCCGCCGTCGGGGGGCCGTGGTGCTGATGGCCCGTCCTGGGTGGGTACTGCCGCTGTTGCCTGCCCTCGAGCGGCGCCATTGGCCGACGTATCCGCAGCCGGCGCGGCTTCGGGTATGGCCGGGGCCCGACTACGCCAAGATGGGGGAGGCTTTGGCCCAGGTGCTGACGAAGCCCTTGACGGTGCGGCGTTGGAGTCGTATGGGCGTCGCCGCTGCGGGGGCGCCGCTGTACCGCCGGCCGTGGTCGATGTCGTCCCGCCCCACCGTGCCGGGCGTGATCGAGGTCGATGCCGCCGGCAACTACCTGATCCTTGGGCCGGAACGGCAGACGACGGGGGGCTACCCGATGCCGTTCGTGGTCGATCCGCTCGACTTCGGGCTCTTGGCCGAACTGCAGCCGGGAGCGGTGTTTTGGCTCGACCTCATCGCCGACCAGGCGGCGATGGCCGCGGAACGTCGAGCGCGTCAGGCCCTGGTGGCAGCGGTCCGGAGGCGGGCGCAGAGGGAAATCGGCGATGGCTGTCGAATGGGGAGTCACGCCGCCGGCGCAATCGACACCAGGAAGGAAGGGGATGGGGATGGCTGACGTCTCCCGCACGCCGCCCGAGGTGCCAAGCCGTGTCGAACGGGCTCGACGCCGGCGCGAGGTGCGCGCCGAGCGCGGGTTTGGCTTGGCGTTTGCCGTGGCCTTGGCCGCTACGGCGGCCTACGTCTTTTGGCGCAGCCCCTGGAGCGGCGTCTGGCCGGGGCGGTGAAGGGCCATACAAGGGAGGGGCTTTTGTGGCGGCGCGCTTGGTCATCATCACCGGGCTGTCCGGAGCCGGACGCTCGCAGGCGATGCGGGCGTTCGAAGACCTCGGCTACTTCTGCGTCGACAACTTGCCGCCCTCCTTGATTCCCAAGTTTTTCGAGCTGATCCAGAAAAGCCCTGAGGTCAAGGGGGCGGCGTTGGTCTTGGACGTGCGGGGCGGGATCTTCTTTCGGGAACTGGAGGCTTTTCTGGACGAATTAGACGCCGAAGGGGTACACTACCAGATCCTGTTTCTCGAAGCCGACGAGGAGGTCCAGATCCGGCGCTATCAGGAGACGCGCCGACGCCATCCCCTGGAGACGCAATACAACTTGATCGAAGCCATCCGCGTCGAACGCCAGGCGTTGGAGGCCCTAAGAGGTCGGGCCGACGTGGTGGTGAACACCTCCGAGTTGACCCCGATGCAGCTGCGCCACCGGTTGGCGGAAATCTTTCGGCTCGATCCCGCGGCGGAGTCGCTGACGGTCCGCCTGGTTTCCTTCGGGTTCAAGCACGGCTTGCCCAAAGATGCAGACATGGTACTGGACGTGCGCTTCCTCCCCAATCCGCACTACATC
Source organism: Bacillota bacterium (assembly GCA_023511625.1). Lineage (GTDB taxonomy): Bacteria > Bacillota > Sulfobacillia > Sulfobacillales > Sulfobacillaceae > JAIMAE01. The sequence continues at coordinate 59,136 of JAIMBD010000009.1, read as the reverse complement.
GCTGCTCTCCGCCCGAAGGACGGCAACGACCCGGCTGTGCGCGAATGGCTCTTTAGCTGGCCGGTGGCCCGCGAGACCCTGACGCGGTTCGAATCCCTCTTGGATTTTTTGATTCCGCTCTATCAGGAGGAAGGGAAACCTTCATTCACGCTGGCCGTAGGCTGCACAGGGGGGCAGCATCGCTCGGTGGTGTTCGCCAACGCCCTGGCTCAACATTTGCAGGGGCGGGGCCGGACGGTGAAGGTCGAACACCGCGAACTCCAAGGCGACCGGTAGGAGGGGGTGACGGCATGTGGCGGTATCTGGTCCCGGGCCTCCGGTTGAAGCGCTACGCGGCGCTGGTGGCCGCAGGGTGGATGGGGATTGGAGCCGCTGCCGTCCTGGCCTTCCGGTGGCGCCCACCGGTCCTCCTCTTGGCCGCGACTAGTCTTGCGGTGGTGGCAGGTGGGGCATGGGGATTGTGGCGGTCCCTGGCAGAGGGGGTGGGGGCCGGTCCGTGGGCCGGGTGGATCGTGTCGCGCCGCTCCTTGATGCGAGGGCCCAAGGTGGTGGCGTTGGGCGGTGGGACCGGCATGCCAGTGGTGTTGCGCGGACTGAAGGAGTATACCGCCAACCTTACCGCCATCGTGACGGTAGCCGACGACGGAGGCAGTTCGGGACGTCTGCGGGACGACCTTGGGATGCTGCCGCCGGGCGACTTGCGCAACTGCATGGTGGCCCTGGCCGATACCGAGCCCTTGATGGCGGAGTTGTTTCAGTACCGGTTTGAGAGCGGGGCGTTGGCTGGCCACTCGTTCGGCAACCTCTTCCTGGCAGCGATGGAACAGACCACGGGCGACTTCGTCACTGGACTTAAGGAGTCGAGTCGGGTCTTGGCTGTGCGAGGCAAGGTGTTGCCGGCCACGCTAGAGCGGGTGGAGCTGGTGGCCCGATTAGTCGACGGCCGCCTTCTGCGCGGGGAGAGCGAGATCGGGCGGGCTCCAGCTCCAATCGAACGGGTGTGGCTAGAACCGGAAGACGCCACGCCGCTGGCCGAAGCGGTGGCGGCCATCCGCGAGGCCGACCTCATCGTGTTGGGGCCAGGGAGCCTCTATACTTCCGTCATTCCCAACCTGTTGGTGCGGCCGATCGGCGAGGCCATCGCCCAAAGTCGCGCCTTGCGGGTCTTGGTCGCCAACCTCATGACCCAGCCGGGGGAGACGGCCGGATACTCCGTATGGGACCACGTGCGGGCCGTGGAGGAACACGTGGGGCAGCCGGTGGTCGATGTGGTGCTGGTGCACCGCACGCCCTTGCCCCCGGCGGTGCTGGAGCGGTACCGCCAGGAGGGGGCAGAACCGGTGGCTTGGGCCGGCAACTTTCCCCGGCGCCCTGCCCTCATCGCCGCCGACTTGGCGCGGGTGGACGGGGTGGTGCGCCATGATCCGGACCGGTTGGCTCGCACCTTGTTGCAGGTGCTGGTGCGGTTTCGGCCACATTGGGCGGAGGGGCACCGGCTGGACGGGTGGTGGCTCGAGAGCCGGCTCAGAGAGCGAGGCCGCCGATGAATTGGAGTTATGCGCGCCAAGTGCGGGCCCGATTGAGTCAGCAGCCGCTGCCGACCGACTGCGCCTGCCTGGCGGCGGAGTGGTGGGGGATGAAGGGGCAGTGGCTGGCGGGACGAGCCCAGGCGCCGTCGCTGGCCGTGGCTTCCGCTGCGGTGGCGCGCCGGGCCTATCGCCTGATGCGGGCCTTGGGGATGGAGCCCCGTCTCGACATCGATCGCCGGCGTCGCCTGCCGTTTCGGATCGTAGGGCGGCACCTGCCGCCGCTTGACCCGCTGCGCGCAGCGGAAGCTTGTCCTCACGGGTTTTTGCTGGGGGCCTTTTTAGCGCACGGGAGTCTGACCGATCCCGACCGCAGCTCCCATCTCGAGGTGTGGGTCCCCAATGCCGACGAGGGCCGGGTGCTGGCGGCGGTTTTGGCGCGATGGCGCATCCGGGGGAAGTGGGTGCCGCGCCGCGGCGGCTATGCCCTGTATTTGAAGGGTCGCCGCGCCATCATTCGGTTCCTTACTGTGGTGGGTGCCCATGAGGCGGTGTTGAAGCTCGAGAACCTCGAGGCGCTCCGGGCCATGCGCAACCGCATCAACCGCTTGGTCAACTCGGAGACGGCCAATCTCCACCGGGCCGTGGTCTCGGGGTTGGATCAGGCCAACCTGCTCCAACGCTTGCGAGAAAGCCCAGAGTGGGAGGAACTGCCGGAGGGGGTGCGGGCCGTGGCGACCTTGCGCATTCAACACCCCGACTGGTCGCTGCGGGAAATCGGGCTGGCCTTGGACCCGCCGCGTTCCAAGTCGGCCGTCAACCACCGCATGCGGCAGGCGCTGCGGCGGGCGTTGGACTCCGGGCAGCCGTCCGTCGGCACCATCACCAGGGGGTCGGAATCGGATCCACCCTAAGGTAGGTGCAAGCGACGGCTGGGCGGCGCTCTGGGTCCGGGAAACGGGACACGAGGCGCGCCACCAAAGGGTGCAGGCCCTCCGCGCGCACGGCGGCCAGGACGGCATGGGGAGTGGCGGGGCCATGGGTCGCCGACCAAACCGCCTCCAAGCCCAGCGAGGCCAAGATCACAGACAAGGCGTGGCTTTTGGGACGCAGGATGCCGCGCGAAGCAGAAAACCACAACGGATGGCGTTGGTCGGCGGCGATGCGGGTGGTGTCGGTGGGGGCCAACCGGTACTCCTTGCCGGACACCCCGTCTTCGACCAGGATGAAGCATTCCCCGAACACGCCGTACTCGACTTGGTCGTCCTCGACCCGGACCACGGCCAAGCTGGCTACCGGAGACACCGACCGCTGGCCCCAAATCTGGCGGTATTGGCGAGACACGTGAATCAACAGTTCGGGCAACAACATCCGGAGCGGCGCCGAGGCGCCTTCGGTCACATAGCGGCGGAGGGCGTGGTCGAGGGTGGTCACCAGCCACTGCAGGGGCAGGTCGTCGGCGCCGGAGGGCGGAGGGTTGCCGTGCACCACCCATCCCCAGCGGTTCATTGCGCCGGCCACGTCGTAATTGCGGGCGGCGCCGGGGGCGGCTTGGGCCAAGGTGGCACTGGCGGTCACGCGCATTTTGACGGTCGGGGCCATCGTCTGCCTCCCTCGCTCTGGGGTCTTGATTGCGTGAGAGTCCCAGAGTCGGCTTCGGTGCCTACGCCGTCCATGATACCGAAGGCGCGTCCCGGGGCCAAGGGGCGGGCGGTTGCAGGGGCCACACGGCTGGGGTAGGATGATGGGCGAGGTCGCCCACGGGCAGGGAAGCGAAAGGAGGGAGGCGACAGTGGCGCTGGCAGTCACCCTGTTCTTCGGGTTTCTGGTGGTGCCGGCTCTTTTGGCCTGGCTAGTCAGTCGCGGGCTTAAGCCAGAAGGCGGCGAGGATGCCCACGAGCGGCCGTTGTAACGCGGCCGTCCCCCGACTAGGATTTCGCCAGTCATTGGGATACAATAGGCGTGAAACAGCAGAAGCTGGGTTGCGGAAGGTAATGTGAAAGGGCGAACAAGTTCCTGCGGCTGATGGCGATGGAGGGGGTGCGGGCGTGATCGGGGAGTATCAGGCGCTGTTGGTCTATTTGGTGGTGGCCCTCTTGGTGGCCCTGTCGATGTCCTTCGCCTCGGAGCGCTTGGGGCCGCGCGCGCCCGGGGGCCTCAAACGGGAGACCTACGAGTCTGGCATCGTGCCCGAAGCGCCCGTGCGGTATTTTTCGGTCCGGTTTTACCGGGTGGCGATGTTGTTCATGATCTTCGACGTGGCGGTGATGGCCTTGTACCCGTGGGCCACCAGCCTCCGCGATCTCGGGCGGAGCGGGTTTTGGCACGCCTTGCCCTTTTTGGCAGTGGTGGCGGTGACCTTCGGCTACCTGTGGAAACGGGGGGGATTTCAGTGGCATTGAGCACCGATCAAAGGGAGGTAGAGCGGTCCATCCTCCTGACCACAGTAGAAAAGATGGCCCGCTGGGCGCAGAAGTCGTCGCTGTGGCCGGCCACGTTCGGGTTGGCGTGTTGCGCCATCGAGATGATGAGCGTGACCAACTCGCGCTACGACTTGGCCCGTTTTGGATCTGAGGTGTTCCGTGCCTCGCCGCGCCAGGCGGACCTGATGATTGTGGCGGGGCGCGTCACCCAAAAGATGGCGCCCGTCCTGCGCACCATCTGGGAGCAGATGCCGGAACCGAAATGGGTCATCTCCATGGGGGCGTGCGCGTCGTCAGGGGGCGTGTTTGACAACTACGCCATCATTCAAGGGGTCGACCACGTGGTGCCGGTGGACGTCTATATCCCCGGATGCCCGCCCAACCCGGAAGCGTTGATGTACGGGATCCTCAAACTGCAGGAGAAGATCGCCCAGGGGCTGCCGCCTAAATACAAGGAGCTAGAGGCTCAGATCAAGCGGGAGGCCCGAGGGGCATGATCGGGGACGCGGGGGTGGTCGAGCGGCTGAAGGCGCGCCATCCAGAGGCCGTCGAGCCGATGCCGGCGGTTGACCAGCCGACGGTGCGCGTGCCCAAATCGGTGCTGTTGGCCGTGGCTCGGTACCTGCACGACGAGGAAGGGTATCGACTCCTGATCGATGTGGCTGGCGTCGACTACCTCCCCGAGCGCCCTCGCTTCGAGGTGGTCTATCATCTCTTGAATCCCGACACGCGGGCGCGCCTTAGGGTCAAGTGCCGGGTGGACGAAGACGAGGCGGTGCCGAGCGTCACCGAGGTTTGGCCGGGGGCCGATTGGCCGGAGCGGGAGGCCTACGACCTCTTCGGCATTCGCTTCGAGGGACATCCCCACCTGACGCGGATCTACATGCCCGACGATTGGGAGGGGCATCCTTTGCGCAAGGATTATCCGCTGCGCGGTCCCCGCATCGATTAGCCGGAGGTGCGAGATGGCGACGGAGAAATTCCGCGATCGGGCGGGGGAACTCCAGGAAGAAACCATGGTCATCAACCTCGGCCCGCAGCATCCCAGCACCCATGGAGTGTTGCGGGTGCGCTTAGAGCTCGACGGGGAACGGGTGGTCAACGCCGAGCCCATCATCGGGTACCTGCACACCGGGTTCGAGAAGACGGCAGAGAGTCTGACTTGGCAGCAGGCCAACACCGTGACCGATCGCTTGGACTACCTCTCGCCCATGAGCAACAACCTGGCATATGTCCTGGCGGTCGAGAAGCTGATGAACCTGGAGGTGCCCAAACGGGCGCAGTACATCCGGGTATTGTTCGCGGAGCTGACCCGCATCGCCAGCCACTTGGTGTGGCTCGGCACTCACGTGATGGACCTCGGCGCCATGAGCCTGTTTTTCTACACCATGCGGGAGCGCGAGGTGTTGCTCGACATCATCGAGGCCACCACCGGCGTGCGCATGAACCCGAGCTACTTCCGCGTCGGGGGCCTGGCCTACGACCTACCCGACGGGTTTCACGACAAGGTGCGCGAGTTTCTCAAGGACTTCCCGCGCTGGATGAAGATGTACCTCAACCTGGTTCAGGACAACCCCTTGATCATCGAGCGCCTGAAAGGGGTGGCGGTCATCAGCCGCGAGGAGTGTTACGCATATTCGGTGACGGGGCCCATCCTGCGCGCCACCGGCGTGCCGCTCGACCTGCGCAAGGACGACCCCTACAGCAGTTACGAGGAATTCGAGTTTAACGTCCCCACCCGCACCGAAGGCGATGCGTGGGCGCGGTTTTGGGTCCGGATCGACGAGATGTACGAGAGCCACAAGATCATGGAGCAGGCGCTGGAGAAGATCACGCCGCATGGGCCGTACACCACCAGCGATCGCAAGGTGGCGCTACCGCCGCGGGACGAGATCTACGGCAACATGGAGGCGCTCATCCACCAGTTCAAGCTGGTCACGGAAGGGTTCTCGGTACCGGCCGGGGAGGTTTACCAAGCCGTCGAAGGTCCGCGGGGGGAGATGGGGTACTACCTGGTGTCAGACGGAGGGCCGCGCCCCTATCGGTGGCGCGCGCGCACGCCGTCGTTCTACAACCTGCAGACGATGCCTCTGATGTGTCGGGACGGGTTGGTGGCCGACGTCATCACCACCATCGGGAGCATCGACATCATGTTGGGAGATGTCGACAAATGAAGCCGCATTGGCAGACCTGGGCCGAGGAGTTGAAGCAGGAGTTTCCCCGGGCCCACTCGGCGCTGCTGCCGCTGTTGCATCGGATCCAGACCGAAGAGGGATGGCTTTCTCCCGAGACCCTCGCGGACGTGGCGACGCTCCTGGACTTGCCCGTGACGACGGTGGAGTCGGTGGCCTCCTTTTACACCTTGTTTTACAAGCGGCCGGTGGGCCGGCGGGTGATCCACGTCTGTGTCGGCCTCCCCTGCGCCCTCAAAGGGGCTGACGCCTTGATGCACCGGTTGGAGGCGCATCTCGGTATCCGCCAAGGGCAGACCACGCCCGACGGCGCCGTGAGCTTGTTTGAAGCCGAGTGCTTGGCGGCCTGCGACCTCGCGCCGGTGGCCCAGGTCAACCTGCGGTACCGGGGGCCGGTTCCCCCAGAGGCCTTTGAGGCGCTTTTGAAGGAGGACGAATAGGGTGGCGGACGGGCAGCGCTACTATCTGCTGCGGCACCGCGAGGTGCCGGACATCGACCAGATCGCCGTCTACGAAGCCCACGAGGGGTACAGCGCCCTGCGCCGCGCGCTCAAGGAGTTCACGCCGCAGGCAGTGGTGGACTTAGTCAAGGCCTCTGGGTTGCGCGGGCGCGGCGGCGCCGGGTTTCCCACCGGCATGAAGTGGGGATTTCTGCCCAACGATGGGCGCCCCCGCTATCTCGTGGTCAATTCGGACGAAGCCGAACCGGGGACCTTCAAGGACCGCGAACTGATCGAGCACAACCCGCACCAGCTCATCGAGGGCATGGTCATCTCGGCCTACGCCATCGGCAGTCACGAGGCCTACATCTACTGTCGGGGCGAGTTTTTGCACGGAGCGGAACAGCTGCGCCGGGCCATTCGCGAGGCGTACGCCCGCGGCTATCTCGGCGAGAACATCCTCGACAGCGGGTACTCCCTGGACATCCACCTTTATCGGGGAGCCGGCGCGTACATCTGCGGCGAGGAGTCGGCACTTTTGGAGTCGCTCGAAGGCAAACGCGGGCAGCCGCGCTTAAAGCCGCCGTTTCCAGCCGTGGCCGGTCTGTACGGACAGCCGACCATCGTCAACAACGTCGAGACCATCGCCAACGTGCCCATGCTCATCCTCCACGGCGCGGAATGGTACCGGAGCATGGGCACCGAGAAGAGCCCGGGACTCAAGATCATGTCCGTCAGCGGTCACGTGCGGCGGCCGGGCAATTACGAGGTGCCTTTGGCGACGCCCTTGCGCACGTTGATCGAAACCTACGCCGGGGGCGTGGAGCCGGGGCAGCTGAAGGCCATCATCCCCGGTGGCAGCTCGGTGCCGCTCTTGACGCCGGATCAGATCGACACCCCGCTGGACTACGAATCGATGATGGCAGCGGGAACCATGCTGGGGTCCGGCGGCTGTATCGTCATGAACGACCGCACCTGCATGGTGGCGGCAGCGGCCCGTCTCGTGAAGTTCTATCGCGTAGAGTCGTGCGGCAAGTGCACGCCTTGCCGCGAGGGCACCTACTGGATGGCCAACGTCCTGGAGCGCCTGGAGGCGGGGGCGGGGACCGATCGCGACCTAGAGCTTCTCCTGGACCTTGCCGACAACATCGGTGGCAAGTGCCTGTGCCCGCTAGGGGATGCTTCCCTCGGGTTTATGGTCAGCGCGATCCGCCATTTCCGGGACGAATTCGAGGCGCACGTGCGCGAGCACGGTTGCCCGCTGGGGGCGAACAGGTATGATACGGTTAACCATTGATGGCCAAGCGGTGACGGTGCCAGAGGGCACCATGATCGTCGACGCGGCGGCCAAGATCGGGATCGAGGTGCCGATCTACTGCTACCATCCTGCCTTGGGACCGCTGGGGGCCTGCCGGATGTGCCTGGTGCAGGTCGAGAAGATGCCCAAGTTGGTGACCGGGTGCACCACTCCCGTGGCCGAAGGGATGGTGGTGCACACTCGGGGTCCGGCCGTAGACAAGGGCCGGCAAGGCATCCTGGAATTTTTGCTCATTAATCATCCGCTCGACTGCCCAGTCTGCGACAAGGGCGGCGAATGCTTCCTGCAGGACTACACTTTTCGTTACGGGCCTCCCGCTGGGCGGTTTTCCGAGTCCAAGTTGGAGCGGGCCAAAGATGCCCCCATCAGCGACTTCATCCTCATCGACCAAGAGCGGTGCGTCTTGTGCCAGCGCTGCGTGCGCTTCTTAGGCGAGTACGCCGGCGAGCCGCAGCTGATGTTAAAGGGGCGGGGCGTGGAAACGGTGGTGGCTCCGGCCGACGATCGCCCGGTGACCAGTCCCTTCTCCGGCAACGTCATCGACCTGTGCCCAGTGGGCGCGCTGACCTCGGCGGCGTATCGCTTCAAGGCCCGACCGTGGAACCAGGTGCGCTATCCTTCGGTGTGCCCGCATTGCCCGGTCGGTTGCCCCGTCACCGTCACGGCCCGCGAGGAGCATGTCATGCGCGTGGAGGGGCGTCCCATCCCTGATCGGGACTGGGGCTGGTTGTGCGACCGGGGGCGGTTTGGCTATGACTTCGCCGTGCACCCCAGCCGGTTGCTCACGGCTCGGTTGGAGGGGCGGCCGGTACCGGAGGCGGCGGCCCTGCGCCAGGTGGCCCGGTGGCTTGGGGAGGTCCGCGACCGCTACGGGGCCGGAGCCGTCGGCTTCGTAGTGGGCGGCCAGCACACGGTGGAGGACGCCTACCACCTGCGCCGATTCGCCGAGACCTTGGTGGGTCCAGGGGTCCAACTGGCCATCAGCCAGCGCGTGCGCGGCTATCTACCGCCGTGGCTGCACGGCACGTACGACGATTTGGAGGCCGCCGACGCGGTGATTCTGATCGGGGCCGACCCCTACCGGGCGGTGCCCGTGCTGCACCTCAAATTGCGGCAACACTGGCGGCGAAAGCCGGCCCTGCCGCGCTGGGGCGTGGGGGTGCGGCCGCTTGGACGCGAGACCTTGCCTCTGCGGGACCTCGTGGTGCGGCCACAAGCCATGGCGGCCACCTTGGCCTGGGCACTGCAGCGGGCGGCGAAAGACCACCCGGCGGCCCGGGCGGTGGCGGCCGGACTCGGGGCGTGGGAACCGGAGGACCCGGCGGCAGCCGAGGCCTTGGGCCATGTCTTGGTGGCGAGCGAGCGGCCGCTTTTGGTCTGGGACGGTCACGACCCTGAGGTGGAGACCGTGCTGCGAGCCTTGGCTTCGGTGCGGGGGGACCGGCCCACACCGGTGTTGCCGGGGTTTGGGCCAGAAAACGCCCGCGGGTTTGAGTGGGCGGGGTTTCCGGGCGGTTACGAGGCCTTGCGACGACTGTTGGAGCAGGCGGCTTCCGGCGCCATCCGTTTCCTCGCGGTGTGGGGGGCCGACCTCATGCGCGAGGTGCCCGATGCGGGACTGGTGGAGGCGGCGTTGGCGCGGGTCGAATACGCCGTCTTCGAAGGCCTGTTTCCGCCGCAGGGCGGCGAGCGGTTTGGAGTATGGCTTCCCGGTGCGGCCTGGGCCGAGGAGGCCGGTACCTGGAGCACCCTGGAAGGGCGCCTTTCCCCGGTGGCGGAAGCGGTGGCGCCGCCGGGCGACGCGCGACCGGTCCGCAGCATCCTTGCAGGGCTGGCGCGGGCCTTGAAGCGGCCGTGGACGCCCGAAGCGTGGGACCCCATGGTCGGGACCGAGGCGGGGCTGCTCCCCCGTCCCCAGCGTCCGGAGGCCGAAGATCTGCCTAGTATCGCTGCCCCGCCTCCGTGGCGCCTGGCGGGCGACCAGCTCTACGTGGTGGCCGAGGCCGACGTGTTTGCCCAGGGCGCTCCCTCGGAGATCTTGGCCCCCCGCCGTCCGGCCTTCTGGGGGCGGGTTCATCCCGAGACCTGGGCGGCCTTCGGTTCCGGGCCGAGTGGCGGACGCCTGACCCTGGAGCGGGAGGGGCGCCGATGGACGGTGTCGGTCGGGCCTGACCCGACGGTGCCACGCGGCCTGCTCTTCCTTCCCATCGGAGTGGCCGAAGCTCCGGTGTACCAGATTGGGGAAGGGCCGGTGACGGTGGCCCAACCGCTGGAGGTGCGCGGCGGATGATCGCCTTCGTGATCCTGATCGTCAAAGTCCTGTTGTTGATTGCCATCTTGATGGGCGGATTCGCCTACACCATGCTCTTGGAGCGGCGGCTTTTGGGCTTCTTTCAGCTAAGGCTCGGCCCGAACCGGGTGGGTCCAGGCGGGTTGTTGCAGCCCATCGCCGACGCCATCAAGATGATGTTGAAGGAAGACCTCATGCCGGCCTCGGCGGATCCGGTGGTCTATCGGCTGGCTCCGGTCATCTCGGCCTTCGCCGCCTTGGCCGTGGACGCCGTGATTCCTTTTGGCGCGCCTATCCACGTTTTCGGGCTGACGGTCGACCTCGATATCGCCAACCCGTCCATCGGGCTCCTGATTGCGTTCGCCTTCAGCTCGCTCGGCGTCTACGGGATCGTCTTGGGCGGATGGGCCTCTCAGAACAAGTACTCGCTGTTGGGCGGCATTCGCGCCACGGCGCAAATCATCTCCTACGAGTTGGCGATGGGGCTTTCGGCGATGGGTGTGTTGATGCTGGCCCACACCGCCAACTTGGAGCAAATCGTCTTGGCCCAGCGGCGAGAGGGTTGGTTTTGGCTACCGCAGATCGTGCCGCTCTTGGTCTTCTTCATCACCATGATCGCCGAGACCAACCGCACGCCCTTCGACCTCCCCGAGGCGGAATCGGAGCTCGTGGCCGGGTATCACACGGAGTATTCGGGGATGCGGTTCGCGCTGTACTACGTGGCCGAGTACATCAACCTCATCACGGTCAGCGGCCTTTGGGTGACGCTGTTCTTCGGCGGCTGGCTTGGGCCCGGATTTCTTCCGCCCATCCTGTGGTTCTTCATCAAAGTCGGGATTGTGGTCTTCCTGTTCATCTGGATTCGCGCCACGCTGCCGCGATTTCGCTATGACAAGTTGATGTCGTTCGGGTGGAAGGTGCTGTTGCCGGTGTCGTTCCTCTACCTGTTGGGGACGGCGGCCTTCGTCAGCGGCGTCCTGTAGGCGTCCGACGCGCCTGAAACCGCGCATTGGATTTGGATAGGATTGGAAAGGAAAGGGGGGCGCACGATGTTCAAGACGGTGAAGGCGTTGGCCAAGGGGTTAGGGACCACCTTCAAGGCCCTGACCGAGCCCCGCGACACCATCGCGTATCCCGAGAAGCGCCGCGAGTACGCGCCGCGCTTTCGCGGCAAGCACATGCTGGCCAAGGACGAGGACGGGCATGAGCTGTGCGTAGGGTGCGGGCTGTGCGAAGCGGTCTGCCCGGCCAACGCGATCCGCGTAGTGGCGGCCGAGGCCGAGCCGGGCAAGCCGATCTCGTGGACCGACCGGTACTCGGTCGACTACGAGGTCGACCTCATCCGCTGCATCTTCTGTGGGATGTGCGAAGAGGCGTGCCCCACCAATGCGGTGCGGCTGACGCCGTTCAACGAGCTAGCCGCGTACAGCCGATTGGACATGATCGCGGACAAAGAGGAGCTGTTGCATCCTCCCGTGCGCAAGTAAGGCGCCGGAGGCGGACGGCAAAAAGGGGAAAGGTGCCGTGTGGGGCGTTTATCTGGTGGGCATCATCGCGGTATTGGCCGCGGTGGGGGTGGTGGCGGCGCGCCAGCCGGTGCACAGCGCCATCAGCCTTATTCTCAACATCCTGGCCTTGGCCCTGTTGTATCTGATGCTGTCGGCAGAGTTTCTGGCCGCGGCCCAGGTCATCGTCTATGCGGGGGCCATCATGGTCCTCTTCCTGTTCGTGGTCACGCTGTTGACGGCCGGCAAGGAGGAGCAGGAAGCTCCGGAAATCCTTTCCGGTCAGCGATGGTGGGCCGGGGGCCTGTCCGTGGCCATCGGCCTCGTGCTGGTGCTGATCCTGGCCCAAACCCCGTCTTCAGGCCTAGGCCCGGCGGGACCGGTGGGGACCCTCAACGCCCTGGGGGCGGCACTTTGGGGCAGGGGCTTCCCCTACCTTCTCGCGGTGGCGATGATGCTGCTTACGGCGGCCCTGGGGGTCTTGGTACTCAATCGGCCCGAACGGCCGTCCCGCAGTTCGGAACCAGGATCGGAGCGATGACCAGGGAAGGGGGCAGGGCCGGGTGACAGCAACCACGTGGACGGTGGCGGTGGCAGTGGCCATCTTTGCGGTGGGCGCCATTGGGGTGTTGACGCGGCGCAACCCGCTGATCATGTTCATGGCGGCTGAGATGATGTGGAACGCAGCGGCGTTGGCCTTTGTGGCCTTCGCCCGCCAACACCACGCCCTCAGCGGGCAGGTGATGGCGTTTTTGATCATCGCCACGGCGGCGGCGGAGGTAGGCATTGGGCTGGCCCTAATCGTGTCGGTCTACCATCGCCGTCATCGGCTGAATATCGACGAGATCTCGCGGCTGAAGGGTTAGCGCGAGGGAGAAAACCGGCAAAGGGGCGTCGGCGATGGGGATGAATGGATTGGCGACGGTGTTGTGGCCTCCGCTTTTCGGAGCGGCGTCGATCGCGGCACTGGGCCACGGGGTTCCGCGGCGCTGGGTGGGAGCGTGGGCCAGCCTGATGGTGCTGGTAAGCTTCGTGCTGGCCTTGGGGCCGGTGCTGGCGCTCGGCCACCTGCCGGTGCAGGCGCGGGCGATGGAGAGCACGCTCTTTGCGTGGGTGACGGGATTTGGGCCGGCCGTGCACTGGCGGCTGTTCTTAGACCCCCTGTCGGGGGTGTGGGTGCTGGTCATCACCGGGGTCGGGTTCCTGATCCACGTCTACTCCATCGGCTACATGGACGGTGACCCGGGGGAGGCGCGCTACTTCGCCTACCTCAACTTCTTTATCTTTGCCATGCTGCTCCTGGTGCTGGCCGGCAACCTCGCCGTGCTCCTCATCGGCTGGGCCTTGGTGGGTTTGGCCTCCTATTTCTTGATCGGGTTTTGGTACGAGCGCCCATCGGCGGTGGCCGCGGCGAAGAAGGCCTTTGTCATGAACACGCTCGGCGACGCCGGGATCTTGTTGGGTTTGGTGTTGTTGTACCTGCGCTACCATGCGCTGTCGTATCCGGCGCTGTTTCAAGTCTTTGCCCACGCGCAGCCGGGGGATCCGTTTTTCGACTGGACTGCCTTTTTGCTCTACGTCGGAGCCATGGCCAAGTCGGCGCAGTTTCCGCTGCACATGTGGTTGGCCGATGCCATGGAAGGCCCCACTCCGGTGTCGGCCCTGATTCACGCCGCGACCATGGTGACGGCCGGGGTCTACCTCATGGTCCGCATCTATCCGCTCTTGCGGCTGGCCCCTGGCGTTGAGGCGTTGGTGGGCGACATCGGGGCCTTTACGGCCATCTTTGCCGCCAGCATCGCCTTTTACCAACAGGACATCAAAAAGGTCTTGGCCTACTCCACCTTAAGCCAACTGGGCTACATGTTCCTCGGCGTGGGGGTGGGGGCACTGACGGCCGGAGTATTCCATTTTCTGACCCACGCCTTCTTCAAAGCGCTGCTGTTCCTGGCGGCCGGCTCGGTGATTCATGCGCTCGGGGGCGAACAAGACCTCGGCCGCATGGGAGGACTCGGCCGCAAGATGCCGTGGACGGCCGGGGCCTTCGCTGTGGGATGTCTCGCCATCGCCGGGATTCCGCCGTTCTCGGGGTACTTTAGCAAAGAGGCCATCCTGGGGCAGGCCTTCAACGAGGGGCATTGGGTGCTTTGGGGGGTGGGCGTGCTCACGGCCGGCATGACGGCGTTTTACATGTTCCGCGCCTTCTTCCTCACCTTCTTCGGTCCGGTGCGCGATGAGGGGCTGTACCACCACGCCCATGAGGCCCCGGCAGTGATGACGGTTCCGGTCTTGCTGCTGGCGGTGTTGGCAGTCATCGGCGGGGGGTTCGGCCGGGGGCTCGACGCCTGGTTGGCCCCGACCTTTCACGCCTATCCGGGGGCCGGGACGGCCGCGCTGCAGGAGGGCCCGCTCTTTTCTACCGGGTTGACGGTGGGGCTGGCAGTAGTGGGCGGGCTGGTGGCTTATGTCCTGTATGGCGTCCGCCAGGTGCCGGCGAAGGCCGGAACCGACCGCATCCCCGGCCGCTGGATGCTGGCGGCGTGGGGCATGGACCAGGCCTGGACCTGGGCCGTGGTGTCTCCGTTGAAGGCGGTGGGCAGCGCGTTCGAGAGTGCGGTGGAACCGGCTGTGCTGGATGGGGTGCGGGCCATCGGGCGCACGGTGGCCGCCTGGGCTGAGGACCTGAGGCCATTGGAGTCGGGGTACGTGCGGCGATACGGCCTGTCCATCCTGGTGGGGTTGGGCGCCATCCTGGCCTACTATTTGATCCGCGTCTAGCACGGCAGAGGAGGATTCGCATGTTGTGGGCGTTGTTGCTCGTCCCCTTGGGGATGAGCGGAGTGCTCTGGATACTGCCCAAGGCGGCGGCCAAGGCTGCGGCAACGATTGGGGCGTTGGCGGAGGTGGCGGTGTGGGCAGCGGTCCTGGTCCGCGCTCCGCATCGACTGGCCTTGGTGTGGAACTGGATTCCGGAGTGGGGGATTCGCTTTCACCTGGGAGTGGACGGGCTTTCTCTCTTCCTCCTCGGCCTGTCTGCGGTCCTGACGTGGGCCGCCGTGTTCGTGTCGCCGGCGGAGCGGGGCCGCACCTACTTTTTCTGGCTGCTCTTGCTCGAGTTCGCCACCATGGGGCTCTTTTTAGCCCTGAACCTCTTCGTCTTCTACCTCTTCTGGGAGGCCATCCTCATCCCCATCTTTTTCCTTCTCAGTGCGGCGCCTCGGCCGCAGGCGCGCGCGGCGGCCCTGAAGTGGCTCATCATGAACTTGGTGGGGAGCCTCTTCATGTTGGTGGGGATTGTGGCCGTGGCGGTGATCCACGCCGAGGTGACGGGGCGGTACACGTTTGAAATCGCGGCCTTGGCCGGAACGCCATGGCCTGCGGGCTCCGTGGGGTGGCTCCTTACGGCGTTCCTCATCGCCTTCGCCATCAAGGCGCCGTTATGGCCCCTGCACGGCTGGATGCCGGAGGCTTACAGCGAAGCGCCGGCACCGGTGACGGCCTTGTTGGCAGGGGTGTTGTCCAAGGCCGGGATTTTTGGGCTGTTGCGCGTCTTGTTGCCGCTGTTTGGCCCGGCACTTGTTCCCTTGCGCATGGGGCTGTTGGTGTGGGCTGCCGTCGACCTCGTGTACGGAGCGCTGGTGGCACTGCGGCAAAAAGACACCAAGTTGGTGGCGGCCTACGCTTCGATGTCTCACCTCGGGATGATCGCGCTCGGCGTCTTCTCGTTGACCCGGGCCGGGATCCTCGGGGCCACCTTCCAGATGGTGGCCCATGGGTTGATGGTGGGGGGACTGTTCATCCTCTTGGGATGGTTGGAGGAGGCCACCGGGACGCGAGAGCTGGGCCGGCTCGGCGGATTGTCCCGCCACCTGCCGCGGCTGGCGGCGTACTTTCAATTCTTCGCCTTAGCCGTGCTGGGGTTGCCCGGCCTGCCGGGATTTGTGGGCGAGTACCTCATCGTCCAAGGGTTGGTCGCCGGTGCCGTGGGTTTTGCGGTGGTGGCAGTCATCGTGCTGGTGGTGGCGGCTTGGTACATGTTACGCCTGTTCCAGGGGACGATGCAGGGGCCGCCGCCGACGGCTCCGGCTCCGGGCCGCGACCTTGGCCCGCGGCAGCTGGCGTTTGTGCTTCCCATGGCCGGCCTCATCCTGTTGCTTGGCGTCTGGCCCGCGTCGATCACCAGCCGGGCGGCGCCTACGCTCTACCGGGCGGTGGGGTTGGTCGGGCATGCGGCCGTGGGGACCGGAATCGGGAAAGGAGGGATGCGCTGATGGTGTACCTCCTTCCCAAGATTTTGGTGGCGGGTGGTGCGCTTATGAGCTTGCTGGCCACCCTCGGCCTTCCCCGTTGGCGGAACGGCGCCTTCTGGGTGGCGTTGGTCTTGCTCCTGGCCGCGGGGGTGGACGCGGCGGTGTTGTGGCAGGCGGAGGGGAATCTCTCGCTCCTGGTTGCCGGCTCCATGATCGCCGATCCGTTCAGCAGTCTCGTGGACCTCTTGGTGGTGGCGGCCGGCGTCTCGTCCCTGCTCTTGTCCTGGAACGGCGACCGCTACGGGCCCGAGTTTCCGGCCTTGGTGGCGGTGGCCGTGTTGGGCATGATGATGGTGGCTGAGGCCGGCAACCTCATCTGGCTCTTCTTGGGCGTGGAGGTGCTCTCGCTGCCGCTTTACGTGCTGGCGGCGAGCGAGCGGACGGCGCTCGGAGGCGAGGCCGGATTAAAATACCTGCTCTTGGGCGCGTTTTCGTCCGGCATCCTGCTTTTCGGCATGGCCCTCTTGTACGGAGCGACGGGGACTACGCTGTTTGTTCGCTATCCCAACCTGCCGTTGGGCACAGGATTTGGCCTGTATGGAGTGGGATTCCTTTTGGTGCTCGTAGGCCTGGGGTTCAAGGTGGCGATGGTGCCGTTTCACATGTGGGTGCCCGATGTCTATGAAGGGTCGCCCACACCGGTCACCAACCTCATGGCGTTTGGGACCAAGGTGGGGGCAGCGGCTGCCATCTTGCGACTGGTGGCGTACGGTTTTTATCCGCAGGCCCAGTGGTGGAGCCCCCTCATCGGTTACCTCGCCGTGCTGACCATGATCGTGGGCAACCTGTTGGCGTTGCCCCAGCGCGACCTCAAACGGCTGTTGGCCTATTCAGGTATCGGCCATGCTGGATTTCTTTTGGTGGGGATCGCCGCGCACAATTTCTTGGGGTCGATGGCTGCAGTCTTCTACCTCGTACCGTATGGGCTTGCGGCCATCGGCGCCTTCGCCCTCATTCGTCTTGTGGAGGGCAACGGGGAAGGGGTTCAGCTCGACGACCTCGAAGGGTTGGCGTATGCCCATCCCTGGGCGGCGGCGCTCTTCATCGTGGTCATGCTGTCGCTGGCGGGAATCCCTTTGACGGCCGGATTTATCGGCAAGTTCTACCTCTTGCAGGCGGCGCTAGTCGCCAACCAGACCGGCCTGGCGGTGGGCCTGGTGGTCGGGACCTTGGTGGGGCTGGCCGCGTATCTTCGCCCGCTGCAGCGGATGTTTGCGCGCAGCCGCTCGGAGCGCGTGCAGGCGTTCCGCTGGTCGTGGGCAGGCGGAGCGGTGTTGGTGGTGGCGGCATGCGGGACGCTCTTCCTCGGCGTCTACCCCAGTCCGATGATGCATATCGTCGACCAGTCGGCCAACTTCTTCTGGCTGCGGTAGGACCCGGATCGACGGCGGGCGAGGGGCTTGCTATAGTATACGAAAAGCGCGGGGTTTGCCTTGGGCAATAGAGGGGAGCAGCCGTTGGGCCTGTTTACGTTGGTGGAATCGGATCTGGCCGCGGTGGACGAGGTGTTGACCGCGACCTTGACCGCCGAGAACCCGCTGGTGCGCCAGGTGGCCGAATACCTTTTGGCCACCAGCGGCAAGCGGCTTCGCCCCACGCTGGTGCTGTTGGCCAGTCGCTTTGGCCGCCATCCCGAAGCGCAGGCGGTGCGGGTGGTGGCGGCGGCGGTGGAGATGATTCATCTCGCCACTCTGGTCCACGATGACATCATCGATGAGGCCACCGTACGGCGGGGACAGGCGGCGGTCCGCCAGCGGTTCGGCAACCCGGTGGCGGTGTTGGCGGGGGATTACCTCTTTGCACGCGCGTTCCAATTGTTGTCCGACACGGGGCGGCCAGATATCGTGGCGTTGGCGGCAGACATTGTGTTCGTGATGTG
Organism: Bacillota bacterium; assembly: GCA_023511625.1. Lineage (GTDB taxonomy): Bacteria > Bacillota > Sulfobacillia > Sulfobacillales > Sulfobacillaceae > JAIMAE01. The sequence goes on along the minus strand of JAIMBD010000009.1, from coordinate 41,253 downwards.
TCAAGGGGAGATCGCCCAAAACTTAAGCCTGTTCCGGGAGACCGACGCCGAAGAATACCGTCGGCGGATCGCGGACAAGACCGCCCATTTTCTGGCTCAAAGCTGCGCCTTGGGCGCCCGCGCGGCCGAAGCGCCGGAGGCGGTGGAGGCGGGGCTTGCGCGGTACGGGCACCACCTGGGCATGGCCTTTCAGGTGGTCGACGACGTGTTGGATTGGCGCGCCGACCCGGGCCGCCTGGGCAAGCCCACCGGCGGGGACATCGCGGGCGGCGTGTACACCTTGCCGGTCTTAAGCGCCTTGTCCCGGCCCGAGTGGGCTTCGGCGCTCAGGGCGCAGCTTCAGCGCAAACCGGTCCCCATCGAGGAGGTGCGGCAGGTGTTGGAGGCCAGCGGCGCCTTGGATGAGGCGCTGGCGTACGCGCGGCGTGAAGCCGGACAGGCGGTGGAGGCCTTGGCGTCGGTGCCTGCGGGGCCAGCGCGGGAGGCCCTGGTGGCCTTGGCGCGGTTTGTGGTGGAACGGGACCGCTGATGGTAGGGCGGGCGCGTCGCATCCCAGACACCACCATCCGCCGACTGCCGGCCTACCTTCGGGTGTTGGAACTGACCCATGCCGAGCGCATCACCTCGGTGGCGCTGGGAAAGGCGGCGGGGTTTTCGTCCGAGCAGGTGCGCAAGGACTTCGCCTATTTTGGCGCCTTTGGCACCCGCGGCGTCGGCTACGAGGTGGCGCCACTGGTGCGGCAGATTCGCCGGATCCTCGGCATCGACCGCGGGGTCCGGGTCATGGTGGTCGGTGCGGGGCATCTCGGTACTGCGTTGGTGCGCTATACCCAGAACAACCGCAGCGACACCGAGGTGGTGGCTGTGGTGGACGTCGATCCCCAAGTCATCGGCACGGCCATCGGGCCGCTGCGCGTGGAGGACGTCCGCGACCTCGAGCGGTTGGTCAAAGAGCGGCAGATCGCCTTGGCGGTGTTGACGGTGCCGGACTATGCCGCCCGGAGCGTGGCAGAGCGGCTGGCCGATGCCGGAGTCCGCGCCATCCTGAACTTCGCGCCCGTCGCCATTTTGACCGATCGCCCGGAGGTGATCGTGAAAAATATCGACCTCATGCTCGAACTGCAAGCCTTGGCTTACTTTGTCAAGGAGGGGCGCGACACCCCGGCCGAAATGAAGGCGTAAACGGGCCGGGCAGCTCACGGGGCGCCAGCGTGAAGGTCCCGGGGCAGGATGAGGAGCGAGGCCCGCACCGGGGTGCCGGTGACTCGCATGCGGGCCTCGGTCACCAATACCCGCGTGGGGCCGGGTGCCCGGTCCTCGAGCCAGCCGGCTGTCACGTAGTGCACCTGGAGGGGCTCGGGCTTCCAGGCGGCCTGGAAGCGGTCGGCGAGGACGTTGACGAACGCCGAGGCCACCACTTCGCCGACCTCCGCCAAGACCGAGCAGGCCCGGGCATCCAACGGCTCGGGGGCAGGGGACCGGGTGACGGCTTGGACCAAGGCTTGGGCATGCGGGGCCGTGAACACCAGCCAGCACTCGACGTCGAACAGGCCACGGGCCTGCGTAGTCACGAGGTAGAGAGGCGCAGGGTAGGCGGCCGTGAGCTGCTCCACGAAATGGCGCCAAGGAATCCATTCCACCCAGGCGTCGTCGAGCGCAACCGCAAGGCCGGTCAGTCCTGCCAGTGCCTCGGCGGCTTGGCGCAGTGCGGGTGCGGCGGCTTTCTCCCACGCCGTCAGGATCTCGGCGGCTTCCATGGTCTGTCCCTCCTTCGGCGGCTCCCGTCCGCTCAGCGCGTCAGCGACCGCTGGCGGTAGGTTCAGCGTACCGAGGGGGACTCAGACGCCCAAGGCCCGTTTGGCCCCTTTTCTGCTGCCGTTCGGCCCTTACGCGCCCGGGCGCCCCAACCAGCCCCGCACCAGGATGGCGGCGCCGGTGGCCGCTGCCAAGGCCGCCCATCCTGGATGGCCGTGGGTGACCAGTCCCACCGCCACCAGCCAGAGCCCGACGACCCAGATGGCGCGGGTCAGGCGGGACACTTCGGCGGCGAGGCCACGCAGGGCGTCGGCCCCTTGGTTCCACGTCCATTGGGCTTCGAACTCGCCGTTCTCCAACTCCTGGAGCAGGTGAAAGATCAGCTCCGGAGCCGCCGCGGCGGCCTGGCTCCAGCGCCGCAGCCCGCTGCGCACCATGCCGGTCACGCCCCCGCGCTCTTCGGTCATCAGGCGTTGGACATAAGGGGCGAAGAGGTCAATCAGGTTGATGTTGGGATCCAGGGCCGTTGCCAGGCCCACCAAGATGGCGATGGCGCGCCCGAGAAAGGCAAACTCGCCGGGGATCTGGACGGCCTCCTCACGCAAGAGCCCCTCGAGGTCGCGCATCAAGTGCACCACGTCCAGGCGGGCCAACTGGTCCAAGGTCTCCGCATAGTACCGGTCCAAAAGGTAGCGCACCTCGCGCCGGAGCCGTCCGAGGTCGGCTTCGGGTCGAATCATGCCCAAGGCGCGCAGGCTCTCGACGAGTTCTGAGGGCTGGCGTAGCGTGACTGCCGTGAACAGCCGCCGGATCTGGCGCTTTTGGGCCATTTCGATCCGCCCCACCATTCCGTAGTCCAAAAGCACCACGGCTCCGTCGCCGGGGAGGACCAACAGGTTGCCGGGATGGGGGTCGGCGTGAAAGAATCCGGCATCGAGGACCATAAAGAGGTAAAGATGGATCAGGCGCTGGGCCAAGGCCGGCACGTCCACCCCCGCGTCCACGAGCGCTTGGCGCTGATTGACCTTGATGCCTCGCCAGAACTCCATCGTCAGCACGCGGCCCGTAGAAAGCTCAGGATAGGTGCGCGGGACCCGCACCCAGGGCAGATGGGCCAACGTGGCGCGTAGCCGTTCGGTGTTGTCGAGCTCGTGGCGGTAATCCAATTCCTGCGCCACCATGTGGCGGAACTCCCGGAGCACCGTGGGCAGGTCGAAGGTGCGGCCAAAGCGGGTAAAGCGGGACAGGAGGGCGACCACCATCTCCAGCCCGACGAGGTCGGCGGAGACCAAGGACTGGATGGCCGGGCGCTGGATTTTGACCGCCACCTCTTCGCCCGAGGGTAAGCGGCCGCGGTAGACCTGTCCCAACGAAGCGGCCGCCACCGGCTCGGGATCGAAGTCGGCAAAGCGTTCGGCGATGGGGCCGAGTTCGTGTTCTAAGACGGCTCGGACCAACGGCCAAGGCGCAGGCGGCACGGCGTCTTGGAGTTCTTGCAGTTCTTCAATGAAGGGTTTGGGCAGAAGGTCGACGCGGCTCGAGAGAAATTGGCCCACCTTGATCAACAGGCCGCCCTGGCGTTCGGCCACGATCCGGAAGCGGCGGGCCAGTTGCCGCCACAGCGCCTCGCGAGAGGCGTCGGCTTCGGCTCCGGCCGGTTGCCAGCGGCCGTGCCAGAACACGGCCCAGGCCATGGCGAGAAAGAGCCCCACAACGGCCGCCGTGCGCTGAAGGGCCGCCCACCCCATGCGGCGGGACGCGCCGGCTTGTCCTTTTCGCCCGGATTCGGCGTCGCCGGTGCCGGTTGCCTTCACGGCTACCCCCCTCTCTGCCCGCCCCAGGTCCTTCCCCGAGTCTAGCACAAGGGGCGCGGGGGCCGATGCGGCGGCTCCCATATGGTTTTGGATCGGATTGTGGTACCCTTGATAGCAAGGCAGGGATTCCTTGCAGCAGGTGGGGATGCGGCGTGCTTCAGTTGGTTGCCAACATGAGCTGGTCATCCTGGCTTCTTTCGGTGGTGGACATCGCCATCGTCGCCTACGGGTTTTATCGCCTGTTTCTCCTCATCCGGGGCACCCGCGCGCTCCAGCTGGTGAAGGGCATCATCGCCGTGTTGGTGGCGGCGCCGGTGGCCAACTGGCTGCACCTATACACCACGCACATGCTGTTGCAGGATATCGAGACGATGTTGGTGGTGGCTTTGCCCATCGTGTTCCAACCGGAGTTGCGCCGGGCTCTCGAGCAAATCGGGCAAGGGCGGTTCTTCTCGGAGAGCTTTCTCAACCACGAAGAGATGGATACCGCCACCATGATCGACCAGGTGGCGCGGGCCGCCGACTACCTCTCCCGCAATCGCATCGGCGCGCTGTTTGTCCTCGAACGCCAGACCGGCCTGAACGAGTACGCCGCCACCGGCATCCCGATTGGGGCCGTGGCCACGGCTGCGCTCTTGGAAAACATTTTCACGCCCAACACCCCATTGCACGATGGGGCCTGCATCATTCGCGGCAATCGCGTCATCGCTGCGGCAGCCTTTTTGCCATTGACTGAGAGCGCTCAGCCGGGCAGCGAGCTCGGCAGCCGTCACCGCGCTGCTATCGGCATCACCGAACAATCGGATGCGGTGGCCATCGCCGTCTCGGAGGAGACCGGCTGGATCTCGCTGGCCGTGGAAGGGCGCTTGCAGCGGCGCTTGGAGGACCGTGCCCTGCGCGAGACGTTAACGCGCCTGTTCCGGCCGCGCCCGGCTTCGGCGCTGCGCATCTGGCACCGGGGTGCGAGTTCTTAGATGGACCGGCTGTTCGAGAACGACACCCTGCTCAAGATCTTGTCGGTATTAGTGGCCATTGCGCTCTGGGTTCAGGTCACCCTGACCAATCAGAAAGACGCCAACCGCAATTTTGGGCCCGTGGCCTTGGAGTGGACGCCGCCGGGGGCCAAGAACCTCGATGTCGCCAGCCTGCAGCCCAATGCCGTGGAGATTCAGATCAAAGGGCCACCGCAGGTCGTGGCCGGCGCCAGCTTGCGCAGTTTTGCCGCCTGGGTGGATCTGAGCCACATCACCAAACCCGGTACCTACAGCTTGCCGGTGGTGGCCTCGGTGCCCTCCGACACGAGTCTGGTGAGTGTCAGCCCGTCCCAGATCCGAGTGGTGCTGGACCAGATCGGCAGCCGCACGTTGCCGGTCCAGGTAGAAGCTGTGGGGACGGTGCCCAACGCCTACCAACTGGACGCCATTGTCCCCTCAGTGCGGTCGGCGGTGGTCAGTGGGCCCACGAATGACCTTGACCGCGTCCGGCGCCTGGTGGCGGAATTGCCGGTCCAGGGCCGCACCCAAAGCTTTGCCGAGGAGGTGATTCTGGTTCCCCTGGATGCCCACGGCGAGGCCGTCTCCCATCTGGCCATCGACCCTCCGATGATCACCGCCAACGTCAAGATCGCGCCTAAACCCCCGCAGGCGACGGTGGGGGTGGTGGTGCAACTCACCGGACACCCCGCCAACGGATATCATGTGACCGGGATTACGGTCACCCCGGGGAAGATTACCATTACCGGCACCGTGGCCAGCCTAAAGGGCGTGACGTCAGTCAACACGGCCCCTATCGACATCGGAGGGGCGACGGCCGATGTCACCCGCACAGTTCCGGTCCAGTTGCCGGCTGGGGTGACGGCCGTGGGGGCCGATACCGTGACGGCGACGGTGGGGATCGCCCGCGGCCCGTAAACAGGCGCGGGGGCCGGGGAGGACTGCGACAAAGGAGGAGCGAGTTTGTCCTTATTCGGAACCGATGGGGCGCGCGGCATCGCCAACGCCGAGATGACGCCGGAGTTGGCCTTGTCGGTGGGGTTGGCGACGGGGACGTGCTTGCCGAGGCCGGCTACGGTCCTGGTGGGCCGGGATACCCGCGTCTCGGGCCCCATGCTGGAGGCGGCGCTCAGTGCCGGGTTGGCGGCCAGTGGGGTGGAGGTGCTCTCAGCCGGCCTCATCCCCACGCCGGCCTTGGCCCATCTGATTCCTTCGTACGGTGCGGCCGCCGGCATCATGATCTCCGCCTCCCACAATCCTCCCGCTTACAACGGCATCAAACTGTTGAGCGAGGACGGAGGCAAATGGGACCCCGCCGTCGAGGCGGCCGTGGAGGCAGCGGTGGCACAGCGGCGGTGGACGTTGGCGGAACCGGTGGCGGTTGGGAACATCGTCTCGGTGGCCGAAGAGGCCCTGGCTCGATACCGCGACCACCTGGTGGGCCTCTTTCGGGGCCAGGTGGCCCCGGTGCGGGTGGTGGTCGACTTGGCGTGGGGGGCAGCAGTGGCCACCGTCCCGGCGGTGTTGGAGGCGCTCGGCGTGCAGGTGGAGGCCATTCACGCCTTGCCGCGAGGCCGGTGGATCAATCAGGGATGTGGCGCGACGCACCCGGAGGCGTTAAGCCGAGCAGTGGTCGAGCGGGGGGCCGATGTGGGGTTGGCGTTTGACGGTGACGCCGACCGCCTCATTGCCGTGGACCACCGAGGGCGGGTGGTCGATGGCGATGGGCTCCTCTACCTTTTGACCAAAGGGTGGATCCGTCGGGGGGAACTGGGCGTCCGCCGGGTAGTGGCCACGGTGATGGCCAACCTGGGACTGGAACAGGCCTTGGCCCGTATCGGCGTGGCGTTGGTGCGCACACCGGTTGGGGATCGCTGGGTGGCGCAGGCCCTCAAGGATTCCGGATCCGACCTCGGGGGCGAGCAGTCGGGGCACATCATCCTCCGGCGGTGGGCCGAGACCGGCGACGGGCTGTTGACGGCGCTTGCGGTGTTGCGGGAGATGGCCTGGAGCGGTCGCTCCCTGGCAGAGCTGGTGGAGGGGTTTGAACCGTTCCCCCAAGTGCTGCGCAACCTGACCATCCCGCCCGAATACCGGGATTGGCGCGCGATTCCGGGACTTGCGGAGGCGGTGGCGGCTGCAGAAGCGGCGCTCGGGCAAGAGGGGCGTGTGCTGGTCCGGCGGTCCGGGACCGAACCGCTTTTGCGGGTGATGGTGGAGGGGCGGGACGCGGTTGCCACCACCGCCTGGGCGGATCGGCTGGCGGCCGTGGTGGAGGCTGCCGTGGGCCCGGCGCGGGCGCCCTCGTAAGTCCACCGACGGCTGGCAGGGTAGGGAACTCGACCGGGTGGAGGGGTCGCAGCATGTGCGGGATCGTCGGGTTTGTGGGAAGCGAAGCAGATGCGCTGCCGTTTTTGTTGGAAGGGCTTCAACGCCTGGAATACCGCGGGTACGACTCGGCCGGCGTGGCGGTGGTGCAGCCTCAGGGGTTGGCCATCACCAAGCGCGAAGGCAAATTGAGCCGGTTGGCGGCGGCTTTGGCGTCGGCGCCCGTATCCGGGCGGTGCGGAATCGGCCACACCCGCTGGGCCACCCATGGCCGCCCGACCGATATCAATGCGCATCCGCAGGTCGACTGTCGCCAACGCATCGCCGTGGTCCACAACGGCATCATTGAGAATTTCCAACCGCTCCGGCGCGAGTTAGAGGCCAAGGGCCACCGCTTCCGTTCGGACACCGACACCGAAGTCATCCCCCACCTGTTGGAGGAGTACGGCGCAACCGAGGACTTGGTGGAGGCAGTGCGCCGGGCCGAGGCGCGGTTGAAGGGGGCGTATGCGTTTTTGGCCGTGGCCGCCGACCACCCCGACCGCATCGTGGCCGTCCGCCGGTCGAGCCCCTTGGTGGTCGGCCTCGGGCAGGGGGAGAACTATCTCGCTTCGGACTTTACCGCCTTTCTTCGGCGCACGCGGCGAGCGCTGGTGCTGGAGAACGGCGACGTGGCCGTGGTCACGCCCGAGCAGGTAGACATCTCGGACGGGGCGGGGGTGCCTGTAAAGCGTCCGGTGCTGCAGATCGACTGGTCGTTGGAGCAGGCCGAGCGCGGGGGGTACGCCCACTTTATGCTCAAGGAAATCATGGATCAGCCTCAGGCTTGGGCCGACTGCCTGTTGGGTCGGGTGGAGGAAGGCCAGGTGGTGGTGGAGGCCCTGGGGTTATCCCGCCCGCGCTTGGAGGCGGTGCGCCGAATCAAGATGGTCGCGGCCGGTACCGCCTACCACGCCGGGTTGGTGGGCAAGGCGTTGGTCGAGGAGTTGGCGCGGGTTCCGGTGGACGTAGAAGTGGCCTCTGAGTTCCGGTACCGCCATCCGCTCCTGGAGCCGGGCACCCTGGTGGTGGCCATCTCCCAGTCTGGGGAGACGGCCGATACCCTGGCATCCGTGGCGCTCGCCAAGCGTCTTCGGGTTCCGGTGTGGGCCATCACCAATACCGTGGGCTCCACGTTGGCCCGCGAGGCGGATGCCGTGGCTTACACCCACGCCGGACCGGAAATCGCCGTGGCCTCTACCAAGGCCTATACCACTCAGATCTTGGTATTGACCCTCTTTGCCTTGGCCCTGGCTGCCGCACGCGGTCGCCCGCGCCCGGACTTGGTCTCACAACTTGCCGGGCTGCCCGAAGCAGGGAGTCAGCTGCTCGAGTCGTTGGCTGAGGCGATGGCCGGCTACGGGCAGGATCTGGCCCGGCACCGCGACGTCTTCTTTATCGGGCGCGGCCTGGATTGGGCACTGGCCCAAGAAGGGCAGCTGAAATTAAAGGAAATCAGCTACCTGCACGCCGAAGCCTATGCCGCGGGCGAACTCAAACACGGCACGCTGGCCTTGATCGAAGATGGCGTGCCGGTCATTGCCCTGGTCACGCAGCCCCAGCTATGGGAGAAGACGCTCTCCAATATCTTGGAGGTTAAAGCGCGCGGGGCCTGCGTCTGGGCCGTGGCCCGTGCCGACGCCCCGGCCATTCCCGCAGACCTCCGGATTGCCGTGCCGGCTTTCGAGCCCCTGCTCATGCCGGTCCTCGCCGCCATTCCCCTGCAGCTTTTGGCGTACTGGACAGCCGTGGCGCGGGGCGAAGACGTCGACCAACCGCGCAACCTGGCCAAAAGCGTTACCGTGGAATAAGGGGACACCGGGGGCGAACACCGCCGCCCCCGGCCGAGCGTCAGAAGACCAAGACCAATCGGCCCCGCACGCCGCCCGCTTCGAGTCGGCGGTGGGCTTCGGCCGCCTGTTCGGGGGGAAAGGTTTCCGCCACCCGAAGGGTCAGGCGACCTTCCTCGACCAAACGCCGGAGCGCTTCGAGGGCCGGGCGGTTGCGCAGGTATTCGGTGACCATCACCTGATGGACCCGGATGTTTCGTTCGGTGCCGCCTTGCCAGAGGCGGACGGCCGCGACTTGGCCGCCGTCGCGCACTGCAGGCAACACCACGGCCCCTTGCACGGCGCAGTCCACCAGGGCATCGACGCCCTCGGGGATTACGCCACGGATGGCCTCGGCCACTCGCGGGCCGCGCTCGACCACCCAATCGGCACCCAGGCTATGCACCAGGGCCTCGTCGCGGGGGGCGGCGTCGGCTACCACCTTCAGCCCGGCGACTTTGGCCAATTGGATGAGGTATCCGCCGACGGCCCCGGCCGAACCCGTGATGGCCAGGGTGGATCCCGGGGGCAGGGCCAAGCGGTCAAGGGCCAGGCGGGCCGTCAAGCCATTCATCGGTAAGGTGGCGGCTTCGACCAAGCTCTTTCCGGCCGGGATGGGCACCACCGAATCGGCAAAGGCCACCACTTGTTCGGCTTGCGCGCCCCCCTCGGGCCGGAAGGGGGTTACAATGCCCAGCACGGCCTCGCCGACCTTGCGGTCGGTCACCTCGGGCCCCACTGCGTCGATTTCGCCGGCCAACTCCATGCCCGGGATCAGGGGAAAGGGCTGGGTGACCCGGTGGGTCCCCGCGCGGAGGGCCAAATCGGTGGGGTTGACGGTCGCGGCGCGAACCCGCACCCGAACCTGGCCGGGACCTGGTTCAGGTGTCGGGAGGTCTTGGACCGTGAGCACCTCCGGACCTCCAAAACGCGGAATGATTACGGCTTTCATGGCATCCCTTTCCTTTCCGCATCGCGTTTTCGGAAATTGACCGAATGACCGCCCGAATGGCCTCCGCGCCGTCCCGTCGGAAAAGCCGCGGTCGGCCGGCAAGCAATCGGAGGACGGTTCTCTCCCATTATACGGCAGGGCTCCGATGGGACACGGCCATCGTCGCTGGCCGCCGGTACGACCGGCGTGCGGTATCATAAAGGCAGCGAATGGGAGTGGGGCCCTCGCGCAAAAGTGGCCCGCGTCCGTCGTTTTACAAGGAGGGGGAACCATTGGAGTACTACGTGGCGCGGGAGATCGTGCGCCATGCGGAGGATTCCGCCTGGGCGGAGCGACTGCGCCTGCTAGGAGCCGCTACGGTCGGCGAGGGCGTAGCCCGCACGGCAGTCATGCAGCCCCGGATCCGGCCCATCCAAACCGGCGTGGCCATCGCGGGGCGCGCCGTGACGGCGATCTGCGCTCCCGGGGACAACCTCATGGTGCACGTCGCCCTTCAGGTGATCCAGCCCGGCGACGTGTTGGTGGTAGGGTCGTGGGCGCCCTTGCCCAACGCCGTCTTGGGTGAACTCTTGGCCACTGGATTTCGCGCGCACGGGGCTGCTGGCGCGGTGGTAGACGGTGGAGTGCGGGACGTCCAGGCCATTCGGGCATTGGGGTTTCCGGTTTGGGCGGACCACGTCACGCCGCTCGGCAACACCAAATCCCAGCCGGGATGGGTGAACGCCCCCGTGGTGGTGGGGGGCGTGACGGTGCACCCAGGCGACTTTGTGGTCGCCGATGACGACGGGGTGGTGGTGATCCCCGGGGGCGACGTGGCGGCCGTTTTGCGCCAGGCTGAGGCGCGGCGCGAACGCGAGGCGCTCGCGCGCGCACGCTTTGCCCGCGGCGAATTCAGCGTGGACTTTTACCACCTCGGCCCCACCTTAGAAGCCTTGGGCGTGCGCTGGCGGAGCACGCCCTAAGGTTCCGCCTGGAGGCGGGCATCTTTGGCCAGGGAATCTTGGGCCATCTGGTGTCGAAAGGCTTCCAGGCGCAGGGCCAGGTCCGGGTCGCTGGTGGCGAGGATGGCAGCGGCCAGAAGTGCGGCGTTGCGAGCGCCTCCAATGGCCACCGTGGCCACCGGGACTCCGGCCGGCATCTGGACGATGGAAAGCAGGGAGTCTAGACCGCCGAGGTGTCGTGTGGGGACAGGGACGCCGACGACCGGCAGCGTGGTGTGGGCCGCCAGCATTCCGGGGAGGTGGGCGGCGCCGCCGGCGCCGGCGATGATCACCTTCAGGCCCCGGCTACGGGCCGTGCGCCCGTACTCTGCCATGCGGTCCGGCGTGCGGTGTGCCGACACCACATGGGTTTCATAGGGAACGCCAAACGCTTTTAAGGTTTCGGCCGCCTGCCGCATCACCTCCCAATCGGAATCGCTGCCCATGACGATGCCCACCATCGCCGAAGGCCTCCTTTCTCGCGCGGGATGCCAGGGTTACAGGCGGATGAGCGCTGCGGCGGCTTCGGCCTTGCGCTCCGCCTCCTCTAGGGTGTGACCCAAAGCCGTGACGTGGCCCAGCTTTCGGCCAGGGTGTCGGGAGCGTTTGCCGTACAGGTGCAGGTGCACGTCGGCCATACGGCTGGCCTGCCACAAGGCGTCATCCGGCACCGGCCCGACATCGGTGCCCAAGAGGTTGACCATCACCGCATAGGGGGCCACCATGCCGGGATCTCCCAAAGCCATCCCCGTCACGGCCCGCACATGATTCTCAAACTGGGAGGTGACGCAGGCTTCGATGGAGTAGTGGCCGGAGTTGTGGGGACGCGGGGCGATCTCGTTGATCCAGATTTGCCCTTGGTGGTGAAACAGCTCCACGCCGAAGGCGCCGACGCCTTCCAGGGCTTGGACGGCCTTGAGGGCCACAGCTTGGGCGCGGGCGGCATCGGCCTCGGGGATGGGGGCCGGAGCCAGGACCTTGCGGCAGATGTAGTGGGGCTGCTGGGTTTCTACGGCCGGATAGACCACCGTCTCCCCATCTCGCCCACGGACCACCATGACAGCCAGTTCGCGGTCGAAGGGAATAAAAGCCTCGGCCATCAGCGCCCCCGGGCGCAGGCCTCCCAAACGGTCTACGGCGGCCGCGAGCGCCTCGGGATGACGCGCGACGGCCGTACCCCGCCCGTCGTAACCGAGCGTGCGGGTCTTGAGCACCAGGGGGAAGCCGAGACGACGGGCCGCCTCTTCCACGTCCTCCGGCGATTCCAGGGCCAGGGTCTCGGGGACGGGCAGGCCGGCTTGGCCGAAAAACCGTTTCTGATGGTACTTGTCCTGGATCTGGCTCAAGGTGGCTGCCGTGGGATACACCGGCGTGCCGTGGGCCTCGAACCAGCGCAGATGATGCGGGGGAATGAATTCGTTCTCTAGCGTCAAAAGGTCGCTCAGCGCCGCCATCTTCGCGCGCACGGCCGCACTTTCCAGGCTCCCCACGACCTCAAAGGCGGTGGTGCGCCCGGCCGGCGACAGCGCTTCCTCAGACCACACCACCACATCGAAGCCCAGCCGTTGCGCAGCGGCGGCCGTCATTTTGCCTAGTTGGCCTCCACCCAAGATTCCGAGTCGCATGCGTCTTGGTCGTCTCCTTCGAGCGGGCACAGCAGCCGAGTCCTGCCTCCCGGCGTATGCTGGACTGACATCGGTGGGCGTCAGTTGGTGTCTTGGGGCCGTCCGCACCGGGGCCCGACGACAGCCCGAACCGCATTATACCACGGCGCGGCTCCTTGTCTGCGTTTTGCGCCGGTGGCTCGGGGCGGGCCGTCATCATGGTACAATTTGATTGCTTGTTGAGCCGGTCGGTTTTCGAGGCGGGAGGAGAGCCGTGATTCGCACGTTGTGCAAAGCCAAAATTCATCGGGCCACGGTGACGCAGTCCGATCTCCACTACATGGGCTCGATCACCATCGACGCGGCGCTTTTGGAGGCGAGTGGCATCTTACCCTACGAGCAGGTCACGGTGACCAATCTCGCCAACGGAGCGTGGTGGGTGACCTATGTCATCCCGGGACCGCGAGGGCACGGCGACATCTGCCTCAACGGGCCCCCTGCCCGTCATTTCCATCCCGGAGACTTGGTGATCATCATGTCTTACGGAGGGTTTAGCGAGGCAGAATTGGCCGACTTTCGACCGGTGGTAGTTTTTGTGGACGAACGCAACCAGGTGCGCGAGGTCCGGCGCGACGAGGCGCCGTTTGAGGGCTGAGGGAGGGGAATATGGCCAACCGAGAGGCATCGGACTGGTTTGAATGCGTGCCTAACTTCTCCGAAGGACGGCGCCCGTGGGTGTGGGAGCGCATCGGGCGGGCCGCCGAAGCCCAAGGCGCCACGCTGCTCGGAGCGGAGGGTGACCCCGACCACCACCGCGCGGTGGTGACTGTGGCCGGAGGGGCTGCGGTCATTTACGAGGCCGCCTTGGCCATGGCCCGAGTGGCCGTGGAGGCTATCGACCTGCGGCAGCACCGCGGCACCCATCCCCGCATCGGGGCAGTCGACGTGGTGCCGGTGGTTCCCTTGGGGGCGACACCGATGGCGGCGGCAGTGGCGTTGGCCGAACGCATCGGTCGGCGTCTGGCCGAAGACCTCGACCTCCCCGTCTACCTCTACGGCGAGGCGGCCCGCACCCCCAAGCACCGGTTGCTGGCCGAGCTTCGACGGGGGGGATTCGAGGGCTTGGCCGCCCAGTTGGCAGAAGACCCTCCGGATTTCGGCCCGGCCCGTCCCCACCCCACGGCGGGAGCCGTGGCGGTTGGCGCGCGCCGCCTTCTGATCGCCTTCAACGTGTACCTCGACACCCAAGACCTCGCCGTGGCTCGTAACTTAGCCCGCCGGTTGCGCGAGTCCTCTGGGGGCCTGCCCGGGGTCCAAGCGCTGGCGATGGACACCCGGCAGCGCGGTCACGTTCAGGTCTCCATGAACCTGGTCAACTATCCCACGACGCCCCTGCCGGTAGTGCTGGAGACGTTGCGGGCAGAGGCGACCCGACTCGGCGTTGGGGTGGCGGGTTCCGAATTGGTGGGCTTGATGCCGTTTGAGGCGCTGTTGGATACTGCTCGCCATTACCTCGCTCTGCCCGACCTTCGCGCCGATCAGATTTTGGAATGGAGGCTGGCGCGGCGGCCCTGGGAGACCGGCGATGGCGCACCGGCGCCCGGGGCCGCACCGCCTACTTAAGCAGATGGTTTTGTTGCAAGATGTACGCCGCGGCGTCATGCGCCTGAGCCGGCGAGAGGCTGCCCGGGGCATAGCCGTTGGTGGGTGCTGCCGGCATCGAGGTCTTGATAAAGTTCGCCAAGCTAGAGAGGTTGGCGAAGGGACTGCCTGCGGTAATGGCGCTCGACGGGCCCCACAGGGACGGCCCCACGCCGCCTTGGCCTTGGGCGCCGTGGCAGACCGAGCAGACTTGGGCGTATAGCCGTTGTCCGGCCGCGATTTCCGCCGCCGTCACCGCTGGTTGCGAAGGGGCCGGGGCGGGCGAGGGCGCCGCGGACGGCGGAGCGGCGCTGGGCGCGGAAGACGGCGCCGGGGCCGGTGGGGCTTGGCCCAATGCCGCCAGCAGCTGGGATTGCGTGGCGGCGCCGAGGTGGCCGTTGAGGCCCCAGATAAAGGCAGCCGCATCTGCCGCCTGTTGGCGGCTTAACGAACCCGGATTGTTTTTGGGCATGTAGTCTTCGATAAATTGCGCCAGCTGCGCCTCGCTGGTGTAAAGGGTTCCGAACGCCCGCCGCCCCCTAAGCGCCGGAGCCACGCCCGGCACCCCCTGGGCAGTGGGGCCGTGGCACGTGGAGCAGGTGGTGGCGTAAAGCCGTGCCCCTGCCATGGGATTGCCCGGCGGAAAGGATGGCGGATGATACGACGGCGCCGCCTGGGCTCCACATCCTGCCAGCACCATGCCAGCGCCCGCTAAGGCCAGCTTCCAACCCCTCTTCAACCGCACGCCTAGACCTCCTTAAAAGCCCGCTGACATACCGTCAAGGCGCTTCGTGAGCCGCCGCGACACGGGTTTTCCGGCGCCCCGCCTCTTCCCCAGTATACCATTGTACCGAAGTTCAACCCACCCCGAGGGCGGTTTGGGGCGGTTTTGGGCCGGCGTGCACCGGCGTCGGCCCGCGATCCAGTATAATGCAAGGAAAAAGGGGGATGTCCATGCACGGGCGATACGAACACTGGCGAGACCCGGAAAAATTGCGGCGGTTGGACCATGCCGAGCGCGAGCAGATCATGCCGAAGGCTCCCGTCATCCAAGCGCTCAGGCTGGCCGCCGGGCTTCGGGTGGCCGATGTCGGAGCCGGGACCGGGTATTTCGCCTTGCCTATCGCCGTGGCCGTGGGGCGGCACGGGTTGGTCGAGGCCATCGACCCCAGCCCTGTGGCGCGGGGGACCATACACGACCGGGCGCGGGAGGCCGGACTCGCCCAGGTCATGGTCCGCGACGGGCGGGCTGAGGCCACGGGGCTGCCGGCACAAAGCGTGGACCGGGTGCTGTGGCACGCGCTGTACCATGAGGTCGAGGACCGTGCGGCGGCAGTGGCAGAGATGTGGCGCATTTTGAAGCCGGGCGGGCTGTGGGTGGTGGTGGACTGGAAACCCGAAGCCACGGAAAAGGGCCCGCCGGTGGAAGACCGCGTGGCACCGGCAGTGGTGGTGGCCGAGGCGACGCGGGTGGGGTTCCGCTTGGTAGAAGAATTTCGGCCAGGACCGGTGACGTACGGGTTGGTGTTGGCCAAACCGGAGGGCACGGCCTAAGGTGGCCGTCCTCGGCATCGGAGTGGACCTGGTAGAGGTGGCGCGGTGGGAGCAAGCCCTCCACCGGCGCCCGCGCCTCATCGGTCGCCTGTTTACGGCCGAGGAGGTAGCGGAGGCAGGGACGGGACCGACTCGCGGCCAACGCCTGGCGGTGCGGTTTGCGGCCAAGGAGGCGGTGGTCAAGGCCTGCGGGGGATGGCACGGTGGCCGGTGGCGGGATGTGGCCATCCGGCGGTCGGGCGAAGGGCCGCCGCGGGTCGAGGTGTGCGGCCCGTTAGGGGCGTGGCTGAGGCAGGCAGGCGCCGAGGTTTGGGTCTCGCTGAGCCACCAGCGCGCATGGGTGGTGGCCGTGGCAGTGGTGGAGGCGGTGGCGAAGGAGGACGACCGGCCGTGAATCCCGCGTATGCGGTGTGGGGCGCTGCCGAGGCGCGGGCCCACGACCAGGCGGCAGTGGAACGCGGCGTGGATCCGGCCTGGCTGATGGAGGTGGCCGGAGCCAAGGCAGCGGGCGTGCTGACGGCGCGTGCGCCGCAAGGGCCCGTCACGGTGTTGGTGGGACCGGGTCAGAACGGCGGGGATGGATTGGTGGTGGCCCGGTATCTGGCCCGGCAGCGACCGACGCGGGTGGTGCTGCTGCGGGGCGTGCCCCATTTCGCCGGGGCCGACCGGCTGGTGGTGGCGGCTCGTGGATACGGAGCGGAGATCCTGCCCGAGTCGGACCTCCCCCGCGCGCTGGCCCAGTCCCAGTGGGTGGTCGACGCCGTGCTGGGTACCGGTCTTACGGGGCCGCTTCGGGAGTGGGCCTATTCCGCCTTGAGCCGCGTGGCCGAGGTGGGGTTGCCGGTGTGGGCCTTGGACCTCGTAAGCGGAGTGGAGAGCGATACCGGTGTCTACCGCGGACCCGATGGCTTGCGGGCAGAGGGGACGGTGACCTTTGGTGCCCTCAAGTGGGGGCAGGTGCTCTATCCGGGTGCCGGGCGTGGGGGCGAGGTGTGGGTCGCCGACATCGGGCTGCCCTCGCTGGGGGATGAGGGGGCGCGCCTGCCGCTTCCCGCTGCCTATCGCCGTCTTCTGCCACCGGTCCTGCCGGACCGCCATAAATATCGCCGAGGCCGGGTGGTGGTCATCGGGGGGTCCGAGGCGATGCCGGGGGCACCGGTATTGGCCGCAGAAGCCGCCCTGCGGGCTGGGGCAGGGGTGGTGGAGCTGTGGGTGCCCGAGGCTCTGGCCGCGCGGGTGCGCCCCTCGCCGGCCTTGTTGGTCCGCCCCGTGGGGCGCCCGGGAGAACGGGTGTTGCGCCTGACTCCGGCGGAGGAGGCGATGTTAAGTCGGGCCGATGCAGTGGTGTTTGGCCCCGGCGGCGGGCGGGCCCTGGCCCCGAATCTGCTGGCGCGCATTTTGGCTTTGGGCCGCCCGGTTGTGGTCGACGGCGACGGCCTCGGCCTCTTGACGGCCGTACCGGGGGCGGACCGGGCGACGGAGGTCGTCCTTACTCCGCATGAGGGCGAGATGGCGCGGCTGCTTGGCTGCTCGCCTGCGGCGGTGCACGCCGACCGCGTGGGGGCGTTCCGCGCAGCAGCGGCGCGCTATGCAGGCACGGTGGTATTGAAAGGGCCGTTTACCATCGTGGGCGATCGCCGGCACCAGGCGGTGAATCCGAGTGGAGGCCCGGAGCTGGCTACGGCCGGAAGCGGGGACGTTTTAAGCGGCATCATTGCGGCGCTCTGGGCACAGGGGTTGGCGGGCCGGGAGGCCGCGACCCTCGGGGTCTATCTCCACGGCTGGTGTGGCACCTTCGCCGCCGAACACCGGGGGCGAGCCGTGGTGGCTCCCGACGTGATTGATGCGTTGCCTGAGGCGTGGGCGGCAGTGGAAGCCGAACGTCGACCTTGGGGGTTGCCGGAAGGGTGTTGAGGGTGGACAAGACCGCAGGACGGCCCACCTGGGCCGAGGTGAACCTTGGGGCGATTCGCCACAACGTGCGCCGTTACGTTAGCGCCTTGAGCCCGGGCACAGCGCTCATGGCCGTGGTCAAGGCCGATGGGTATGGACACGGCGCCGTGCCGGTGGCGCGGGCGGCGCTGGAGGCGGGGGCGACTTGGCTTGGGGTAGCGCTGGCGGAGGAAGGGGCCGCGTTGCGGGAGGCGGGCATCACGGCGCCCATCTTGGTCTTGGGCCAAAGTTACGGCCAGCAAATCGCATGGGCCGTAGAGTACGGCCTGGAGGTGACGGTCTTCGACCGCGAGACCTTGGCCGAGGTCGGCGAAGCAGCGGTGGCGCGCGGGCGCCTCGTGGGGGTGCACTTGAAAATCGATACGGGGATGGGACGGGTCGGCGTGCCCTGGGAGCGATTCGACGCCGAGTGGGTCCAGGCCCTCGGATCCACGTCCGGCGTGGTCTGGCGCGGCGTGATGACCCATTTTGCGGACGCGGACCATCCGGACCCTGGCTACACGCGGCTGCAGTTTGCCCGATTCCTCGACGCCATCGAATCCCTTCGACGTCGCCAGGCTCTGCCACCGTGGCTGCACTGCGCAAATTCCGCGGCCGCGCTACGCTTTCCGGGGACGCATCTGAGCATGGTGCGGGTGGGACTCGGCCTGTACGGGCTCAAACCCTATCCGGCCGCGGACGGATTGGTTCCGGCGCTCCGGTGGCTGTCGCGCGTGGTCTTCCTCAAGCAGGTGGGGGAAGGCTTTTCCGTGGGGTATGGCCGGACGTATCACACGCCAAGCCCGATGCAACTGGCGACGGTGCCGGTGGGGTATGCCGATGGCTACCGGCGGGCGTGGTCGAACCGGGCCCATGTCCTGATCCGCGGGCGGCGTTACCCCGTCGTGGGCCGCGTCTCCATGGACCAGATCACGGTGGCGGTGCCGGTGGGCGATCCGGTGGCGGTGGGCGACCCGGTGACGTTGCTGGGGGAGGACGAGGGCGCCGTCATCACCGCCGAGGAGCTGGCCGAAGCCGCGCAGACCATCGCCTATGAGGTGGTCACGGGGCTTTCGGCGCGCGTGCCGCGCGTCTGGTGCGGTTGACCCGCCCGATCTGGTGCGACTATAATGAGGGCGACGTTACCAGGCTCGAAAAGAGGTGGCACCGTTGGAGGCCAATCGGCGCGTGGTGGTGCGGTTGCCCCATCGCTTAGTAGATGCCATCGACGCCATGGCGGAAGACAGTCGCCGGCATCGCAGCGAAGTGATTCGAGAAAGCGTCGAGTTTTATTTGGCGGAACGGCAGCGGCAGAAGCTGCGCGAGCTGTTGATCGCGGGATATCAGGAATGGCACCACCTGACCCCTGCTTTCGACCAGGAGCAGTGGGAGGTGGCAAGGGTGCCGAGCGAGTAATGGGGGCGCCATGGGGGAGACCGTCGTCAAGCGCGGCGACATTTTTTTTGCGGACCTCTCGCCGGTGGTAGGGTCGGAGCAGGGTGGGGTCCGACCGGTCTTGATTCTCCAGAACGACATCGGAAACCGCTACAGCCCGACCACCATCGTCTGTGCCATCACGTCCCAGGTTTTCAAGACCCGGCTTCCCATCCACGTCGAACTCAAAGCCGAGGACTCTTCGCTCCACCGCGATTCGATCATCCTCTTGGAGCAGATTCGCACCATCGACAAATCCCGGCTCAAAGAGCGGGTGGCCCATCTGGGACCCGAAATCATGGCCCGGGTCAACACCGCCATCGCCATCAGCCTTGGCTTGACTGAACTATAATCGATCTGCCGTGCGCAAAGAGAGGTGGGAGCAATGGGCGCCCAAGCTCCGGTGATCGCCATTTGTGCGCAGCGGGTGTGGGACCGAGAGGGCACGGCGCGCGACGCCGTCCGTTTGGCCTATTCCGCGGCCGTGGTCCGTGCCGGAGGCATCCCGGTGCTCCTTCCCTGCCTGCCAGAGGCAAAAGCTGCCTTGGCCGCCTGCCACGGAGTGGTCCTCACCGGCGGGGGGGACGTCGACCCGCGGGGGCAGGGGTGGGAGGATCAGGGCACCGATTGGACAGGGGTCGTGCCGGAGCGCGATGGCGCAGAATTGGCGGTCATCGCGGAGGCGCGGCGCCGCCGGTTGCCGGTGCTGGGCATTTGTCGCGGCATGCAGGTCTTAGCGGTGGCGGCCGGCGCCGAACTCATCCAGGATCTGCGCCAGGCAGGCTTTGCCACCATCGATCACGCTCCCGACACCTGGCGCGGCCACTTTGCGCACCGCGTGGTGGTAGAGCCGGGGACCAAGCTTTCGGCTTTGGTGCCAAGCCGGGTGCTCCCCGTAAACTCCTTCCACCATCAGGCGGTGCGGGCGGCCCCGGAGGGATGGCGGGTGGCGGCTCGAAGCGACGACGGCGTCATCGAGGCCATCGAATGGACCGGACCCGAGTGGTGGGTGGGAGTGCAATGGCATCCGGAAGACTTGGTGGACCGCGAGCCGGCGGCCTTGGCCCTATTTCGGGGATTGGTGGCGGCCGCGGGCTCCGAAGGACCCCGGGAACCGTAGCCCGGGGGTGGGAGCGCGGCCCCCGGCTCGTCTTCCGACGACCCTGGGCAGGTGAGGAAGGCGGAGACCGTTGCCGTCTTTGGTGGCCCTGGGCGAGGAGGATCGGGCGCTTGCGCTTTGGCGGAGGAAGGGAGCGGGCCGCGCCGGGACATGGGGGAGATCTTCCATCGCCCCCCTTGACGAGCGGTTGCCCTCAATTTAGAATCGTTCTCAGGTAAGGGCCATTATAAGGCCATACCGGCAGGATTTCATCGGGACTCCGCACCGCTTCCGTGGGACGTGGGGCGAGGCGCGGTCCTACCACGCGAAGGGAGGATGCAGCATGCCGTCGTTGAAGGGAACCAAGACCCTGGAAAACCTCAAGGAGGCATTTGCAGGGGAGTCGCAGGCCAACCGGCGCTACCTGTACTTTGCCCAAAAGGCCGATGTAGAGGGTCAGCCCGAGATTGCCGGTCTGTTCCGCAACGTGGCCGAAGGGGAAACGGGGCACGCTTTTGGCCACTTCGAGTTCCTCGAAGAGGTGGGCGACCCCGTGACGGGCGCGCCGGTGGGAACCACCGAACAGAATCTCAAGAGTGCCATCGAGGGCGAGACCTACGAGTACACCCAGATGTACCCCGGTTTTGCCAAGACCGCCCGCGAGGAGGGGTTCGACGAGATCGCGGAGTGGTTTGAGACGTTGGCCCGCGCCGAAAAGAGTCATGCCGGCCGCTTTACCCGAGGGCTGGAACAGCTGAAGGGCTGATGCCGGAGGGCGGGGGACACCCCGCCCTGCGATCTTGCCAGACGGGGAGGAGAATCCATGGAATACAACCCCCGGTCCCCTCGCTACTGGGATGCGGAAGCGGCCGCCCAAGATATGCGGGCGGCGTTCGATGTGTGTAACGGGTGTCGCCTCTGCTTTAATCTCTGCCCCGCCTTTCCTGCCCTGTTCGAGGCGGTCGAGGGTCACGAGGACGACGTCAGCCGCTTGGCCGAGGCGGAGATGGACCGGGTGGCAGACCTCTGCTACCAGTGCAAACTCTGCTTTCTGAAGTGTCCGTACGTCCCACCGCACCCCTTTGATCTCGATTTCCCGCGGCTGATGTTGCGTTGGCGGGCCATCCGGGTGCGCCGTCGGGGGCTGGCGCCGGCCGACCGCTTCCTGGGTAACCCCGAGCGGGTAGGGACCATGGGTCACCGGATGCCGGCATTGGCCAACTGGGGCAATCGCCAACCGTGGTTTCGCGCCTGGCTTGAGCGGCGCATGGGTATCGACCGGCGTCGGCGACTGCCGCGGTTCGCCCCGGTCCGGTTTTCGACCTGGGTGCGTCGCCATTCCGCGCCGGCCCCTGCCCCAGACGTCGTCGTGTTTTCGACCTGCACGGTGGAATACCACGAGCCGGGAATCGGGCAGGCTACCATGGCGGTCCTGCGCGCGCACGGCATGCAACCGGCGGTGCCAGAGGGTCAAGTGTGTTGCGGGATGCCGGCGCTCGACGGTGGGGACATGGACGGCGCCATCCGGCGCGCGCGCCAAAACGTAGCGGTCTTGGCGCCGCACGCACAGGCCGGCCGGCCCATCTTGGCCCTGCAGCCGACCTGCGCCTACGTGTTGAAGAAAGAATACCCCCTGTTACTGGGCACCGATGAGGCTAAGGCGGTGGCTTCGGCGACACAAGACGTTACCGAGTACTTGGCGGCGGCCCTCAAGTCGGGGCGGCTGCCGGCGGCGTTCGCCCGCAGCTTGGGGACGGTGACCTATCAGGTATCCTGCCACACCAAGGCGCAGGGGTTGGCGACGGCCGCCAAATCCCTCCTGGAGCAGGTTCCGGGGACCACCGTGTCGGTGGTCGATGCCTGTGCCGGGATCGATGGCACGTGGGGATTTAAGGCCGAGTTTTTCGACCTCTCCCAGCGCGTGGCGCGGCGCATGACTGAAGCCTTCGAGCGGCAGCGGGGGACGCGGGCTTGTTCGGACTGTGCCTTAGCCGGCCTGCAGATCGCGGTGGGGGCGGGGCAGCCGCCGCGGCATCCCGTAGAGCTTCTCGCGTACGCGTACGGGGTCTTTACGCCGCCCGGCATGGATGGGCAAGACAAGGGGGAGAACCATGCGACCGTTGACCACGGATGACATCGTGTCCAATGCGGCCTATGAACAGGAGCGGGAGGCTTTCCGCCGCCACGTCATCGCGTTGAAAAAGGTGCGGCGGGTAGCCGTGGGGCCGCGGGTGGCGGTGGTCTTCGAGAACCGCGACACCATGCGATTTCAAATCCAAGAGATGATGCGGATCGAACACATCGAAGACCCGGAGGCCATCCGGCAGGAGGTCGAGACCTACAACGATCTGTTGCCGGAAGGGCTGGCGATCGGGGCGACGCTGTTGATCGAGTTGACGCACGACGATGATATCCCTGCGGTCTTGCGCGCCTTGAGCGGGATCGAGCATACGGTGGTGCTGGACCTGGGAGACCGCGTCATCGCCGCCGAGGCCGAGGCCGGGCGCTCGACGGAAGAGACCACGAGCTCGGTGCACTACTTGACGTTTCGGTTCCAACCGGAGGACCTTCGCCGTCTTGCGGACCAAGCAGGGCGGGTGGCTCTGGAGATCCGGCACTCCCAATACTCCCACCGGACGGTGTTGGCGCCGGCCACAGTGGCCGCCTTGGTGGCGGACCTTACGACTTGAGCGACGGGGCGCAGCGGCGCGAAGGAGGAGGGTTCGGTGGAGAACCGGATTGCGGGATGGGTGGCAGCACTGCACACTGCGGGGCTTCGGGCCACGCCGCAGCGGTTGGCGGTGTTGTCGGCCTTGGCCCATCTGTCTCATCCGGACGCAGAGACGGTGTACGCCGCCGTCAAGCCGAGCTACCCTACCCTGAGCTTGGCCACCGTCTATAACACCCTCGACCGGCTCAGTGCGGCCGGGCTCATTCAGCCGCTACGGGTGGGGGAACGCCGGCGCTTTGACCCCCGCACCGATCCCCACAACCACCTCTATTGCCGCCGATGCCAACGGTTGGAAGATGTCGACCCGGCGGAGCTGCCGCCGGCCCCGGCGGACTTGGCTGCGGATTGGGAGCTGGACGCGGCCTCGGTGACCTGGAGCGGGCTGTGCCCGCGCTGTCGGCAGGAGGTCAAGCCAGGTAGTTGAGCGCGTGGGTGTACCATCCGGTGAGCAGTGCGATGCCCAGCAACACCAGCAACGCACCGGCGCCTCGTTCGACCCAACCCGTCCAACGACTTGCCCGCTGCACCCACCTGGCGGCCGCTGAGACGAGCCCGGCCATCGCCAACAGCGGCACTCCCATGCCGAGCGCGTACGCAGCCAGCAACATCCCGCCTTCCCAGGCGGTGCGCGTTTGGGCCGCCAAAACCAGGATGCTGGCCCACACCGGTCCCACGCAGGGGGTCCAGCCGGCCCCAAACGCCAGCCCCATGCCGAACGCTGCCCAGAATCCCCCCTGGGGGCGGCCGCCCCACCAATGACGCCACTCCCGCCGTAACCCCGGAAGGTCGATGGCGCCTACGAGATGCAGGCCGAAGAGGATGATCAACACGCCGCCGACTTCTGCGATCTCGGTTTGGTAGCGGTGCAACCACGCCCCGACCCAGGTTGCGGCCAGCCCCGAGGCGACCAGCAGCATCCCCAATCCCAGCACGAAGCCGCTCGCGTTGGCGATCACTCGCCGTTGCCAATGGATGGCGGTGGGGCTGCCGCCGGCCGGCCCGGCCAGGGCAGAGAGGTAAGACGGCACCAGCGGCAGGACGCATGGGGAGAAAAAAGACCCTGCGCCAGCCAAAAACGCCACCGGCACCGTCACGGGCAGGCTCATCGGCCGCCAGCCCCCATGGCCTCCCGCACGTAGGGGAGGATCGCCGAAGCGCCGGAGAAGGCGCCGGTGTGGATGGCCGCGATGCGCCCATCAGGCCCGATGAAGACGGTGGTGGGGACCGCTTCAACGGCGTAGGCCGCGGCGACGCCGCCGGTGGTGTCGAGCAAGACGGGGTAGTCCAACCGGTGGTGCCTGAGCCAGGCGCGAACGGTGGAGGGACTTTCCTGAATGTCTACGCCATACAGCGCGATGCGCGACCCGTATCGGCGCTTGACGGATTCAAAGGCCGGGAGCTCCTGCTTGCACCAGGGGCACCATGTGGCCCAGAAGTTGAGGATTACCGGCCGGCCCCGCAGCGCAGCCAACGACACGGTGGTCCCCTCAGCGGTCTCGAGCGCAAAGGCCGGCGCGGGTTGTCCCACCGACAGGGGAGCCGTGACGCTTACGGCGTGTGGCAGGGCACTGGCGCGGGGTGGAGCCGTGGGCATCCACACCGGTTTGAGGATCCAGGCCACGGCCAAGGCCGCCGCGCCCAAGATGGCGATGTTGACCCACCGTCGCAGCCGTTGGTTCACGCGTGCCCTGCCCCCTTGCCTACACCGAGATTCCACCCGTATTGTACCAAGGTTTATCGCTGCCTGCGAGGCAGATCCCGCCTATCTTCCCGGAGGGAACGCGGTCTTGGTTTAGACCATCGTTAGACCGCCCGATACCGACAGCACCTGCCCGGTGATGTGGGAGGCCCGCGGACTGGCGAAAAACAGGATCGCCTCTGCGACCTCTTCCGGTTCCGCCACCCGCCTTAAGGGGATGCGCTGGATCATTTTGTCGATGAGGCGCTGGGCATCGGGGTCTTGGCTGTTGACCTCCAGGATGTGGGTCCGGGTGGGGCCCGGCGAGACACAGTTGATGCGGATGCGGTGGCGGGCCATTTCTTGGGCCAAGGACCGAGAAAGCGCGATGACGCCTCCTTTGGCGGCCGCATAAACCGCCTCTCCGGCCATGCCCACCCGCCCGGCGTCGGACACCACGTTGACGACGGCGCCGCCCCCTCGCTCGACCATAGCCGGCAAGGCCGCACGACAGCAGTGGATGACGCCCCACAGATTGGTCCCGATGACCTGCTCCCAGTACTCGCGCGTCTCTTCCAGAAACCGGCTGGTCAAAGTATAGCCGGCGTTGTTGACCAGGATGGAAGGGGGGCCGAGGGCCTCGGCCACTCGGGCGTAGCCGGCCGTCACGGCGTCGGGGTCGGCCACGTCGACGGCATCTGCCCAGATGGCGCCGTGGCTTGCGGCGCGCGCAGCGGCTGCGCTCTCGGGGTGAAGCGCCCAGACGGCGACACGGGCTCCCTCGGCCAAAAAACGGGTGGCGGCGGCCCACCCGATGCCGCGGGACCCGCCGGTGATCAGCACCACTTGGTGGGCGAACTCGCCTCCCGTTAGCGCCATCGCCGGACCTCCGGATGGTCGAGAGGCAGGTGCGCGCGTTCTTCCTGCCAGCGGCGGCGAAGCCCGTCGACCTCCGAGGCCCACTCCCAGCGCCGGAGCTCCAAGGGGTCGTGCGCGCGCAGCACCGCCAGTTCTGCCGGAGTTGGGGGCGGCGTGATGGGCGGGTCGGGGGGGATAACCACCGGACAGCCCGAAGCTTCTTGGACGGCTGCGGTCGTCACCCCTGGGTGGAGTGACCGCAGCCGCAGGCTGTGGTCCGGTCCGTCGAAGTCAAACACCCCGAGGTTGGTCACCAGGCGCGTCGGCGCGCCGGCAAGACCCAGGTGGCGCTCCCGGTCCGGGCCCCACCCGGCGCCGCTGCGAAAGTCGACCCGTTCTACCACCGTACGCGGGCTGTGCTGGAGGATGTAGAACAACATTTGACTCAAGTGGCTGGAGTCCTCAGGGATGCCGCGCGATCCCACCAAGGCCACCTTCGGGCGCTCCCACGGGCCGATGGCTGTGATGTTGACGTTGCCGTGGCGGTCGATTTGGGCGGGGTTGATCCAGATGCGGAACCGGTCGCGAAAAATGGCGTCGAACACGTCCTCCATGGTGATGGGCACGGCCCCTTGCGAGAGACCTTGAAACTGACCCAGGGAGATGCTGGGCCAGGGGTCGGATCCCGCTCCCGACTCGGGTGTGGCCAAGAGCTCGAGGTCAGGGGCGTGGGTGTGTTTGGCCACCACGGCCGCCAACTGCCCAAAAGGGGTCACGGCGCTGACCAGGTATTCCCCGCCGAGTTCGCGGGCCATGGCGACGATGATCAATTCGTCGGGCGTATAGTCCACCGCGTTCACGCGCTCGCCTCCTTGTCGCACTCACACTGCCTATCCGGTCTATTGGGGGCCGTGGCGTCGCGGCGCGAGGTCAGACCCTCAGGCGCGCCTGTAGCCCGGCGGTGCCGCCCCAGTGATCGACGTATTCCTCCGGGCTAAGTTGGCGCACCCGATCTAAATACGCGGCCCACCGTTCGGGCTCAGCGGCGGCCTCTAGATATTGGGTGAAGGCGTCGAGGTCGAACCGGTATTGGGGGGCACAGCCGGTGGGGTGCGCACCCCAGGGGACTTCGGCCACGCCGTCGACCCAGATCCGGAGGATGCTGGCGTCGCGCCCGAAGCGGCGCAGGACCTCCGGGGGGACCAGCTTTTCGCAGGTGACGAAAGTGGTGCGCGCGGCTTTGGCCGCCAACGGGTCGATGTGCGTATCCCCGAGGATGGCCGCGTTGCCTGCGCAGTCGGCGTAGTTGACGTGGATGAAGGCAAAGTCGGGGTTCAAGGCAGGGACCGCCACCAGTTCCTGCCCGCTGCCAAAGGGGTCGGCAATGCGGCGGAAGGCGGGATTGACCGCAAGCACGTCGGTGCCCAAGCCTGCTCGAGTGGGCAAGAAGGGCACCGCCTTGATGGTGGCATCCAGCCCGGCGATGACGGTGTACTCTGTCCACTCTTCAAATTGAGCCAGTCCGCGCTGTCGGGCTTGGCGAAAGTGCGGGGCCAGGCCCAAGATCTCGAAGCCCACGAAGGCATACACCACCTTCTTGACAGCGCCTGCCCCGAGCAGGAGGTCGACTTCCGGCCCTCCGATGTTGACGATGAGCGTCAGGTCGCGCCGGCCTTGGCGCACCAGCTCGCGGGCGACTGCCATCGGCTTGCGCGAAAGCGATGAGCCGCCAAACACGATGCTGGCGCCGTCGGGAACCTTGGCCACCATGGCCTCAACCGTCAAGACTTTGTCCATCCCTGTGCCGCCGGGGGAAGGGGGTCCGCCGGCGACTCCCTCCTTTCTCTATCCGCGGACGATGGGACTGTGCCTGACCCGGGCCGAGGGGGTGGCAGCGCTTCGAACGGAGCCGAGGTCAAGGTCAAGCCGCCGTCGACCGCGATCACCTGCCCGGTGACGAATCCGGCCAGGTCGCTGGCCAAGAACACGGCCACGCGCGCCACGTCCTCGGGTGTGGCCACCCGGCCCAGCGGCGTGTGGCGGGCCACCGCCTCGGCAAAGGAGGGCCAGCGTTCAGCGGTGTAGTACCGCGCCGAGTCGGTGTCCACGACTCCCGGGGCGATGCAGTTGCAGGTGATGCGGCGGGGGCCGAGTTCGTACGCGAGGTAGCGGGTCAAGCTCTCGACGGCGCTTTTGGCGGAGCCAATGGTGGCGTACAGAGGCAAGGTGAAGTGGCTGCCGTGGCCGGAGACGGTGATGATCCGCCCTTGCCGCCCCTCCATCAAGGGGGCCGCGCGCTGTACGGCCCATACCAGGCTGAAGACCACCAATCGATAAGTGCGCTCGAGGTGGTGCGGTTTCAGTTCGGCCAGCGGCCGGAAGGCGGTGGCGGCGGCGTTGGCCACCAGGATGTCGAGGTGGCCGAAGGCGTCTTGGACTCGGTTGAACAGCCGGTGGACCTCCGATTCCTGCTCGAGGTCGGCCTCCACCAGAAGCGCCTGGCGACCGCGGGAACGGATGGTGTCGGCGACCGCTTCGGCCTCGGCCCGATGGCGGCGGTAATGGACTACCACGTCAGCTCCGGCCTCGGCCATGGCCAGTGCAGTGGCCCGCCCGATGCCGCGGGCACTGCCCGTCACCAGGGCGACACGGTCTGCCAGAAGCCCCCTCATGAAGTCAATCCCTTCCCCAACCACTCGCCGCCGTCGATGACCAGCACCTCACCGTTGATGAAGTCGGCGTACGGCGAGAGCAGGTAGCTGGCAGCCTGGGCGACTTCGGTCACGGTGCCGAAACGGCCCACCGGGATCCGGCGCAACACGCGCTGGCGCGTCTCGGGGTCCTCCCACAGGGGGCGCGCTCCTTCGGTGTCGGTAGGGCCGGGGCACAAGGCGTTGACGCGAATGCCGTAATGCGCCCATTCGACGGCCAGAGTCCTGGTCAGGGCCACCACTCCCGCCTTGGCTGCCACCGAGTGCACCGTCTTGGGACCGCCGGTCCAGGCGTAGCTGGCGACGATGGACAGGATACGACCGCCGCGCCCGGAGGCGATCATCTGGAGCCCCGCGGCGCGGGTGCAGTAGAAGGTGCCGTGCAGCACGCTGCCTACCACTGCGTTCCACCCGTTGACCGACAGTTTTTCGCTGTCCACGATGAAGTTTCCGGCTGCGGCGTTGACCAACATATCGACCCGCCCGAAGTGATCCGATACGCTGCGAAACAGGGCCTCCACCTGGTCGGGTTGGCGCACGTCGGTGGGGACGGTCAGCACGTCGACGCCGGTCGGCTTCAGGGCCTCCCGGGCAGCCTCAAGTTTTTCCGGGTGTCGTCCGGCCAGCACCACGTGGGCCCCAAGTTGAGCCACTTCCCGCGCGATCCCAAATCCGATGCCGCTTGCGCCGCCGGTGATCACCGCCACCTGGCCCGCCAGGCACCCCGGGGGCAACATGGTGCCGCTGCGCTCTGGTTGTTCAGGCACCGCTGGTTCCTCCTTCATCTCTGGTATCGCTTGATGCTCGCGAGTACAGGGTCAAGGCTTGCTAGCGCCCTTGGAACTGGGGCGGGCGCTTGGCCAGGAAGGCGGCCACCGCTTCGCGGTGGTCTTCTGTCTGACCCAAGCGGTCCTGGGCTTCAATCTCCCAAATCAGGGCGGTCTCCCACGGCGAGGCAGCGACTTGGTGCAAGAGGCGCCGGACCTCGACGTAGGCGCGAGTGGGTCCTTGGCTGAGCTCCTCCATGACCGTTGCCACCCGCTCCCAGGCCGTCTCGGCGTCGGCTGCCACCCAGTGCGCCAACCCCCAGGCCTGGGCCTGATCGGCGCCGAGGGCCCGTCCGGACCAGAACCACTCCAGGGCGCGGGCGTATCCCAGCTGGCGTACCGCGTGATAGGCGGCTCCGGTATCCGGCGCCAAGCCGACTTTGATGAAGGCGGGGATCAAGGTGGCGTCGGCCGTCAGGACTCGCAGGTCGCAGGCCAGCGCCAAGGAGAGGCCTCCCCCTGCGGCCGGTCCGTGCACCAAGGCCAGGGTGGGCTTGGGAAAGCGGTACAGCGCCTCGACCATGGGAACGTACTCTTCGCGCACCAAGCGCCCCAACTGGGGTGCTCCGTCCCGATAATCGGCCTCCATTTCGGCCAAATCCTGGCCCACCGAAAAAGCCCGTCCTGCCCCAGTGAGCACCAACCCGCGCACGTGCTCCTGATCGGCCAAATGGTCGAGGACGGCGACCAACTCCTGGCGCAGGCGGCGGTTAAGGGCGTTGAGCACCTTCGGGCGCTGCATCGTGACCACGGCCCAGCCTGGGCGCAATTCTACCGACACGGTCTCCCATTCCATCACGGTTCCTCCTTACCCGTCACTTGCCAGGACCCATTGCCGGCCACGCGGTCGGTCCTCCGGGCCCAGAGGACCCTTTTTAGGCTCGGCGGGGGCCGAAGCCTATGCCTCGGCCAAAAACGCCGCCACCGTCTGGTTAAAGCGTTCTGGCCATTCCAGGTGCGGCAAATGGCCACAGGCATCGAACACCACCAAGCGGGCCCGCGGCAGCCGAGCTGCCAAGGCTTCGCCGTACGCGAGGGGGACGATACGGTCCTCGCGGCCCCACACCACCAACGTAGGCATGGCCACCTGTTCCCAGAGCAGCCCCGGTTCTTGCACGATGGGCGAGGCGGCCAGGTAGCGCGCAAACGACTGGCGACCGCGGCTGAGCTCTTGCGCGTCTTCCACCGTGCGGTAGGGCGTGTGTTGCAGGTACTGGGTAGGCCGGTGCACCAAGGTCTCAAGAAAGCGCTGGGGGGGTACTGCCAGGGGGTTTTGCACCGGCACGCCAGGAAGGTCGAGACCCACCGAGTCAATCAGGATCAGGTGCGTCACACGGTCCGGATAGCGTGCCGCATAGGCCAGCGCCACCCGACCCCCCATGGAATTGCCCCCGACCACGGCGGCCTTCACGCCGAGGGTGGCAAGCCAGCGGGCCAAAAAGTCGGGCAGATCCTGCACGCCTCGGATTTCCGGTGGCCAATCCGAACGGCCGAAACCCGGCAGGTCGGGCGCCAGAACCCGCCAGCGGGTGCCAAAGGCCTTCAGCTGATACCAAAAGTCCTTGCCGGTGCCGCCTCCGCCGTGCAACCAGACCATGGCCGGTCCCGCACCGGATTCGTACCAGCTGACGCGATAGGTGGCCCCTTCGGCGGAGATCCACGGCGCTTGATGTCGCATCGGTTCGGAATGGCCCACGACGGCGGTGGCGCCCGCGCTGGGAGCGCCGTACCTCCTTCCCTTGGCGGCCCGTGGGCGGCGTGAGCGTGCTGGCCCCGCCGCCATTATGCTCCAGTGTACCCAGTTCCCGGCCCAAAGTCCATGCCCTGCCGCCGGTGGCCGGAGGACAGCCAGCCGATTTCGCCGGTCGCCGGGGGTTTGTTAAGATAGGACTGGGGCTTGGCCTGCCATGCTGCGGGGCCGAAGACCTGACGTCGGAAGGCCGGCGCCACACGGCCCACGGTGCGCCGGCAGGTAGGAGTGCGATGCCGTGAAGGTGCGGGATTTGGGGGAGCGCGGGCTGATCGCCGCCATCCACCGGTTGCAGAAGAGTCCTCCCCGGGGGTATCTGGGGATCGGGGACGATGCGGCGGTGCTGCCCGCCAACGGGCAGGGCTGGCTGGTCTCGACCGACATGCTGGTGGAAGGGATCCACTTCGACCCCGAGTGGACCAGCCCCGGCCAGTTGGGGGAGAAAGCGGTGGCGGTCAACGTCAGCGACATCGCCGCCATGGGAGGCACGCCGCGCGGGCTTTTGACCAGCTTAAGCCTGCCCGGGCATCTGCCGGTGGCGTGGGTGGAGGCGTTCTACCGCGGGTTGGCGAAGGCGTTGGACGAATACGGGGCAGTCTTGCTCGGCGGGGACACAGTGGGGTCGCTCGGCCCGGTGGTCATCAGCGTCACCGTGCTGGGTCAGGCCGTAGAGGCCGATCCGGTCTTGCGGCAGGGCGCGCGTCCCGGCGACCGCCTCGTGGTGACCGGTCGCATCGGCGCGGCCCGGGCGGGACTGGCCCTTCTCCGGGACGGCGTGCGGTGGCCGGGGCGCAACGTGGCCGAGCGGTCGGTGCTCACGGCTCAGCTTTTACCCAAGGCGCGCGTGGAGGCTGGACTCCGGCTGGCTTCGCTGGCGCATGCCATGACCGATCTGTCTGATGGGCTGGTGGCTGAACTCTTGGAGTTGACCCAGTTCGGCGGCGTCGGCGCAAAGGTCTGGGAAGACCGGTTGCCGGTGGACGGGGCCACTCGGGAGGTGGCCGGGCGCTATCGGGTCGAGCCCAGCCAGTGGGCGTACTATGGCGGGGAAGACTTTGAGCTGTTGGCGGCCGTGCCGCCATCGCGCGTGGAGGAGGCGCGGCGGCGCTTGGCGGAGTGCCAGCTGACGCTGACCGAGATCGGGGTCATTACCGACGTGCCGGGGGTAGTGGCCGTTCGGCCTGGGGGCCGCGAGGAGCCGTTGAGTGAGGGCGAAATCTTTGACCACTTTCACCTGGACCACTCGGTTGGCCGGAGTTGACGCCACCGAACGCGTCGGTCGGGAACTCGGGCGCCTGTTTTGGCCGGAGGCGGTGGTGTTGCTCGTAGGCCCGTTGGGAAGCGGGAAGACCACGCTGGTGCGGGCGATCTTGGCGCCGTGGGGCCTCGCGCAGTGGGTCACCTCTCCGACCTACGACTTGGTCCACGAGACCGAGGTAGCAGGCGTCCGGGTGTATCACGCCGACCTTTTTCGCCTGGGCGACCCCGACGAGGTCGAGGGGTTAGACCTCCCCGGACCGCCGCTGGAGCGGGCGGTGGTGTTGGCCGAGTGGGGGACGTGGCTGCGCGCCTGGTATCCCGAGCGGTTTGAGATCCAGTTGGCGTTCGACGGCCCTAAGGCGCGCCGCCTGACGGTGGACGCCGTGGGCAGCGAGGCGGCGACGCGCCTTAAAGCGTGGGCAAGCGAGGTGGACGGTGCGGGTCTTGGGCATTGACGCCTCTGGGCCAGCGGTGGCAGTGGGATTGGCCGAAGGGGAGCTGGTGCTGGCCGAGTGCATGTGGACGCGCCCTCGGACGGCCTCAAACCACTTGGTGGAATGGGTAAAGGCCGTGGTCGCGGAGTTTGGGTGGCCGGAGGGCATCGGGGTGGGCCTGGGCCCGGGTTCCTTTACCGGCACCCGCATTGCGGTTACGGTGGCCAAGATGCTGGCATGGGCGCGGGGCATCCCAGTGGTGGGGGTATCCTCGCTGGCGGCATGGGCGGCGGCGGCACCGCCAGGCACAGTGGTGGCGGTTACCAGCGAACGGCGGGGCGCGGCCTTCTATGCCGGCCTGTACCGCGTCGCGGACCCGGAGCCGGTGGCGTTGATGGCGGAGGCAGCCGTGGACGGCGCGCTGCCGGATCCCTTCCCCTGGCCCGAGCCGCTGTGGTTGGTCGGGCCACTGGCGGCGGACCGCGAATGGCATCCACGGTTTGGCCGACGGGTCGAGCCGCGGGCCCTGCCGCTCTACGGGTCTTGGGTGGCGCGCTTGGCAGGGCGGCGCCTGGTGGCAGGCGAGGCCGTGCCGCCGGATCGCCTCATGCCGAGTTACCTTCGACCGCCGGCAGTCTCGCGCCGGGCGGCTCGGGGGCGAGAGGAGGAGTGACGCATGGCCTTACCGGGGGCGCCGGAGGCGGGCAGCGACGAGGTCGTCATCCGCGACATGTTCTTGACCGACATCGATGCGGTGCTGGAGATCGAGGCCGCCTCGTTTCCCACCCCATGGTCGCGCAGCGCCTATCACAGCGAGCTGTTGGAGAACACCTTTGCGACGTATCTCGTGTTGGAGCTGCACGGTCGGGTGGTGGCTTACGGAGGTATGTGGCTCATCCTCGACGAAGCTCACATCACCAACGTGGCCGTGCACCCCGATTTTCGCGGGCACTACCTCGGCGAGCGGATCATGCGCGGATTGATGGAACGGGCGCGGGCGCTCGGGGCCCGGCGGATGACGTTGGAGGTGCGGCGGTCTAACCTCGTGGCCCAGCGTTTGTATCAGAAATTGGGATTTGTGCAGCTCGGGGTGCGGAAAGGATACTATACCGACACCCACGAAGACGCGTTTATCATGTGGAAGGATCCGCTGTGAGGGAAGCGCTTCAGGCAAGCAGGCGGTGGCGGCGGCGGCCCCACCAGGCGAGGTACCACGCCGCCACGCCAAACAGGCCGCCATTGATCAGCGCCGACAGCACGGCCGCCAAGATCCAGTGGCTGGTGAGCATGGCATGCACCGCCGCCGGCGGGACCCCCGGCAAGGTGGCGGCCAAGGCGGCCTCGGCCGCGGGAAGCCGACGCACCGTGGCGCCTACGGCCGTGGCGAACACTCCACCCCCCGCCCCCCACCAAAAGGCGGCGCCGGGGCCGGAAAGGCGGCGGCCCAGGCCAGGGACCAGGGCCAGGGATACGGCCAGCGCCGCCAGTTGGGCCCATTTGAGCCAGAGATAGGTGAGCGGGGACAACAGGCAGAGGCTCGGGGCAGCTAAGAGGATCCAGATGCTCGCGGCACGCACCAACACCGGGGGAACCTCCTTAAAGACGACCAGGGTTTTGGCGCCGATAGTATGGGAGAGGGCGGCCCCCTTCATCCCGGCAGGAGGTGGGGCATGCGCGTTCTGGGGATCGAAACCTCATGCGACGAGACGGCGGCGGCTGTGGTGGATGACGGCCGTTGGGTACGGGCTTCGGTGGTGTTGTCGTCGGCCAAGGTGCAGGAGCGGTTCGGCGGGGTGGTGCCAGAAGTCGCCGCCCGGGAACACGTGGCCGCCATTTTGCCGGCAGTGGCACAGGCCTTGGCCGAAGCCGAGGTCGACGGGGAGACCGTCGACCTCATCGCGGTCACCCGCGGCCCTGGCCTCCTGGGTGCTCTGTTGGTCGGCGTGGCGGCGGCCAAATGCCTCGGCTTGGCCTGGGGTCGCCCGGTTTTAGGCGTCCATCACCACGAGGCGCACCTTTACGCCCACGCCTTGGAGGGGCCGCCGGAGCTCCCCGCTTTGGCCCTGTTGGTGTCTGGCGGGCACACGGCGCTGTGGGAGTGGGTCGATCACGGGGTGCTGCATCCGGTGGGGGCCACGCGGGATGACGCAGCCGGGGAGGCGTTGGACAAAGGGGCGCGCCTTTTGGGCCTGGGCTATCCGGGGGGACCGGCGGTGGAGCGGCTGGCGGCGACGGTGAAGTCCAGCCGCTGGACCTTGCCGCGCCCGCGGGTGGCGGGACACCCCTATGATTTTAGCTTCAGCGGCCTTAAAACCGCGACGCAGGAGTTGGTGCGCCTCCATCCCGAAGCCGCAGCCGAGATCGCGTACGCGCTGGAGGAGGCCGTGGTCGAGGCCTTGGTCGGACCGACTGTGGCCGCGGCGGAGGCGCTCGGGCACCGGCGAATTTACGTGGCGGGCGGCGTGACGGCCAACCAGCGGCTGAGGGAGCGGCTGACTCGGGCCGCCGCCCGCGCCGGGATCACCGTCGTTTTCCCGGAGCCGCGCTGGTGTACCGATAACGCCGCCATGGTCGCCGCTCTTGGCTTTTACCGGGCGCGTGAGGCCTCCAAGGGATGGGAGGGCTTAAGCCCGGCACCGGACTGGCGGCTGGGATAACGCGCATGGGTCGGTGGAGGAAACCATACAATGACATCATATGGTGAAGGAGTCAGGGACTATGCTCTTGGATTTCGGCGACCGGGTGCCAGAAGTGCAGGATCCGGTGTTCATCGCCCCCGGGGCCTATGTCATCGGCCAGGTCTCGCTGGGTCGGTTCGTGTCGGTGTGGTTTAACGCCGTACTGCGCGCCGATACCGACGCCATCCGCGTCGGCGAGGGATCGAATATTCAGGACGGATGCGTGATTCATGTCGATCCGGGGACGCCGGTTACCATCGGGCGCAACGTGACGGTGGGGCATCGCGCCATCATTCACGGTGCGACAGTGGGCGACCGCGTGCTGGTGGGCATGGGCGCCATTCTGATGAGTGGCGTCAAGGTGGGCGAGCGCTGCATCGTGGCTGCGGGGGCTTTGGTGACCGAAGGCACCGAGATTCCCCCGGGCAGCGTGGTGATGGGAGCTCCGGCGCGGGTGGTGCGGGGCGTGACGGAGGCCGAGGTGGCCGCGATTGAGCGCGCGGCCGAGCGCTACCAGCGCCTTTGGCAGGATGCCGGCTGGCAGTTTCGGTGAGAGCGAGCAAACGTCGGGCGACCGGCATTCGAGGCGTCAGCGATCAGCGCTGGGGGGCAGGCAAAGGAGGGCGCCGTGCGGCACGTGCACTTCATCGGCATTGGGGGCTATAGTATGAGCGGGTTGGCCCTGGTCCTGCACCGTCAGGGCTTGGTGGTGACCGGCTCGGACCTTTCGCCGTCCTCGCGCACCGAGCGGCTCCGGCGCGAAGGGGTGACGGTCTTCTCCGACCACCGGGCGGAGCATCTTGCCGGCGCCGACACGGTGGTGTTCAACAGCGATGTGCCGGCGGACAATCCCGAGCGGGTTGAGGCCGTGCGGCGGGGGTTGACCCTGTTGCATCGCTCCGAGCTCCTGGCGCAGGTGCTGGCGCCGTACCGCGCCGTCACGGTCAGTGGCACGCACGGAAAAACCACCACCACCACCATGATCGGCATGATTCTGGCGGAATGCGGGTTTGACCCCCTGGTGCTCATCGGGGGAGAATCGCCGTATTTTGGTGGCAACGTGCGCATGGGGCAAGGGTCGTGGGCCGTCGCCGAGGCCGACGAAAGTGACGGCAGCTTTTTGCGCTATCGACCCGAGGTGGCCGTGGCCACGAACGTCGAACCAGAGCATCTGGAGCACTATGCGTATTCCTTCGACCGCTTGGCCGACGCGTTCTCGGCCTACCTCGCTCAGGTGCCGTCCCAAGGCCTGCGCGTCTGGTGCGCCGACGACCCTACCTTGGCGCGCATCGGGGTCGAGCTCGGTCCACCCGGAGTGGGGTACGGGTTTGCAGCCCAGGCGGCGGTGCGGGCCGAGGTGGTGGCGCAGGACCAGGGGGGCACGCGCTTTGCGGTCTTTGTCGAGGGGGTGCATCAGACCGACGTCCACCTTCCGGTACCAGGCCGACACAATGTCGCCAACGCGCTGGCGGCCATGGTCGCCTGTCACCATCTCGGGGTCTCCTGGGACAAGGCCGCCGAGGTCCTCGAGCGGTACCAAAGCGTCAAGCGACGCTTCCAGCGGTTGTTCGAAGGCGAGGTGCTGGTGGTCGACGACTACGCGCATCACCCCACAGAGATCCGCGCCACCCTCAAGGCGGCGCGCCAGGTGACGCGCGGACGCCTTCTGGCCATCTTTCAACCGCAGCGCTTCGTCCGCACCCAGAATCTGTGGGACCAGTTTGTCGGCGCCTTCGACGAGGCCGATGCGGTCTACCTGACCGAGATCTACGCGCCGGCTGGGGAGCGCCCACTTCCGGGGATCAGTGCCGAACGGTTGGCGGATGCCATCCGACGCGGTCATCCGGGCCCGGTCTATTACACTGCGGACATGATGGCGTTGGT
The DNA here is from genome assembly GCA_023511625.1 of Bacillota bacterium. GTDB lineage: Bacteria > Bacillota > Sulfobacillia > Sulfobacillales > Sulfobacillaceae > JAIMAE01. The sequence continues at coordinate 4,489 of JAIMBD010000009.1, read as the reverse complement.
GCCCCAGGTGCTGCGCGACCTCCAACCGCGCGACACCGTGCTGACCATGGGAGCCGGCAACATCTTCCGGGTGGCCGAGGCGTTGTCGGAACGGCTCCGACAGGGAAGCGCCTTCGGATTGCGACGCGAATTGGGGCTGTGATAGACTGGGGAGAAATCTGGCGAGGGAGGGAGAAGTCGCGGTGGAGTGGCACGAGAAGTTTGGGCCGGAGGCCTTGACGTTTGACGACGTCCTGTTGGTGCCCCAAGCCTCAGAGGTCTTGCCCCGGGAGGTGGATATCCACACCTGGCTGACGCGCAACCTCCGCCTCAATGTGCCGCTGGTTTCTGCAGGGATGGACACCGTCACCGAATCCCGCATGGCCATCGCCATCGCGCGCGAAGGCGGGATTGGGGTCATTCACAAAAACATGTCCATCGAGCGCCAGGCGCAAGAGGTGGACAAGGTCAAGCGTTCGGAGCACGGCGTCATCATCGACCCCTTTTTTTTAGGGCCGGATAACTCGGTGCGCGATGCCTTGGAGATGATGAGCCGTTACCGCATCTCCGGCGTGCCGATCGTGCGCGACGGCGGCTATCTGGTAGGGATTCTGACCAACCGCGACCTGCGCTTCGAAGAAAACTACGACCGCCCCATCCGCGAGGTGATGACCAAAGATCGCTTGGTGACGGCGCCTGAGGGCACGACGCTCGAAGAGGCCAAAGCCATCATGGCCGCCCATCGGATCGAAAAGCTCCCGCTGGTCGACCGCCAGGGGCGGTTGCGGGGACTTATCACCATCAAGGACATCGAGAAGGCCAAAAAGTTCCCCCAGGCCGCGAAAGACTCCAATGGGCGGTTGCTGGTGGCCGCTGCAGTGGGAGTATCGGCGGACACCATGGAACGGGTCGAGGCACTGGTGGCCGCCCGCGTCGATGTCATCGTGGTCGACACTGCGCACGGCCACAGCCGCGGAGTGCTGGAGACCGTTGCCCGGATCAAGGCCGCGTTTCCCAACCTAGACGTCATCGGGGGGAACGTCGCCACGCGCGAGGGCGCGTTGGCCTTGATTGAGGCAGGCGCCGACGCCGTCAAGGTGGGCGTGGGTCCGGGCTCGATCTGCACCACTCGCGTCGTGGCCGGGATCGGAGTTCCGCAGATCACAGCGGTCTTCTCGGCCTGGCAGGCGGCGGAGCGGTACGGTGTGCCGGTGATCGCCGACGGCGGCATTCGGTGGTCAGGCGACATTGTCAAGGCCCTGGCGGCGGGGGCCTCCAGCGTCATGGTGGGGTCGCTCTTCGCGGGGACCGAAGAGAGCCCGGGCGAGATGGAGATCTACAAGGGCCGCTCCTTCAAGGTCTACCGCGGGATGGGGTCGCTCGGGGCCATGAAGGCGGGCTCCAGTGACCGCTATTTCCAAGACGAACTGGACGTCGAGAAGCTGGTGCCCGAAGGGATCGAGGGGCGGGTGCCGTATCGGGGTGCCTTGGCCGACACCGTGTACCAGTTGCTCGGGGGCCTGCGCGCCGGAATGGGGTACTGCGGGGCCCGCAACCTAGAGGAATTGCGCCAGAAGGGGCGCTTCATCCGCATCACCAACGCCGGCCTCATCGAGAGTCACCCTCACGACGTGCAGATCACCAAGGAATCGCCGAACTACAGCCTCTAAGCCCCCGTAGGGCGGAGGCAGGCCCGCGGCGCCCACGGCAGGGGGACAAGGGGGGACCGGCAAGGAGGGAGCACCGCGCATGGCCCAACTGGCGATCGAGGGCGGCCACCCGTTGCGCGGGGAGGTGGCCGTAGCGGGGTCCAAGAATAGCGCATTGGCCATCCTGGTGGCGGCAGGACTGGCCCAAGAGGGCGTGTCGGTGTTGGACAACGTGCCCCGCTACACCGATATCCAGGACCTGTGTCAGATCCTGCGCGAGCTTGGGGCCGTCGTGGAGTGGCAGCATCACAGCCGACTGGTGGTGGAGGCAGAACACCTTGACCGCTGGCGTGCGCCCTATGCGCTGGCGCGCAAGTTGCGCGGGTCCACCTACCTCTTGGGGCTGTTGCTGGCCCGCCTGGGGAAGGCGGAGGTGGCCTTTCCCGGCGGGTGCCCCATCGGCTCGCGCCCCATCGACTTTCACGTGCGGGGATTTCAAGATCTGGGGGCGCGCGTCGGGCTGGAACACGGCAGCATCTTCGGCGAGGTGTCTGGGCGCCTGAAAGGGCGGCGCCTGTACGTGGAGCGCGCCTCTTTTGGCACCACCGTCAATCTCATGATCGCCGCCACCTTGGCCGAAGGGACGACCGTGCTCGAAAACGCGGCCATGGAACCGGAGGTCGTGGACCTGGCGAACTTTCTCAACGCCATGGGGGCCCGTGTGCGCGGAGCAGGGACGGGGCTTGTGCGCATCGAGGGGGTGGACCGCCTGCACGGTGCCCATCACGAAATCATACCCGACCGCTTGGAGGCCGGTACCTACCTCATGGCGGGGGCCATCACCCGGGGAGAGGTGGTGGTGCGGCAGGTCATTCCGGAGCACCTGCGCACGGTGCTGTTAAAGCTCGAACAGGCAGGGGCCACCGTCGTGGAGGACCAGGATTGGGTGCGCCTGACCATGGACCGGCGCCCGCAGGCGGTGGATGTGCAGACCTTACCCTATCCCGGCTTTCCTACCGACCTGCAACCGCAGATGGTGGCGCTGCTGTCGTTGGCCGAGGGCGTCTCGGTGGTGCAGGAAACGGTCTTTGAGAACCGCTTCGGGTATACTCACGACTTGGCGCGCCTGGGCGCGCACATCCAAATCGATCGCGAGACCGCCATTGTGCGGGGAACCGACCGGCTGACGGGGGCCCCCGTAGAAGCGGGCGACATTCGCGGGGGGGCAGCGTTGGTGTTGGCCGGTCTGGCGGCAGAAGGGTGGACGGTGGTGGACCGGGCCGAAGTCATCGACCGCGGGTATCACGCCTTGGAGCGGAAGCTTAATGCTTTGGGCGCCGTCATCACGCGGCGCGAGGAGGCGGCGCACGCCTTGCTGTGATGGGGGTCGCGAAAAGCCCCGGAGGCTTTGCCCCCGGGGCCTGTGTAAGATGTCCTGGCGCCGTCCAGGGACTTTACCGGCGCGGCGGCTGGCCAGCGGGCGGCAGGTAGATCCCTTTTTCCACGAACTGGGCGATGATCGCCTGGGGGTCTCGTGCGGCCCGGGTATGCGGGGACCCCTCACCGAACTGGTTGGGTGGGTAGATGCTGTGCTCGTAGATCTTCCGGTAGATCTCGGTGCGCAGGAGGGTGGGGAAGTTGCGGCTGGGATCCATGCGCCGGCGGCGGAGCTCTTCGAGGTTGATGACGGCACTGACGATGGCCTCTCCCGGAAAGTCGGCGTAGGCCCGCACCACGCCGTTGTAGTCGACGATCATCGACTTGCCGGGGGCGATGTACTTCGGCCGCCGCCCGCCGAGCAGCGCTCCCCACGAGGCGCTGACTACATAGGCCACGTTCTCCCAGGCCCGCATCTTGTTCATGGCTTGCCACAGGTCCATGGGCGGGGACATCAGGGGATCAGCCAGGAGCGGGTGCAGGATGACCTCGGCCCCTTGAATGCCGAGCGCGCGGGCCGTCTCGGGAAAGTGGCCGTCCATGCAGGTGATGGTGCCGATCTTCCCGATCTCGGTCTCGGTCACGGGCAAAAAGCTTCCCAGGGTATCGCCGTAGCGGGCCACGAAGCGGTCGTAGACGTCGTGGGGGCTTACGGCGAGTTCGTAGTGGGTCGCCACGGTGATCTTGCGGTACTTGTGAATGATTTCGCCGTGGGGATCGATCACGAAGTGGGTGTTGAAGAAGTAACCCTCCTGGCTCCACTCGGGGTCGCGCTCCAGCGCGCAGCCGGCGATGAAGATGTCGTGTTCGCGGGCCTTTTGGCCAAGGCGGAAGGTCTCCTCGCCCGGGATTTCTATCAGGACATTTTCCAAATAATGCTCCAACGGCCAGTGCCCTTCGTGCCCTTGGATGAAGAATTCGGGGAAGCTGATGAGCTTGATGGGGGCAAAGGTTTGGGCAAACCCTTCTTTGGCCGTGGCCTGCACTTGGGGGGCGGCATCGATGAGCTCGAGGCACCGCTCTAGGTTTTTTTGGATGTCGGCGCGGGTCTCGGCCACCCGGATCTCGGGCTGGATGGCGACCGCTGTGTAAAGGTCATACCCCATGGGTTCCACCCTTTCGCGTGACGGGATGCACCTTTCGGTGGCAAGAGAGGAGCGGCTTTAGGCTTTGCAGGATCACTGTAGGATGGTCAGCTTTGGGGTGTCAAGGAATTCGCTTCTAGATAGCAAAAGCCCGGGCCGGTCGGGGCCGGCCCGGGAGGGTAGAGGTCAAGCACGGGCTTTTAGGGCTTGGGCGAAGCCGGGGACGACGCGCAAGGGGTTGTCGTGGAAGATTTTGCGTTTGTCGGTTTCGGAGAGGAAGGGGAGGCTGGCGATGACGGGGACGAGGTCGTCGGAGGTGCGGCCGGTTTCGGGGCGGAC
>JAIMBD010000021.1 GCA_023511625.1 Bacillota bacterium | reverse complement strand
CTTCTTCTGCTTCTGCGCGGGGCGGCCAGCGGCGGCGCGAGGCGTGGATTCTGGCGGCCGCTGCGGTTCTCTTCGTGGCGGTTGCCTTCGTCGAGATCCGCTTGCCCGATCTCGCCAACAGCACCTCGACCACCGGCAACGTCATCTTCTTTCTGCTGATCAATCTGAATTTGGTCTTGCTTGTCCTGCTCGGGTTTTTGGTGACCCGCAGTCTGGTGCGTCTGGGGCTCGAGCGCCGCCGGGGCGTCTTTGGTTCCCGCCTGGGGACGCGGTTGGTGGTAGCCTTCCTCGGCTTGTCGCTGGTGCCGAGTGTGCTCATGTTCCTGGTCGCCCAGGGGTTTCTCAACGCCGCTTTCGAGAGCTGGTTCAACGTCCGTGTGGAAGCAGCGCTGGAGGGGTCGATGGACGTGGCCGAGCGCTACTACGAGGTGAGCGCCGACAAGGCTTTTCATTTTGCTTCGCAGGTTGCCACGAGCCTGGAGCAGGATCGTTTGCTCGAGATCGGAGTGTCGGACTTGGACGACTTCGCGCGACGCAAGCGGGAGCAGTACGCTCTGTCGGCGTTGCGCGTCGTCGATGGGGGAGGCGGCACGCTGGGGATGGCGCAGGATGCGGAGGGAAACCTCTATATCGCGGATCGCGACAACTGTCGGATCCGCAAGGTGGAGTCCGCCACCGGGATCATCCGGACGGTCGCCGGAGCCGGAGTCCCCGGATTTTGGGGGGATGGCGGTTCGGCGCTCAATGCCTGGCTCGACAGCCCCACGGGGGTCGCGGTGGATGCCTCCGGCCACCTCTACATCGCCGACTCCTGGAACCATCGGGTCCGCAAGGTGGATGCGAACACCGAGATCATCACCACCCTCGCCGGAGGCGGCACCCCCGGCTACTCGGGGGATGGGGGCCCAGCCGTGCTGGCCTCCCTCTATGAGCCCTGCGGCCTTGCCCTCGATGCTGCCGGAAACCTGTACATTGCCGACATGGGAAACCACCGAATCCGCAAGGTGGACCTCGCCCTGGGAACCATCAGCACCGTGGCGGGGGACGGCTGGAAAGATGGCACCAACAGCGGACGCTACAACGGGGACGGGATCCCCGCCGTGCAAGCCAGCCTCAATTATCCCACCGGGATCGCTTTTGATCGGTCCGGAAACCTGCTGATCGCGGACCGGAACAACCATCGGATCCGGAAAGTGGATGCCTCCAGCGGCCTCATCAGCACCCTTGCGGGTAACGGAGAGCCGGGCTTTTCCGGTGATGGCGGCCCGGCCGTGGATGTCGAACAGCCCGATCGAGGGACGCGCCCGCCCCGGTGTCGGGCGCGGGGGGCGCCCTCCCGGGGCTCGACGGTGCCGCGTACGACCAGCTCCTCGCCGGCCAGCGCTGGCCGGCGAAAGCGGGCCTGGAAGCGGCGTGTCCACCACCCCTGGGCGAGGAGCGGCTCCAACCAGCGCCCCACCAGCGCCATGGCCAACATCCCTTGCACGACGGGACCGGAAAGCCCCGCGGCCTGGGCCGCCGCCGGGTCCCAATGAATGGCGTTGAAATCGCCTGCCGCTTCTCCGTAACGGCGCAGGTCAGGGATTTCGAACTGCGCCGTCACTGGGGCCAAGGTGCCGTCCGGCGTGGGAGGACGGCTGCCCTCGGGTTCTTCCCCGCCGTCTTGGGGCCCCGTTCCCTCTCGCCGCAGCACCAGGGCCCGCGCCTCGACCACCGGAACCCCGGCCCGGTCGGCCACTGTCGTCACCCACGTCAAATACACCGCGCGCTGTCCGCCCAACCGGCGCTCGCGGACGTCGTCGAGACGCGTCTGAACCGTCACGGTCTCACCCACCCAAAGCGGCCGGACGTAGGTAAAGCGCTGTTCGCCGTGCAGCCAACCCTGGACGGGCATGGTCAGGCCTTCGGGCGGCGCGGGATGCAGGGCCACGGGGAAGGTGAGAGGAGCCGGCCGGCAGGGGAACCCCGCCCTGGCGGCTGCCTCGTCATCGCGGTAAAACGTCGCCGCACTGCCGATCGCCTCCAAAAAGCCGAGCACCCGATGGGTGTCGATGGTCTCGGCGGTGGCCGGGCCGGCCCGTCCTTTCCACTGCGCCCAGATTTCCGATTCGCTCATGGCATTGACTCCTTTGTGTTTGGCCGCGCCGTCATGGCGCCGATGCGGCACCGGCCATACTATGCTTCGCGATGGCGCCGACCATCGGCCCAATCCCAGGGGAAGGGGGAAAGGGCGTGACTCGAGGGCCGAAGTCCCACCGCGTCCAGGCGCCTGGTACGGCAACGAGGTGGGCCCGCAGGGCCGTTGCCGTCCTGTTCCCGGCGGCTCGGGCGGGGGTAGCTGCCGCAGCGGCCTGGGTCTTGGCTCGCGCGCTGACCGGCGTACCGGATCCGTATCTCGCCCCAGTGGCAGCGTTGCTCTGCCTGCAGGTGAGCGTGGCGGAATCCGTGGGGCGCGCCGTGGAGCGCAGTGCAGCGGTGGTGGCTGGCCTGTGGCTGGCCGCTGCGGCAGGTCCCTACCTTGGGCCGTCGGCGGCGGGAGTAGGCGTCATCGCTGCGCTCGGTATCGCGGCAGGCCGGCTGATGCGGCTACAAACCCCTGGCACCAGCCAGGTGGCCGTCACGGCCCTGCTCATCGTGGCCATTCACCACCGAGGTTACGGCTTGGCGCGGACCGTGGACACGCTGGTCGGAGCCGCAGTGGCGGTAGCCGTTGCCGCCGTCTACGCGCCGCCGCACGCGCTGGTTAGGGTGGCCACCAGGCTCGGGCCTACAGCCGAGGAGACGAGCCGATTGTTGGCTGCGGTGGGTCGAGACCTCGAGCGGCCAGGGCCTCCCGCGGACTTTGGGCGTCACCTAGCCCGCGGCCGGTATCTTTCCCGCCGGCTGGAACACCTGGCTTGGCTCTTGGACCAAGGTGAACGCGAATTGCGGTGGAACTGGATCGCGCCTCGCATTCGCCGCCGCTTTGAGGAACAGGCCCGACAAATCGCCCTGATCCGTCGGGGACTCGACCAGACCCGCGGCGTCGCACGGTCCTTGGTGCGCGCGGCCAAACGCTCCGACCTCCGATGGCCACAACCGGCGGCCCAGGCGCTGGGCCGTTATCTCGATGCCCTGGCGTCCCTCTGGCGCCTGGTCGCGCGCCCCGCAGCCAAGGCCTCCGATCCGGCTCCAACGGCCCGCGCGGCCGTCTGGGCAGCCGTTGAAACCGCCCGTACCGGGGCCGAGGCGGCCTTGGCCACCGTCACGCCGGGTCCGGAATGGCACGCCGTCTTGGTCGACCTCGAAAAGATGGAGGAAGACTTGGCCGAGGCGTTCAACCTCCCCCGCGCCGTCAGCGAACGCCGGCCTTGAAGCGGGCGATGCTGTCGGCCACGACCCGTTCCGCCTCATCGCGCCCGCGCCACGCCCCGATTTCCGTCGTCTTGCCTTCCAGCTCCTTGTACCGTTCGAAGAAATGAGCGATTTCGCGCAGGAGATGGGGACTGAGGTCGCCCAAGTCGCGGACTTGGTGATAACGCGGATCGTCTTCGGCCACAGCCAGGATCTTGTGGTCGACCTCTCCGCTGTCGACCATTTCCAACATGCCCACCACGCGACCACGGACCACGCACCCGGGAAAGGTCGGGTGGGAGAGCACCAACAGGACATCCAAGGGGTCGCCGTCTTCGCCCAAGGTCCCCTCGACGATGCCATACTCGGTAGGGTAGTGAAACGGTGAATACAACACGCGGTCCAGGCGAATGCGGCCGGTCGTCCCGTCGATCTCGTACTTGTTCTGACTACCGCGCGGAATCTCCACCACCACGTCCACGACCATCCCCAACACCCTCCTCACATGGCCTCATGCCGCCGGGCTGAGGCCTGATTGCCCCCTGGCCTGGCAGGCTCGAGCCGGCGGCACAGGATGTACCCCGCTCCCCAATTGGGGCAAACTGGGAGGGGGCGCCTATTCACGGCTATTTTGGGCAATCGCCGCGGCAAAATCAAGCCAGGACGGGTTTGCTTGACAGGACCCGAGGGGGAACGCAAGATGGGGGCATGGACAGGCTGCTCCCGGGCCTGACGCGGCGGACAGAACCCCAATTCCGGGAGGGCGCCGGCCCCGGCGGATTTCTCGCCCTGGATGGAAAGATGGGCAGGCAGTTGCGGACCGGTGCCGACGGCGAGCAGGGGGGCGGATTGGGTGCAGCGACGGTGGGCCAACATCCTTCTGGCGGTCGCCCTGGCCGTCTTCCTGGCCTCCCTAGAGTTTCGCCACGCGGCGTGGGCACGGTGGGTGGCCACAGCTGCCTTGGCGTCCTTGGCCGGCGGCGTGGCCGACTGGTTTGCCGTCACGGCCCTGTTCCGCCACCCGCTGGGCTTGAAATGGCTTCCGCACACCGCCATCATCCAAGAGAATCGCGACCGCATCATCGATGCCATTGTCGTCATGGTCGAGCGGGAGCTTTTGTCCGAGCGCTATCTTGCCACGGCGCTCGCGGAGGTTGACCTGTGGGAGGGGCTGAGCCGACTGGCGGCGGCCGCGCGCGACCTCGGAGCACGGTCCGAGGTGCAACAGACCTTGGCGCGGCTGGTGGCGGCGATACCGGTCGAGGCGTGGGGACCCGCCGTTGGACAGTGGGTCACGGCGGCGGCAGAGGGCTGGTCGGCCTCTGACCTCGGGGTGGCGGCCTTGCAATGGTTGGTAAAGTCCGACCATGACCGATGGCTGTACACCTTTTTGGCCGACCAAGCGGAACACGCTTTGAACTCCTTATCATTTACCGAGGAAATGGAGGCCCGGCTTAGAACCCTGATCGAAAACTACACCCGCACCACCACCCAAAAGCTGTTGTTGGGTCTTTTGGAGTCGCTCGGCACCATCGACTACAAGGAGCTGTCACAGCTGGTACGCCAGCACTTGGTGCGCTGGATCCGCTCTGAGGCGGCTTTTCAGCAGTTTGAGCTCGGCTTGGTCCGGCTGATGCTGGCTTTGCGCGACGACCCGACCGTGCGCGCCGGGGTCGAGGCGGCCAAGCGCGACCTCTTGGCCTCCCTGCCGTGGACGGACCTGTTAGAGGGGGCGCGGCGGCGAATCCTCGATGCCGCCGCGCAAGGCCGCCTCGGCGAAGCCTGGCGTCAGGTGTGGGAGCGCGGATGGGCGTGGTTGGGCCGCGACCCCGAGCGCCGGGAGGCCCTCGTCGACCAAGTGCGCCGAGGCGCCGTGGCGTTGTTGCACCGCTACCATCCGTGGATCGGGCGGCTGGTGCGAGACAACCTCAACCGCATGGACCAGGACGAGTGGATCGCCAAGTTAGAATGGTACGTGGGCCGAGACCTACAGTGGATCCGCATCAACGGGACCATCGTGGGCGGCATCGTGGGCGTGGCCCTCACGGCCATTCTGGCCTTGGCGGGCATCCATTTTTAGCCGCACCAGCGCGGCGTTGACTTCTGCCCCCCACAGCACCACCGCAGCCGTCAGATAGGCATAGGCCATCAACAGGAAGACGGTGCCGAGCCCGCCGTAGATGCGGTTGAAGGTGTGAAACCACGCGGTGTACAGGGCCAAAGCGCGCGTGCCCAAGATCCAGCCGCCTACAGCCAGGGCCGTGCCGGCACTGGCCACCGGTACCGGCTGGGGGCGGTCAGGCAAGTACCGGTAGGCACCGGTAAGAAGCCCCCACATCGCCGCCAAGAGCACAGCCCAGCGGGCGGCGCCGGCTGCGCCCGGTGCTCCCGCTCGCCCCGACTCCACCAGGGCCATGCCCAGCACCAAGGCCAAGACCAATCCGGTGGTGACGCCAGCCCCCAAGGCCAGCGCCGTGGTGGCCGCCCAGCTGCGGCGGTAGGGGCGCGGGCAGTCGAAGACATGGTTGAAGGCATCGATCAACTGGCGAAAGGCCCCAGAGGTTCCCCAAACAAAGCCCACGGCCCCGAGGGAGAGGAGCGCTGGATGGCGCTGGGCGATGAGGTCCCGGCTCCACTGGGCAAGAAAGCGGCTGAGTGCAGGCGGCAGCAAGGCCGTCAAGGGGCCGCGAAACCACAGCCGCGGATCCTCCGACAGGTGAAGGAAGCCGAGGAGCGCCGCTAGAAACAGGGCCAGGGCAGGGAGCGCAAATAAGAAATTGTAGGCCAGAGCGGCGGCGTACGCTCCGAGATCGTGTTCTTGGGCCGCCCGCGCCACGGCCTTGACCCCTTGCCACCAATCGTTCACGCGCCCATCGCCCTCCTGGGCACGAGCCGGCCGCCCCGATAGGGCCCGACCACCCTTGAGTGGGGCGCTCGGACCAGGTAACATGGGAGGGAGGAGGTGGCGTCATGGCGATCCAATTGACCATCACCCCGGAGGCGGAGGGCGCGCTGAGCCAACTGGCCCAGGACCGTCCGTCCCCGTTCATTCGGGTGAGCGCGGGGCAGGCCTGCGGGTGCGGGCGCATCGGCTATCAGATGGCGTGGGAGGACGAGTTGCGGCCGGGAGACACCGCCATCGAGGCGCAGGGCATCAAACTGGTCATCGACCCCGAGAGCCAGCCATACCTGGATGGCGGAGTCATCGACTACCTGCGCCGGGACACCGAAGAGGGGTTTATCATCCGCAACCCGCATATCCAAACCGGGTGCAGTTGCGGCCACTGACGGAAAGGGCATGGCGCCGCCCCGGTAGGGGGCGGCGCGATGTTGTTCGGTTCGACTCATGCCACCCAGTGGGCCGTGGCGAACAGTGCCACGAACAAAGCGCCCAAAACCAGACTGAGGCCAAAATACAGCCGACGTCCCCAGCGAGGCGCATCGGCCAGCATGGCTCCCAACCCCCAAAACAGGGGAAACGCCTCCAGCACCAGCCGCGGCATCGACATCAAAGGGTCGCCTTCGGCCGGATAGGAGAGCGGCACCGCCAAGGCCAGCCCGGCGTAGAGGCTGGCGTAGGCCGGCAGCCGGCGTAGGCTCAAAGCCCACACCGCAACCGCAAAGACCGCAAACAGCGCATTGTAGAACACCATCGGGGTCACCGAGGGGGGACCTTGGGCAAACAACGCCTGCCAACTTAACCCAGTACCCAGGTGGCGCCATCCGTCGGCCAGCCCCTCGGCCAACGTCAAGGGGATCCAGCTGAAATGGCGGCCCCAGTTGGATTGCGCGCGCTCGAAGACCATGGGGTCGCCGAACAGCGGCACGAGATACGCCATCCACCCCACCAACCCGGCCGGAATGGCCAACGGGGCCAGCCAGCGCCAACGGCCACCCTGGCCTTGGCGCCACGCCAGCCACAGGACCACAGGGGTCAAGAGCAGTCCATAGCTGGAATCCAGGCACGCGACGGCGCCGACGGCGCCAGCCATCCAGTACCGCCCCAGTCGGGCAAGGTAGAGGCACCCTAAAGCCAGCGCCAAGAACAAGGACTCCGAGTACGCCGCGTTGATGTAAAACGCGGTGGGGAAAAAGGCCAGGGCCAAGGTGGCGTACCAGGCCGCACCTAACCCGATTTCCCATGCTGCTAAGCGGAAGAAAAGCCAGAAGGCCACGGCCATGGCCGCCATGGAGACCGTCACCGCCGCCAAGGGAGTACCGCCGAAAAGATGCACCAGGGCCGGATACAACGGGAAAAACGCGGTCGCGGTGGGACGCCCCCGATACCCGAGGTGGGCAATCGAGAGATACCACAAGCCGTCCCAGTGCGACCATAGTTCTACCAAGACGCGGTAGGCCAATCCGCCTGCGGGCGGCAACACGCCGGGGGGGGCCTCCACCCAGGCATGGGGTAGGTAGATATAGGCCAGCATGGCAGCTTCGGCGAAAAACAGCCGCGATAGCACCACTGCCCAGAGCACGCTCTTCCACACCGCCGGCGCGATGCGCGAAGGGCGCAAGACCACGTCTGGCGGAGGGGCCTCGACCCCCGAGGCGATGACCGTCCATGGCCCCTGCGCCTTATTGGCCATGGTCTGCCGCCTGCCCGGGGTGGGGTAAGGCCGCGAGGCGGAAGGCATCGCCTCGCACCACATTGGCCAACTGGAACATTTGATACCCGCTTAAGTTGGTGTACGACGTCTTGGTCACGGCCAACAGCGAGCTCGCCACCAGCGGGTTGAGCCGCGGCAGGGCGCGGATCATGGCCTCGAGCAGGGCCAATTCGCGTGCCGGATGGACGGTGCCATCGGGATACCCCAGCGTTTGCAGCATCGCGGTGACCGACCCCAGCGCACTCCCTTGGCCGGTATGGTGGGCCAACGCATCCAGAATATCTAAAAGGTCGACCGTACTGGTGATGAAATAATACCCCCCCGTCAATCCGTAGGTGCGGGCTATCAGGCGCGCGGCCGCCGGAGGCGGAAGGAGCGAAACCGCCTGCCACAGCGGTACCTGTTCTGGTACGCCCCCTGGGGGGGTAATCGTGACCCAAGGTGTTCCCGCGAGTGGCGTCAGATCCAGCCGATTGCCGTCATCGGGGATCCTCAGCCAGAAACCCACGAACCCTGGCGCCTCCTGCGTTCCTACGGCGGCGACTAGCACCGCATGGGGTTGCCGCTGATTGATGGTCTCTTCCAGATAGCGCGTGTGGATGCGACTGTGGAAGAGCAGGGAAACGGCCACCGCCAGCGCGCCCATTGAGGCCAAGAGCGACATCGCCCACAGCGTCGGACGCGCAAAGCCCACCGCGGAACCGGCCACGGGGGACTGCCGCCTCACGGTTTCGCCTCCCCGGGGTGCGACACTGCCCAAAGGCCGCGACGGCGCGGCGATAGCATTGGGGCATGGCGTCCTTCCCTGATGACAACCCCTCCTCCAAGCCGCTGATCCTGCCCGAACCGTCCTAAAACCAACGGCGTGCCGCTACGCGCCCGGACCACAGCGCGGCGATTCGCACCTAAATTATAGTATGTCCAATTTTTACCGGTGCCGCCGACCGTTACTGCGAATGGATGGTGACCGAAAGGATGGTCACCGGATGAACCGGTTTCGACAACTCCCCGCCCATGACCGGGTTTTGTACCACAGAGCCGTCGGCGATGCGCTCCACTGTGGCCCATCCCTGCGTCACCCGGCCCAACTCGGTGTAGATCGGGGTCTGATTCAAACTTTGGCTTTCCGGCCCGGTGCAGATGAAAAACTGGCTGCCGTTGGTGTTGGGGTTACCGGTGTTGGCCATGGCCACGATGCCGGGACCGTAGGGAAACGGAGGGGGCAGTTCGCCCGCCCACTGGTACCCGGGCCCGCCGGTCCCCTGATTCAACGGGTCGCCGGTTTGGACGACGAAGTTCTTTACCACCCGGAAGAAGGTGTCGCCAACGAAAAAGCGGTGTCGGGCCAAAAACACGAAGTTGTTCACGGCCACCGGGTCCTGGCGCGCGAACAAGTCGACGGTGAACGATCCGACTGTGGTGCGAATCACCGCCGTATAGTGCCGCTGGGGGTTGATGGTCATAGGCGGCGGACTCGACCACCGCAACATGCGGCCGCTGGGCTCGGCGGCGGGAAGGGGTGCGGGCGCAGGCGAAGATGCGGTGGCCTGCACTGCGGGCGCCTTGGCTTGGCCGCATCCGGCCATGGCCAAAATCCCCACCAAAAGCCCCAAGGCGCCGAAAACGCGGCGACGCGTGTGTTGCATGACGTTCGATGGCCTCGCTGGCTGGAGTCGGATTTGGACAGGCGGATCTTCCGCCTTCCACCCCAAGCCTTCGCCATTATACCAAACTCCGCTCGGCCCGCCGGAACGGCTGCACCGCCACGGCACTGCCGGCCAAACTGGCCAGCACGCCTAGGCCAAAGGCCATGCCAGCACCGGCACCGAAGTCGCCGGCCCGAAGTTGCCAGGGCAAAAACGGCAACAGGTGTTGCAGTTCCGGGGACAACGCGGATCCGGAGGCTACCAGCAAGGCTGCGGCGACAAGGCCGGAAGCCGCGCCCAAAATCAGCCCTTCCAGGAGAAACGGCATGGCGATGAACCAGGGAGCTGCCCCCATCCACACCAAGGTGGCGATCTCCTCGCGGCGCGCCCACATCGCCAAGCGCGTGACGTGGGCAGCCACGGCCGCAGCCACCACCACTGCGGCCGCCTCCACGCCCCATCCCACAGCGCCCGCGAGAGCGACCAAGGCCCCTAGGCGTTCCAGGACAGCGGTGTTGTCCTGCACCCAGGCCACCTGGGGAAAGGCGCGCGCGCGGCGAGCCACGGCGGTAGCCGCCTCGGGCCGGACTGTGACGCCGATATAAGCCGTGAAGGGATTTTGGCCGAGCTGGCGCAGGATGGCCGCGTTCGGTCCCAAGACCACCCGCATCTCCGACAAGGCCTGGTCGGCACTCACAAAGTGGGCCGCTTGCACGCCGGAAAGCCGTTTTAGGCGTAATACCAGCGCCTGGGACGCAGCCGGAGAGGTGCCGGGGTCAAGGTAGACCGTGATCTCCGAGCGGGATTGCGCCAAGGTGCCCACCGCGTGAAGGTTGAGGCGGCCTATCACGGCGCCTCCGACCAACGTCAACGCCAACGCCACCGTGAGCACCGACCCAAGGTACAGCCGGCGGCTGCGCCACATGACGGACAGTGCCTGGCGAAGAAAATAGGTCCACGCGTCGGCAGTCATCGCTCCTCCTCTTCCGACCAAGACAGCCTTGAGCGCAGGGGTGTACGCCTTTCGGCCTCGGCCCCTGCTAGCGGACGGGCAAGCCTGCCGGCGAGTCCCCGCCGACAGGAGAGCTCGACGGCAGTTCTAGCACCTTCCCCCCCAACCGACCCAGAAGGCGACGGTCGTGGGTGGTCACGATGACCGTCGCTCCGTCTTCGCGCATGGCTGCCACCAGGTCGAGGACGGACTCGGCCGTGGCTGCATCCAGATTGCCAGTCGGTTCGTCCGCCAAAAGCAGCCGCGGGCGGCGCACCCAGGCCCGCGCGAAGGCCACCCGCTGTTGCTGGCCGTACGACAGCGTCGACACCGGACGCTCCTCAAACCCGGCGAGGCCCACCGCCGCCAGCGCCTCCAGGGTACGGCTTCGGACTTCCGGGCCCGACCGCCCTAAAAGCCGCAGCGAGACAGCCACGTTATCGAACGCCGTCTGGTGCAAAAACAGTCGCAACTCCTGGAAGACCACCCCCGTCTTCCGGCGCAGGCGATACAGCTCCGGACCGCGGGCGTTTCCCATATCCAGGCCGTCCACCGTCAACCGCCCGCCGGTGGGCCGCACGAGACCAAGACAGAGCCTGAGCCACGTGGTCTTGCCAGAACCGCTCGGGCCCACCAAAAACCACAGGTCCCCGGGCTCAATCGTCCAGGCCAATCCGCGAAAGACAGGCCGCCCGCCCGGGTAAGCGAAGTCTAAGGATTCGGCCGCAATCCGCATGCGTCGTCCCCCTGCCTCCACGCCGTCTGCTGCTACCACCAGCCTGCGCCTGCACGCCCTGGATCGGGAAGTTCCGCTAGTCCAGAAGACCAGTCCCCGGTATGCGGACCGTCAAAGTCAGCGTCCCCGGTTCGACCGCCACGCCAGTCACGGCGGCCCCAGGCAAAAGGGCGCCGACATCCACGGCCAGTTGGTGCTGGGCCGAACCTGTCCCCAACAGCGCAAGGGGTAACGAGAGCCCACCGAAGGTGACCGACGTGAACCGGAACACGAGGGCACCGGTTCGGGTGGGGGCAAACACCCCCGCGATCGCCACCGCTCCGGGCGGAAACTGCAGCGTGGAGCCGACGGGGTCCAGCTGAAAGCGCCACGGGGAGTTGGGTAAGGCCGTCGCCAGCCATTGGTCGAGGGCGGACTCTGTGATGCTGACGCGCACGGTATGGGCCGTGGGTCCAGGATTGATGGAAACCGAAAGCGCGCCAGGGTTTTGGACCAGGGCCTGGGAGATGGCGGCCTGGAGCGCGGCCAGTTCGGGGCGCACGAGCTCGGTGGCAGCAGCTTCCGCCACCGCCACAGCGTGCAGATAGAAGGCTTGACGTCGGCCGAGCTGGTCCAGCGTCTTGTGGTAGCCGGCGAGGGCAGCCGCTTGCCGTTGAGCCAAGCGCTGAAGGTCGGTGCGCTCGCGCGCGAGCAGACTCTGCAGACGCTTTTGCCGGCTGAGGTCCTGGTGTAAAACCCGAGATTGGCGCTCGAGTGTCGTCAGTTGCCGGCGGATGAGGGCGAGGGTAGCCGCCACGGCCCCGGCCCGGTGGATGAAGCCCGACCACCGGTGTGCGCCCAAGATGACTCCCAGAAATGTGGTGGGGCCCATCCACTCCACCACCCGCAGGATGGCCACCGTGCGGGCCACCGTGGCCCCACGTTGGCGCTCGAGCGATGCCTCGTCTTGGGCCAGCACGACCGCAAGGCGCCGAGAGGCGGCCCAGCGCTCCGTCGCCGCCGCCAGCGCCCGGCGGGTAGCCGCCAGAGCAGAGGCCTCGGCAGTTAACTGAGATACCAACGCACGCTGGGCAGCCGTCAACGACTGCACCTGATTCACCGCAGATCGCCAGGCTTGGCGATCGGCCACCCAGGGATTGGCGGCAGAGGTACCCGCCGCCGCCGGGCCTTGGGCCACCAACCCCAAGCCCACCAAGGCCCCGGCCACGCTGCGCCACACCGCCTGCCTCAGGCGTCTTCGCCCCCCCTTTGCGTCCGGTTCTGTTGCACCTTTCTAGGTCAACAATTCGCCTCGGCGCGGCGAATTCCTGCTGGGGGGAGAGATAGAGAAGGGGAGGGATGGGGATTTCCCTCGCACGCGTTGGTCAGGGCGCTTGGGGCGGACGCAATTCGGTGACCGGAATCGTTCCCATGCGTCCCGCTTGGTAGTCCTCGAACGCCTGGATGATCTCCTCGCGGGTATTCATGACAAACGGGCCGTACGAGGCGATGGGCTCTCGGAGCGGCCGGCCTCCCAACAACAAGACTTCCCACCGGCCCGTGGGACTCTCGGGCTGAGTACTGGCCACCATGAGCACGCGGCCGCCGGCTCCGAGGTAGGCGCACTGCCCCTCCCGAACCAGCACACCGGCTGGACTCACGGCCCCGGAACCCATCAGGACGTAGACCAAGGCGTTGAAGTCGGTGGGCCAGGGCATAGCCAGGCGGGCACCAGGCTCGAACGTCGCGTGGATGAACGTGATGGGGGTCCAGGTCATCCCCGGTCCGCGCCATGGCCCGATCTCGCCGGCAATCAAGCGCAGGAGCACGTCGCCGCCCGAGGACGTCAAAAGCCGCACCGCGTGGCGGTCGATGCTTTGATATCGGGGCGGCGTCCACTTCAACGCGCGAGGAAGGTTGACCCACAGCTGGACGCCGTGAAACAGCCCGCCGTTGGCCACCAGCTCTTCCGGAGGCATCTCGTCGTGCAGAATCCCGGCGCCGGCAGTCATCCACTGGGTGTCCCCATCGGTGATGACGCCGCCGCCGCCTTGAGAATCGCGATGGCGCATGACCCCGTCAATCATGTAGGTCACGGTCTCGAACCCGCGATGGGGATGCCAGGGCGCGCCCTTGGCCTCGCCGGGCCCGTACTCCACGGCGCCCAGGTGGTCGAGCAACAAAAAGGGATCGGCTTCCCGGAACCCGAGTTCGCGACTGGGAAAGGGGCGCCGAACCGGAAATCCAGCCCCCTCCAACAAAGCCGGCGCCGTGACCACGCGCAAGACCGGCCGGTCGTGCACCTCGGGACCAGGATCTGGCACGCGCGGCAGCTCGGTCCACCGATCCGGAGTCAGGGCAGGCATTGCTCTGTCACCTCCGCCTCTTAACGCTCGCCCCTCACGCGTAGTGGGCTCGGTGCCCGCGTTTGGGGCTTGACCATCCACTTCGAACGGCGACTCCCCGGCTTCGACGGCCAAAAAGGACGTCGGGGTGCTCAGTGGCGCCCCGACGCGTGGCGCGTCTCGCGGACCAACGTGGTCAGCCCGATTCCTCCCACCGAAGCAATGACCAACAGCGTCGGCAGTCCCACCGTGTCGAGATTGTGCACCGCGATCCCAGTATTCCACGACCAGCCGGCTAAACCGGGAAACGCCAGCCCAAACAATCCGCCCAAGATGAACAAGGCCCCGCCCCACTTCAAGGTGCGACCGGCCGTCTTCAACGAAATGGCGCGGATGGCATCCTGGTCGAGCCCGCGGCGCGCGGCAAGCCACCCAAACAGGCCGCCGGCCATCGCCTGCATAGCCATGGTGCCCAATCCGAACAACGCGCCCGGCAGCCAACCCAACCACTTAGACGGCATACTTGGGGCCAGCACCGTGTACAAGATCACGGCAAAGGCCCCAAACCCCCATCCCGCTAAAAAGCCGTGCACTGCCGGCATCCACGGTCGGGGATCTTGCAGGCGGGAGACCGAGGCGGCATTGCCCATGCGGTGCGATCCGAAGAGATGGAAGTGGCGTCCGTGCAAGATCTGATAACCCGCCACTGCCATGACTGCACCGACAAATACGTACACCACGTAGTTCAAGGCCGGAAAGGCCGTAAACCACCGGTCTAAGCTGAGGTACGCAAGCTCGCTGCCGATCGCCCGCTGCATCGTAAAGGCCAGCGAAAACACCACACCGGCCCATAAACCCCGCCGCGTCGAGTAACTGCCGATGGCATAGCTAAAGGTGATGGGCCAGGTGTGCTCATCGGGCGTAATCCCGTGCAAGAGTCCCAGCAGGACTGCGGTTGCCAGCGCCGCTCCCACCGCGAGTCCGGCGTGCGGATCCCAAAGGTTCAACATTGGGCTCGCCTCCTCTTGCAACGAATCTGCATTTGCATGATACCAGCGATACCTGCTATTGTCAATCCGGCCGGGAACGCGGCGGCATGAAGTAGGGGGCAGGAAAATCGAGCGCCGCCGGCGAACAGGGCCAAAACAACCGATACGCCCTTGGGCAAGCTCCAACTCAGAAGGAGGGCTACCGATGCGCGCGGTGGTGTTAGACCGTTACGGCGGACCTGAGGTGTTGCAGATAAGGGAGGTACCGGACCCGGTCATAGGCCCCGACGAGATCCTGGTGGCCGTGGAGGCTGCCGGAATCAACCGCGCCGACCTCCACCAGCGGGAGGGGCGCTATCCTCCGCCTCCGCCGGCACCTCCGGTGGAGATCCCCGGACTGGAATGTGCGGGGACCGTCGTCGCCACCGGTCCCCGGGTGACCGAGTTCCGCGTCGGCCAACGGGTGGCGGCTCTCTTGCCGGGAGGCGGTTACGCGGAGTTGGTGGCCGTCCCCCACCGCATGGCGTGGGAAGTGCCGGCCACCCAGAATTGGGCCGAGGCCGGGGCCACGCCGGAGGCCTTCCTCACGGCGTACGACGCCCTGTTTGACAAAGCCGGCCTGGGTTTAGGACAGCGCGTCGTCGTCCACGCCGCCGCCGGCGGGGTGGGCTCGGCGGCCGTCCAACTGGCTCGAGCGGCCGGCATCCGGGTCCTGGCCACGGTGGGGACACGAGCCAAGGCCGAGTGGGTGAAGAGCCTTGGCGCCGAACTGGTGGTGAATTATCGGGAGGCCTCCTTTGCCGACGCCGTGCAGGAGTGGACCGGTGGCCGAGGCGTCGACGCAGTTCTCGACTTCGTCGGCGCACCGTATTGGCAGGCCAACTGTCAAATTCTCAAGCCCGGCGGTACGCTGGTGCTGATCGGAACGCTCGGGGGAACCGAGACGGCAGTGGCGTTGGGGCAGTTGTTGGGACGACGGCTGACCGTCTGCGGCACCGCCCTGCGCTCGCGGCCGGTGGAGGCCAAGATGACTCTGGTGCAAACCTTTCGCGAGCGGGTGGTCCCTTTGTTAGGGCCGGGATTGGGCCCGCGCATCGACCGGGTGTTCTGGTGGGAAGAGGCCGGGGAGGCCCACCGCTACATGGAGCAGAATCAGAATTTGGGCAAGATCGTCCTCGCCATCAGGCCGTCGGCCCTGCCCCGACCTTGACCAGATACGCCGCCACGGCATCGAGCACGGCATCGGTGGCCGCATCTCCCGGCGTCAGGTCAGAAGTCAGCCGGCCGCCGGCGGCGCGGGCGTGACCACCGCCCGAGAATAAGGTCTCCATCAAGCGTGCCGCATCGAGCCGAGTGCTGCTGCGCGCCGAAAGGCGGCCGTCGCTTTTGATGAAGATCACGAGGTCTTCGCCTTGGGCCAAGAGCCGATGGGCCACCTCATTGATGGGGCCCTCTTCGGGCAAGTACAGGCCGACCAGCCCGTAGCCGGCAGCGCGGCGGTGGCGGCGTCGCCCGAGCGCCTGGACGATGAAGGCGCCCTCGCCGCGCACGATGGCGGCCAACTCGTCGCCCTCATCGGCCGTCCATGGGGTCCACCCGCTCTGGAACCGCTCCAGGTACCAGTCGAGCCCGTGCCGTCGAAACATTCGGTTCAGGTTCTGCCCGGCTTCGTGTCGCGGTTGCCAGAGGTCATAGCGCTGGACGGCGTTCACCAGGCGCTCCCACGCCGGCGAAGGCCGAAGCCACCCCTGCGCGCAGGCAAAATCGTACATCAGCCGGGCTCCCGAACGAGCCAGATCAATGGTCACGCGCGGGCGACCGGCCAAGGTGAGGGCCGTCTGATGGTGGTCTAACAACCAGGACACCCGTTGCTGCCACGCCGCCCAGTCGGCCGGGGAAAGAGACACGTCGGCCAGAAACAGGGGTACTCCAGCCGGCGCGGCCGCCACTGCAGGCGCCACGCGATCGGGTTCCACAAACCGCACCTCAAGCCCCACGGCACGCCCAATGAGCGCGGCCGTGGCCCCGTCCAAACAATCTTGGTGCGTGACCAATACACCGGTTGGCACGTCTTGCCGTCCTTTCTTCGGCGCCGTCTTGCCTTGCCGTCGCGCCCGCTGCGGATGGCCGGGCTGATTACAGCCGGCGCGCCATGGGGGTACGCCAAACCGCCCACACCCCTCCCGCCAACAGGATGGACCGCGCCAACAGCAGGCCCAAGTCCAGATTCCACCACGCGGGATGGGCCGACGCCCAGTTGTAGGCGAAGGGATAGGCCAGCGACGAGGCCACGGCCGTTCCCGCCCACCAGGGGCTAAAGCGATAATAACTCCACCAAGGGAGAAACCAGAGAAGAAATTGGACCGAGAACACCTTGGAGCCGAGCAGCACGGCCGTCAAAATGGTCAGCGTGGCCGTCACCGGACCGATGCGCCCTCGCCACAGTTGGACCAGGACGCCCACCACTACCGCCGCCGCCAACCCGGCGAGTAAGGCCCCGAGGGGGGCCGTCCAAGGACTCACCACGTTAATGGAGCCGAAGCCGAACACAATGCGGTGCTTGGGATCGGCCAACGCCGCTAATTCGCCCACCACCGATCCCACTTCCGGCGGCCGCCCGGCAAAGTAACCGACCCACGACCACGCCCCGGGCCCGCCGCGCAAGCCGGCCCCGATCACGACTGCCGCCACTCCAGCCGCCGTCCATCCGCCGCGCGCCCACGGTAGGCGGCGCGTTTGGCGCGCCTCCACCAGCGCGGCCACCGGCGCCACCGCCGCGGGAAAAAGTTTGACGAGGAACCCGGCACCGGCCCATGCCCATGCTTGGCCAAACCGGCGGCCTTCCACCGCCGCCAGGGCCAACGCCGCCACGGCCGCCGCCACGACGTCGTAACGCCCCTCCAGCACGAACCCGCCGCCGAGCGCCGTGTAGCCGAGAAGCCGCCACGCCGCCGCGAGATCCAGGCGCCGGCGGACCCACCAGAGCAACCCGAGATAGGCCCCCGCCGTCACGGCCGCAAACGCGTCGGGGTAGGGGAGGGGAAGCAAGCGGGGGAGGAGAAACACCGCCAGCGAGAGGGGGGGATACTCGCGCGGCCAACGCGTAAACCACGGCGGCGACAACGCCGCCGCAGCGTAGCGCTGGTACTCGGCCACGTCGTAGCTGTGCGTCAGGGGCAGGACCAACCACGCCCCGACCACCAGCGCGCCCGCCGCGACCCACAATCCGGCACCGAGCAGGGAAGAGTGGGAGGTCATCAGGGTCGGCCCTCGGCGGCAGTGCCCTCCATGGCGGTC
This sequence comes from Bacillota bacterium, assembly GCA_023511625.1. Taxonomy (GTDB): domain Bacteria; phylum Bacillota; class Sulfobacillia; order Sulfobacillales; family Sulfobacillaceae; genus JAIMAE01. The sequence goes on along the minus strand of JAIMBD010000021.1, from coordinate 11,059 downwards.
GCCTCCGATGAGGCTCGGGCCGCGGCTCGCACGTAACTTCGCCAAAGGTACGTAGCCAGGTGCTCCACTTCTGCCCCGACCTCCGGGTGGCGGCGTGCTCCCCACTGCATCTGGAGATGGCATCCGGGATTGTTGACCACGATGCGGGTGGGATGGACGGTCGCGACGGCCCGCATCTTTTGGTCGAGGATACCCAGTGCCCAGTCTGTGTGGTTGAGGTTGTAGACCCCGCCCGAACCACAGCAGATTTCCTGCCCGTAGTAGGGCACATAAGTGTCGCCTTCGACCGACTCCAAAAGCCGCACGGGAGCCTGGCCGGCTTTGGCGACGTTGACGAGATGACAGGAGTTTTGCAGCGCGACGCGCTCGCCGTTGCCCTGGAAGGGCAAAAGCGGCCCCTCCTCTCCCCAGAGCAGAGCCGTGAAGTCTTGCACCAGCCCTGCCAGGCGTTGGGCACGCGCCGCCCAGGCCGGGTCTTCCGCCAACACCTGCGGGTACTCGGTGAGCATGGCACCGCACCCGCCGGCATTGTGGACGATCCCCGCGGCCCCGTACTGGGCGACAGCCGCCTCCAGCGCCGCCACGTTCTGACGCGCCAAGGCCAGCGCTTGCGCGCGCTCGCCGGAATGCAGGTGAATGGCACCGCAACAGGTTTGGCGAGGGACCGTTACCACCCGCCAGCCCGCGGCATTCAGCAGCGCCTGGGTCGCGCGATTGGCTTCTTCGAAGACCGCTGCCATGACACAGCTGTCAAACCACAAAAGCGTTCCCCGGCGGGCGGCCCGCGGCGGCGGCCCCGCAGGCAGGGGGCGCGGTTCCGGGGGCAGCATGGCGCGAAACCGCGCCCATGCGCCCGGAAGGGGAACACCGGTCAAACGCCGAGCCAGGCGGACCAGCCCACGCAGTCGACCCGGGTACTTGGCCAGCCGAAGCGCCTGCTGCGCGGCGAAGCTCCCCCGAAAGGCCCGGCTGTGCCGGGCCCGGAGAAACTCCCGCCCAGCCTCCAAAATCCGTGCGTAGTGCACCCCCGACGGGCAGGCCGTCTCACAGTTGCGACACGCCACGCAATAGGTCAAAGCTTCTTCCAGTGCCGACCACTGCTCCAGTTCTCCCCGTGCAGCCGCTTCCACCATGGCGATGCGCCCCCGGGGCGAATGCAGTTCTTGGCCTGTCAGTCGGTAGGTGGGACAACTGGGCAGACAGAACCCGCATTTGTTGCAATGGTTGATTTCGGTGAGGATGGCCGTCCAACGGCCCTCGGGTTGCTCTTGGGCCATGCTCCTTTGCTTCCTTTCGCGTTTCGCGTTCCCGTTACCGGGATGAATCCAAACCGTCGGGCGCCGGTGGCTTCGGCAACAACCGGTGGGGATCAAACACGCGAAAGAGGCGATCCTCGGGCTCGATCCAATCCGGGTCCCGCCGCCACTCTGGAGCCTCCGCAATCCGGCGCCGGACCCACCACGCGGCCCCGGCCGGAGTACCGCGGGTCACCTCGATGGCCCCGCTGAAGGGAAAGAGCCACGCTTCGTCGCCCAGCCCTTCGCTCCAATACTGCCGCAAGTTTGCAGGCAGGCCGCCTCCTTCCCAGTAGGATCCCTCGGCCAGAGCCCGCCGCACTGCTGCCTCGTGGACCTCGTCCAGCTGGTGGCCCAAAGCTTCGTCTTCCCAGCCCACCAGAAGGCCTCGCTCGGCCGCCAGAGCCTCGACCCGCCGTTGCGCCGCTTCCCAATCGGCCCCCTCTACCTGCACGTACAGCGTCCCGGAGGTGCCCTCAAGGTGCAACAACATCCCCGCCGGCGGCATGGGCGACCGGCGCAGTCCGTCGGTGATGGTAAAAAGGTCGCTGGCCGGGGCCCCACTGATGCGGCCGACCCGCCGTGCCACCGGTTTCGGGCGCAAGCGCAACGTCAATTCGGTCAACACGCCCAACATGCCCCAGCTGCCGATCATCAATTTGGTGACGTCGTACCCGGCCACGTTTTTCATGGTCTTGCGCCCAAACCGCACCACCCGGCCGCGCCCATCCACCCATTCCGCCATCACCACGTGATCGCGCCAACCCAGGCCGCGATATCCCCAGTGGCGCGCGTTCGAAGCCACCAATCCGCCCACTGTGCGGGCCAGGTGGGGGAGCGAAGGGACTTCGAGCCCGCGGGCGGCCAGAACCTCCACCAACTCGCGCGCAGTGACACCGGGTTCCACCGTGACGGTCAGATTGCCTTCATCGACCTCCACGATGGCGTCCCAATGCCCGGTGCGAATCCCGAAGGGAGCGTCTTCAGCCGGTGGGGGGGCCAAAAGCCGCCGCGCCTCACTGCCGTGCACACTGACGGGCTTGGAGGAGACCAATGCGGCCTCGATCCGCTCGGCCACCTCGCGGGCTGCGCGCGAAGGCTCGGTCCGCGCGCGCGCCCGGTGGTGGCGTTCGGGAGGCAGCACGGCCTTGAACGGGTTCAGCAGGTTCTGCGGGTCCCATGCCGCCTTGATCTCCCACATCACGGCCAGTTCATCGGGGCCGTACATCAAGGCCAGGTGTTCCAGTTTGTCGATGCCGACGCCGTGTTCGCCGGTGATGGATCCCCCCATTCGCACGCAGGCCTCGATGATCTCTCGATCGGCGGCGTGCATGCGCGCCACCTCGTCGGGATCGGCCGGGTCATAGGTGATGTTGGGATGGAGGTTGCCGTCGCCGGCGTGGGCAATGATCAAGATGGTCAGGCCGTACCGGCGCCCGATCTGATTGACCTCGCGCATCATGGCCGGAAGGAGCGGCCGGGGCACGGTGACGTCTTGGACCCAGATGTGACTGGACACCTGAGCCGCCGCCCCATAGGCCGAACGGCGACCCTTCCACAGGCGTTCGACCTCAGTCGGGGTGGTGGCACGGGCTACGGAGATGGCGCCGACCTCCGCCAGCAGCGCCTCCACGCGGCGCCGCTCCTCCTCGGCCGCCTCAGGACTGCCGTCTACTTCGATCAGCAACACCGCCTCGGCGTCTTTCGGATACCCGGCGTGGGCAAACCGTTCCACCGTCTCGATGCTGACTCTATCCAACAACTCCAGCGTAGACGGCACAATCCGGGCCCGGATGATGGCCGACACCGCCTCTGTCGCTCGGTCAAGGTCGTCGAAAGCAGCCAACAGCGTCTCGACTCGCGGCGGCTTGGGCAACACCTGCAACTCTAATTCCGCCAACAGTCCCAAGGTGCCTTCCGACCCCGTCAACAGCCCGGTGACGTCAAGCGACCCGCGCCAGTCGCGGGTCGTCGGCAGACGCCGCGGCTTTCCGTCCACCAGATAGCATAGGCCGCCCAGTACATGGTTGGTCGTTACGCCGTACTTCACGCAATGAGGTCCTCCGGCATTTTCGCTGACGTTGCCGCCGAGGGTGGAGATGCGGTGGCTGCCCGGATCGGGAGCGAAGAAGAGGTGATACGGCGCCAGCACCTCTTGAAAGTCGGCATTGACGACGCCGGGCTCTACCACCGCCCGCAGGTTCTCGACGTCCACCTCACGCACGCGGTTGAGCCGGGCCAGAGCCAGAACGGCCCCGCCGGCGATGGGCATGGTCCCCCCGCTGAGGTTGGTGCCGGCCCCGCGGCCGATAATGGGCATACCAGCCGCACCCAGCACTTGCACCACCGTCCCGATCTCCTCCGGACGGTCGACGAACACCACCAGGTCCGGCAGATGGCGTTCCCCGGTGGCATCGTAGCTGTAGGCCAAGAGTTTTTCGGCGTCGCTCCACACGCGGTGTGCTCCGACCGCAGCCACGAGCCGCTGCCGCAGCTGTTCCAAGGCGTCCGGTGCAAGGTTGGGCCCTTGGATGTCGAGCCCCGGCCGCTCCAGAGCTCCCCACAACGGTTTGCGCATTGCGTCCCCCTGATGCGGCACCGCCCGCACGGCCAGCCGCCCGATTGGTGCCGATTCGCGTGAACCCATTATAACGGATTTTACAACCGATTTCGGTACGCCCCGCCCTTTCCCAACCATCGGCGGCCCACACCTGGTGCAGGGCGCGCGCCGGGCGGTGGTACAATGGCAATCGAGAATCGGCGCGGGCCGGAATTCGGAATCAAGGAGCGAGTGACGTGTTGATTGACAAGCGCTTGGTGCAGGTCACAGCCGGGCTGGCTGGAATAGGTGCCCTCGCCTTTTTGGCCTTGCATCTCTTCCTCATCGCAGGTTATCTCGGGCTGGTGGCCATCCTCCTAGCGGCCTTCACGCGCGGGTGGCAGCGGCGATACGAAGCGGTCCGCGATACGCCGCCACCCGGCTGGCAACCGACCGGAGAGGTCTACCAAGACCCGGGCGGGGGACCAGTGGCGGTGTGGCATCAGGGGGTGCGGCGCATTTACGTGCGGGCGGCGGCGCCGACGGCCGAAGCCACCCGAAGCCGGGCAGAGGCCGGAGATGGGCCGGCGCCCGAAGACCGCCGGAGCTGACGCGAGCCGCCTAGCCCCCTTAGCGCACCACCACCTGCGCAGGGCCGGCCTCGACCTGGCCGATTAGGTACAGGGGGTGGCCGTAGCCGCGAAAGCGGGCCATGATGCCAGCGGCCGCCTCTGCCGAGACAGTGAACAGCAGCCCACCGGCAGTGACGGCGTCCGCCAAGAGCTGAAGCAGCGGCGGATCGTCCCATCCCACCCGCAAATGCGGGCGCACGTACTCCAGGTTGCGCCGGCTACCGGCCGGAAACCGATCCTCGCGGGCCAACGCTTCAGAGCCGGGGAGGAGGGGAACGGCGCGCGCATCGAGGATAAACGTGACACCTGCCCCCTGCGCCATCTCCCAGGTATGGCCGAGCAGGCCAAATCCAGTGACATCGGTGCAGGCGGTGGGCCCTCCGGCCTCGCGCAGGATCTCGTAGGCCTGCCGGTTTAGGGTCTGCATGGCCGCAAGGGCGGCCTCGGCCACGGCGGCCTCGGCGATGCCGTCCTTCATGGCCTTGATCACCACTCCGGTCCCGATGGGCTTGGTCAAAAACAGCCGGTCCCCCGGCCGCGCCGTGCTGTTGCGCCAAATCGCCTGGGGATGCACCACGCCGGTGACGGCGTAGCCCATCTTGGGTTCGGGGTCGTCGATCGAGTGCCCGCCCAAAATGGCCACGCCCGCCTCGGCCATGACTGCCGCCCCGCCCCGAAGCATCGCGCCCACCGCCTCGGGCTCCAGCTTGCCCGCTGGCACGGCCAGAAGGTTCAACGCCGTGATGGGCGTGGCCCCCATGGCCCAGATGTCCGACAGGGCGTTGGCCGCCGCGATGCGTCCAAACAATTCGGGGTCGTCGGCCACGGGCGTAAAAAAGTCCACCGTCTGCACCAGCGCCAGTTCCTCGCTCAACTGATAGACGCCGGCGTCGTCGTGGGTTTCATTCCCGACCAAGACCCGCGGATCGCGCAAGCCCTGAGGTAGATACGCCAAAGCCGCGTCCAGATCCTCTGGACCGAGTTTGCAGCCTCACCCGGACTTCGAGGTCATCTGCGTCAAGCGCAGCACCGGAACCCCCCCTGCCTTGTATCTCTGCTCATTTTACCATACGGATATGGTATGATAGGAAAAAAGAGCGGACCCACGGGAGGCGGCCACGAATCCCGGGCCGACGGGGGACGGAGCCTTCCCGGCAGTTTCCAACCGGAACGAGGGAGGAGGGCGTGCGCCGCGGACGAAAGCCGAGCCGCGCGTCGCAGAGGCCATGGACTTCGACGATCTGCGACTGTTTCGCGAAATCCTGCGCGCAGGAAGTCTCACCCGGGCAGGGGAGCATCTGAACATCAGCCAACCCACAGTGACTCGCCGGCTGCAGCGCATGGAGGCCGAATTGGGCGCCGTTCTGCTCGAGCGCCACGGGGCGCACGTGCGGCCGACCCCAGAAGGGTTGGCTTTTCTCGACTTCAGCGAAGAGGTCCTCAGCCGGTGGGAGCCGTTGCGGCAACGCATCCGCCTCAGCCACGACGTCTCCGGCGAACTGCGGGTGGCTGCCAGCAGCACTCCCGGCGGCCGCTGGGCGGCCGAGTGGGTGGCGCAGTTTGCGCGCGCCCATCGCGGAGTACAGGTCAAGCTGTCGATCATGGACTCCCGGGCCGTCGAAGCCGCCCTCAGCGGCAACGACTGTCTCGTCGGCTTCATGGGCTGTCTGCCCCGCGCGCGGCATCTCGAAGTAGTACCTGTGGCAGAGGACGAGATCTTGCTCTTGGCGCCGAGCGGAGGAGCTTGGGCGGGCTTGCCAGATCCCTTGCCCCTAGAGACCCTGGCCGAACTGGCCTTCGTGCAGCGGGAGGCGGGGTCTGGCACTTTGGAAACGGTGTACGATGCCTTAAGGCAGGCGGGGATCCGGGACCCCTTGCCGGTCGCCCTGGAAGTTGATTCCACGCCGGCCCTCATCGCGGCGGTGCGCGCGGGGGTGGGCGCGGGATTTGTGTCCAAGAACATGTTGCCGCGCCCCTTGCCGCCTGGCACCCGCACCTTGCGGGTGGCCAACGTGCCCCTGCGCCGCCAATTGGTCATGGTCTACGATCCCGACCAGGTACGCGATTGTCCCCAGGCCTCGGCGTTCGTAGAGTTTGTGCGACTGAAGGTGGGGGAGGCCAGGCGGCGCGCCGCGCCCGAGGGAGCCCTTAGGGCATGAGGCCGCCAGGCTGGAGGCTCGTGCTCGCCGCAGGCCTAGGGTTGGTCGCAGGCCTTGGGGTCGTGTGGAGGCTCAACCGATCGCCCGTAAGGCCAGCGGTGCTTGGGGCCGCCGGGGCGGCCCTTCAGGTCGGGGCCGATCCCGGCACGGCCTTGGGCGGCGTGGCGGCTCCCGAATGGCAGGGACTGAAGACGGCCACCGGACGGCCTCTTTCCCTGCGCGAGCTTCAGGGACACCCCGTGTGGTTGGCGTTCTACAACGCCGCCGGGAACACCATGAGTCCGTTGATGGCTGCCACCATCCGCGCTGCGGAATCGGCGTTGGGCCCCCAAGCCCGTCAAGTCAAGGCCGTGGCCATTAACCTCAATCCCGCCGTGACCACCGGTCCGGCGTTGGTGGCGTGGGACCAGGCGCACGGCATGCAAGGCCGTTGGACACCGTTGACCGGCGCGCCCGCCGCGCTGGCGGCCGTGGCCCGCGCCTACCACGTGGCGGCCAGCGGTAGCGGCGCGACGTTTTCTGCCACTCCGGCCGTGTTTCTGATCAGCCCCCAGGGCAAAGAGGTGGCCTTGTTTTTGTTGAGCCCAGATCCCAAGGCGGTGATAGGGCAGGCCCAAATCCTGGCCCGTCGCACGCTCCCGTATCTTCCCGGCGCCACCTTGCACCCGATTGCCCCAAGTCCGGCCCTCGCCAACGGGTCCGGCCGCTTTACCGCCGCGCCGGTCCTGGCATCCTCTGGTCCTGCTGCCGTGCGCGTCGGCCAAGGCACCCCGTATCTGGTAGCCTTTTTTGCGACGTGGTGCCCATCCTGTCAAGAAGACCTGTCGGCGCTCGCCGCGTACACACGCCTTCAACAGAGCCATCCGCAGTGGCCGCGCTTGGTGGCAGTGGACCTCGCCGTGGCCGAGCCGGCCACAGTCAATCTGCCGCGGTGGATCGCCGCCCACCATCTGCCATTCCCGGTGGTCTTAGACCGCACCGGATCCCTAGCCCGGCAATACGGCGTGACGGCGTTGCCGTACCTGGCGTCCGTCTCCGCGCAAGGCCGCATTCAATGGAGACATGTGGGCGCCGTTAGCCTCTCGACGCTGAAGACGCTTGCACGCACACCGTAGTTCCCCGACGGACTCAACGACGATGGTTATGTCCGATAAGCGGGATTATGTAAACCTTTTAAGGGGGGGGTCTAAACCGCCACGCCCTCCGCAGTATTTACCGTCCAGGAGCACTACGGGCGTCGGCACGGGATTCCGGAAGATTGACAGGGGGATATCGACGGCGACCCCGTTGTGCCTTGGACCCCTGCGATAGGACGCCGCGGCGACCGCACGGGCGATGGCTTGGCAGGCGGGACCGGACACAGCGACTGCAGACCCGAACACGTTGGCCGGAAGATGGGACCCGGCATGCGTGGGTCGGGAAATCTGGGACTCAGGTGCAGGCCGTCGGTCCCGGATGTCACGGCCTCCGGACAAGCCCCAGGGCCGGTGCCACGGGTGCCCCGGCGTACGGTCGGTTTCCATTGAAGTTCACCGCCGATAGGCTGGTTTGGGGGCAGTGGGGGTCGGTCCGGAAGGTCATAGGAAAACACCGGCGATTGGGGGATACGGACGGGCCATTGACAAGTCGAATATCTTTCAAGTACCTTATGCGAGAATCGCCAAACATTTTCTTGAATAGTCTCGAAATGATGTTTTGGCACTGAAGAACTGCGCTGAGGAGGGCTTCGCGTTGGCTACACAAGCCGTTGCCCAAGAGGGCGTGTTTACGGCAGAAAACCGCGGGCCGGTCGCCGCCGGGCTCGTGTCGATGATCCTGCAGACGTACGACATCTCGTTGCCGGCCTTGGTCCTGCCCGCTGCCATCACCTACTTCATCCCCGCCACCCTGCCGCCGGTGGTGCAAGCCACCATCGTGACACTCACGGGCGTGGTGTCCACGTTAGGAAACCCAGTCGGAGGCGTCGGACTGGCTCCCTTTGCCGACCGGGTAGGGCGTCGGACCTTGATGTTGATTACCAACATCGGGTACACCGTGATCGCCGCCGCCATCGCCTTGTTGCCAGGCTATGCGGCGTGGGGGTATTGGTCCATCGGGCTCTTGCTGTTTTTGCGCTTCTGTAACGGCGTGTTCGCCGCGTCCTCGCCGGCCGGAGCCATTCCCATGGCGCTGGAACGCACCAGCAAGCGGGCGCGCGGGATCATTGGCGCCGTGCTGGGCATCGGTCCCACCTGTGGAGTGCTGCTCCTCTCCCTGATCCAGAACGGCAGTCTCGGTATTGCCGGCACGCCTGCCGCATTTGTCCAGTGGGGTTGGCGTCTGCCGTTTTGGTTTGGCGCTCTTTTGGGGATCGTCGAAACCTTTCTCACCCTAAGAACCCACGACCTCGACTATTTCACCCAGCAACAACAGCAGCCGACGCACCGGCGCCGGTTTACCCTGGTCGAGGTGTTTTCGCGAAAAAACATCGGCATCTTCGCCCAAACCATGATCATGTACCTCGGCTTTCTCTTTTTGGCCGTCAACATCCCGGTCTTCATCCCCACCCTCTTCATCACGTACCTGCACCAGCCACCGGCCGAGATCACGACGGTGCTGACCTTGGGCAGCATTGGCGTGTTGATCCTGGCTCTGGTGTTAGGCGCTTGGGCCCAACGCATCGGCCGGCGCCGGGGGCTTATCATCGGGGGACTGACCACGCTGGTCATCGTCACGCCGCTCTTTGGCTGGATGATCTTCGCAGGCTCGCACCATGGCTCGCCGGCGACCATCCTCATCTTAGGGACGCTGGTGGACGCCATCGGGCTGTCGTTCTACTCCGGCATCGGCCTGACCTACCTGACGGAGCGGTACCCGCTGGACATCCGCGCCGCCGGGTTCGGCGCGGTCTATTCGTTGTCCACGATCATCCCTGGGTTTTCCAGTTTCTACCTCCTCGCCCTGCGGGCCTTCATGCCGTACCAGTACACCGTCTTGGTGCTGGTGGCCATCGCCGGGGTGCTGGTCACCTGGGGAGCCTGGGCGGGACCGGAAACCAAGGATTTCGACATGTTGACCCCGGCCAATCCGTCCTAACCTCTTCCGTTTTCGAGCCCAAGCCAGGCCCCCTGCAGGGGGAGAGACCTCCTGCAGGGGGCCTTGGCATCGGCCGCGCCGGTCGTCCTGCCGAAGACCGGACTACGCCTCCACCCGCGCCATGCCCGGAAACTTGGCCCGACTCGAGAACAGCTGGACCACCGTCGACACGCCGGCGTTCTTGGCCCCGGCCACGACCACCAACACGTCATCCGGCGACTTCAACAACCGCCGCCACTCGTCGGCAGACCGTCCCACCCGTTCCTCAGGACGCGTGGGGCGAATAAAGCCGATGGGCATCTCCACCCCGTCTTTCCCTACCGCCTCCAGCTGGGCCACCGTATGCCCAGCGTGCTCGTACACATACTCCTGCACAGCGCGCTTCGAATACCCGTGCCGTGCCAGCAACTCCGCATGCTCCGGCCCCAACACCAACACCGCCCGGTGGTGCGGCGTGATCAGCACCCCCGTCCGGCAGACGGTGTCCACCAGATCGTTCAACAAATGCTCCGGATTTCCCGTCTGCCGGTTGTCGAGAAAGTCGCAGCTGCGGATGTGCACCGCTGACACCACCGACTCCTCCGGCCCAAAGCCCAGCTGCACGTGCAGCGGCTCCCATGGGCTGTCCTCCTCGTTCTCCGCGATGATAAGCCCAATGCGGGCCGGCGTCCCCTGCGTCGCCTGGTCGAGTTCGTGCGGCCGCAGCCCATACGCGTTGGCGATGATGAGCCGAATCGCTCGCCCCACTGTGGCGTTGGCCCGAAACCCGGGCCCGAACACGTTGCCCGCGCAGTTAAACCCCAACTGCCGCCGCAGCGGCCCGTTGAGAATAAAGAACGGCGCCCCCCCGGTCGTGCTTTGCCACGCCCCAATCGTTGGCGACCGCTCGTCGATGGCCGCCAAAAACGCCGCCAACACCACCGGAAAGTACTCCGGACGGCACCCCGCCATGACCGCATTCACCGCGGCCAGCTCCACTGTGCATTCGCGCCCCACGGCCTCGTTGCGCCACAGCACCTCGTCCCGCGCCCGTGGGGTGGTGGCCAAAAATTCCTCGACCCGCTCCGGCGTCGGCGGCACCACTGGCAACCCGTCGGCCCATCCCTGCTCGAAACAGTACTCGACGGCGGCCACCGCCGCCTCCAAGTCTGTGGCTTCTGCCATCTTTACACCTCCTGGGAAGCGCCGCGGCCCTGTGGCCGGGTCCGGGGCCGTCGCGGGCATGGCATCGCGGTCCCCACGGCCCGGTGCTCCGCCACCTGACCCGGTTCCCCTCGGGAATTAGCCGGCGTCTTTGCCGGTCGCCTCTTTGTATCCGGAGAAATCGCCCGCCAAGACGCCCATGGCGCCATCGACCGG
>JAIMBD010000002.1 GCA_023511625.1 Bacillota bacterium | reverse complement strand
GGCTCCTCGAGCAGGACTCGAACCTGCAACCACCCGGTTAACAGCCGGGTGCTCTACCAATTGAGCTATCGAGGAATATCGCCAGCGCCATGATAGCAAGGGTATCGGGCGGTGTCAAGGCGGGCCGCAATTTTTTGTCCGCCCAACGCCGCCCGGGAACTCTGCAGTCGGTCGGTCCTCGCGGGTTGTCGGGCTCCGGCCCGCGCGGTATATTACGGACGACCCGAGGCGGGGCTGGCCCCGCCCGTTGAGGCGAGGTGCGCGATGCATCGCAGGAGGTCACTAGAGCCGCGACTCGCGTTGGTCGCCGATTGGTGTCGCCCTTACGCCGTGGTTGCGGACATCGGTGCCGGCGGCGGTCAACTGAGCCGTTATCTGGCAGACCACGGACATTCGGTCATAGCAACCGAACGGAGTGCCCCCGGCGCCGCAGTGCTCCGCCAGGCGCTTGCGGGCTGTCCCAGTGCGGTGGTGCGCCAAGGGGACGGTTTTCAAGCCTTGCGCGACTTGGGCCGGCCGTTTGACGTCGCCGTGGTGGCCGGCATGGGCGGACCCACCATCCTGCGCATCGTATCCGAAGCCCCTTGGGGAGTGCCGGTGGTGGTACAGCCGATGCAGGGGTGGCGCGCCCTTCGGCAAGGCTTGGCAGCGGCGGCGTTTCGGTGGGTGAAGGCGGGATTATGCCACCAGCGAGACCGCTTCTACCCGGCCTGGATGGTGGTACGCGCCGATGAAGGTCAGCGGTTTGAACCTCTGGTTCCGCGAGAAATGGCGTGCCATCCCGAGTATCCGGCATGGTTGGAACGAGAGTGGCAGCGCGGGATGCGTTCGACCAGGCGTCAAAAGACGCCGAGCGAAGCGGTCTGGCTGGAAGTGATAGGAGAGGAGGTGCAGCGTTGGCGGGGGAAGACCTCTTTATCCGATTAGGCCCCGATCTCAAGGCAGTCCGCGATTTGACGGAGTGGGACCACCCGCGCCGGGTGGCCGTGACGGAGGGACCGGGCGATGCGCTCGGCGTGTGGGGCATGACCGCAAAAAGCCCGCGTCTTGGGCGTTTCGGGCGCCTTTTGGCGCTGGAAGCAGCGGTGGGGGGAGAACCTGTAGGAGCGCCGTATCGGGTGCGGCCCTTTTGGAAGCTGGTCACCTACGTCCCTGAGAGTCACCTCGCTGCCGTCCGTCAGGCGCTGGGCGATGCCGGAGCAGGACACATCGGGCAATATACCCACTGTACCTTTTCCGCCCGGGGAGAGGGCACCTTCTTGCCGTTAGAAGGGGCGGCTCCGTTCATTGGGCAGCCGGGACGGCTGGAGATCGTCGCGGAGTGGCGCCTGGAGACTGTGGTGCCGCATTGGTTAAGGGATGCGGTAGAACGCCGACTGATTGGCGCGCATCCCTACGAGGAAGTGGCCTATGACTGGATTCCACTCGGTAATGCGCTGTCGCAAGCGCGCTGTCGCGCCGTCGGGGATGAATGGTGGTGCGACCAATTGGATGCCGAGATCATGCGCGCGGCGCAATCTGCCCCGCCGAGTGCGATTCACTGTGAGCGGGCCGATTTCCGCGCGCGATTGGCCTTACGCCATGCCGGAGTTGCAGTCATCGTCCATCCTCCCGGGTCGTTTCTGCTGGAAGGCATGGAACGGCGGTGGCAGCAAGGGACGCGACTGTGGCGATGAGCTACGAAGTGTATACGGATGGCGCATGTTCCAACAATCAGCGCCCGGGGGGGCAACCTGGGGGATGGGCGGCGGTCTTCAAAGATGGCCGGATATTGAGTGGCGCCGAGCCCGCGACCACCAACAACCGCATGGAATTGAAGGCCGCCATTGCCGCCTTGCGCCACACGCCGCCGGGCGCAGAAGTGATCGTGTACAGTGACTCGGCCTATGTGGTCAACGCGTTTCAGCAAGACTGGTTTTCGGGCTGGAGGCTTCGGGGGTGGCGCAACGCCAAAGGCAAACCTGTGGAGAACCTGGACCTGTGGCAAGAGCTTTTGGCGTTGGCTGAGGCCCGCCGGGTCCGCTGGGTGAAGGTGGCGGGCCACCGCGGCGACCCGTGGAACGAACGGGCCGACCGCGAGGCGGTGGCAGCCATGCGCCGCATGCTTGCGGGGATGCGGGAGCGCGGGCCGTCCTCGGAACCTTGACTTTTTCAGGATCCGGCGAGAAAATTAGAGGCCAGGCCGGCAAGCCGGCTGGGTGTTCGCGAGCAGGGAACCCCCTGCTTGAGGAAAGTCCGAGCTGCGCAGAGCAGGGTGCTGGATAACGTCCAGTGGGGGCAACCCCAAGGAAAGTGCCACAGAAAACAAACCGCCGGCCGGAAAGCCGGTAAGGGTGAAACAGTGCGGTAAGAGCGCACTAGGGACCAGGTGACTGGCTCCCTCGGTAAACCCCACCCGCAGCAAGACCAAATAGGGGGAGGATGAGGTTGCTCGCTGACTCCCCGGGTTGGTCGCTTGAGGTGTTGGGCAACCAACGCCCTAGATAGATGAACACCGTGAACAGAACTCGGCTTACGGGTCGACTTGCCGGATACGCCGCCCGACCTAGCGGGCGGCTTTTTTTGTGGCCTGAGCTTTGCCCTCGCGGGTCTGGCCTTTGACCGAAGTAGACGGGCGCAGGATCCAGACGACGGAAGCAGGGCGGCCCTGGACCATGCCCCCAAGCCAGAACAGCTGTTGGTCGAATATCAGAGCCAATCCGTCCCCGGCCGGCGCGGGCAATGGCGGTCCGGACTCCCAGATTTTTCGGTGCGCATTCCACCGCCAGGTGGCAGCGGTCCATCCGCGCGGGGTTTTTCCCCCAATCACCATCAACTGGCCGTTCCATACGGCGGCGGCCGCGTAAGCCGTGGGTACTGGAAGGGAAGGCTTTCGATGGACGGCTCCCGTTTGGAGATCTACGGTCAGGACGGTGGCCGACAGTCCGTGGGGCGTGACTCCGCCGGCGATCCAGACGGTCTTATCCTCCTCGGCCACGGCGGCGTACCGCAGACCCTGCGGCAAGACGGCAAAAGGGGGGCCGACCGGATGCGATCGGGCAGGGAGAGCAAGCCGCCAAACAAAGGGCAAAGGGGGCCCGGCATCGTGTCCGCCTATGGCATAGAGGTGATGATTCCAGTAGGCCGCGCTGAGGTCGGAAAGCGGCAGCGGAAGGCCCGCCACGGCGCGGCTGGTGCCATTGCGAAGATCGACCCACTGGATAAGGTTTTGGGACTGCAAGACACCGCCTCCCAACACCCAAAGGTGGTTTGCCGCGACTGCCGCGGCAGCGTCATGCACCGGGTAGGGAAGGCGAGCGAAGACGGTGGCTCCCCTGGGCGTGATGGCCAACACGCTGCGATGGGTGCCGGCGGTGTCAAATCCGCCGGCCAGCCATATCGCCTGGGAGCTGACAGCGCCGGCGGCACCGGCTACAGGATACGGCAGGCGGAATGGCGCGGGCATCCAGGCGAGGGGGACGGAAGCCGACGGTGCCGCCGGCGATGCAGATGTGGCGGGATGCCCGGGCTGCGCCAGGCGGTGGCGGATTCCAAAAGTGGCCATGGCGCCGACTCCGATGGCTGCGACCAGAATGAAAAATCGTCCGCGGGCCACCTTGCGCCGTCGTGCCATACCTTTCGCCTCCTCCGGGGATCTTCCTGTCGCCGTGGCCTTGGCTATGATAGCAAGGAGCGGCGTTCGCACCAAGTGCTTGGGCCGGAGGGGCCTACGGTGCGCGATGCAACCGCAAGCGCAGGCCTGTGCGGGCGTCGGTGGGGAGGGGCAGACGATGTCCGGTTTCGTGAAGTGGGGCATACGATGCTTGGTGGGGGCGGCGGGGATGGCGGTCGTCATTTGGATCTTGTATTTGGCTCCGATCGGGGTTCCACCGCGTCCGATGCCGGTGCGGGCAAGCCTTTCGCCGTTTTCGCACGTGTTTGTGATTATGATGGAAAACCAGGGGCCGGGGGTGTTGAACAGCCCGGATGCGCCCTTTTTGCGCCAGCTCGCTCGCCGATGGGCAGTAGACACCGCGTACTACGGAGTGACGCATCCCAGTCTTCCCAACTACGTTGCGCTGATCACCGGTCGGACGTTGGGCAGCCACAGCGATGACCCCCGCCAGCGCTTTCCGCTTCCAACCCTGGTGCAGGCCATGGAGGCTCGAGGCCTGACCTGGCAGGCGGTGATGGAGAGCCTGCCGGATGTGGGATATCGCGGCAATTGGTACCCGAATGGCCCGTCTGCCATCCAAATGCCAGCTCGCGCCTTGTATGCCAAGAAACATGACCCGTTTTTATTGATTCCGGCCTTGGCTCAAGACCCCCGCCAGCGCCAACACGTTGTCCCCTTGTCGGTGCTGCGCCGGGAACTGGTGTCCGGCCACGTGCCCAATCTGGTGTTCCTGGTCCCGAACCTCTGTCACGACATGCACGGCCAACCGAACGCAGCTGGTGCCGCGTGCCCAGCAGCCGACCGGACCGCGCTGTTGGCGGAGGGGGACCGGTTTTTGGCCCAATGGATTCCCCGCATCCTCCATTCCCCGGCGTGGCGCGGGAATGCCGTCATTTTTGTGACGTGGGATGAGGGGGAATGGCCGGGGGGGTGGCCCTGGCCATGGCGCGTCCGGCAATGGATCGCTGCCGGTCCCGAGGCCCCGGCGGTGTGGGGATGGCCGGGATTTGGACGGATCGGCGGCGGGCAGGTGCCCCTGGTGATCGTGGCCCGGGAAGGCCCCCACCCGTTGCGCCTGAATCTCTGGGCCGACCATTACAGCCTGTTGAAAACGCTGGAGGCGGCCTGGCACCTTCCGGAGTTGGGCCACACCGCCTCGCCTCAGGTTCCGCTGTTGACGCCTTTCCTGGTCCCGCCTAGATAAACCAATCTGGTGCCCACCACCGCAGGCGGCACAAGCAATCGCTGTCGCAGCGCCCGCAGGCTCCACACTGGTGGTCTGCACACAGCGGTCGTTCGCAGTCGGGACAAAAAGCCTCTGCGGGTTGCCCGCATTGGCACGAGGCATCGTCCACGGTTTGTCCTCCCCCTCGCGGCTGAAGAATCCTGACCCCGCGGGGGTAGTATCCCTCCCGAGCCGGTGGCTATGCGGGCTGTCGGGAGCAATTCCCTGCCCTTAAGGCTTAAGGACCCACCATACCGGATGGTCGTGGGCGGGAGGGGCTTGAACCAGTTGCTCGAGCTCATGTACCTCCCGTCGTACGGCCTTGCGCAGACCGACGGCGAAGGCGCGGGTATCGTACTCGATGGACTTTGGCCGGTACACCTCCGCCACCTTGCGGATAAATCCGATCAGGTCTTGGGCTGCCTGTTTCCACTCGTCTTCGCTCAGGAAGTACCAGTATTTGCCCCGCCACATGCTCAGGCGCAAGGTAAATTTGTTGAGCCATTCCACCGTCTGAGAGCGCTCGCCGAGGTGGAATTCCTCCAACAGAACCACCAGCGGCCGCAGGTCGCGTTCTTGGGGATGCCAGAAGATCAGGTCGACAAACAGGCTGGCGGTTCCTGACGAGATGGGCGGTTTGTTGTCGTGAATGGTCTGCATGAGTTGTCTCTCCTACCGTCCTTAAGCATTGTAAGGTCATTCCCGCGCCGGCGGGTCTGAGGAGCGTGGCGGTCGGAGCGCAATTTGCGGTTGCGCCAACACCTTGCTGCCGGGCGGCACGCTGTGCGTCAGCCACACGTTGCCGCCGATGATGCTGCCGGCTCCGATGACGGTATCGCCGCCCAAAATGGTGGCTCCGGAGTAGATCACCACGTTGTCCTCGATGGTCGGGTGACGCTTTTGCCCCCGAATGATCTGTCCCTCGGCGTCGTGCGGAAAATTCAAGGCCCCGAGAGTCACCCCTTGATACAACGTGACGCCTGCCCCGATCACGGTGGTCTCCCCGATCACCACCCCAGTGCCGTGGTCGATAAAGAATCGCGGGCCGACCTCAGCTCCCGGGTGGATGTCGATGCCGGTCTGGCTATGGGCCACCTCCGTCATCAGCCGGGGCAACAGGGGGACGTGGGCCCGGTGAAGCATATGGGCCAAGCGGTAGACCATGATGGCGTAAAACCCTGGGTAGGTCGCGATGATCTCCTCGCGACTGGTCGCGGCCGGGTCTCCGGCGTAGGCGGCTTCTACGTCTTCCCACAGGAGGCGTTGCAGTTCGGGCAGGCGTTCGGCTACGGCGATGGCCGTGGCAAAGGCTTGTTCCAAGTGAGCGTCTGCCACCTGACCTTCGACGCGTTCGCGGGCGCGCAAGATGGCGAAAGTGAGATGCCACACGAATTCGCCTAAATGGTATACGCGTTCCGGGGCCGCAGTGGCCGCCTCCGGGCGACTCGGGAACTGGGCCGGGAACAAGAGACGTTCCAATTCCTGAATCAGGCGGGCCGCGTCTTCGCGCCCGATAGGCGCCCACGCCCGGTGAGATGGGGAGATGGACAGCGGACTTTCTGCGATGAGGGTCTGCGCAAGGCGGATCATTTGCTCCATGCTAAAGTGCGCCGTGGCCATAGCTCCTCCTCCTCGGGCCTCGGGTAGGGCCGGGCTTTTGCCCCGCGCGGTCGGGTGAAGACGCCGTGCTGGGATGATCATACACCATCGCTCGCTGGCTCGGGGCCGCTGGCGGGCGTTTGCGGATATCCTGCCTCAAGCGGCCAGGGCTGCCCATAGGGCTGCGACCGTCTTGGCTCCCCGCTCAAAAAGATCGAGCCGCCAACGCTCGTTCGGAGCGTGAAACTGGTCGTCGGGCAGGCCGAAGCCCACCAGGAGAGGAGCCGCGCCCAAGAGCTCGGACAAAATCGGCACCACGGGAATGGTTCCCCCCATGCGGATGTAGAGGGCGGGTACGCCGAAGACTCGGCGAATGGCGTCGTCGGCCGCTACCAAGGCCGGGTGGTCCAAGGGCAGGAGTGCCGGAGCTGCCGCCTCTCCCCGTTCGAACCTCACCGTGACCTCCGGTCGATTCCAGCGTTGAACCCAAGCCTCCAAGGCATCCAAAATGGCCGTCGGATCCTGGTCAGGGACCAAGCGCGCGCTGATTTTGGCCTCCGCGCGGGCCGGAATGACCGTCTTGTAGCCCTCGCCCTGAAATCCGCTGGCGATGCCGTTGATTTCCAGTGTCGGACGGGCCCAGACTCGTTCGAGCACCGAGTAGCCGATTTCTCCGGCATCGGCTGCGATGCCGGCTTCTTCCCGAAAACGGGCCGCATCGAAGGGGAGGGCGGCCAACCTGGCTCGCTCGGCGGAGTTCAGGACACGCACACGGTCGTAAAATCCCGGAATCGTCACCCGCCCGTCGGCGTCGTGCAACGCGGCCAGGATTTGCGCCAGCACCCGAGCCGGGTTGGCCACGGCGCCGCCGAACACGCCCGAGTGCAGGTCCTGGCGGGGCCCGGTGACGGTGATGGTGCCCGTTACCAAACCGCGTAGGCCGTAACAGATGGCCGGGTGGTCGGGGCCGAACATGGGGGTGTCCGAAATCAGGGCGACATCTGCCGTCAGCTCGTGGCGATGGGCGCGCAGCCAAGGTTCCAGATGCGGACTGCCGATCTCCTCTTCGCCCTCGCACACCCACACCACATTTACGGGTAAAGCCCCGACGGCCTGGAGCCAGGCTTCTGCGGCGATGACCGAAAGAAAAAACTGGCCCTTGTCGTCGCTTGCCCCCCGCGCCCAAAGGTAACCGTCTTCCACCACTGGCGCGAAGGGGGGATGACGCCATTGATCGAGCGGGTCGACCGGTTGCACGTCGTAATGTCCATAGACCAGCACGGTCGGGCGATCGGAGCCTGCGGCCGCGCGCCCGACGACCACCGGGTGACCGCCGGTGGGATAGACTGCGGCCTTAAGGCCTGCTTGGCGCATGCGCATCGCAAGCCACTCGGCGCAGCGCGCGACATCTTGACGGTGCGCCGACTCTGTGGAGACGCTGGGAAAGCGCAGGAACTCCATCAACTCCTCAAGATGTCGGCGGCGTTCGCGGTCGAGATAGGCGAAGACTGTCTCCGGTAATGTGGCCACGCTTCTCCTCCTCTTCAGCCCCGGCTGGCCTCAGTGCAACGTTTCTGCTTGCCGCCACGGCTTTACAGCGAAGATAGCACAGTGGCAATCCCGAGGAAAAGGAAGAGGGCAATGGCTGCCCCAAGCACGGCGCGCCGTCGCCCCCGCATGTAGAAGGGGCCCATCAGTCGGCGGTCTTGGGCGACTAGGCCCAAGAATACCAAACTGGCCGGCATCCACAAGCCTCCCAACGCCTGGGCCCAGAGCGCTACTGCACCGGGGTTGAGGCCGGGCGAAAGGGTCAGGGCTGCGGCGGCCAAGAGCGTAGCCCAATGGATGGGGGTGGCCTGCCTGCCCCGCGTCGGCGTCTCGGGTCGCCGATCGCGGGCTGACTCTGCGGTGCCGAAGGTTTCCCGCCACATCCAGGCGGAGGCCAGGGTCATGGTGCAGGCGGCCATGAAACCCGCGTCAAAGAGCCCGAGCGCGAAGGTGCGGGCCACCCACGGGTTGGCCTGGGCCAACCAGGTCAGAGGGTGGGCCCAGCGGACCGGCCCCTGGGCCACGCCTCCGATCAACATCACCAGGGCCGCCATCGTGACCTGAGCCAAGACGCCGATGCGGATGTCGGCTCGCCCTTGGCTTAAGGTTTGGATCTGGCCGGCCCACACCGCGTTCTGCTGCCAGTAGACCATCCACGGCGCGATGGCGTTGCCGGCTAAAGCCAGGCCCAAGAAGGCCAGATGACCATTCCAGGCGCCTCCTAACGCCAAGGTTACGCGTTCGCGCGAAAAGGGGCTCAGGATCAAGGCCGCCACCCAGGAGAGATTGAGGCCGGCCAAGGCTAAGAGAAATCGTTCCAGGCCGCCATACCGGCGGTACCAGGTGGTGGCGGCCAAGACCAGCGCCAGGGCCGCCGCTACTCCCCACTGCCAGGGCACGCCAAACAGATTGAGCGCCGAAGCCATGCCCACGAACTCGGTGACCAGGTTGCAAAGGTTGAGCAGTTGCAAGATAGCCCCGTTTGCCCACGCCCACGGGCGGCCGAAACGCTGGGCCAGAATTCTGCCGTAGGGTTGGTGCGTGGCCAACGCCACGCGCAGTGCCAATTCCTGCACCAGGTAGGTGACCGGCGCCATGGCCGCAAGCTCGAGCCAAAAGTACACCAAATGATGCGCGGCACCCGTCAACAGGTAGGACAACATGCCGCCGGCATCGTTGTCCGCAGCCAGTCCTAGCACTCCTGGACCGATGACCGCGATAAAGGCCCAGGGCCGGGGCGCCGACGGGGGGCGGGGACGGGAGGGGAACCGAGCCGCTTGCATGGCGATCCCTCCTTGGTAGACTATCGCCATCCTATGAGGGGCAGTGAATGGCGGTGCGTCACGCCTTGGGATTGGTCGGCCGGGGCGCGAAGGCTAAGATGAAGACGAGAAGCCCGTGGTCGGAGTGAAAGGGGGAGGCGTATGGCCTGGCGAGAAGGGGAGAAGGTGTTCAAAGACCCCGTGCACGGATATATCTACGTGCATGACCCCTTGATCTGGGATCTCATCAACACGCGGGAGATGCAGCGTTTACGCCGGATTCGCCAGCTGGGCACGGCCTATTTAACCTATCCTGGCGGGGAGCACAGCCGGTTCTCGCACGCGCTCGGCGTGTATGAGGTACTGCGCCAGATGCTCTCCCACTTTGCTCGCAACGGCTATGATTGGCCGCACCAATATGATCGGCTGGTCACCGTCAGCGGCTTGCTCCACGACATCGGCCACGCCCCGTTCTCCCATGCCTTAGAGCCCATTTTCGGTGCCCATCACGAGCGGTGGTCCCAGCGCATTATCTTGGATCCCCACACTGAGGTTCATCGCGTGCTGGCCCAAGTCAGCGAGGATTTTCCTCGCCAGGTAGCCGAGGTGTTGGCCAAGCGCCACCCGAGCCGGTTGGTGGTATCGATGGTGTCTGGACAGCTCGACGCCGATCGGTTGGATTACCTGATGCGCGACTCCCTGTTCACGGGGGTAGACTACGGACAGTTTGACCTGGCCCGCATCCTGCGCATCCTGGTGCCCTGGAAGGACCGTTTGGTGGTGAAACGGTCGGGCCTGCACACCGTGGAAGCCTATCTCTTGGCCCGGTACTTCATGTATTGGCAAGTCTACTTTCATCCCGTGTGCCGGGCGGCGGAAATCGGGCTCAAGAAGGTGCTGCTCAGGGCTCAAGACCTCTCTCGAGCGTCGGCGCCGCCAGAGGTCCCGCATCCGGCCCTGCGCCGGTTGTTGGCCATGGAGCCGCTTTCCGTTGCCGACTACTTGGAGCTCGACGATTTCGTCGTCCTGACTGCCGTGGCTAACTGGCGCCATCACCCTGATCCCATCCTCAGCGACTTGGCGCGGCGACTTTTGGACCGGCGCCTGTTGAAATACCGCGAGTACCCTTCGGGGGACCCGTATCGATTGCGGGACATCGAGGCGACCATTGCCGAAGCCGGGTTCGACCCGCGCTACTACTGCGAAGTGGACGAAAGCGGCACCGTTTATTACGACTATTACCTAGGAGAGGAGAGCGCCGATGACGAGGAAGGTGCGCTCTTCCTTTGGGACCCGGAGGAGGGGCGGCTTACGGAGATGTCGCGCCTTTCACAACCGATCCGCGCCATCGCGCGAGAGCGGCAAGTCGAGCGGCGGCTGTACCTGCCAGAGGAGGTGCTGGAATCTCCCCAGTGGGGCGCCCGCATTCGTTCGTTGACGGCAGCGGGAGGATTGCGGGCCCCCGGCTTCCTTTCCAGTGTCGAGGACGACGAGGCCGACGGGTAAGCCCCGTGGCCGAAGACGTTTTCAGGTGATACACTGGCGGTATCGGTGCGCCCGCGGAGTGCAAGACTGCGATCCTCTAGCCGGGGCAGGCGAGAAAGGGGTGCGGACGTGAAGGTGTGCATGGTGATCCCCCAGGACACGCCTCCCACCGGCGGCAATCGCATCACCGCATCGCGATTGGCTGAGGCCTTGACGGCCAGCGGGGTGACGGTAGGCATCGGGGTGGGGGAGCCGCTTTCGGGCGACTGGGACCTGTATCATGCGTTCAACGCCGCCAAAGTGGCACTGTCCTTGGTGGCGGGAGGCATTGAAGCTGAACGCGTGGTGGTGACGTGGACGGGCACCGATCTTTGGCAGGACTGGGAGCGGATGCCAGAGCGCCTGCGCCAAGGCCTGGACGGAGTGGCCGGTCACGTAGTCTTCACCCCAGATGCGCGGGCACGGCTTTTGGCCGTGGCGCCAGAGTGGCGCGAGCGGATTCAAATCATCCCTCCTGGGGTTGATACCCAACGGCATGCGCCCGGTCCGCCGGCGCATGCCTGGCGTCATCCGGTAGCGCTGTTGGCCGGGGGGATCCGCCCC
This sequence comes from Bacillota bacterium, assembly GCA_023511625.1. Lineage (GTDB taxonomy): Bacteria > Bacillota > Sulfobacillia > Sulfobacillales > Sulfobacillaceae > JAIMAE01. Next base: position 303,134 of record JAIMBD010000002.1, on the reverse strand, counting down.
GTGAAACGATCGGCCTGGGCCATCGAGTTGGTGGAAGCGGCGCGTCGACAAGGCTTCGGGCTTGAGCTGATCATCGCTGGACCCATCCGAGACCTGGAAGAGGGGTTGCGGGTACAGCGGGCGGCACGGGGGCGCCCCTGGGTGGCGCTGTTAGGAGAGGTTCCGGCCGAGGCCATGCCAGGATGGTACCGCAGTGTGGATCTGGTCATCAACACCTCGGCCGTGGAAGGCGTGTCCAACGCGCTGATGGAAGCGATGGCGTGCGGTACGCCGGTGTTGGCCAGCGACATCGCCGGTAACCGCTCCCTGATCGAACCGGGCGTGACCGGCCTGCTCTTTTCCGACGGCTCCAGCTTCGTCGCCCAGGTGAGGGCGTTGCTAGAGGGCATCGTAGACGGCAGGGCGTTAGGACAGCGGGCGCGAGCGCGCATCGTCGAGCGCCATTCGGTGCGGGCCGAAGCGGCCAGCTATCTCGCGTGGTACCGGCAGAGCCTGGAGGCCGTCCGGGGGTGCCGTCGGTGAGGTATGGCCTCATCCGTTTGGACATCGAAGACTTTCTCACGGCGGAGTCTGACTGGGCGCTCGAGGTCCTCTTGGACCGTCTGGATGGGTTGCACCTGCCGGCTTCCTTCGGATTGGTGGGCGAAAAGGTTGAGGCCATGGCGGCGCGCGGAGGCCTTGCCACGTTGGCCCGAGTAGGGCGCCACAAGGCGGTAGGGTTTCATTCCGCCACCCACAGCCGCCATCCCACGTTGGCGGAGGAGTTGGAAAGCCTGCCCTATGAAGCCGGCGTGACGCGATTCGTAGAACGCGAGGGGCCAGGGGTGGAGGCGGTGCGGCGGCGCGTGGCGCCACCGCGGTATTTCACGCAACCGGGTGCGAACTGGGTGCCGCATGCAGCGGAAGCGCTTCCGCACCTGGGGATGGCCATCTACTTCAGTGAGGCCATGAATAGCTACCTCGTGCCCCTGACCCACCCCGTGTGGCTGGCTGACACGCTGCACTTTTCGCCTCCGGTTCCTACCCCGCTGCCGTTCCTTCACGGGCTTCCTTGGAACCTTGAGCAGGCGCTGGCGCGCTTGCGCGCGGTGCCCAGAGAGATCCCGGAGGGAGGATTTTTCTGCGTCATGATGCATCCCACCGAATTGGTGACCACGCGGTTTTGGGATGCAGTCAACTTCGGCGGGGGCAACACGCGCCACCCCTTAAGACCGGCGCCGCTCCGCCCGCTGGCGGAACGAGACGCGGCGGTAGCAGCTTTGACGCAATACCTTGAGGCGGCCAAGGCCTTGGATGGAGTCCAGTGGTTGGACGTCGTGACGGTCGCCGAGCGGGTGGAAAGACGGCGGCCGCAGCTTTTGCCTTGGTCTGTCCTGGACGCCCATCTTGAGCGCATGGGTCTTTACCCGTTGAGGACCGACGGCGGGCAGTTCTCTCCCGCCCAATTGGTCTGGGCCTTGGCGTACTTCGCCTGCCATCCCGGCCGCAAGGAGGTAGTGGTTCCGCTGGTTCGAGCGCCGCGGGGTTGGGCACCCGGTCAGGCCGGGCAAGCCTCCGAGGTTTCGCGGAGGGAAGCCGTGGCGGCGGCCGAGGCGTGGTTGGAGGGGGAACTCGGGCCGGAAGGGGTAGAACTGCCAAGGGTCTGGGACGGATGCCCGATCGAGGTCTGGGCTGCTCGGTGGTGGGCGGCCTGCCGTCAACCGGCAACGGCCTTGGTGTCGGCGTTGCCGTTGCCGCTGACCTTTCTGGCCTATGTGCGCGAACCGGAAGCGCTGCACTGGGACTGGCCCATCTTTGCCCCCGACTTCCGCCCATACCGATTGTGGCTAGAGACGCGTCGGTTGGCGTGGACCGTGGCCCCCGTGGCGTGGACGAGCGCAGATCGGGCCTGAGGTCTTTTTGGCGGCGCGCATCAGATGGGAGGCACACTACTCTAGAGAGGAGCGCATGCGACCATGAAAGCGGTAGTCATCGAGCAGGCCGGCGGGCCGGAGGTGTTGCGATATCGCGAAGTGCCCATGCCGGACCCGGGACCAGGTCAGGTGCGCGTGCGCCTGAGGGCGGCGGGCGTGAACCACCGAGACATTTGGCTCCGGTTGGGACGGCTGGGTGCCGTGCCGAGCGGGATTGTCCCCGGTTCGGACGGGGCAGGGGAGGTCGACGCCCTGGGGCCCGGCGTCAGCGGGTTCGAGTTGCGGCAACGGGTGGTGATTAACCCCGGCATCAGCTGCGGGCATTGTCCGGAGTGTCTGCGTGGCGATCAGGTGGCGTGCCCCGTGTTCCACATCTACGATGGCACGTATGCCGAGTACGCGGTGGTACCGGCCATGAACCTGGTGCCCATGCCCACCGGATTGACCTTTTCCGAAGCGGCCTCGGTGGGAGTGCCGTTCGTCACAGCCGAAGAATATCTCAGTCGGGCCGGGGTCGCGCCGGGGCACACCGTACTCCTGTGGGGAGCCACCGGGGGCTTGGGGTTGGCGACGGTACAGTTGGCCAAATTGCGTGGAGCGCGCGTCATCGCCGTGACTCGGGATCCCGACAAGGGCGAGCGCCTAAAACAGGAGCTGCGGGTGGACGAGGTGTTGGTCTGGGATGGGACGTCGGACCTCAGTGAGACGGTGCGCGCGATGACTGGCGGCGCCGGCGTGGACGTGGCCATCGACTCCCTCGGAAGCAAAACCTTTGTCCAGTCACTGGCCGCAACTCGCCGCGGGGGGGTGGTGGTCACTGTGGGCAGCACCACCGGCGGGCAGGTGACTCTAGACCTCGGCCAGCTCTTCCGGCGCCGCCTGACCGTGCTCGGTGCCTACATGGGGAGCACGGCGGTGCTGCCGCGGCTACTCTCGCTGTTTGCCCGCGGGCTTTTGGTGCCGGTGATTGACCACGTCTACCCGCTGGAGCAGGCGGACCAGGCGCATGAGCAGTTGGAGCGCAGTGACATCTTCGGCAAGGTGGTGTTGGAGATCTGACCCGATTTACCGACTAAGGCCCGAGGCCGCCTCGGCGACTCGTGGCAGCTGAACCCGGAACCGAGCGCCGGGTCCGTCGGGGCGGTTTTGCGCTTCGATGAGGCCGTGCTGGGCGAGGACGAGGGCCTGGGCGATGGACAAACCGAGGCCGCTGCCGCCGGCAGCGGCGGTGCGCGCCCGGTCACCGCGGTAGAAGCGCTCAAAGATATGGGGCAGGACGTCCGACGCGATCCCCGGTCCCCGGTCGGCCACTTCGATGACGCCCCATGGCCCTTCGGCGGCGATGTGGATCTCGATGGCGGCACCGGGCGGCGAATACCGTTGGGCGTTTTCCACCAGATTGAGGACGATTTCGCTCAGGCGGTCCCGATCGGCCCAGACCTCTACCGGTTCTACCCGCGCCACGATGGCATGGGGCGCGGCCACGCGCTCCAATACCGGAACGGCCTCGGTCCACCACTGTTCCAATGCCAACGGCGCGATCTGGACCTGGCTTTCGGGAGCGCTCTCCAGTCGGCTTAAGGTCAGCAGTTGGTTGACCAGTCGCGCCATGCGATGACCCTCCCGCGCCACGGCAGCCAGCGCCGTCCGGGTTTCGGATGCCGACAGCGATTCGCGTTGCAGGAGGTCGACAAAGCCGTTGATGGCCGTCAGAGGCGTGCGCAGCTCATGAGAGGCGTCGGCCAAGAACCGGCGCATTTGCTCGGCCAACGCCTTCTCCTGGTCAAAGGATTCTTTGATGGCCACGGACATGCGGTTGACCGCGTCCCCGAGTTCGGCCAATTCGGCCGGCGCGCCTTCCAAGTCGGTCGTGTGGCCGTAGTCGCCGTGGGCGATGCGCACGGTGCTCTCGATGATGGCCGCGAGGGGTGCCAGGCTGTGGCGGACCGAGACCGACCCCAGCCAACCGGTGCCGGCGAGCGCTAAAAGCCCAAAAAAGACGAAGATCTCCATGTCCCGCTGGAGGATGTGATTGACCGGTGCGCGGCTGGCCAAAAGCCACAGGCGCCCCACCGGATGCAGGGGTGGGCCGATGGGGAGTGAGGCCACAAACCACTGGCTCGGGGTGAACCCTGGTGCCGTGGGAATCGGTCCGCCGGCGGGTGCCACCGCCAAGGGGTGGCCGCCGGCGTCGGTGACAACGACCGTGACGCCGGGTTCGTGCAGGCGCTCCACCAGGAATGCGGCTACGCGGCTTAAGTCTGGCGGCGTGTGGGCCAACAGCGGGGCCACCAGGGCCAACTCCGAACGGAGGGTAGCCATGCGCGCATGGTCGAGGACCTGGCGCAAGATCAAAAACTGGCTAATGCCGAGGATGCCCAACAGCACCGCCAGCAGCAGGATTTGGCGTCCGATGAGTTCGTCGACGAGGCGGCGGGCCGGTCTGGTGCGAGACGGAGCGCCCATCTTCAGTCGCCTAACCGATATCCGAACCCGCGCACGGTTTGGATGATGGTCTTCTCCCGGTCCCCGAGTTTTTCCCGCAGGCTGTACATGTGCACTTCCACCAGGTTTTCGTCCCCTGGATACTGGTACCCCCACACTTCGGCGATGATCTGGCTTTTCGACAGCACGCGCCCGGGATGGCGCATGAGATAACGCAAAAGCTCGAACTCCTTCGCAGTCAAGGCGATGGTGCGTTCACCGCGGGTGACGCGGTGGGCCGTGTCGTCCAGCACCAAATCCCCGAAGCGTAAGACCGCCCGTTCTTCCCGTTTCAGGCGCCGGATGCCGGCCCGAATCCGGGCGACCAATTCATCGAAATCGAACGGCTTGACCAGATAGTCGTCGGCCCCGAGCTCCAAGCCTTGGATGCGGTCCGAGACGGCGTCGCGGGCCGTCAACATCAAGATGAACAAGTCGGGCGCGCGTTCGCGCAGCTGGCGGCACAAATCCAACCCGTCCATCCCCGGCAACATGATGTCGAGGATGGCGACCTCTGGCGGTGTGCGCGACGCCGCTTCTAGGGCGGCTTCGGCATCTGGACACGGCACCACCTCGTACCCGCGATGCTGAAGGCCGATGGTCAGCAGATCGCGGATGCTTTCCTCGTCGTCGACCACCAGCACGCGGATGCGGTCGCCGTTCATCGCGCCCAGTCCAGCGGGTGGGGCGAGAGAAAGTATTCGGCGGTGTCCCAGCCCGCCCGCGCAATCACACGGTCTAACAGGCGGCGATTTTGGAGAATGGGGTCGAGTTCGTGGCGGAAGTCGCCAGGGGGATTGGGCAGCGCAGAACGAAAGTAGGTGTGCAGAGCGATGCGCACGTTCAGATGGGCCGCGACCCGGTTGGCTTCTTCCACCGTCAACTCGCTGAAGGGGACAGGCCGACCGAGGATGGCCTCGGTGACCTCCAATTCGTCGACGAAGTTGTGCTGCTGAACTTGATGATAACGGTCCAAACGTTCGTTGAGCAGCTTCTCCTGCGTCGGCGTCAGCCGGCGCTGATGGCCGTAGCCCCAGGACCGATTCAGCTTCGGCACGGTGTATCCCCCTTCTGGGCGAACGTTCGCCTCTCCCCTTTATTCTGCCCCCAAGGCGCCTTGGGTGTCTAGCCGGTCGTCGGGCGCTCGCGGGATTCAGGCGGGACAGGATGGTGGCGCCGTTCCAACTCTTTTGCGACGGCGCCGACCGACACCCCGGCGCGGTACAGGACCACCGCTACGTGGTAAAGGAGGTCGGCACACTCCCAGACCAACTCTTGGGCAGCGTCGGGCGCCAGGGCGGCCAGGATTACTTCGGTGGCCTCCTCGCCGACTTTTTTCAACAGCCGGTCTGGGGGCGCGTTCAGTAGGCGCTGGGTGTAGGACGTGGGATCGGGAGGACCCTCACTCCGTTCGCGGACCCAGTGCTCGAGGCGTTCTAAGACGCCAAAAGAAGGAGCGTCGTCGAAACAGCTCGGGGTGTTGCGATGGCAGACGGGATGGATGGGGCGCGCGAGGTACAGGTAGCTGTCAGCGTCGCAGTCGGCTATGACCGCCTCGACCGGGAGGAGGTGACCGGAGGTTTCGCCTTTTTTCCAAAGTCGACGGCGGGACCGGCTGTAGAAATGGGCCAGTCCCGTGGTCCGGGTCAGCGTCAAAGCCGCCTCGTCGGCGAAGGCGCTCATCAAGATGCGGCCGGTGCCCGCATCTTGGACCGTCACCGGGTAGAGGACAACGCCCTCTTCTACAAGATGGGCCACCGTACCAACACCCCCTCTTGGCGCAGGGCCTCTTTGATGCCCGGAACGGTTAAGGTTCCCTGATGCAGGATCGAGGCCAGCAGCAGGGCATCGTGGCCGTCGCGCAAGGCTTCGGCCAAATGGGCGACGGTGCCTGCTCCCCCGGAGGCGATGATGGGACGCCGCACCCGTTCCCGGGCAAAACGCAGCATGGGAAGGTCATATCCGGCTTGGGTGCCGTCGCGGTCCATACTGGTCAGGAGAAATTCCCCCGCTCCGGACTCCTCGGCAGCTTTCAGCCAAGCGCCGAGCTCCCAATCGGTGCGTTGACGACCCCCGTGGGTGTAAACCTGGTAGTGGTCGCCTTCTCGCCGGGCATCGATGGCTACCACCATGCACTGACTGCCCCACCGCCGTGCTACCTCGCTGATGATGGCCGGGTTTTGGACGGCGTAGGTATTGATGGAGACCTTGTCGGCACCGGCTTCCAACAGCGCCTCCACATGGTCCAAGGATCGAATGCCGCCGCCCACGGTCATCGGCACATCGACCTTTCGGCGGGCTTGGGCGATGAGGTCGGTGGCCAGTTTAAGGTCTTCCACGGTGGCGACGATGTCGAGCCAGACCACCTCGTCGGCCCCACTCGAGGCGTAGTATGCGGCCAGCTCCACGGGGTCACCGCTGTCTTTCAGGTCGAGAAAACGGATACCCTTCACCACCCGACCGTGACGGACGTCGAGGCAAGGGATGATGCGCGGCAGTAGCACGACATGCCTCCTTTTCCAACACCCTCTTCCAACCCCCCTCTTCCGGAACGCCCTCGTCAAGGGCGTGGGCCGCCCTGCGGCCCCAGGGTGAAAGCCGCCTTTCGCCGTGCCGGCCCCAACGCTAGGCGGTGCCGGCCTGGGCCAAGTCGGCCAGCGCCACGGTGCCCTCTAACCAGGCTTTGCCGACCACAGCGTGGGCGAGGCCGAGGCGCGCCAACGTCTTTAAATCTTGGGCGCTGCGAATGCCGCCGCCTGCGCCCACTGCACCGGGCATCTTGGCCCACGGGATCCAAAAGGATTCTCGGATGCCGTCCAGACTCCCGTCGCGGGTGATGTCGGTGACGTTGACCACCCGAAACCCCTGGGCGTACAAGGTTTGCCACAGCGTGAGGGCATCGGGCCCTGTAACGGCCCACCCCTGTACCCGCACTCGACCGTCCGAGCCGACGTCGATACCCGCCACGACGCGGTGCGGCCCGAATCGTCGCAGGAGTTCGGCGCCAAACGCGCTATCGGTCACCAGTCGGCTCGAAACCACCACCCGTTCGGCTCCGGCATCCAGTGCCTTCGCGACCTCGTCGGTCCTGCGGAATCCTCCCCCGACTTCGACCCGCAATCCCAAGGCCAAAAGCTCTTCGAGGATCGTCCAAAGGCCAAACCGACCATGCCGGGCGCCGTCGAGGTCGACCAGGTGAACCCGGAAGATTCCTGCCTGGATCAATCGCTCGGCCAAGGCCAAGGGGGAGGCATAGTGCGTGACGGCGGAAAAATGCCCTTGGCGCAGCCGGACGGCTTCGCCACCTAAGACGTCGATGGCGGGCCAGATCTCGATGGCTAACCGACCTCCCTCCAAAAGTTCTCCAGCCACCTGCGCCCTACCGGACCGCTCAGTTCGGGATGGAACTGGACGCCTACCAACGGGGGAGCCGAGACGACGCTCGGAAACCACTCTCCCTCGTATTCGGTATCGCCCAGCACTACCTGGGCATCGCGAGGGTCCACCCGATAGCTGTGCACAAAGTAGAAGGCGGCGTCGGGCCTAAGACCGGCGAAAAGCGGGTGGGGCCGGGTCCGCACGGTGTTCCACCCCATGTGTGGGGTACGACGTGCCTTCAGGGCAACCACTCGGCCGGGGATCCAGCCGAGCCCGCGCCCGTTGCCTTCCTCACTGGCTTCGAAGAACAGCTGCAGCCCAAGACAGATGCCCAAGGTCGGTACCCCTTGGCGGTACAATGCGCCTAAAGGATCAAGCAGTTCGCGCGCCACCAGTTGCTGGTAGGCGACGGCCATGGAACCGACGCCGGGAAGGATTAAGAGGTCCAGCCGTGCCGGGGGAGGGCCTGCGCGCCACACCGTGGCCTCGTGGCCCAGCCGGTCTAACAGCGCGAGCAAGCTGCCGAGGTTGCCCATTCCGTAGTCCACTACCACGGCTCGCATCACAACACCCCCTTGGTGGAGGGGACAGCATCGCTTCCGGTGAGGGCGACGGCCTCGGCCAGTGCTTGTCCCAGCCCTTTAAATGCCGCTTCGACCACATGGTGGGCGTTTTCGCCAAATTGGGGGTAAAGGTGGAGCGTCACGCCGCCTTGCCGGGCAAACCCGTGGAAAAACTCGGGCCAGACTTCGGCGCCGATGCCGTTGATAGGGCGGTCGGGAAACGGCGCGTGGCGATAACACTGTCCCCGACCAGAAAGATCCACCACCACCAACACCAATGCCTCGTCCATGGGCATCCACCGCTGGCCAAAGCGCCGGATGCCTTGACCCGCACCCACGGCTTGACGCAGGGCCTGGCCGAGGGTCACGCCCACGTCTTCCACCAAGTGATGCGGGTCGACCGCAACGTCGCCGTGCGCGTCAATCTGAAGGGCAAAGCGCCCGTGGGCCGCAAACGCCGTGAGGAAGTGGGTCAAAAGCGGAAGGTCGGTGGCGATATGCAGCGGCCCCTGGGCATCGAGGTCCCACACGACGCGCACCTGGGTTTCGGCGGTGGTTCGGGTCACATCGGCGTGGCGGGTCATGACGTGGACGCCTCCTTGTTGTCGGGTCTTTCCCCGCGGCGCCGCATTAAGGACCGGGCGTGGAAATAGAGGCCCTCCCGGGTGGCGAGCCGGGCGCCGTGGTCGAGGTAATCCGGATTTAGGGCCGAGTCGGTTTGAATCACGGACATTCGACGCATAAAGGTGCGCGTGGAAAGCCCCGAGGCGAATCGCCCCGTGCCCTGGGTGGGTAGGACGTGACTCGGTCCGGCTACATAATCTCCCAGCGCTTGGCCGGCCAAAGGACCAAGAAACAAGGCGCCGGCAGTCCGTATAGCGGGCGCCAGGGCTTCGGCCTCGGGGCCAACCAGCGCCAGGTGCTCGGGGGCGATGCGGTTGGCCAAAGTGACGGCCGCCGCCGGGTCTTGGACCAACTCCCACCGGATTTGGCCACGCGCCTCGGCACCTTCCGGAGCGTCCGCGATCGCTTGCTGGACGGCCTCCTGAATGGCTTGCAACGCATCAGGTTGCCAGCTGACGCAGATGGCCGTGGCATCGGGGGCGTGTTCAGCTTGGGCCAAGAGGTCAAGGGCCACCCATTCCGGGGGCGCATTGCGGTCGGCAATCACTAAAACCTCGGAGGGACCGGCCCAAAGGTCGATCCCGATGACCCCCGCGGAAAATAGGGCTTGCTTGGCCGCTGCGACCCAGGCGTTACCGGGGCCGGCCACCAGCTCTACCGGTTCCAACAGGCCTGGTAGGCCGTAAGCCAAGGCCGCGATCGCCTGAGCCCCGCCGGCGGCGAGGACGGTGCGAATGCCGAGACGACGTAACGTGTAGTTCCAGTACGGGTCGTGCCGGGATTGATGCCGCGGGGAGATGGCTGCCACTACGGTGTCAACGCCAGCGGCCAAGGCTGGCACGGCGCACATAATCAAACTGGAGAGGAGGGGGAACAGCCCATTGGGGGCGTAGACGCCGACCCGGCGCAAGGGGACCCAGCGCTCCTCTAGCCGCAGGCCCGGCTCCTCGACCACCACCGCGGTCTTGGGCCGGCTTAGGTGGTGAAAGCGCCACACCCGGTCGATGGCGAAATCGATGGCCGCCTGGTCTTCGGCCGGAGGTGGGGAGACCGGCTCCGCAAAAGGGTCGTAGACCAAGTCCTCTGGGTTTAGGCGGACACCGTCCAGGCGCTCTGTCCACTCCACCACGGCGTCGGCTCCGCGACTGCGGACCGCCTCTAAAATGGCATCGACATCAGGCATGGGCTCCTTCCTTTCCGGTTCCCGTCGCCGTCGTGGCTGCCGTCAACCGGTCTCGCACCGCGACCACTTCCGGTTTGGAGCGCCAATGGGCGGGGTTGGCGATCAGTTGAGCCTCAGACGGCAAGATGGTTTCGATTTCCACGAGATGATGCTCGCGCAGCGTCTGGCCGGTTTCGACGATGTCGACGATGTACGGAGCGAGGCCGATTAACGGCGCGAGTTCTAGGCTGCCCGACAGCGGCACGATCTCCGCCAGCCACTGGCGCTGGCGCAGGTATTCCGCCGTGATGCGGCGGTATTTGGAGGCGACCCGAAACGGTCCGACCGGGGGCTCCGGCCGCTGGCCAGCCAGGACGACGCGACAACGTGCCACCGGCAGTGAGGCCACTTGGAGCACCTCCCAGTCTGGATACTCTCGGAGCAGGTCTTGTCCCACCACCCCCAAATCGGCCACCCCTTGGGCGACCAAGACCGGGACGTCTGGACCGCGCACGATGATGGCGCCCGGCTCATCGCCGTTGGGGGCAAACCAGAGCTGACGACTGCCCGCAGCCAGTCGCCAACGGAATCCCGCCGCCTGCCATAGCGGCACCAACTCTTCCTGCACCCGGCCCTTGGCGATGGCCACGACCGGGCCCCGTTCGCCGACGCGGTGCACAGATTCCCTCCCTCAGACGCTTGATGCCGGTGCGCCTTGCAACCACGGATCCAACCACAAGGTGAAGCCGACGCCGTGAAACGCCCGCGCCCCCTCTTGGACGTGAAATCGCCCGCCTTTGACCAGCGCCTGGCCCTGACCGCGGCGATAGAGGTTGAAGACCACGCCGGTGTAATACGGCCACGAACCGGTGAGCGAAAGGTCCCAACGGGTCTCAAGACCGATGCCGGCGGCTGCCTCCAAAGCGGCGAGGATGGGGTCGACCACGGTCGGCGGCCAGGTTCGGAGCCGGGAGACCACAACATCCCAAAAGCCGGCGCGATCGAGAGGCCGCAACCACTGTCCACTGAGGGGATCAGCGGCTTTCAGGCAGTCGGCCGCCGCGGCAACCTTCCCGCGCGCCAGAAGCTCCCGTACCTCGTGGGCCTGGTCGGCCGTCAGCCCTAATTCCACGCACAGCCGGTGCAAGAGGCCGACATGGCCCAAAACCAAGACCAACCCCTCTCCCCGGTCGGCCCGGTTACCGGCCAGACGCCGGAGGAGAGCGAACACTTCAGGCTCACCGAGCACGGTGCCGTCTTCCACGACTTCCACATCCACGCTGTCCGCCCAATGTCCTTGCTGGTAAACCGGCCCCGTGGAGAAAACCCGCAGGGGCAGCGGCACGTGGCCCGGACCGTACGCGGCTAACCGCTCCACGATGGCACGGGTGTGATCCAAGCGCAGGTGGTCGGCCTCGGTGGGGTCGGTGGCCAAGGGCGAAAACCCGGCCTCCACCAACGCCTCGATGAGGCGCAAGGTGGCGCGGTAGCGGGCGGCTTCTTGAGCCAGCCAAGGATGCACGGCATCACCTCGGGAGTACGTTAGCGTATTATCGATTTAAATCGTTACTATGCTAAAGATAGCCCCGCCTCCCCGTGCTGTCAACGGCAGAAGGGCCCGTGGTCCAACTCTGCGAGGACGCGGTCGAGCGCGTCGAGAAATCGGCGCATGGCCCACTCCGGGCCCAGAGTGACGCGCAGATGGCGATCGAGTCCGAAGCTGTGGGCCGGGCGGACGATGACGCCATAGGCTTCCAGCCGGTCTGCCGCCACTTCGGCGGCCACCGGTACGGCGAAGGTGAGGAAGTTGGCCTGGCTCGGATAAAACGCAAGTCCTCGATGGGCCAGGGCCGCCGCGACCCGAACGCGGGCCGTCACCGTTTCTCCCACCACCATCTTTAACCACTCCTGGTCTTCGATGGCCGCCAAGGCGGCGTAGAGCGCCACCACGTTGACTGCGAAGGGATCGCGCACCCGCTCCAGCTGCCGAATCAAGGCCGGGTCGGCCATCATCCAGCCGATGCGCAGACCGGCCAGCCCATATGCCTTGGACAGGGTACGAACCATGGCCACCGGCCGACCGGCGGCGATATCCCGCACCAAATTGGGGAGGGCGGGGTCGGTGGCGAACTCCACGTAGGCTTGGTCGACCACTACCAAGACGTGGTCGGGCAGACGATCCAGGAACGTCTGCCAGGTCGGTTGACGGAGGATGTTGCCGGTGGGGTTATTGGGGCTGCAAAGGTACACCAATCGGGTCCGCGGCGTCAAGTGGGCCAAGACCTGTTCGAGGTCTGGAGCACCGTCCTCGGTCAGCGGAACCGCCACCGGCGTGCCGTGGGCTAAAAGCACAGCCGTGCGGTAGTACGAAAAGCTGGGACTGAGGACCAGCGCCTCGTCTCCTGGCTCTAACAGAGCCGTAGCCAGCACCCTTAAGAGCTCGTCGGCCCCGTTTCCGACCAGGATGGCTTCCGGCACCGTCCCGACTAAGTCCGCCAGGGCCCGTTGCAATGGCTCCCACCGCACCTCGGGGTATAGGTGGCACTGCTCGAGGGCGCGCATGGCGGCAGCCCGGGCTCGGGGGGAAGGTCCCCACAGCGATTCATTGGAGGCCAATTTGATGGCGTCAACGGTTCCCCGTTCTCGCGCCACGGTTTCCAACGAGCGGCCAGGTTGGTACGGCGCGAGGGATGCCACCGTCTTGCGGACGCGGACCATGTCAGCCCCCTTCCCCCTATCGCAGACCCCAGTCTCGCAATCGAGACGCCGTCAGGATAGCAAAGCGGGGAAGGGGGACACAAGAGGACGGGGCCGCCTTTCCCGACTGCAGGGGTTGGGTTATACTGCAGGGGGAAGCTCTCGGCTTCCAGTAGTTAACAGACGAGGGAGGATGGGCGATGGCCTCTGAGCGCAAGGCTCGCGACCTCAAACCGAGCTGCTTGACCATGCAAGGCATCAGCAAAGAGGAAGTCGAGCAGCATCACGGGATACTCTACAAGGGCTACGTCAACAAGCTCAACGAGATCCGGACGAAACTGGAGACGGTCGACTACGCCGCCGCCAACCAATCGTACAGCGATCTCCGCGCCATGAAGACCGAGGAGACCTTTTGCCTCAACGGAGCGCTCTTGCACGAGTGGTATTTCGACAACCTCGGCGGCAAGGGAGGAAAGGCTCACGGTCGCATCCTTGAGCTGATCGAGCGCGATTTCGGTTCCTGGGAGCGGTTTGAGACCATCTTTAAAGCTACCGGGTTAGCCGTCCGGGGCTGGGTGGTGTTGGGCTACGAGCTTGACGACGGCAAGCTGCACGTCTACGGCCAGGACGCCCACAACGTGGGAGTTCCCTGGGGGGTGTACCCGCTTTTGATTCTGGACGTCTACGAGCACGCCTACGGGATCGACTACGGAGTCAAGCGGGCGCCTTACATAGACGCCTTTATGCAAAACATCGACTGGGACGCCGTCAACCAGCGGCTGGCCAAGTACAACCTGTAGGTTCAGGCCGTAGCGCCTTCAAGAGTCCGTTCCGGCACAGGCCGCTTCCCGAGGAGGCGGCCACCGGTGCGGGCCTCAGGCGCTGGGGTGGGAACCGAGGCGCTGAGCCTGTAGGCGGGCTTGAAAAATGGCTTCGCAGACGGCGCGTTTGACGCCTTCGTCGGCCAGTCGGTCCAATGCGGCTTCGGTGGTCCCACCGGGCGAGGCGATGAGGCGGATGAGATCTGCCGGGGACAATTGCGGTTCTGCTTGAGCTAAAGCGGCGGCCCCGCGCAGGGTTTGCACCGAGAGTCGGCGCGCCAAGACGGGGTCCAACCCCAGCCGTTCACCGGCTTCGATCAAGGCCTCCAGGAGGACGTAGGCGTAGGCCGGGCCGCTGCCGGAAAGGGCCGTGATGGGATCGAGCAACGCCTCTTCGACCTCCACGACGTCGCCGAGGGCTTCCAACAGGCGGCGGATCTCGGCCCGCTCCGACGAGGCCATGCGGTCGAAGGCGACCGCCGTGACCCCTTCGCCTACCGCACTGCAAATGTTTGGCATGGCGCGCGCCAACGGCGCATGGGGCAGGTGCCGCCGCAGCGTAGCCAGTGCCAGTCCCGCCACCATGGACAGAACCGGGACGGCAGGCCCGGCCTCCTGGGATACGGTCTGAAGCGCAGCGTTTACGTCCTTGGGCTTGACTGCCAGCACCACCAGGTCGGATTCGCTCAAAATGGCGGGGTCCGTGGAGATCGGCGCCGGCCACGGGCGCCAACCTTTGTCGAGATAGCTATCCGAACGCGCCAACACAGCTACCGACCACGGCGGGTTAGGTACGCGTTGCCACCCCTGTACCAAGGCATGGGCCAGATTGCCTGCCCCCATCACCACGATCCGCTCCACGCTGGCCCTCCGTTCTCCTTCGTACGGCAGCCCCTCCGGATGCCGTCACTTTCGGCGCAGGGCTCCTGGGTTCCCGCGCGCGTCGCCTTATTGTAGGCCGCGTCCAAAAATCCTGTCAATGCGCGGCGATGGTGGCGCCCCTGCGGGAGGTTCTGGTAGCATAAGGACAATATGAAGATGGTGCGCGAATATCCGGACGTCGTGCGGCCGTGGCAGCGGTCTGCCGGGTTTCCGTGGCCGGGCCTTCAGTTTGCCTGGTTCGATCAGCCGTTTGCCCTCGACTCGGGCGCCGTCTTGCCTCATGTCACCCTCGCCTGGGAGGAATGGGGGCCCAGCACCGGGACGGAGCCGGTGGTGCTGATTTTTCATGCTCTGACCGGCGACAGTCATGTCGCCAGCCACGGCCTGGGGGACCGGCCAGGATGGTGGGAAGGGGTGGTGGGGGCCGGCAAGGCCATCGACACCCGCCGGTGGCGCGTGGTGGCGGCCAACGTGTTGGGGGGCGCCATGGGCAGTACCGGGCCGGCCAGCCGCGGGCCTGGCGGGAAGCCCTGGGGCGCTGCCTTTCCGGAGGTGAGCTTGTTCGATATGGCCCGAGCCACCCATCTCTTGGTAGAGGCGCTAGGCATTCGCCGCGTACACGTGGTGGGCGGCTCCATGGGGGGGATGATCGGGTTTGCCTACGCCGCACTCTACGGGGAGGAGGTGGCCAGCCTTATCGCCATTGGTGCGCCGGTGATGCACTCCCCCTGGGCGATCGCCTACCATGTAGTGGGGCGGACGGCTATCGTCAACGACCCGGCGTTTGCCGGCGGCGACTACTACGAGGCGGAACGGGGCCCAGAAAACGGCCTTGCGGTGGCGCGCATGGCTGACATGATTTCGTATCAAAGCCCGGAATCGATGGAGCGAAAGTTCGGGCGGCAGTGGAATCCGGACTTGGCCGATTTCGAGGTGGCCTCGTACCTGCGCTACCAAGGCGAGAAGTTGGTGCGGCGATTTGACGCCAACACCTATCTTTGCTTGACCAACGCCATGGACCGGTTTGACCTGCGGGAGCACTCAGCCCAACGACTGTCCGGAGTGCCGATGCGGTTGGTGGGCATCGAGTCCGATATGCTATACCCTCTGGCCGAGATTCGCGCCTCTTGGCGGTGGCTGCGCGAACAAGGGGTGCCGGCAGAATACGTCACGTTGCCCGGGCCTTGGGGCCACGATACCTTTTTGGTGGACCAAGTGGTCACAGGCCATCTTATTGCCGAGTTCTTGCGGGAACAAGACCAACGCGGATGAGGGGGCGGCGGTGGTGGCGAGCGTGGTGGTGGAGCCGGCTGGAGTGGAGGACGCACCCGGCATTTTGCACCTGATGGCGGTGGTGGGAGCCGAGGGGCAGTGGATTGCCAACGAGGGACCGGCGATGACCGTGGAACAACAGCGTCGCCTCATCCAAGGCCTCAACCCCCAGGACCATTTGTTGTTGGTGGCGCGGGCCGAAGGGACGGTGGTCGGCACCTTGGAGATGGTGCGAGGCCCGCTGCCCAAGATGCGCCATACCGCCACCGTGGGGATGGCGTTGCTGCCTGACTGGCGCGGTCAACGCCTGGGGGAGCGACTCTTGCGGGCTGCCGAACGGTGGGCGGCCCAGGTAGGGGTAGAAAAGATCAGCCTTTCGGTGTTCGCCACCAACCTTCCTGCCATTCGCCTGTATCGCCGGCTCGGCTATGTCGAGGAAGGGCGCCGCCGGGGCCAGTATCGCATCGCGGGGGCCTTGGTCGACGAGCTGTGGATGGCCAAGTGGTCACCCTTCGATTAGCGCTTGGACCATCTCCCAGAATGGGTCGTCGTCGGCTGGGGGCGCGAGCGACTCGTTCAGGGCCCTTAAGGCCGCATCGCGCATGCGCGCGGTATAAAAGAAGAAGACCTGCTGTCCTTCCACCTGGGGGCTTTCGGGAGTAGCCTGCCACAGAGAGGTAAAGGCCCACGCGCTCAACAGCACCCGAATCCCCTCCTCCCGTTCCTCCCAGGACGATTCCACCACGGCATCGAGGATTTCTAGCCGTGGTCCTACCCATGGCGTGTTGGCTGGAGCCCGGTGGTTGACGGCATGCAACACCACGTCGCGGTAGGCGCGCCGCAGGCGTTCCCACTCCACTGTGGCCGTGGGCGGCTCCCACACCGAGCCGTCGCGGTACGGCCGGCGGCTCCACCCTGCGTGCAAGAGCTGGCGCTTTTGGGGGTCTTCCAACACCTCTTCGGGCAAGGCCCCGTACAAGCTGCCTTGGTTGATGAACCGCTGGTCGACGGTCTCCCGGAGCGCCGGGTCCAGGCCGGGATCCCATTCGCGTTCCGCCACGCTCAATCTGCTCCTCGTCTTCAAGATGCGGTCGGACCTCGGTTGCAACCGAGGGTCCGCCTGCCGTCGCCGATGTCTTACAGCGCCATTATACCGCGCCGCCAATTCGGCGGGGTTGGCGCATACCGGATGCGCCCAGGCGGGCATGGCTAGAAGCGAGGATGAGGAACGCTGCCTAGGTGACAAAGACCGGAGGCGGGGTAAAGGGGGAGCAGTCAGTGCGTTGGCAACGCGCGATGGTCGTAGCAGTCCTGTGGGGGGCCGTGGCCACTGCAGAGCTTGCGGGATGCGGGGGGGCGGGATCGCGGGCGGGTGGACCGACTCCCGACGCCGGGGGGGTGCATTCTCCGGGACCGGTGACGGGAATGCAGGTCTTCGCTACCACCTGCGCTCCGTGTCACGGCAACCAGGGCCAGGGGACGGCCAACGGGCCGAGCCTGGCCACGGCAGCGGTGCGCGCGCGGTTTGGCAGTGAGGCCAAACTGGAAGAGTTCATCGCCCACAACATGCCGGCATCTAATCCCGGTTCGTTGTCCCCCGCCCAAGCCCAAGCGGTTTCGGCCTACGTCTGGCAACTTGCTGGGCGCTGACCGGCGTTGGCCTCGGTTGTCCTATAATGAAGACAAAGCGGCTTGGATACAGAAGGGGAAGCTGTGACTCGCACGTTAACCTTGGGCCATCTCTACCCGGACCACATGAACCTGTACGGGGACCGGGGCAACGTCATCGCGTTGGTGCGCCGCGCCCAGTGGCGGGGCATCGATTTGCGCGTCATTGCCATCGATGTCGGCCAACCGGTAGCCTTTGACCAGCTAGACTTGCTCTTTATGGGAGGTGGGGAGGACCGAGACCAGGCCCGGGTGGCAAAAGACTTCTTGGAGCGCGGCCTCGTGTTGCGCCCTTACCTGGAGGCCGGGCTTCCGATGCTGGCGGTCTGTGGCGCGTATCAACTGTTGGGGGCCTACTACGTGACTGCCGACGGCCAACGGCTTCCCGGCCTCGGCTTCCTGCCGGTCCATACCGTCGCCGGGGCCAGGCGGTCTATCGGCAACGTGGTGGCGGAAATCCGACCGCATGCCGAGTGGCCTCCGGGACTGGCCGGCTCGACGCTGGTGGGATTTGAAAACCACGCCGGCCAGACATTTCTTGAGCCCGGGGCCCTGCCGTTGGCACACGTGCTCACGGGGTCGGGCAACAACGGTCAAGACGGCACCGAGGGCGCCGTGCGCCAGCATGTCATTGGCACCTACCTGCACGGCTCTTTGTTGCCCAAGAACCCCCACCTGGCCGACTGCCTTCTGGCTTGGGCGGCAGCCCGCAAGGGATGGCAACTGGATTCGGCCTTGGACGACCGACTGGAGTGGAGCGCCCACCGTGCGCTCTTGCGAAGATTCCACAAAAGAGGGCTGGGCGGGCGGCATCCGTGATATAATGGACCAGGATTCCAGACGCGGCCGGGTGTATGGAAAGAGGGATGGCAATGGACCTCATATCCCCGATGCATATCATCCTGTTGTTGATCATCGCCCTGTTGGTGTTTGGGCCCCGCAAGTTGCCCGAAATCGGGGCGGGACTAGGCCGCAGCATCCGCGAATTCAAGCGGTCCATGAACGCCATCAACGACCCGGAGGAGCGGCCGGGAGAGACCAGCACCGCCTACGCGATCGAGGCCAAGGACCCGCAGGACGAGCGCCGGTAACCGATTGGGTGCGGTCGGGGGCGAGACGAGACCACTCGGCGAGGGGGCGGAGCTGCACCGCCCTTTTTTGTCGAGGGGGAGGGGGGACAACGCCATCGCACAGTTGGAGGCTCTGATCGGGAACACGCCGCTGGTGCGGCTCGATGAGATTTCGGCGCGCTTTGGGGCAGAGGTGTTCGCCAAGCTGGAATCTTTCAACCCAGGCGGGTCCATCAAGGATCGGACGGCCTGGGCCCTGATCAAAGACGCCCAAGAGCGAGGCCTGATTCGCCCGGATACCATTATCATCGAGGCCACCTCGGGCAACACCGGCATCGCGCTGGCCATGGTCTGCGCCATCTTGGGCCTGCGACTGGTGGTATTTATGCCTGAGGGGCAAAGCCTAGAACGGCGACAGCTATTCTGGGCTTACGGAGCCACCGTCGTGGAGACACCCCAAGCGGAGCGGACCCAGGGGGCGATTGTCCGAGCGCGGGCCTTGGCGGCGCGGTTGCCGAATGGGCTGATGTTGCGCCAACACGAAAATCCGGCCAACCCGCGCATCCATGAAGAGACCACCGGGCCCGAGATTTGGCGGCAGATGGACGGACGCGTAGACGTGTTTATCGCGGGGGTCGGTACCGGAGGAACCGTAACGGGAGTGGGACGCTTTCTCAAACGCGTCCAGCCGGCAGTGGAGGTGGTGGCTGTGGAGCCGGCCGCCTCGGCCGTGCTTTCGGGCAAGCCGGCTGGGCCCCACAAGATTCAGGGAATCGGTGCGGGATTTGTGCCGGAGGTGCTAGACCGCTCGGTGATCGACCAGGTGGTGGCAGTAGGCGACGACGAAGCCTGGGAAGCTTGCCGCGCTTTGCCGCGCCGGGAGGGGGTCTTGGCTGGCCTGTCGTCGGGGGCAGTGTATCGCGCCGCGGAACGGTTGTTGGCCGCTGGCGGGTACGCCGGCAAACGCCTGGCCTTGATCTTCGCCGACTCCGGGGAGCGCTATCTCTCCACAGGTATATACCAGCCTACAGACAACCGCTGGGTGTTGGAGACCGGCGGGGACGGGTAAGGCAGGGAGGGCGAGGTCCGATGTGTGGGCGCTTTTCCAGCCGATGGCCTCGCGAAGCGTGGAACGCGGTCCTCGGTCCCGGGCAGTGGCTAGACGAGGGGCACTCGGTGTCTTGTGGGGACGTGTTTCCTGGACAGTGGACGTGGGTGGTCGTTCGACCGGGCGAGGTGCAGGCCATGCGGTGGGGTTGGCGGGTGGATTGGACCTCCCGCCTGCTGATCAATGCCCGCCGGGAAACGGTCGCGGCACGCCCGACCTTTCGCGCGGCCCTTCATCAACGCGGGGCGGTGTTGGCCGATGCGTTTTACGAGTGGCAAGCGTCGCCTAGGGGAGAAAAACAGCCTTGGCGCATCGCCCTGTGCGAGGGCGAGCCGCTGTTGCTGGCCGCGCTGTGGCGGCAGGAAGCCGACGGTACCCGAGCCGTCATCGTGTTGACCGAACCGGCCGCTCCGGAGTTGGCATGGCTTCACGACCGCCAGCCGGTGGCGGTGCCCGGTGCCGAGCTCGCCCAATGGCTGACTGGGCCCTGGCCCACGGCACTCAAGAGCCTGGCGCCGACCTCGGCGCCAGGCACCCGCTGGCAGTGGGAGACCGTCCCGGGGCCAGGCCGCCGTGCCGGGAAAGACGGGTCTTAGGTTCTGGGGGGCTCTACTACCAGCACCGGCACAGGCGAGCGCTGCATGACGCCCAGTGAGACACTGCCTAGGACGGACCCTACTACGCCGAGTCCACGGCGTCCCATCACCACCAAGTCGGGCCGTTCTTGGTCCAGGTAGCGGACGAGGGCCTCCACGGGGGGACCCATAAGCCGAACCGTGCGCGGTGAGAAGCCGGCGAGGTGCTTCGCGGTTTGATCCAGCGCCGTGTCGGCGGCCTCGCGACTGGCAGTCAGCGCTTCTTGCACGATTTCGTCCAGGGCGCGCAAGGGCGCCGGGTCGGCGATGAGGGGCATGGCCAGATGTTCCACGGTAACCACCGTCACCGTCGTGGATGCAGGGTCAAAATGCTGTGCGATCCAATCTGCGGCCCGCAAGGCGCTCGGCGATCCATCCGAGGCGATGACCAGTTTCCATCCCGGCATGCAGGAATATTCCTCCTTATAGGCTTATAGGCCTTATAGGGTCGTTCTTGGAAGACGTCTGTCCAGGGGTGGACCTGGGCGCGGTTTTGGACGCCGCTCCGCGGGCCCATGGGTGTCTGCTCCCGGGTCCGACCGGCGGCCGTCGATGGCAGTGCGACCGGCGCGCGATGGCAGCTTCCCCCCTTCTGGCGCGTCCTTCAGGAACCTTGTTCCCAGAATACCCCGATTCCGGTCGCGAAAACAACTACTTCCGGAAATTGTGCGGCAAAGACGCGGATTGGCCTTGGGTGCCACGCGTCCAGAGTTCTTTTGGGGCACGCTGCAGCGGTTAGGAGGGCAAGCCAATGGAGACCAAGCGGGTGCGGTTTTCGGTATTCGGTCGCGTGCAGGGGGTGGGGTTCCGGTGGGCGGCCGAGAGGGCGGCGGAGCAGTTGGGCGTCGGGGGATGGATCGCCAACGCCGCCGCGCGCGACCGCGTCGACGGCGCCGTAGAAGGCCCAGAGCCTGCGGTGGCGGCCTTTTTGGATTGGCTTCGGCGTGGGCCACCAAGTGCGCGCGTCGATCGGGTGGTCACTGCAGAAGAGCCATTGACGGGCACAGGCGGATTTTTCATTCGCGAAGGATAGCGCCGGCCGAGAAGGCGGATTTCGTAGCCTTAAATTTGATTGACATGAAAGAAAAGCACGCAATATAGTGGATGACAGATGATTGGCATGAGTATGGGGGGTGAAAAAACGCAAGGGGGTCGTCCAGGGCCGCTCCGCCGGGCGGCCGTGTTTTGACGGGATGAGGGAGGAGAGAGGTGCCGTGCACAACCGTCCCGAGACCCAAGCCGCTCCGGAAGCGGCGTCGTCTTCCCGCTATGTCAGCCTTTTGGTCCTCATCGCCACCTTAGCCGTGATCGTCAGCGCCTTCGATGGAATCGCGCGCAACGTCGCCTTGCCGGCCATGCTGCAATCGCTGCACATGGGCATTGCGCAAGGGGCGTTCGTGTTTAGCGCCGCGTTCATCGTCACGGTAGTCGGCACGTTGGTCATCGGTCCCCTGATGGATCGCGTGGGCCGAAAACGCGTTTTTGTGGCCGCGCTTTTGGCGGCGGGTCTCTTTACGGGGTTGACGGCGTTTGTGACCAACGCCGCGGAGTATGTGGTGTTGGGCGTATTGGCGGGCACAGTGGGTTTGGTCAACGGACCTGCGCAAGTCTTGGTGTCTGAGGAGGTTCCGGCGAAATGGCGCGGGACCCTGATGGGCATCGTGCAAGCCGGTTTTGGTGGCGGCGCCTTGATCGTCAGCCTGGTCGGCGCCGCTCTGTTGCCTCGGGTCGGTTGGCGACCGTTGTTCCTGCTGGGCTTCGCGCCGCTCCTGCTCGCCGTCTGGGCGGCGATGGCAGTGCGCGAGCCCGTGCGGTCGTTAGAAGTGATGCGGGTCAAGCGTGCCCGCGACCTCGTGGCCCGCGGCGGATCGGTCGAGACTGCGTACCGAGTCAACGAGCGCGCGGCCATTCGCGCGGAGTGGCGCCAGCTATTCGACGCCGACTTGCGGCGGCAAACCATCGTGATGGCTATTGCCGGGTTTTTGGTTAACTTCACGCCGGGGTTCATTCTGGTGCTAGGGGTGGCCTACATCACCGCCCATGACCATTTAGGGATCCAGTACGCCGCTTTGGCCTTGGCCGTCGACAGCTTCGCGAATTTGGTCGGCACGCCCGTGGCCGGATTCATGGGTGACCGCATTGGCGCGCGTAAGGTGCTGGTCATCTGGTGGATCTTGGGCGGGTTGTCGGTGGTCCTCTTGGGATTGGTGCACGGTTTTCCGGGCATCGCCGTTGCCATGGGAGGCTACGGATTTTTTGGCCAGGCTGCACTCGGCTGCTGGGTGCGATACGTGACCGATTCTTTCCCCACTCGCGCTCGCGGTAGCGGGTACAACTTCGTCTTCGCGATCTACAACATCGGGGGCGGCATTCTCGCGCCGGCTATTTACGGCACGTTGATGGGCGCCCACCACTATGTGGCGGTGGCAGCGGTAGCCGGCGGCGTCAGCATCGTCGGGGCGTTGGTGCTGCTGGCAGGTCGGGAGATTCCCCCGCGGGCGGAATTGGAAGAGATCGCGTCCTGAAACCAGGTGCGGGGCTGAAGGAGGCGGAGCGCGATGCTGAGTGCCGAGGAGAACGCGCTGTTGACAGAAGTGGGGCCGGGGACGCCGATGGGGGAGTTCATGCGGGCGTACTGGATTCCGGCCTTGTTGTCCTCGGAGCTGCCGCACCCGGACTGCGACCCCGTGCGGGTGATGCTGTTGGGGGAGCGGCTGATTGCCTTTCGAGACAGTGCGGGGCGCGTGGGCTTGATTCAGAACCACTGCCCGCACCGGGGGGCGAGTCTCTTTTACGGGCGGAACGAGGCCGGAGGCCTGCGCTGCGTCTACCACGGGTGGAAGTTTGACGTGGCGGGGCGGTGTCTGGACATGCCGAACGAGCCGCCGGAGAGCGATTTCAAGCATAAGCTTCGAGCCCGGGCCTACCCGTGCGTCGAGCGGGGTGGGGTGGTGTGGGCGTATCTGGGGCGGGCGGAGCCGCCGCCGTTGCCGGACCTGCCGGCCAATCAGCTGCCGGAGGGCGAGGCGGAGGTATGGGCCGTGCAGCACGCCTGCAATTGGCTGCAGGCCTTGGAAGGGGACGTCGATACCAGCCATCTCGGCTTTTTGCACCTGGGCAGTCTGATGCCAGAAGAGGTCACGCCTGACACGTTTCTCTACTGGTCGGTGGCGGATCGGGCACCGCGTTATGAAGTGGTCGATACCGAGTATGGGCTGACGTACGGGGCGTGGCGGCCGGCGGGGCCTGGGCGGCGGTACTGGCGGGTGGCGCAGTTTCTGTTTCCGTTCTACAGTCAGGCCCCCGCGGGCATTCTGGGTCAACACGTGGGCACGCACGCCCTGGTGCCGATGGACGACCATCATACGCTGCGCATCATGATGCACCAGCGCCAGGCAGAGCGTCGGCCGATCCAAGGGCGATCCGAGCGCCTGCCGTCGGTGCACACCGAGCTTTTGCCCAACACCAGCGATTGGTATGGACGGTTTGTTCCCCGAGCCAACGGAGAGAACGACTACCTCCTGGACCGTAAAGTCCAACGGCAGGGGCTTACCTACAGCGGCATTTGGGATGTGCGGGTGCAGGACAACATGGTGACTGAGAGCATGGGGCCGATCTACGACCGGACGGCGGAGCACTTGGCGGTATCCGACGTGGCCGTGATTCGCATGCGCCGGCGGCTGCTGCAAGCCGTGCGGGCCTTTGCCGCCGGTCGTCCGGCTCCGGGGGTGGACCATCCCGAGTGGTATCGGGTGGCAGCGGGGGGCGTGGTGTTGGCCGAGGGGGAAAAATGGCTGACCTACGCCGAGGCGGCTGGTCGGCGACTCGGAGCCAGCGCCGCCACGACCTCCCCCGAACGCGGATGAGCCGCTGCCGGCCCTGGCCGACGGCAAACCGCATCCGTTTTCCAGCCGCGGGGGCACGAAGGTGCCCCCGGCCGTCGTAGACAGGGCGGCAGGCCTTTGGTTACACTCCAACTGGGCGGCTCGCGCGAGAGCAGGCGCTGAGGCAGCGTTTTCGGGGGAGGTGTATCATGGAATCGACGGAAGATTTGGTCAGCATCTCGGTGACGGTCAACGGCCGGCGCTATGCGGATCAGGTGGAGCCGCGTTGGCTGCTCGCCTACTGGTTGCGCGACCGGCTGGGCTTGACCGGGACGCACGTGGGCTGCGACACCTCGCAGTGCGGAGTTTGTACCGTGATCCTTAACGGGCAGGCCGTGAAATCGTGCACGATTTTGGCAGTCCAAGCAGACAACGGCACGGTGCTGACAGTCGAGGGCTTGGCCCAAGACGGCACCCTGCATCCGGTGCAGGCCGCCTTCAGCGAGGCGCATGGATTGCAGTGTGGGTTCTGTACCCCTGGTGCCGAGATGTTGGCGGTGGCGCTCCTGGAGGAAAACCCGCACCCGACGGAGGCCGAAATTCGCGAGGCGCTCGATGGCCTACTCTGCCGCTGCACCGGCTATCAGCATATCGTCCAGGCCGTGGCCCTGGCGGCAGAACGAAAGGGGAGAGGGGCATGAACGCCTTGATCGGACAACCAGTGCGTCGCCGTGAGGATGCGCGCTTGGTGGTGGGCCGCGGGCAATTTACCGACGACGTGCAACTGCCGGGCATGGTGTATGCCGTCATGGTGCGCAGCCCGCATGCCCACGCCCGCATTCGGGGTATCGACGCCAGCCGGGCTCTTGGCATGCCGGGCGTGCTGGCGGTGTTTACGGGCCGAGACCTGGAAGGGGTGCTGGGGTCGGTGCCGACAGCGTGGATTCCCCCGAATTCCGACCTCAAACAAACCCCTCACCGGCCACTGGCAGTCGACACCGTGCGCTACGTGGGGGACGCAGTGGCGATGGTCGTGGCTGAAGACCGCTACGTAGCACGCGATGCCGCTGAGGCCGTGGTGGTGGACTATGAGCCGCTGCCGGCCGTGGCCGATGTGATGGCGGCTGTGGCCGAGGGAGCACCGCTGGTGCATGCCGACGCACCGGGAAACATCGCGCTGCACTGGAAGGCGGGTGAGGTGCCAGATGAGGTGTTTGCCCGCGCCGAGGTGGTCGTGCGCCAGCGGTTTCGGCAGCAGCGCCTCATCCCTAACCCCATGGAGCCCCGCGCAGCCGTCGCCCAATACGATTCCGCAACCGGCCACCTTACGGTATGGATGACCAGCCAAAACCCGCACATTCACCGGTTTATTTTGGCGGGAATTTTGGGAATTCCCGAACATCACTTGCGAGTGGTGGCCCAGGACGTCGGGGGTGGATTCGGGAGCAAGATCTCTTGTTATCCCGATGAGGCCTTGGTGGCCCATGCGGCGCGCGTGCTTAGACGCCCGGTCAAGTGGGTGGAAGACCGCAGCGAACATTTCACCGCCACCACGCACGGGCGCGACCACGTTCAAGAGGTGGAGTTGGCCGGACGGCGCGACGGGACCATCGAGGCGTTACGGGTCAAGGCCTGGGCCAACCTTGGCGCGTACCTGTCGACGGCGGCACCCGGCGTTCCGACCATCCTCTTTGGGCTCATCGTCAACGGCTGCTACCGCATTCCCCAGGCCTCCACGGAGGTCTTTGGCGTATACACGCACACCACGCCGGTGGACGCCTATCGCGGCGCCGGTCGTCCTGAGGCCACCTATCTAATTGAACGGATGATCGACCTCTTTGCCGACGCCATAGGCATGGATCCGGTCGAGGTTCGGCGGAAGAATTTTGTGCCCCGGGACCAGTTCCCGTACACCAACCCGTTTGGCATCACCTACGACAGCGGGGACTACGAGCGGGCACTGCAACGAGCCTTAGAGCGGATCGACTATGCGGCGCTCCGTCGGGAGCAGGCGGCCTTGCGGGCCCAAGGTCGGTACCTCGGCATCGGCTTTTCCACCTACGTGGAAATGTGCGGGCTCGGACCTTCGGAAGTGGCCGGGGCGGTGGGCTTTCAAGGCGGCTTGTGGGAGCACGCCACTGTTCGCGTGCACCCGTCTGGCAAGGTCCAGGTGTTCACCGGCGCGTCGCCGCACGGCCAGGGCGAGGAGACCACCTTTGCCCAGATTGTAGCCGAAAAGCTGGGCGTGCCATTCGAAGACATCGAGGTGGTCCACGGAGACACCGACCGCATTACCATGGGGTGGGGCACCTATGGCTCGCGGTCTTTGGCCGTGGGCGGCAGCGCGTTGGCAGTGGCCTGCCAGCGCTTGGTGGAAAAGGGGCAGCGCATCGCCGCGCACCGGCTCGAGGCGGCCGTGGAGGATGTGGTCTTCGAGGCGGGGCGTTATCAGGTCCGGGGGGTCCCTGACCGGTCGCTCGGATTTCAAGAGGTGGCCCTTCAAGCGCATCTGGCCTGGAACCTGCCTCCGGGGGTGGAGCCTGGGATGGAAGCCAGCAGTGCCTACAACCCGTCTAATTTCACGTTTCCCTTCGGCACGCATGTGGCCGTGGTGGAGGTCGATCCCGCCACCGGGGCAGTGGAGCTCAAGCGCTATGTCGCCGTGGACGACTGCGGTACCCCCATCAATCCGTTGATCATCGCCGGTCAAGTGCACGGCGGGATCGTGCAGGGAGTGGGCCAGGCCCTGTGGGAAGGCGCGGTCTATGGCGAGGATGGCCAGCTCCTGACCACCTCGTTCTTGGACTACGCGATGCCCAAAGCGCGCTTCTTTCCCCCGATCGAAACCGAAGCCACGGTAACCCCCTCGCCGCATAACCCCTTGGGCGTCAAGGGGGTTGGGGAAACCGGGACCATTGCGGCCACGCCGGCGGTGGTCAACGCGGTGATAGATGCCCTCAAGCCCTGGAACGTCCGCCACCTCGACATGCCCTTGACGCCGGAGCGGGTGTGGCGCGCGATA
Source organism: Bacillota bacterium (assembly GCA_023511625.1). Classification (GTDB taxonomy): domain Bacteria; phylum Bacillota; class Sulfobacillia; order Sulfobacillales; family Sulfobacillaceae; genus JAIMAE01. The sequence continues at coordinate 276,011 of JAIMBD010000002.1, read as the reverse complement.
CACGGAAAGGGGGCCCAAGGATGATCCCGGAGCGATTTCGCTACCATCGCGCCCGCAGCTTGGATGAGGCGTTGGACCTCGTAGCCCAGGCACCCGGTCAGGCGCGCATTTTGGCGGGCGGGCACAGTCTCATCCCGCTCATGAAACTGCGTTTGGCCCAACCTCAGTGGGTGATCGACGTAGAGGAGGTCGCCGAACTTCGGGGTATCCGCGAAGAAGGAGAGGTCTTGCACATCGGAGCCATGACGCGGTACCGGGAATTGATGACCGACCCCTTGGTGGCGCGCGACGCTCCGCTTTTGGCCTTGGCGGCGCGCCGCGTGGGCGATTTGCAGGTCCGCAACCGGGGAACCGTCGGCGGTGCCTTGTGCCACGCCGATCCGGCCGCCGATCTGCCGGCGGCGGCCTTGGCCAGCGATGCCGAGCTCGAGTTGCGCTCTCGCCGCGGCCAACGCCGTGTCGCCTTGGGGGACTTCCTGCAGGGCCCCTTGACCACCGACCTGAAACCCGACGAGGTGTTGGTGGCCATCCACGTGCCGCGACGTCCAGGCTGGGGGGTCGCGTATCAAAAATTTCCCCACCCCGCCTCCGGGTATGCCGTGGTGGGGGTCGCGGCGGCCATCGCCGCCGAGTCCGGCCGCGTGGCGCGGGTTTGTCTCGGGGTGACGGGCGTGGGGCCACGGGCGTATCGCGCCGCGGCCAGCGAGGAACGCTTGGTCGGGACTGGTCTGGACCCCGAGGTCTTGCGTGCGGCGTCCGCTGTGGTCACAGACGGCATCGCCGTCAATCACGACCAGTTCGCGTCGGCGGAGTATCGGCGCCATTTGGCCGCAACCTATGCCGAGCGGGCGCTGGCTGCGGCGTGGGCCGCGATCCAGGCCTGAGTATCGGCGGCGCATGGCGGTGCGAACTGCGGCGCACGCTATCTCCTGGCCGATCCTAGGCGGTCGGCCAGGAGGTCGCAATGGAGCGAGAAGCCGATTGGAGCCTGGCTCAGGGCGGGTGTTGCTGCGGGCAGTGCCGCCAAGACACCTGCGAGCATGACTGTCACTGCGCCGAGGATTGTGATTGTCCTACCTGCAACTGCGGGATTAACGCGCGCGCGTAACCCGTGGCCGAAGGAAGAGGCCGAGCGGCGACCGCTCCGGCCTCTTCTGGTTAAAAGCGCGATGACGATCTCAGGGGGATCGCCTTCAGGGCCTCCCATACCTGGGAGAGGTCTTCGATCAGGGCATCCGGCGAAGCGGCCTGAAGCTCGGCGGGACGAAAATGGCCAGTGGCCACCCCGATGCATGGGAACCCTGCGGCATGAGCCGCTTCCACGTCGAGGGGCGTGTCGCCGATCACCACCGGGTCGGCGGCAGTCAGGCCGTAATAGGCGGCTGCTGCCCGCCAAGCCTGGCGCAACACCGCAGCGCGGTCCGGGCCATCTTCGCCGAACCCGCCGACGGGGAAATAACCGTCGAGCCGATGGGCGGCCAGTTTGAGATAGGCGCAGGTGCGGAAGTTGCCCGTGCCCAAGGCCAAGCGGACATCGGGATGTCGGTGGGCCTGGGCCGCGAAGGCGTCGGCTGCCGGGCACAGCGAACCGGGTGTACGGGCCAACTCGCGCGCGAGATGTTCCGCCATGCGGGCAATGAATGGCGGCCAATCCGGCAGGGGTAATCCGTAGCGCCGGCAGATGGCCTCGACGATGTTGCGATCGGTCCGTCCAGAGAGCGGGATCCCTAGGAAGGGGTCGGGGAGGTGATACCATTCCTCCAACACCTGGCGCAGGGCGCGCCCCGAAGCTTCCTGCACGCGGACCAAGGTTCCGTCGATGTCTACGATGAAGAGCAACATGCCTCCATCCTACAGCGCCGGGCCCGTACTGGGAAGGGCCTGGGCTGCAGGACGGTCAAGAAACCAGACCACAGGCGACGCGGGGGACAGGACTGCTCGACAGGCCTCAAGGCGCGCGGCCGGCAGGCTCGAATCCGAGGGTGCCGCCAGCACCTGGGCCACTGCCGCCGCCTTATCTTGGCCGGTAACCAAAAAGGCCACCGTCCGGGCTCGGCACAGGACCGATAGCGTGAGGGTGTAGCGAAAGCCATGTCGGTCATCGACCCAATAACCGGCCACCCAATCGGAACTTGCGAGCGCCGGTGCTTGGGGAAACAGGGAGGCGCAGTGCCCGTCTTGGCCTAGGCCGAGGAGCACGAGGTCCAGAATCGGCCAACCATCGGGGTCGCGCGGGCAGCGGGCCAGCGCAGCGCGGTACTGCGCGAGGGCTACCGCCGGCCCTCCTTCGGTGACAAAACGCGTCACGCGAGCCGGCGGGGGGACGAGGTGTTGGAGGAGGGTGCGGGCGATCATGCCGTAGTTGGAGTCGGGATGGGTGGGCAGGACGTCGCGCTCATCGCCCACAAAGAGCTCTACCTGCTCCCAGGACCAAGCGGATTGCTGGTCCGGCCGGGCAAGCCAAGCGTAAAGGCGCCTAGGGGTGCTGCCGCCGGGAACGGCCCAACGAAAGCGCCCGCGTGCCGCGATCGCGGCCTCGGCCTCCTGGCGGAGCCACTCTCCCAGTTCTGCCACCAAGGTGTCCACATCGGGGGCAATATGCCAACGGGATGGTCCGGCTTCGGTCATGGCGTTTCCTCCTGTCGGGTTGCCTGGTGCCCACGCCCGGAGCGCCTACGGCTTAGCCGAGGCGGCGCCCGGCAGCACAGGGAGGACGGCCTCGAAAACCTCGTCCAGGACGGGGTCATGCCCGCGCCCCAATACGGCCAACAGCGCCTCCACGGTATCCACTGCATGACGCGGGTAGGTGCGGGTGCGGGGGGTGTCGCCTTCACGCCTTAGGGTGCAGCGGACCTGGTCGATATCGGCGACGGCACTGACGGTGGTGGTATCCTGGCGGATGGATACCATCGGCTGCGGCGTCCGGGCGCCCTGAATCGCAGGGACCCACATTGCCGGAGGCCACCGCAGGCGTGCGGCCAGCCAGGCCACCGCCAACGTCAAGTCGTCGACGGAGGCTGCCGGCCACGAGGCGGTTACGGTCTCCGGCTCGCGCAGACAGGCGCGCCCGCGGGGATCGTCGGCGGCGTCGGCCAACGCCTGGCGCCACGGCAAGAGGCGTTGCCATTGCAAATCCTCTACCCGCAAGGCCTGGTCCCACGCCCGCCACAAGGCGGCCCGCCAGTGGGTCAACGGGGTGGTGGCCGAGTCCAACACGAAATGGGTGAACCCGGCCGCTACCAGTTCCCAGGGAAAGGCAAGAGGGGGTGGCGCGCCGACCCACCACAGGTAGGCCGGCAGGTCAGGGAGGATCCAGGGTTGGACCAAGTCTAGCCAGTGGTGCGCCAGCGATCCCCCGGGACGCAAAGAGAGGCATTCCGAAAAGAGGACCGCAGGGGCGTCCCGTCGGGTCTTAAGGGTGACCTCGACCGACACCGGACAGGCTGCGATAGGGGAGGGATCCGGGACCACGACCACGGTTCGGCACGGATGGCGCTGGACCACGATATGGGCCAAGTCCTCCCAGGGCTGGGGCGGGGCCGTCGGATCCACCCATACGACCAGCGTCAGCACAGTAGCCGCCACCCCCCGCCACGGCCCGAGTTCCTCGGCCACCTTTTGGGCTCGGCGGCGCGGCCAGGCTTCCGCCGGCAGCTGGGGTTCTTCCCAGTGCAAGGTCAGGGTGTCGGACGCGAAAGCCATGGTCGATACCTCCTTTTGCCGTCAAGGTCGGCGCCACCGGAGGGCGTCGCGGGCGATGAGGTCGTCGGCTGCGCCGGGTCCCCAGGAACCGGCTTCGTAAAAGTACAGCGGCGTATGATACCGTTGCCACCCTTCCAAAATGCCCGAGATAAACGCCCAGGCCACCTCGACCTCATCCTTGCGGGTAAACAGGGTGGAGTCGCCCCACATCGCATCCAGGAGCAGTCGCTCGTAGGCCTCGGGGGCGGGATCGGCGAAGGAGGTGCCATAGAGAAATTCCATGTTGACTGTGCGCACGCGGATGTGCGGACCGGGAACCTTGGCGCCGAACCGCAGCGCCATGCCTTCATCGGGCTGGATTTTGACAGCCAAGAGGTTGGGGTCCATCTCGGCCGCTCTAGTGGCGGCAAAGAGGCGGTGGGGCGGGCGCTTGAACTGGATGGCGATCTCGCTGACTCGGCGTGCCAGGCGCTTGCCGGTACGCAGGTAGAAAGGCACGCCGGCCCAGCGCCAGTTGTCGATTTGCAAGCGCAACGCCACGTAGCTTTCGGTGTTACTCTGCGGATCGACGTCGGGCTCTTGACGGTACCCCGGTACGGGCACGCCGTCCACGACTCCCGCTTGGTACTGCCCTCGCACGGTAAACTCGTTGACCTCGTGGCCGGTCAGTGGGCGCAAGGCCTTGAGGACCTTCACCTTCTCGTCTCGGATGGCATCGGCGTCCAAGGTTGCGGGAGGTTCCATGGCAATGAGTGACAACAGTTGCAGCATGTGGTTCTGCACCATGTCGCGCAAGGCGCCGGCCGACTCGTAGTATCCGCCGCGCCCCTCGAGGCCAATGGACTCGGCCACCGTGATCTGCACGTGGTCGATGAACTGCTGGTTCCACAGCGGCTCAAAGATGCCGTTGGCAAAGCGGAACACCAACAGGTTTTGCACCGTCTCCTTGCCGAGGTAGTGGTCGATGCGGAAGAGTTGGTCCTCCCCGAACACTTGGTGGAGCGACTGGTTTAAGGCGCGAGCGGATTCGAGATCGTGGCCGAACGGTTTTTCCACGATGATCCGGACCCACCCCGTCCCGTCAGAGCGGTGCAGTCCGCTTTTCCGTAAGCGCTCTGCCACCACCGGATAGAGGGCGGGCGGCGTAGCCAGGTAAAACAGGCGCGAGGCCTCGGCCTCTGCCGGTGCCTCAGTCAGCCGTTGACCGATGCGCTGATAGGTGTCGCCATCTTGGAAGTCGCCGGCCACATAGGCCAGATGGCGGGCGAACGCCTCCCACCGAGCGCGATCCCGCGCCCGGCGGGAAAACCGGTCGATGGCCTCTGCCGCCGTCTGGCGGAAGGCGTCGTCGGTCCAGGCAGTCCGCCCGACCCCGATGACCAGGAACGGCTCCGGCAACCAGCCGTCGAGGGCTAGGTTGTAGAGGGCAGGCAAGAGCTTACGGCGGCACAGGTCGCCGGTGGCGCCGAAGATGATGAGCGTGAACGGATCCGGCCGCCGTTCGGCCTCCAAGCCGAGCCGCAAGGGATTGTCTGCCATGTCGTGCCTCCCTTCGCCACCCGGGCCCCCCGCCGATTATCGCGGCTTTTCGGTGCGCACCGGGTGTCCTCCAAACTCCTGGCGCAGCGCGGCCACCACCCGGGCGGCGTAAGACTCCCGCTGGCGGGAAACCAGGCGGCTAATCAAGGCGTGGGTGATCACCGGAGCCGGGACGTTTTCGGCGATGGCTTCCGCCACCGTCCAGCGTCCTTCGCCGCTGTCCTCGACGTACCCCGCGATGCCTTCCAGTCCGGGGTGTTTCGCGTACGCCGAGGCCAACAGGTCGAGGAGCCAGGAACGGATGACGCTGCCGTGGCGCCAAAGTTCTGCGATCTCCCCGAGGGGCAAGGGGAATGGCGCCGCTTGGAGGATTTCAAACCCTTCCCCGAGCGCCGCCAACATGCCGTACTCGATCCCGTTGTGCACCATCTTGACAAAGTGTCCGGCACCGGTCGGCCCCACGTGCAAAAATCCGCCGGGGGGCGCAAGGGCGGCAAAGACCGGACGCAACCGTTCCACGGCCGCTTCGGACCCCCCGGCCATGATGCAGTAACCTTCCTGACGGCCCCAGATCCCCCCCGAAGTGCCGGCATCTACGAGCTCGATGCCCCGTGCCGCGAGCGCCTCCTTGCGGCGCAAGGTATCGCGAAAGTAGGAGTTGCCGCCATCTACCACCACGTCGTCGGGTTCCAGGGATTGGGCCAACCGGTGTAGCACCTCTTCGGTGGCGTCGCCCGCCGGAACCATGACCCAAACCGTGCGCGGGCGCGATAGCGCTGCTACCAAGTTCTCGAGGGAAGCGACCACCTTCCCGCCTTCCGCTTCGGCCCGGGCCCGCGCCGCCGGGTCGGGGTCATACCCCACGGGGTGCAGCCCATGTTCCATCAGGCGCGCCATCATATTCCACCCCATGCGGCCAAGGCCGATCATCCCCAAGTCCACCGGAAGTCCCTCCTTAATGCTCGGCTTATATGGGTTCGGGTCGCGCGGAAGGTCTCACCGCCGTCGCAGGCCTTCGGCCAGCGCCTGAACCTGATCTGCGGGGTTGCCATGCAGGTAAAACGCCACGGTGCGCCGCCCGTGCGCTGCCAGGGCTTGAAAGTCCCCATAGGCCTGCGCTCGCAACACCGTGCCGAAGTCCCAGGCCGATCCGGGAATCTTGAGGACAGGGGGCGCGTCGTCGACCAACTGAATGAACACGCCTTCGGCTGGGCCGCCTTTGTGCAGCTGGCCGGTACTGTGCAGAAAGCGGGGCCCGAATCCAAGCGTGACCGCGCGACCACTCCGATGGGCCAGGGCCTCGCGCAGCCGCTCGAGGGCATGCCAGTTCTCGGCGGAGGGGTCGAGAAACGCCATCAGCGCCACGTAGGCATTGGGCGAGAGGTCGGTCAACGCGGCGCGCCAGACTTCCGCAACCGCCTGGGGCACAGGACCGGGAAGGTGGTGCCAGCGGATGGCCAAGGCCCCTACGACCAGGTCGGGGTCCGGGAGGACTAGCTCCCCGTGCGACTCGTACTCGGCCAGGGCGGCCTTGGTGCGGTCTTTGCTTTCCTGCACGTTCGGTTGGTCGAAGGGGTTGACGGTCAACCAGTGACCGGCCACGGCCGTCGCCAACTCCCACCGTAGGCATTCCGCGGCGAGATCGTAGCCATCTGCCACAGTCAATTCCACGACCGGTTGTCCCTGTGCCTGCATGGCCGCCTGGATGCGGTCGCGGTCGGGCTCGGGGTGACCGGCCAATCGGTAGCGCACTACCAGGCGATCGGGGCCGTAGCGGTCTTGAGCCGGTTCGTGGGCCACCGGGACCAATCCCCGGCCGTCTTTTCCGGTGGATTCCGCCAAGAGCTGTTCGAGCCAATCGCCAAACCAGGCCAGGGGTTGTGGGAGCCACAGCGTGATCTTATTCCGCCCCAGGCGCGCGGCCTGCCCGAGGACGGTGCCCAACCAGACGCCGGAGACCGGACGCGGCAAGGCCTGAGTTCGGCGCAGGAGGGCACGGAGGTCAATTCCGTACAGGGCCGCTGGCACCATGCCGAAATAGGACAGTGCCGAATACCGGCCCCCGACGTCAGGCGGGTTAAGAAAGATGCGGCGGAACCGGCGGGCTTCCGCCTCCCGGGCGAGCGGACTGCCCGGATCGGTGATGGCAACGAACTGCTCGGGAGCCGGATGCCCCTGCTCGCGCTCCAACAAATCCCAAAAATAGCGGTAAAACAATAAGGTTTCGGTGGTATCGCCCGACTTCGAGGCGACGAGGAAGAGGGTGTGCGGTAACGAAAGCGAGGTGGCCAAACGAGAGACGGCGCGCGGATGGGTGGAATCCAAGACGTGGAGCCCGAGTCCGCCGCGTCCTGGCGCAAGGCTGTGGGCCCAGACGTCGGCGATAAGGCTGGACCCTCCCATCCCTAACACCACCGCGTCGCGGAACCCTGCTGCAGCGACCTCGGTGGCAAACGCCGTCAAATCCGGAAGCTGGTTCTCGAGCCATTCCGGGAGCCCGAGCCAGCCGAGGCTCTGACTCAGCTGGCGGCGATCGCCGGGCCACAGCGTGACATCCCGGGCTTCAAGCCGGGCGGAGAGGCGGAGGGTTTCGGCTTCGGCCTCGGCGTCCTCCAATCCCGGCAGGTGGTCGGGTGGGGATAGACGCGGAGGAAAACACTGGGCGACGGTGCGAGCGCGTTTGTGCGCCAACTCGCGCCGCAAGGTCTGAAACGCGGAGGCAAAACTCGCCACCCCCTCCGCGAGGAGCTCGTCCGCGACCTGTTCGAGGTCGATCCCGGCCCGGGCCAGTCGCGCCACGTGATCTCGAGCTTCCTCTACGCCTTGGGTTGCAGTCTCGCGAAGGGGACCTTGGTAGGCTAAAAGGGCGTCCAGGGTGGCGGGAGGCAAGGTATTGACGGTGTCCGGGGCTACCAGCTCCGTGACGTACATCAAAGGTGGATAGGCAGGGTTCTTGGTGCTGGTCGAGGCCCACAGCGGGCGCTGTACGCGGGCCCCGGCTGCCCGCAGGGCCTCGAAACGGGCACCGGCGAACCGCTCGCGAAACCGTTGGTAGGCCAACTTGGCGTTGGCGATGGCGGCGCGACCGGCCCAACCCGGGTCGAGGCCCAATTCAGAAAGGCGCCGGTCCACCAGCGTGTCGACGCGGCTGACGAAGAAACTCGCCACCGATGCTACCGTCTCCAGCGGCTGGCGGCGCCCGCGGCGCTGTTCGAGGCCAGAGAGATAGGCGTCGATGACGCGGTCGTACATGGTCAGCCCGAAGATCAAGGTGACGTTGACCGGGATACCGTCGGCAATCAACTGGCGGATGGCGGGCAATCCGGCCTCGGTGGCCGGGACTTTGATCATCACGTTGGGACGGCCGATCCGGGCGAAAATGCGGTGCGCCTCGCGGACCGTGCCAGCGGTGTCATCGGCCAACTCCGGTGAGACCTCGATGCTGGCGTACCCGTCTTGGCCCTGGGTGGCTTCCCATCGCGGCCGCAGCCGGTCGGCGGCACGGGCGATATCCTCAAACACCAAGGCGTCGTAGATCGCGGCCAGGTCTGCGCCCTCTTCCACCAGTCCGGTCAAGGCGGCGTCGTAGTCATCGGAGGCATCGATGGCCCTTTCGAAAATGGTGGGGTTGGAGGTGATGCCGCTGACACCGGCCTGGACCAACTGGTCCCAGGCTCCTGAGGTGATGAGGCTGCGCCGGATGTAGTCGTACCAGATGGATTGTCCCAACTGATTGAGGCGGCCGATGGCGTTCACCAGGCGTTTCCTCCTTACTCATACCTCCGAACAACGGCTGCCATTGGGGGACTATGGGTGGCGATAGGGCCGCGGGACAAAGGGCGACGGCGGCGCTCGCGGCGTCTTTTAGCCCAACCAGTCGTGCACCAAGGCCAGCACGCGGTCGATGGTAAACCCGAACTCGCGCATGACGGCGTCACCAGCTCCAGACGCGCCGAATCGGTTAAGACCTAGGACGCGGCCTTGAGACCCTACATACCGCTCCCACCCGAGGGGGGCAGCGGCCTCGATGGCCAAGCGGTAGGGTATGGACGGCGGCAATACCGTCTCCCGGTACGCTTGGGGCTGGGCATCGAACAGCTGCCAACAGGGCATGCTGACCACCCGTGCTCCGACGCCAGCGTCCCTAAGACGCCGGGCGGAAGCCAGCGCCAATGCGACCTCGGACCCACTGGCTAAGAGAATCAAGTCCACGGACGGGGGATCGTACAGGATGTACCCGCCGTGGCGCACGCCCACGGTTTCGGCGGCATCCCACACCGGCAGCTTCTGCCGGCTCAAGACCAGGGCCACGGGCCGGTCTCGGGTCTCGAGGGCCAGGCGCCACGCCTCTCGGGTCTCGTTGGCATCAGCCGGGCGGATCACCCACAGGTGCGGGATGGCCCGCAAGGCCGCCAACTGTTCCACCGGTTGGTGGGTGGGCCCGTCTTCCCCGATCCCGATGGAGTCGTGCGTAAAGACGTAGACCACAGGCAGCCGCATCAGGGCAGAAAGGCGTAGGGCCGGCTTTAGGTAGTCGGAAAAGATCAGGAAGGTACTGCCGTAAGGACGGCTTCCCCCGTGTAGGGCAATGCCGTTTAGGGCTGCGGCCATGGCATGTTCGCGCACGCCGAAGTGGATGTTGCGGCCGGCATAGTTGTCGGGGCCGAAATCTCCCTGCCGTTCGAGATAGGTCTCCGTAGAGGGAGCAAGATCTGCCGATCCGCCCCACAATCCTGGGAGGTGCGGGGCGATGCGATTGAGCACGCGGCCCGATGCGGTGCGGGTGGCCAGTTGGTCTCCGGCCGGAAACGGCGGGACCAGCGTCTCCCAGTCGCCGTCCCAACGCCCGGATAATCCCGCCGCGAACTGTTCCGCCTCCTTGGGGTACGCGCTTTGGTAGCGACCCCAAAGCCCTTGCCAAGCCGCTTCCTGGTTGCGCCCGCGCTCGGCCAACTGGGCGAAGTGGCTGCGCACGGCCTCGGGAACGAAGAAAGCGGTGTCCGTGGGCCAATGGTAGGCGGCTTTGGTCAGGGCGGTCTCCTCGGGACCCAACGGCGCCCCGTGGGCTTGGGGGGAATCCTGCAAATGGGGGCTGCCCCACGCGATGTGGGTGCGGACGGCGATCAGGCTGGGGCGCCCGGTCTCTTCGCGGGCCTGGCGAATGGCCTCGGCGATGGCGTTAAGGTCGTTGCCGTCTGCCACTCGCAGGGTGTGCCAGCCGTAGGCGTCGAACCGGCGCAGCACGTCTTCGGTAAAGGCGAGGTCAGTGGCGCCCTCGATGGAGATGCGGTTGTCGTCGTACAGCACCACCAGCTTGCCCAGTTTCAGGTGGCCAGCCAATGAAGCGGATTCGGCGCTGACCCCTTCCATCAGGTCGCCGTCGCTGGCGATGACGTAGGTGTAATGGTCGACCAGCGGGAACCCTTCGCGGTTGAACCGCGCGGCCAGGTGGGCCTCGGCCATCGCCATTCCCACGGCCGTGGCAAAGCCTTGGCCCAAGGGTCCGGTGGTTGTCTCCACGCCCGGCGTCAATCCATATTCGGGATGTCCTGGCGTGCGCGAGCCGAGTTGGCGGAAGCGTTTCAGCTCGTCCAACGGTAGCGCATAACCGCTCAGGTGCAGCAGGGCGTATAACAAGGCCGAACCGTGGCCTGCAGAGAGGACAAACCGGTCGCGGTTGAACCACGTCGGGTTGTTGGGATTGTGCTTAAGAAATCGAGACCACAGCACGTAGGCCATGGGAGCCGCGCCCAGGGGCATCCCGGGATGACCAGAGCGGGCAGCCTCTACCTGGTCTAGGCTCAGCGCGCGAATGGTGGTGATAGCCAGTTGATGGATGTCGGTGTCCTCGCCCAGCATGGTTGCTCCTTTTCCCGTCCTCCAGTCGTGTACAGTGCCGGCCCGCCGATTGCGGACGGCGCTGTGCCGATCCGCCACTCTCTCAGATGATGCGCAGTGCGCCTGCGCCTATGCACCGGCGAACGCCGGGTGGGGAGGCTCCCGGTCACGCCTATTGTATCCCGATGGGGACGGGCTGGCAATTGTAGCCACTTTCTGCGGAGGGAATCAATCTTACATGTCGTTGACACTTCTTACGAACCCTCACTATAATGGGTCGGAATAACTGTGGGAGCCCGGAGAAAACCTGACAAAAAGCCGCGGGATTGACGGGGTGCGGACACCCGATGGCATGGCGTAGGGCGGCGGGGCTTTTCCGCAGGCAGGGCAAAACCCGTCCGCCGCTTTGGGGGAACGGGCACCATAGGTGGGAGTGCTGGTCGGGGTCGGGGCGCCGGCGCCAGACGCGCGGAGCGGTTCCGACGCCCTTTCGGGCGATAAGGAGGACAGGCATTGAACGTCGCGGAAGTCATACGCCTGATTCGGGAGCAACAGATCGAAATGGTCGACTTCCACATCGTGGACCTACCAGGAGTTTGGCAACACTTGACCATTCCGGCGGCGGAAGTCGACGAGGAGCTGTTGCAGCGCGGTATCCCCTTTGACGGGTCGAGCATCCGGGGGTTTCGGGGCATTGAAGAGAGCGACATGGTGATGGTGCCAGACCCCTCCACGGCGGTGATCGACCCCTTTGGTAGCGTCCCCACCCTGAGCATCATGTGCGACGTGACCGACCCCGCAGGGAACCCCTATGGGCGGGACCCGCGCACCATTGCCCGTCGGGCGGAGGCGTACCTGAAGGAGAGCGGCATCGCCGACGTGTCCTACTGGGGGCCGGAACTGGAATTCTTCATCTTTGACACTGTCCGGTACTTCAACCAAGGGCACCAGTCGGGTTACGCCGTCGACTCGGAAGAAGGCCACTGGAATTCTGGAAAAGAGGGGGGCCTCGGGCACACCATCCGGCCGAAGGAGGGTTACTTCCCGGTTCCGCCGCTTGACGCCACCAACGCGTTGCGCACGGCCATGGTCCAGGCACTCAGGCGAGCGGGAGTGCGCGTCGAGATGCACCACCACGAGGTGGCAACGGCGGGGCAGGCGGAGATCGACCTGCGCTTTAACACCTTGACGGCAATGGCCGATACCGTCCTGCTGTACAAGTACATTTTGAAGAACGTGGCTCACCAGCACGGCAAGACCGTAACCTTCATGCCGAAGCCGCTCTTTGGCGACAACGGCAGTGGAATGCACGTCCACAGCTCGCTGTGGAAAGGCGGCAACCCGCTCTTCTTCCAGGCCGGCGCCTACGGGAACCTGTCGGAGATCGGGTTGTTCTACATCGGGGGCATTTTGAGCCACGCCCCGGCCCTTCTGGCGCTGACCAACCCGTCGACCAACTCGTACCGACGGCTGGTGCCCGGGTATGAGGCTCCGGTGAATTTGGTGTTTTCGCGCGGCAACCGCTCGGCGGCGGTCCGGATTCCGGTCACCGACCGGCCCCAGGCCAGCCGGATCGAGTTCCGCACGCCAGACTCGACCAGCAACCCATATCTGGCCTTTGCCGCTATCCTGCTGGCGGGATTAGACGGAATCCGCCGGCGACTAGACCCGCGCCAGCTCGGGTTTGGCCCCATCGACAAAAACTTGTACACCTTGAGCGCGGAAGAGAAGGCTTCGATCCAGAGCGTCCCGGGCTCGTTGGAGGAGGCATTGCGGGCGCTCGAGCAGGATCACGAGTTCCTGTTGGCCGGAGGCGTCTTCTCGGAAGACCTGCTGCAGACCTGGATCGATTACAAGCGGACCCAGGAGGTGGCGCAGGTCAACCTCCGGCCGCACCCCATGGAGTTCGAGCTGTACTATAACATCTAACCGCTACGGAACCGAAGACCACCCCCGGCGGAGATTTGGACCGCCGGGGGTTATGCCGTGCGGGTCAGGACTGCGATGGCTCCGGGGCGTTGAATGCGTGGCGCGATGGTTTCCAACACCCTAAAGCGCGGATTCATCGCGCTGGTCTCCAAGTAGGCCACGGTAAGGTCGTAGCCGACCACGAGATCGCAGTTCTCTTCGCCGAGGGCGACGACCACGGCCGTGCGTTCATCCAGCACCGGAGTGACCAGCACCGCCCGCTGGGTGAGCTTTGCGATTTGATCAGCCTCGAGCAGCCCGCTGTTGCCGTACAGTCGGTGCAATTCGGCGTAGGCAGATGGCCCCACCACGGTTTGATAGGGCGGATAAAAACCGGCCGATGTCAGATGCGCGACGGCGCGGACCACGTCGGCGAAGGCTCGCCCCGACTCGGTCCAATCACCCATAGGCAGGACGTGGCGCCCTTCTACCGTCAACAACCCTGGCACGCCGTGCGCAGCCGAGCCATGGAAGATGAGGTGGTCTTCGGCCTCGGCCACGAATGCGGCCGCAGCCTGGGCCGCCCCCACGTCGAGGGGCATGCCGCCCTGGCGACTTTGCTCCATGTCGCGCCAGAACAGCACGAAGTCCTTGTACAAGAGCGGCAAGTGCAGGTAGGTGCGACCGGCCCACGCCACCGGTTCCGGTTGATCGCCGGTCGTCCCCATCCGCCCCTGGTCCCATCCGTGGTAATGGTTGACAGGGAGCACCTCCACTGCCCCGCCCAACGGCCCATAGAGCGGCAAGAATCGGCGGCCGATCAAAATGCGGCGGGCTACCGCGATCACCGCCTGGTCGAGGCGGTCCCAGTCGGCGTCTTCGAGCGGCGCCTCTTGGCGCATCAACACGTCCATCAGGGGCGGACCTCCTCCTCGACCCAATCCCGACCAGTAGCCAGAGAACCGACGGTGGCACTGCGGTCGCGGCGCGGCGGATGGGCCTCGAGGGCTTCTCGCCGTGCGGCGCGGTGCGCCAGCGCCGCCGCTTCGGGATCCCAGGCATGGGCGGCCCGCGCCAACATTTCCCATCGTTGGGCCTCATCCCGGCTGTCTCCAGGGGCGGGTTCGGGCCATTCCGGCGTCAGGCCGTGACGCGCCAAGGTCTCGGCCGCCCAGCTCAGGTGATGCATCTCTTCGACCGCCTGGTCTTCCCAGTCGATGCCGGTCCGCGGTGCGGGGAGCCGTTGGAAAGCGCGGTGTAAGGCCGACAGCACGGCGGCGTATTCGCACCCCATTAACTGCGTCAGGGACGGTTGGAATGCCCGGGCTTCGGGGTCCAACTCGGAGGATGGGGCCAGCGGTACGGCACCTGCTTTCTCCCGCAGGGCGCGAAATTGGCGCAGGTGATCTTCCTCGTCGATTACGATGCGATCGAGTAGGGACTGAATGGCAGGGTCGGGAATATCCGCTCGATGCCGGCGGTACTGTTCGATGGCTACGGCTTCGGCGGCCTCGTCTTGGGCCAGCGGATCGGCATCGCGACGGATGGGGGGAGGCGTCAGGTCCGGGGTACCGCCCAGCCGGACGATGGTATGCGCCAGCCACTTCAGGTGGCGCATCTCGTCGCGGGCAATGGCCATGATGGTAGGCCCCCAAGGGCTGAGCACCCAAGCGTGTTGCAGGTAGTGCACGATGGCGTCGTGTTCGCCTCTAAGGTCGAGGTTCAGCCATGTCACCACTTCCACCGAGGACGGCCGTTGCACGAGAAGGTTCCTCCTTTTGACGTTCGCACCGACTTCTGGGCCCGGGAGTAGTGTGTCTCCAGAACCGGGCGATTACACCGCAACGCCTACACGAATCGTCCTTCGCGGAGCAAAAGGTGGGGCGGTTGGAGCCGAAAACGTCACCGCGTTCGTCCCGGAGCGACCGGAGATCCCCGAGAGCAGGTGTAAGACCGTCTCCCTTCCGAGCTTTCGTGGCCCGGTTGCGCGTCGTCGCGGCGGTAAACGCTTCGGCCCGGCGTCTTTCGCCCTCGGGGGCAACGGTCGCCCGCGGTCCCCGGAGGCCAGCGTTCGGCGAGATTTTGGCCGAGGGGCCGGCGCGGATTTGCACCGTGACGGTAGATCGCATACGGGCCGATATCCGCAGGGCGCCACGCGGATGCCTCCCGGCCCAGATCCTCCCGGAGCCGTCTGCTTGCATCGGGGGCGCCTAGCGTGACGGGATCCGAGGCCTCGAACCGGCAGAACGCCGGGCACAACGCTTCGCTGGCCGTGGGGGGTCCACTCCACAAGAGCAGAGAGAAAAAAGGTCTGCGAACGCTCCTGACGGAGAAGAGGCCGGACGGGCCTCGCCAGGCCGAAGAATGCTGGCTCGGCAATGCCGATGCCGGGGACCGTGCGGCAGGCGCAGTCAGGGCCGGCAGGGGGCGGCAATGGCACGGCAGAATCCTCGGGCAAGGGAGGCAGGCCGAATCGAAACCGCAGGCTTTATCGAGGGGCCCCACGCCACGATCTAGCCAAGGGCACGGCTCGGCGACGGGTAGGCGAGCAGGACTGGAAAGGACGCCAGCGGGTTTTGGGCTTCCCCCCTTCGACCGCCGCTCACCGGGATTGACCGAGAGCCGACGGCTGCTTGCCAAGGACAACACGCTGTGCTACAATACTCTCCGACCGTTGGAATCGCCGAAGTGGCGGAATTGGCAGACGCGCACGACTCAAAATCGTGTGTGGTAACCCCACGTGCCGGTTCAAGTCCGGCCTTCGGCACCACGGCCTTTTTATTGGGGTTGCACCCGGAGACGATAGGTGCGGCCGGCATGGGTCAGTTGGTATGTGCCCCACACGGCATCGGCCGCCGGAAGCGGGCGATCTACCCCGGCCAGGTATTGGCCGCGATGGAGATCAAAAAGACTCCACTGGGCTACGGCGCCTTCAAACAGGTCGTGCTTGACCACCCACTCCAGTGCAAGCCCGTCGTCGAGGACATACCGCAGATGGTGGTAGACGTCTTGCTGCCGTTGGTCCGGATGGCGAATGAAGGTTTCCAGGGCCGTCTGAAACTCCGGCGGGGCCACCCATTCGGATTCCCAATCTGTCATGTTCGTTCTCCCTTCGCGGTCGTGGGTGTTCGGGAGGGGGGCCGTAAGCGTCTCCCGAAGGCATTGTAACGCGGCGGGGGGACGGCGACGAGTTCGGGAAGACAGAAAAACCCCGCCCGGGCGGGGCGGGGAGGCGGCGCGCGAAATGGATCACGCCACGTGGTGGGCGGGGTGGTCCGGCGAGGCGCCGGTGTCGTGCGCGAGTGCATCCCAAAGGCCACTGGCTACCGTCGCGGCGCCCACCAACATCGTGACCCACAGCGCTCCTGCAAAGACCGCGAAGTTATAGAAGAATGGCGTCAAGCCCAGGTACAGTCCAAACAGCGCCATCAGGTAGGCCCGCCATGCCCGGTGCTTGCGCTCGATCATCGCCCACACGGCGCCGATCAGGGTCAGGCCACCGAGGATGACAGCTGTCCAGAGGTAGGCTTGAGACTGCATCGGGTTCAACACCCATGCCGAAACCACGAACCATGCTCCGAAAATGGCCAGGATCCCGTTCCGGGTCATCATCGTAACCACCTCCGTCTCTTCAGGTTCGGGTTCCATCTTCTGTATAGTCCTGAGACTCGCGGATGGTAAGTGCCCGGAGCAGGGATGGTAGGCGGTAGGGCGGGCCGTTGGCGGTTGCAACCCTGACAGACGTCGCGCACGCACCCGGACGCTTGCGGGCGCGTTCAAGCGACGGCGGATGAGCCGGGGCTGGCGACCTTGAGCCGGGGCCGGTTTGCCTCCGCGCCATTGCCTTTGTTACCATGGCAGGGACAGTATCAGGCACGTCGCCCGGCGCATGGGCACAGGGGAAGGGGAGCGGTCGGTGCCGACGCAGTTGTTGGTAGACGGATACAGCCTCATGTTCCGAGCATTTCACGCCTTGCCGGCCACCCTGTCCCTGCCCGATGGCACTCCGACTGGCGCCGTTTACGGGTTTTGCACCATGCTGCTGAAGGCCGTGGAGGACACCCAGCCGGACCGCGTGGTGGTGGTGTTTGATACCGAACAGCCAACCTTTCGCCATTTGGCTTACGCGCAGTACAAGGCCACCCGCGAGGCCGCTCCGGATGCCTTCCGGGCTCAAATCCCACTGGTCCAGGAACTGCTCCATCAGTTGGGGATGGCCTCGGTGGGGGCAGACGGGTACGAGGCCGACGATGTCATCGGGACCTTGGCCGCTCTGGGGACCGCTCGCGGATATGCCAGCTTGATCTTGACCGGCGACCGCGACCTGTTACAACTGGTCCGGCCTCCCGTCAAGGTGCTGTTGATGGCGCGCACCGGCATCACGGAGATGGAGGTGCTGGGCGAGGACGAAGTGGCGTCGCGCATGGGGGTGCGCCCCGAGCAGATACCGGATTTAAAAGGGCTGATGGGCGACGCGTCGGACAACATCCCGGGCGTGCCCGGTATCGGACAGAAGACCGCCCTAAAACTGATTCAGCGCTGGGGTTCGATTGAGGAGGTGTACCGCCACCTCGACGCCATTGCCGAAACCCGCGTCCGTGCAGCGTTGGCGGCCCATGAGGCCACGGCCTTCGAATCGAAGCGGTTGGCGACTATCCGATGCGATGCGCCGGTGACCTGGCCCGAACTGCCCGAGCCTTACCGGATTCCCAAAACGCCGGCGTTGGCGGCGTGGCTGGACCGGATGGCGTTTGAATCCATTAAACGGCGACTGTTCGGGCGGGTCGATCCGGTACCGTTGGCCGAAGAGCCGGCGGCGGTGGAAGCGGTAGACCCGGGGACGGTGGTTTGGGACTCCATCCCGCGGGCTACGTTGGCTCCGGTTTTGGGGCCCCCGTATCCCATTTGGCTGGAAGACGGCCGTGGGGTGCTGTGGCCACACGACCCCCTGCCTCCCGTGAGGTCCTGGGTGGGCTGGGATGTCAAACCGGTGGTGCGGCGAGCGCTGACCTTGGGCTGGACCCTGCCAGAGGTGGTCGATGACGGGGCACTGCAGGCGTACCTGCTCGATTCGGAGGCCGGCGACTATCGGCTGGGGCGCGTGGCCCAACGGCTGGGACTCGGCCCGGTTGGAGAGGGCCTGGGGCAGGCGCGCCTGGTGCATGCGGTGGTCGCGGCCCAGACGCCACGCTTGGAGGCGGCGGGCCTGATGCCCCTGTATCGGGACGTGGAATTGCCGCTGATGCGCGTGTTGGCCAAGATGGAGGCCGTGGGCGTCCGGGTGGATCGCGAAGGGTTGCGCCGGTTGGGCGAGGAGTCTTTTCAGGCGCTGCGCGATTTGGAGGCGGAAATCTACGCGCTGGCCAAGGGCCCGTTCAATCTGAACTCGCCCCGGCAGCTTGGGGAGGTGCTCTTCGAGCGGTTGGGGTTACCGACCGTCAAACGGACCAAAACCGGCTACTCGACCGATGCCGAGACGTTAGAGACCTTGGCGGCCCTGCATCCGGTGGTGGAGAAAATCCTGTTGTGGCGGCAGTTGACCAAGGTCAAGGGGACGTATGTGGATGGGCTTTTGCCGCTGGTGGGGCCCGATGGCCGGTTGCACACCACCTTCCATCAGACGGTGGCGGCTACCGGGCGTCTGTCGTCGAGCGACCCCAACCTCCAGAACATCCCGGTTCGCCTGCCCATCGGCCGTCGGGTGCGCGCCATGTTTCTGCCCAGCCCTGGTCGGGAGCTGGTGGCCGCCGACTACTCGCAAATTGAATTGCGGATGCTGGCCCACCTGTCTGGAGACGAAGGGCTCATTCAGGCCTTTGTGGAAGGGGAGGACATCCACCGCAGGACGGCGGCCGAGATCTTCGGATTGCCCTTGGATGCGGTGGACACCACCTGGCGCAATCGAGCCAAGGCGGTCAACTTCGGTATTGTCTACGGCATCTCTGATTTTGGCCTGGCCCGCGATACCGGCGTAACGCGGGCCGAGGCCGCGGAGTATATTCGGCAGTACTTTGCCCGGTACCCCAAGGTCAAACAGTATCTCGACGCGGTGGTGGAAGAGGCCCGAGGCCGAGGTTACGTCACCACCATCTTGGGACGCCGCCGGCCCTTGCCCGACATCCGCGACCGCAACCGCACTCGGCGGCAGATGGCGGAGCGGATGGCCATGAACACTGTGGTGCAGGGAAGTGCTGCAGACCTCATCAAGTTGGCGATGGTGGCGGTGGATCGCGCCATGGTCGCGGCGGGGCTGAAAAGCCACCTCATCCTTCAGGTGCACGACGAGCTGATCTGGGATGCGGCGCCGGAGGAGCTGGATCAGCTGACGGCCCTGGCCGACCGGGCGATGACGGGCGCCTTGCCCTTGAACGTCCCCTTGCAAGTCGAGTTCAAGCGGGGGCCGAATTGGGAGGCCTTGCAGGCCTTTGCCCCCAGGGAGGTTTCTTGATGCCCGAATTACCGGAGGTGGAAACCATTCGCCGGTATCTCGACCAGATCCTGGCGGGTCGGCGCATCGACCAAGTGGTGCATCTCGACCCCCGGATGGTGCGCGGAGGGGCCGGGAGGGCGGAAACCATCGTCCGACGGGTGACGGGGGCCGTGGTGCGGCGGGTGGGGCGGCGCGGCAAATATCTGTGGATGGCATTGACCCGTCCCGGGGGGTATCTCGTCATCCATCTCGGGATGAGCGGGCGGCTGACCTGGGAAGCCGACCCCGCCGAACCCTGGCGTCCGCACACGCACCTGGTCCTGAGCGTGGCAGGTGGTGGTCACCTGCGCTTGGCCGATCCGCGCCGCTTTGGACGGGTGGATTGGGCGCCGGATCGCACCGGGCTTGAGGCTCAGTTGGGGGTGGAGCCCTTGGGGCGGGCGTTTACGGCCGCCTATCTCGCTGAGCGATTGGCCGGACGCCGGGCGCCGATCAAGGCCTTGTTGTTGGACCAGCGCATCGTGGCCGGTTTAGGCAACATCTACGCCGATGAGGCCTTGTTCCTCTGCCGCGTCCACCCCGCGACGCCGGGGGGCCGACTTGTCGAACCGGAGCTCCACCAGCTGGTGCGGGCCGTGCGGACCGTCTTGCGGCGGTCCCTGCGCCACCGCGGCACTTCATTTTCGGACTATGTCGACGCGTTAGGACACCCCGGTGAGCACCAGCACCACTTAGCAGTCTACGGCCGGGGCGGGCAGCCGTGCCCGCGCTGCGGCGCTCCGGTGGCGGTGCTGGAGGTCGGCGGCCGGAGCAGCCACTTTTGCCCGCGGTGCCAACGGCCGAAAGATGACGCGGCGGCTGGGCCAGGCGGCGAGAAGAGGGAGACGCAGTATGCAACAGTTTAGCCTGTTGGTGGACGACCTGAAAACGGCCGAGGCGATTGTGCAACGGCTGTGGCACGAGCTTGGCGTACGGGGGGAGGTGGCCCTAGTTCCGCTGGACCGCGCCGTGAAGGTCGATGTCATCAGCGAGGTGGACCTGCCGGAGGACCTCGTAGACCAATTGCCGGGGAAGCGAGCCTAGATGGCGCGGGCGTGGCCATGGGTCTTGCTGGCGACCGTTCTCGCCTCGGGTGCGCTTGCGGGACAGGTGCCGCCGCCGGTGCCCCAGGCGCCGGGGCAGTTGGTGGAGGCCGTGGTGGGACCGCTCGCGACCTTCGACCCGATCCAGGCGACCAGCGCAGGCGAGCGGACGGTTGCCGACAACGTGTTTCAGACCTTAGTCACCGTGCGCGGCGGCCGCCTGCAACCCCGGCTGGCTGCGAGCTGGCGGATGCAGGGCAGCGCCCTCGTATTTCAGTTGGACCCCCGCGCGCGATGGAGCAACGGCCAACCGGTCACGGCCGGTCAGGTGGCGCAGGCGCTCAATGCCGTAGGCGCTCCCCTACCAGGGGTGTCCTCCGGCCCGCCACGGTGGACGGCGTCGGGCTCCGGCACGCTGGTCCTCCACGGCGTGGCCTCGGCCCTCCAGGTGCTGGGCACCTTGGCCACCTTGCCATGGGCAGTGGTGTTGCCCTCAGACCGGACCGCTGGGGGCGGGCATTGGCAGCTCGCCGCCTTGATCGGCAGTGGGGGCTGGCGGCTAGACCAGTGGGACTGGGATTGGCGGGCCAGCTTTCGCCCCACGGCGGGTGACGTGACGTGGTCGGTCACCGTGGAGCGATTTCCCACCTTGGCACTGGCTGAAGCCAGTGTGGTCAACGGGGTCGCCGATGTGTTGCCATTGCCGGTGGGGGCCTTGGGAACCCTGCCGAAGCGGTGGCTGAAGTGGGTGCACTGGGTGCCTGATGGACGAACCCTGTGGTGGACCAGTCTCGGGGGCCCGTCGCCCCGTCGGGTGTCCACTACCCGATTGGCGGCGCTGGCCTTTCGCGGGCGCGGGCCGCACGTGGCGGCCCGAACCCTCGCCGTGCCCGCGACGGGGGTGGTGGCCGTGGACCGGGGCGACGCCATCGCGACGGCTTTGGGGGACGCCCTGGTCCGCCTTCAACCCGGCCTACGCGTGGAACGCGTCTCTGGCTCCGGCCCCTTTCCCGGCGTCGAGGCCTACCTGGGTCCGTATCCGGTATCCGTAGGCGGGAGCCCACCGACGCCGGTGGCACCGGATGGCAGTTGGTGGATGTGGAGCACGGCCGTTCGCCGACTGACGGTGTTCCCCGACAACAGCTTAGATTGGAAATCGGTGCAGTGGCAGAGGTGAGAGCCATGCGCATCGGGCTTACCGGCGGCATTGCCACTGGGAAATCGACCGTCGCGGCGATGCTGCGGGCTTTGGGCGCCGTGGTCATAGACGCCGACGCGGTGGCCCGCCGGTTGCAGGAGCCGGGTGCCCCGGGATGGCGTGCCGTGTGGGAGGCCTTCGGGTGGTGGGTGCTCGACGCCCACGGGCGACTTCAGCGCAAGAAGTTGGGACGTTTGGTATTTTCCGATCCCCGGGCGCGCCAGCGCCTCGATGCCGTCATGCATCCCTTGATCCGCCAAGCTCTTTGGACGTCGGTAGCCGAAGCCGAAAAGGGCACCCCGTTGCCGGTGGTGGTCGACCTTCCGCTGCTGTTTGAAGTTGGGTGGGAGTCATGGTTTGACCAGGTGTGGGTGGTGACAGCGTCACCGGAGGTGCAACGCGCGCGGCTGATGGCCCGCGACGGGCTCAGTTGCCACCAGGCCCTGGCGCGCATCGCCGCGCAATGGCCCCAAGAGGAGAAACGGCGCCGCGCGAGCCGCGTGTTCGAGAACGACGGCGACCTGACGGCTCTGCGAAATGAGGTGGAGGCGGCATGGCGAGAATTGGCCGGCACCGGTGGTGGATCGCGCTTTTGACGGTCGTGGCCTTGGGGGTGTTGGCCATCCGCTGGCAAGTCCCGTTTCCGTATGCCGGTTGGGTTTACCAGGAGGCAGACCGGATGGGCGTGGATCCTTACCTCATCGCGGCCGTGATCCGGGTCGAGAGCCGGTATCGGCCGGATGCCGTCAGCCGCCGGGGCGCCATGGGGCTGATGCAGTTGATGCCCGACACGGCGCGCTGGATTGCGGGACAACCCCATGCGCCGTTGGCTCCGGGCCAGGCCATAAACCTCGGCGACCCGCGCACCAACATCGCCTTGGGCGGTTGGTATTTGGCGTATTTGCTCCGGCGATATCGGGGGGATGTGGTGTTGGCGCTCGCGGCCTACAACAGTGGACCGGCTACCGTCGACCGCTGGATTCGGATGGGCCGGCTTACCCCGGGCAGTGTGGATTGGCAGGCCGTTCCCTACCCAGAGACCCGGGCCTTTGTGGCCCGCGTCCTGTGGTATCGGCGCTGGTATCGATGGGTATACGGCTGGGGTGGCATCGGACACACTGTGGCGGGGGGTGGAGCCATGGCCAAGTGGATGTCAGAGGACACCAAGTTGAAGCTCGGCGAGCGCCTGGGAGTCGCTGACCTGGTCCGTGAACACGGCTGGGGGGCGGTGCCGGCACGCCAATGCGGGAACCTGGTGCGCGAGGCTGTGCGCTTGGCAGAGGAGCGCCTCCTGCAACGCTGAAATCCCGGCCGGCGGTGCCCGGTGGGGGCCGCCGGCCTTACAGCAGGGGATAGGCCTTGAAGCCTTCCCGCTCGGCCAGCCACTGCTCCACTTGGCCGATGGGGGTCGGCTCGGTGCGGAAATATTGGCCGTTCCACAACCCGAATTCCGGAAACGCGGTCGGGACCACGACCCGATCCGGGTCGACCGGAAACAGGATCCACTCCGGCGCCATCGGTTGCAGTTCTCGCACAGGCAGCACGGTTTCGCGGGGGCCGAGGTCGCGTTGGACGATGACGCGATAGACGTCCGACAGCACGCTCAGCGCCGTGGCTGGCCCGCCGGCCCCCGGACCCTCTAACCAATACTCCTGCGACCACAGGTATAGGCACAAGCTGTTTTGGTTGTCCTCCAAGAACGCCAATCGGTGATTGGCAGGGACCAAGGTGGGCCACACCATCGCCCGTCCGCCCCGATACGCGCGGGCGATTAGCTTAATGCGGTAGCCCCAGTGAGCCACCCGCACGATGTCATCGACGGTCACTTGGTCGATGCCGCGGCACGGGATGGCGTCAGGACTCACCTCGAAGTGAAAGACCATGCGGATGATCAGGGTCAGTTTGCGTACCGCATCGTATCCCAGTACGTCGGCACTGGGGTCGGCCTCGGCATACCCCTTGGCTTGAGCCATGGCCAAGGCTTGCTCGTACGGCTCCCCCTTTTCCATGGCAGACAGGATGAAATTGGTGGTGCCGTTCAGCACGCCGATGACGGCATCGATGGGCCCCCAGCGAAAATGCGACAGCAACGGTTCGATGAGGGGGATGCCGCCGCCTACGCTGGCCTCATAGCGAAGGTGGACTCCGCGTTCAAAGGCCAGTTGCAGCAGCTCCGAGCCGTGATACGCCATGACCTCTTTGTTGGCAGTGACCACCGACTTTCCATTGAGGATGGCCTCACGCACCCACTGATAAGCCGGGTACCGCCCGCCCATGACGTCGACCACTAAGTCTACGCGCGGATTGGCCACGACTTCCCGCGCGTCGGTCGTCAAAGGAATCGGAGGGCCTTCGCGCGGGCGCCCGAGATCAGTCACGAGGGCGATCTCGACCTCGGCGGGCAGTGCGGTCTGCTGCTTGAGCAGGGTCACGAACGCCTGACCCACGGTGCCATATCCCAAAAGGCCGATGCGAACCGGTTGCGCCACCCTGCGGTAGTCCTTTCCCCAGATTCTGATACGGTATGGTATCAATTCGCGTCGGCGCGCGCAAGGCAGGCTACGATTCGGGCCCGGCCCCGCAGATTCGCCCGAACGGCGGATAAGGCGGTCGGATGGCGGGATTGCCCCCAACGCGGGGCATGGGGTGGGACGGGCGCGGGCAAGATCCCCCATGGGGCAGTGGCCCCGGCACCGCGACAGGGAGGTGGGTACATGACAGGATGGTGGGCAGCACTTTGGTTGCTTTTATGGCCCAACGCAGCGCTTCCCGGCACGGCGACCACTGGAGGGATGTCGGGCGTGACGGCCAATGGGCCGGTGGTGGTCACGCCGCCCGTGGGAGAGGAGGCCGCGCGGGCCCAGAAGTTGCCTTACCTCTTGGCCATTCAGACCACCGACTTCTACCATGCGAGCCCTAGCCAAGCAGAGAACATCGCGCTGGTGGCCCGGCGCCTGAACGGCGTGGTGGTGCCTCCCGGAGCCATCTTTTCGTACTATCGGGTGGTGGGGCCTTACACCGCCGAGAACGGATACGGGTGGGGGCGGGCGTTTGTGGGAGACCGCATCGTGCCCTCTATCGGGGGCGGTGTCTGCCAAGGCGCCTCCACGTTGTACGCGGCGGTCCTCAGGACCGGCATGCGGGTGGTGGAGCGGCACCCCCATGGTTTGACGGTGCCGTACCTGCCTCCCGGGGAGGACGCGACGGTGTCCTCGGATTATCTTAACTTCCGGTTTCAGAACACCTTTTCCACGCCGGTCCTGATCGCGGCTCGGACGGAAGGACGCCACCTAACCATCGCCCTGTGGGGGGGACAACCGGGACCGCAGATCGAAGTCAAGCACGAGATCTTGGAGCGATATCCGTTCCGCACCATCGTGCGGGTCAATGCCCGCTTGAAGCCGGGAACGGAAAAAGTATTGGCCCCGGGCCAGGAGGGGGTCAAGGTGCGCTCTTGGCTCGAAATCCACACCCCTCACGGCATCGAGACCAAATCGCTGGGGATTGACCGCTACCGCCCATCTCCGCGCATCGTCGAGCGCGGACCCACGCCGCCGTCCCCATAACCTGCCCGAGCCTCGCATACCCTGTCCTGAGCGCGGTTCGGCAGGGGGCGAGGCCCGTGGCATGGTGGCTGATGGCGCGCGTGGTTCTGTTGAGCGTGGAGCGGATTGCCCTCCGGCAACTGGGTCAAGGCGCCCCGCCCGGTTCGGTGATGGCCTGGGCCTACGCCGGGGCCGCGGCCGTGTTGTGGATCGGGGCTGTCTTTGCCGGCCGAGGCGCGTGGAACGGATCCGCATGGCTTGCGGCAGCGATCTACGGCGGCGCGTTTGCGGCGTACGCCTGGGCGTTGCAAAAGGGACCGGTAAGCGTTGTCAGCCCCTGGGCCAACGCCACGGCCGTGCTGTTGTTTCTCGTCCATCCCATTGGAGGGGTCCTGGCGTGGGCGGGGGTGGCTGCCTTCCTCGGGGGAATCGTCCTTTTAGGAGGGGCGAACCTGACCCCGGGGGTAGCCGCCATGATGGTGAGCGATGGCCTTTTGGCGTGGGGACGCCTCACCGACGCCCATCTCGCCGGCGACCCTTGGAGTTACGGGGCCACGCTTTATACTTTGGTCGCGGCAGGGATGACACTGGGGGCCCGGCTTGCTGGGCCCGTCCTGCCCGAATGGGCACGTCTATGGCGCCGGCGGCCGGGGTGGGTGCTGGTGGCGCCAGCCGTCAATGGAGCCTCCTACCTGACCCTGCTGGTTTTGATGGCTCGCCTTGGGCCTGCTCCGGCCGAGGCCGCCTCCGGCCTGGCCGGACTGGGCGGCGCGCTTTTGGGGCGGATCTGGCTGAAGGAGGCCGGGACGCGCCCCGGATGGGTGGGGGTCGGCTTGATGACAGCGGGCGCGATTGCGGTTCTCTACGACCACGGCCTCGGCTTTAGGGTAAAATAGGAGCGATCCTCGGTTCCAGCCGCGAACCCGAAGGTGGGGGGGTATCCGTGCCAGAACCGCGTGTGCCACCGAACCAAACCGTCACCCGCTTGTTTCCCGTCCTGCACTTCGGGCCGGTCCCGCGCGTGGCGTTGGACCGGTGGCGATTTCGGGTGTTTGGGTTGGTGCGCCGTCCTCTCGAATTCT
This sequence comes from Bacillota bacterium, assembly GCA_023511625.1. Lineage (GTDB taxonomy): Bacteria > Bacillota > Sulfobacillia > Sulfobacillales > Sulfobacillaceae > JAIMAE01. The sequence goes on along the minus strand of JAIMBD010000002.1, from coordinate 249,687 downwards.
CGTGGGAAGAGATGCTGCAACTGCGCCCGAAAACGGTGCGCGCCGACATCCACTGTGTTACAGGGTGGTCCAAATTGGACACCGAGTGGGAGGGCATCGATCCGCAGGCCGTCTTGGAGGTGGCCGAGCCGCTACCGGAGGCGCGTTACGTGATGGTGCACGGGATGAATCAGTTCACGGCCAACCTGGAGCTGGATGACATCCTGGCGCCGGATACGGTGTTGGCCCATCGCTTCGCGGGGGCGCCGTTAGCGGCGGAGCATGGCGGGCCGATGCGGCTCGTGGTTCCGCACCGCTATTTCTGGAAAAGCGCCAAGTGGGTGACCGGATTCGAGCTGATGGCCGAGGACCGGCCCGGGTTCTGGGAGGAACGCGGCTATCACCTGCGCGGCGATCCGTGGCAGGAGGAACGTTACTGGTAAGGAGCGGGGTGGCGGTGAAGCGCGTGTGCGGCGAGCAAGCCGGTGGTTCGGCGCTGCCCAACCGGCCCCCGATCGGGGAGTGGGCGCAGGAGGAAGCCTGGCGCGAGGAAGCCTTGGGCAGTCTGGAGGAGGCTAACGCCGCAGTCGGCGTGGCGCGGGCGTTTTTGACCAACTCCTGGGTCAACGAGGTTCTGGAACAGGTCCAGAACCGGCTATTCGCCCTCTCCGCGTTTTTTTCCCAAGAGCACGGGGGGCAGCCGTTAGGCGTTGGCCCAGACGCGGTCGACCAGTTGCAACGATGGCTCGAGGCCGCCGACCGCGATCTGTTTCCCGTGCGCAATTTCGTCATTCCGACCGGCGTGCCAGCGGCGGCCCTGTTACACTGGGCGCGAACGGTGGTGCGCCGGGCGGCGCGGCGCGTGCAAGCCCTGGAGCGCGACGATCCGGAGTTGGCGGTGGCCGTGGATTACCTAAATCGATTGGCCGACCTGATCTTTGCCCTGGCTCGCAAAATGAACTACGAACAGGGCATCGGGGATATCATTGCCAGCTGGTAGTCCGCCGGAGGGAGGGAGAAGGGAGGGATTGGATGGCCGTCCGCTACTTTACGGTCTCCGAAGCCAACCAGCTGATCCCGGCATTGCGCACCATGTTGCAGCGCCTCAAGGCACTGCAAGAGGAGGCACGCCGGAAGTACGAAGAGATGCGCGACATTCGCGAGGTGGGGTATCGCCGGGATGGCAACCTCATCATGTTGGCCGACTATCAGCGGGCTAAGCAGGATTTCGACCGACTGGTGGCCGACGCCAACCAACTGCTGGGAGAAATCAACCAGATGGGGTGCCGCGTGACCGATGTCGAGATGGGGTTGGTGGATTTCCCGGCCAAAATCGCAGGCGTGCAGGTCTACCTTTGTTGGCAGATGCAGGAGCCGGAAGTGGCCTACTATCATGGCCTGCACGAAGGATTCGCCGGCCGCCGCCCTTTGAACCCTGTCCGACCGTCCTAGGACCGCCGAACCCGGCGATATCGGCCGGGCGGAGGTAAGGGTTCCGCCTGGAGCTCAGGGGGGTCGGAACCGGCACCAAACCACCGAAAAAGGATGAGCAACGAACATGGCAGCAATGGATGGAGCAGATGACATCTTGATAATCGGGGGAGGGCCGGTAGGCCTCTACGGCGCGTACCTGGCCGGCCTGCACCGCCTGCGGGTCCGCATCGTGGAGCGTCTGGAGCGACTGGGGGGCCAGGCGGAGTACTTGTTCCCGGACAAGCCGGTCTACGACGTGGGCGGGATTCCTGCCATCACTGGTCGCGGGCTGGTGGAGCAGCTCAAACAGCAGGCGTTTCAGTACCCCCTCAAGTTGGCTTTGGGGGAGACGGCGTGGCGGTTAGAGCGGGGAACAGACCTATGGGTGGTCGAGACCGACCGACGGCGATACCCCGCGCGCTGCGTCATCATCACGGCGGGAATCGGGGAGTTCACCCCGCGTCGGTTGGACAACCCGGCAGTAGACCGATGGGAAGGACGCGGCGTGCACTATGTCGTCGATCGCTTGGCAGCGTTCGACGACCGGCGCGTCTTGGTGGTGGGCGGCGGAAACTCTGCCGCAGACTGGGCTATGGCCTTAATTCCGCGGGCGCGGTCCGTCACCATGATTCATCGCCGCAATGAGTTTCAATGTCACGCCGACAGCTTGGCCAAGCTGCGTGCGGCTCCGAACGTCACCATGATACCCAACGCCGCTTTGGACGCGTGCCTTGGGGAGGACCGAGTGACGGCAGCCCAGATCCGACGCCTGGATCGCGATGCGGTGGAGACGGTGCCGGTGGACGAGGTGATCGTCGCCATCGGGCTCATCCCTCAACCAGGACCGTTGGCCGAATGGGGATTGGTCATGGTGGGGGCCGAGATCCAGGTCGACGCGCGCATGGCCACCAACCTACCGATGGTCTACGCTGCGGGCGACATCGTTCACTATCCGGGCAAGGTGAAGCTGATCGCCACCGGGTTCGGGGAGGTGGCGACGGCTGTGGAATCCGCGCGCCAAGCGCTCAAGGCCATGGGGATCACCCGCGAATAGCGGTTGGGGTCGGTGACAGGCCGTTTTTTAGCGTTCGACCACGAGCCAGGAAGGGAGGAGCGGCGTCGGCCCCCGTGGGGCGGCGCCCACGCGATGGAACGGATCACGTTGGAAGCGATGCGGCTTTCGCCGGGCAAACGCACCCGGCTGCACCAGCTGTTGTACCAAGCCGGGCCAGCCAATGGCACGCTGATGATTTTGCCCATCGACCAAGGATTGGAGCACGGCCCTCGGGATTTCCTGGATGCTCCTGAGAGCCAAGACCCCCATCACCAGTTCCGCATCGCCGTAGAGGGGCGCTTTTCGGCTATTGCCGTCCAGATCGGGCTGGCGGAAAAGTACTACCCCGATTACGCGGGCAAAATCCCGCTGGTGTTGAAACTCAACGGAAAGACCGAAATCCCCTCGGACGAGGCTCCAATCTCTCCGCTCAACGCCGGGGTAGAGGACGCGGTGCGGCTTGGGGCCGTAGCCGTCGGCTACACCTTGTATGTGGGTTCGCCTCGTCAAGATGAGGATTTCCGCCAGTTTCAAACGGTGCGCGAACAAGCCGAGCGGTATGGGATGCCGGTCATCGTCTGGTCTTATCCCCGCGGGGCCGCGATTGAGGCCAAAGGGGGGCGCGACAGCGTCTACGCCGTGGATTACGCGGCGCGCGTGGCCCAGGAATTAGGGGCCGACGTCATCAAACTGAACGTGCCCAAGGTGGATCCCGAGCGACTGGCCCAGGCTCCCAAGGCGTACCAGCGGTCTTGGACGGTGGAGGAGGCCCTCCGCCAAGTCATCGCCTCGGCCGGGCGCTCCTTGGTCATCTTTGCCGGCGGCGAGCGCGGAGGGGTGGAGGAGACGCTGGCCAAGGCCCGCCTATGCATGGAAGCGGGCGCCAGCGGGCTCATTTTTGGGCGCAACGTGTGGCAACGGCCTTATCCCGATGCCTTGGAGGTGTCTCACGCCGTGCACCGGCTTTTGGCTGAGTACAGTCGCTGAGGGATTGGCAGCGTTGCCAGGAGAATCCGGAGTTGCCGTCGGGGCGGTTTGGGCCTTGGGGCATAGCGTATCAGCGTCATTTCCGGAAAAGGAGGCGCGGGCGCCATGCCCCAACAACCAGAACGCGAGGTGCCGGCCCCTGGCACCTGGGTGGAGAAATCGGCGCGCCAAGCAGGTGGGATGATCTGGCAGCGCTTTGTCATTCGCACGCATTTGGTGGAGATCGGCGAACCGCTGGAGCAGACCCTGATGCCGTATCTTCAAGGGCGCGTGCGGCCGCGGGACGTGGTGGTGTTGGGCGAGAAGGTGGTGGCCATTGCCGAGGGGCGGGCGGTGCCACTCGACAGCGTGCCAGTGAGCCCCCTGGTTCGGTGGCTGTCTCGCCAGGTTCGCCCGTTGGGGTACGGGCTCGGGCTTCGGCGACCCGAAACGATGGCCATGGCCGTGCGCGAGGTGGGATGGCCGCGGATTTTGTTGGCCGCCGGTGCAGGGTTGGTAGACCGCGTCATCGGCCGGTCGGGGGACTTCTACCGCATCGCCGGGCGGCGGGTGGCAGCCATCGACGGGCCGGGGCCTAGCACCATCCCGCCGTACAACCGCTATATCGTCTTGGCCCCGATCCACGCCCAGGCCCTGGCGGTGCAGTTGGCCCGCAGGCTCAGGGCGGGCGTGGCTGTGGTCGACGTCAATGACGTCGGGGCCGAGGTGTTGGCCCACTCCCCGGGGGTGCGGGTCGAGTGGGTGCGCGAGCTGCTCCGTGACAATCCCATGGGGCAGGGAGCAGAACAAACTCCTCTCGGCGTGCTGCGCCCCGTCCGGCGGGAGCCGCGGCGAGCCTCGCGGTGGGCCGGGGGGGCGGAGGAACCGGCAGCGTTCGGGGGAAGCTTTATCCCGGTGGTCGGATCGGGAGACGGATCGCCAGCAGGCTGACGCGAAGGGAGGGACGGCATGGAAACGGCTCTGGTAGTGGACGCCAAAGGGTTGCGCTGCCCGCTGCCGATTATCAAAGCCAAGAAAGGGGTGGAATCGGTGGCCGTGGGCCAGGTGGTGGAGGTCCAGTGCACCGATCCGGGATCGGTGGCCGATTTCCAGGCCTGGGCGAAGAGTACGGGGCATGTCTTGGTCGACCGGCGAGAGGAAGACGGGGTCTACATTTTCTGGATTCAACGAAGCCGCTGAGGGGAGGAGCACCATGGGCCAAGGCCGCGGGGAGGACTGGGCAGGGCCGGGGGTGTTTGCGGCCATGGAACGGTACGGCCACGAGCAGGTCATTTTCAATTACGACCGAGCGACGGGGATGAAGGCCATCATCGCCATCCACGACACCAGTCTCGGGCCGGCCATCGGCGGTTGCCGGATTTGGCCCTATCCCTCGGAATGGGCCGCCTTGGAGGATGCGTTGCGGTTGTCCGAGACCATGACCTACAAAGCCGCAGCGGCCGGCGTGGACTGGGGCGGGGGCAAGGTGGTGGTCCTGGGCGATCCGGGCAGCGAGCGGCGGGAGGCGTGGCTGCGGGCCTTGGGACGATTCGTGCAGACGCTAGGCGGTCGTCTCGTCATCGGTCAGGACTTGGGGACCAATGCCGAGGACTTGGCGGTGGTGCAGCGGGAGACTCCCCACGTGCGCGGGTTGCCTCGCGCCTTTCGTGGCTCAGGGGACACCGGGCCGGCTGCGGCCGCCGGCGTGCTGGCGGCCATGGAAGCCGCCTTGACGCACCGGTTCGGTACCCGCGAGTGGAAAGGGCGCTGCGTGGCGGTGCAGGGGCTTGGCAAGGTCGGTTCGGCGTTGACCCGCCTATTGGTGGAGCGGGGCGCCCGCGTGGTGGCAGCGGACATCGACCCACAGGCGGTGGGCCGGGCCGCAGCCGAATGGGGCATCGAGCCTGCCGATCCGTGGACCATCTTGGAGACACCCTGTGACATCCTTGCCCCCTGTGCCCTCGGAGGGGTCATCGGCGAGGAGACGGTGGAGCGCCTGCGCTGTGCCATTGTGGCCGGGTCGGCCAACAACCCCTTAAAAGAGGCCGGTGTGGCGGATCGGCTGGCGAGCCGCGGCATCCTGTATGCGCCCGATTTTATTGCCGGCGCCGGCGGACTGATCCAACTGGCCGAGGAAGGCCACGGGGCAGACCCCGAACGTCTTTGGGTGCGGGTGGAGGCGCTGTATCACTTGATGTTGGAGATTTTCCGGACCGCCGAACGCGAGGGGCGATCTACGTTGGCCGTGGCGCTGGATTGGGTGGAGGAGCGGCGCCGGGTCCTGAACCAGATCCACCGCATCTACGTCGGGTCGTCCTCGAGTTGAGGGACTGCGCGCGCGCGCAGCAATCCGTCGGCGACGGCCGCGAGGGTGGCTTTCTCGCTTTCGGTCAGGCGCCGCCACCATGGCGGCAGCGCCTCCTCGGGGGGTCCGGGCACAGACCAGCTGCCTTGGGGAGCTTCCACGGCAGCGAGGGCCTCGTCCAGAGTCGTTGGCAGGGCGGTCCGCCCAGGATGGGGGCGAAGCGATTGCCATCGCTGGCGGAGAAACCCGTAAAGCGCCACGAATCCATACCGGTCGACGGCCTCGCCCAGTGCGGGCTCGCGCCGGGTCAGCGTATGGAGCCAGTCCGGCGTGGAGAAGATCGCCTTGGCCACGGTGTAGCGCTGGATCGCGTCCACGATCGCCCACCACTCGTTGGCCAGCCGTTGCCAGCCCGCCAAGTCGCCCAGTGCGGGCCAATCGGGATACGGGATCTCGACATCGGCCACCAACGCGATCTCAAAGGGAGACCAGCCAAAGATCTGCGATAATTGCGTTACCTGCCGCGGGCGCGGATACCGGTACCCTTCCTCCATATATCCTACATAGTAATCGGGCACGCCGAGGCGTTGACCGAGTTCCCGGCGCGTCATCCCCTGCGTCTCGCGAAGATACCGGATCACCGGCGCGTAGGTCGGCACGCGTCGCGGCACGTTGCTCCCTCCTCTGGTGCCCTCGGGTGCCGCCCCGAGGGTGGGGCCGCTACGGCTTAAGGTCCATTATACCAAGGGCCACCGCTGCGGCAGGGGACGTCTCCGGGCAGTTTGGTATAATAGGGGCCAGGCATGAGCGGCAGCGCGGTCGGCCCGAGGCATCGACTGCGGAGGTCCGTCGAATGGCCGCTTCCGCCAGGTCCAGGTGGGACCGGAGTGAAGGTCCGCGAGGTGAATGCGATGCCCATTGGAAACATGCCCATGAAAACCACTCTCGGGACACTGGCCTTGATCCTGGGGGTGATCCTGGCGGCGGTGATGCTGTTCGAGCGCAACACGCCAGGGTATCGTCACGTCGCCACGTTTTACGGGTTGGTCGGGGTGGCGCTTGCGGTGGTCGGCCTGGCCACCATCTCCGTAGGATTCTAAGTCCGTGGGATTCTGAGGACGAGGCCTTTGAGCGCGGGGTCGCCACCCTGGATCAGGGCGTGCGACCCCGAATCTTGCTGTGGCGGCCCCTGGCGTAGCTGAGCGCGTGCAGAAGACGAGAGTCCCGGACCCTCGGAAAACGCAGTCTCGGCGAGGGCGGCGGCAAACGCCAAGTGCCAGGACTAGGATGCCGTCCCGCGTCATACCTATCCAGCGGGAGGGGGATTATGGGCACGCGTTTTGCCGGGCGCCGCGCATTGGTTACCGGAGGGACTCGGGGCATCGGGTTGGCCGTCGCAGCCGGGCTGGTGGCGGAGGGGGCGTCGGTGGCTATCGTCGGACGCTCGCTGGAACACCTGAGCCGTGCCTTAAGCTACCTGCGCGGGCTCGGGGGAGGCGGGGCTCTGGTCGTCGGCCGTGCGGCCACCATCGGGGCCGATGCGTCAGTGCATCAGGCGCTGGCCGCCTTCGCCGCCGAGCAGTTGGGCGGGGTAGATTACCTCGTCAATGCCGCCGGCGGCGCCCGCGTCACGGCAGTACTGGAGGCGTCGTGGGACCTGTGGCAGGCGGAGATGGCCGTGAAATTTTGGGGCTATCTCGGTATGATGCGGGCCGTAGTGCCGTGGATGGAGGCGGGCACGGGGCCGCGCGCCATCCTGAACATCCTGGGCGTGACCGGCAAAGACCCCAATCCGGCCCTGGCCATCGCCGGCGCTGCCAACGCCGCGCTACGCGCCGTCACCAAGAGTTTGGCCCAAGACCTTGCCCCGCGGGGGATTCGGGTGGTCAACATCAACCCCGGCGCCACCGAGACCGACCTCCTGCAGGAAATGGCGGCCGCATACGCCGCCCGCTGCCACGCCACCCCTGAAGAGATGTTGCGCGCGCTGCGCCAAGGTCCGCCGCTGGGCCGATTGCCCACGGCGCCAGAGGTGGCCGAGCTGGCGCTCTTTCTGCTTTCGGATGCAGCCCTGCCCATCACCGGCACCTCGATAGACATCGACGGCGGCGCCCACCACGGGTTGGCCTAGACGCCGAACGACTGGTCTCGCTCCCGCTCGGTCCAGGGGGTGGGGAAAACTCTGTCGAGATTTGGGGACAAATTGGGGATAAAGTTGTGAAGAATCTGTGGACCGGCTGTGGGCGCCAGCAGGAATTTGTCCGGAGGAACGAGAAGATCCCGGTGAGCACGCTGGCTGTAGCGCGGCTGGCACGCGAGAGAGCGAAAAGGGGGGCGCCGGTTTGTGGCTGGATGACCGTTGTCCGGTCTGTGGGTCCCAAGAACTGGTCTGGTCAGGCCCGCTGACGTTGGAAGGAAACCACGCCGTAGTGCGGGACTTGGAGGGCAGGCAGTGCATCCTCTGCGGCACCTTGCAGGTGATGATTCCCCAAGCGGTCTTGGTGCGCTGGTATCCGCCCAATGTCCACTACCTGACCGAAGGATGGCGGGAGCGACAACGCCTGCGGCGCAAGTCACACCTTGCGGGCAGTCGGCGCCACGGGCGACGCGGCAGCTAGCCGGAGGGGCATCGGGCGCCGGACTGGCGCCCGCTTTGTTTTGCGGTGGACCGGAGGAGTCCAGGGAGGTATGCTAAACTTAATCTCCGGATAAGGGCTCCGCCCCGGATGCGGAGTCCGGGGGAGGAGTGAACGCGATTGGACGATTCGCAGGCCCAGTGGGAGGCGCTGGGGGAAACCTGGCGAGATCGCCTGGCGCGGGCGGGATACTTGGCCGATGGGCCCCTCGCGGTCACCGTGGGCTTGGCGGTGGAATTGGCACGGCCGTTGTTGTTGGAGGGACCGGCTGGGAGTGGCAAGACGTATTTGGCCGAAGCCTTAGCGCGCGCCTTGGAGCGTGAGGTGGTGCGGCTGCAGTGCTACGAAGGCGTCGACGCCCAAAGTGCCCTATACGATTGGAACTACCACGCTCAATTGGTCGCGCTCCAACGCCATCACGATATCAACCCGTTTGACGAGCGCTTCTTGTTGCCGCGCCCCCTGATGCAGGCCTTGACCCATCCCAAGGGGGCCGTGTTGTTGGTGGACGAAGTCGACCGGAGCGACGAGGCGTTTGAGGCCTTGCTGTTGGAGTACCTCGCGGAGTATCGCATTTCGGTACCCGAGTGGGGGACGGTATCGGCGCGTACGATTCCCGTTACCATCCTGACCTCCAACCGCACCCGTCCGTTGAGCGATGCCTTGCGCCGGCGGTGCCTGTACGCCTATGTCGATTGGCCCGACCCCGTGCGCGAGGCGGCCATCGTGCGCCATTGGCTTCCGGACATGCCCGAGCCGCTGGTCGCGGCCCTGGTGCGGGCTGTCGGCTGCCTGCGCGCCTGGCCCTTGGTCAAACCGGCAGGTTTAGCCGAGACCCTAGACTGGGCGCGCGCCAGTCGCGCGCTCGGGTATCCCCCGTGGACGGAGGCCTTTGTAGGCGCCACCTTAGGTACGGTGGTCAAGGACCAGGTGGACTTGGAGTGGGTGCGGGCACGCGTCGGCGAATTGGTGGAGGGCCCCCCTTGAGTGGCGCCAGCGCCCCGGCCGCCCACACCGCCGGGGCTCCCTCGGGCGGAGCCCGAGACGACGATGCAGTCGGGTCGGCGCAACGACGAGAAGCCTCGCGGGGAAGGGGCGACCGCCTCTGTGGGCCGGGGGCGGGCGTGGCGGACGGCCGCTCCGGAATGGCCGCCGTGGGTGCATCGCGTCGTCTCGCCGTTTCCGCGGGTGCGCAAAAGCCGTCTGTACCGTTGGCGGCAGCCGCAACCGGATCCCGCCGTGGACTGGCGCAAAACCTTTCGCCAATGGGCGCGCACGGGGGGGTTGGGGCTCGACCTTCGTCGGCGGCCGAAGCGCCGCTGGCCCGAGCGGCTGGTGGTGTTTTGGGATGTGTCGGGCTCGATGGTGGAATACGCCGAGTGGTTGTGGCCTTGGTTGTACCGCGTGCTGGGCGATGCCGGCGAATGGGCGGTGTTTGCCTTCGGCACCGGGGTGGCCGATGTCAGCGCCGCGTTCTCGGGTTCCTACCGGCACGGCGGTGAGCGCCTCCAGGCAGTGTTCCGCGTCTGGGGATCGGGCACCACCATCGGCGAGAGCCTGCTCGGCTGGCTTCAAGGTCCCTATGGTGGCTTCCTGCGACCGGGCACGATGGTGTGGATCATTTCCGACGGGTGGGACCGCGGGGATCCCGAGGCCCTGCGCGCGGCGTTGACTCGGTTCCGCCGGGCGGGGACTACCGTGTACTGGCTGCATCCCCTGATGCACACGCCGGGCTTTTCGCCTGCCACCCGTGCGCTGAAGGCCGCGTTACCGTTTTTAAGGGCGCTGGTTCCGGCCGATGGCCCGGCGGAACTCTTAAATGTCGGAGAGTACCTGCGCTAACCCCCAAGGGCGCCCACCCCCTCGTTATACGGGCGGGGCCAGGACGAGGCGCTCGGCGTACAAGGCCTCGGCCCGCTGCCAGTCGGCCTCGGACGGCTGGAGGACCACCGGGCCCGCCGCGGCATAGGTGGTGAGGATGGCGCGGGCCACCTCGTCGACGGTAACCGGTCGGCCTAGCCACTCGGCTACGGTGATGGTGGCATCGGAAGCGATGCGGCGCGGCGATCCAGCCGCGGCGTAGAACTGCTCCAGCAGCGAGGCCACGCGATGGCGGTCCTGATGTACCGGCACGATTCCGCCTACCAAGGTGTAGCCTTGGCGGATGGCCTGCGCCACGCCCCCAAGCTTGCGCGTGCCAACCAGGAAGTCGTAGGGGCCGGGGCACCAGGTGTCGGGGGCTTCGCCGAATGTTACCGGCACCCCTAGGCGTTCTAAGCCCTGGCGTACCCCGGCCGTCAGTTCGGCAAAGTGCCGGCGCCACTCCCAGGCTTGACCGGCGCGGATGACGCAAAAAGCGAGGCATCCGGTATCGAGCAAGGCTGCCGTGCCGCCTTCGCGGCGCCACAGCACGCGATAGCCGGCCTCGGCCAAAAGCCGCGCCCCGGCCCATACCCGCGCGAGCGCGCGGTCGCGGGGGCCGAGTAGGGCCACCCGGTCCCAAGGCCGGTCGATGACCACCACCGCCTCCATGGTGCCGCGTTCGCCCCGCCCTACTCCGAGCGCCAGGGCTTCGGCCATTACCGGGGCCAAGTGGCGTCTGGAGGCGGGAAGGGCCGCGTCTAGATCCACAATGCCTACCATTGCACATCCCTCGGCAACGAGTATAGCCGGAACCGGGGACGCCGTCAGGCGATGCGAATGCGGTAGTCGCGCAGCCAGGCGTTGAATTGGATAAGGTAGGCAAACAGCTGGGCCGTGCCCATCAGTTGTCCATACCAAGGGATGTTGGCGATCTCCTGGCGGGGGTCGGTCAAGGCGCGCACGAAGTCGAGCCGGATGAAGGGACGGGCTGGCGCTGTAGGGTCTTCCAACACCTCACGGATGAGCCGCCGGCGCATGGCTTCGCGATACGAGGGGTTCAAGGTGGAGGGGTAAGGGCTCTTGCGGCGCCAGGCGACCTCGGGCGGCAACCACGCCTCAGCGGCCCAGCGTAAGATGCCTTTCACTTCTCCGCGATACCGCTTGAGGTCCCAAGGGATGTTCCAGACGTACTCGACCAGCCGGTGGTCGCAGTAAGGGACCCGGACCTCCAGCCCCGAGGCCATGCTCATCCGGTCCTTGCGATCCAAAAGGCAGGCGAGGAAGCGGGTCAGACTGAGATAGGCGATCTCGCGCAACCGTCGCGCTTCCCCCTCTTCTCCCGCAAGGTGCGGGACCTCCTCTAGGGCCTCGCGATAGCGTGCGGCGATGTACGTTTCAAGGCGCGTCATGTGGACAGCTTCCGGCGACCAGACCCGCAACCGTTCCGACACTGTGCGCGACCACGGGAAGGTATCGGACCAAATGGCTTCAGGCAAGCGAAACCAGGGATACCCGCCGAAGACCTCGTCGGCCGCTTCCCCGGACAGGGCCACGGTGGCTTCGCGCTTGATCTCCCGGCAAAACACCATCAGCGAGGTGTCGATGTCGGCCATCCCCGGTAGGTCGCGGGCCCAGAGCGAAGGGAGGAGCTCGGTGTCAAGGGCCGGAGTGTCGAGGACCACCGTATGATGGATGGTGCCTAAGGTCTTGGAGACGCGGGCCACCCACGGGGCGTCCAAGCTGGTGACGAATTCGGTGGGGCGAAAGTGGCGCGCTTGGTCCACGAACTCGACGGAGAAGGTGTGCAGCGGTCCCCGGCCGCTCTCCAAAAAGGCCTGATGGGCCAGGGCCGTGACGAGACTGGAGTCCAGGCCTCCAGAGAGGAGCGTCACCACCGGCACGTCGGCCACGAGTTGGCGCCGCACGGTGTCGACCAACAGGTCTTGGAGGTGCCGACGTGTTTGCTCGGGACTGTGAGGGTGGGGGCGGCTCTCCAGTTTCCAATACCGCTGGAGCCTCACTCCGCGCCGGTCGGCCCAGAGCGCGAACCCCGGCCGAAGCTCGTACACTCCTCGGAAGATGCCGTGGCCGGGGGTGCGCGCGGGCCCGAGGCCTAGGACCTCAGCCAGGCCATCGGCCTCGAGGACCGGTTCCACTGCCGGGTGCGCCAACAACGCCTTAAGCTCGGAACCGAACACCAAACCTCGCCCGCGGGGGGCGTAGAACAAGGGTTTGACGCCTAACCGGTCCCGCGCTAAAAACAGGCTTTGATGGCGGGCATCCCAGATGGCGAAGGCGAAGATGCCGTTCAGTCGCTCCAGGGCCTGGACTCCCCACTGCAGGTAGCTGACCAACAGCACCTCGGTGTCGGAATGCCCCTCAAACCGGTGGCCACAGGCGCTGAGCTCCTGGCGCAGCTCTTCAGTGTTGTACAGCTCGCCGTTGTAGATCAAGACCACCGGGTCTTTTCCCACCTGGCGCACCATCGGCTGCTGGCCGCCCTCGGGGTCGACCACCACCAGTCGGCGGTGGGCAAATCCGCAGTGGCGGGCGACCCACATCCCTTCGGCATCCGGGCCGCGGCAAGCCAGCGGTTGCGACATCGCCTCCAGCACCGCGCGCTCGCCGTCCAAGGGCCGCTCCCAATCGCACCATCCCGCGATTCCGCACATGCCGCTCGCTCCTTTGCCCCGTTCAAAGCTGGTGATCACCCGCCATGGTATGCAGGGGCAAAGTCGCGGGCCGCCGAAGGGCGGCGGGATCCGCAGGCAAGTCAGGGAGGCGTTGCCAACGCTGTTAAGGCACGAGGTCACCGAGGCGATCGCGGTTGAGCACCTCTTCTTTGAGCATTTGACTGACGGTGAGAAATTGGTAGCCGCGCTCGCGCAACGCGGGAATCAGGGCACGCACAGCCGCCACGGTCTGGTCCGACGAGTTCGGGCCGTCGTGGAAGATGATGATGCTTCCGGGTTCGATCTGCTTGAGGACCAGATCCACCATCTGCTGCGCACTGTAGCGCCGCCGCCAGTCGCGGGTGTCGATGGTCCAGCCGATGACCTGATACCCCATCTGGTGAAGCACAGTCAAAGCCGTGCGGTCCGACTGGCCAGCGGGCAGCCGATAAAGAGTGGGAGCAGGGGCGCCCAGCGACTTCAGGATGGCGGCGTTCTCTTCCACCTCGCGCCGAATGGTGGCGGCATCCTTGCCTCGCAAAACCAGGTGGCGGGAACCGTGGCTGGCGATCTCCATCCCGGCGCGGACCTCGTCTTGGATCAAGGTGGGATGGCGCAGCGCGTGCGAGCCCACTACGAAGAACGTGGCCGGTACTTTGTCGTGGGTCAGAATGGCCAGGATCTGCGGCGTCCAGCGACGGGTGGGCCCGTCGTCGAAGGTGAGCGCGACCACTTTTTTCGAGGTGATCACCTGGCGGATGACGCCCGGAGTGCGGCTGGTGGCCAGGGCGGCGTGGGACCGAGGCGACCAGCCCAAGGCCAGCGCCCCCGCCATGCCGGCGGTGCAGAGAACGGCGCGGCGAAGGGCAGGGCGCCAGCCGCGCCACAACGCGTCGAACGACTTCAGCATGGTCGGCGTCCAGCACAGGATCCCGTTCGATGGGGACCCTGTTCCTCCTTTCCGAGGGATTCTTGGGTGCGGTCTTGCAACACCGCTCACCGCCCACAGTATGGCGGGCCTCGGCACCGATTATCCTCGCGCCCCCGGCGTCTTGACGGCGATGCAGCCGGCGCGTAGACCAGGATTCAGAAGGATATCGTCGGTCGTGGCATGGCTCTGGGAGAGCGATGGTGCCCGGGCCGGACGAGGAGGGAGACCGATGCGGGTGGCTGAACGCTATCTCGACCATCTCACGGACGGCGACCTCGAGTGCCTAGCGGCGGTGGCCAGCGCAATCCAAGGGCGGACGGTCACCGCCGAGGACTTGCGCCGCCAGCCGGGTTGGGCCGAGTACTGGATCCGTCATCCGGCCACCTTCGAAGCCATTCGCGCACAACCGCAGCAAGGGTTGCGCCACGATCTTTCGCCGTTCCTGTTTTTCAGTGCCGCGCTCGGACGGCTGGCCCAGGATCTCCACGGGGTCGGGGCCGTGCCCGAATGGGTCGGCCCGCGTCAACGCCTCTTCGTTTTTGACGTCGATCCGTTGCGCCAGGTGTTGGCCGACGCTGAGCTGCGGCTGTTCGTGGCCGAACTGTTGGATTCGTATACCCATGTCGCCAGCGGTGCCGTACGGGTGAAACGGCGCGGGCGCATGGTGCGCCAGCGCATCAGCGAGCTCGACCCCCTGCATCTGGTGCAGTGGCTGGAGGTGGCCCGGGCGGAGGAACGGCCGTGGCTGTACCGGCGCCTTGGAGATTTGGCGTTGTTTTTGGCCGGAGTCTTCCCCGATTTTTTGGGCCGTTCCAGCCGCTGGTGGCGGCGATGGCAGGCAGTGGCAGCGTGGGCGGGACCGGCGCACCAGGAACCTCGGCTGCCCGATGACCCGGTGCGCTGGATGGAGGCGTTGGCCGGCTGGTGCTATCGCACGGCCTTGCGGTTGGCACCTGCCGTGACGGGGGAGATGGCGCTCGTGGCCGCGGCCGTCGACCGTCTGACGCCCATCCGAAGAGTGGTGAACGTGGCGACCGACCGGTATCTCTTGCCGCAGCGCACCTGGTGGTTTCCCACTGCCCGAGAGTAGCAGGCGTTGAGGAAGCCAAGCCGGTACGGTACCATGGCATCGGGAAGGCATGGAGGGAGGGAGGCGGGGTGGCCATCCGCGTCGAGGACGGCATTGCGCTATATCGCGCGATGTTTCTGATTCGCCGCTTTGAGGAGACGGTGGCTGAGTGGGTCCGGGCGGGTCTGGTTCCCGGGTTTGTGCATCTGGCTATCGGGCAGGAAGGGGCCGCCGTGGGCGTGGTCCATGCCCTGGACGGCCGCGACGTGGTGTTTTCCGGCCATCGGGCGCATGGGCACCTTCTGGCTCGCGGCGCCGACCCCGCGCGGGTTTTGGCGGAGATCCTGGGCCGCGCGGAGGGCGTCTGCCGCGGACTCGGGGGATCGATGCACCTCGTGGACACCGCCGTCGGGTTCTGGGGAGCCACGGGAGTCGTGGGAGGCACCATTCCCCTGGCCTTGGGGGCAGCCTGGGCGCGGCAGGCGACCGGCGGCGTCGTGGCTGTGTTTTTCGGCGATGGCGCCAGTACGACCGGCATCTTTCACGAGAGCCTTAACCTGGCCAGTCTTTGGCGCCTGCCGGTGCTCTTCTGCTGCGAGAACAACGGCTATGCGGAGTTTACGGCCCGCGCCGAGCAGAGCCCCGTGGCCTATGCGCGACGTTTCGCCGAAGTCTATGGGATCCCGAGTGCCGGAGTGGATGGCAGCGACGTCGAAGCGGTGTTTGAGGCGGCGCGTGCGGCTGTAGCCGAGGTGCGCGCGGGTGGCCCCTATTTTCTAGAGGTAGAGGTGGCGCGCCTCTCTGGCCATTACGAAGGGGATCCGCAGGGTTACCGCAGTGCCGAGGAGCAGGCGCGACAGTGGGCGCGCGACCCTGTGCGGCGCTGGCGAGACGCCTTGGCGGAACGCGGCGTGGCAGAAGAGGCCTTAGCGGCGGTAGAAGAGGAGGTGGCGCGCCAGGTGGAGGCTGCGCGCGAACAAGCCCAAAAAGCCCCTTGGCCCGACCTGACCGTCCTCAACCATGGCTGAGTGGACCTATGCCGAAGCCATCCGGCAGGCGCTGACCGACGCCATGGCGGAGGACGACGCAGTGCTGCTGTTGGGAGAAGACGTAGCCTTGGGCGGTCCTTTCGGCGTGACGCGGGGGTTGCGCGAGCGTTTTGGGGCCGGCCGCGTGCTCAACACGCCCATCAGCGAGGCGGCCATCACCGGGTTTGCGGTCGGAGCAGCCTTGGCTGGCCGCAGACCGGTGGTGGAGATCATGTTCATGGATTTCATCACCTTGGCCTTGGACATGTTGGCCAATCAGGCCGCCAAGCTTGCGCTGTTGTCGGGGTTTCAGCAGGCGGTGCCGTTGGTGGTGCGCACCCAAGCCGGGATTTATCACAGTGCTGGGGCCCAGCATTCGCAGTCCTTGGAGGCGTGGCTGGTGCACGTTCCCGGCCTTGCGGTGGTGGCGCCCGGGGTGGCTAACGACGCCTACCGGGCAGTGCGGTGGGCGCTTCGGCAACCCGGGCCGGTGGTGGTGATGGAACATAAGGGGCTGTACGGGCGCCGGCAGGCGCGAGAGGCCTTGGAATGGGACCCTCAGTGGCGACCGGGCCCGCAACTGCGCCGCCCGGGCCGCGACGCCACGGTGGTGACGTACTCGGCCATGGGCGAAACGGCGCTGGCGGCAGCCTCTGCCTTGGAGAGGGACGGGATCTCGGTCGAGGTCTGGGACCTCCTGGGATTAAGCCCGCTCAATCTCGAGCCGGTACTGGAGTCGGTCCGCCGCACCCACCGCGTCCTCATCGTGCACGAAGCGGTGGTGACGGGCGGCTTGGGCGCGGAACTTGCGGCCCGCCTGCAATCCGAGGTCTTCGACGACTTGGATGCCCCGATCTTCCGCTTGGGGGGCCGTCCCGTGGCCATTCCCTTCAGCCCCCCCTTGGAGCGGGCCGTGATTCCCAGTGCCGAGGCGGTGGCGGAGGCCGTGCGCACCGTGTTGGCGTAAGGTCCGATCGCCGTAGGGGGGAGCGAGGATGGCGGAAGCGATTCGGGTGCCGCGCCTGGGCCTCGGCAGTGGGGGCGGGCGCATTGCGGCCTGGCACCGGCGGGCCGGCGATGCGGTGACTCCGGGGGCCGTGCTCTTGGAGCTAGAGACCGACAAGGCGACGATCGAAGTCACGGCCGAGCAGGCAGGGATTCTGACCGGGGTGGTCGGCGCCGAAGGGGAGTGGGTCGAGGAGGGTGCCGTGCTCGGCTGGATCGTGCAACCCGGGGAAGCGCCGCCGCAGGCCGAGGAACGGCCGAACCCGCCGGCTGGGCGCCCTGATCCCCAAGCGCCTCGGGAACCATCTGGGCCACGCGTGCGGGCCTCCCCCTACGCTCGCCGTCTAGGGCGGGAGCTGGGGGTGGATTTGCGGGAGGTTAAAGGCAGCGGCCCTGGAGGGCGGGTGGTGGCGCGGGACGTCGAACAAGCGGCCCAGAGCCGGCGCACCCAGCGCATGCGCGCCGCCGTCGCGCGCGTCACCGCCGAAGGCGCCGCCGTGCCGTCCTTCTGGGCGGCCCGCCGCGTGGAGATGGCTTCGGTCCGAGCGCTACTCGAACGCGAGGGCGCGCCGCGGGGGGTTGGTTGGACCGACTGCCTGCTTCAGGCGCTGGTGCTGGGGATTGCCCAGACGCCGGCCTTGGCGCGAGCCCGCCGACAGCCGGCGGTCCAGGTGGGGTTGGCCGTAGCCGTGCCAGGGGGCCTGGTGCTGCCGGTGCTGTCTGTGGAACCGAGGACTGGATTGGCGGCGTTGGCGCAGGCGCGGCGCGGGCTGGTCGAACGGGCGCGGGCCGGGCGCCTTTTGCCGCAAGACGTGGGCTCGCCGGAAGTCATCCTCAGCAACCTCGGCGGGATGGGCGTCGACCGGTTTTTGGCCCTGTTGGCACCCGGCACGTTTCTGGCCTTGGCGGCCGGTCGGGTTCAAGAAGGGGTGGCCGTGACGCAGGGGGCCATGCGGGCGACGTGGTGGGCCGAGTTTACCGTGACGGTCGATCACCGCGTCGCGGACGGCGCCGATGCCGCCCGGTTTCTTGATGTGGTGGCCCAGTATTTCGAAACCGGGCAGGGGCTTCATTGGGAATAACTCCGGAACGAATGTCCAGAAAATCGGCGCATGCGAAGGGAGGCAGGGCGTCCCGGAGGAGCCGGGGCGCTAGAAGGCAATGGATCTCGGATTGGAAGGCAAGGTGGCCTTGGTCACCGGGGCAGGGCAGGGCATCGGGCTTGGCATCGCGCGTTTTTTGCTGCAGGAAGGCGCGCGGGTGGCGTGTCACTACCTGACTTCCCAAGCCGGAGCCACCGCGGCGGCCGAGGCGGCTGGGCCCGGCCGCGCAGTGGCGGTACGGGCCGACCTTCGGAACCCCGAAGAGGTCGAGCACATGGTGGAAGAGGTGGAGCAGGCCCTCGGCCCCATCGCGATCCTGGTCAACAACGCCGCCTATACTCGGGCCCACCCCTTCTTGGAGACGACGCCGCAGGATCTAGCGGAAGAATTTGGCGCCACCGTCTTTGGTACCATCTGGGTGACGCAGGCGGTTTTGCGCCGCATGGTCCCGCGGGGAGGCGGCGCCCTGGTCACCATTGTGGGCGATGCCGGGCGGGTGGGCGAGTCGCGCTTGGTGGTGACGGCGGCCGCGCGGGCCGCCGAGATCGCCTTCGTCAAATCGCTGGCCAAAGAGTTTGGGCGCCATGGCGTGCGGTCTAACGCCGTCTCCTTGGGCTTGGTCGATAAAGGGGATCAGGCTATGCACGTGGACCCGAGCCGATTGGAACAGGTGCGCCGACTGTATCCCCTCGGGCGCTTGGGGCAGATCCAGGATGTGCCGCCGCTGGTGGCCCTCCTGGCTTCAGAGCGCACGGCGGGGTGGATCACCGGGCAGGTCTTCTCCATTAACGGCGGCTACGCCATGGTTTAAGTCCCCTGGACCTGCAGGCGGGCGGTCGGGGGGCAAGGCGCCGCCGTCGGCTCCCACTTCCGAGCGGATGCGGGGCCCATCCGCATCCAAGAGGGGAGGCGGCGTGCGAGGGTGGGCAGGCGTCGCCGAAAGCCGGACCGGCGATGCGATTTGTTCAACCGGACCGGCTTCGGGGTGGTCGAGGGTGAAGAGGAGGGCGCGGGCCTGGACCTGTGGGTCGCGAAAGACTTGGGAGATGGAGTAGATAGGGCCGGCCGGTACCCCCGCCGCGCGCAGCCGATCCCACGCCTGTTCCACCGTCTCACGGCCGAGGCGTTCTCCAATGCGCGCCACGAGTTCGCGCTTGTGCGCCACCCGGTCGGCGTTGGTGCGGTAATGGGGGTGGTCGGCGAGTTCGGACAGGTCGAGGGCATGGCAGAAGGCCGCCCACAGGGCGTCGTTGCCGACGGCCACGTTGAGATAGCCGTCGGCACAACGAAAGGCCTGGTACGGGACCAGATTGGGATGGGCGCTGCCGTTGGGTTGAGGGTCCTCGCCCGTAGCAAAGAAGTTTTGAGCCTGGAAGGTCTGAAAGGCGATCAAGCTGTCGAGGAGGGAGACATCGACCCACTGTCCTTGGCCCGTCCGATCCCGATGCCGCAGCGCCAAGAGGATGCCGACCACGGCCCACATGGCAGCGGCCAAGTCGCCGATGGAAAAGCCAGCGCGCACCGGCTCGCCTCCCGCCGTGCCGGTGACGGCCATCAGCCCCGACATGCCTTGCGCGATTTGATCAAACCCCGGTTCCAGGTGGCGCGGACCGGTCTGCCCGAACCCCGAGATGGAGCACAGGATAAGGCGCGGGTTGATGGCGTGAAGGCGGCTGAACGGCCATCCCAGTCGAGCCAAGGTGCCGGGGCGAAAATTCTCCACCAGGACGTCCGCGCGAGCCACCAGCCGCTCGAACACGGCCCGATCGGCAGGCGCCTTGAGGTCGAGGACGATGCTCTCCTTGTTGCGGTTGATGGCAAAGAAGTAGGCGGCGTCGCGTCCGCGAAAGGGAGGGCCCCAGCGGCGGGTGGCTTCACCGCCCGGCGGCTCGACCTTAATGACGCGGGCTCCGAAATCCCCGAGGGTCATGGTGGCAAACGGGCCGCTCAGGATGTGGGACAGGTCGAGGACTACGAGGTCTGATAACGGCGATGTCGACATGGTTGATTGCGTCCTTCCCTTCTTGCACGCGTTGCGGGTCGCCCGCTTCCGAGCCGACGGGCGGCGATGGGCCGCCGCCCCTGCCCTCATCCAGGATTCCCCAAAACCCGACGCGTGGTACCACGCCCAAGCGCAGTCGGGTTCTAGGGAATCAGTAAGATCTTGCCGGTGCTAAGCCGGCTCTCCAAATGCCGGTGCGCCGTTTCGGCCTCCTCCAGCGGCAGGGTTTCGAAGATGCGCAGGGTCAATCGGCCCTGGGCCACGTCGGTCAGCACCGCCTGGGCTAGATCGAGCAGCATCTGACGGGTTTCCGTGTAGTGCGCGAGGCTCGGGCGGGTCAGAAAAAGCGAGCGCTGCGCGAGACGGCCCAGCTCGAGCGGCGGCACGGGACCACTCGCTTGCCCGTACAGCACGAGATACCCGCGCGAGGCCAAACAGGCGAGGCTTTGGTCGAACGTGGCCTGTCCCACGGCGTCGTAAACCACCTGGACTCCGCGGCCACCGGTGATGGCGTCGACTTCGCGCGCGAAATCGACCGCCGTGTAAAGGATCACGTGGTCTGCCCCGGCCTGACGGGCGAGCTCCGCCTTTTCGGGGGTGGAGACGGTGGTCAAGACGGTGGCCCCGAGCCGCTTGGCCATTTGGAGGAGAAGCAGGCCGACACCGCCTGCGCCGGCGTGCACCAACACATAATCGCCGGGATGCACGGGATAGGTCAGATGGGTCAAGTAGCGGGCGGTCATCCCCTGCAACATGGCGGCCGCCGCTTGGCGGTCGGTCAGTTGGGGCGGAATCGGTACGAGTCGCCAGGCAGGAACGGCCACCAACTCCGCGTACGCGGCCTGGGCCATGGCAAAGGCGACGCGTTCGCCCACGCGCACCTCCTGCACGTCTGGACCGACCGCCACCACCTGTCCGGCTCCCTCGGCTCCGGGGATCCACGGTAGCGGGGTGGGATACCAGCCCTTGCGGCCGTAGATGTCGACAAAGTTGACTCCGATAGCTCCCAATTTGACAACGGCTTGGCCGGGGCCGGGCTGTGGGTCGGGTAAGGTGACGGGACGCAACACTTCCGGCCCTCCGTGTTGGCGGATCTGGATGGCGCGCATGTTTTGCCCCCTTCGGGAATGGTCTTGCGGCCACGCCTGGCGTAGGCGTGGCGCCTTGGCAACGGCTGCCGCCTTTCTTCGCTGTGGGCGGGACCATCTCCTGCCCGCACCGGGCTCGGGACGCGCTTTTTCCCTAAAAGGCCCAAGGGCCTGGCGACTTTCCAAGCCTTATACGGGCTCGTATACTGAGGGTGATGCGACCGAGCGAGGGGGGAGGCCGGTGGATCTAGGCCGCGAGCTGGATGCCCTTCGCGCGCGCGGGCGCTACCGCTCGCTTCGGGTGCTGGCCGGTGGGGCCCGCCCCTGGCTCGAGCACCAAGGCCGCCGGTACCTCAATCTCAGTTCCAGCAACTACCTGGGGCTGGCGGACCATCCCCGCGTCATCGCCGCAGCCGTGGCCAGCCTGTACGACGAAGGGCTGAACGCCGCTGGCTCTTGCCTCATCACCGGGCACGGACCGGCCCATGCTGCCTTGGAGGCAGCCATTGCGCAACACCAGGGGACTGAAGCCAGCGTGGTCTTTGCGGCCGGTTACCAGACCAACCTCGGAGTGGTGACGGCATTGGCGGGCCCAGACACCGTATTGTTCTGTGATGCCCTCAACCACGCCAGCCTCATCGATGCCGCCCGCCTGTCTCGCGCCCGGGTAGTGGTCTGGCGGCACCGGGATGTCGACCATCTCCGCCAGTGTTTGAACGAGGTTTCGGCACCGGGAGGGCGTCTGATCGTCACCGACGGCGTGTTTAGCATGGACGGCGACGTGGCGCCGCTCCCGGAGCTTACGGAGGTGGCAGAAGCACACGGAGCCTTGCTGGTGGTAGATGACGCCCATGGGTTGGGGGTCCTCGGGAAGACCGGCGCGGGGCTGGCGGAATATTTCGGCCTGCGGGGCCGGATCCCGGTGGCCGTCGCCACCCTCAGCAAAGCGGTGGGCGCACAGGGAGGGTTTGTGGCCGGCAGCGCAACGTTGGTGGACTATCTCGTCAATCGGGCTCGCTCTTTTATTTTTTCGAGCGGGCTGGTGGCACCGGTGGCCCGAGCTGCTGCAGCGGCGCTGGAAGTCATCCAGGACGAGCCCGAGCGGCGCCAACGGCTCGGTGCCTATGCCCGGCGTCTGAGGCGGGCGCTGGCCGATCAAGGGTGGCAGGTGGTGCCCACGGCCGTCGAAGAGGTGCCCATCGTAGCGGTGGTGGTCGGATCAGAGGGGGCCGCGTTGTCTCTGATGGAGCAGTTGCGGCAGGCAGGCATCTGGGCCGCCGCCATCAGGCCGCCCTCGGTGCCCGAGGGAACCAGCCGCCTGCGCCTGACGGTCACGGCGGACCATCGGCCGGAGGAGATCGACTGGGTGATCGCGGAATTCTGGCGCATCCGGCAACAGTGGAGGGAGGCCCAGGATGGCGGGGGCGCATGATCTGGAGGTTTGGGACCCCGAAGTGATTCGGGCCTGGGACTTGGAACACGTCTGGCATCCGTTTACTCAAATGAAAGATTACGCCCGGCGCCGTCCGGTGATCATTGCCGAAGCCGACGGCGTGCGGTTGCGAGACATCGACGGGCGATGGTACTACGATGGCGTGGCCTCGATTTGGCTCAACGTCCACGGCCATCGGGTGCCGGCGCTTGATGAGGCCGTGCGTACCCAGCTGGAGCGCATGGCGCATGTCACGTTATTGGGTCAGGGGCACGTGCCGGCAGCGGTGCTGGCGCGGCGGCTGGTCGAACGGTTGCCCCAGGGCCTGCGCCGGGTCTTTTTTTCCGACTCGGGAGCCGCTGCCGTCGAGGTAGCCCTCAAAATGGCGGTCCAGTTCTGGGCCAACCAGGGCGAGACCCGGCGCACGCGCATCCTCGGATTTACCACCAACTACCACGGCGACACCTTGGGAGCCATGGCAGTGGCACCGGACCCTATTTTTCATTGGCCGTTCCTGAGCTACCTGCCAGAGGAACCGCGCGCCCCGTATCCCTATTGCTACCGCTGCCCTCTCGGGCGCACGTGGCCAGACTGCCAGCTGGCGTGCTTGGAGCAGGTGGAGGCGGTGATGGCCCAAGAAGCCGATCGGTTGGCGGCGGTCATCATCGAGCCGGTGCAGGGGGCCGGTGGCATCATCCCGGCCCCTCCGGGCTACCTTAAGGCGCTGCGGGCGCTGTGCGACCGGTACGGCCTGTTGCTTATCGTCGATGAGGTGGCCACCGGCTTTGGGCGCACCGGCCGCATGTGGGGCGTGGACCACGATGGGATCTGTCCTGACATCCTGTGTCTCGGGAAGGGATTGTCGGGCGGCTATCTCGCCATTTCCGCGACCGTGGCCACCGATGCCGTTTACGCCGCGTTTTGGGGCGAGCCTGGAGAGAAGAAGGCGTTGTACCACGGCCATTCGTTTGCCGGCAACCCACTCGCGGCAGCGGCGGCAGTGGCCAATCTCGCCCTCTTTACTCCAGAGTTTCTCGCGGCGTTGGAACAGAAGGCGGAACGGCTTCGCGAGCGCTTGGAGCCGATTCGCACCTTGCCGTTTGTCGGCGACGTGCGGGCGCGCGGGCTGATGGTCGGAGTGGAACTGGTCGCCGACCGGACTGCCAAGACGCCTTTCCCGTATGAAGCTCAAGCCGGATTTGTGGTGGCCGACGCGGCGCGCGAGCGCGGGATGTTGATTCGCC
The DNA here is from genome assembly GCA_023511625.1 of Bacillota bacterium. Classification (GTDB taxonomy): domain Bacteria; phylum Bacillota; class Sulfobacillia; order Sulfobacillales; family Sulfobacillaceae; genus JAIMAE01. The sequence continues at coordinate 225,837 of JAIMBD010000002.1, read as the reverse complement.
CGGTGGGCAACGTGGTGATCTTCATGCCCCCGTTAGCGGCGACGGAACCAGACCTCGATTGCATGACCGCCATTTTGGCGGAGGCGGTGGCCGCGAGCGAGGCCTCATTGGCGGAGCTTGCACACGCGGTGGCGCCGGATGGGGACTGACGGGTTGGGGGGCCGATTGGGCGCAGCCGGCGGAGGGGGCTGGGCGCTGGCGATGTCTAGGCTGGCGTGAAACCCTGGAGATGTTGAGGAAGGGAATGACGGTGCGGGGCGTATTGGTGACCGGAACGGATACCGGCGTAGGCAAGACCCGGGTAGCCGTAGGCTTGGCCCGGGGCCTTCGGCAGCGCGGAGTGACGGTGGGAGTCATGAAGCCCGTGGAAACCGGCCACGAAGCGCAGGAGGGATGGCCTCAAGACGCCTGGTCCCTTAGGGAAGCGGCGGGCATCGACGACGCGCGGGAGCTGGTGGTGCCCTACGTGTTTCGGACGCCGGCGGCGCCCTGGGTGGCGGCCCGACTCGAGGGACGACCGGTGGCGTTTGCCCGCCTGGTGGAAGCCGCCAAGACCCTGGCGCAACGATGGCCGGTGTTGCTGGTGGAGGGCGCCGGCGGGTTGGCTGTCCCCATCGACGCCCGGCACAACTGGGCCGACTTGGCCTTGGCCTTGGGGTTGCCTTTGTTAGTAGTGGCGCCGAACCGGCTCGGGACCATCAACCACACTGTGCTGACCGTGGCCTACGCCCGCAGCCGAGGCGTGGAGGTGGCGGGGTTTGTTCTCAATCGGTTGACGGACGCGCGGGACGGAACCGAGGACACCAATCGAGCGGTGATTGAAGCCCTGACCGGGGTTCCCTGCTGGGGGGAGGTCGACCCGCTGCCACCTGACGGCGACGCCGGCCGTTTTCTGCTGTGGGCGGCAATTTTGCACCGATTGGACCCTGCCGTCGCCGGCGAGGGGGAGGGTGAGGCAGGTCCAAAGAATCTGCGGCGGAGGGACTCGGGGAGCTAAGGCCCTTGGGCTGCGGCAATTGTAGGGAAAGAGAGGAGTGGCGCGCGTGAGTCGCTGGGAGGAAATGGCCGATCGGGTGCTGGCGGGCGAGGCGGTGACGCGGGAGGAGGCCTTGGCCATCATGGCCTGTCCCGATGCGGAGTTTTTGGAGCTCTTAAGTCAGGGATACCGGTTGCGCCGGCGTTATTACGGTAATTGGGTGCGATTCCAACACCTGGTCAACATTCAGAGCGGATACTGCCCGGAAGATTGCGGGTACTGCTCGCAGTCGCGGGTATCGATGGCGGACATCGCGCGTTATCCGCTGGTGGACGTCGAGACTATGGTCGAAGGGGCCCGCCGGGCACACGCGCTCGGCGCCACCACGGTCTGCTTGGTCGCCAGCGGCCGTGGGCCTAACCCGCGGGAAATCGCTCGGGTGACTGAGGCGGTGGCCACGATCAAGCAGGAGCTACCGGTGAGGGTCTGTGCGTGTTTGGGCCTCCTGCGCCCCGATCAGGCCGCAGCCCTCAAAGCGGCGGGCGTGGACCGATACAACCACAACCTCAACACCAGTGAGGCCCATACCCCGGCCATCGTTACCACCCATGGCTACCAGGACCGGGTGCGTACGGTTGAGGTGGTCAAAGCGGCCGGGATTTCCCCGTGTTCTGGCCTCATCGTGGGGATGGGGGAGTCCGATGCCGACCTGGTCGACGTGGCCTTTGCCTTGCGGGCGTTGGAGGTCGAGTCGATTCCGATCAATTTCTTGCATCCGGTGCCGGGGACCCCGTTGGCCGATCGCCCCTTGACGCCGCCCTTGCGCGATTTGAAGGCGGTGATCATGATGCGCTTTGTCAATCCCACGCGGGAGATCCGGTTGGCCGGTGGGCGGGAATTGCAGTTGCGCAGCCTGCAGGCGTTGGGGCTGTACGTGGCCAACTCGTTATTCGTGGCCGATTATCTCACCACGCCGGGACAGGATCCCGGACTGGACCATCAGATGGTCCGCGATCTCGGGTTTGAGGTAGAGCCGCCCGGTCTGGAGCTGCCCCTGCCCTGATGGGGGCAAAATTGACAGGCCCTGACCCAACGCATACAATTTGCCTGGAGCCGTCGAGAACAGGAGCGGCCCATGGTCAAGGCCGGGCCGCTTCGATCTTGCCAGGGGGTAGGTAAAGGGGGAGTTTGCGTGGCGCAAGCGGCCGAGCCAGAGGCGAGGACGGTGTCGAAGGCTACCGCCGAGCCCCGGTGGTGGGTGGAACCGGTGGCGACGGTGGTGGCTTTTTCGTTGTTTGTCCTCTACTCCGCATGGGACGTGCTGTTTCACAACACCGGACAATACCACAACTACATATCGCCCTATTTCTCGCCCAACGTCGGGGCGTGGCTAGGGGTGCACGCCGTACCGGCAGTGCTGGTGGCATGGGTGCCGCTCTTCTTTCGGGCGTCGTGCTACTACTACCGCCGGGAATACTACCGCGCGTTTTTCTGGGATCCGCCGGCCTGCGCCATCGCCGAGCGGCCGCGGCGGTACCGCGGTGAGACTCGGGTTCCCTTGGTGTGGAATAACCTACACCGGTTCTTCCTCTATCTGGCCATCATCGTGGTGATCTTTTTGTGGAAGGACGCCGTCGAGGCGTTTATCTTCCCCAATGGGTTTGGAGTCGGGTTGGGTTCGCTCATCTTACTGGTCAATGCCATCTTGCTCACCCTCTATACCTTTTCTTGCCACGCTTTTCGCCATCTAGTCGGGGGCGGGCTGGACTGCTTCTCGTGCCGCGGCCGGCCGACGGCACGGTACCGGTTGTGGCGCCGGGTTTCCGAGTGGAATCGACACCATGGTCTTTGGGCTTGGGTGTCGATGTTCTGGGTCTGGGGCACTGGGGTCTACGTGCGCCTGCTCATTATGGGCGTAATTCATGACGTGAGGTTTTTCTAATGCTGGACATCGAGACCAGGGAATACGACGTCGTGGTCGTGGGCGCTGGCGGGGCCGGACTGCGCGCTGCGATCGAGGCCTCCGGGCGAGGCAGCCGCGTGGCGGTTTTAACCAAATCCCTTTTGGGCAAGGCCCATACGGTCATGGCCGAGGGCGGCATCGCGGCCTCCTTCGGGAACCTCGACCCGTACGACGGCTGGGAGACCCACTTCTACGACACCATGAAGAGCGGCCACTTCATCAACAACTACCGGATGGTGGAGCTCTACACCAAAGAGGCGCCGGAGCGGGTCTTGGAGCTGGAAAGCTGGGGCGCGGTGTTCGACCGCACCGAGGACGGCAAGATCATGCAGCGGCCCTTCGGCGCGCATTCGTTCCGACGGCTGGCCCACGTGGGCGACCGCACCGGCAAAGAATTGATCCGCACGCTCCAACAAAAGGTGGTCACGCAAAATGTCGACATCTTTGCCGAGGTGACCACCACGCGCATCTTTTTAGACCGACAGGGACGCGTGGCGGGCCTGTTTGCCTACCATCGCGACGACGGCCACTTTGTGTTGTTCAAGACCCGCGCCATCATCCTGGCCACCGGAGGATGGGGTCGCATGTACAAGCCGACCTCCAACTCCTGGGAGTGTACCGGTGACGGGGCGGCGATGGCGTTTCGGGTGGGGGCGGAGCTGCAGGATATGGAAATGGTGCAGTTCCACCCGACCGGGATGGTGTGGCCGCCGGGTGTGCGCGGGATTTTGGTGACCGAGGGCGTGCGCGGCGAAGGCGGATTGTTGTACAACGCCGAAGGCGAACGCTTTATGTTGCGGTACGACCCGGAGAAAAAGGAGTTGTCGTCCCGCGACGTCGTGGCGCGGTCCATCTACCGCGAGGTGAAGGCCGGGCGGGGCACCCCCCACGGAGGTGCATGGCTCGACATCACCCACAAGGGACCGGAGTACATCAAGCGCAAACTGCCAGGGATGTACGAGCAGTTTAAGAAATTGGCCGACGTCGACATCACCAAGGAACGGTTCGAGGTGGCACCCACTGTGCATTACACCATGGGCGGGTTGCGCGTGCACCCCGAGCTTGCGGCCACCAACGTACCGGGGCTGTACGCGGCCGGCGAGACCGCCTGCGGCTTGCACGGCGCCAATCGTTTGGGCGGGAACTCGTTGGGGGACCTCTTGGTGTTTGGTCGCCGGGCCGGTATGGCCGCGCACGAATACGTCCAGAACCTCGCGTCGCTTCCCGAGGTGGACGAGGCCGAGGTGCGCGACGAGATGCGGCGGGTGCTGCGCCCATTTGAGGTGGAGGGCGGCGAGAACCCCTACCTGATCCACGAGGCGTTGCAGACCATCATGAGCACCTATGCCGGGATCGAGCGGAGCGGGCCAGAGTTGGAGAAGGGGTTGGCCGAGCTGGAGGAGCTAAAGGCGCGGGCCGAGCGCATGTCGGTGGATGGGCCCCTGCACTTCAACCCTGGCTGGCACACGGTGTTTGAGGTGCAATCGATGCTACTTCTGGCGGAGGCTATCTTTCGGGGGGCGTTGGAGCGCAAGGAGAGCCGGGGGGCCCATTGGCGCACCGACTATCCGGAGGAACTGCCAGAATACGGGCGGGTCAATTTTGTCCAGACGTATGAGGACGGTCGGTACCACATTCGCCCCGAACCGGTCCCCGAGATGCCGCCCGAACTGGCCCGGCTGTTCGAAGCTGGAGTGGCTCCGGGGGTCCTGCGCGCTCGGCAGGCCCAGAACGGCAGAGAGGAGACGAAGTAGGCGATGGCGGAAACGGTGACGCTGTGGGTCTACCGGGGAGACCAGCACGGCGGGGAAGAGAAGCCCTACGAAGTACCGCTGATGCCGGGCATGGTGGTGCTGGACGCGGTGCACTGGATTCAGGCGCACCTCGCTCCCGATTTGGCCGTGCGGTGGAATTGCAAGGCTGCGCACTGCGGATCTTGCAGTGCAGAGGTCAATGGGCGCCCGCGCCTTTTGTGCAAGACCCGCCTGGACGAGTTCGTCAAAGAGGGGGTCCCGGTTCATGTGCGTCCCATGAAGACCTTTCCTATCATCAAGGATTTGGTCACCGACGTGTCCTGGAACTACCGGGTGATGCGGCAAATCCCGCCCTTTCAGCCCCGCGAGCCCGCCCCCTTCACCCTCTACCAGCGCGACGTCGACCGGGTCCAGGAATTTCGCCGCTGCATCGAGTGTTTCTTGTGCCAAGACGTCTGCCACGTCCTGCGCGAACACCACGAGCAGGAGCACTACTTTGGGCCCCGTTTTATGGCCCGGCTGGCCGAATTGGAGATGCACCCGATGGATGCCGGAGACCGGGTGGGGTTTATCCGCGAGACGGCCGGCGTAGGCTGGTGCAACATCACGCACTGTTGTGCCGAAGTGTGCCCGGAGGCGATCGAGATCACCAACAACGCCATCATTCCGTTGAAGGAGCGGGTGGCCGACCGGTACTGGGACCCCATTCGCGGGCTCTTCCGCCGGTTTCAAAAGACCGCACCTTGAGGGGCCGCAGGGCCTGAAGACCGTCCCCCACTGGCGGGGAGGTTTTGAGGGGCTGTTCAAGGGCATCGGTATGAGGGCGGTCGTGGCAGGCACTGGGCTAAAGGGACGCGGGCCCTCCGACCATCGTCGGGGGGCCCCCGCGTTGACGACCTGGGGCGCAAGGCCTACACTGAAGGCGCGCAGTTCCGAGCGGATGCGCAATTCAGGCAACCAAGCCTGGAGGGGGAGTCGGCGTGGGTCCCCAAGAGCTGTCGGGCGTGTCTTCAACGTCGGCGCTCGAGCGCGACGTGCTGCAGGGGTTGAGTCAACCCCAGAAGGCCATCCCCTGCAAGTACCTCTACGATGCTGAGGGTTGCCGGCTGTTCGAGGCCATTACCCAAGTGCCGGAGTATTATCTGACGCGGGCCGAGTGCGAGATTTTAGGCCGGTTGGGAACGGTGTGGCCGTCTACCCGACCCCGGCCCAAGGCCGTGGCGGAGCTTGGGCCCGGCAACGGGGAAAAAACGGTGTTGCTGTTGGCGGCCCTGCCGGAGGTGGCGGTCTATCTGCCGGTGGATATTGCCCCCAGCGGATTGGAGGCGACCGTGGCCCGGGTCCGTGACAGCGGTTGGGCCGGCGCGATCCAGCCGCAGGTCGCGGATTACAGCGGAGGCTGGCGCTGGCCGGAGGCGGGGCCGTTGCCGCGATTGGTGGCCTTCTTGGGCTCTTCTATTGGCAACTTCGAGCCGGCCGAAGCCGTGGCGTTCTTGCGTCGGTTGGGAGCCGGACTGGAACCGGGGGACGGGCTGTTGGTGGGGGTAGACCTGGAAAAGGATCGGCAGCGGTTGGAGGCGGCGTACAACGATCGCCGTGGAGTGACGGCGGCATTCAACCGCAACCTGTTGGTCCGCCTCAACCGGGAACTCGGTGCCGACTTCGATCCCGAGGCGTTTGACCATCTCGCCACCTATAACGCCGCGCGGCATCGGGTGGAGTTGTACCTGGTTTCGCGCACGCGCCAAGAGGTGGCGGTGGGGGGCCGACGGTTTTCGTTCGGGCCGGGAGAGCGGATTCACGTCGAGAACTCGTACAAATACAGCCTGGCCGGGTTTCGAACGCTGCTGCAAGCGGCAGGGTGGCACCCGGAGCGGGTATGGCTCGACCGTCGCGGTGACTTTGCGCTGTACTTGGCGGGGGTGTGAGAGGCAAGGGCCCCCGTCTGGGGGCCCCGGGCTACTTTCGGCGGAAGGTCTTGCACGCCGTCTCGGCGCAGTTGGACACCGGCGTCTCTCCGATGTCCTGGACGATCATGTTGGTCTGCGGGGCGTCGACCCCTTCCGGATAGCGGCGGCCCGCGGCGTCGGAAGTAATGAGGATGGACTCTGCCGCGCAGTAGTTGTCTTGAGCCCAGTAATAGCAGTTGTCCACGGTGCAGCGCACAGTCAGTTGGCGCACGGCATGCCCTCCTTCCTATCCGTGCAACGCTTGGACCTCTTGGCCGTAGCGGCGGAGAATGGACTCCGCCCGTTCCGCGCGCGGCCCGGCGTCGACCAAGACCACTGCCCGGCCTTCTTCTACTTCCCGCTGCAGGTGACGTCCCTCGGCTTCCGGCACTCCCCAGTCCATGAAGGCGCCGGTCAGTCCGCCCACGGTGGCGCCGGTCAAGGCAGCAGCCAAAGGTCCCGCCGCGAGAATGGGACCGATCCCAGGGATGGCCAAAAGGCCGGCACTGGCCAAGAGCCCCGCGCCGGCTCCTATGCCGGCGCCCCAGGCGGTGCCGTCGGCCAGACTATCCCCTTTGGTTTGGCGGCGATGGTCCTTGCTCACCAGCGAGATTTCGCGATCGGTGAACCCGGCCTCCTCCAAGGCGTGTACCGCCTCTTCGGCCCGAGCCGGGTCTTGAAAAGTGGCCAGCACTTTCCCCATCATGCATCCCTCCCTCCCGAAGGATGCCCTGCGGGGACTCGGCGGTATGTTGGCTGCGCGGCGGCAAATGGTGGCAAGCAGTCACAGCGGTTGGACGGTCACCCAAGGTCGGCCGCCACGCCACTGTACTTCGACCGGCAGGTCAAAGAGCCGCCCGAGCTCGGCGGGGGCGATTACGGCGGTTTTGGGACCTTGCGCCAACACCTCGCCTGCTCTCAGCAACAGCGCGTGCGTGATGACGGGTATGACCTCTTCGGGATGGTGGGTGACGTAGATCAGCGTAGGGCTATCTGGCTGTGCGGCCAGCCGGTTAAGTGCCGTCAGCAGCTGTTCGCGCCCGCTGAGGTCCAGCCCGGCACACGGTTCGTCAAGGATGAGCAGGCGCGGGCTGGCCAGCCAGGCGCGGGCCAAAAGGGTCCGTTGGCGCTCGCCCTGGGAGAGGAGCTGGTAGGGGGTCTCCTCGCGCCCTGCCAGCCCGAAGGCGGCCAACCATGCAAAGGCGGAGCGACGCGTAGGCTCGTCGGAGTGGGGATGGCTGCCGATGGCGCCGAGGGCGCCGGCCGCCACCACCTCCCAGGCTGGGCGGTGCCCGTGATGCCGTCCGAGCCAGTCGCTTAAGGCGGCGCTGACCCACCCCACGTGCCGGCGCAAGAGGCGCAGGTCAGTGGTGCCGAAGCGGTGACCCAGCAGTTCGATCGCCCCCGCCGACGGCCATTGATAGCCCATGATAAGATTGAGTAGCGAGGTCTTTCCGGATCCGTTGGGACCCAAGAGGACCCAGTGTTGCCCGGCCTCCACTGTCCAGGAAAGGTCGCGGAGGATGGCGCGGTGCCCGCGGATGAACGACACGCCGCGCAGGTTTAGCACGGTATTCACGGCATCCCTCATTTCTCGATGACCTGTCCCCATGCTACCGGTGCGGCTGGCCACCGGCAAGCCGGGGACGGCAAGGAGGCGAGACGTACGCGCCTGTTTATCGGCACATCGTTGGCCGGGACGGCATTGGCGCCGGCGGTGGCGGCTTATCAGGGCCAGCTGCGCCGGGCGGGATGGGAGGCCACCTGGGTGGCCGAGACGGCGGTGCACTTGACTTATCTTTTTCTGGGAGACTGGCCCGCCGAGTGGGCACGAAGGCTGGCGACGGCCCTGGAGGCGGTGGCGGCGCTGCCGGCAGTCTCCTGGCACTTGGACCAGAGCGGCACCTTCGGGCCGCCGCAGGCTCCCCGGGCCATCTGGGTGGGGAGCCGAACTGTGCCGCGGCCCTTGGCGCGCATTCAGGCCGAGACCTTGGCGGCCGCGCGGGCGGTGGGGTTTGAGGCCGAATCCAATCCGTGGCGGCCCCACGTGACGGTCGCCCGACCCCGGCGGGGACCTTCTGGGCCGCTGCCACCGTGGCGTCCTGTGACGGTGGCCATTACGCAGGTGGCTTTGGTGCACAGCACCTTGACCCCTTCGGGGCCTATTTACCGCCCGCTCCACACCGTCGCCTTGCGCAGGGAGGCAACCCAGCGCCCATGAATCGGGAGGTCAAGACCAAGGCGATAGCCGCGCAACTGACGTTGACCCCGGGGCTGACAACGTTTTTTGCCATCGCCACCGGCGTAAGCGTCGCCAACCTCTATTACAGCCAACCGCTCCTACACCTCGTGGCCCGCGGATTGGGGGTGCCTGCACCGGCTGCGGGATGGGCCGTCACGTTAAGCCAACTCGGCTATGCGGTGGGGTTGTTCGTCTTCGTTCCCCTGGGAGACGGTACCGACCGCCGCAAGACCATCGTCGGGCTGTTGTTGGCCGTGGCCACCTTCCTTTTGGTCATGGCCACGGCGCCGGTCTTGTGGGTTTTCGACGTGGGAGCCTTTTTGGTGGGGGTCACCACGGTGGTGCCGCAAATCGTGGTGCCGCTGGCCGCGGATTTGGCGACGCCTGAGCGGCGCGGGCGCGCGGTCGGCACCGTGATGTCTGGGCTTCTGCTCGGGATCTTGGCCAGTCGCGTGTTCGGGGGATGGATGGGCCAGTGGCTCGGCTGGCGCGCCGTGTTCGCCCTGGCGGCTGGTTTCGCCCTGGTCCTGGCGGCGGGCTTTTGGCGGTGGTTGCCTCCTCTTGCTCCCCACCAACGGATGGCGTACCGCCAGCTCTTGGCCTCGTTGCGGGAACTGGTGGCCACCTTGCCGGCGCTGAGAGAGGCGTCGGTCAGCGGCGCGGCCTTGTTTGGGATCTTCTCAGCCCTGTGGACCACCTTGACCTTTCACCTCAGCGGTCCGCCGTTCCACTTCTCGGCGGGCGTCATCGGGCTGTTTGGTCTGGCAGGACTGGCCGGTGCAGCCATGGCGCCCTTGGCGGGACACCTCGCCGACCGGCGGCCCCCGGCCCAACAGGTGTGGATGGCGTACGGCATCCTGGCCGCCGGCGTAGCCCTGCTGTGGGCCGGCGTCGACCGCCTCGGTCCTCTGGTGGCGGGCATCGTGTTGGTGGATGCCGGGTGCCAGTTTGGGCACGTCTCCAACCAATCCCGCGTGTACGCGCAGCACGCCCAAGCTCGCAGTCGCCTGAACACCGTGTACATGGTCAGCTACTTTCTCGGCGGCTCCGTGGGGTCGTCGTTGGGCCTCCTCGCCTTCCAACGCGGTGGTTGGCCGGGGGTGATCGCAGTGCAGGGCGGACTCATTGCCCTGGGCCTCGCAGTGCCGCGTTGGGTCGGCGTCAGGGCCCGGCAACGGGTAAGCCGCTGAGCAGCGGGGCCGGAGTGAGGTGGCGCTGGGCCAGGATCTGCAAGAGCGTCATCAGCTCCCTATACAGACCTGGGTCCCAGTGCAGGAGGATGATGTCGCCGGCCTGCACCGGGCGCCCGTTCCAGGTGACGAGACCATGAGGCCCCATGCTGGCGCTCCACATGACGATCCCCTTCAGTCCGGCTGCGGCAGCGGCCTGTTCTACGGTTTCATTCAATCCCCCGTAAGGCGGGCGCCCGAGGGTGGCGGTGGTGCCCAACCAAGCTGCCTGGGCCGTCCGTTCCCCTTGCCATTGAGCCACCTGTTGCGCGTAGGGTTGATACACCAAATCCGGATGCGAGACGGTATGGTCTTCGACCACCCCGCCAGCGGCCACGAAGGCCTTCCAGTAAGCCAGATGTTCGGCCATGGCGTTCCGGATGAGGAACGCAGTGACCGGTAGGTGCGTGCGCTCGAGGTAGACCAGGACACGGGTACTCGGGGCCCACCCGTCGTCGATGGTAATGTACACGTGGTTGCCGGCGGGGGAGCCAAACCAGTACACCGGTACCGGTCGCGGGGCGTCAGGAGGGGCAGCGTAGACCGTAAGATGCGGGCTTGCGGCATGGGCGATGTGCGACACCGGTTGGAGTGGCTCCGGTAAAGACATCCTGAGGGGCGTCTTGTGCGCAGTGCGGGAGGGCGCGACGGCCAGGGGGGTGGCCGAGGACGGTGCAGTCGGAGTGCGGCCGATGCCGGTGATAAGGCCGCAACCGGCGAGTAGGGTGCCCAAGGTAACCGCCAAAACCCAAGCAACCAGACGGGCGTGACGCATCAAACGGGTCCTCCATGGTTAGGATAGATTGGCAGGCCAGTTCGCTCCAGCATATTCGCCTTGGGTGCGGAAGACTCCTTGTCGAACCCGCCCAAAAAGGAAAAATTTTGGCGGCTTGAGGTGAATGCGGAACGCCGGGCGCTTCACGCGGGATTCGGCCAAGTCGATGGCAGCCCCCAGCCCCGCCAGAATAGGGCCTGAACGGTGTGGACCATGGCCCGAAGATCGTGCAGTTGCGGGTCGCGGGCCCAGAGGTTGACGACCTCGGCCAAGGCGCCCACCCACGCGTGGGCACCGACGGTAGCGCTCGGTTCGGGCACGCCGCACTCCAAGAGATCCTGTGCCACGAGCCGCGCAAACGTTTTTTGGATGGTCCACAAGTGCTCTTCAAGGGCCAATTCGGAGCCGCGGGCGTGGATCAGAACCACGCGCGCCAAGTCCTGTTCGGTCATGAGCACATCGGTGACGGCCGACAAAGACGCCGCCAACTTGGCCTCTGGGGCGCCTTGGGCCGATCGCCGCTTTTCGATGGCCTCCATGACGGCTTGGTAGAGTTTGTCGATGAGGGCTCGAAAACAGTCCCCTTTGCTGGGGAAATAGAGGTAAAACGTGCCGACGGCGCAGCCTGCCGCTTCGGCGATCTGCCGGATCCCGGTGCGGTGATAGCCTTCGCGGGCAAAGACGCTTTGCGCGGCGGCCAAAAGCGCCTGCCGACGCTCTTGGGTGACCTTGGTGTCGGCACTCCCCTCGCGTTCCCGCGAGGGCGGGGAGGCTGCATTGTGGTCGCTAAACAAAAAAACCGCACCTTCCCGTGCGCGAGAATCCCTGACGGGGATAATATTAAAGATGGTGTCGGGAGGGGGACTTGAACCCCCACGAGTTGCCTCATACGCCCCTCAAACGTACGCGTCTGCCAGTTCCGCCATCCCGACACGATGGTGCCGAAGGTGGGACTTGAACCCACACGAGCATACGCTCACGGCGCCCTGAACACCGCGTGTCTGCCTATTCCACCACTTCGGCCCGTTCCCTTGGAACTGGAGGCATTATAACAGGCGCGGGCCAAGGGGGTCAAGGGCCGATGACGCACCCGGGATCCTCGACCGGGTGAATCTGCGAGGGCTTTCCGGAAGGAGGCGCGGAAGCGGCGGGAGGGGTGTGAGGAGGGCGAGCAGCAGAGGCTGCCCGGCTGTGGAGCCGGGTGATGCTGCGCCGTTTGGTTAGGGCTCATCGGCGGCTTACAGCGGGCACGCCAAGCATGTGGTCTTGTCAGTTCCCTGTCTTTGCCAGGCGCGGGCCGCCGGCACTTGCACCCCGGCAAGGATTGGGATATGCTCGGGAGAGAATGCGTCGACGGGACGGGTGCGGCCGCTCAAGGACGATGGGACGAGGACCGAGATGGCCCTGGGGCGGGGCCAGAGTACGCGGGGTCCTTGCGCAGGGCAGGGACTTTGCGCGTTCTATGGGTGACCTGAAGTCCGGGCCGCAAGAAAGGAGGGAGCGGCGCGTCCTTGCGTGCCGCGGGTGTTTTTGAGGGATTACCGAGCCACCTTGAATCTGCCCAAAACGACCTTTCCTATGCGGGCCAACTTGCCCCAGCGCGAGCCGGAGCAGGTGGCTCGTTGGCAGGCTCACGATCTGTACCAGCGTCTGCGCGAGGCGCGTCGGGGACGCCCGCGATTTGTCCTGCACGATGGCCCTCCATACGCCAACGGCGATATCCACACCGGCACGGCGCTGAATAAGATCGTGAAAGACATGATCAACCGGTACTGGGCCATACGCGGTTACGATGTGCCCTTCGTACCGGGATGGGATACGCATGGCCTGCCTATCGAGACGCGCGCGCTGAAGGAACTCGGGGTCACCCAGCACGAGATTGCGCCGCTGGAGTTGCGGCGCGCGTGTCGCGCCGTGGCAGAACGCTACATTGCGGCCATGACCCGGGAGTTTCAACGCCTCGGAATCTTGGGGGACTGGGACCATCCGTACATCACGCTCGATCCGGAATTTGAAGCCGCGGAACTCGAAGTCTTTGCCGATATGGTGGACAAGGGGCTCGTGTATCGCGACCAGATGCCGGTGTACTGGTGCCCGCACTGCGAGACGGCCCTGGCGGAAGGCGAAATCGAATATCACGACCACCGGTCTCCCGCGATTTACGTAGGGTTTATATTGGTCGACGGCCAAGCGCGGGGTTTGCCGCTCGAGACGCGGGCGGTGATTTGGACGACCACGCCGTGGACCTTGCCGGCTAACCTAGCCATTGCAGTCCACCCCGACTTGGAGTATGTCGCGGTCAAGACTGCCGTCGGCCCGCTCTTGGTGGCGGCCGCCCGGGTCGAGGCAGCACTTGGGGACATGCAATTGCCGTACGAGGTGTTGCCGGGTCGTTGGACGGGGCGGGAATTGGAGGGCCTGCAGGCCCGACATCCCTATCTCGATCGGACGGTGCCGCTGATTTTGGGCGAGCACGTGACGGCAGACAGCGGGACGGGGCTCGTGCACACGGCTCCCGGTCATGGGGTGGAAGACTGGGTGGTGGGGAAGCGGTACCAGGTGGGGATGCTGCAGCCGCTGGACAACCGGGGGCGCTTCGTGGCAGACACCCCCTTGGTGGGGGGATTGTTTTACGAGGACGCCAACCCCGTGATCGTGGAGCGCCTGCGCGAGACGGGAGCCCTTTTGGGCTATCGGTCGCTCGTCCACGCCTACCCCTTCTGTTGGCGATGCAAGAACCCCGTGGTGTATCGGGCCACGGACCAATGGTTCCTGTCCGTCGACCGCATCCGCGACCAACTCGAGGCGGCCACGCGGTCGGTATCGTGGGATCCCGAGTGGGGGGGCGACCGTATGCGCTCGATGGTCGTCAACCGCCAGGACTGGTGCCTGTCGCGGCAGCGGGTGTGGGGCGTACCCATCCCGGCCTTTTACTGCGAGGGATGCGGCGCGGCGATCCTCGAGGCTAGGCTGGTGCGCCGGGTGGCGGAGAAGGTGCGCCAGCGCGGTTCCGATGTGTGGTGGCAAGAGCCGGCTGCGTTTTTCTTGCCTCCGGGATTTCGCTGCCCTCAGTGTGGCGGGAAGCAATTTCGCCAGGAACGCGACATCTTTGATGTCTGGATGGACTCCGGCTCGACCCATGCCGCAGTGTTGCTCCAGCGTCCGGAGTTGACGTGGCCTGCCGACTTGGTGCTGGAAGGCGCCGACCAATTTCGCGGGTGGTTCAACAGCCTGTTGACCACCGGCGTGGCCATGCGCGGGCGCGCTCCCTACCGCGGGGTGTTGACCCACGGCTGGGTACTCGACCGCGAAGGGCGCGAGATGCACAAGTCGCTTGGTAACACCGTCGACCCTTTGGAGCTGGTAGAGCGTTGGGGAGCCGACGTCCTGCGGCTGTGGGTCGCATCGAGCGATTTTCGCAGCGACGTGCGCATCTCGGACGAGTTGATGGGCCAGCTGGCCGAAACGTATCGCAAACTGCGCAACACCTTTCGGTTTCTTTTGGGCAACTTGTCCGACTTTGACCCTGAGCGCGACCGCGTGGCGGAGGTGCGTGATGCCATCAACCGCTGGGCGGTGGACTTGGGCAACCGGTGGCTGGAGGAGGCCGACGCCGCGTACCGGCACTACCAGTTCCACTTGGTTCACCACCACACCCAACGGCTGGTAACGGTAGAGCTGTCGAGCATCTACCTCGACGTGATTAAGGACCGGCTCTACACGTTGGCCAAGAATGACCCCTTGCGCCGGGAGACGCAAAGCGTGCTGTATCATCTGCTGACGGCGTTGACCATCGGGCTTTCGCCCATCTTGGCGTTCACGGCCGAAGAGGTTTACCAGACGATGCCGCGCCCGGCGGGGAGCCCACCGTCGGTGCACTTGGCAGAGTGGCCGGCGGCATGGGCCGTGGGTTACACCGATCGCGAGCGCAAGGCCATGGCCGAACTGTTGCAGGCGCGCGAGGTCGTGCTCAAAGCCCTCGAACAGCTGCGGCAACGCGGGGAGATCGGGAACTCGCTGGAGGCCGAGGTGCGGCTGGGATGGCCACAAACCTTGGCCTGGCCGGATGCGCAACAGGTGGCGGTGCTGACCGAACTCTGCCTGGTGGCCGCCATCACTGTGGAGCCGGCTCCGGGGTGGATGGCAGCGGCGGCCAAGACGAAATCCGCTCGGTGCCAACGCTGCTGGCGTCACCTGCCCGAGGTGGGAAGGGACCCGCAGGCGCCGGATCTCTGTGCTCGGTGTCAGTCGGTGTTGCTGCAATTGGATGGCGTCTGATGCGGTCGCGGGCGATCCTCCTGCTTACTGCTGCGTTGGTGGTGGCATTGGACCGCTGGACGAAAGCGTGGGTTCGAGCCCATGCCGTCCCGGGGGAGACGTTTTGGCATTGGGGACGGGTCGTGGCGTTTACCTATGTCCTCAACCGCGGTGCTGCGTTCGGTTTGTTCCCCAATGGGACGGCGTTGTTCGTGGTGGTGGCGATAGGACTCTTGGCGGCAGTGGTCTATCTCGGGGCCACCCGTCATCACTGGGCGGTCTCCACTGCCATCGGGTTCGGCCTTTTAGCGGGAGGCGCCATCGGCAACCTGTGGGATCGGCTGGGGGCAGGCGAGGTGGTGGATTTCATCAACCTTCACTGGTGGCCGGTTTTCAATGTCGCCGATTCCGCCATCGTGGTGGGGATGGTGCTGTTGGTGTTCGAGGCGTGGAGGAGGGACAGCGGAGATGCCCGAAGCGGTAACACCCGATCCACCTCCCACAACCGTCGTGGTGCCGGCTGAAGCCCAAGGACGCCGTATCGACGCGTGGTTGGCGGAAATCCGGCCCGACCGCTCTCGGTCCGATTGGCAACAGCAAATTCGCGCGCACCGGGTCTTGGTCAATGGGCATCCGGTGCGAGCCAGCCACATCCTCAAGGTAGGGGATGTGGTGGTGCTCCCGTCGGTCGACTGCGATGTGCGCCCCAGGTGGACTCTCCCTCCGGCGCCACCGGGCGGAGAGCCCCCCCCGGATTGGGTGTTGTACCAAGATTCGTATCTCGTGGTCCTGAACAAGCCGGTGGGAATGGTGGTGCATCCGTCTCCAGGACATTGGGAAGACAGCTTGGTTCATCGCCTGTGGCCAGCATGGCGGGAGGGGGCGCCGCCGGAAGACTGGCGGCCGGGGGTCGTCCACCGCCTGGACAAGGACACCTCAGGGTGTTTGTTGTGGGCCAAAACCGCGGACGTCCAGCGTCAACTGGTTTTAGCGGTGGCCCGGCGCGAAGTGGAGCGGTGGTACCTGGCCCTAGTGGCGGGGCACCCCGACCCCCTGCACGGCCAAATCGAGGGGCCCATCGGCCGGGATCCCCACAATCGGCTGAAGATGGCTGTCGTGGAGGGGGGGCGCCCGGCAGTGACGGTGTACGAAACCGTGGCCCGGTGGCGCGGCTACGCGTTGATGCTGGTCAAGTTGAAGACAGGGCGCACCCACCAAATCCGGGTGCATTTTTCCTCGTTGGGACACCCCGTGGTGGGCGACGCCGTCTACGGCGGCAATCAAGCCTTGGGACTTTCCCATCAAGCGCTTCACGCGTGGCGGATCGCGTTTCGGCACCCCGTCAGCCGGGAGCTTCTGTGTTTTACGGCGCCGCTGCCCGCTAGTTGGAAGGTGGTGGCAGAGCGTCTGGGAGCGCCCGACGGGCGGCCAACGACGTCGTCGCAGGCCTCCGCGTTTCCGGACGCGTGTTCGACGTCGTCGCCGTGGGATGCCTGGATGCGCCTCATGGCGTAATTGCGACGCTTGGCAGGGATGGGGACAGCAGGGAGAGGAAGGCAGGGAGGAGGTCGGTGGCTGTGCAGGGATTGGGGAGCACCGAGCGGGAGCCGTCGAGTCAGGCAAGTGACCGGACTTGGGCCTCGGGGCAACTCGCGCCGGGGGCGGCGCCCGGAAAATCAGTCGATCCTGCCGTGCACATCGGCCCGGATGATCCGGCCGTGGTGGCCGCCCGGGTGCCCATTGTAGTCCAGGGCCGCCCCTTCGAGGGGTATTGGGTGCGGCCGGCCGCGCCGTCACCGGTCCCGGGCGTGGTGGTGATTCCGGACCGGCGCGGGCTGACACCGTACTTTGAGGATGTTGGGCGACGGTTGGCACGGGGAGGGTTGGCGGCGGTGGTGGTCCCCATTCCTTCATCCCTTGCGGGGGCGCGAGAACCAGAAGCGGTGGGCGACAGGGAAGTCCAGCAGCAGGCTGTGCTTTCTAGCGCCCTGGAGTTCTTGCGCGCGCAGGCGGGCGTAAAGCCAGACCGCATCGGCGCCTTAGGCTTCGGCGAGGGCGGGGGCCAGGCATGGCGGTGGGCGCAGCGCGAGAGTCGATTGAAGGCTCTGGTGGTGTTCTACGGGGATGGGCTGCCGGCGGACCTTGAGCGGCTGCAGGGCGTAGCTGTGCTGGTCATCGACGCCGGGCGCGACGAGGGCGGACCGGCACAGGCAGTCGGCTCCGTGGAGGGCGCGGCCGCTTGGGCACGCATCGTCTATCCGCATGCGGCCCCCGGTTTTCACGATGACACCGACCCCGAGCGTTATCACCCGGAGGCGGCCCGGGCCGCTTGGATCCGCGCGATGGAATGGTTGGGCCGCCACCTTGGGACGGAAAACGCCTAGGCCCTCACCGGGAAACGGTGGCGGTGCGGACGGCGTGCGCGATGCGCTCGAGGGCCGAAGGAAGGCGGGCCTTCTCCGAGGCGCGGTCCACGGGAGCCGGAAGAGCCGGTCCCGGCAGTCGGGAGCCATGTCTACCAGGGGATGGTGGGCGCCGTTTGGCTCCGCAAGGAACACGCCGTACGTCGTGGCAGCGGCGGGGTCTACCTCAAGGGATCTCAGCCCTCGTCCCTTTCGAGGCTCCGGACGGAGCGCCGAGGGAGCCATGGCGGGATCGACCCCGGGGTATAGCCGCTCCCAATGGGCGATGTGGTCGCCGACTGCGAACCGACAACGAGGCGGAATCAGCGCCGGCCAACTGGGGGTCTAAGTGGGTCCGGCCGACCGAGCTCACCCCTACCGGAAGAACTGCACGGCCTACCTGACTGCAGGCCGCGCCTTCGCCTAAGGGCCGCCAAGTCTCCATGGCCGACGGTCCCAGACAGTCTATAGCCTCGGGGCGAGGCCCCCAAAATCCAAAACCTCCGGCGCTGGAACGCGGATGCCGTCAGAGGACTATGGCGGCGAGAGGTCTGCGGCCGACCGCGAGATAGGGCGAACGGGTGGGCGTCCAGTGGTGGCAAAACCGGGACCGGCCGTGGCCACGCTGCCTGTGGGTCTATCAGGCCGATGGCCTGGCCTTCTCTCTGCCGTCGCGCGGGGTTTAAGGGAGCGCCTCGAGACTTGGGGTGGGGGAGTCCGGCGGCTCTTTCCGAACAGTGGCGGGAACCACGGTGCCTTGACTCTTCGCACTAGGAAGATTACTGTCAATTCGAGCTGCCACAGCCAAGGCGGCGTTCTTCGAGGAGGTGCGGGCAGTTGTGACGCCTGATTTCCTGTTAGAGATGTATCGGCGCATCCTGCGCATTCGCTATTTTGACGAGGCGGCCGTGGAATTGGTCCGCCAAGGGGAGCTGCCAGGCGTGGCGCACACCACCATTGGCCAGGAAGCGGAAGTGGTCGGCGCGTGCATGGCCGTGCGGGTGGACGATTACATGGTGGGCAATCATCGCTCGCACGGTCACCCCATCGGCAAGGGTGCAGACATGAAGCGGCTGATGGCGGAGCTGCTGGGGAAAGTGACCGGTGTCAATCGCGGCAAGGGCGGCTCGATGCACTTGGCGGACTTCAGCGTGGGCAGCGTGGGAGAGACCAGCATCGTCGGTTCCGGCGTGCCGGTGGCGGCGGGGGCGGCCTTGGCTGCGCGCATGTTGGGCACGGACCGCGTATGTCTGTGCTTTTTTGGAGATGGGGCCACCAATGAAGGGGCCTTCCACGAGGGGTTGAACCTGGCCGCAATCTGGAAGCTGCCGGTCATCTACCTGTGCGAGAACAATCAGTACGCCGTGACCACGCCAGCGGCCGAGGTGGTGGCTGTGCGCAACATCGCCGACCGGGCCAGGGCCTACGACATCCCGGGCGTGGTGGTCGACGGGCAGGATCCGGTGGCGGTGTACGAGGTGGTGTCGGAAGCGGTACAGCGGGCGCGCCAAGGTCTCGGCCCTTCCCTGATCGAGGCCAAGACCTATCGCTACTTGGAGCATGCGGAAGGACTGCCCATCGCTGCCCAATACCGGACGGCGGAGGAAGTGGCGGCGTGGAAGGCGCGGGATCCGGTGGTCACCTTTCGCCAGCGGCTGATTCAGGAGGGGGTGGCCACACCGGAAGCGCTGGACCAGGTGGTGGCGGCGGTCCGGGCCGAGGTGGCGGAGGCCGTGGCGTATGCCCGTTCCAGCCCCTATCCGGATCCCGAAGAGGCCTTCACCGGCGTGTACAGCACCCCAGTCGGTGGCGTCCGCTGATGGGGAAGACCCAGCGAGAGGGGGAGAGGTCGAACCCATGCGGGAGATTACGTATTTGCAAGCCATTTACGAGGCCCAGCGCGAAGAGATGCAGCGCGACGCCCGGGTGTTCATCATGGGCGAGGACTTGGAATCCAGCGTCTACGGGACCACGCGCGGGTTCACGGAAGAGTTCGGGCGCGAGCGGGTGCGCAACACGCCGCTGTCCGAAAACGGCTTTGTGGGGGCAGCCGCGGGAGCGGCCATGGTCGGTCTACGACCCATCGTCGACATCAACATTGCCAGCTTCATGTACGTGGCGATGGACCAGCTGGTGAGCATCGTGGCCAAGGCCACCTACATGTACGGTGGCCAGGCGCGGGTTCCCCTGGTGATTCGGGCCGCCATGTTTTACAACGGGGCCAATGCGGCGCAACATTCCGATCGGCCTTACCCGATGTTCATGAACATGCCGGGGTTGAAGATCATCGCCCCGTCGAGCCCTTACGACATCAAGGGGTTGTTGAAGACGGCCATTCGCGACGACGACCCGGTGCTGTGCTTCGAGGACGCCACCTTGTGGTTCACCAAAGAGGCGGTACCGGAAGAGGAGTACCTGATTCCATTGGGCCAAGCCGCCGTGAAGCGGGAAGGGCGGGACGTGACGGTGGTGGCCGTGGCAGGGGCCGTGCGCCAGGCGTTAGACGCCGCGCAGGTGCTGGCGCAGGAGGGGATTTCGGTAGAAGTGGTGGACCCCCGGAGTTTGGTGCCCCTGGATGTCGCGACGATCCTGGCCTCGGTCGAAAAGACCGGGCGCTTGGTGGTGGTGGACCCCGCGCATCAAACCTGCAGCGCCGCCAGTGAGATCGCCGCCTTGGTGGCCGAGCGCGGCTTTTGGAGTCTCAGCGCTCCCATCGTGCGCGTGGCCACCCCCGACGTCCACGTGCCGTTCAGCCCTCCTCTGGAACGGCAACTGTACCCCACCAGCGAGCGCATCGTGGCGGCAGTGCGTCAGACCCTACGGGAATCCGCCGCCTCGGCTTGACGGGAGGCGAACCACGTTTATGACGATAGCGGTTCGACTGCCGCAGTGGGGCATGGGGATGCAAGAAGGGACGGTCTTGCGGTGGCTTAAGGCCGTCGGAGATCCGGTGCAGCAGGGAGAGGCGTTGGCCGAAATCGATGCCGCCAAGGTTACCCAGGAACTGCCGGCGCCTGCCAGCGGTGTGCTGACGCGCATTCTCGTCGCGGAGGGAACGACGGTGCCGGTACGCACGGTGCTGTGCGAACTGGCAACCGAAGGCGGCGAATCGCCTGGACCAAGCCCCGAGCCGCCATCGGCTGCTCCGTCTGCCGTACCGCCGCCACCGGTGCCCAAGACCACACCATCGGCCCGTCCTCCGGCCAGTCCCCGTGTGCAACGGTTAGCGCACCAATTGGGAGTGGATTTGACCCGGATTGCGGGCACGGGGCCCGGCGGGCGGGTGACCGAGGAGGATGTCCGGCGCGCGGCAGCCCCAGCCGAGCCGGCCGGGAGGCTGGTTGCCCTGACTCCGATGCGTCGGACCATCGCGCGGCGAATGGTGGAAAGCGTGACCGCCATGGCCCAGGTCACGCTCTTCAGCGAGGTCGACGTCAGCGCCTTGGCAGAGGCCCGCGCGTCTGGGCGCTTGGGCTACGCCTTTACCTATACCGACGCGGTGATTCGGGCTGCGGCGTTAGCCTTGCGCGAACACCCGATGCTCAACGCGTCCTGGACCGATGAGGGAATCCGGCTGTGGCCTGCCATCCACGTGGGGGTCGCAGTGGCGCTGGAGGACGGCCTTTTGGTTCCGGTGATCCGCCACGCCGACCGCCTGACGCTGTCGGCCATTGCCGAAGCGGTGCACGCGTTGGCCGCACGCGCGCGGGCCGGGACCCTGGATCCCGAGGCGGTCAGCGGCGGCACCTTTACGGTGACCAGCTTGGGGATGTACGGCGTCGACGCTTTCACGCCCATCATCAACCCGCCAGAGGCGGCGGCACTCGGTGTGGGGCGGGCCCGCGAACAGCTGGTGCGGGTCGATCGCGGGATGGAGTGGCGTACGGTGATGACCTTGAGCCTGACTTTCGACCACCGCGTCGTGGACGGTGCTCCGGCGGCCGCCTTCCTTCAGACGGTGGCGCGCCACTTGGCCGACCCCTCCCTGTGGGAGGGGTAACCCGGGAGGCTCCGCTGGGCCTCCGGTTCTCCCGCCAGGAGGGCCGGGGGCCTTGTGCTGCTGCGACCCCATAGTGCCAATTTCTACCTATTCCACGATTCGACAGGAACTCCCTCCCTCGGTGTCGAATGGTTGTCTCGACTGCCAATGCCATACTCCGCTCCCAATTGGCGGCGAACAGGTTTTCGCCGTCGGGGATGGCGTGTTGTCGCCAAGCGGAGTGCGGGAGGGAGACAACGATGCGGAAAGGTCGGACCAGGCAGCGCCGGACCCCATGGGGGGCGGTCCTCGCGGCAGGGGCGGTGCTGTTTGGCGTCGCCGCGGGGCCGGAGGCGGCCCATGCGGCGGGGCCGCCGTCCCCGGTGGTGCTGGCCGGACCAGACCGGTTTGCTACGGCGGCTCAGGTGGCTTTCGAGGAGTTTCCCCACGGTGCCAGCACGGCCGTGCTGGCAGTGGGGACCGACGCCCATGCCGTCGACGCCCTGACGGCGGGACCATTGGCGGCGGCGTTGCATGCGCCCTTGTTGCTGGCGGAATCGCCCACTGTCTTGGGGTCCACCACCACTCTGGCCCTGCAATCCCTTGGTGTGGAGAACGTCATCCTGGTAGGTGCCGCCGCGTCTTTGGGCAACTCGGGCGCGCTGCCCCCTGGTGTGGCAGTGCGGGCCCGCCTTTCGGGACCGGACCGGTTTGCCACAGCGGCGGCAGTGGCCGGCTATTTGGCTGCGGTGACCCAGCGCCACGCCTTCCCGGCGGCGTTCGTGGCTTCGGGAGCCCAAGACCACTTGGTGGACGCGCTGGCAGCCGGGCCGTTTGCTGCCGAAGCGGAGGCTCCGATTTTGTTGCGTCCTGTGGGGGGCGGGCCCTTGCCCCCGGACGAGGCGACCTGGCTTTCTCCCGGCGCCACGGTGTATCTTGTCGGTGCGGCGGCCGCGACCCCGTTGCCCGCCACCGGCCGGGTGGTACCGTTGGCAGGGGCCGACCGCTACGCCACCAACGTAGCCTTGGACGCCTATTTTGCCGCCGGACCTTGGTCTGCGGTGGTGCTGGCCAGCGCCAGCCCCGACCACTTCACCGATGCCTTGGTAGCGGGCCCTCTGGCTGCGGCCTGGCAAGCAGGACTGGTGTTGGTGCCTTCGACCGGGCCGTTGCCTGGGGCCATTGCGGCGTATCTTGGCAAGCCCCAAGCGTTTTCGCCCATGCGGTGGGCAGTGGTGGGCCAAAGCCAAGCCGTGCCGCCCTCGGTGCAGGCAGACGTGGCGGAGATTTGGACTAAGACGCCGGCCCGTCTTACCCTGCAGGGTGCGTCGACGGCCGTAGCGGGGAAGTTGTGGACGGCCCGCGCCGAGGTTGCCAACGCCTGGGGCCAGCCG
This sequence comes from Bacillota bacterium, assembly GCA_023511625.1. Classification (GTDB taxonomy): domain Bacteria; phylum Bacillota; class Sulfobacillia; order Sulfobacillales; family Sulfobacillaceae; genus JAIMAE01. Next base: position 202,917 of record JAIMBD010000002.1, on the reverse strand, counting down.
TTGTCCCCCTCAGTGACGTGGACGGTCTCTTCCTCCTCCCCGTGGGTCGCGTGGGCGCCCCAGGGGGACGGGGGGGTGGCGGTGGTGGCGGACCAATCCGGGACCTACACCGTGACGGCTCAAGTGGCCGGGCTGACGGCCACCGCGACGGTCATCGTCCACGCGCCGCATCCGGCGACGCCGGATCAGATCGCGCTCTACGCGGCAAGCCCTGCCGATCTGGCGACCGCGAAGGCGCTGGCCCAAGCCGAAGGGATTCCCGCCGACCAAATTTTGACTACGTTCGCCCAGGCCTGGCAGGCCATGCAACAAGGCTCCGCGGTGGTGGTAGCCATTGGCTCTCCCGCTGCCAACGCCCTGGCCTATGACCCGTGTGGATGGAGCGCCGGGTCTACGGGGACGCCAGCCCAAGGGTCGCCTTATCCCGGCGCACTTGGAGTGACTGAGCCCACGGCGGGGTATTTCGTGGATGCCAACGGCAACACGGCCCAAGACAGCGCAGCCCTGGCCGCGGCTTGGGTCCAGTACGCCTTGACTGGGATCCTGCCGACGGGGAGCCTGCCCGCGGCAGCGACGCCGGCGCCGGCGTGCCAAGGTACGGCAGATGCCGCCCAGGCGCCCTCTGGCGTTTCGGGCGCTTCGGAGGTGCTCAACGGGCTCGACGCCGATCAATCGCTGGTTCCCGCAGCCGCTGCAGGACAGATCGGACCGGGGACCCCCTATCGGTTCGCCGCCCGTTACCTCGGCGGACCTTGTTACCGGAGTACGCCTTTGACGGCGCGCGAAGCCGCGGCCCTCAAGGCCGACGGTCTGCTGTTGGTCAGTCTTTACAGCGGGGCCAACCGCGTGCCCGGGGAAGCGGTGTGTGGGGTGCAGACGCAAGCCCAGGGCACCGTCGATGGGGAGCGGGCCGTGGCATTGGCTGAAGGGGTGGGCCAACCTCCGGGCACGGCCATCTATCTTGACCTTGAGCCGTACCAAACCGGGACCCAATGGCTCGGTTACGTCGAGGGATGGACGGAGGCGGTGGCCGCTCAGGGCTACCTGCCTGGGGTGTACAGCGGGCCGCACCAGCTTCAAACCATCGCCAGCCAACCGTGGGGCGAAAACCACGTGTTGTATTGGGTCACTGCATGGAACTACGCGGGAGTCCAGGTGCCTCCCCCAGACCCTACCCAAATCCTGCCCGAGGCCACCCTGTGGCAGTACGCCGGAGACGTGCCTGGTCCCACCGGCATCACCGATACCGTGGATCTCGATGCGGCACAGGGGACTGTGGGAATGTGGTGAGGCGTCACCGCCGCTTGGCGGGCGGCTCGACTACCGACAGGTGGGGCACGCCGTCGATGCGACCGCTTTCCAGGCGGGCCCATTGGCGGAAACGGACGATGAAGAGGGCACCGTATAGCGCGTGGACCAAGACGATGCAGATAGAGCCGCCGAGCTGTTGGTCAGGCACCAGGCCCATGCCTATCGCGCGGACTCCGGCTTGGTAGGCCGCGGCGTACAGGGGATGGGTGTCGAGGGCCACAAGGGCCAACGGCAACAGCATCGGCAGACCGTCGGCGAAGATGTAGAGCAGCTGTACACCAGGGTGCAAGCGGGGCAGTTCCGGCAGCGGGCTTAAAAGCGGCCACCACATGGGGATGGCCACCACGACCAGGATGAGGTGCATGGTCAACATCAGGGCCATGGACCGAACCATGGCGTCTAAGAGAGGCGGCCAGACCAAGATCCCGAAGAATAGGTTGAACACCACCAGCGCCGGAATCGGGCGCACGGCGCGGCGGAAGAGAAAGCCAAGCCCGGGGGTACGGAGGACGCTCCGCCACACGTCGGCCGGGAGTCCCACCAACAGCAACGGCGCTGCGACCAAGGCCGCCAGGACGTGCTGGATCATGTGGGCCGTGAAGGAATAGCCCATGGCCAGAACTCCGAGCGGACTGCCCAAGGCGAGGTAAAGGAACAAGCAACCGGCCAGGAAGGCGGCCGCCTGGAGCCGGGTCGGCGGGGAAAGGTGTGGCACCAGGGCGTGGCCAGGTCCCGCCAGGATCCAAAGATACAATGCGGCTACCGCCGCGACCGCCACCAGGATCCCAGGGGTGGCCCAGGCCCAGAAGGGGATGGCGTTCAACGGGATCATCCTCTCACCTCACTTCCCATCAAGCAGGGGAAAAGTGCCGCCGTGCGCCTGCTTCTGCTTACGGGACGGCGGCTTGAATCCAGGCGCGGCCGTTCCATACCCACGCCTGGCGGCTGCCATCCGCCACCGTGAGCCAAAACCTGCTCCCGCTTGCCGTCAATGCCGTCGGCTGGCCTCGGCCCGGCCAAGGGCCTGAGACGGGAACCCAGCCACTCGGACTGCCATTCCAGCGCCACACCTCCAGGTGGAGTCCGGCTGCGCCCACCGCAAACACCGACCCATCGGCAAACGACACCAGTGCGAGGTCGGGGGCGGGCAGATCCAGGGCGCGCGACCACTGCCAGGTTCCCGCCTTTTCCATTGCGATTTGCAACCGGGGGCGCGCACCGCCACGGATCACGGGCGTAGCCCAGCCGCCCCTTACCGGCCAGGGGGTGCCAACGGTCACCGGCCCGGAACCCGGGGCGGACGGCAGCGCGACGTTGGCCCAGTGCCCTGGTGTCCACCGCCACAATCGACTGCCGATTGCCAGCCACAACTGCCCCCCGCTGAAGGCCAAGTCGACCGGTTGGCCAGCGGGTCCGGGCAAGAGACCTCGAGCCGTCCAACGCTGCCCTCCATCTTCGGTTTGCCACAGGTGTTGTCCGCTCGCCACCCAGGCCACCGTAGCGCCGGCAGCAGCCAGCGGGTTTCCCGGGGCGAGCGGACCCGGCAAGAGGGTGGGCCCGGCCCAATTTCGGCCTCCATCGGCCGTGGCGAAGACGGCGGGGTCCAGTTGGTAGCCGAAGGGGCGCACCACAGCCCAGGCTGCCGTTCCACTTGCGGCCACGAGGACCGTGCCGCCCCGTTTGGACAGCCCCGGCGGTCCTACATCGCGCCAATGGCGGCCGCCGTCGCGGGTGTAGAACGCTACCTGATAGGTGACGCCGTTTGCGGAAACGTTGCCAATGGCCCAGGCCGTCTGGGGGCCCGGCCCCAACCAGGCCACGGGTCCTACCCCGCCCAAGGGCGGTGCCGTCGCAACCGGGCCGAGCGACAGTGCGGGCAGGTCCGCCTGAGGGGGCGGCGCCCAATGTCCTACCCGGGCCGCATACGCGGCCAGGAGGGCGCTGGTTCCCGTCACCAGACCGGCGTTGGCTTCAGGATTGGAGAGGTAGTCGAGATGGCCGTCGGGGCCGATGAGGTAAAAGAGGTCGCTGTGGGGATCCATCCCGTTCAAGGCCGGGCGGACCTGGTACCCGTATGCCTTCCACACTGCCTGAAGGGCCGTGGTGGATCCGGTGGCAAAGATCCAGTTCGGCAGCCCCGTCAAATGGTGAGAGCGGTCGAAGGCGGCGATGGCACCCAAACTGTGGACGGTGGGGTTGCCTGCGACGGCCAATAACACGACTCGGTCTTTGGCCGGGCCGAGGAGGCGGTCGACGCCAGCCATCTCGGCTGCCTGCAGGGGGCAGTCCCACCAGCAGACTGGGTCGAGAAAGGTGAGGATCACCGTCTTGCCGCGAAATTGGTCGAGCGCAACCGGTCGACCGCGCTGATCGACGAGGTGGAAATCTGGCGCCGGAGAACCTCCGAGTGGCGTCATGCCGTCTGCGGCCAACGCGGCCGCGGCCTCTGGTGGCAACTGTCGGGAGGGGCTGTGAGCAAGGGCTGTACGCACGCCCAGCGCGGCCAGGACTGCGCCCACCGCCACCCAGCCCACGGTCCGGGCCGTGCGCGGTTTCATGGCTGCACCCGCGGCGCGGCGCCGAACGGAGACGGGGAGGAGGCGAGCACTTTCCGAGCAGACAGGAGGGGGTAGATGAAGAGGGCTAACAACACCGGGGCGCCGCTATTCGGGTCCGTGCCCATACCCCCGAGCACCCCCCAGTCCTGGCCGAAGTACCACGTCAAAAGGACGACGCCCATCGTGGCCCAGAAGGTGGCGAGGCGGTCGGGCGCAAAAAACCAGAGCCCTCCGAGGGCGGCAAAGATGGCGACCAACCCCGCGTTCCAAGCCGCCGGGGCGCTGGACAAGACGTGGGCCCAGGCGTAGAGCGGCGCCGAGAGCCAGCCGGGCTGCGGCATAGCGGCCATGGAGGCGACGTATTGGGACAGGGCCGGGCCCCAAAACCCGTTGGCTGGCCAGGCTTGCTCGAGGGCGGCGAGGGTCCACAGCCCCCCGAGACCATAGCGCACGGCCGACTGGCCGCGGCGCCGGCGCCAATCGGGGGAGGCCAACACCCAGACGGCGAGCAGGCCGTAGAACAGGACCGACCCTGGGCTGCCAGAAAACCAGGATCCGCCGGAAAAGACTCCGCCCATCGCCTCTCCGGCGACCCACACCACGGCGCTCCACCCGACGCTGATCCAAAGCGCCGCACGGCGCCACCCCGGATCCCGGGCGAAGAGCAGGACGAGTCCGATTCCCACCTGCAACCAGGCCGCGAGCGCGTTCCACACCACCGGGTTGATCGCCCACAGCGCGATGCCGACCCGGATGGCGGCTTGGAGCCAGGGCGGCTGCCCACTTACCAACGGAGTGAGAAAGCCGCCGATAAAGTGGGTGACCATCAGGGGCTGCATTTGCAACAGGCCATCGAGCAGCCACAGTGCGCCCAATCCCCAGGTGACGCGGTCGGCCACATCGCCGGTGACGGGCTCGTGCGGTGTAGAGCGGTTCCACCGCCGAAACGCCCACCACGCCAAGGTCAACCCGGCGACGCCGAGGCCGATGCCTCCCACCAGCCGGTAGAAGAACGCCAGCGCCAGCGTGGACGGATACGCCACCATGTTCATGGGCGGCACCTGAGGTCGCCTCCTTTGCCTGCTGGGGGACGAGCCGCGGCCGACGGCTGAATGGATTCGGATTCAGAATCACTACACCCTAGTTTAGCCAGTTCGGCATCTGTGTCAATTCGGCAATCCCGCCCCCTTGATCAGCCGAACCGGACGGCGACCGGATCGTACGGAAACGATTGTTGCTCCCGGTCCAGCCGGTCGAGTGCCGCCATCTCCTCGGCGCTCAAGGTGAAGTCGAACACGTCGAGGTTTTCGCGCAGGCGTTCAGGGCGAACGGTTTTGGGGATGGGAATGACGTGGTGCTGAAGGTGCCAGCGTAGCACCACTTGGGCCGGCGTCTTGCCGTGGCGTGCGGCGATGGTGGCGATGGCCGGGTCAGATAACAGCGGGCCGCCTCGCATCAACGGGGCCCAGGCCTCCACCTGGATGCCGTGGGCCTGGCAAAAGGCCACCACCGGTGTCTGGGCATGATACGGATGGCGCTCGATCTGGTTGACCATCGGCACCAGTTCTGACTCCTGGAGGATCCGCTCGAGGTGCGACACGACAAAGTTGGAGACCCCGACGGCGCGCACGGCCCCGTCGCGATACAGCGTTTCTAAGGCCCGCCATGTTTCCGGATATCGGTCGGGGACGGCCCAATGGATGAGATAAAGGTCGATGTACTCGAGCCCGAGCCGTTTGCGGCTGGCCTCAAACGCGGCCAGGGTGCGCTCGTACCCCTGATCTCGGTTCCAGACCTTGGTCGTGATGAAGAGTTCCTCGCGCGGCACTGCCGCGGCGCGAATCCCGCGCCCCACTCCCGCTTCGTTTTCGTATAAAGTCGCGGTGTCGATGAGGCGGTAACCGATTTCGACCGCCTGGGGGATCACCCGCTCGACCTCGCGGTCCGAAGCCTGCCAGACGCCGAGGCCGAGGCAAGGCATGGTGACGCCATTGGCCAGCGTCACCCGTTCCACAGCACCGTTAGGGACCATATCGCGCTCGCTCCCCTCTCGAGGTATGGGAATGGCTCGGGGGGCTTGTGCCCGCCCGACGACCGCCAACGGCTGGCAATCCAGGCCGCCCTGGCCGCCTGTGGTTTCCTGGAGGAGGCCGGTCGCGGGCCTCCTGCGGTAATGGTATCCGATTTTGCGCGCGCACCTAAGGGGGCCGGCGAAGAAAGCCGGCCAAAGGGGTCCGGTGCCGACGGGGGCGCGGGCAGCGCCGCTTGGGCTCCCCGGGCCCGCTCGAGGGGAGCCAAATGGGCCGTCTTCCTTGGGGAAATCGGGCCGAAATGTTCAATCCCAAAGCACCTTTGGTGGTCGGAGCGGCGCCGGTTACGGTGGAAGCGGCGGCAATCGGATCCCGGTCCGCGTTCGAAAGGAGAGAGGCAAGCGTGAAAGCGTTGGTCTATCAAGGACCCGGAAACACGGTGTGGGCGGATGTGCCCAAGCCGGCGGTCGAAAAGCCCACCGACGCCGTGGTCCGCATTCTGCGCACCACCATTTGCGGCACCGACCTGCACATCCTCAAGGGCGATGTGCCCGAAGTGACCCCGGGCCGCATCCTCGGTCATGAGGGCATCGGAGTCGTCGAAGCCGTCGGCAGCGCCGTGACGCGATTTAAAGTAGGAGACCGGGTATTGATCTCCTGTATCACCGCGTGTGGCAAGTGCGAGGCCTGCAAGCGCGGCATGTATTCGCACTGCGCCGACGGCGGCTGGATCTTGGGCCACCTGATCGACGGCACCCAGGCGGAGTACGTCCGCATCCCGCACGCCGACAACAGCCTCTACGAGCTGCCGGCGGGAGTCGACGAATCGGCCCTCGTGATGTTGAGTGACATCTTGCCCACGGGATTTGAAGTCGGCGTGCTCAAAGGGCAGGTGCAGCCGGGGCAAACCGTCGCCATCGTCGGGGCGGGGCCGGTGGGGCTGGCGGCGCTCTTGACCGCGCAGTTCTTCTCGCCTGCGCGCTTGCTGGTAGTCGACCAAGATGAAAACCGCTTGGCGGTGGCACGCCGCTTGGGCGCTACCGACACCGTCAACAGCGCGACGGCGCCCGCCGCCAAAACCATCCTCGAGTGGACCGGACAGCGGGGAGTGGATGTGGCCATCGAAGCCGTCGGAGTGCCAGCCACTTTCGAGATTTGCCAGGACATCGTGGCGGCTGGGGGACACATCGCCAATATCGGCGTGCACGGGCGGAGCGTGGAATTGCATCTCGAGCGCCTGTGGACCCACAACGTCACCATCACTACCGGCCTGGTCGACACCAACTCCACGCCGATGCTGCTCAAGACGGTGGTGTCGGGCCGACTGGACCCCACCGCGCTCATTACCCACACCTTCCGGTTGGAGGACGTGATCCAGGCGTACGAGGTGTTCGGCCGCGCAGCAGATCATCAGGCCCTGAAGGTGATCCTCACTGCCGAGTCCGGCGGGTAACCGCCTGCGGTCGTCTGGGGGACGGGGCGCTGGGAGCGTCGCCGCCCCTCGTCTTTTGCTTGTCAAGGCGGCACCGATCGGGTATCATGCCGTCGAGTCCTCGCCCCGAGTTAACGTGGAAATGGGGAGAGGAACCCGGAGATCCTTTAAAGACCAGTCCTGCGAGGCTGGAAAGGAGGATGGCATGCGTATGCTCGCGCCCAGGGCTGGCGGCGGGCATTTTTGTTTGCCGTGGCGGGGCGCTGGGGGAGAGGAGGGCGTCGACAATGGCCGAAGGTGTGGTGCTGATGGACCGGGAGGCGATCCGGCGGGCCTTGGTGCGCATCGCCCATGAGATTGTCGAGCGCCATCGCGGGACCGACCGGCTGGTGTTGGTCGGAATCCATCGCCGCGGCGTGCCCCTGGCTCGGCGCATCGCCGCCAACCTGGAGGCGATTGAAGGAGCGGCCCCGCCGGTGGGCACGCTCGATATCGGGTTGTACCGCGACGATGTGGGACATCGGCCGTTTCCGGCCTTGGCCGCGACGCGGCTGCCGCTGCCTATCGAGGGGCAGACGGTGATTTTGGTGGACGACGTCCTGTTCACCGGGCGCACGGTGCGCGCGGCCCTAGACGCCGTCACCGACTGGGGTCGACCGGCCGCAATTCAGCTGGCGGTATTGGTCGACCGCGGCCATCGGGAACTTCCCATTCGGGCGGACTATGTGGGCAAAAATGTTCCCACGGCGCGCCGCGAGGAGGTCCGGGTGGAGCTGGAAGAGACCGACGGGCAAGAGCAGGTAATCCTGGTCAAACCCAGTCGGGACAAGGGCCAGGAGCGGCGGGGAGGGGAATGAGGCCATGGACGACTTTCTGGGGATTGCGGAGCTTAGCACCAAGACCTTGGAGGACTTGCTGGACACGGCGCAGGCCCTGTCCGAGATCTTGAGCCGGCCCATTAAAAAGGTGCCTACCCTGCGCGGCCGCGCCATCGCCAACGCCTTCTTCGAACCCAGTACCCGCACCCGCAACGCCTTCGAGCTCGCGGCCAAATACCTCAGTGCCGACGTGGTGAATTTCTCCAGTACAGGGTCCAGTCTGGAGAAGGGGGAGTCGGTGTGGGATACCGTCAAAACCTTGGAGGCTTTAGGGGTTGATGCAGTGGTGGTGCGGCACCGCGAGGCCGGGGTGCCGCAGTTGATGGCCGAGCGCCTAGCCATTCCCGTTATCAACGCCGGGGATGGCGAGCACGAGCATCCGACGCAGGCGTTGTTGGACCTGTTGACGGTGCGGCAACGGTTCGGCCGCCTTCAGGGCCTTCGCGTAGCCATCGTCGGCGACGTCCTGCACAGCCGCGTGGCACGGTCGGACCTGTATGGATTTTTGGCTCTGGGGGCGCGGGTGACCTTGGTGGGGCCGCCTGGCCTGGTCTCAGAGGAATGGCGCGAGTGGGGCGCCGAGGTTACCTGGGACCTCGCCCAAGGCATTCGCGGGGCGCACGTCGTGCAGGTTTTGCGCATCCAACGCGAGCGCCAGGCCCAAGGGTTGCTCCCCTCGTGGCAGGAGTATCGGGAGCGTTGGGGAATCACGCGGGAACACTTGGGCTGGGCCGACCCCAATGTGCTGGTGCTCCATCCTGGCCCGCAGAACCGGGGTGTGGAGATCGACAGCGAGGTACTGGAAGGGGCTCAGTCGGCGGTGTTAGACCAAGTGCGCAACGGCGTGGCGGTGCGGATGGCGGTGTTGTACCGATTGTTGGGAGGTGCGGCGGAGTGACGGCCGAAAACTGCCCCCCGGAAGCCTACCAAATCGAAGGAGCCCTGGTGCTGGACCCGTTCACCGGGCGGGAGTGGTCCGGGCCGGTGGTAGTGGAGGGTGGCCGCGTGGTCGAAGCCCCCAGTGGCGCCGTGCCAGTTCGGCGCGTGGAGGCAGACGGCCTGTGGCTGGTTCCGCGGTTGGTGGACATCCACGTCCATTTCCGCAGCCCTGGGCAAGAGTGGAAGGAAGACCTGGAAAGCGGCTCCAAGGCGGCCGCAGCCGGCGGAATGACGGCCGTGGCGACCATGCCCAACACCGTGCCGCCGGTGGACGATCCGGCGTTGGTAACGTGGCAGCGGTCCACGGGCGAGCGCTTGGGCTACACCCAGATCTGGCCCATCGGAGCGGTGACCCGAGGATTGGCCGGAGAGACGCTGGCAGACTTGTGGCGGATGCAGGAGGCCGGAGCGGTGGCCTTTTCCGATGACGGTCGTCCGGTGTGGGACAGCCGACTGATGCGGTCTGCTCTGACCTACTCGCAAAGTCTGCGCGTGCCTATCATCCAACACGCCGAGGACCCGCGCCTGTTTGAAGGCGCCGCCATGCACGAGGGAGCCGTGTCGCTGCGGCTCGGCATTCCTGCCGGGCCGGCCGAGGCCGAGTCGGTGATGGTGTGGCGCGACGTCCAGCTGGCGGCCCTGACCGGCGGACGCCTGCACATCGCGCACCTTTCCGCCCCGGGAAGCCTAGAGGCCGTGGCCTGGGCCAAGGCCAGGGGGCTTCGGGTGACGGCCGAGGTCACGCCCCATCACCTGTTGCTCACGGACGAAGCCGTGGCCGAGTGGGGGTACCACGCCGTGACCAAGGTGAACCCGCCCCTGCGCCCCCAAGCCGTGCGCGATGCCTTGATCGAGGCCGTGTGCCAAGGCGTGGTGGAGGTGATCGCCTCCGATCACGCCCCGCACCATGCCGACGAAAAGGCGTTGCCGTATGCCGAAGCCCCCTTTGGGATTGCGGGATTGGAGACCAGTCTCGGCGTAGTCCTCACGGTCCTCGTGCACACGGGGCGGCTGAAGCCGATCGACGCCTTCCGGCGCATGAGCGCTGCCCCCCATGCCGTGCTGGGACTATCGTATCCGGGGATTGTTCCGGGGGCGGCGGCTGACCTTACCCTGATCGACCCGTATCACGAGTGGACCGTCGAACCCGAGCGCTTTTATTCCAAAGGCAAGAACACGCCCCTGGCCGGGATGCGGTTGAAAGGGCGCGCCGTGGCCACCATGGTGAGAGGCATCTGGGTGATGCGGGAAGGAGCCGTGAGCGCAGCATGCTGGGACGCCTGATCTTTTCCGACGGTACCCGCTTTGAAGGAGAGTGGGTGGGGGAGCCGGTGCCCGCTGCCGGAGAGGTGGTGTTCAACACCAGCATGACCGGATACCAAGAGATCCTGACCGACCCGTCTTATTACGGACAGCTGGTGGTGTTGACCTACCCCTTGATCGGCAACTACGGCACCTATCCTGAGGCGGCCGAGTCTCTTTTCCCTTGGGCATCCGCCGTCATCTGTCGCGAGGTCTGTGCGCATCCCTCGCGCCGGCCGGATCCGGAGGCGTTGGACCCCTATCTTCGCCGCTACCGCAAACCGGGACTGGTCGGCGTAGACACCCGGGCTTTGACCCGCTACCTCCGCGAACGTGGCACCAGTCACGCCGTCCTTTTGCCAGAAGGTACCGACGAGGGCGAGGCCGCGGCCTTGTGGGAAGGGATCGGGCCGATGCTTCGCGATAGTGTCTGGCGGGTCACGACGCCCGCGCGGTATGCGGTCGGCACCGGCTCGCGCCGGCTGGTGGTGTTGGACTACGGGGTGAAAAACGCCATCCTCCGCCATCTGGTGGAGCGCGGCGCCACCGTCACGGTGCTGCCGGCGACCAGCGGGCCCGAGGATATCGACGAGCTGTCTCCCGACGGGGTGGTGCTCTCCAATGGGCCTGGCAATCCCAAGGACCTCGGTGCCGTGCTGCCTACCGTGCGCCACGTGCTGGATCACTACCCGACCTTCGGGATTTGTCTTGGGCATCAGTTGGTGGCGTTGGCCGAAGGGGCAGAGACCTACGCGCTCAAGTTTGGCCATCACGGGGCCAATCACCCCTTGTACGACCACCGCACCGGGCGGGTGCTGATCACCTCCCAAAACCACGGATACGCCGTGGACCCCGAGGCCATTCTGGATCGCTACACCATCCGCCTGACCAATCTGCACGACCAGACGGTCGAAGGCTTGGTGCACCGCGAGCGCCCCATCTTGACGGTCCAGCATCACCCCGAAGCCGGTCCCGGGCCCAGCGACTCGCTCTACCTGTTCGACGAATTCTTGGCCATGGTGGACGCCTTTGGACCGGGGAAGGAGGGAGCCCATGCCTAAGCGGCGGGATTTGCGGAAGGTTTTGGTCATCGGGTCGGGTCCCATCATCATCGGTCAGGCGGCGGAGTTTGACTACGCCGGGACCCAGGCCTGTCGGGCACTGCGTGAGGAAGGCTTGGAAGTGGTGCTGGTCAACAGCAATCCGGCCACCATCATGACCGACCTCAGCGTGGCGGATGTGGTCTACCTGGAACCGTTGACGGTGTCCTTCTTGGCGTACGTGTTGGGCAAAGAACGCCCCGACGGCATTCTTCCTACCCTTGGCGGCCAGGTCGGACTCAATCTGGCCAGCGAACTGGCGCGGGCCGGCATCCTCACCGACCTCGGTGTGGAGCTGTTGGGGACGCCCTTGTCTGCCATCGAGAAGGCAGAGGACCGCGAGTTGTTCCGGCGCCTGATGCTGGAACTGGGCCAGCCCATCCCGAGAAGCCGCTCGGTGACAGACGTCGAGGAGGGGGTGGCCTATGCGGAGGAGATTGGGTATCCGGTGGTCCTGCGCCCGGCCTATACCCTCGGGGGCAGCGGGGGCGGGTTCGCCCATAACCGGCGCGAGCTGCGCGAGCGCTTGGCCCACGCGCTCTCCCTGAGTCCCATCGGACAGGTGTTGGTAGAAGAGTCTATTGCTGGATGGAAGGAAATCGAATACGAAGTAATGCGAGACCGAGATGGGAACGCCATCACCGTGTGCAACATGGAAAACTTGGACCCGGTAGGGGTGCACACTGGCGATTCCATCGTGGTGGCGCCGAGCCAGACTCTCACCGATGTCGACTACCACCGGCTGCGGCGGGCGGCGTTGGAAATCGTCTCCGCGCTGGGCGTAGAAGGCGGGTGCAATGTCCAATTCGCGCTTAACCCGGACGGGCAGTATCGGGTCATCGAGGTCAATCCCCGGGTCTCGCGGTCGAGTGCATTGGCATCCAAGGCCACCGGATACCCCATCGCCCGGATCGCGGCCAAGATCGCCGTGGGCCTGACTTTGCCAGAGATTCCGAACCCGGTCACGGCCAAGACCACCGCCGCCTTCGAGCCGGCTCTAGACTATGTGGTGGTCAAAATCCCCCGGTGGCCATTCGATAAGTTTCCGACCGCGAATCGACGGCTGGGGACCCAGATGAAGGCCACCGGCGAGGTGATGGCCATCGACCGCACCTTCGTCGGGGCGCTCAACAAGGCCGTCCGCTCCTTGGAGGTCAAGCGGCATGCGCTCTTCGGCATCATCCCGGCCCAGGTCTCGGATCAAGAGGTTTTCGAGCGGGCGGCGACGGCGACCGACGACCGCCTCTTCTACCTGGCCGAGGCCATCCGCCGAGGAATGGATTTAGATGAGCTGCATCAAGCCACCCACATCGACCGCTGGTTTCTCGGCGAGATCGCGCGCATGGCAGCGCTGGATCGCGCGCTGGAAAACGAACCCCAACGCTGGAGGGAGCTTTTGCCGGAACTCAAAGCGGCGGGCGTGGCAGATGCGCGCATCGCGGAACTGGCGCGGGTGCCGGAAGCCGAGATCCGGCGGATCCGCCGGGAGCTCGGGGTCGCGCCGGTTTACAAGATGGTGGATACGTGTGCCGGGGAGTTTCCCGCTGCCACTCCCTACTACTATGCCACCTACGAGCGAGAGAACGAGGCCGAGCCGCTGGCTGGGGACAAGGTCCTGGTTTTGGGGTCGGGGCCGATTCGCATCGGCCAGGGCATCGAGTTTGATGCCGCCACGGTGTGGGCGCTCGACGCCCTGAGGCGTCGCGGAGTCCGCGCCATGATCATCAACAGTAACCCAGAGACGGTGTCGACCGACTTTAATGCCTCCGACCGGCTGTTCTTTGATCCCCTGACGCTGGAGGACGTGTTGAACGTTGTGGAACATGAGCGCCCGCGCGGGGTGTTGGTGCAGTTCGGCGGGCAGACCGCCATCAATCTGGCCGAGGGACTGGTGCACCATGGCGTGCCGATTCTGGGCACCGACTACGAGGGGGTGCGGACGGCCGAAGACCGCCGCCGATTCGACGCCCTGTTAGAGCGGCATGGCCTGCGCCGCCCGCCCGGCGGCACCGCCACGACGGCCGATGAGGCGTTGGCCGTAGCCGCTTCGATTGGTTACCCGGTTCTGGTGCGGCCGTCGTTCGTGCTGGGGGGCCGGGCCATGGAAATCATCGAGGACGAGGCGCAACTGGTACGTTATCTCGAGCGGTTGACAGAAATCGGGCCGAGCCAGCCGCTGCTCCTGGATCGGTATGTGAATGGACTGGAGATGGAGGTCGACGCGGTTTCCGACGGTGAGCGGGTGATCATCCCCGCCGTCATGGAGCATGTGGAGCGCGCAGGGGTGCATTCCGGCGATTCGCTGGCGGTGTTGCCGGCCCGCCGGGCCGATCCAGCCTTGGTGGCGGAGGCGGTGCGCTACACCGAGGTGTTGTGCCGTGCGCTAAAGGTTCGCGGCTTTCTCAACGTCCAATTTGTGGCGCAGGGGGGGCAACTGTACGTCATCGAGGCCAACCCGCGTTCGAGCCGCACGGTTCCCTTTGTGGTCAAGGCCACCGGCGTGCCGTTGGTCGAGCTCGCCATCGAGGCCATTTTGGAAGGGCGTCTTTCCGATCGCTACGGGTACGGTTTGCTGCCACCGCCTGCTCACTACGCCGTGAAGATGCCCGTCTTCTCCTTCGGCAAGCTGGACCGGGTGGATGCCGCGCTCGGTCCGGAGATGAAGTCGACGGGCGAGGCCATGGGGATCGATCGCGACTATCCCACGGCGCTGTACAAGGCACTGCTGGCCGGCGGCTTTCGCCTGCCGGCAGGGGGGGCCATCCTGGCCACCATCGCCGACGCCGACAAGGAGGAGGCGGTGCCGCTGCTCAAGGAGTTAGTCGAACTCGGCTATCGACTGTTCGCGACCTATGGGACCTTGGCCCGGCTGTCCTTGGCCGGCATCCCGGCCACTCCCGTCCGGCGCCTGGGAGAGACGCGGCCCCACCTGGTGGATTTGATTCGCCAGGGCACCTTTGATCTGGTGGTCAACACCATCACGGTGGGGGGAGACCAAGAGCGCGAGGGCTTTCTCATTCGCCGGGCGGCCGTGGAGCGCGGCGTTCCCTGCTTCACCTCGCTGGATACCTTGCGGGCGGCCCTGACTGCCTTACGCCAGCGCCAACAGGCAACGTTTTCGGTCCACTCGCTGAACCACTGGCTTGGCCAGCGGGCGGTGCATTAAGGCGGAGAAACGGTCGCGGCGGGCAGGATTCGACGGGGTGGACCGCGAACTGCCCTAGCCATCGGAGAAAGGAGGGGGCTATGCCGCCCGCACGGATGGTGGTTTGTATCGAGCGCCGGGAAGTGGTGGCACGAGACCATGTAGAGCTGTACTTTCGCCATCCGGCCTTGACGGCGGCGGTACCGGGCCAATTCGCCCACATTCTCACCGAGGGCACGTTAAGACGGCCGCTGTCCTTCTCCCGGTTGGACCCCGCGAGCGGGCTTGCCGCCGTCTTGTTTCGGGTAGTGGGCCGGGGAACGGCGTGGCTTGCCGCCCGGCGGGAAGGGGAGCCGTTGGACCTCTTGGGCCCCTTGGGGCGCGGGTTCCCGCCTCCGGAACCCGACCGGCCCTGGTGTCTTGTGGGCGGTGGAGTGGGGATTCCTCCCCTCTTTGCGGCCTGGGCGCGGTGGAAGGCGTCTTTACGCGCTCCCATCACAGTCATCGCCGGTGCCCGCACGCGCGAGGCGGTGGTGATGGTGGAAGATTTCCGCGCCGGCGGGGCCGAACCGTGGGTGACGACCGACGATGGCAGTCTCGGCGAAGCGGGAACGGTCCTCGGCCCCTTGCGGCGATGGCTCGCGAGTCACCCCCAAGGACAGGTCTACGCGTGCGGCCCCACGCCGATGTTGGCGGCCGTCGCGGCAGCCGTTCAGGGGCATGGACCCTGTTATCTCGGGTTGGAGCAGCGCATGGGCTGTGGCGTGGGAGCCTGTTTGGCGTGCGTGGTGCCGGCGGCCGATCGGGCGACGTGGCCCCCCTGGCGACGCGTCTGCTGCGACGGCCCGGTGTTCTTGGCCGAGGAGGTGCGGCTGGAGTGAGCGACAATCCGCTGGCGGTCGAGGTTGCGGGGATGGCGCTGCCCAACCCGATCATCGCCGCCTCCGGCACCTTCGGGTTTGGACCGGAATACGCGCCGTACGTCAACCTGGCGCGGTTGGGGGCAGTGGCCGCCAAGGGGGTGTCCTGGGACCCGTGGCCGGGTAACCCGCCGCCGCGGGTGTGGGAAACGGCTGCAGGGTTACTCAACTCCATCGGGTTGCAGAATCCTGGAGTGGAGGTGTTCTGCCGCGAGGATCTGCCCTTCTTGCGCCGCGCCCAGACTCGGGTCATCGCCAACGTCATCGGGCGCACGATAGACGAGTACGCGCGGGTGGTCGAGCGCCTCGAACGCGAGGCGGGCATCGATGCCATCGAGGTCAATATCTCCTGCCCCAATGTCAAGGAGGGGGGCATCAGCTTCGGGCAGGATCCGGACCATGCGGCGGCCGTGACGCGGGCCGTGCGGGCGGTCACCCGGCGCCCGGTGATTGTCAAACTTTCGCCCAACGTCTCCGATCCCGTGGCCATCGCCCAAGCGGTCGCGGCGGCCGGAGCCGATGCCCTGTCTGCCATCAATACCGTCATCGGGATGGCCATCGACCTTAAGCGTCGGCGCCCGGCGCTGGGGGCCGTGACGGGAGGCCTTTCGGGACCGGCTATCAAGCCGATTGCCCTTCGGGTGGTGTGGGAGGTGGCGCAGTCGGTGCACATCCCGATTATCGGCATCGGCGGCATCGAGAGCGCCGAGGATGTGGTGGAGTTTCTGATGGCCGGGGCCACCGCCGTGATGATGGGCACGGTAACGTTCCGCGACCCCGGACGCATGGAGGCGGTGATCGAGGCGTTGCCGGCAACGCTCCGGGCATTGGGGTTTGAGTGCGTTCGGGACGCGATCGGAGCTGCTCAGGGGTTTTGCGAAGAGGCCCGGCCATGAGCGTCACGGTGTGGGTGGCCCTAGACACTGCTTCGCGAGCGGCGGCAGAGGCGTGGATGGACCATCTTTGGCCGCATCGCCACTTCAAGGTCGGGCTGGAGTTGTTTGTGCGGGCGGGGCCCGAGGCCGTAGAGGCGTGGGCCCGAGGGGGGGCCAAGATTTTCTTGGACCTCAAGCTCCACGACATCCCGCGCACCGTGGCGGGAGCCGTTGCGGCGGCGCGCGACTTGGGGGTAGAGCTTTTGACGGTGCACGGCGCGGGAGGCTTGGCCATGCTCCAAGCCGCCGCGGAACACAAGGGGCCGATGGCGGTGGTGGCCGTCACCCTGCTGACCAGCCTCGGGCGGGAGGAACTGGCCGCGTTGGGGTGGGGAACCGAATCGCACCCGTGGGTGCAGCGCTGGGCGAACTTGGCTGCTCGGGCTGGATTGGACGGGGTGGTGTCCAGTGGCGAGGAGCTGGCCCAGGTGCGCACCCTGTGGCCTGAGGGGCGGCGCGTGGTGCCAGGTGTGCGGTGGACGGCAGGGCCGGCCGACGACCAGCGCCGCGTGGTCACGCCGGCCCAAGCGGCCCGGGACGGAGCCACCGATGTGGTGGTGGGTCGTCTGGTGACGCAAGACCCCAATCCCCGGGCAGCCCTAGACCGCTTGTTGGAGACGATCGGGGGCGAAGGGCCGAAAGGCCATGGGCAGGAGGTGAGGGGATGGACTGGTTAGAGGAGTTGCGCGAGACCGGCGCCTATCTGGAGGGGCACTTCCTGCTGACCACCGGGCGCCATAGTGACCGCTTTTTCCTCATGGCGCGCTTGACGGAACACCCCGAGCGTCTGGAGCGGTGGGTGCAGCACCTGGCGGAGCGAGTGCGCCGCTTTCGGCCCGAGGCCGTGGTCGGTCCAGCGGTAGGGGGCATCATTCCGGCTTGGGCTTTGGCCCGCATTTTGGGGGTGCGAGCCCTGTTTTGCGAAAAGGTCGACGGCACCATGGCCTTCCGCCGCGGGTTTGTAGTGGGAGCCGGGGAACCGGTGGTGGTGGTCGAGGACGCCGTGACCACCGGGCACTCGGTGCAGCAGGTGATCGACGCGGTGGTGGCGGCAGGCGGCACCGTGCGAGCTGTGGCGGCCTTGGTCGACCGCACCGGTGGCGAGGCGCCCTGGCCGTATGCGTACGAGGCATGTCTACGGGTGCGCGTAGACAGTTGGGAAGCCGCTCAATGCCCCCTGTGCCGCGCAGGCGTGCCCCTGTCCCGGCCCAAGGGATAAGGCGGGCGAGGGGCGGCCGCGCCTTCGGCTGCGGCGGGCTTAGGGGAGGTCGCCCAACGGGTCGCGCACGGCTCCGAGGCGTTTTAGGCGATCGCGGTCGGGCGTGATGAACAACGTCTTCTCCTGGCGGTAGAGCACCTCGCCCGGTTCGGCGTGCGGGCGCTTGCGCACGAACTTGCGCTGCGTGTAGTCCACCGGTACCAGGGAGGAATGCGCCGCCGGGCTAAAGAAGGCAGCCAGGTGGGCGGCGTCCAAGAGGTCCTCATGGCTTGGCTGGCGGCGTTCGGTGCGCAGGACCACGTGCGCGCCCGGCCCCTGCTTGACGTGGAACCAGAGGTCGTCGGGCTGGGCCACCTGAAAGGTGAGGCGGTGGTTTTCCTGTTGGTTGCGACCCACTAAGAGGGTAAAGCCGCCGATCGAGGTGTAGCGGCGAAACGCCGCGTTCCGCGGCGGTGCCGGCCGGCGCGCGCTGGGTCGAGCCCCCTGGGCTTCGTACCACGCCAAAGGATGGGGGCCGGATTCCAAGGCTTCGAGTTGTGCCTGGACGGCTGCCCGTTCCCGTTCTAAGTCCGGCAACAGGCGCAAGGCGGCTTCTCGTCGGTGGCGCAGCTTGCGGTATCGGGTGTAGGCGGCGCGGGCGGCAGCAGCGGGCGTCTGTCCCGGAGCCAGGGTCAGCGTGACGGGAGTGCCCGTTTCCCAATCCACCACCGATGCCGTGCGGCGTCCGCCGACAAAGAGCCCCTGATAGCTCAGCCACAGGTCGCCCAAGCGGCGATCGGCTTCCCCGTCTTGCTCGAGCCACGCGGAAAGCTCGGCCATCCGTTCGGAGATCTGATCCAAGCGCCGACGCCACTCGGCGGCGAGTTGACGGTGCAACTCCAGGCGCCGGGCGGCTTCTTCGCGGGCCATAAAGACGGCATCGATGGCCGCTTCAAGGTCCTCGGCCGGTTCGGCTTGCCATCCCGGCAGGGGGTAGACCCACACCTCCGATTCCCCGGACGGTCCCGTCAACTGCCAGGCTTTCCACTGCCGAGTCCCCCAGTCCCGGCACAGCCGTTGCCAAAACTCTTCGCCCTCGTGCTCCAACAGCAGGCGTGCCCACGGTGGCAGTGCCGCCGCATCGCGCGTCACGCACGGGTCGGGCGGGGGGACCAGAGGCGTGTAGGGATGGCCCGGCAAGACCACCCGTCCCTTCGACGTCCCCGAGACGAGGCGTATGGCATCGAGGACCGTGCCCGAGGCGTCCACCCAGATGACATTGGTGTGGGTTCCCGTCAGTTCCACCACCAACTGGAGGGGAACAGGGAGGTCCCATTCGTCGTGCCGCACTCCGCGGATCTCAACCACCCGCTCCCAAGGGGGGACCCTGACGGCGTCAACGGTAAAGGGTAAGAAGCGGGTCCAAAACGCGGGCGCAGGCGCGCCTGCGAGGGAAAGACGCCGGCGGACGCGGTGGACGCGGGCGAAGCCCGGTTGCCAGACGATGAGGAGGACGACGCGCTCGCGCCGCTGGGGGTGATATCCGATGAGGGCCGCTCGTCCCGGCCCGGCCTCGACGCGATCAAAGCGCGTCCCCACCAATTCCGCCTGCCATATCGCCTCAAGGCGCCGCAGCACCAGGGCATCGATGGGCATGGTCTCGGCCTCCCCTCCCGGGCCGCGCGAGCGCGGCCTGCTTTCGGGAGATGATGATAGCAGAAGTGGTCCCCCGGCGCGGGCACGCTTCGCTTTTGTGGTAGGATAGGGGGCAGAAATCCCGTGCCGGGCTGGCGTCGAGGCACCGCGCCAGCGGTTCCGGGGCTTGTTGCGTTTTGCCGCCCGGGGCGTCGGGAGCGAAGCGACGGATGGGGGGATAGGCGTGGACATCGGGGGCGAGGCGCACGGGTTGAAGGCGTGGTGGCTGTCGCTGCCTTCGCGGCGGTTCACCGAACGGGCGGGATACCACTGGTATGTGGTGGGCACGGTCTGCGTGGGGGCGTTTATGGCCGCGTTGGATGCCAGCATCGTCAACGTGGCCCTGCCCGACCTCGGCACCTATTTTCGGGCCGGGTCGGAAGTAGGTTGGGTCCTCATCGCCTACCTCCTGACGCTGGCCACTTTGCTGACGCTGTTTGGGCGGTTGGCCGATATGCTGGGCCGCAAGCCGCTGTACACCTTTGGGTTCTTGGTGTTCATCGTCGGGTCGGCGGCGTGCGGGGCCGCGCTCAGCATGCCGATGTTGATCGTGGCGCGCGTCTTCCAGGCCGCAGGTGCGGCCATGTTACAGGCCAACTCGGTCGCCATCATCACCGCCACGGTCCCCCCGAGCGTGCGCGGACAGGCCATCGGTTTTCAAGGGTCCGCCCAGGCCGTGGGGCTGTCCGTGGGGCCTGCCGTCGGCGGAGCCCTGATCGCGCTCTTCGGATGGCGGGCCATTTTCTATGTCAACGTGCCGGTGGGCCTCCTTGGGACGTTGGCGGGAGCACTGATCTTGCCACGGGATCGGCTGTCTGGCAACCGGCCTTGGTTTGACTGGGTGGGTAGCGCTCTGTTCGCGCCCCTGTTGGTGGCGGTGATGCTGGGACTCGAGGAGGGGCAGACTTGGGGCTGGTCCTCGCCGCGCATCCTCGGCCTTTGGGCCGTGGCTTTGGCCTTGGCGTTGGCCTTTTGGCAGTGGGAGCGGCGGACGCGCGCCCCCCTCATCGACCTGCGCCTTTTTCGAATTCCGGTGTTCACCATCGGGAACGTTACGGGATTGCTGTCGTACCTGGTGATGTTCGGCGTGCTGGTCTTGATGCCGTACTTTTTCGAGCGGGTCATGCATTATCCCTCGGCAGTGGTGGGTCTGGTGATGACGGCCGTGCCCCTGGGGATGACGGTGACGGCTCCGGTGGCCGGGCGTGCGGCAGACCGGGCGGGACCGCGGCTTATCACCACCGGTGGGATGGTGGTCGCCGCGTTGGCCACGTTTTTGCTCGCGCTCAGTATCGGGACCCGACCCGACGTGGTATTTTTAGTCGTGGAATTGTTCTTTGTTGGGGTCGGATTGGGGATGTTCACTCCGCCCAACAACAGCTCGGTGATGGGGAGCCTGCCCCAAGACCGCCTGGGGGTGGGGGGAGGGATCTTGAATATGGCCCGGTCGCTCGGAATGGCCTCAGGAACAGCGGTGTCGCTGGCTTTGGTCACCATCTTGTTGGCGGTGTACGGCGGCACCTTGGCCGCGGGCGGTCCGGTAGGACCTTGGATCCCCTCCCTGCGATGGACGTTGTACCTTTTGGTGGCCCTGGGCGGGATCGCTGCGGTGCTTTCGGTATTCCGCGTAGGGCAGCCGCACTCGCAGTCGCACAAAGCGGATCCCCTGCCTTTGGAATGGTAATTGGAATGGCGAAACCGGCGGCGGCGCCGGACGTAGCGACGAGGAGGGCTGGCCGGGGATGTGGACGGTGGTCTATATCGCGCCCACTATGCGCCTGGCGGAACGGCTAAAGCAAATTTTGGCCGCGGAAGGCTTCATGGTCAATCTTCGGGCCGTGGAGTTAGATGAAAACGGCCGGGGCAGCGTCGAAGTCCAGGTGCCGGAGGGCGAGGCGGAAGAGGCCAACGAGGTCATTACCCAACATCTCGGGCAACTGGGGTGACGGCGCCGGCGACGCGACGGACCAAGATCGTCATTACGCTGGGACCTGCCTTGGAGTCCCCCGAAGTGTTGCGAGCTGCCTTAGCGGCGGGCGCGGACGTGGTGCGCATCAACCTCTCGCATACCGACCTGCCTGCGCTCGGCCGGTGGCTCGACCGGGTGGAGGCGGCCAGTGCCGCTCTCGGGCGTCCGGTGGGGGTCATGTTGGACACTGCTGGCCCCGAGGTCCGGGTGCGGGCCGTGACCCCACAAAACCCCCTGCCGCTCGGCGAGGGTGCGCGGCTGGCGGTGGTAGAACCAGGCGTGCAGCCGCCGGCCGAACCGGCCGTCACCGTAGACTGGCCCGGCCTTTTGGCGGCAGTAAGGCCAGGGAGTGGTTTGGAATTCGGCGACGGGGCTTTGGGGCTGACCACCTTGGAGGCGGGAGCAGGTTGGGTCGCGGGGCAGGTGCATCGTGGCGGAACGGTGTCTTTAGGCCAAAAGATCAGTCGCGTCGGCGCGCCCTGGCCGCTACCGATCCTATCCCCCCACGACCTTGAGGCGTTTCGCGCGGCGGGCACCCGCATCGATTTTGTGGCCGTGTCCTTGGTCCGGGGACCCGAAGACCTAAGCGCCGCGCGCGCAGCGCTGGCTGGGCTCGGCCTTCAGCCATGGCTCGTGGCCAAGATCGAGACGCGGGCGGCGGTCGACGCCCTCGATGCCATTTTGCCTCGGGCCGACGCTGTGATGGTGGCTCGCGGCGATCTCGGCGTGGAATGCTCCCCGCTGGAGGTGCCAGAACTGCAAAAGGCCATCATTTTTGCTGCCGCCCGGCGAGGGGTGCCCGTGGTCACGGCCACCCAGATGCTGGAGTCGATGGTTCACCGGCCGGAACCGACGCGCGCCGAAACCACCGATGTAGCCAATGCCATCTGGGACGGCAGCGATGCCGTGATGCTGTCAGAAGAAACGGCCTTGGGGGCCTATCCCGTGGAGGCGGTGCGAGTTCTGGCCGAGCTGGCTGCGCGGGCGGATCAGGCCATCCAATACCGCCACGAGCCGGGGTTGAATCCGGAGTCGGTCGGCGCGGCGGTGGCTTGGGCCGCCGCCGCGTTAAGCCGTACCCTACCGTTGGCGGCCATTCTCACGGCGACCGAGTCGGGCACCACTGCCCGTTGGGTGAGCCGGTTCCGGCCGCGACCTCCGGTGGTAGGGCTTTCTCCGCATCTGGCCACGCGGCGTCGGTTGACGCTCCTGTGGGGAGTCATTCCGTGGCCCATGGCGCCGGCAAAGACCAGTGATGATATGATGAAGGAGGCGGTGGCGGCGGCGGTGCAGGGCGGCGTGCTGGCCCCGGGAGACCGGTATCTCTTGACCGCAGGCGTCCCGTTTGGTACACCTGGCACGACGAACCTGTTGCGCATCGAATCGGTTCCCGAAGCCCGGGACGATGTGTAAAGGGAGGGGGCTCGCGTTTTCGAAAAGCGGGCCGCCCTAGGCATGGGACAAGGCAGGGCCAACAACCGGGAATCGCTCGGGGCGGCCGCGTGACCGCCAGGGGTTCTCGCGATGCTGGCGAGGAAGAGGAGACGGAAATGCGAGTCTATCTCAATGGGGAGTTTGTCGACATCAGCCAAGCCCGGATTCCCATTGATGACCGGGGGTTTCTCTTTGGAGACGCCGTCTACGAGGTCATCCATCTCTACGGCGATCTCCTGTTTGCGTGGGACCTTCACATCGAGCGCCTGCGGTTTGGCCTTCAGGCGTTGGAGTTTCCTCCGGTCGACCTCGACGCCTTGCGGCAAGCGGCCGACGAATTGAAACGGGACCGGAACTTCGAGGAAGGCTCCCTGTACATTCAGATCTCCCGCGGGGTGCATCCGCGGTCGCATCTCTTTCCCCCGGAGGGGACGGCGCCGACGGTGGTGATGTGGATTCGCCCCGTCGAACCGGTTTCGCGCGAACTTTTGGCGGAAGGGGTTCGGGTGATCACGGTGCCCGACGACCGGTGGGCCAAGGTGTGGATCAAAACCGTAGGGTTGCTGCCCAACGTCTTGGCCAAGCAGAAAGCCCATCGCCAGGGCGCGTACGAGGCCATCTTCGTGCGCGACGGGGTGGTGACGGAAGCCTCTTCGGCCAATGTGTTCATCGTGCGCGGAGGCGTGCTGCGCACGGCGCCCGAGACGAATTACATCCTGCCTGGAATCACCCGGGAGGTGACGCTGCGTTTGGCCCGGGCGCTGAACCTGCCGATGGAGTTGCGACCCTTTACGCCCGACGAGATGTACACGGCCGAAGAGGCGTTTTTGACTGGGACCAACATCGGGATCTTGCCGGTGACCACCGTGGACGGACGGTATCTCGGCAAGCCAGGACCGGTGACCCGGCGCCTGTTGGAGGCATTTTGGGCCGAAACCAAGGTATCGTCCCGCCTCGGTTAGGGAATCCTTCCCTGCAGGAGGGAGGTACGAGGATGGACGATGTGGTTCGCAACACCGACGAAGCCCAGGGCCACTTCCTGGCTTTAGCTGAATTGTTGCGCGATATGGGCATGCAAGACCTCTTGGGTCGTCTGGCGGAGCTGTATCTAGAGTTTCGTCAGACCGAAACCTTCCGGCAGTCGTTCTAGGGTTGGGGAGGGAGCAGCAGGGATGCGGGTGGTGCTAGTGGAGCCGGAAATTCCGCCCAATACCGGCAACATCGCCCGCACCTGCGCGGCCACCCATACGGCGCTGGATCTGATCGAGCCCCTCGGCTTTTCTCTCAGTGACCGCTATCTAAAGCGGGCAGGGGTAGACTATTGGCATCTCGTGTCGGTGCGCGTGCACCGGTCCTGGAGCGCCTTCCTGGACTCCTTACCGAACCCTCCGCCGCCGCTTTGGCTGTTTACGGCTCGGGGCGGGGTGCGCTACGACACGGTGGCCTACGGCCGCGGCGACTGCCTGGTCTTCGGGCGAGAGTCGACGGGGCTGCCCGAATGGCTGCTGGAGGCTTATCCCCACCGCTGGTGCCAGATTCCCATGGCGCTGGGCGTGCGTTCGCTCAATTTGAGCAACGCCGTGGCTGTGGTGGTGTACGAGGCGCTGCGCCAACAGGGGTTTCCAGGGCTGGCGGTGACATCGCCCGAGCCCTGATCCCATATACCCTTCGTGGCTTGATGGACCGGTCCAGGCAGGCGGAGGGGAGGCACAGCGGTGTCGCTGGCGGTGTTGGTCTTGAGCGGGATGCTGCTTATCGTGCTGTCGGCCGATTACTTCACCAACGGGGTCGAGTGGTTCGGCAATCGGTTTCGGCTCAGCGAGGGCGCCGTGGGCTCCCTATTGGCGGCGTTGGGGACGGCCCTGCCGGAAACCCTGGTCCCGGTGGTGGCACTGATCTTCGGGCATCCTTCAGAGGCCGCCATTGGGTTGGGCGCCATCCTGGGCGCGCCGTTTATGTTGGCGACCTTGGGGTTCATGGTGCTGGGAGCCGGCCTGTGGTGGACCCGGCGACCGCATCTTTCCCTCCGGGCCGACCTCGGACCGACGCGGCGCGATTTGGCGTTCTTCCTGGTGAGCTTCGGGATGGCCGTGGCTGCGGGCTGGTTTTCTCCTGCAGTCAAGACTGCAGTGGGGGCGGGGCTGGTAGGCCTATACCTCTGGCATGCGCGGCGCCTGATGGTCCAGGGAGGAGGCACGGCAGCTCCTCGGCCGGAGTCGCCGCTGCACCTATGGGGCGGCGCCGAGCCGCCGGCGGTAGTGATTTTGGCCCAGGTGGCGATGGCCCTCGGAGGTCTGCTCTTAGGCGCGCATTTCTTCGTCATAGGGCTTGAAAACGTCTCGCGACGGTGGGGTTGGTCGGGCTTTCTGTTGTCGGTGATGATCACCCCATTGGCCACGGAATTGCCCGAGGTGCTCAACAGCGTGATCTGGATTCGGCGGCGGCGGGATCAGCTGGCAGTGGGGAACATCACCGGGGCCATGGCGTTCCAGGCCAGCGTGGTGCCGGCTCTAGGCCTGTGGTTTAGCCCCTGGCAGTTTTCCCCGTGGGAGTGGGCGACGGCTGCCCTGGCCTGGGGAGCCGCGGCGGCGCTGTGGCTCGAGGTGCGCCGCGATCGGCTGCCCTTTGCCGCCTTGATGCTCTCCGGCGGATTTTATTTGCTGTTTTTGGCCTTGGTGAGCTGGGGCTGGCGGCTTCCTGGCTTGGTTGACGCCATTTCTGTACTTCACTATAGTATTTAGGGAACTCTATGACGAGTGGATTTAACCTGCTTCCGGATCTCGGTTCAGAACCACTCGAACGGGGTCCATTCCAGATCCGGGGAGGGCTTGGCCCTCGGATCCCGCCCTATCGAGTCCAAAGACGAGAGGAGTCAGGTCCATGGCCGGCAAACAGCCGCAAAAGGCGGGGTGGACGCGTCGGGACTTTTTCAATTGGGTGCTCAACGTCACCATGGGGGTTATCGCGCTCTTGGTGGCGGTGCCGGCGGTGGGGGCGGCGATTACGCCGGCCTTTGCCCGCAGCAAGCCCATCTGGATTCGCCTGGGTTTGGCCTCGAAGTTGCAGGCCGCCTCGCTTGCGGCCGGTACCGGCGGAGTGGGGTCGGTGGTCAAAGCCAGTTATACATATACGGCGCTCGACCATTGGGTCAAGCAACCGGCGTCGGACTACGCCTACCTCCGCTACATCGGGGGGAGCTGCCCTTTTTATATTTTGTCGCCCATCTGCACCCACCTCGGATGTCACGTCGACTGGGTGCCGTCGGCCAACCAGTTTCACTGTCCGTGCCACGGTAGCGTGTACACCATTGATGGGTTGAACGTGTCAGGGCCTGCGCCCCGACCGCTCGGGGTGTTTCGGTGGAAGCTGACGAACGGTGAGGTCTGGATCGCCCGCGAGGATACGTTTACTGGCGCCTGGGAACGCCAGGGCGAGTCGCCTCGCCGTCCCTGTTTGATGGTCAAGCAGGCCTAAGACGCCACGAGCCACTTCGACGCGGTGGGAGGCGAGCGAAGAAGATGTTTACGCGCTTCGTGCGCTGGTTGGACGAGCGGATGATGGTCTCGCCGCTGTGGCGCGACATCGCGGACCACCCGGTCCCTGCCCACACCAATCCCAGCGAACGGGTCTCGGCATTCGTCTACTGTTTCGGGGGCGTGACGTTTCTCCTCATCATCGCCCAGTTCGTCACCGGCATGTTCCTGGCCATGGATTACGTGCCGGACATTACCAACGCCTACAACTCGACGCGGTACATCATGGACCACGTCCTGTTCGGCAAGCAGCTTCTGAGCATGCACAACTGGGGCTCGACCTTGATCATCATCATGGTCACGCTGCACATGCTGCGCATCTACTGGATGGGCGTCTACAAGAAGCCGCGCGAGTTGAATTGGCTGGTGGGGGTGACGCTGTTGCTGATCATCCTCACCTTTGGTTTCACCGGCTATCTGTTGCCCTGGGATGAGAAGGCGTATTTTGCTACCCAGGTGGGCGTCAGCTTCGTCCAGTACGTGCCTTTCATCGGCAAGGCCTTGTTCAACATCATTGCCGGCGGCAACCATATCGGCGCGGCCACCTTGAGCCGGTTCTTTGCCATCCACGTGCTGTTCTTGCCGGCCTTGTTGCTGAGCTTCTTAGGCCTGCACTTTCTCATGATCCGCCGCAACGGCATCACCGGCCCCTATTAAAGCGCGGGTACAGGGAGGACGTTCATGTACGAGCACGACCACAGCGAGCACAAGGCGAAGGAATACCACGAAAAAGGCGTGGTGCCGTTTTGGCCTGAGCACCTGCTCAAGGAGATGGTGGTGGGCCTGACGGCCGTAGCCGCCCTGTTCGTGTTCTCCATCTTCGTGCATCCGTCCCTGGGCCACATCGCCGACCCGGCGGACTGGGCGTATGTGCCGGCTCCGGACTGGTACTTCTACTGGGTGCAGAATTTCTTCGACGTCTCCGGCTACTATTGGAGCGAACTCGGGCTGACCAAGTACGACTGGGTGCTGATGTTCCTGATCCCGGTGCTGTTGATTTTGGCGCTGTACCTGGTGCCGTTCTACGACCGCAGCCGGGAGCGGCGCCTGCTCAAGCGTCCGGTGGCGTTTGGATTGATGCTGTTCGGGCTGACCTTTTTGGGGTACTTTACCGCCAACGGCATCTACAACCATGACTACTTGGTGGCGCAGGAACCGATTACCATCTTTCAGCAGTCGTGTGCCAGTTGCCATTCCATCCAGGGGTTGGGTGGCAACGCCAAGGGAGTCGTGGCGGTCTCTCCGGGGCACTTCGTCTATCCCCCGGATCTGACCCATGTGGGCAGCATCCTAAGCCCGGCCCAGATCCGCCAACAGCTGGTGAACCCGGTCGGGGGAATGCCGAACCTACACCTGCCCCCGGCAGCCGTCGACTACATGGTGAACTACCTGTCGTCATTGAAATAGAGGAGTTACGAGAGGGCGCGTGGAGTTAACCGAGGTGTACGGGCGGCTCCTCCAGGCGTGGGGGCCTCAGGGATGGTGGCCAGCGGCGGATCCCTGGGAAATGGCCATGGGAGCCGTTCTCACTCAGGCCGTGGCTTGGCGCAACGTGGAGATGGCGCTCGCGCGGCTCAAGGCCCACGGCCTGTGGGAACCGGAGGCCATCGTCGAGGCGCCGCCGGGGCTATTGGAGGCGTCCTTGCGCCCCACGCGGTATTTCTCCAGTAAGGCGCAACGGCTGCGCGGCTTGGCGCAGCTGGTGTTGGCTTACGGTAGGCCGGGGCGGCAAGGGCTGGCCCGGCTTTTGGCCCTCTCGGCCCCGAGCTTGCGTCAGGCGCTGCTGTCGGTGCGCGGCATCGGCCCCGAGACGGCGGACGACATCCTCCTGTACGGCGCAGGCCATCCCGTGTTCGTGGTCGACCGCTACACGCACCGGATTTTCTTGCGGATCGGCTTTTGGCCAGATCCGCGATACCGGTACCATGCGATTCAACGGGCGGTCGAGCGCGCGCTCCCGCCCGACGTGGTGCAATATCAGGAATTCCATGCGCTGTTGGTGCGCCTCGGCAAGGAGGTCTGTCGCCCTACGCCGCGGTGCGGGATGTGCCCGCTGGCCGACGGATGTCGGCACGCGGCCGGGGAGGCGGCAGGGCGGCGCGGCGGCGTATAATGGCTGAAGAAGCGAAGAACGAAGGCGAAGGGAGACGGGGAGATGGGACTGGAGCTGGCGACGCGCGCGGCGCGGTTGAGTCCGTCGCCGACGATGGCCATCGACGCCAAGGCCAAGAGCCTGTTGGCCGAAGGGGTGGACGTGGTCAACTTTGGGGCGGGGGAACCGGACTTCGACACTCCGGCGCACATCGCCGAGGCTGGCATTGAGGCCATCCGGCAGGGCCAGACGCGTTACACGGCCGTGGCGGGGACGGCGGAACTGAAAGCGGCGGTCATCGAGCGGCTGCGCATCGACGTGGGACATCGGTACCAGCCCAATGAGGTCCTGATCTCCGTCGGGGCCAAGCATTCGCTGTACAACGCCATCATGGCCATTGTGGACCCCGGGGATGGGGTGCTGCTCCCGGTGCCGTACTGGGTGACGTACCCCGAACAGATTCGGCTGGCCGACGGGGAGGTGCAGCTGGTCCCCATCCGGCGGGCGGATGGGGTCTTGACCCGAGAGGACATCGAAGCCGTCTTGACGAGCCGCTCGCGCGGGCTCATCGTCAATTCGCCGAGCAATCCCTCCGGTGCCGTGATTCCTCCGGAAGAGCTGAGGGCCATTGCCGAGCTGGCGGTGGAGCGAGACCTTTGGGTGATTTCGGACGAGATTTACGGGCGGCTGGTCTACGACGACGCCCAGCAAGTGTCTATCGCCGCGTTTCCCGGGATGCGCGAGCGGACCATCGTCATCAACGGGGTGTCCAAGGCCTACGCCATGACGGGGTGGCGCATCGGCTTTGCAGCCGGACCGCGGGCGATCATCGAGGCCATGTCCGGCATCCAGTCGCAGTCCACCTCGAATCCCACCTCGATCGCCCAGGCGGCGGCAGTGGCGGCGTTGACCGGTCCCCAAGAGGCTGTCGAGGCGATGCGACAGGAGTTCGACCGCCGCCGCCGGTACGCCGTGGAACGGGTCAACCGCATCCGGGGCCTGAAGGCGGCGGTGCCGAAGGGTGCGTTTTACCTGTGGGTGGACATGAGCGGGCTGATTGGAGAGGTCGTTGCCGGGCGAACCATCGCCAGCTCGGACGATTTGGCTCTGGCGTGGCTGGAAGAGGCGAAGGTGGCGGTGGTACCAGGCACCGGCTTTGGCGCTCCGCACTACTTCCGCCTGTCTTATGCAACGTCGCTGGAGCGCATCGCTACGGGGCTCGATCGTATGGCCGCCCTGGTGGAGGGCCGGTAGCGCATGGCCGGAGAGACGGTGGCAGTGGTGGGGTTGGGCGCCAACAACCAGCCGCTGGTCCCGTACCTGTCTCGCCGGGGATATCGACTGGTGGTGGCCGATCGCAAGCCGCCGGACGCCGTGCAGGCGACCTTGGCCACCTTGGAAGGGCACGAGGCCGTGGAGGCGGTCTATGCGGGACCGGACTACCTCGAGCGTTTGAGCGAGCGTACCGATTTGGCTGCCGTCTACCTTACCCCAGGTATGGTCAAAACGCAGCCTCCCATCCTCAAGCTCAAGGCGGGTGGGACGCGGATTACCTGCGAGACCGACCTCGTGCTGGCGTCGTGTCCGCTGCCGGTAGTGGGGATCACAGGGTCGGCGGGGAAAAGCACCACCACCACCCTGGTCGGCTTGGCGCTGAAGGCGTCGGGTGTCCCCACGTGGATGGGCGGCAACCTGGGCCGCTCCTTGCTGTGGGACTGGGAGGCCATGGCTGCGTCCGGGCACGGCGTGGCAGTGCTGGAACTCTCCTCGTTTCAGTTGGAGTTGGTAGAACACAGCCCTTGGGGGGCCGTCTTCCTCAACCTGACTCCGAACCACCTGGACGTCCACGAATCGTTCGAGGCGTACGGGATGGCCAAATCGCGCATCTTGGCTTACCAGGGGCGCCGCGACTGGGCGGTGCTTCCGGCGCGGGATCCGGTGGTAGAGCAGTATGCGGGCGTGGGCCAAGGTCGCCGTTATCGGGTGGACCTTGAGGGGCCGGTCGAGGCCGGCATGTGGTCGGATGGCGAGTGGTTGTGGTGGCAACCAGCAGGCCAGGCGGCACAGCCGGTGGTGGCCGTCTCGGCCATCCGACTCATCGGACGACACAACTTGGCCAACGTGGCCTATGCGGCGGCGGCGGCGCTGCTGGCAGGCGGGCGCAGGGAGGCGGTGGCCCAGGTGGCCCGCGAATTCGGAGGGCTGCCCCACCGGTTGGAGACGGTGGCAACAGTGAAGGGCGTCACCTTCATCAACGATTCCATTGCCACGACC
The DNA here is from genome assembly GCA_023511625.1 of Bacillota bacterium. GTDB lineage: Bacteria > Bacillota > Sulfobacillia > Sulfobacillales > Sulfobacillaceae > JAIMAE01. Next base: position 172,172 of record JAIMBD010000002.1, on the reverse strand, counting down.
CCAGAACGGACGGCGGCGGCGCTTGGGGCCGTGACGGCCCCTGCCATCCTCATTGCCGGAGGCTACGACAAGCATCTCGACTATACGCCCTTGGCGGAGGCAGTGGCGAAAAGTACCGTGCGCGCGGTGGTCCTTATCGGGGCGACCCGAGAGAAGATCGCGACGGTCTTGGATCCCCTGGGGGTTCAGGTGTTTCGCGCGGAAAGCCTTGAGGGCGCGGCCGCTTTGGCGGCCGCCGAGGCGCGGGCCGGCGAGGTGGTGTTGTTGTCCCCCGCCTCGGCCAGCTACGACATGTTCCGCGACTTTCAAGAGCGCGGCGAGCGATTTCGCCGGTGGGTCCAGGACTATAAAGCCCGGGTCGGGGAGGGGAGGGGTGCCGATGGCTTGGGTGGAACGCCATGATCTCCGCAACATCGCCATCATTGCCCACGTCGACCACGGCAAGACCACGCTCGTCGACGCCATGTTCAAGCAGAGCGGCATCTTTCGCGACCCTACCCAGTTGGCCGAACGGGCCCTCGACACCTTTGACCTCGAGCGCGAGCGGGGAATCACCATCCTGGCCAAGACGACGGCCGTGGTGTGGGACGGCGTGACCATCAACATCGTGGACACACCCGGCCATGCCGACTTCGGCGGCGAAGTCGAGCGGGTCCTGAGCATGGTCGACGGGGCCCTTTTGGTGGTGGACGCCCAGGAGGGGCCGATGCCTCAAACGCGTTACGTGCTCCATAAAGCGCTGGCGGCGGGACTGTTACCCATTGTGGTGCTGAATAAAATGGACCGCGAAGGCGCGCGACCGGCGGAAGTACTAGAGGCGGTCCTGGAGCTGTTTGTGGATCTGGAAGCGACGGACCGGCAACTGGATTTTCCTGTGCTGTACGCCAGCGCCAAACTGGGAGTGGCGACTTGTGCCCTGCCCTGGACTGCGAGCGGGACGTTGGCTCCGCTGTTTGAAGCCATTGTGCGGCACATCCCGGCTCCGGCGGGGGACCCGGACGGCCCGTTGCAGCTGTTGGTGACGACCTTGGAACACGACGACTACCTCGGCCGGTTAGCCATCGGGCGCATTCGACAAGGGCGGCTCAACGTCGGGCAAATGGTGGCAGTGGCAGGGGGCGGCCGCTCGGAACCGGTGCGCACGCGGGTGACGCGCGTGTTTGGCCGCCTCGGGTTGCGGCGCGTCGAGCGGGCAGAAGCGGCCGTGGGGGACATCGTGACGGTAGCCGGGATCGCCGACGTGGGGATCGGGGAGACAATCACCGACCCGCTTACGCCGGCGCCCCTGCCCCCCTTGGTCGTGGACGAGCCCACGCTGACCATCTTGGTCGGGGTGAACACCAGTCCGTTTGCCGGCCGCGAAGGCCAGTTTGTCACCTCCCGCCAGCTTCGGGAACGGCTGTGGCGGGAGGCGGAACGCAACGTGGGGTTAAGGGTGGAGGAGACGGAAGCCCCTGAGGTGTTTCGGGTCTCCGGCCGCGGGCAGCTGCACCTGGCCGTCCTGCTGGAGACCATGCGCCGGGAGGGCTACGAGATGGAGGTCTCCCGGCCCGAGGTCATCCTCAAGCCAGGCCCCGAGGGGTGGCTGGAGCCGTTTGAACGGCTGTTCTTGGATGTGCCCGAAGAGGCTGTGGGCACCGTGATGGAGCTGATCGGTCCCCGCAAGGCCGAATTGGTGAGCATGGGACCGGCCGGCGGGGGACAGGTTCGGTTGGAGTTTCGCATTGCGGCGCGGGCGTTGTTAGGGTTTCGCACTGCTTTCATCCATGCCACGCACGGGTACGGCGTGATGAATCACCTGTTCGACGGATACGGGCCGTACCTCGGGGATCTGGAGGAGGTCCCGCGCGGAGCCCTGGTGGCCTTGGAGACTGGGGAAGCCACGGCCTACGCCTTGGACAACGCCCAGCTGCGGGGCACTCTGTTTATCGGGCCGGGGACGCCGGTGTACGCCGGCATGGTGGTGGGAGAGCATAGTCGCCCCACTGATTTGGAGCTTAACGTGTGCAAGCGCAAGCATGTCACCAACATCCGCAGTTCAACCGCCGAGGAGGCCATCCGTCTGACGCCGCCTCGGGTCCTGACGTTGGACGAGGCTTTGGAGTACGTGCGCGCCGATGAGTTGGTGGAAATCACCCCGAAGTCGGTGCGCCTGCGCAAGGCCATTTTAGACCCCGTGCGCCGCAAGCGGGAGAAGGCCCAGCGCTAAAGACAAAGGGGGCGGAACGCGCCGTGCACGCCTGCCTGGACATCTTCACCGGCTACTCGTTGTTGCGGTCCGCCTGGCGCTTGGAGAGGGGTATCGAACGGCTGGCGGCGGGAGGCATCGCCGTCGCTGGGATCGCCGACTGGGAGACGTTGGCCGCTGCGGACCGGTTCCAAGGGTTGGCCCGGCGGCACGGTCTGACGCCGTGGATCGGGGTGACGCGGCGGCTTTATACGCCTGTGGGCAGTGTCGAACTGAAACTGTATGCGCGCAACCGCGCCGCCTTTGCCCATCTGTGCGCCACGTTGAGCGAACCCCAATGGGAAGTTGTGGCCCATCCCGATCTCTTGGTCGTGGCTCCCGGCTGGTTCGCCGTCCAGGCGCGGCGTTACCATCTGGCTCCCCGTGGGATGTGGCTGGCCGAGGCGGTGGCGCCCGGTCAGCGGCCGGAAAGCGAGGGGCCGTGGGTGGCGGCGTGGCCCGTCCGCTACCTCGAACGCGACGATCGAACGGCGTACGCCCTGGTCTGTCGCATCGGCGGCCATGCCCCGAGCCCTGAGGCGCGATGGACGCCGACGGCTGCAGAACTCGCGGAGCACTTTCCGCCAAACCCCCCGACGCTGCCGGACGTCGAGCCCGACGTCTTGCCGGCGCCGGTCGCGCGTCCGCCACGGGTCAGCTCCCATCCCGAACGGGAGGTGCATTGGCTACGCCGCCTCGCCGGGTGGGGCCTGCGCCACCGGTTCGGTCCCGAACCGCCAAAAGCCGCCGTGATGCGATTGCGGCACGAACTGGAGGTCATCGCAGGTGCGGGGTTTTCTGGCTATTTCCTCGTGGTGGCCGACCTGGTGGCAGCGGCGCGGCGCCGTGGCGTGCGGGTGGGGCCGGGACGCGGCTCGGTAGGCGGATCGCTGGTGGCGTATTGCCTCGGGATCACCGAGGTGAATCCCTTGCCCTACGGGCTGGTGTTCGAGCGCTTCCTCAATCCGGACCGCGGCACTCCGCCGGACATCGACCTTGATGTCGACTGGGACCGGCGGGGCGAGCTGTTGGCGTATCTTCGCCGGCGCTGGGGGGAGGACCGGGTGGCCCAGATCGGCGCCTACGGGAGCCTCGGTCCTCGTGCTGCCCTCCGCGAGGTGGGCCGGGTCTTGGACATTCCTCCCGCCTTGATCGAAGCGGTCATGGCGCGGGCCGTCGACCCCCACCAGCCTCTGGCCACCCAACGGGAGGTCCTGCAGGCATCGGCGGGGGCCCACCCCGGGGCTCGGGCGTGGATCGAGGGAGCCTTGGCCGTAGAGGGCTTGCCTCACCACGCCTCGGTGCATGCAGCGGGGGTGGTGGTCAGCCCGGATACCTTGCCAAAGTCCATGCCGCTGCAGCGCAACGAGTCCGGGTGGATCACCCAATGGGAAATGGATGCGGTGGAGCGACGGGGATGGCTAAAACTGGACCTGTTGGGCCTGCGGACGCTGGCAGTCATCGCGGCCGTAGAGCGCTGGACGGGGAAGGCGGTGCCACTCGACCGGATCGACCCGGCCGATGCGGCCACGCTTAGGCTTTTGGCGGAGGCCGACACCGACGGCGTGTTCCAGTTGGACGGCGAGGGCGTGCGGGCGCTTTTGCGCCAGCTGCGCCCGCGGCATCTGACTGAGGTGATGGATGTGGTGGCGCTGTGGCGCCCGGGACCCATGGCCGCCGTCGGCGAGTACCTGGCGCGGCGGAATGGCGGGGGCGAGGGACCGGAGCGCGACCCGATTGCGACCCTCTGCCGCGACACCTACGGAGTCCTGGTTTACCAGGAACAGGTGATGGCGGTCGTGCGCGAGCTGGGCGGTTACACCTGGCGCGAAGCCGACCGCTTTCGGGCGGCGGTGAGCAAGAAAGACCGTGCGGCGCTTGCTGCCGAGACCGCCCGGCTGGCCGAGCGGTTGATGGCGCGCGGAATGGCGGCCGATGCCGTGGAGGACCTCGTGCGCCGCATCGTGGCCTTTGCCGATTACGGCTTCAACCGAGCCCATGCGGCGGCCTACGGGCTTTTGGCGTACTATGAGGCGTACCTCAAGGCGCATCATCCGGCGGCGTTTTGGGCCGCTGAGCTCTCCACGCTTCGGGCGCCGCAGGCCTTGCGCCACGCCTTGGGTCAGGCCGTGGCCACCGGACTTTGGCTGTGGCCGCCAGACGTCAATGCCAGCGAGCGCGGCTTCGCCCCCCAGGCGGGCGGTATCCGGGTCGGCCTCGGGCAGATCCGGGGACTGGGACTGGAGGCGGCGGCGCGCTTGGTGGCGGAGCGGGAACAGGGAGGCCCCTTTCTCGACCGAGAAAACCTCTGGCAGCGGGGACGGCCCTGGCTGGACCGACGGGCGATGGAGGCGTTAGAGGCTGCGGGGGCCTTGGCCCGGCTCGGAGTGCGAGGGCGCACGGCGCAGCTGGATTGGTTTAGTCCCGAGACCCCTGGGGAACGCCACGCCGCGCCGGGCGTGCACGCCGTCCAGGCATTTGGCTGGCCGTGGCCGGTACCGGCGGGTCCGGTGTACGTGCGCCCTGACGCCCAGGCATCCCTTCACGCGGTGCGGGATGCCGTCGCCGAGTGGGCGGCGGCCCATCCCGGTACCGAGACGGTGGTGCTGGTCGAGCCAGGCCGCCGCGGCCGGCGGTTGCCGTGGCCAGTGGCTGCCGATTTCACCGCCTTGCAGGCCTTGCGCCGCATGCCCGGTGTGGGTCTGGTGCGGCGCCACGTCGAGTGGCGGGAACAGGTGCCGGTGCCGCTGGACCCTGTCGCCCCTGCGGCCCCCGGCTGTTGAGGCACCTCGAAGGGAGGAGCAGAGAGGTGGACGACCGAGAGCGCATCCAACATCTTCAACCGCCACCGGGCGTGCGGATGCCCCGGTATCCGGCGCGCTGGGACCTGGTCTACCGCTGGAGCTTGGTGGCGTTCGTGGTGGGGCTGACGGCTTGCGCCGTGGCCACGGCCGTGGAGGCGCCGGCCGTGCACTGGTGGCAGGGGTGGTCGGCGGTGGCGATGGCCGTAGCGGGGTGGACGTTTTTGGTCTGGGTCCCAACGTGGCGGTGGCTTGTGCGCGGGCTAGTCACGATAGGCGCCGTGCTCTGGTGGTGGTGGCCGCTCGGCGGATGGGCCGCCACCTTGGCGGCCTCGGCCATCGTGGCGGGGAAGGAGTACCACTGCTTTCGCTTCTGGTCGGGCCGCTACATTCCCTGGGTGAGTCTCATCAACGGTCTGGGTTTGGTGTTCGGCATTCCTACGCACATCCAGGCCGTATTGTGGGTGGCAGTGGCCTGGCTGTGGGTGCCGCTGCTGGTGGCGCGTTGGCAGCTGCCGTTGTTTGAGTTGTCCTGACGCGGCATTAAGGCATCGTCAACCGGTGTGGCACCATCGCTTCTAGGGCGCCCACGACGATACCGGTGAGGATGGCCCCGGCCCAATGTACAGGGAGATGGGGATACAGCCAAGAGACCGGCGGCATCGTCAGAGCTGTCGCCAAGGCCCAGGCGATCAGACGGAGGGCGGGATTCAGCCAGCCTGCCAGCGCCGTTTCGATGGCGCTACCGACAAGGCCAGTGGCCAATCCCCAGGCCACGCTGGCCAGCACCAGGGGCTGGCTGAGGGGGCGGTGACCGACAAACGCGACCACGGTACACATGGTGAGTGGGACCACGACCAAGGCGATGGCACTGCGCGCGGCCAATCCTGCGGCGGACACCGATGGCGACGCCTCCCTCAGGCGGTTTTCTTCTTAGGATGTCTATTGGACCCGGACTTATGCCGTTTACTGCCCGTCCAGCCACGCGGCGTCTAGGGCGGCCGGCGACGACCAGGGATAGACCTCCGCCAATGCCTGGTTGAAGGGTTCCCCCGCTGCCAAGCGCTGAATCAGGCGGCGCAGGCGCGGCCACCCGCCGTGCGCCAGGAGGAAACGGGTCCACTGATCGGCTTCCCAATAGGCCATGGCCTGGTTCGGCAGGGTGTAGAACCGCATCTCCAGGGCATTCGGCGGGTAGAGGGGACCTGGCGGTCGGGGGGCGCTCCAGCCGGTAACGGCCGTATCCAGCACTTGAGCCATGCCCTCGTTGAACCAGTCTGGATAGTTGCCGTCGGCGGCAAAGGCCAGCATGGCGTGGCCCAGTTCATGGGCTACCGGTCCCTGGCGGAGAAAGACGGCGTCCTGGCCGGGGCCGGGGCCGGGCCAGACCTGGGGGGCGACGACGCGGATGGCCCCGTTCCAGTAGAATCCAAGGTCGCGGTCGCGGGCCCTCACGCCCACGGCGCGATTCATGGCGGCGGGCTGACTGTACACCATCACTGGCAGGGGAAAGGGCGGTGCTTGTCCGAGGCGCTCGGCTTCCAGCGGCCAAGCCTGCTCTAGGCCCCGGGCCACCACCCAGGCTGCGGCACGGTCCCCGGGGGGATACGCGATGACGAAGTGGGGCACCATCAGATGCGAGTCCCCCACGGTTTGACTCGCCTGTACCACCGCCGTGAAAGCCGTGAGGGTGGCGTATGCCGTCCGGCGCAAGGCGAGTGCGCCGGGACCCCATACCGCCAGTACCGCCAACACAGCCAAGACGGCGGCGCTGATGCGTCGCCGTCTCGGGACCGGTGCCAGACCGTATGCCATAACCTTCCCCCCGACGCCCCGACGCTTGATCTGCGGGCGTTTTGTCCCCGATTGTACGCCGTGGGCCGATTCCAAACAGGGGGGAAGTGCTGGGGAGGCAGGGGTCGGCTACCGACCCCGCCGTCTTCTCCCAGCTCGAGCTGCTTTAAGCCTGGGTCGCTTGGTTGACGGTCAGGACCAACGTGCCGTTGTGCAAGTCGTGGACGATGGCGTTGGTGATGCGCGACAACCACATCGCCACGCGGTCCCGCTCCTCTTCGGAGTCGGCGACGAATACCGGCGCCATGCCGCCGTGCACCGTGTTGGCGTTGGTGGTGACGATGGCGAACATGACTGGAGTCGGAGCATCGGCCATGGCTACACCTCCTGCGAAGGCACGTGCGCCGAGCGCACCGTCGGTGCAGAGGGGGACGGTTTGGATGCCGTGCCGGACGACGACTCTTCTCCGCCCATACCGGACGAGGAGATGGGATTGGTCATGGGCATGCGCGCCCATTTGCTGGATTCTAGGACCGGCGTATTCTTGATGGCGCGAATCAGGCGATTGACGTCGCGGTGGACGGGGATGATGGTCAGGCCTGCACGCCCGGTGGCATTGGGCATTTCCATGCGACAGAGCGGGGTTTGCTCAGGGTAGCCGACATCTTTCTGGGTTCCGACTGCTGCCGCCGCCTCGTGGGCGATGGCCTGGCGCTGGGCGACGTTCCACAGGGCGGCCTGGCCCCGCGGGTTTTTCGGCGTCAACACCACGGCCAGCCCATGTTGGAGGTAACGCTCGCGGGACCCTTTGAGCCCCACTTCCATCATCATGACGTCGCCGGCGTATAGCAGCGAGCCTTTCTCAAAGCGCACCGGGGCTGGCTCCACCTCGCAGACGTCGCCGATGCGCGGGCCCGACATGAATCGCTCGCCGACGAGGATGCTGGCCACCCCTACTCCGATGCCGACCCACAGACCGAAGAACTGGGTGGCGGCGGAAACCACGAGGGCCACCAGCATCGCCAGGTAATTGCGGGCCTCGTAGGTGACGGCGATCCCTTCGATGTATCCGGCACCGCGTCCCACTAAGATGAGCTGCTCTTCGGCTTCCAGCGTCTTGCGCTCGGTGTTGCGCACATCCCGGAACTGGGTGGCGGCGAGGGTCAAAAACGTGGCGGCGGTGAACTCCTTACCCGCCAGAGAGACGGTGATGGACGATCCCACCATAGCCGCAATGACCCCCAGGGCAATCTGGGAGATGTAGCCCGAGGGGAAGCCGGGAAAATGAGACCGCCCGCTGCGCAGGGCCAGCACGCGCGAGATGAACCCGGCCACGAATCCGACGATCATGGGGGTCCAGTTAATAGGGCCGGTAGAATGCATGGCTCGCCTCCTTCTGCGTTGGCGGAGAATCGGCCGTCCCGGGGCGGGCGCGGCTCTTCGATGGGGTGTAGGGTGCCACGCAGAACGAGGCCCCATACCGCAGCATAGGCGTCTATTTAGCCGGAAACCCTGAACCTCAATACAGATTCATGGTGCCAGGTTCGGTTCCATCCCCAACGCCCGACCAGGCAGGAGGAGGAGGAGGCGCCGTGCGGGTGCTGTATGCCCAGGGCGGGCAGGTGGCGCGAGGAGACGCCATCCCGGAGGCGTACGACGCCCTGTGGGTGGACTTAGCGGCAGAAGACGAGAAGGAACGGGCAGAGGCGGTGATGCGGCAGCTGTATCCTGCCCATCCGGTGGCCGTGGCGCGGGTGCTGGCCGTCGCGTCGGATATGCGCCAGAGCCTGCTGGTCGATGCCGAGGCGGTCGTTTTCCGCCTGTCGCACGTAGAGAGGCCGTTCGAACCTGAGCGGCAGACGGTCTGGCCTGTGGGAGTGGCCTTTGGCCGGCGTTTTTTGCTGACGGTGCCCCGGCAGGGGCCGGTCCCTTGGTTGGAGAGCGCCTGGCGGGCCGTGATGCGGCAGAATTGGCTCGCGGAAGGGGCGGACTTTGCCTTGTACCACCTCCTGAGCGCCCACCTCGACCACCTCCAGGCCTTAGATGAGGCCATCAATCGGCGCTACGAAGCCGTTCAGGAAACGTTGTTGCACCACCCCTACCGCAACTTGGCGCCCGACATCGCCGCGCTCCGGCGCTGGGTGATGTGGGCGCGGCGCCTGACGGAGCCGGAAATCGAGGTCTTTACCTTACTCGGCAACGAAGGCTTTCATTTCGTAGAGGCGGCTCATCGCCCCTACTTCCAGGACCTCAAGGCCCGAATGCACGAGATCGCGGAAGATATCCAAAGTAATCGCGAAGGGCTATCCGGTACGGTGGAGGCGTACACCTCCATGCAGTCCAATGAAATCAATAAAGTGATGAAGTTTCTCACCATCATTTCCGTCCTGGCACTGCCCGCCACCACCATCGCCTCCATTTACGGGATGAACTTCTATATTCCGGAGACGCATTGGAGCTTCGGTTACGCCTACTCCTTGGCCGTGATGGCTGGCGTCACCGGCCTGTTGTTGTGGCTGATGAAGCGGCGCAATTGGTTCCGCTGAGTGTGCTCCCGAGTTCCAGCCGGCCTGGTAAGATGGATCCCAAAGCCCGCCCACGGGGTTGACGGGGAGGTGGCCCATGCGCGTCATCGTGGCGCCGGACTCCTTCAAAGGGGCTCTGGATGCGTTTTCTGCCGCGCGGGCGTTGGCTTCCGGCGTGCGGCGGGCGCTGCCGGAAGCCCGCGTGACGGAACTGCCGGTGGCCGACGGCGGCGAGGGGACCGCGGCGGTGTTGTTGGCTGCCCTGGGGGGCAGCTGGGCAACAGTCACGGTCCCCGATCCCTTGGGCCGACCGGTGGTAGCCCCCTGGGCTCGGCTCGATACCGGAGGGGCCGTGGTTGAGGCGGCCGCGGCCATCGGATGGGCGCTGGTGCCAGAGGCCTGGCGCGATCCCTGGCACCTGAGCAGTGCGGGGCTGGGCCACCTGCTATTGGCGGCGGTCGCGAGCGGGGCGCGGGAAGTGGCAGTGGCGCTCGGCGGAACCGGGACCAACGATGGCGGTCTCGGGCTGCTGTTGGCGCTGGGAGCCCGGTGTGAAGATGCCCGCCGGCAGGTGTTCCGGCCGACCTTGTACACGTTGGACCGCGTGCGCCGGGTAGACCTCCGACCGGCCCGCCGGCGCTTAGGTTCGACGGCCGTGACGGCACTGGTTGACGTCTTTAACCCCTTGGACGGTCCGCGCGGCGCGACGGCCGTCTTTGGCCCCCAAAAAGGGGTGACGCCCAACGCCATCGCGGTGCTCGACCGGCGCTTGGCCCGATTCGGGCGGGTGTTGGAGGCGGCCTCTGGGCTGGCTCTGCGGGAACGGCAGGGCGCCGGGGCTGCCGGCGGGCTCGGTGCGGCCCTGGCGGCATTGACCGGCGGAAATCTGGTCTCCGGCATCGAGGTGGTGCTCGACCGGATCGGGTTCGAAGGGCGCGCGGCCGGCTCGGATCTGGTGTTGACCGGAGAGGGGCGGACCGACGCTCAAACCCTGGAGGGGAAAGCAGTGCTGGGAGTCGTGCGGCGGGCCCGGCGGCTCGGCGTGCCGGTGGTCTGCCTATCGGGGGCAGTGGCCGAGGAAGCCTACGACCTGTACGCCCACGGCTGCACGGCGATTTGGGCTGTGGCCGATGGGCCGATGACGCTGGCCGAGGCCGTCGCTCGCACTCCCATCTTACTGGAACGGGCTGCCGAGGCGGCGGTGCGGCTTTGGGCCGCCGGGCGGGCCCCAAGCGGGTTTACCCTGCCAAGTCCTGGATAGACTAAGGGAAAATTCCAGGGCAAGGAGGTTTTCCGCGTGGCCACGATGTCGGATGCTTCCGACCCGTCCCTCTCGCTTCGCGACCCGGTTGGTCTCTACGAGGACCCCATCGAGGTGATAACGTTTGCCGAATACCTGGAGCGCGTCCGCCAACGGCCCCATATCGCGGATTTGGCGCACCGGCGGATCTGGCGGATGATCGTGGCCGAAGGGGAACAGGGGCCGGATGGGCGCCCCTATCCCTTCTTCAGCCGCGAGCTTTACGGCCTGGACCGCACCATCCAGGCCTTGGTGGACCAGTACTTTCGCCCGGCGGCGATGGGGATGGAAGTGCGCAAGCGCATCGTGCTGTTGGTGGGTCCGGTCAGCGGCGGCAAGTCGACCATCGTTACGTTGCTCAAGCGGGGACTGGAGCGGTTCACGCGAACCGCCGAAGGAGAGCTGTGGGCCATCGACGGGTGCCCGATGCACGAGGAGCCGCTCCACCTGATTCCCGACGCGATGCGACCTGCCATGGCTTCCCGATTGGGAGTGGTCATCGAAGGCGACCTGTGCCCATGGTGCCAGTTTCAACTGCGGCACAGTTGGAACGGGCAGCGCGGCGCCGTGCGGGTGCGGCGCATCGCGCTGTCCGAGCGGATGCGGCGGGGGATTGGGACGTATGCTCCGTCGGACCCCAAATCCCAAGACATCGCCGATCTGACCGGCTCCTTGGACTTTGCGGCCATCTCCACATACGGAAGCGAGTCCGATCCCCGGGCCTTTCGCTTTGACGGCGAGCTCAACATCGCCAATCGGGGCCTCATGGAGTTTCAAGAGATGCTTAAGCTGGACGAGAAGTTTCTGTACCACCTGCTTGCTCTCAGCCAAGAGGGCAACTTCAAAACCGGCCGCTATCAGCTCATCTCCGCCGACGAGGTCCTGATCGGCCACACCAACGAGGCCGAGTTTCGCGCCTTTTCCAGAAATCCCCGCAGCGAGGCGTTGCTGTCGCGGCTGTTGGTGATTCCCGTCCCGTATCCCCTAGAGCTCGAGGCCGAGGTTCGCGTGTACCGCAAGTTGTTGGCCCCGCATCTGCCGCCGCAGTTTCACTTAGGCGAGCGGGCGCTGGAGGCGGCAGCGGCGGTGGCCGTGCTCTCCCGCCTCAGCCCTGATCCGCGTCCCGGCCACGACCGCCTGAGCCAATTGGAGGCCGTGCAGCAAGGGGACTACGACCCCGAGAGGACTCGCGGGGCCGGGTTTTCAGGACTGGACCCGCGTTATATCGTGAACCGCCTTTCGGCGGAGATCGCCGCGCGCACCGACTGCCTCGACGGCCTCGACGTGCTAGACAGCCTGTGGCGGGGCATCGCCGAAAATCCCTTTGTCGATCCCAAGCAGGTAGACACCTGGAAAGAGGTGATGGCAGAGGCCAAGACCTTCCTCGACCGGCGACTGGAACACGATGTCCTCAAATCCTTTGCGCGCCACTGGCAGCAACACCTCGAAGATTTGTATCAGAACTACGTCGACCACGTGATTCGCTGGGTGCTGGCGGCCCGCGGGGAGTCCGGCGGCCAGCCCCCCGCCGACGAGCGGCTCTTGGGATCAGTGGAAGCGCGGATGGGGATACCTGAGGCGCAGCGCCCCGAATTTCGGGAGGAGCTGTTTGTGCGGTGGCACCAAGCGCGCGAGCGACGCCTGTCGCTCTCCTACCTTGACCACCCAGGGATGCGAGCGGCGCTGGAACAGAAGCTGTTCGACGACCTGCGCGACGCGGTGAAGATCACCGCGCAGACCGCCTATCCCGACCCGGCCACTTTGGCCGACATCGAGCGCGCGGTGGCAGCCATGACTGCCGAGGGACCGTACTGCCCTAAGTGCGCGGCGCGCGCCGTATCCCATATCGGCGAGCTGTTGAACCGATGAGGCCGGGATGGTTCTCGATCGGGACGGGGCGCTATGGACTGTCCCCGGTGTGGTTGGACGAACGGCGCCATCAGGCCCGGATTAAGGAGGCCTTACGGCGAAACCTCGCCGAGATGGTGGCCCACGAGGCGATCTTGGTCTCCCATGGGGCCAAGCTGATTCAGGTCCCCCTGACGGGACTGCGCGAGGACCGCGTTCGCTATGATCCGCAGCACGGGGAGGCCGTGGGCATCCTCGCCTCCGGTCAGGGGGAAGGGGAGGCGGCAGCCGGTCGGGCTACGGCGCGTGGCGGGGGCAAACAAGGGGGCGATGCGCCCGGCGTCGAGTGGGAAGAGGCGGTGTTTACGGTAGACGAAGCGGCCGAAGTCGTCTTCAGCGACCTGGCCTTGCCAGACCTCGACCTCCGTCGGACGGCTCCGGGGGCAGGGGAGACGTGGGAGGTGCAAGACCTCGGGCCGGTTGGCCTTCAAACCCAGTGGGCGCGCAAGCCGACGCTGTTGGCCAGCTTACGGCGCGGGGGACCACCCGTGCGCCGCCAGGACGTCCGCTACCGCCAGTTTGCGGCCGAGCCCGCACCGGAAGGGGGCGCAGTGGTGTTGGCCATGATGGATACCTCGGGGTCGATGGGGCAGTTCGAGAAATTTGTCGCCAAGAGCTTCTTCTTCTGGACGGTGGAGTTTCTCCGCCGCAACTACCCGGCTGTGGACATCGTGTTCTTGGCCCATGATGTCCGGGCGCGAGAGGTCGACGAGGAGGGATTTTTCCGGCGCGGCACCTCAGGGGGAACCGTCTCCTCCAGCGTCTATCGGTTGGCGTTGGAGGTGCTGGCAGAGCGTTATCCTCCCGACCGGTTCAACGCCTATGCCTTTCATTTCACCGACGGCGGCAACCTCACGTCTGATAATCCCCTGGCCCTCGAGCTGGGACAGGCCTTGGCGGCCGCCACCCGGCTGTTTGGGTATGGGGAGATCCACGATACCGAACGGGCTCCGTCGCCGTTGTTTCAGGGATTTGAACGGGCCAATGTGCGCACGGTCCTCTTGCGATCGAGTCAAGACGTCTTCTTCGCCCTTCAGCGATTCTTCGGCAAAGAGGGGGCCGCGTATGGATCCTGACGGCCTGCGGGACGTGGTGGAACAGGTTGGAGAGGTGGCCGAACGCCTGGGGCTTCCGCTGTGGCCGGTGCATTTCGAGCTGGTACCTTCCACCGACCTCCCACGCCTGGCCGCGTATGGCGGATTGCCTGTGCGCTATGCGCACTGGAGCTTCGGCAAACAGTGGGGGCGGCTGAAGACCGCCTACGATTACCGCCAGAGCCAGATTTACGAGATGGTCATCAACCACCATCCGGCCTACGCCTATCTGGATGCCTCCCTCTCTCGGGCCAGAACGCTGGTGGTGGTAGCCCACGTGCTGGCCCATGTGCACGTGTTTCGGCAACACCGGCTGTTTCGGGATGTGCCCAAGGACGCCGTGGCCATCATGGCGCGCCATCGCCGACAGTTTGAGGCGTGGCGGCGTACCTATGGGCTCGGCGCAGTGGAGTCCCTGATCGATGCCGCGCACCCGTGGATGGAATTCGTGGGAAGGCCGGGGACCTCTTGCGGCGAGGATCCACAGGACGTGCTGGGCTTTGTCGTGCGCTACGGGTCGTGCTTGGCCGATTGGGAGCGGGAGCTCTTGGCGGCCCTGTGGAGGGAGGGCCGGTATTTCTGGCCCCAAGTCCTCACCAAGGTGGTCAACGAGGGCTATGCCACGTTCTGGCACCGCCGCATCGTGCGGGAGGTGGCCCTGAAGGGGCCCGAGGCCTGGGAGGTGGCCAAGATGCAGAGCGAACTGCTCGCCGTGCACCCGCCCGAACTTAACCCCTACCGGCTGGGCGTATACCTCCTAGACGAGGCTTGGGCCAGTAGCGGAGCGGCGGCGGTGGAAGACGCGGCTACCTTTCTCGACGACTGCGGATTGGTCCGCACTTGGTTGACGCCCCGGACCGCCGCTCGCATCGGGCTCGGAGTGGTCTCGTTGCGCGACGGGGCTCCGGCGGCCCCAACCTTGCCCTTTGAGGACCTCAAGGCCCGCCTGGTCCGCGATCTCGACCATGGGGGCATCCCACGCCTCGAGGTGGACCGCGAAGCCACCCGGCCGGGCGGGACGCTGGTGCTCCGGCACTGTCACGACGGGCGCGACCTCGATTTTGAGCCGTTGCCACGGGTGCTCGAGGGAATGGCACGCCATCTGTGGCGCGGACCGGTGGTGCTGCACACCCGCCGCCACGACACGCCACACCGGCTGACGTGTGAAGGAGGCCGATGCCTGGATTTTGCGGGCGAGTCGTAAACGGATCCGCTACCCGCGCCAGGGCAAGACGTAGGGAAGGACCAGGCTCAGGATCAGGATGGAGATGAGCCACCACCATACCCGGTCCGGGCGGAAGGAGCGCTTGCCTCGCTGCTTTTTGAGGCGGCGCGGCCGAAACGGGATGACCTTGGCACCGGTCCCTCGCGGTCTTGATGCCGGTTTGGGAGCGAAGGCCGCGAAGCCGAGCTCACAGTTGCGGCAGCGCGTCAAATGGCTGGGGACCTCGGCCCCGCACCGTTGGCAGGTCATGGAACGCACCCCTCCCGGGCCGGAACGTTTCGCCGATTATTCACTATCATAGCAAACCATTCGACGGGATTGAATCGCCGACCGAAGGCCAAAAAATTCCGCGTCGTCAACGCGTGCGCCCGGGCGGGTGCCAGCGTCCCTTCTGCCAGATCCACCCGCGCGAATTCAAAAAGTAGACCAGTCCCAAATGGGTTTTGGCATCGGCGGCACGCCCCTCGATGAGGAGGTTGGGGACTTCGTTGACGGGGATGATGCGCACCTCGATCTCTTCGGTGGCATCCCAATGGGTCTCGCCCTTTTCGGGGTTTAGCGTGTAATACAGGTGCACCTTGTGGCGAGACAGCCCCACCGAGGGATAGAAGCGCGACAACAGCCGAAGCTCCCGCGCGCGGTATCCCGTCTCTTCCTGAAGTTCGCGCCGCGCCCCTTCTACGGGTTCCTCGCCGCGGTGCAGACGCCCGGCAGGCAGTTCAAGCATCCGCCGCCCCAGCGCCGGGCGAAACTGCTCGACCAGGATGACTCCCTCCGGGATCTCGGCCACCACCGCGCACACGTCAGGCAATACCAGGTATTCGTGGACATAATGGGTCCCCCGTACGGTGACCGGGACCCTTCGGATCCGGTTTCTTAGCACCGTCCTCTTCCTCACCGCACTCCATTTCTCCTTATTATAGCAAGAGCTTCGACAAAAAGGGAAAGGCGGCCAGGGAACTCGGCCCACTGCGCTCCGGCGCGTAAAACGGTACAATCTATCGGAGAAGCGGCGAAGGAGGGGGGATACTCAGATGGCCATCCGCATCAACCAAGTCGAATTATCCGGCGAGCATTGGGTGGTGGACGTGGCCGTTCACGAAGGGGTGTATCGCAAAGACCACTACCCCGTGACGGTGGTGGAGGTCCCCGCGCCGCCTCCCGGCTTTGCACCCGACAAGGTGCGCCAGGCGGTGGCTGAGTTTGTGGCCCATGCCGTACGCGATCACATGCGCAGTGGAGCTTTGCCCCCGACCGGGATGCGTATTCGGGGAGAGGGCGTCTTTGCGGCCCCGCTTTCGACCGACCCGGCGGTTTTGGCATCAGACCGCGCGGGACTACAATGAGTCTGCCGCGGGGCTCCCGAACCGGAGCGGCAAAAGACGATGCCGGCGTTAAAAACCTCCCCGAGGGCAGCTTTGGGCATCGACCGATGGGCCGTGGGGCTGGGAGGCCCGGTGACGCAGCGAGCAACCAGGCGAAGGAGGAGACGGTATGCCGGAACCAGGATTCAAAGCGGGTTTGGAAGACGTGGTGGCGGGCCTTTCCGCGATCTGCTTTATCGATGGCAAGGAGGGTCGGCTGGTTTACCGCGGGTACGATGCGGTCGAGTTGGCGGAGCGCGCAAGTTTTGAAGAGGTGGTCTACCTCTTGTGGAATGGGGATTTGCCCAACCGGCAGCAACTCGACGAACTGGACCGTGCGCTGAAAGCTAGCCGCAATTTGCCCGAGCCAGTGAAGACAGTCTTGGCCAGCCTGCCGGCTAACACGCTGCCGATGGATGCCCTGCGCACGGCGGTCAGCGTGGCCGGGATCTACGACCCCGACGCCACCCGCAACGACATGGAGGCCAATCGCCGAAAAGCCATGCGCCTGGTGGCGCAATTGCCCACGATGGTGGCGTTTTTTGAACGGGTGCGCCAAGGCCTTGCCCCCGTGGACCCCGACCCGGCCCTCTCCCTGGCCGAAAACTTCCTCTTCATGTTGCATGGACGGCCGCCGAAACCGCTGCATGCCCAGGTGTTTAACACGGCCTTGATCCTGCACGCCGATCACGAGCTCAACGCATCAACCTTTTCGGCCCGGGTTACGGCCGGGACGCTGTCGGACATGTACTCGGCCATCACCTCCGCCGTGGGCACCCTCAAGGGCCCCTTGCACGGTGGCGCCAACGAACAAGTGATGTACATGCTCGAGGAAATCGGAAGCAAAGAGCGGGTTGCGGCCTGGTTGGAGCAGGCGTTGGCCGAGAAGCGCAAGATTATGGGGTTTGGGCACCGCGTGTACCGCACCGAGGACCCCCGCGCCACCGTTCTCCGGCGCCTGTCGCGGCAGGTGGGGGAGGACGCGGGGGACTTGCATTACTACGAGATGCTGCGCGAAATCGAGACCCGCTTGACGGCGCAGAAGCGCCTGTATCCCAATGTCGATTTCTACTCGGGTTCGGCATACGTGCTGATGGGCATCCCGGTCGAGATTTTTACCCCGGTCTTTGCCGTAAGCCGGATCTCGGGGTGGACGGCCCATGTGCTGGAGCAGTACGCCAACAACCGCTTGATTCGGCCCCGCGCCGAGTACACCGGTCCCACCCACCGCGAATTCGTTCCCCTCGACCAGCGCTGACCCACACCAGAGGGCGGGCATCGCATCGTGCGTGCCCGCCCCCGCTGGCCCCGGGCCCACCCAGGGGTCAGTGCCCTCATCCGCGGCCGCGTGCAGGGGGTGGCGGGGGCGCCGCTACCGTTCCCAGGCCGGCACTCCCCGGTCGGCGGATGCCGCCCATCACCCATCCACTGGAGGCTCCATGGACGGGGGCCGTAGGTGGCGTGGGTGCGGCGGGCGCGCTAGGCAGCGAGGGCTCGGCCGGCGCCGGGGCCGATTCGGCCAACAGGTCGGCCAGCGTCTCCCAAAATCGCGTCCCAAACGGGGCACGGACCGGCAAGAGGAGCAGGATCTGGCGCGGGCCGGGTGCGGCCAGCCGCCGGCGACGGAATCCGAAGCGTTCGGTCAGCCGGAGGGCCACCATCCGCACATCGGGCGGCGCCCACGGATGGGCCGCGAGCTCGTATTCACCGGGGGCCAATGCCACCGACAGCCATCCCTGCCGACTGGGGGCCAATCGCCCGCGGCGGGCCAGCGCTTGAGCCAAGGCCTCCGCCAACGGCAAGGTCTCCTCGCCGCTAGCTTCCACAAAAATGCCAGGGATTTCCGGCATGGCCATGTGCATCACCGCTGTACGCTATGAGCCGGATTGGGCCGGGGTTACAGGTTGGGGCCGATAAACAGTTCGGAGATGGCCCAACCGTTGCCGTCCGGCGCCACTCCTACCCCGATCTGGGTCTCGTAGGGGCTCAAGAGGTTGGCGCGATGGGGGGGCGAGGCCATGAGGAGTTGAAACGCCTCGGCCAGGGTGGGAGCCACGGCGATGTTCTCGGCACCCATGGCCTGGGCCTGAATCCCGGCAGCGGTTTCCATCTGAATCGGCCAGCCTAGGCCGGGAAGGTCACTGGTGAAGGGGCCTTGGGCCAGGGCCTGGGCCCGCGCTTGGGCCAGCGCCATGAGGGTGGAGTTGACGGTGTAAGGGGGCAACCCGGCCTGAGCACGGGCTTGGTTGGTCCACGCGATGAGGGTCTCGGCGGCATCGGCCGGCGTTGTTGGTGCCGCCGACGGCGCCGGATTGGGCGAAACGGTTCCGGAAGCGGCGTTCGGCGCTGGCAGGGCCGAGGTGGGCGCGGCTTGGGCTGCGGTGGTCACGGCGCGGATGGTGGCCAGAGCCGCGGCTTCCGAAGCCACGCCGGCCGGAGGCCAACCGGACGCGGCGGGGGCAGCGAGCGGCGGCGTTGGGGCCGTGGGGGGTATCGGAGCGGGCCCGGTCGCGTTGAGACCCAACACCGGAAGGCCCGCCGAGACCAAAAGGGCCGTGAAGTAGTTCATGGGCATTCCTCCTCGACGCAAAAGGAGTGACTGTTGGGAGGGTAGGTCGGCGATTTCAGCCTACCGGGCGCGGGCGGGCGGGCACAAACCGGCCGCGCGAGGTCCTCTGGTCTCTCCGTCACAAAAGCTGGAAGCGTTGGCCGAGTTTGCCTTCCTCCGTAAAGATGCGGCGATCTGTCGCTATGTGGAAGCTTTTGGGGAAAGGGGGGCTCCTGTCGCCAAGGCAGGTCGAACCGGGGCGTCGACCCTGCGTAAAAACCGTACCGCGGACCCCTCTAGAACCAACCTTGGCGGTGGGCGATCATCACCGCTTCGATGCGGTTTTTGGCGTTCAGACGCCGAATGATGTCGTTGACGCGGGCTTTGACGGTGTTTTCGGAGAGATACAGCTGTCGGCCAATTTCTCGATTGGTGAGCCCTTCGGCCACCAGCCGCAGGATTTCGATGTCCTGCGGGGTCAGGCGCGGGCCGGTGGCATAAGCCGGGTCGCACTGGATCCATTGCAGCACCACTTCGGCCGCCTTGGGATCCAGTACGGCGCCGCCATGCACGATCTTGCGCAACGACTGGACGAGGTCGAACCCTTCCACGTCTTTCACCAGGTAGCCGCGCACGCCGTAACGCAGGCAGGTCCGCACCAAGTCTTGGTCCAAAAAGCTGGTCAAGATGACCACTGCAGTCGGCAGGCGCTCTGCCTGCACGGCCTGACACAGCGCGGGCCCATCGCGTCCTCCCATGCGGATGTCGACCAAGGCCAAGTCGGGGCGGGCGTGGCGGATCAACTGCAGCCCCTCCTCGCCGTCGCGCGCTTCGCCCACCACCGTGAACTCGTCACTTTCGCTCAGGATGGCGCGGATGCCGCGTCGGACGACCTCGTGGTCGTCGACCAGCACCACCCGGATCGGCGCCGCCTTCACGCCGGCCGCCGCGGCAGCTGCACGCGCACGGTGGTTCCCCCCTCGTCGTTGCGAAAGATGGTGAAGGTGCCGTGCAGTTCTTCCACCAAGCGGCGCATGGAACGGATGCCGTAATGGGTGGGCGACCCCTCCCATTCCGCCAGATCCGGTTGGGGGATGCCGCGGCCCGCATCTTGGACGCTCAGGGAGAGGGTTTGCCCGTCGTAACTGACCGATACCGACGCCACCGGCGACCCGCTATGACGGCGTACGTTGTTCAGCGACTCCGCGATCACCTTGATGGCGCACCGCCAGAGGGGAGGGGGCACGCGGTCCAACGGGCCGAGCGTGACGAGGCTGGTTTCGATGCCGCTGGTGCGGTGAAACTGTTCCACCAGTTCGGCGAGCATGCGCGCCGGCGGGCGGTCGAGGTCCACCTCCTCGCGCAAGGAGAAGATGGCGGCCCGCGTCTCGCTGGCACCTTGGGCGACCAGGGTCCGGATGCGCTGGAGCCCCTCTACCCAGGCCGCGGGTTGGCCAGCAGTCAGGCGCCACAGCCGTTCCACCTCAATTCCCAGCACGAAAAAGATCTGCGACACCGAGTCGTGTAGGCGTTGGCTGATGCGGGCGCGCTCTTGCAGAACGGCCAGCTGTTCTGCCTTGGCGTACAGGCGGGCGTTTTCGATGGCGATGGCGGCTTGGGTGGAAAAGGCCATCAGCAGTTCTTCGTCCTCGGCGGTAAAGGTCGGCCCGCCAGGGACGTGGGCCAAAAACAACGACCCCAGCATGTGCTCGCGCATGACCAGCGGCACGGCCAACAGCGCGCCTACGGGAGGGTGTCCCGGCGGCGTTCCCACCGAATCAGGATGGAGGCGAATGTTGTCGACCCTAAGAGGCCGGCCGGTTTTATAGGGGAGGGCGAACAGGCCGCGCCCTTCGGGAAAGCCGGCGGGCCCGGGCCAGCCAGACACCTTGAAGAACTCGTATCGGGTGGGATCGATGGGGTCTAGCACCAGAAGCCCACCCATGGCCGCGCCCACCAGCTCTCGCGCGGCATCGACCACCGTCTGCAAGAGCGGCTCAAGCCCCAGTTGCGACGTGATGCGGGCGTTGACTTTGATGAGGGCGTTGAGCTCCTGAACCTTGCGCTGAAGCACATCCGCCATCCGAGGGGGACCCGTCCCAGGCACGGGAACCTCCTTCCCCACAGGAGAACCGGGCCCCGTCCGCGTCGTCCCGGCGTCAGGTGGCGTCCTGCGCCCGGTTCCCCGTCTTTCCCTTGCCATCATTGGCATTGTTTCACATTTTCGTGCGCTTGGGAAGACGGCCAGGCGAGGGGGGCAGGATGCCTCTTGGCTGCGCCACATCGATCCGTTGTGGGGCCGGAATCTACCGCGATGGATCTCGCGCGGTTTTCCGGCGCCCGGTCATGATGAGAGGGGCAGCTGCCCGCATCTTGCGGGGGCAATCCGTCGGAGCGAAGGAGGGGTGTTATGTTTCCGGCACCGTTTGGCTACGTGCGGGCCGAATCGCTGGATGAAGCCTTGGCGGTCTTGGCGCGCGAAGGGCCCGGAGCGAAGATTTTGGCCGGCGGTCAGAGCCTTTTGCCAATGATGAAGCTGCGCATCGCCGAACCGGCGTTGTTGGTCGACATCCACCGCCTACCGGCCTTGACCGGATGGCAGGAGACGGCAGAGGGGCTGACGCTGGGAGCTGTGGTGCGTCACAGCCAGTTGGAACGCGCAGAGGCCCTGCAGGAGTTCTATCCGCTCCTTGGGCGCACGGCGCGCTGGATTGCCGACCCCCTGGTGCGAAACCGAGGGACCGTGGCCGGTTCCCTGGCCCACGCCGACCCGGCGGGCGATTGGGGCGCGGCCCTCCTGGCACTGGGGGCCTCGGTGACGCTCCGCAGTCTCACTAGGACCCGCGAACTCCCGTTAGACGCCTTCCTGGTCGACATCTTCACCACCGCCTTGGAGCCCGATGAGGTACTTACGGCCATTCGGATTCCCAAGCCGGCGGGGCGGCCTTTCGGCACCTACCTCAAGTTAGAACGCAAGGTGGGCGATTTTGCCGTGGTGGGCGTGGCCGTGAACGTGGTCCTCGATGCGCGCCACACGGTGGTCGAGGCCGGCATCGGGCTGGCAGGAGTCGGGCCGCGGGCGTTGCGCGCCCCGGCGGCGGAGGCGGCTTTGATCGGTCACCCCCTTGAGTCTGGCGGCATCCGGGAAGCTGCGGCCCTGGCCGCGGAGGCGGCAGACCCGGTTTCGGACCGTCGGGGCAGCCGGGCGTACAAGCGTAACGTGGTGCGGGTGTTCGTGGAGCGCGGGTTGAAGGCCCTGGCCGACGAGTCGCGGCCTGAGGTCGGGGTCACGGCGTAGGTGGGGCGAAGAAGGGAGGAGCCATGGAGATCGCGGTGACGGTCAACGGCCAACTGCGCCGGGCCGATGTCGAGCCCCGGACGCTCTTGGTCTACCTGCTGCGGGAGACGTTTGGATTGACGGGGACTCACGTGGGCTGTGACACTACCCATTGTGGCGCGTGCACGGTGTTATTGGATGAGGTGCCGGTGAAATCCTGCACGGTGCTGGCGGTCCAGGCGGATGGCAGCTCCGTGATGACCGTGGAGGGCTTGGAGACCGACGGCCGCTTGCACCCGTTGCAATCGGCCTTTTCGGACCACCATGGGCTGCAGTGCGGCTACTGTACGCCGGGCATGCTGATGGCCGCCTGGGCCCTTTTGCGGGAAACCCCGCACCCCCAACCGGCGGAGATCCGACGGGCTTTGTCGGGCAATCTCTGCCGCTGCACCGGTTACCAGAACATCGTCGAGGCTGTGGCCGACGCCGCCCAACGCATGGCACAGGAGGTGGGCTAGATGGCGCTCGAGTTGTCCGAACCGCGCCCCTTGGGCAAACCTATCCGCCGCAAGGAAGACGCACGCCTGATTCGCGGACAGGGCCGGTATCTCGATGACATCGTCCTGCCCGGGATGCTCCACCTGGCTTTGGTGCGCAGCCCGTACGCGCACGCCCGCATCCGGCGCATCGACGTTCAACGGGCCGCGGCTCTGCCCGGGGTCCATCTGGTGCTGACGGGGCAGGACTTGGCGGCGGCAGGACTGGCTTGGATGCCGACCTTGGCCGGGGACCGCCAAATGGTGTTGGCGGTTGACAAGGTCTTGTTCCAGTACCAAGAAGTGGCGGCGGTGGTTGCAGAAAGCCGGGCCCTGGCCGAAGACGCAGCGGCCTTGGTGGAGGTGGACTACGAGCCCTTGCCGGCAGTGGTCGACCCCTACCGAGCGCTGGAACCTGGCTCCCCGATCCTGCGCGAGGATCGCGATCCGCCCTCTAACCGCATCTTCCACTGGGAAGCGGGGGACCGGGCGGCCACCGAGGCGGCCTTGGCCCGGTCGGCCGTAGTGGTGCGCGAGACGGTGCGCATGCCGCGCGTTCACCCGGCCCCGCTAGAGCCCTGCGGCTGCATCGCCGACTACCAGCGGGCCACCGGCCGGCTGACGTGGTACGTCACCTCGCAGGCTCCACACGCCCATCGCACGGTGTTGGCCATGGTGGCGGGGATTCCGGAACACAAGATCCGCGTGGTGTCTCCGGATGTCGGAGGGGGATTTGGCAACAAGGTGCCGGTCTTTCCCGGGTACGTCGCCGCCATTGTGGCCGCGATGCGGTTGAACCGGCCGGTGAAATGGGTGGAGACGCGTACCGAAAACCTGACCAGTACCAACTTTGCCCGCGACTACCACATGACGGTGGAGATCGGGGCCGACGCCGACGGCAAGGTTACGGCGTTGAAGGTTTCGACCATTGCCGACCACGGCGCGTTTGACGCCGCGGCCGATCCCACCCGTTTTCCGGCTGGACTGTTCAGTATCGTCACCGGTTCGTACGACTTTCCGGTGGCCTTTGCCGAGGTCGACGGGGTCTACACCAACAAGGCGCCCGGCGGCGTTGCCTATCGCTGCTCCTTCCGCGTCACCGAAGCCTCCTTCCTCATCGAGCGGGCCATGCAGTCCCTGGCCTTGCGCCTGGGGATGGACCCTGTGGCGTTGCGCCTGAAGAACTTCATCCCGCCCGAGAAATTTCCCTACCATTCTCCGCTGGGGTGGACCTACGACAGCGGAAATTACCGGGCGACGCTGGAACGCGCCATGGAGCGCATCGGGTACGCGGCCTTGCGCCAAGAACAGGCGGAACGGCGGGCACGGGGAGAACTGATGGGCATTGGTGTCTCCACATTTACCGAGATCGTGGGCGCAGGCCCCAGCCACACCTTCGACATCCTCGGCATCAAGATGTTTGACAGTTGCGAGCTTCGGGTCCACCCTACGGGAAAGGTGCTGGCTCGCCTCGGGACGCGCCACCAGGGGCAGGGGCACGAGACCACCTTTGCCCAAGTCATCGCCGAAGAACTGGGACTGACGGCCGACGACGTCTTGGTGGAGGAGGGCGATACCGACACGGCGCCCTATGGGCTGGGGACGTATGCCAGTCGCAGTACGCCTACAGCGGGTGCCGCGGCGGCCGTCGCCGCCCGGCGGGTACGCGACAAGGCTCGGCGCATCGCCGCGCACCTCTTGGAGGTGGCCGAAGACGACGTGGAGTGGGACGGGACCCGATTTCATCCCGCGGGGACACCGGCACGAGGGGTGACCATGGCTGAGGTGGCTTTGGCAGCGTACACCAACCCGCCTCCCGGCATGGAACCGGGATTGGAGGGGACCGTCTACTACGATCCCCCCAACCTGACCTTCCCCAACGGCGCCTACTTGTGCGTGGTGGATATCGACAAAGGCACCAGTCAGGTCCACGTCCGCCGTTTCGTGGCGGTCGATGACTGCGGCACGGTCATCAACCCCATGGTGGTGGAGGGACAGATCCACGGGGGGCTGACCGAAGGGTTTGCCATTGCCTTTCTTCAGGAAATCGCGTTTGACGAGCAGGGCAATTGCCTTGCACCCAATTTTATGGAGTATCTGGTGCCCACGGCCGTGGAGACCCCCCAATGGGAGACAGACCGCACCGTGACGCCGTCTCCCCATCATCCCATCGGGGCCAAAGGCGTGGGCGAATCCCCCAATGTCGGTTCGCCGGCAGCTTTCGTCAACGCCGTCATCGATGCCCTGGCCCCGTTGGGGGTAACGCATCTCGACATCCCGCTCTACCCGTGGAAGATCTGGGAGGTTTTGCACGAGCGGGGGGTGGCCGAGTGAACCGGGAAGAGCCCGCGTGGGAATGGTTGGCGGAGTTGGAACGCCGAGGGCAGCCCTACGCACTGGTGACGGTGGTCAAGGTTCGGCGCCCCTCCTCGGCCCGCCCCGGGATGCGCGCGGTCGTGACCGAAGACGGCGCGCTCTACGGATGGGTGGGGGGCGTCTGCGCCCAGTCCCAGGTGGTCGACGCGGCGTTGGCCACCCTAGCCAGGCAGGAACCGGTGCTCCTCCGCTTAGACCCCGATCCCCAGGATGGGGAGGAACCGGGGGTGGTGCGCCGGCCGCTTACCTGTGCCAGCCACGGCGCGATGGACCTGTTGATTGAGCCGCGGGTGGGACCGCCGCGACTGGTGGTGGTGGGAACGACGCCGGTAGCCGAGGCCGTGGCTCGGGTAGCGGAAGCTGCGGGCGCTGCCGTACACCGGGTCAGCTGGGAGGAGAGGGAGTCGGAGGCGGATTTTCGCCGGCGCCTCGCCTCGTTGGTGGCCGCCGGATCCGGATTGGTGGTCGCCACCCAGGGAGCCTACGACGAGGTGGCTGTATCCGTGGGATTGCAGAGCCCGGCGGGCTACCTCGGATTGGTGGCCAGTGCTCGGCGAGCCGAAGCCATCCGCGACGCGCTTCGGGCCGCGGGGGTAGAGGGGCTGGACCGCCTGCACGCGCCGGCGGGGCTGCCCATCGGGGCCCGCACGGCCCAAGACGTGGCGGTGTCCATCTTGGCGGAATGGGTCGAGGCCCGGCGCCCGCACGCCGAGCCGGCGGCAGCACCTTTGGACACCGCCGTCGATCCTGTGTGCGGCATGTCGGTGGATCTGGCCCGCACCCCCTACCGCGCCGAGTATGCGGGCAGGACCTATGGCTTCTGCGGGCCCGGTTGCCGCGAGCGGTTTTTGGGCGATCCGGCCCGGTACGTTGCGGTGGGGCCCTAGGCGAAAAGCCCGCGAAGGTCCAAGGTGTCTCCTCGAGCCCAAAGCCTGAAGGGCCCGAGGGGTCCGGCCGGGACGGGTACCATGCCGGGCCAAACGGGGAGAGAGCGAGGGGCCCCGGGACAGCGCTGCTCTTCGGCCGTTCTACCGGGTCGACGGAGGTCGTTGCCCCCAGAGGGGCTTTTGTCGGGGGGATTCTGCGGCCAAAGCGCCCCACGTTGGGGGCCCGAAGGGGCCACCTGCCACCTGAGGGCCCAACGAAGGCTCGGACTGGTCCCTGGGCGGCGCGGCCGCACCGAGCCTCGGGGGGCGGCAAAGCGCCAGGGGATGGGCCCGCCGAGTACCTCGATCGCTTAAGGACCTGCCATCAAGGCACCGTTTTCAAGCCAGAGCATCGGCCGGCGCCCAATGGCCTAAGATGGGAGGTGATGCCCACGTCCTGGGCAGTGTGGCGGCAAACCCCGCGCCCCTTCTCGCCATCCCGGTTCCGGCTCTTCTCCGAGCGATGGCCTCGTCTGCTGCGGTCTTTTCGCCCATGAGGCCTGTCGCTGCCTCGCGAGGCCCTCCCAACCGAGGACGCTGCTTGTGGTCGGGGCTGCGCCTCCCTGGCGCTACAAAGCGTTGGCTTCTTCCCAAACAAGGCGGGACGCCGCGAGTCGGGGCGGTGGGGGAAGCCCGGCAAGGGGCGCCTTGGGGTGCACCACCGGTCCCTTGAGGGTTGTCTCCCAGTGCCGGCCGCCGCCCCCCGGGGGGGGGCGGCCGGGCTCGGGGCGGGTTAAGAGGCTTGGGGCGGGAACAGGGGGCTTGGAGGGCACGCCAAGACCGGGCCCACCTGGGGGCAAGGGGCCGGTTCGCAGAACCCGTAGCTCGGAACCAGCAGTTGGACTGTGGCCGTGGTTTGGAACAACAAACACAGGGTCAGGGTGCAGGAGATGCTGCCGTTCGGCAGGTTGACACAGGTGCAGGACCCGGACAGGATGCTGCAGGAGGGCGTGGTGCCGGCGGGATTGTAGAGGGTGACGGTGACGGTGGTATCGGCCGTTTCCGGAAGGGAGACGCCGGCAGAGCACGCGATCGAATAGGAGGCGGCAATTACGAAGGTGATGTCGTTGTAGTTCGGGGTCAGGGTGGGGGTGACGGCGCCCACCGTGCAAGAGGAGGTACTCAGGTCGATGCTGCAGCCGGTGACGGTGCACACGGCAGTGGGTGTCACCGTCTGCGTGACGGTGATGGTTTGGGTGCAGGAATCGTAAACCTTGTCGACCACAATGCAGTCGATTTCGGTAGGGGCAGGGCATCCGGTACTGGGGCACGGCCCAGGGGTCACGCTTGCCATAATCGACTCCTTTCTTAACTTAAGACCACGGAGCAAAAGACGACCGGATTCGATTTCCGAAGCAGACGGCCGAGGTAGTGCGGCCGGGAGCGGCCGCGACGGTCTAGCGGACCGGCGCTTGGGGGCATTGCACCCGCCTTACCGATATGCCGACTGGAAAAAGATGTTACTCTTGAGGGCGATTGGGCGCGAAGCCTGGCGATTAGGCCCGGCAAAGACCGCGATGCCGGCGTTCTCGCCGGAGTGGGGCGGACATACCCTAGTCCTGATTTTGGGACAGGGGGGATTGTCGTGGCCGTACCGTGGCATGCCTTGCCGGCGCCAGAGGTGTTCTTGCAGGTGCGCACGGACCCCGAGCGCGGCCTCTCGGAAAGCGAGGCCGAGCGGCGCCTGGAAGAGGTGGGGCCCAACCAACTCGCCGAGGCCCCGCGCGTGGCGTGGTGGCGGCTGTTTGCCGAGCAATTTGAGGACTTCATGGTGCTGGTGCTCATCGCGGCGACGGCCATCTCGTTCCTGCTCGGCGAAGTCGGGGACGCCGTCACCATCTTGGCCATCGTTGCCCTCAACGCGTGCCTTGGGTTTGTCCAGGAATACCGCGCGGAACGCTCGGTGGAGACCTTGCGCGCGCTGACTGCTCCCACGGCCAGGGTTTTGCGGGAAGGGCGGGTGGCAACGGTGGCCGCGTCTGCTCTGGTTCCGGGCGACGTGTTGGAACTGGAAGCAGGAGATCGGGTGGCGGCCGACGCGCGACTGGTGGCCGCTACGTTTCTGGCGGTGGAGGAGGCTGCCTTGACCGGAGAGTCGGCGCCAGTGGAAAAGCGGGCGGAGGCGCTGGTACCAGAGGCCGCGGCGGTGGGAGACCGGCACAACATGGTGTTTATGGGCACCACCATCCGCCGCGGGCGCGGGCGCGCGGTGGTGGTGGCCACCGGCATGCGGACCGAGATGGGGGCCATCGCCCACCTGATGCAAGAGGCAGGGCATGACCAAACGCCACTGCAACGCCGATTGGAGCATCTTGGGCGGGTGCTGGTGGGATTTTCGGTGGGGATCGTGGCGGCAGTGGCCATCACCGGCGTGCTGCGCGGGGAACCTCTGTATCAGATGTTCTTGACGGGAGTGAGCTTGGCCGTAGCGGCCATCCCGGAGGGCCTGCCGGCCATCGTCACGGTGGCCCTGGCCTTGGGCGTGCAGCGGATGATCCGCGCCCATGCCATCGTGCGCCGCCTGCCGGCGGTAGAGACGCTCGGATGCACCACCGTGATCTGTTCGGACAAAACCGGAACCCTGACGATGAACCGCATGACGGTGACCGAGCTTTGGAGCGGCGGGACGCTGTGGAGCCTGTCCGAAGCACCCGATGCCTCCCTGCGGCACGACCTCGGTGCTCGGGAGACGCTGCAGGGCGGCGGATTGTGTAACAACGCGCAATGGGATCCCGATACCGGCGAGGGAGAAGGGGATCCTACCGAGGTGGCCCTCATCGCTGCAGCCTATCGGGCGTTGGGCCCAGATTGGGCGGGTACCAGCGGGCGCCGCACGCTGGAGATCCCGTTCGAATCGGATCGGCGGCGGATGGCAGTGGCCGTAGAGGGGCCGGGCGGTGCCGCCACGGCGTGGGTCAAAGGAGCGCTCGACGCCGTCCTGCCCCAGTGCCGCGCGATACTCTGGCAAGGGCGGGAGGTGCCGTTGGACCCCGAGCGGGTCAAGGCGGTATTGGCTGCTCAAGACGGCATGGCCCTGCGGGCGCTTCGGGTGCTGGCGGTGGCCCGACGGGCCTTGCCGAGCAGGATGGCACCGGAGGATCTGGAGGAGCAATTGGTGCTGTGCGGGTTGGTGGGGATGATCGACCCCCCGCGTCCAGAGGCGCGACGGTCGGTCGCTTTGGCCAAACGCGCCGGGGTGCGCACGGTGATGATTACCGGCGACCATCCCGACACTGCGCGGGCCATCGCGCGCGAACTAGGAATCCTCGAAGACGGCCAAGACGGGCAGGTGGTGACCGGAGCCGATCTCGACCAATGGTCCGACACCGAGTTGGTCCGCCGCGTTCGCTCCGTTCCGGTGTTCGCCCGCGTGGCACCGCCCCACAAGTTGCGCGTGGTGCGCGCCTTGAAAGTGGCTGGCGAGGTGGTGGCCATGACCGGCGACGGCGTCAATGACGCCCCGGCCGTTAAGGAAGCCGATATCGGCGTGGCCATGGGACGTACCGGCACCGATGTCACCAAAGAGGCCTCGGCGATGATTCTCACCGACGACAATTTCGCCACCATCGTCCGCGCCATCCAAGAAGGACGAGCCATCTACGATAACATCCGCAAGTTCATCCGCTACCTGTTGTCCTGCAACGTTGGAGAGGTGCTGGTGATGTTCGTGGCCGCCTTCGCGGGGTTGCCGTTGCCGCTCTTGCCGATTCAGATTTTGTTTGTCAATCTGGTGACAGACGGCTTGCCGGCCATGGCCTTGGGCGTAGACCCGCCGGCACCGGGGGTCATGGACCGGCCGCCCCGGCGTCCGCAAGAAAGCCTGTTCGCACGAGGACTGGGCGGGAAAATCGCCTTTCGGGGCGCCTTGATCGGCCTGTCCACCGTGGCGGTGTTTGTCTGGGCCTTGCGAGGCGGCCAGGGGCTGGAGACGGCGCGGACCATGGCCATGGCCACGCTGGTGCTCAGTCAGCTGTTTCACGTCTTCGACGTGCGCAGCGAGGACCGCAGTTTTCTGGAAGTGGGGCTGTTTTCGAATCCCTGGGCGGTCTTGGCAGTGCTATCGTCCATGGCCATGCTGGCCGCAGTCATCTACTTGCCGGGACTGGCGGCACTGTTTCGGACGACGCCCTTGAGCGCCGCGGGATGGGCCGTGGTGGTGGGGGCATCGGGTTTCATCCAATTGGGCGCGGCGTTGCGGCAACTGGCGATGGGCCCGCGGCAGCGACCGGTGGCGGCCGGCCGGATCGGGTGAGGAGGAGACGGTGCTCCTGCGCAATCTTGAAGAGGCCGAATACCACAGGAGGCGACGGCATGGAAGGTCCCGTCCGGTTTACCAAGATGCACGGGTGCGGCAACGATTATCTTTTTATCGACGTGCGCCATTGGCCCGCCTGGGAGAAGGAGGACTGGCCGCGTCTAGCTCAAGCCATGTCTGACCGGCATTTTGGCGTGGGCGCTGACGGCATCATTCTCATCGCGCCCTCGCGCGTGGCGCCGGTCCGCATGCGCATCTTCAACAGCGACGGCAGCGAGTCGGAGATGTGCGGTAACGGGCTGCGGAGCTTGGCGAAGTGGCTCTACGACCGGGGGGAACTCGGTGCCGAGCAGGCCATCGAGACGGGAGCCGGCGTCCTGCACCCGCAGGTGCTGGAGGTGCACGAAGGGCGCGCCTGCTGGATCCGCGTGGACATGGGGGAACCGGCCTATACCCGTGCCGCGTTGGGCATGGAAGGCGACCCTGACGCCTCTACTCTCGACCTTGAGGTCTCCGCCGGCGGCATCACGTGGCGGGGGAGCGCCGTGTCGATGGGCAATCCGCATCTGGTCCTGTTCGGCCCGCGGTGGAGCGAGGACGAGGCGGCGCAGTACGGCCCGCTCTTGGAACACCACCCGTGGTTTCCCCACCGCATCAACGTGCACTCGGTCGAGGTGGTGTCACCGGAGGCCATGCGCATCCGTCATTGGGAGCGCGGGGCGGGGCTGACGTTGGCCTGTGGGACCGGGGTCTGCGCCGCGACGGTGGCTGGCGTGTTGACCGGGCGCACCGCGCGGGCCGTGACGGTGGACGTACCGGGCGGCACCCTACGCTGTCAGTGGGATGCCGAAACCGGCCACGTGTGGCTGGAGGGACCGGCCGTCGAGGTGTGTGAGGGCCAGTACTGGCCCCGGTGACGCTCGGGTTAGGACTCGGGCAGGCGTTGGCGGCGCGCGCGGCGGCTCCACTCGAGGACCACCAAGGCCGCACCGGCCAAGCCAAGGCCGATCAGGGCGGGAAGCTGCAGGCGGGCGATGGCGTGGAGCGCTGCCACGACGTGGGGGCCGGCGAGGTACCCGGCAGTCACTGTTAACAACGGCCACCCCAGCGAGCCGAGTAGGGTGTAGGCGAGGAAGCGGCGCCAAGGCATGCCGAATAGGCCGGCGGGGTAGGAAATGACCATTCGCACGCCGGAAATCAGGCGGCCGATCAGGACCACGCCGTGCCCGCGTTGGAGGAAGTAGCGCTCCCAGGCGTCCAAGCGGTCGGGATGGCGAAACAGCCAGCGCAATGGGCCCAAGAGCAGGGGGCGCCCGCCGCGCAGCGCAATTTGATAGGCTAGCGCTGCGCCTACAGTGCTGCCGAGGGCACCGACGGCGATGACCCACGGATATTGGAATCGGCCCTGCCATACGAGGTAGCCTGAAAAGAGAAGCACGACTTCCGAAGGGCTGGGAATGCCCAGACTCTCGGCCATCAGAACCAAAAACACGGCTCCGTAGCCCCCGCGCGACAGCCACTCCGCCACCGTTTGGATGGCCTGCACCATGCATGCCCCTCCTCTCGCGCCAAATGGGGTGCCTGGACCGCTGACAGGCCCAGTATACCACGGGGTGCCCGGCGGAGCCGGGCCGTTGGTTGACAGGCCCAGCCGGGGTAGCCTATCATATGACGAGACCGAAAAACGGTGAGAGAGCGGGAAATCGAGAGCGCAACGGAGATCTTTGAAGGTGGCCCGGAGCGGCTGGGCGTGGGAGGTCGAGCGTTGGACATCAAACTGGTCAATATTGGATTCGGCAACATTGTGTCCGCCAACCGGATCGTGGCCATCATCTCGCCCGACTCGGCGCCGATCAAGCGGATCATCTCGGAAGCGCGCGACCGCGGCATGCTGATCGACGCCACCTACGGTCGCCGCACCCGGGCCGTGATCGTCACCGACAGCGATCACGTGATCCTCTCGGCGGTCCAGCCGGAGACGGTCGCCAATCGGTTGGCCAGTCGCGAGGTGACGGCCACCAGCGAGGAGGAAGAGGAGGAGAGCGAATGAGCCGTCGACTGACCCTCCACGAGTTGGCCGAGCGCCAGCAGAGCAAATATGCCTTGGTGGCGGCTGCAGCCAAACGCGGTCGGGCGTTGATGGACGGGGAGCCGCCGCTGTTGGAAACCCATGCCTCTAAGCCGGTGACCATTGCCCTCGAAGAGATTCGCCAGCACAAGCTGATCGTCGAAATTCCTCCGGTAGGCATCAAGTAAACCGTGCGCGTCGTCGTTGGAGTAGGCGGAGGCATCGCGGCCTACAAGGTGTGCGCGGTGGTGTCTGCGCTGGTGCAACGGGGCCATGAGGTGCAGGTGGTCATGACCGAAGCGGCCACGCACTTCGTGGCGCCGTTGACGTTTGCGGCCTTGAGCGGGCGGCCGGTGGCTGTCGAAGCCGAGGCGCCGGTGGAGGCGGGGCCCATCGGCCACGTGGCCTTGGCCCATTGGGCCGACGCCTTGGTGGTCGCGCCGGCACCGGGGGAACTGTTGGCGCGACTTGCGCACGGCTTGGCCCATGACATGCTGGGGCTGGTGTATTTGGGCCTGACGGGTCCGCGCCTTGTGGCCCCGGCCATGGAGCCGGAGATGTGGGCCCATCCGGCCATCCAGCGCGCAGTCGCTACCTTGACCGCCGACGGCGTGACGTGGGTGGGGCCGGAGTTCGGACGCATGGCCTCGGGCTATCAGGGAGTGGGCCGCATGGCAGAACCCGAGGCCATCGTAGAGGCGTTCGAGGCGGTCACAGCGCCCAAGGACCTGCGCGGTTTACACTGCCTTATCACGGCGGGGCCCACGTGGGAGTTCTTTGACCCGGTACGGTTGCTCACCAACCCCTCGACGGGCACGATGGGGGTAGAGCTGGCCCGAGAGGCCGTGCGGCGCGGCGCCACCGTCGACTTGGTGCACGGCCCCCGCGTCGCCGTGCCCCGA
Source organism: Bacillota bacterium (assembly GCA_023511625.1). Lineage (GTDB taxonomy): Bacteria > Bacillota > Sulfobacillia > Sulfobacillales > Sulfobacillaceae > JAIMAE01. The sequence goes on along the minus strand of JAIMBD010000002.1, from coordinate 139,046 downwards.
CTGCCGGGGCTTTCGGCTTGGCCGGTAGTCAGCGCCCGCGACATGTTGGCCCGTTGCTTGGAACGGCTTGCCGCCGGGCCAGCGGTCGATGTCGTCATCGCCGCCGCGGCGGTCTCGGATTTTCGGCCGGCCGAGCCCTTGCCCCACAAGGCGCACAAGGCGGATGTGGCGTCGGTGTGGCCGGTGGAGCCCAATCCCGATGTGGTGGCCGAGGTCAGCCGGCGGCTGGGCCCGGCGGCAGTGCGGGTGGGGTTTGCCGCCGAAACCGACGGACTGGAAACATCGGCCCGAAAGAAATTGGCGTCGAAGGGTCTTGACTTCGTGGTGGCCAATCCGGTGGGACCTGACCGCGGGTTTGGCGACGCTCCGTACCAGGCGTGGTGGATTGGCCCCGAGGGGCCAGCCGAGGCCTTGGCCGGCGATAAGCGGTCGGTGGCGCGCGCCATCTGGGATCGGGTGCGGCGCCGTTGGGAAGAGAAGGCGGGGACCAAACTGCCCCGGCAGTGAGGGGATGGCGGTGAGTTGGGTCGAGGTCGCCGTGGACCGGGCCGTGGGGCCGCTCAACCGACTGTTCACCTACGCCGTTCCTAAGGCGTGGGAGGGGGACCTGCGCGGCTTCCGGGTGCGCGTGCCGCTGGGGCGGTCGGTGGTCGACGGATGGGTGATGGCGCAGCGTCCCGACCCTCCGCCGGCGATGGACCACATCAAGCCGGTGCTGGCGGTGCCCGACCCGTATCCGCAACTGACACCGGCCTTGATTGAACTGGCCTTTTGGGTCCAACGCCGATATCTCGCCTACCTGGGTCAGGTGGTGCGGGCGATGGTGCCGGCAGCCGTGCGGCGGGGCGGAAGCGGGGGAAGCGGGGAGAAGTGGTACCGCCCGGGGCCTGCGCCGTCCGCCCGCGCCCCGCGGCAGCGGGCCGTGTGGGAGTGGGTGACGGAACGGGGGGCCGTGCCGGCCAAGGCCCTGGCGGCGGCTTTTCCCGGCGCTGCGGCGACGGTCCGGCGCCTGGAGACCGACGGGTCGCTGGTCGCCGAGTGGCGTCGGCCCCAGCGGACGGCTGCCATCCGCTCCGGCCCTCGCTTGAACCGCTGGCAAGACGCGGCCTGGCGCGCAGTGAGGGCCGGAGGGGGCACTTGGCTTGTGGAAGGGGTCACCGGGTCAGGCAAGACCGAGGTCTACTTGGAGTGCATCGCCGACCACCTGCGCCAAGGCCGTCAGGCTTTGGTCTTGGTTCCGGAAATCGCGCTGACGCCGCAGACGGTGGCCCGGTTTCAGGCCCGGTTCGGCGAGCAGGTGGCCGTGTGGCACTCCGGCCTCGGCGATGCGGAACGGGTACGCACCTGGCATGCCGTGCGCCTGGGCGAGGTCGGGGTGTTGGTGGGGGCCCGTTCGGCGGTGTTTTTACCGTTTGCGCGACTGGGAGTCATCGTGCTCGACGAGGAGCACGAAGCGACCTACAAGCAGGAGGAGCACCCGCGCTATCACGCGCGCGAAGTGGCGGAGGCACGGGCCCGGCTGGAGGGGGCCACCGTGATTTTGGGCAGTGCCACGCCCGAGGTGGAGACGGCGTGGCGGGCGCGCCGTGGGGAGATCGGCTGGTGTCGGCTTCCAGAGCGGGTGGCGTCTCGTCCGCTGCCGACCGTGGAGGTGGTCGATCTCCGGGAAGAGCTGCGCCAAGGCAACCGCACCATCTTCAGCCGGGCCTTGGTTTCGGCCGTTGAGGAGGCCTTGAGCCGGGGAGAGCAGGCCATTTTGTTGCTGAACCGGCGAGGGTATTCCACGTTTGTGTTTTGCCGCGACTGCGGTCAAGCCCTGCGCTGCCCCCGCTGTGCTGTGAGCCTGACGTATCACGCAGAGGACCAGCGGCTGCGCTGCCACTATTGTTTTTTTGAAAACGCCCCTCCTGCGCGCTGTCCGACGTGCCAGAGCGACCGCATCCGCTACTTTGGAGCCGGTACCGAGCGGGTGGTGGAAGAGGTGCGGCGACGCTGGCCAACGGCCCGGGTCGCCCGCGCCGACCGCGACGCCGTGGTGGGCCGGGAGGGGGCCACGCGCCTGCACCAAGCGATGACCGCTGGGGCTGTGGACATCCTGGTCGGCACTCAGATGGTGGCAAAGGGGATGGATTGGCCTCGCGTGACGGTGGTCGGGGTGGTGGCGGCCGATGTAGCCTTGCACCTGCCCGACTTTCGTTCGGCAGAGCGCACGTTTCAGCTCTTGGTCCAGGCTGCGGGGCGAGCCGGGCGCGGGGACCGCCCCGGCCGAGTGGTGATCCAGACCTACAATCCCGACCATTACGCCATCGTCAGTGCTGCGCGGCAGGATTTTGATGCCCTGTTGGCGGAAGAGCTCCGATTTCGCGAGGAGGCAGGCTATCCCCCCTTCCGCCACTTGTGGTTGGTGGAAATGCGCGGGCGAAGCCCGGAGGCCGCGCGTGGCCAGGCCGAGGCGGTCGCCGCGGAGATTCGCGCGGCGGTGAGCGGCCTCGAAGGGGTCGAGGTGTTGGGTCCGGCGCCGGCCCCGGTGGCGCGCATCAAAGGGTGGTGGCGCTTTCATATCCTGGTCAAAGGGGCCGAGGAGACGGCGGTCAGTCAGCGCTTGGAAGCGGTTGCCGCGCGCTTTTGTCCGGTGACGGTCACGGTCGACCCCCACTTCATGTTGTAGGTCGGCGAGACGGGTCCCTGGACGCTGGGGGGTGGGCGTGCTATGCTCTTGCCGTGACTAGGGTCGCCCTCGGATACGGGTGGGCCGGGGGCGGAAGACGGAGGGGTGACGGGGTGCAAATCGTCCAGACCGACCATCCGGTGTTGCGGCAGATCGCAAAACCGGTCCCGAAGGTGACCCGTGCCGTGCGCGACTTGATCGATGCCATGGCCGAGACCATGTACGCCGCGGGCGGCGTAGGGCTGGCGGCCCCCCAGGTCGGAGTCTCGAAGCGGGTCATCGTGGCCGACGTGGGCGAGGGCCTCATCGCGTTGGTCAACCCGGAAATCCTCTCGTGGGCAGGGGTGCAGAATGGGTTTGAGGGGTGCCTGTCCATCCCTGACCTGGTGGGAGAGGTGGAGCGTGCCGCCATGGTGCGCGTGACGGGACTCGATGCGGCCGGGCACCGGGTCTGGATCGACGCCGAAGGATTGCTGGCGCGCTGCCTGCAGCACGAGATCGACCATTTGAACGGCGTGCTGTTTACCGATGTGGCAAGCCGTGTCCTGCCCAAACAGGCGCTGTCGGAAGCGGAAGCCGAGTCGGTGGTCCTCGACTGAACGCGATGCGCATCCTGTTCATGGGCACCCCGGAGTACGCGCGCGTCATCTTAGAGCGGCTGGTGGCGGTGCCGGGAGTCACGATGCGGGTCGTCTCCCAACCCGACCGCCCTCGCGGACGCGGACGCCGGGTTTTGCCCTCTCCCGTCAGCGCCTGGGCCCTGTCGCGGGGAATCCCGCTGGATCGGCCGCAACACCTCGGGGAGGGCCGAGCGCTGTGGCAGGCGTTTGACCCTGACGTGGTGCTCACGGCTGCCTTCGGCCGCATCCTGCCGGCGTGGCTGTTGGACATGGCGCGCTGTGGGCCGTTCAACCTCCATGCCTCGCTGTTGCCGCGCTGGCGCGGCCCCAATCCGATTGGGTGGAGCCTTTGGGCCGGCGACGCAGTGACGGGCGTGACCCTCCTGCGCATGACGGCCGGAGTCGACGCCGGGCCGGTGGTGGCGGCGCGGGCGTTGGAGATTGACCCTAGGTGGGACGCCGGGCGCCTGACGGAGCATCTGGCGGAGTTGGCCGCCGATTTGGCCGTCGAATCGCTGCCCCTTTTGTGCCGGCCGGATCTGCCGCTCACTCCCCAGCCCGAGGCCGATGCCACCTATGCTCCCAAATTTCCTCCGGACTTCGGCCGCTTGGACTTTTCCGGGCCTGCGGAGCGGGAGGCGCGCCGGGTGCGGGCCGCAACGCCAGAGCCCGGGGCCTACACCGCGTGGGGGGAATTGCGCCTGAAGGTGGCGGAAGCGACGGCCGAACCGGGAGTGCTGCCTCTGGGTGAAGCGCGATTAGATGGGGCAGATTGGGTGGTGGGATGCGGGACGGGGGTGTTGCGCGTCAAGCGGGTACAACCGGCAGGCGGGCGGTGGATGACGCCGGCCGAGCTGGTTCGCGGGCGTGCCGGGGAGAAGGCACAGGTGAAACTAGGATGAGCGGCGCGGGTCCGGCTCGAGAAGAGGCACTCGCCGCCCTGACCTTGATTCGCGAGGGCATGGCGGCCGCCGACGCGCTTCAAAAGCGCGCCGTCGCGCGCGGGCTCAGCCCCAACGACCGGGCGCTGATGGCGCAATTGGTCTACGGGGTGCTGCGTCAGCGCCGCTACTTGGACGCGTGGATTCGGACCTTACGGCGCGGACCGCTGGATCCGGTGGTAGAGGACATTCTCCGCCTCGGATTCTTTCAGCTGGGTTTTCTCTCTCGCATGCCCGCCTATGCCGTGGTCCACGCCACGGTGGAGCTGGCCAAAGGGGTTCAGCCGGGGGCGGCGGGATTGGTCAACGCCATTTTGCGGCGGGGCCATGGACACCCGCCGCGCGATCTGCCTCTGGCCGTGCGCTATTCCCACCCCGATTGGTTGGTGGAGCGGTGGCGGGGGCGGTTTGGAGACCGTGTGGAAGCCATCCTGCAGGCCGATAACGAGGTGCCGCCGCTGACCCTGCGAGTGAACCGGTTGGCCGCCGACCGCAAGGCGGTGTTATCGCGGCTGGCCGAACGGGGCGTGGAGGCCAACCCGTCTCCCTATGTGCCCGAGGCGGTACGGGTGGTGGATTCGTTGTGGCTGGAGAACTTCCCCGCCTTCCGTGCGGGATGGGTTAGCGTGCAGGACGAAAGCGGTATGCTGGTGACCTGGGTGCTCGACCCGCATCCGGGAGACCGGGTCCTCGATTTGGCGGCGGGCCTTGGCAGCAAGACCACCCATATCTTGGAACGGCTGGGCGGTGAAGGTCGGGTGTGGGCCGTGGACCGTTCGGCGCGCCGCCTCGGGCTTTTGGCCGAGAACTGCCGGCGCCTAGGCCTGCGCGGTTGGGAGACGGTTGCGGCAGACGGGCGCCAGGTGGCCAGTCGATTTGCTACGCCCTTCGACCGCGTGCTGTTGGATGCGCCGTGCAGCGGGCTCGGCGTGTTGCGCCGTCGGGTGGACGCCCGTTGGAAGCGCGTCGAGGCCGATCTGGCCCGCCACCAGCGGCTGCAGCGGGAGCTGCTCGCTGCGGCGGCGGAGGCCGTGCGACCAGGAGGAGTGGTGGTCTACAGCGTGTGTTCCTTTGAGCCCGAGGAGACGGAGGCGGTCGTCGCAGGGGCACTGGAAGCGGGGTTGCCCCTGGCCGTGGAGTCGGTGGCGCCCTATCTTCCGCATCCCGAATTGGAATCGGCCTTAGTGGGACCGTATTTGCGCATCCTACCGGGAGAATTCGGCATGGATGGGTTTTTCGTGGCCCGGTTGCGACGGGTGGGCCGGTAGGATCGGGCAGTGCGCCGAAGGGAGGGTCGAGGGTGGACGAGCGGCACGGATCGGCGCGGCGAGGCGCAGTGAAGGGAGACCGGACGAACCTAGCCGAGCGGGATCCGCTCTCGAGCTTGCCGGAGGAGTTGGCGGCCCGTATGGTCGGCTGGGGAGAGCCATCGTGGCGGGGCCGGCAGTGGTTTGAATGGCTATGGCGTCACGGGGTCGACGACTATGACGCCATCACCGTCTGGCCCAAATCCCTCCGTCAGGCGATGGCAGCGCGCGCGCCCTTTCAGCGGGGCCGCGTGTTCGCTGCCCAGATGGCCCGCGACGGCACCGTCAAGTGGTTGTTGGAATGGCCAGACGGGGAGCGGGTAGAGACGGTGTACCTGCCGCATCCGTGGGGCGACGCGGTCTGCATCTCCACCCAGGTGGGCTGCAACATGGGGTGCCGGTTCTGCGCTTCGGGGTTGGTGCGCCGCGTGCGCAATTTGACGGCAGGCGAGATGCTGGAGCAGGTGCGGGTCGCCTGGGAGTGGGCGGCGCGGCACGGACGGCGACTCGGGCGCATCGACCTCATGGGCATCGGGGAGCCGCTCGACAACTGGGCCGAGGTCGAACGCTGGTTGGAATTGGTCCACCGCCCTGAGGGCTTCGGGTTTAGCTACCGCCACATCACCCTGTCGACGGCCGGGGTGGTACCGGCCATCGATCGGCTCGCCGAGCGGGGATGGCCTTTGACGCTGGCCATTTCCCTGCACGCGCCCGATGACGCCTTGCGCACGCGGCTCATGCCCTTAAACCGGGCCTATCCCTTGGCGGAGTTGTTGCCGGCTGCGGCCCGCTTTGCCCATCGCACCGGGCGGCGGGTGACCTTTGAGTACGCCCTTTTGGCGGGCGTCAACGATGCTCCGGAGCAGGCCGTTGCGCTGGCCCAGCGGCTTCGAGGGATTCCCTGCCACGTCAACCTGATCCCCTGGAATCCGGTGCCGGAACATCCGTTTCGGCCTACGCCGCCAGAGCGGGTGCGGGCCTTCCAAGAACGGGTGCAGGCGTACGGTATTTCCTGTACCATACGAAAAGAGATGGGCCAAGCGATTGAGGCCGCCTGCGGTCAACTGCGACGGCGCGCAAAGGAGGCACAGCCATCGCCCTGAAGGCCTCGGGAGGCACCCACCGCGGGCGGGTGCGCCCCCAGAACCAAGATGAATACCTCATCAGCGGCGGACCGGGCGGCTACGTGGTGGCCGTGGCCGACGGGATCGGCGGCACCCACGGTGGACGCGAGGCCAGCGTCATGGCCGTGGAGGTGGTCGCGCAGTGGCTGAAGCCCGAAGATGACCTCGAGCGCTTGCGCCAAGCGGTGGAGGCGGCGAACCGGCGGGTCTTTGAAGTGGGGCAGGCCCGGCCGGACCTTCAGGGTATGGGTACCACGCTGACCGTCTGCCTCATTACGGCGGCGTGGGTGCGGGTGGCGCACGTCGGCGACTCGCGGGCGTACCGTCTGACCGCTGAGGGCCTAGAACGGTTGACCACGGACCACTCGGTGGCGGCGGAGATGGAACGCAGCGGCAGCCTTTCTCCCCAAGAGGCGGCCCATCACCCCCAGCGCCACGTCTTGACCCGGGCCGTGGGCCCCTTGCCGTCGGTGCCGGTAGACCTCGGCCAATGGCCGCGGCGGTCGGGGGACCGGATATTGGTCTGCAGCGACGGCCTCGTCAACGCCGTTCCGGAACCCGCGATCTGCCAGGTGTTGGCCCATCGCCGGGGTCAAGCCGGTGTCGAGGCCCTGATCCAAGCGGCGCTGGAGGGCGGCGGAGAAGACAACATCACGGTGGTGCTGGTGGAGGAGGACGACCAGGCGAGGGAGGTCCCCCATGGTCGGTAAGGTGCTGGGGGGCCGGTATGAAATCTTGGAGCGTATCGGAACGGGCGGCATGTCCTTAGTCTACCGCGCACGGGATCTCACCTTGCGCCGCCTGGTGGCAGTGAAGATCCTGAAGCATCAATGGGCGGAGGACGAGGAGGTGGTGCGCCGATTCGACCAGGAGGCGCGGGCGTCGGCGTCGTTGGTTCATCCCCACGTGGTACAGGTGTACGACGTGGGCAAGGAGGAGCCAGACCTCCACTACATCGTCATGGAATTGGTGGCGGGGGAGACCCTGCGGGCCAAACTGGACCGGGAAGGGGCCTTGCCGGTGGCAGAAGCGGTAGCCATCGCCCAACAGGTGCTGGATGGCTTGGCTGCTGCCCATCGCCGCGGATTGGTGCACCGCGACATCAAGCCGCAAAACATCCTCCTCAGCGAGGATGGCACGGTGAAGGTCGCCGATTTCGGCATCGCCTACGCCGCCGCCACCGGCACCTTGGTCAACACCGGCTCGTTGTTGGGAACGGTGCAGTATTTCAGTCCCGAACAGGCGCGCGGTCGGATGGTCAGCGCCCAATCCGACCTGTACTCCGTGGGCGTGGTGCTGTTCGAGATGCTGACCGGGCGGCTGCCGTTCGAGGGCGAGAGCGCCATTGGCGTGGCCATCAAGCACCTGCAAGATGCGGCCCCGGACGTGCGTAGCCTCAGGCCAGAGGTTCCGGCCGGGCTGGCAGCGGCGGTGGAACGGGCCTTGGCCAAGGACCCTGCCGATCGGTTCCAGACTGCGCTCAGTTTCCGCCGCGCGCTAGACGGGTTTGGCGAGGAGGGACCGCGGACCCGCGAGGCCCGCGCCGGGCGCCGGGGGCAGCGGCGGCGCTGGGGGTGGGCCGTGGCGCTGGGGGCGTTGGTGGTGGCTCTGGCGGCCGGCGGGTGGGCGTTCTCGCGCTGGCTTGCGGTGCCGACGGTGGTCGTGCCCGACGTGCGGGGGCTTTCCCTGCGACAGGCCCAGGCGCGGTTGGCGGGACTGGGATTGGGCGCCACTGTGGCCGGCCAGTCGCCCTCCAACCAAGTGGCCAAGGGACGAGTACTGTACGAGACGCCCCCTCCCGGGTCCACCATCAAGGCGCACCAAACGGTGGCGCTGGTCTTAAGTTCTGGACCGTTTACCGTGGTGCTGCCAGACCTGACGGGCGAAGACTTGGCCCAGGCGCAAAGTGCGTTGGCCACGCTTGGGCTCAAGACGGCCGTGACCCGCGTGACCAATCCCGCGCCTGCGGGTCAGGTGGTGGCGCAAACGCCGTTGCCCAACCGGTCGGTCGCCGTGGGGACCACGGTGCATCTGACGGTCTCGCAGGGACAGCCGGCGACGCAGGTGACCATGCCCAACTTGGTCGGGATGACGGTAGCGCAAGCCACGGGCGAGCTTGCCGGGATGAACCTGACGCTTTCGGCACCTATCGCCACGTACAGCACCCAGCCGGTGAACACCATCATCGACCAAAATCCGATGCCGTACCAGATTCTGCATGGCACGCCCCAGGTCCAGGTATGGGTCTCCCAGGGGCCAAGTCCCGCCAGTGCGCATCAGCCCGCCAATCGGGCCGAGCCTACCTGGACCATTCCGGCCAGCGTGCCACCGGCGTCGCTGCTCAAGGTGGTCGTAACCGACAACGCCGGCAATGAAGAGGTGATTTATCAAGCAGTGAATCCGGGGGTGACGGTGCGGATTCCGTTCACGTGGTACGGAACCTCCGCCCAGGTGACGACCTACCTCAACGGGCAACAGCAAACGGTGGTGAATCTGGGGTCGGGCCAGCCATCGGCGGCGCCTACGCCGGCTCCGGGTCAGCCGTGAGCGCCTTCCGCGAAGGATTGGTGATCGGCCTCGAAGCCAACCGGCCCACTGTCGCCGACCCCGAAGGGAAGACCTATCGCGGGTGGATACAAGGGCGAGTGCGCCATCAAGTCGGCGAACTGGTGGTGGGCGACCGGGTGCGGTATCGGTTGGAGGGCGACGAGGCAGTGGTGGCGGAGGTGTTGCCGCGCCAAAACCGGCTGGTGCGTCCGCCTCTGGCCAACGTCACCGGACTGTTCGCGGTGTTCAGCCTCCACGAACCGCGCGGCAACCGGGAACTTCTGGACAAGCGGTTGGTCATGGCGCACATTCATGGGCTGCAGGCAGAGGTCATCATCAACAAAGTAGACCTCGAACCCGACCCGGCGCCGGTGGACGCTGTGGCGGCAGTGTACCGGCAGGCAGGTTACCGGGTTTGGACCGTCTCGGCCCTCTATCCGGACAGCATCGCCCCCTGGTTGGCTTCCTCCCGGCAAGGGATCTGGGTGTTGACGGGGGAAAGCGGGGTGGGGAAATCGGCGCTGATCCGGGCCGCAGTGCCGGAGGCCACCACTCTGTCTCAATCCTTAAGCCGCATCGGGCGCGGCCGACAGACCACGCGGACGGTACGGTTGTGGCCCATCGGTTCCTGGTGGTTGGCCGACAGTCCTGGCTACACCCAGTTGCAGCTGCGCGTGCGGGAGCGTCGACAGATTCTCGAGGGCTTTCCGGAGTTCGCCCAGGTGCGCTGCCGCTACCCCGACTGCTGGCATCTCAGCGAGCCGGGGTGCGAGGTGCGCGCAGCCGTTGAGGCGGGCCATCTGGACCCGGTGCGCTACCGCAGTTACTGCCGCTTGCTCGAAGAATGGTACGTGCCGTGGGAGTGAACCGGCGGCAGGAAGGGGGAGAGCGATGCAGGTCGCGCCGAGTATTTTGTCGGCAGATTTTGCGCGGTTGGCCGCATCGGTGGCGCGGGTGACGCCAGGGGCCGACCTGTTGCACGTGGACGTCATGGATGGGCGGTTTGTACCTAATCTGACCATCGGGCCCATGGTGGTGGAGGCGCTTCGCAAGGTGACTGAACTGCCTCTCGACGTGCATATGATGGTGGCGGAGCCAGAGCGCTTCCTGGCCGATTTTCGACGGGCGGGCGCAGACTTGATCACGGTACACTGGGAAGCCTGCACCCACCTGGAGCGCGTAGTCAGTGCCATCCGCGACCTCGGCGCGTTGGCCGGCGTGGCGCTCAATCCGGCCACGCCCGTGGAGTGCTTGATCGACATCCTGCCTGAGGTGGACTTGGTGCTGGTCATGAGCGTCAACCCGGGGTTTGCCGGGCAGGCGTTCTGGCCGCGGGCGGTGGAAAAAATTCGGCGGCTCGCGGCGATGCGCGGCGCGCGTGAGCGGCCCTTGATCGCCGTCGACGGTGGCATCAACCCGGAAACTGCCCAGGCGGTGCGCCTGGCTGGCGCGGACATTGCTGTGGCGGGTTCGGCGGTGTTTGGCGCCGACGACCCCTTGGCGGCGATCGCAGCCATCCGCGGCAACTGAGTGTCACCCGTCCTGCCTCCTCCGTACTATGTCGCCACACGGAGGAAGCGGAGGGATGGAGGATGCGGACCAGCCGGACCCGATGGCCTGGGCGCGGCCGAGGGCGGGCGCGCGTGATCGGGGTGGTCTTGATCGCAGCCGGAGCCTTCGTGGCCATCAAGGTGGTGCCACTGGGGCTGTGGCCGGTGGGAGTAGGGCTGTGGCTGGTGTGGGCCGGCATCGGTCCCTGTTTGGCGGCGGCGGCCCTGATTTGGCTGGGTTGGCGGCTGATCACGGCCTAGGGGAAAGGGGGCGGACCGGCATGCGGATTACGGTGGTTCGGGTACCGCGCCTGGTCGGCAAGGTGCTGCAGTTTGTGGTGGGGTTTTGGGCGCGCGGTAAGCGTTGAGGTTTTCACCACGGGAGGCGAGGGAGACGGATTATCGCATCCGTGCCACATGGGCCGACGGCGCCTTGCGCGCCGTCGCGGTCATCACCACCGAGGCGGCGCGGGCCGCCCAGCGCGTCCATCGCGCAAGCCCGGTGGCTGCAGCCGCCATGGGGCGCGCGTTGTCTGCGGCAGCCCTGTTGGGCGCCGACGTGAAAGAGGCGTTTCGACTTGAGGTGCAACTGGACGGCGACGGGCCGCTGGGATTGGTGGCAGCGGAGATTCGCCAGGTTGGGGGCGAGCAGTGGGTGCGGGCGCGGGTGCAGCACCCTGAGGTGGACCTGCCGCTCCGCTCCGACGGCAAATTGGCGGTGGGACAAGCCATCGGGCGACAGGGCGCGTTCCGGGTGTGGTTCGAAGATGCCGGCGGGGCGCGGTACCAAAGTGAGGTCCCGTTGGTCACCGGGGAGATCGGGGAGGACTTGGCGCACTATTACTGGCAGTCGGTACAAGTGCCAAGCGCCGTGGCGGTAGGGGTGTTGGTGGGAACCGACGGGACCGTGACCGCTTCCGGCGGTGTGGTGGTGCAGGCGCTGCCCGGCAGCGAAGCCGAGCGCGAGGCCGTGGCCGAGCGGTTTTTGGGCCTCCAGCATTTGAGTCATCGCATTGCGGAGGGGGCTACTGGCGAAGACTTGATTCGGTCCGTGCTGCCCGAACCGATCCACTGGCTCGAGCGGGAACCCTTGCGTTTCCGCTGCCAATGCAGCCGACGCCGGAGCCTTGCGCTCTTGGCCCACCTCCCCCCTGAGGAGCTTCAGGCCTTGGCCCACGAGCAGCACGGCGCGGAGGTCACCTGTCACTACTGCCGCCGCCGGTACCGCTTTTCGGAGGCCGAATTGGAAGCGTTGTGGCGCGAGGGGGCCAACCGTTCCCAGTAGGGCGGGGGAAGGGATTTCCCGACAAAAAAGGAGCCTTTCGGCTCCTTAGGGTCGGGCGCCAACTCGGCTTAGATGGCGCGGTTGACCCTGCCCGACCTAAGGCAGCGGGTGCAGACGTACATGTACCGAATTCCGCCGTTCACGCGTACCCGCACGTGTTGGATGTTGGGCTTCCACACGCGCTTGGTCTTTCGGTGAGAATGGCTGATGTTGTTCCCGTGGACCGTCTTTTTGTCGCAAACCTCGCAATGGTACCCCATGGCGGCCTCCTCCTTCGGTGCGGCGACATTCCCCGGTATGGTAGCATAGATCGCAGCGGCTGACAAGGCGAGGAGTGGAGGGACGATGGAGACCGAAACCGGATGGGGCAAGTTGGCGGTGCATCCGGAGGTGCTGGCCGAGTTGGCGGCCGACGCCGTGGCGCGCGTGGCCACCGGGTTTCGCCTGGCTCCTGGGGAAGGCGGTGTGCGGGGCCTTTTGCAGCGAGGCGAGGGTCAAGCCGTCACGGTGGAGGAGACTGCGGCCGGGGCCAGGGTGCACCTGCATGTGGCGGTGGAATACGGTCAGCGGATGGTTGAGATCGGGCGGGTGGTGGGGCGAACGGTCGAGGAGGCCTTTCAGCGCGCTGTGGGCCAAGGTCCGTGCGAGGTGGTGGTGCACGTGACCGACGTCTACCTGGGTCCAGCCGTGATGGCCTCCGGAGGCAGTCGCAGCGAATGACGGGACCAAAGCAGGCGCCACCGGCCGCGCCGACCGGGGCAGGCACAGCCAACGGACACTTTTGGGCACTGGGGGACCCCATCGAACGCATTCCCGGCATCGGGCGCCGGCGGGGCGCTGCGCTGCGCCGCTTGGGCGTAGAGCGGGTGGAAGACCTCCTGACGCTGTGGCCCCGCCGGCATCAGGACCGCACCCGGCTATGCTCCATCGCGGACTTAAAGCCGGGCGAAGAGGCGGCAGTGGTGGGCCGGGTGACGGTGGCCCACTTCGAGCCGCGCGCTACCGGCCAGGGGCTTTTGCGGGTGTTGGTCAACGATGGGACCGGCACCTTGACGGCGTATTTCTTTCACGCCGATCGGCTGCGCCCAGTCTTTGCCGTGGGGCGGACCGTTCTTTTGGCGGGACGCGTGGAGTGGCGGGGGCGCGGCTACTCCATGGCCCATCCGGACCACGCGGTGTTAGAGCCGGGCGAGAGCCCGGAATTGGGCCTCATCCCGGTTTATCCGACTACCCAGGACCTCAAGCCGCGGTGGATCCTGCAACTGATGCGCGAATGGATCCCGCGCCTTTCGGCCGTAGCTTCCGATCCGCTGCCGGAATGGGTCCGGCGGCGGTATCAGCTGCCGGAGCGAGGGTGGGCGTTGCGGCACCTGCACTTTCCTCGGGGCCGGGAGCAGTGGGAGGCGGCACGTCGGCGATTGGTGTTCGATGAGTTTCTGCGCGTGGCGTTGGCAGTGCGGTGGCGGTCGGGCCGGGCGCCATCCGGCGATGGCGTACGGCAAGACCCGGATGGACCGGTGTCGCGCGGGGTATGGCAGACGTTGCCCTACGACTTGACGCCCGGGCAACGCGCGGCCTGGGAGGAAATTCGGCAAGACCTGGTGGCACCGAGGCCCATGGCCCGGCTGCTGCAGGGAGAGGTGGGGTCTGGCAAGACCACCTTGGCTTTGTTGGCTTTGGCGGCCGGCGTCGACGGCGGCCACCAGGTGGCCTTCATGGCTCCGACGGAACTTTTGGCTGAGCAGCATTATCACGTCTTGCGGGATCAGCTGGAAGGGCTTGGAGTGAAGGTCGGCTTTCTCAGCGGGCAGGAACGCGGCGCCGGCGCTGTGCGGGAGGAGCTGGCCAGTGGGCGACTGAAGGTGGTGGTGGGAACCCAGGCGTTGCTCTCGGACCAGGTGCGATTTGCCGATTTGGGCCTCATTGTGGTGGACGAACAACACCGGTTTGGCGTCAGGCAGCGGGCACGGCTTTCGGCCAAAGGGGCGTATCCCGACCTTTTGGTGATGACTGCGACCCCTATTCCCCGCACGCTGGCGTTGACCATCTACGGCGACTTAGACCTGTCTCGCATCGTCGGGCTCCCGCCGGGGCGAAAGCCGGTGAAGACGGTGCTTTTGGGCCGCGACCAGCGGCGGGAGGCGTACGCGGCGGTGTGGAAGGCGGTGCGTCAAGGGCACCAAGCCTATGTGGTCTGCCCGCGGGTTACCGCCGACGAGGAGGGTACGGCGGCCAAGGCAGCCCAAGCGCTGGCGGCGGGGATGCAGAAGGTGCAGGGCTGGCGGGTGGGGCTTCTCCACGGCCAGTTGCCGTTGGACGCGAAGGCGCGCACCATGCAGGCCTTTCGCCGCCATGAGATCGATGTCTTGGTGGCGACCAGCATCATCGAGGTGGGCGTCGACGTCCCCAACGCGACCGTGATGGTGATCGAAAATGCCGACCGATTTGGCCTCGCGCAGTTGCACCAGCTGCGGGGCCGCGTCGGTCGGGGCCACGCCCCGGGAACCTGTTACCTCATCGCCCAGAATGACAGCGAAGAGGCGATGGCGCGCTTGCAGGCCATGGTGGAGACCCAGGACGGCTTGGAGTTGGCCGAACGCGATCTGGCCCAGCGCGGGCCAGGCGAGATCCTGGGGCTGCGCCAGCACGGCATCGCCGGTTTTCAGTTAGCGCGGCCCCTTGAGGATCTTGAGTGGCTTCAAGCGGCCCGCGACCTGGCCCAGTCCATCCTGGCGGCCGACCCCAGACTTGAAGACCCCGCGCACCGATTGCTCCGGGCGTGGGTGCAGGCGGCGCTGCTCGACGACCTGCCGGGTCAGGTGCTGCATTAAAAAACGGCCCCCGGCGCGTCGCGCCGGGGGGCCGCCGCGTGCTTATGCGTCGGGAGCCAAGTGGCGCTCGAAAAAGGCGACGATTTGCGGCCACAGCTCAAACGCCGCCTTTTCGCGGTAGCTCGGTCGGTAGTCCGCCAAGAAGGCGTGGCCCGCATCCGCGAACACCTTGATGGTAGCGGCTTTGCCGTGGCGGATGAGCGCAGCCTGCAACCGGTCGGCGTCGGCCGGGGAGGGATTCTGATCTTCGGCCCCGAACACCGCAAACAGCGGGCAAGCGAGGTCGGCCACCAAGTCGATGACGGGCACCGGGCGCTCCGGCGTGGTTTCCCGGTCGGGTGTCGCCCGGGTGATGAAACCGCCCCAACAGTCACAGGCCGCATCGACGGCACGGCTGCGGCAGGCGACGAGCAGCGTTTGGCGGCCGCCCGAACAGAATCCGATCACCCCCACCTTGGGCGCCTGCACCGGCCCGGTCTTCATCCACTGGATGGCCGCCTCTAAGTGGTGCACGACCTCGTCATCCGGCAACGCGAACATTTTGGTCAGAACATCTTGCATATCTTGGGGGTTGGGCGCACCGCGCCGGGCGTACAGGTCAACCGCCAGCGCGTTGAATCCGGCATTGGCGAACCGGCGCGTGAGATCTTTGATGTGATCGTTTAGGCCGAAGGCCTCATGAATGACCACCAGCCCTGGAGCCCGATCCTTTCCCCGCGGTCGGGCCAGGTATCCGGTAACCCATCCCTGTCCATCTGGGTAGTCGGTGGGACCGGCTTCAATGCGGGTCGGATCGGTGACTTGGCCTGGAACCGCCATGGCGCTTCCGCCTCCTGCTTGACATGATCACGGGCGCATCCGCAACGGCGGGCCCCGTCTCGGATCCAGTTTAACCCATGGGCGGGCTCGAGCATCCGGCGGCGAGGGTGGTGGAGGAGAAACTCGCTGGGAGCAGCGATCGAGCCCGCGCGCCGGCAGCCGTTGACGCGCCGCAATCCACCCGCTAGGCTGAAAATTGCCAAGACGGAGCGGCGGCACACGGTGTTCGCTCTCGGTCCGTCTGGGGGTCGGATCAAGACCAAGGCGTCCCGGTCTTGTGCAGGGAGGGGGTCTTGCCCATGCCAACCAATCCGTCGCCGAAGACGCTGCAGGACATCGTGGAGCGGCACCCGAGCGTCAGTGCGTACCTGTACCACAATGCCAGCGGGGCGCGCCCGTTTCCGGTGGTGCCCCCGGAGTTTACCAATTGGCGGACCGAACAACGCGCTTGGCGCGAGACGGTGGCGTTGCTGGATCAGTCGTATCACATGACCGACCTCTATCTTTATGGTCCTGATGCCGTGCGCCTGCTGGAGCAGCTCGGCATCAACTCGTTTCGCCGCTTCGCGCCGGGGCAGGCCAAGCAGTTGGTGGCGGTCAGCCCAGATGGCTACGTCATCGGCGATGCGGTGCTGTTTTATCTGGCCCCGGAAACCTTGCAGCTCGTGGGTCGTCCGTCCGTGCACAACTGGGTGCAGTTTCACGCCGAGACGGGTCGGCTGGACGTGACCGTGGAGCGCGATGAGTGGTCGGTCCAGGATCCCAGTCGGCCGCGCCGCATGTTCCGGTTTCAGCTTCAGGGTCCATTGGCGCCTGCCTTGTTGGAGAAGTTGCACGGTGGGCCGCTTCCGCCGGTGCCGTTTTTCCACTGGGACTGGATCCGGATCGGGCCCTGGCGGGTTCGATTGTTGCATCACGGCATGGTGGGAGTCGCGGGCGGGGAAATCTTCGGGCCGTTCGAGTGGGCAGAGTCCGTCCGGGAGGCCATCGTGACGGCCGGGGCAGAGTTCGGCTTGCAACAGGTCGGTTCCCGCGCTTACGGGACCAACACGCTAGAGTCGGGCTGGATTTCTTCGCCCATTCCGGCCGTGTACACCGCGCCGGCCTTGGAGGCCTACCGCCGTTGGCTCCCGGCCACAAGCTACGAAGCGACCGGATCCTTGGGGGGAAGCTTTTTCTCCCCCCAAATCGAGGACTACTATCTTACCCCCTGGGACCTCGGGTATGGGCACCTACTCAAGTTCGATCACGACTTTGTCGGCCGCGAGGCCTTGGAGGCCATGCGCGAGGTGCGACACCGGACCAAGGTGACGCTGGTTTGGAACGCCGACGATGTCGTCCGCGCGATGGCGTCTTGGCTGCGACGGGACGGTCTGCCGGCCAAATACCTCGACTGGCCGGTCTCTCGATATGCCATGTGGCAATACGACCAGGTGTTGAATCGTTCGGGAGGCAAGGGCATCGGGTTCTCCACCTCTAACGGCTTTTGCTGGAACGATCGCGCCATGCTGTCGCTGGCGATGGTGGATCCGGAGTACGCCGATCCAGGGACGGAGGTGGTCGTGCTGTGGGGAGAGCCGGATGGCGGATCGCGCAAGCCCTCCGTGGAACCCCACGCGATGAAGGAAATCCGGGCCACTGTGGCTCCCGTGCCATATGCGGCTCCTGCCCGGGCCTGGCGAGCGCGGAGGGGCAGGGGAATGATACCGGGCGAGGGTACCTAGCTGCTGGGGATATCATGGCCGGTTAGGTCCCGGTACGGGACCATGTCCCCCTGACACTCTCAGACTGGGCCGCCGGCACGGCATCCCCGACAAGACCGCCTGGCACGGGTAAACGGGGGGAAAGCTTCCCGTCCCGGCCAGGCAGACTCCGACGGGCACGATTCTGGTGGACGCGGTCGAACGGCAGAACGTGGGCGCGGTGCTGGCCGCGCGGGTGTCCGCCGCTGACCAGCAGGCGGACCTCGATCGCCCGGTGGCGCTGCTCGCTACCGTTGCCGCCGAGCCCGGGATACCGGTCACCCGTCGGGCGTCCGAGGTCGGCAGCGGGCTGAAAACGGGCCCCGCCAAGGGATTCTTGGCGTGCTGGGCTCTAGGGAGTATGGCGGGATTGGGGTCGACCACCGCGACCGCGGGGCGCGATGCGGCGCGAAATCCCTCGCGGCGGCGCTGGCCGCACAGGGGCGGCGCCTAGGGGTGGTTGATCCGGCGGCGGGGTAGGACGACCTCGTGCCGGACAGGATCGAGGTCCGGACGAGCTGTTGCGCCCGGCTCTGTGGCCGCCGGGCGGAACGCGCCCTGGCCTGCGCGGCCCAGGAGGATGCGTCGGGAGAACCCCCTGGCGTTCCGGTTCGCCTCCGATCCCTCCACCCGGGTGGAGCGGGCCTTGGCTTCCCCCGGGGGAGCCCCCGCCGGCATCGGGAGCTGGACCTACGCCAGCCGGGAAGCCCGCACCGGGCCGAGACCCGGCGGAGGCTGACCCGCGCCCACCCCCGCGTTACCCCCATCCGCCAGGACGCCTGGCACCTGCTCACGGCGAAGCTGGCTCGCCCCGCCGGGATCGTCGTGGTCGAGACGCTGCGCAGGCGCGGAGCCGTCGCCTGAGCCGAGCGCTGGCGGATGCGGCGTTGGCGGAGCGGCGCCGCCAATGGCCTACCAGACGGTGTGGGAGGGAGCGCGCCTCGGGGAGGCGGATCCGTGCGATCCCAGCAGCAAGCGCTGCTCGGCCTGCGGCGTGGCGACGGATCGGCTGCCGCTCGGAGCGCGGACGTTTCCCTGCGACGCCTGCGGGCTGGTCTTGGATTCGGGACGCGAACGCGGCGCGGAACCGCGCGGACTGGGTGGCCGCCGTCACCGGCAGTGGCCCGGAGACGCTAAACGCCCGTGGACGGGACGGAGGCCCCGCCGCCAGGCGGCCAGTCCCGGAGGAGGCGGGAAGTCGGCCGGGCCCCTGCCCGTAAGACCGGCACCTCCGCCTGGCCACGGGCGGAGGTCGGGAATCCACGGCCCGGTTCTCGGCAACGGCTCCTGACCGCGGAAGCCTTCGTCTTGCGCTGCAACGCGCCTGTGCTGCGCGGCCCTGGCCGCAATCGCGAACGCTAACCGTCGCTTGACGGCGGCAGGGGGAACGTATACCATGAGCTTGCAACACCATTGATGGCGCAAAGGCGAAGAACAGGAAGAGTACCGCCGGGGAACGCTTACAGAGAGTCGGCGCGAGGTGAGAGGCCGATAGCCGGAGCCGGTGGGAATGGGCCTGGGAGCTGCCGACCGAGAAGGCCTTGGGGCCTTGGGTAGGATCGGACGGGGTCCTCTCCCGTTACCGAAGAGGCGGTATCGGACCATCGGTCCCGTACCTGAAGACGAGAGAGGTCCGTGCGAGGACCTAATTGGGGTGGCACCGCGGAAGGCATTCCGTCCCGAAAGGGGCGGTTCTTTTGTTTTTGCGGAGGCGACGATGGGCGCGGGTTCGGGCATCCAGGCGGCGATGACGGTGTGGCAAGGGTCTGAAGCGCCCCGGATGGCGGTAGTGGCAACGTTGGCGGTCGACCATCTGACCCCGATCGGGGCGTTTGTGCGGCTGCGCCCCCTCGGTGCTCACACCCTGCTTGAGAGCGTCGAGGGCGACGAGAAAGTGGCGCGCTACTCGTTTATCGCCGTAGGGGAGTGGGCGCGATTAGTCGAAGAGGAGGGGCAGGCGGTTTTGCGGGCGGACGGCTCGGTGCTCGACGTCGACCCGAATCCGGTGGCGGTGTTGCGCCGGGCCCAGGACCGATTCCGGGTGGCCGTGCCCTCGGCGGTGGAGCTGCCGTTTCCGGGCGGGGCCGTCGGCTATTTCGCCTACGATTGGGTCCGGTGGCTGGAGCGGCTGCCGCGCCATCACCGCCAACGCGGGCCGCTGTGGGAGTGGGTGTGGCCCAAGGCCGTGGTGGCCTTCGACCATCGCCAAAAGACCGTGACGGTGATTGCCGAAGGCGACGCGGACGAGCCGGCACCGGCCCGCGCCTTGGCTGAGGCCATGGTCCAGCAAATGCAGGCACCCTGGCCGGTCTTGCCCCCGAAGGCCCGGCGGGTGGGGCCGATTGTGGCCAACGTCTCCCGCGAGCGGTATCTGGAGATGGTGGCGCAGGCTCAGCGTTACATCCTGGCCGGGGACATTTTCCAGGTGGTGCTGTCGCAACGGCTGTGGGCTCCAATTGCCGGGGATGCGTTTGACCTCTACCGGCGGTTGCGGCGTGTGAATCCTTCGCCGTACCTCTTTTATCTGGAGACGCCGCGGGTGACGTTGGTGGGTTCGTCTCCGGAGGCGCTGATTCGGGTGCAAAACGGTTGGGCCATCAACCGGCCCATCGCCGGCACGCGCCGGCGCGGCCGCACCGAAGCCGAAGACCGCGCCTTGTGGGACGAGTTGATCGCCGATCCCAAAGAACGGGCTGAACACACCATGTTGGTGGATTTGGCCCGCAACGACCTCGGGCGGGTGTGCCGCTATGGTTCCGTAGAAGTCACCCACCTCATGGAGCGGGAGAGCTACTCGCACGTCATGCACATCGTGTCAGAGGTGCGCGGCCAGCTTCAACCGGAGCTGGACAGCCTCGACGCCCTGGCCGCCGTCTTTCCGGCCGGAACGTTGACCGGAGCGCCGAAAATTCGGGCCATGGAAGTCATCGAAGAACTAGAACCCGAGGCGCGAGCGGCCTACGGAGGTGTCGTGGGGTACCTCTCGCACCGAGGGGACCTGGATGCGTGTATCACCATTCGCACCATCGAGGTGCGCGACCACCAGGCGTCGGTCCAAGCGGGGGGCGGCGTGGTGGCCGATTCTCGGCCGGAAGCCGAGTTTCAGGAGTCGCTCAATAAGGCAGCCGCAGGGTTGACGGTCTTGGAGGCGGAAGGGGAGCCCTGGCTGTGATTCTGGTCATCGACAACTACGATTCCTTTACCTACAACCTGGTGCAGTATCTGGGCATACTGGGCGCCCCGCCCGAAGTGGTGCGCAACGACGCTCTGACCGTGGAGGCCTGCCGGCGGTTGAACCCCGACGCGGTGGTGATCTCGCCCGGCCCTGGTCGTCCGGAAACCGCCGGCATTTCCGTGCCCTTGATCCAGGCTCTCGGAGCGTCCACGCCGATTTTGGGCGTCTGCTTGGGCCATCAAGCCATCGCGGTGGCTTTCGGAGGGCGGGTGGTGCCGGCGCCGCGCCTGATGCACGGCAAGGCGGATCAGGTGTATCACGACGGGCAGGGGATCTTTACCGGCTTGCCCAACCCGTTGTGGGGCGGCCGCTACCACTCGTTGGCAGTCGACGTGGCGGGTGTGCAGGCGCTGGCCGTGACTGCCACGGCGGCTGATGGCACTGTAATGGCCATCCGCCACCGGCGGTATCCCGTGGTCGGCGTGCAGTTCCATCCGGAGTCGATCTTGACCCCGCAGGGCCTCGACTTGTTGAGGAATTTCTTGCGCTGGGCTCAAACGGTTCGAAAGGGGGGATAGGCGTGAGTCTTGTGCACGCGATGTTGGAACGGCTGGGGCGCGGCCAACCTTTGAGCGAGGTGGAGGCCGAGGCCTTGATGGATGCCATCATGGAGGGCCAAGCGAGCCCTATCCAGGTGGCAGGGCTGCTCATGGCTCTGCGCGCGCGGGGGGAGACGGTGGATGAGCTGGTCGGCTTTGCCCGCGCCATGCGTCGCCACGCGCGGCAGGTTCCCGTGCGGAAGCGCCCGCTGTTGGATACTGCGGGAACGGGGGGCGACGGTTCGCTCAGCTTCAACGTTTCGACGGCGGCCGCGCTGATAGCGGCCGGTGCCGGCATCCGGGTGGCCAAGCATGGCAACCGTGCCGCCAGTTCGCAAAGCGGGAGTGCCGACCTCTTGGAGGCGCTCGGGGTGCCCCTGGACGTTGACCCCGTGCGGGTGGCTGAAGCCATTGACACCATCGGCTTTGGGTTTGTGTTCGCTCAGGCCGTGCACCCGTCGATGCGTTACGCCGCGCCGGCGCGCCGGGAACTCGGCGTGCGCACGGCCTTTAACTGGCTAGGACCCCTGACCAATCCGGTGCGGCCTGAATTTCAGCTGGTCGGGGTGGCCGACCCGGCCTGGGTGCAGCCGATGGCGGAGGTGTTGGCGCGTCTGGGAGCCGAGCGCGCCGTGGTGGTCCACGGCGCCGGCGGACTCGACGAGGTCTCCCTAGCCGGTCCCACCTGGTTCGGATTGGTCGAGCGCGGGGCGGTGCGCTTTGGGGAGTGGACGCCGGAGGCGTTCGGCCTGCCGGAGGTGCCGGTGGAGGCGTTGAAGGGGGGCGATCCGCGACACAACGCGGCCTTGTGCCGGGAGATTTTGCACGGCCTTTCGGGGCCGGTGCGCGCCGCCGTGCTGGCCAATGCGGCGGCAGCCCTGTGGGCGGCGGGGGCCGTGGCCGATGTGCGCGAAGGCGTCGCCCAGGCGGCGCAGTCGATCGACCGCGGGGCGGCAGCGGCGGTGTTGGAAGGACTGATGCACTGGGCGAAGACCGCGCGGGCAGCCGAGGCATAAGGGGGCAGCGACGATGTTTTTGGATGACATCCTGGCCAGCGCCAGGGCGCGCGTCGCGGCGCTGCGACAGGCACCGGATCGGTGGCAGGCGGGATGGACGGCACCGCCACCCCGCTCTCTGCTCGAGGCATTGCGCCGCGACGCTCCGTTGGCTGTCATCGCGGAGTGTAAGCAGCGCTCGCCGTCTCGGGGGCCGTTGGCGCCGGACGGCTACGACCCGGTCGCTATCGCCCGCCGCTACGAGGCCCAGGGAGCCGCGGCGGTCTCGGTCTTGACCGAACCGCATTTCTTTGGGGGCGCCCTCGAACATCTGCGGGCGGTCCGCGAAGCGGTCGGCTGTCCTGTCCTCCGCAAGGACTTTCTGCTCGACCCATTACAGGTGTTGGAGGCGCGGGCTTGGGGCGCCGACGCGGTGCTGGTGATCGTGCGCATCCTCGAGGGCGACCGGGGCCGCTATCGGGAGCTCCTGGCGTCGGCGCGGGAGGTCGGGATGACCGCGTTGGTGGAGGTACACGCGTTGGACGAGGTGGACTTCGCCTTGGCGGAGTCCCCGGCCCTGGTTGGCGTCAACAATCGGGACCTGCAGCGTTTCGAGACGCGGCTGGAGGTCTCGGCCTGCCTGCGGCCGCATCTTGGCCAGGGGGTGGTGACGGTCAGCGAGAGCGGGATCCACAGCCTGGCCGACGCCCAAAAGGTGCGCGAATGGGGTTACGATGCCATCTTGGTGGGCGAGGCGCTGATGCAAGGGGCGCCGCTTTTGGAGGAGATCCGACGGTGGCGGTGGCGGTGAAAATCTGCGGGATTACCGATACAGGGGTGGCGCGGGCGGCCTGGGCAGCCGGAGCCGACTACCTCGGGCTGGTGTTCTACCCGCTAAGTCCGCGCCATCTTGCCCCCCGGGAGGCCCGAGCGCTCGCGGAGGCGGCTCCGGGGCGATGGGTGGCGGTATTCAAGGACCCTACCTGGCAGGAGATCGCGACGGTCTTGGCCGAAGTTCCGGTGTCGGGCGTGCAATGCCATGGAAAGTGCCCGCCTCACTGGATCCTGCGGGTCCACGAGCGGGGCCTCTTGGCCATTAGTACCCACTTGGAGGAAACCGGCGCCGACGTCTGGCTGCTCGACGGGCCTCAGGCAGGGTCGGGGCAAGCGTGGGCGTGGCGGCTGCCCGACGATGGGCGGCCGTACTGGATCGCGGGGGGCTTAAATCCGGAGAACGTGGCCGCGGTGGTGCGCCGGATTAGACCGGCCGGAGTCGATGTGTCCAGCGGCGTGGAGCGCGACGGGAAAAAGGATGTGGGGCGCGTGGTGCGATTCATCGAGGAGGCAAAGCAGGCATGAGTGCAGTCAAGGCGGTGCCGGATCGGGCGGGCCGGTTCGGCCGATTTGGGGGGCGTTATGTCCCCGAAACGCTGATCCCAGCCTTGGACGAGTTGGAGGCGGCCTGGCGTGCCGCGCACCGAGACCCGGCCTTTCAACGGCGCTGGATGGCGATTCTGCGCGATTACGTCGGCCGCCCGACGCCCCTCACCCGCGCGGAGCGGTTAAGTCAGGAATTGGGGTTTCCGGTGCTGCTCAAGCGCGAGGACCTGAATCATACCGGGGCCCATAAAATCAACAACACCATCGGGCAGGTATTGTTGGCGCAGAGGATGGGCAAGCGCCGGATCATCGCCGAGACAGGGGCCGGCCAGCACGGCGTGGCCACGGCGACGGCTGCCGCGCTGTTTGGGCTCAAGGCCGAGGTCTATATGGGTGCTGAGGACGTGCGGCGGCAGGCGCTGAACGTCTACCGCATGCGGCTGTTGGGGGCGACGGTGCACACGGTCACCAGCGGGACTCAGACCCTGAAAGATGCCACCAATGAGGCCATCCGCGATTGGGTAGCCAACGTGCGCGACACGTTCTACGTCATTGGTTCCGTCGTCGGCCCCCACCCCTATCCGATGATGGTGCGCGCGTTTCAGTCGGTGATCGGGCGGGAGGCGCGAAGCCAGGTGCTGCGCGCCATCGGCCGCCTCCCCACCCACGTGGTGGCGGCAGTGGGCGGGGGATCCAACGGCATGGGCATTTTCTACCCCTTCCGGAACGACCCGGTGGCCCTGATCGGGGTGGAAGCCGCAGGCGAGGGACTCGAAAGCGGCCGCCACGCCGCCAGCATTGCCCGCGGTCAGGTCGGCGTGTTGCATGGCGCCATGAGCTACCTTTTGCAGGATGACGACGGGCAGATTCACCCGGCGCACTCCATCTCGGCCGGTCTCGACTATCCGGGGGTAGGACCGGAACATGCGTACTACCATGAGACGGGGCGCGCGGAGTATCACGCCGTCACCGACGACGAGGCCCTCGAGGCCTTCTACCGGCTGACGCGGACCGAGGGGATCTTGCCTGCACTGGAGAGTGCCCACGCCTTGGCCTGGGTGCTTCGACAGGCGCCTGACCTCCGCGAGCGGCAGGCGGTGGTGCTGGTGAACCTGTCCGGGCGAGGCGACAAGGACGTCGAAGCGGTGTTGGCGCGGGAAGCGCAAGGCGGGGAGGCGGACCGATGATGGCCAGACGCGAACCCACGGGAGCAGAGCGCATCGCTGCCGCGTTTGCCGCCGCGCGGAAGGCAGGCCGAGCGGCCTTGATCCCCTTTGTCACGGCGGGGGTTCCGACCCTCGAGGCGTTGCCGGATCTGCTGGGTGCGGTGGCACAAGCCGGTGCCGACCTCATCGAGGTCGGGCTCCCCTTCTCTGACCCTTTGGCGGACGGCCCGGTGTTGCAACGGGCGGCCACTTGGGCCTTGGAACGCGGCACGCGGGTCGATGCCGTCTTCGCGGCCCTCCGAACTGTAGCCCCCCACTTACCTCCCTTAGTGCTCCTGACCTACGTCAATCTGGTTCTGCGCCGGGGGATGACCGAGTTCGTGCAGGCGGCCCAGGAGGCCGGCATCAGCGGGCTCATCGTCCCTGATTTGCCCTGGGCCGAGAGCGACTCCCTGCGCCAGGTGGCAAAGCGGGGCGGGTTGGCGCTCATTCCCCTGGTGGCGCCCACTTCAACCGATCGCCACCTCAAGGACATCGCCGGAGCCAAGGGCTTTGTGTATGGTGTCTCCGTGACTGGGGTGACGGGACCGCGGCAGGCGGTCGATCCGGGGGTGGCTCATCTCGTGGCGCGCGTGAGGGCCGAGGTCGCGTTGCCGGTGGCGGTGGGCTTTGGGATTGCGAGCCCGGCCCAAGCGCGGGCCGTCGGGGCCATTGCCGATGGGGTCATTGTGGGCAGCGCCCTGATGAGCCGGATCTTGGACCACCCCGATTCGGCGGTATCCGAGGCCAGACACTTCGTGGCCGAGTTGCGGCGGGCCGTGGAGGCTTAAGGCGAGGCGGTGCCCCCCGCGCTCGGAACTAGGGGCTAGCCGGGCGGCGCCTTCATCCCGCGAGTGTGGAACGCGCGACAATTGCGGTTTGACGCGTTCCTCTGTCGGTTTTAGAATAGAGGCGTTTTCGGGGGCCCTGTTCGGAAGGGAGGCAGGAGCATGACTGTGGACGAGATTGCCGAAGGGCGGCGCCAGGCGTTTTACCAAGGCATCCAACCGCTGCACCTCAGCCCATTGTGGACGGTCCTGCACGCAGTGGTGACCCGCGAGCCGGTCGTCAAAGAGGTGCCCCATTTATGGGCGTGGAGGGCCGTGCGCCCCTATCTCGAGGAGGCGGCCCGGCTCATCGGCACCGACGAGGCCGAACGGCGGGTGCTGGTGTTGGAAAACCCTGGAGAGGTCCCGCACCCCGCCGTCACGCAAACCCTGTACGCGGGATTGCAGATCATCTTGCCAGGGGAGGTTGCGCGGACCCATCGGCATACGGCTAACGCCCTGCGTTTCATCGTGGAGGGTGAAGGCGCATACACCACCGTGGACGGCGAAAAGACGGTCATGCGGCGAGGCGACTTTGTCACCACCCCCATTTGGAGTTGGCACGACCACGGAAATTCCTCGGACCAGCCGATGGTGTGGCTCGATGGGTTGGACGTTCCCTTGGTCAACCGCCTCAACGGTATGTTCGGGGACCCGTTTCCTACCGAGGTCCAACCGGTGACCAAAGCGCCCGACGATTCCTGGTGGCGTTGGGGTCAGAGCCTGCGCCCGGTGGGGGATCCCCCGCCCCAAGCGCGTCGTGCCTCGCCGATTGTGAACTACCGCTATACCGTGGCCCGCGCTGCTTTGGAGGCCCTCCAGCGCCAGGGGGACCTTGACCCTTGGGACGGGATTCGTTTGGAGTACCAAAATCCCGTCACCGGCGGACCGGCCCTGCCCACCATGGCCGCCTATCTCCAGTTGTTGCCGCGCGGTTTCCGCACGGCCAGCCACCGGCACACTTCCGGCACGGTGTACTGTGTCGTCGAGGGACGCGGACGGACGTGGGCCGGCGACGTCGAGATGCGCTGGGAGCCAAACGACGTCTTCGTGGTGCCGGCGTGGATGCCGCATCGGCACGAGGTACTGGGCGATGAGGAGGCCGTGCTGTTCTCCTTCGACGACGCTCCCGTGCAACGGGCGTTTGGTCTGTATCGGGAGGACAAGGAGTAAGCGATCATCGGGGCCGGCTGGTGCGGCTTTTCGGCCTGTTGCCGCGTCGGCGGACGATTTCGCGGGTGACGGTCCTCCCGCGGGGGAGCGAAGGAGGCGACGGCATGTTTCGCCTGGTGACCTACCGCGACCAAGACCGAGTGGGACCGGGACTGCTGCTGCCGGGAGGGGAGGTCGTGGCCATTCCCGGGGCCCCGACTGGACCCGGAGGGCTCATGGCTATTGTGGAAGAATGGGAGGCGTGGTGGCCGCGCCTTTTGGCCGTAGCCGGGGCCGGCGGACGGCCGATTGTGGGCGCGCAACTGTTGGCTCCGCTGCAATATCCCGGAAAGATGCTGTTCGCGGGGGCGAATTACGCCCAACACGCCCAGGAAATGGCCGGCGCTTCGGCCACCACCGGCCGGGTGCCGTTCTTCTTTCTAAAGCCCACCCGCCATTGTATCGTGGGACCGGGAGAAGCGGTAGAGATTGAGGCGCAGTGGGATGGCGTGGACTGGGAGGTAGAGGTGGCGGTGGTGATCGGGCGCAAGGCCAAGCGCGTGCCGGTCGACCGTGCGCTCGACTACGTGGCCGGCTACGTGGCCGTGGTAGACATCACCGAGCGCCATCAGACGGCGCGCAACGACATCGTCTTTCGTCACGATTGGGTCGCGGGCAAAGGTCGCGACACGTTTTGCCCAATGGGACCGGCCCTGTTGCCGCGAGCTTGGGCGCCTCCCCCCGACCGCATCGGGTTGTCCTTACGGGTAAACGGGGTCGAAAAACAACGAGGAACCACGGCAGATCTGGTCCACGACATCCCCCACCTCGTGGCCTATGCCTCGCAGCTGATGACCTTGGACCCAGGCGATGTCATCGCTACCGGCACTCCGGCGGGAGTGGGCATGGGGCGCGGCGAGTTCCTGCGGCCAGGCGACGAGTTGGAGGCCTGGGTCGAAGGCGTGGGCACGTTGGTCAATCCGGTCCGACTGACCGACTGATGCCGCAGCATCATCGGCTGCGGGCGGGGGTAGAGGGCAGGCCCAGGAGCAGTAAGGGGGGAGTGCAGTGGAGTACGCGCGCTTGGGGCGCAGCGGGTTGAAGGTCTCTAAGATTGGACTTGGAACCAACGCATTTGGCACGCGAGCCGACCTTTCCCAGGCGCGGGCGGTACTGGAAGCCGCCGTGGCCGAAGGGATCACGCTCATCGATACGGCCAACACCTACGGGCAAACCCAGTCCGAGTCGATGATCGGACAAGTGTTGGCAGAGACGGGGTGGCGGGACCGGGTGCTCTTGGCCACCAAAGGGGGCATGCCGCGCGGCGAAGGCCCGATGGACGTTGGGGCCTCGCGCTGGCACCTGATGCGGGAGGTGGAAGGCAGCCTGCGGCGGCTGCGCACCGATTACCTCGACCTGTACCAGGTCCACAGTTTTGATCCCAATACGCCCTTAGAGGAGACCTTGGCCACTCTCGACGCCCTGGTGCGGTCGGGAAAGGTGCGATACATTGGGTGCTCCAATTACCTGGCCTGGGAGCTGATGCGGGCACTCGGCATCAGCCGGGAACGGGGATGGGAACCGTTCATCTCGGTGCAACCGGGATACTCCTTGGTCGACCGCGGGCCGGAGCGCGAACTCATCCCGCTGTGCGTCGACCAAGGGGTTGGCCTCATCGCCTATTTTCCGCTAGCGGGAGGGATCCTGACCGGCAAATACCGCCCCGGCGCACCGCCGCCGCCGGGTTCGCGCGCCGACCGCGACCCCAGGTTTCGCCAGCGGCTGGACCAAAAGCGCCTGACAGTGGGCGAGGCCGTGGCTGCGGTGGCTAAAGAGGTGGGCGTGACGCCGGCCCAGCTGGCCCTGGCCTGGCTTATTCACCGCCCTGCCGTGGCCAGTGCCATCGCGGGGGCGACCCGGCCTGAACAGGTGCGCGAGAACGCCGGGGCCGTCCGCGTGCCCTGGACGCCGGAACTCGAGGCGCGGCTGGATGCGATGACGGAGGAGTTTGTCTGGTCGCCGCCATTTTCGGTGTCGCGCTTGCCAAAAGACGCCTCCTGACGCGCGCGGGAGGGAGCCAAGGCGGCACGTGGCGCTCGGCTCGGTTTGGAGATGGCCCTTCAGAGCCGTCGAGGGTTGCCTGCCCCTTGACAGTCGAGGCCATCCCACGCTATGATGCGGCCAATCAATATAGCGAAAGCGATGATCGGGAAGAGGCGGGAATTCCCTGGGCCCAGAGAGCCGGCGGGCGGTGCGAGCCGGAGCCAGGATCCCGACCGTACCCCCGTGAGTGTGCATCGAACCCCGGTGTATTGCGGGTAGTAGAGAATCCGGACCTTCCCGTTAAAGAAGTGCGGCCGCAAGGCCGGAGAGTGGTTGGGCGACCAACCATTAGGGTGGTACCACGGAGGATGACTTCGTCCCTAACAGGGACGAAGATTTTTTTTGGAACTTGAGATCAACGAAAAGGGGAACCAGCGATGATCGTGGTCATGTCCAAAGACGCGACGCCCGAAGACATCAATCGCGTGGCTGATTGGCTCACGGCGGAAGGATTTCGCGTGCATATCTCGTCAGGGGTGGAGCGCACCATCATCGGCGTCATCGGGGAGAACACCGAGCGGGCTGTGGGCGCGGCTACCATGCCGGCGGTGGACCAGGTTGTCCCCGTGCAGCGGCCGTACAAGCTGGTCGGACGCGACTTTCACCCCGATGATTCCCAGATCCGCGTGCGCGATGACGTGGTCTTCGGCGGGCCGCGCGTCATCGTCATGGCCGGGCCCTGTGCCGTGGAGAGCCGGGAGCAGGTCATGGAGGCGGCAGAGACGGTGGCGCGGTTGGGCCTGTCGGTTCTGCGGGGCGGGGCCTACAAGCCGCGCACGTCGCCCTACTCCTTCCAGGGCTTGGGTTTGGAAGGGCTGAAGATTTTGGCCGAGGCCCGGGAGCGGTATGGGTTGCTCATCATCACCGAGGCGGTCGATGAGGCGAGCTTGCGTCACGTGGCAGAGTGGGCCGACATCGTGCAGATCGGGGCCCGCAACATGCAGAACTTTGAGCTTCTCAAGCGCGTCGGCCAAGTCAACCGCCCGGTGTTGCTCAAGCGCGGCCTTTCTGCCACCATTGACGAGTGGCTGATGGCGGCCGAGTACATCGCGGCGCACGGCAATCCCAACATCATCTTGTGCGAGCGCGGCATCCGCACCTACGAGACCAAGACCCGCAACACTCTCGACCTCTCAGCAGTGCCGGTGGTCAAACAGCTGTCCCACCTGCCGGTGGTGATCGATCCCTCGCATGCCACCGGGCAATGGAGCTGGGTGGCTCCGATGGCGCGCGCGGCGGTGGCGGCCGGAGCCGATGGGTTGCTCATCGAGGCCCACCCGCGCCCCGAAGAGGCACTGTCTGACGGTCCGCAGAGTCTCAACTTGACCCGCCTTGCGGCCCTGATCCCCAGTCTGCGCACGGTGGCCGAAGCGGTAGGGCGGACCCTTTAATGCACGGCCCGCTGCCGGTGGGGGTGATCGGCCTTGGGCTCATCGGGGGATCGGTGGCCCTGGCGTATCGAGAAGCCGGCCATCCCGTATTCGGGTTCGACCGTGACGCCGGGACGTTGCAGGCCGCTCGGGCGGCAGGCATCGCAGTAGACCGGGATTGGACGCGCTGGGTCGACGACGTCGCCTATCTCTTCGTGGCGACGCCGTTGCCTACCGTGCCGCAATGGATCAAGACCGTGGCCGAAACTGCCCGTGCGCCCAAGGTGGTGGCCGAGTTGAGCTCGGTCAAGCGCCCGGTGATCCCTGCCCTGGAAACGTTGCCAAACCACCTGACGCCGTTGGCGCTCCATCCCATGGCCGGCAAAGAGCGGTCCGGGTTTGCGGCCGCCGATCCGGATTTGTTCCGAGGGGCGCGATGTGCGGTGGTGCCCGTCAGGGGCCAGGACGGGATCGGCGTGGCGGAACCGGTCCTGAAAACCCTCGGGATGCGGCCTGTCGTCATCGATGCCGCGGCCCACGACTGGGCCGTGGCGGTGTCTAGTCACCTGCCCTACCTGGTGGCGGCGGTGTTGCTGACGGCCGCGGCCGAGAGCGAGGCGGAGTGGCGGGAATTGGTGGGGCCGGGATTTCTCGACACCACCCGGGCCGGCGCGGCTCCGTGGGAGATTTTCGAACCGATCCTCCGCGCCAACCGGGATGCCGTCCAAGCGGCAGCCGCGCGTTTTCGCCGCAGGCTCGACGAGGTGCTAGACCGGCTGGAGCGGGATTTGGCCTTGGACCCCTTGCGCGGCGCGGCGTCGGTGCGGGCTCGCCTGACCGGTCCGGAGTTGTCGGACGAAGGGTAGAGGGCAGGGCGTAGAAAACTTGGGAGGAGGCGATCTCCGCGAGCGAGATCCGGCAGTTGGTGCCATGGACCCACCCTTTGCGGGGCCGGCTTCGGCCGCCCGGCGACAAGTCGATCACCCATCGCGCCATCCTGCTGGCGGCGTTGGTGGCCGGCCAACACCAGATCGAGGGGTGGCTCGACGCCGAGGACACCCGTTCCAGCCTGCGCCTGGTGACGGCTTTGGGCGTCTCAGTGGTCGAGGCGACGACAGAACGGCTCATCCTCGAAAGCCCCGGGCGCGAGGGTTGGCACGACCCCTCCATCCCTGTCGACTGTGGCAATTCCGGGACCACCATGCGCCTTGGCATGGGGTTGGTGACGGGCTTGCGGGAAGGGTTGACGGTGCTGTGGGGCGACTCCTCGTTGTCGCGCCGGCCCATGGCGCGGGTGGCCGAGCCGCTGCGCCAACTTGGAGCGACGGTGCTCACCCGGTCGAGCGGGACGGCACCGGTGGCAGTGGCTGGAGGGCCCTTGGAAGGGGGCACAGTGGAGCTGGCGGTGGCGTCGGCGCAGGTAAAATCGGCGGTACTGCTGGCTGGCCTGTGGGCGAAAAGTCCGGTGGCGGTGGTCGAGCCCTTGCCGACGCGCGACCACACCGAGCGGATGTTGGCGGCGCTGGGCGCTCCCGTAGACCGACCGCGACCGGGTTGGGTGATGGTGGCGGGGCCCCCCGAGCGCCCCTTGGATTTTCGGGTGCCGGGCGACCCCTCGTCGGGCGCCTTTTGGGCTGCGCTGGCGGCGCTTTTGCCCGGCTCCCACTTGGAATTGGAAGGAGTAAGCCTCAACCCGGGGCGGCTGGGTTTTTACCGGGCTTTGGCCGATATGGGCGTACCAGTGACGTACACCATCGTCCAGGACGAGCCCGAACCCTTAGGACGGATTACCGTCTCGTCCCACCGATTAACGCCGCTGGCGCTGAAGCCGGAAGCGGTGCCTGAGGTGATCGACGAACTGCCTCTGTTGGCGCTCTTGGCTACCCAGGCACACGGCACCAGCACCATTCGCGGAGCGGCGGAGCTGCGAGTCAAAGAAAGCGACCGCATCCGCACCACGGCGGAGCTTTTAACGGCCCTTGGGGGGGCAGTCGAAGAGCATCCCGACGGCTGGGTCATCTACGGGCCAACGCCCTTGAGCGGAGGCCGTGTGCAGGCGCACGGCGACCACCGGGTAGCCATGACGGCAGCCGTGGCCGCTGCCGTCGCCCGCCAGCCGGTCTGGCTGGAGGGAGCCGAAGCCGTGGCCATCAGCTACCCCGAGTTCTTCGCCACCTACGACCGGTTGGCGCAGGGCATCGGGGTCGAGTGACGTCGGGCGTGGTCTCGATCCTCATGGATCACCGGTGCCCAAGCCCCAAGGGGGGGCACCCAGATCGCGGGCCGCTGAACCGGTGTCTAGCCGTTGCGCTGCGCCGGTTCAGTCCGTACGAGACACGCCGCCGCACGCCGCACGCGGTGGCGGCGCGACGACTCGAAGCGGAGGTGGGGCCTGGCCTTTTCGAGTCCCGGGGCACCGGTGCCCAAGGACGCCGGGCGTCGGTGCCGGGGTCTGGCCGCCGTTTAAAGGCCGGCCGAGTCGACCCGTGGTAGAAGCGCGCGGTACACGCGTTCTGCCGTCAGCGGCAAGTCGCGGATGCGGACTCCGGTGGCGTCGGCGATGGCGTTGGCGATGGCCGCCGCAGTGGGGACATTTGACAACTCGCCTACGGCTTTGACGTTGGCTGGGCCGACACCGCGCCCGCCGGTAAGCAGGACCACCTTCGGCGCGGGGACATCGGCAGCCGTGGGCAGCTTGTATTCGGCGAGGTTCGTGGCTTGCGGGCGCCCATCGGCCAGCGCTAGGTCCTCCTGTAAGGCCGCCCCGAACCCCATCACGGCCCCGCCTTCGATTTGGATGCGATGCGCTTCGGGGTTGACCACATTGGCCACGTCGACGGCGACCACCAATTCCGGGACGCGGACGGCACCGGTTTCGGGGTCGACCCAGACCTGTGCCACCTCGACGCAGAACGACGTGACCGGCTCATCGGTGGGCGTGACCGCGACCGTCACGGTGTCGCTGGTCGGAGTCTTCTGCCATTGTGCAGCCAGTGCAGCGGCAGCGGCCATGAGACCAGCCGTGGCCCGGCTGCCGCCGATGCCTGGGGATGGCGCCAAGGCGCTGGTGGGGGCTTGCTCGATGGTGACGGTTTCGGGATCTCGTCCGAGGGCTTGCGCAAAGGCCTTTTGGGCCACGGTGTGCGAGCCGGTGCCGGTTTCGGGGAACGGGAGCGAGACGGTCACGCGGTCGCCTTGTCGGCGTGCGCGGACGGTCATGGGGGCGGCATGGGTGGGCCGGTGGTAGAGGGCGATGCCGGTGCCGCTGAGCCAGCCGGCGGGGGCCGGTTGGGGCTGGTACGCGGCGAGGGCCGCGTCCAGCGTCTGCACTCCGCGCCACTCTGTGGCCCGGGTGCCCCAGCGGTCATCGCCGGACCGGCGGAGGTTGCGCCGTCGGAACTCGACGGGCGAAAACCCCGCCGTCTTGGCCAACTCGTCCAGGGCCGACTCCCACGCGAAATACAGTTGGGGAGCGCCGGGGGTGCGGACGTTGCCGCGCGGCACGGTGTGGGTGTAGATGCGCTCGGCCACGAGGTGCACCGCATCGAGGCGGTAGGCGTCGCCGACGCTGAGCGCCGCTTGGAAGGTACCCATCGGCTTGAGTCCGGCGTACGCGCCGCCGTTAAAGCGCGCCACGAGCTCTACGGCCGTAAGGCGTCCCTCGCCATCGCATCCCACGTCGACGGTAATGACCGCGTCGTGACGGGGGTTGGTGGCCGTCAGCTCCTCGGCGAAGCGCAAGACCAACTTGATGGGGCGACCGAGGCGAGCCGCTGCCGAAAGGCAAAGGGGCGCGTCCATCGGTGTTCCCTTGCCGCCGAAATCGCCGCCTAGGGCGACGGGGTGGATTTCGATGCGATCGGGGTCTACCTCCAAGAGGCGCCCCAGCTCCTGGCGCAGGGCGTAGGGAGCCTTGGTTGGCATCCAGAGGTGGTAGCGCCCGTCGGCATCGACCTCGGCCACGTACGCGTGCGGCTCGAGATACCCTTGGTGCAACGCCTGGGCAGTGTACGTCGCTCGCACCCGCCAGACGGTTTGTTGCCAGCCTTGAGCGAGGTCGCCCACAATGGTCTCGGCGTGCCACTGGCGGTTGGGCCCATCTTGGGGAGAGGCCAACGCTCCCGGATACCGCCAAGGCTCAGGATCTACCACCACTGCGCCCGGTGCCAACGCCTCGTCGAGGGTCGTTACGGCAGGTAAGGGTTCGTAGTGCACAGCCACCCGCTCGACGGCCGCCTCGGCCGCTTGGCGGGTCTCGGCTACCACCATCGCCACCCGTTCTCCGACAAACCGCACCTCCTCACGGGCCAAGAGGGGCACGTCGCGGACGTGCACGCCATAGCGGCGGTCGGGGAGGTCCTCGGCGGTGAAGACGGCCAGAACCCCAGGTAGGGCGCGTGCGGCAGCAGCGTCAAGGTCGATGATGCGAGCGTGCGGCCACGGACTGCGCACGAGGGCCGCGTAGCACTGGCCGGGCCGCTGAATGTCTTGGGCGTAGCGGATCGCACCGGCCACCTTGGCGGCGGCGTCGATGCGGCTCATGGTGTGCGGGTCATTTGAGACCCTTCCCTCCTTTCCTGCGTTGCCGGCCCCGAACGGGACTCCGACGGAAGGCGGGGGTCGCGAAAGCGACGCGACGCAGACGGCATGTCCAGTGACTTCCCTTCTTCTCGATGGCGCCGCGGTTTTCCTGCCGGCCCTATCCTGTCGGCCTTATGTCGGCCTTATAGAGATAGGTCCGGGGCCAGATTCTTGATTCGCTTGGCCGGACATACTAAGATGGGGAGGGATGCAGGGATTTTATGGTAGCCGAGGGCGGTCGCGAAGACCGCCGCATCCGTATTCGGGCGGGGGCGGTGTCCTCGAACCCGGCCGAAAGGAGGTCGGCCAACCCAGGGCTGTTGCGAATCCAAGAGGACGTAAAGGTGGAGGAAGGATATGGCCAAAGTCGTGGGAATCGATTTAGGGACCACCAACTCCGTCATCGCCGTGATGGAAGGCGGCAAGCCGACCGTCATCCTCAACGCCGAGGGCAGTCGACTGACGCCTTCGGTGGTGGCGTTTGCCAAGAACGGGGAGCGCCTGGTGGGGCAGTTGGCTCGCCGACAGGCGGTACTGAACCCCGAGAACACGGTCTTTTCCATCAAGCGCTTTATCGGGCGCCGGTTTGACGAAGTTCGCGAGGAGCGCGAGCGGGTGCCCTACAAGGTGACCGGAGGCAACAACCAACAGGTGCTGGTCAACCTGCCCAACGCTCAAAAGGCGCTCACGCCTGAAGAAATTTCCGCTATGATCTTGGCCAAGTTAAAGGCCGACGCCGAGAAGTACCTGGGAGAAAGTGTGACCCAGGCGGTCATCACCGTCCCCGCCTATTTTAACGACGCCCAGCGCCAGGCCACCAAAGACGCGGGGAAAATCGCCGGGCTGGAGGTTCTGCGCATCATCAACGAGCCGACGGCGGCCGCGTTGGCGTACGGCCTGGACAAGAAGAAGAACGAAACCATTTTGGTCTGGGACTTGGGCGGCGGCACTTTTGATGTTTCCATCTTGGAGGTTGGCGACGGGGTCTTCGAGGTGAAGGCCACCTCCGGAGACACCCACCTGGGCGGGGACGACTACGACATGCGGCTGGTCGACTACATCGCGGAAGAGTTCAAGCGCGAGCACGGCATCGACCTCCGCCAAGACCGCCAGGCGCTGCAACGCCTGATCGAGGCGGCAGAAAAGGCCAAGATTGAGCTGTCTTCGGTCACCGAGACGCAGGTCAGCCTTCCCTTCATCACGGCAGATCAAACCGGCCCGAAGCACTTGGAAATGAAGATCACGCGGGCCAAATTCGAAGAGTTGACCACGGACCTGACCGAGCGCACCATCGCGCCCTTCAAACAGGCCCTGGCTGACGCCAAGCTCACCGAACGGGACATCGACGAGGTCATCCTTGTGGGCGGGTCCACCCGAATGCCGGTGATTCAAGAGTTGGTCAAGCGCCTGACGGGGAAGGAGCCCAATCGCGGGGTGAATCCCGACGAGGTGGTGGCGGTGGGGGCCGCCATCCAGGCTGGGGTGTTGGCCGGTGAGGTCAAGGACGTGATCCTCCTTGACGTGACCCCGTTGTCCTTGGGCATCGAGACCTTGGGTGGGGTGTTTACCAAGCTTATCGAGCGCAACACCACCATCCCCACGCGCAAGAGCGAGGTGTTCACCACGGCGGCCGACAATCAGACCAGCGTGGAGATTCATGTGTTGCAAGGCGAGCGCCCCATGGCTGCCGACAACCGCACGCTGGCGCGCTTTCACCTGGAGGGGATTCCGCCGGCACCTCGCGGCGTGCCGCAAATCGAAGTCACGTTCGACATTGACGCCAACGGCATCGTGAATGTCTCTGCCCGCGACCGTGCCACCGGCAAGGAGCAGCGCATCACCGTGACGGCCTCGACCCAGTTGACGCGGGAAGAGGTCGAGCGAATGGTGCGCGAGGCCCAGGAGAAGGCCGCCGAGGACGCTCAGCGGCGGGAGTTGGCAGAGACCAAGAACCGGGCCGAGTCCTTGATCTACGCGGTGGAGAAGTCGTTGCGAGACTTGGAAGGCAAAGTCTCGAGTCAAGACAAGGAAGCGGCCGAGGCCGCCGTGCGGCGCACCCGCGAGGCCATCGCCCAAAACGACAAGGGGGCCATCGACCGGGCCATCGCCGAGTTGGAGGCGACCTCGCATCGCCTGGCGGAACAGGTGTATCGCGAGGCCGGAAACCCCGGAGCCAACCCACCTCCGCCGGGCGGAGGCGGAGGCGACGTCATCGACGCCGACTTCCGGCCTACGGAGTGAATCCCATCCAGGAGTGCACAAGCCAGGCGGGGACCCCG
Source organism: Bacillota bacterium (assembly GCA_023511625.1). Taxonomy (GTDB): domain Bacteria; phylum Bacillota; class Sulfobacillia; order Sulfobacillales; family Sulfobacillaceae; genus JAIMAE01. The sequence goes on along the minus strand of JAIMBD010000002.1, from coordinate 101,946 downwards.
CCTGGCTTGTTCCCAATGCGCCGTCCCTTGGGGCGAAGACGGGTAGGGGAAGAGAAAGGGGGACGCGATGGCGGCACCCAAGGACTACTACAAAATCCTCGGCATAAGCGAGAACGCGGATGCCGCCACCATCAAGCGCGCCTACCGCGAGCTGGCACGCAAGTACCACCCCGATGTGGGGGGCAAAGCCCACGAAGAGCGGTTCAAGGAGATCAACGAGGCGTATCAAGTGCTGTCGGATCCCAAAAAGCGCGCCGAATATGACCGCCTGCGGCACGGGTTCGCCGAACGCGAAGCGCGCCGGCGCGGTCCCGGGTACCAGCGGGTGTCGTTCGACCTCAATGACCTCGGTTTCGGCGGAGATTGGACCAGTTGGCTCGAGGACTGGTTGGGCGGGACCCGGTGGGGCCCAGATGGGCGCACGGCACGGCGGCCGGAACCTCCGGAGGAGACCTTAAGCGTCACCCTGGAACAGGTGGCGCTCGGGGGCCGGGTGGTGATCACCGTCCAGGAGGTCGAACCGTGTCCGGTTTGTCGGGGAACCAACCCGGACTGCGCGCGCTGCCAAGGGCTGGGACAGGTCACGGTGCCCAAGAAGTTCGAAGTGACCATCCCGCCCGGGGTAGAGGACGGGACCATCCTTCGGGTCGGCGATCACGCCCGGCTGAAGGTGGAGGTGGCGCCCCATCCGCGCTTTACGCGCCAGGGGGCTGACCTCAAGGGGCGGCTGATGGTGTCGGTGCCTCTGGCTGCCGTCGGCGGTGAGGTCACGGTCAAGCCCCTGGTCGGGGAACCGGTGGCCGTGACCATTCCTCGCCATACCAACGCCGGAACCGTCCTGCGCCTTAAAGGCCTGGGCTTGCCGCGCCGGGGGGGCGGGCCGCGCGGCGACCTGTTGCTGGAGGTGCAGCTCCGGTTTCCAGAGCCGTTTACTGCTGCCGACGACCGGCTGTATGAAGAACTGTTGCGCAATCATCACGACGAACGGGGAGGGGAGATCCATGCGCCTCGATAAGTTGACGGTCAAATCCCAGGAGGCCTTGAGCCAGGCGCAAGGGTTGGCCCGAGAACACGGAAACCAGGTCATCGAGCCCGAACACCTGCTGTGGGCGCTGGTCGACCAACCGGAGGGCATCGTGCGCCCGGTGTTGGAGAAGATCGGGGTGCCGGTGGCTGCGCTGCGCGAAGCGGTGCAACAGGCCGTGGCCCGACTGCCCAAGGTCAGCGGAACCGAACTCGGGGCGCACTTGAGCCCTGCCCTGGTCTCGGTCCTGGAGACGGCGGAACGCGAGGCGGAGCAATTAAAAGATGAGTATCTGTCCACGGAACACCTGTTGCTGGCGTTGTCGGATGGCCCAGGGGAGGCGCGCCGCCTTTTGCAGCGGTGGGGCGCCAACCGCGATGCGGTGTTGCGGGCGTTGAAAGACGTACGCGGCCAAGCCCGCGTGACCGATCCCAACCCCGAGGACAAGTATCAGGCCTTGGCTCGCTATGCCAAGGACCTTACCGATCTCGCGCGCCGTGGCAAACTCGATCCGGTCATCGGTCGCGACGAGGAGATCCGGCGGGTCATTCAGGTGTTGTCGCGGCGGACCAAGAACAATCCGGTATTGATCGGGGAACCGGGGGTCGGGAAGACGGCCATCGTCGAGGGGTTGGCCCAGCGCATTGTGGCCGGGGACGTGCCGGAGGGGTTGAAGGATAAGCGCGTCTTAGCCTTGGACTTAGGGGCCCTCATCGCCGGCAGCAAGTTTCGCGGCGAGTTCGAGGATCGCCTGAAGGCGGTTTTGAAGGAGATCGAGGCCGCCGAAGGGCGTATCATCCTCTTCATCGACGAGTTGCACACCTTGGTGGGCGCCGGCAAGGCAGAGGGGGCAGTGGATGCCGCCAATCTCTTGAAGCCGGCACTGGCCCGGGGCGAGCTGCGCGCCGTGGGGGCCACCACCCTCGACGAATACCGCAAGTACATCGAGAAGGACGCGGCCCTCGAGCGCCGGTTTCAGCCGGTCTACGTCGACGAACCGTCGGTGGAAGATACCATCGCCATTCTGCGCGGCTTGAAGGAACGATACGAGGTGCACCACGGGGTTCGCATCCGCGACTCCGCGTTGGTGGCCGCTGCCACCTTGTCCCACCGCTACATCCGCGATCGCTTCCTCCCCGATAAGGCCATCGACCTCGTGGACGAGGCCGCCTCGCACCTGCGCGTGGAGATGGACAGTTTGCCGGAGGAATTGGACGAGCTGGAACATCGGCGTACCCAACTGGAGATCGAGCGGCAGGCCTTGGCCAAGGAGGAAGACCCTGCGTCACGAGCCCGGCTCGAGCAGCTAGAGCGGGAGTTGGCCGACCTCAACGAGCGCCGGGCGGGTCTGATGGCGCGGTGGGAACAGGAAAAGGCGGCCGTGCAACGGGTGCGCGAACTCAAGCAGCGCATCGAGGAGACGAAGAATCAGGAGGCCATGGCCGAGCGCCAGGGCGACCTCGCGCGGGCTGCGGAGCTGCGCTACGGGGTGCGCTTCGCCCTCGAGAAGGACCTGGAGGAGGCAAGCCGCCAACTGGAGGCGCTGGCCCAGGAAGGACGGCTTTTGCGAGAAGAGGTGACCGAACAGGACATCGCGCAGGTGGTGGCCAAGTGGACGGGCATCCCCGTAGCCCGGCTGATGGAAGGGGAGCGCGCCAAGCTGTTGCACATGGAGGAACGCTTGGGCGAGCGGGTCATCGGTCAGCGGCGGGCCATTGAAGCGGTGGCCAATGCGGTGCGGCGGGCACGGGCAGGCCTGTCCGACCCTCGGCGGCCGTTGGGTTCGTTCTTGTTCCTCGGTCCCACGGGAGTAGGAAAGACCGAGTTGGCCAAAGCCCTGGCGGAGTTCTTGTTCGACGACGAAGGCGCATTGGTGCGCATCGACATGTCGGAGTATATGGAACGGCACAGCGTTTCGCGCCTCATCGGGGCGCCGCCAGGTTATGTCGGGTACGAGGAAGGCGGACAGTTGACGGAGGCCATCCGCCGTCGGCCCTACTCGGTCATCTTGCTGGACGAGATCGAGAAAGCGCACCCCGAAGTCTTTAACCTGTTGTTGCAGGTGTTGGACGATGGCCGCTTGACCGATGGGCAGGGCCATGTGGTAGATTTCCGCAACACCGTGATCATCATGACTTCCAATCTAGGCAGTCAGGCCATTTTGGAAGAAGAGGATGCCGACCGGCGCCGGGCCGCGATCGAAAGCATCTTGACCCGTACCTTCCGACCCGAGTTCCTCAACCGCATCGACGACGTCATCATCTTTACGCGCCTCAGTCCGGAGGAACTCCGGCAGATCGTCCGCCTGAATTTCCGCGAGGTGCAAAAGCGGCTGGCAGAGCGGGAGGTGGAGGCGACCTTGACCGACCGCGCTGCCGATTGGTTGGCCGACCGAGGGTATGACCCGCAATTCGGAGCACGCCCGCTGCGCCGCCTGATCCAGCGCGAGGTCCAAGACCCGTTGGCTATGCGCCTGTTGGCAGGGGAGATTCTGCCCGGCAGCCGGGTGCTGGTGGACGCCGAGGGCGGGCACATCGTGTTTCGCACCGAACCTAAATCAGCCGCGTAAGGCGCACGCCGGTGGCCCACAGGGCCACGGCGTACCCGCCGGCGGCAATCCCCAAGAGGGCCAAAAGAGTCGGGGTTGGCGCCAGGTGGCAGTGATAGGCCAGCGTCTGACCCGCTGCCACGGCAAGCGGGATGGGGACGGCAGCCAAGACTGGGCGCGTGAGAACCTGGCGCCAAGGTATGGCGTAGCCGATGAGGCGCTCGACGGCGCGGAGGTCTAAGAGGAGCGCGGCCAAGAAACCGATCGCGATGGCGAGGGCCACTCCCACCACACCATGCCCCGGTCGTCCCCCGACGGCGAACAGTACGGCGAATTCTGCGCCGCTGGCCAACAGTTCGTGGCGCACCGGCAGATCGGTACGCCCAAGTCCGCGGAGTACTCCCGCCAAGGCGACGTCGAAGTAGAGAAAGGCGCCACCGGCGACCAAAGGGAGGAATCCGGCGGCAGGCACGCGGGATTGGAACAACAGTTGGTCCAAGCGCGGACCCACCAAGGCCAACAGGACCGTGAGCGGCACCGTCCAGTAGGCGGTTGCGGTCAAGGCCCGGAGGGTTAGGCGCTGCACCTCTTCGGTGTGGCCGCGCCCTTGGGCTTCGGCCACGGCGGGGACCAGGTTGTGCGAGAGGGCCACACTCAGCGCGGACGGAAAGTAAATGACCGGTAGGGCCATCCCCGTCAGTTGGCCAAAAAACGCCAAGGCCTGGTCCGCGCTGAACCCGGATGCCTGAAGCAACCGCGGGATCAAGGCGGCTTGCGCCACTCCCGTCAGCGACCCCAGAATGCGTCCTGCAGTGACCGGCCACGCCAGGCGGATCAGGGGACGAACGGGTGCGGGTGTCCGCTCTCGGGCGCGCGGCCACGGACTGCGCCACAAGGCCGTAGCCAAGAGCGCGAGGCTGCAAAATTCCCCCAGCGGGATGAGCGCGGCGGCAGCCGTGGGTCCGTCTTCTACTGTACGTGACCCTATGACTTCCATCATCCACGCCAGGGCCGCCACGCGGATCAAGGGTTCGAGGACCTGGGCCGCAGCGGGCCAGGTCATGGCCTGCTGCCCCAAAAAATAGCCGCGCAAGACGGCGCCGACGGCGACCGCGGGCAGGGCGGGAGCCATGGCCCAAAGAACGGGGGCGGCATGGGCGCTGGGAAATAGTTGAGTGGCGATGGCGGGGCTTAGAGCCACCAAGGCGCCCGTCAACGGTACCGTGACGGCCAATGACAGCCAGAGGCCTCCGCGCACGACGGCCCCCGGTGGGTGCCGGCCCTCGCCGACCATCTGGGCCACTGCCACCGGCGTGCCTGCGGCCGCCAAGGTGATGGCCAAGAGGTACACGGGAAAGATGAGCTGGAAGGTCCCCAATCCCTCGGCGCCTAGAAAGCGGGCCAACAAGATGCGGTAGATCAAGCCGAGGCCCCGTGCGGTTAAGGCCGCTGCAGTCAGCGTCACGGTGCCTCGCCAAATCGACGGCCGCCTGGCCATGGTCGTCTGCCCCCTGTTCGGTCGTCCGGCCGTGGATGCCCGTCCCCGCCGGCGCTACCAAGGTGTATGAGCCTGGAGGGACAAAGTTGCCGGCCCTGGCAGCGAGAATGGGCATACTCTCCTGGAAAACACCTTGGGGCAGGAGGTGAGGGGCAACGCACGACCGCACGGGGTGGGCGGGCTGGTGGGGGCGGCGCCTTGCTTTGGGCGCCAATCTGGCTTGGGCGGCCGTTCGCAGTTGGCCCCCGCCTGCCCTGCGCACGCCCCATGGGCTCATGCCCGGTTACTTTTTGTGGAGCTACCGGCACTTCGGGTATTCGGACGTGGTAGCGCTCTACTGGATCCACCACCTGGCGTGGCACCGCCTGCCGTATTGGCAAAACCCGATCGAATACCCCGTGTTGATCGGCGTCTTCATGGCCGCCATGGCCTACCTGCCTGGGCTGGCCGGCTATTGTTGGGGCACGTGGATCGCCCTGGCGGGCGCCGCTGCATGGACGTTGTCGCTGGTGGAGCGGCACGTGGGCCCAAGGGCAGCGTGGTGCTGGGCATTGAGCCCGCTGTTGGCTGCGGAAGGGTTGCTGAACTGGGACCTTTTGGGCATCGTCAGTTTAGCCGTCGCCTATGCGGCCTGGCGCCAGCGACGGGGGTTTTTCGCCGGTTTGGCCGTGGGGATCGGAATCGCCATCAAACTCTTCCCCGTCGTGTTCGCGGTGACGGCCGGGGCGTGGTGGACGGCGCGCCGTACCGCCGCCCCCCGTCGGTTTTGGACCGGTTTGGCGCTCGGCGCCCTCGGTCCCAACCTGCCGGTGGCGTTGGGGGCCTACGCAGGTTGGAGCTACTTTTACAGCTTCAACCGCCTGCGCGCGCCCGATCCCGGCTTGTGGCGCTGGCTCGTGCACCAGCACTGGCTTTTGGTCACGCAGGTGGACGGGCTTTCGGCAGCCATCATCGGGCTTGGGGCCGTGGCCTTCTGGTGGCGCGTGGCTCGGGGCGGGATGTCTCCCGAGGCGGCAGCGGTGGGGCTTTTGGCGTGGGGCCTGGCGTGGAACAAGGTTTCCAGTCCGCAATACGGATTGTGGGTCTATTTCGGCTTGGTCTGGCTGGATGCCCCCTGGTGGGCCCTCGCCGCATTTTCGGCCGCTGATGTCGCCGACTGGGCGGCCGCTTTCCGGTGGTTGGCGTTGGGCACCTCCCACAGCTCCGCGACGGCCGCGTTCGCTCACCATGTGGTACCCTGGGTCATCGCCGCCCGCGAGGCCGCGCTTTTGGGGGTGGCGGTGGCCGGCTGGGGTCGCGGCGCATCGCAACGGTTGGCGCCGGGCAGCGTGGCCAAACGCCTACGGGCGACTGAAGCCGAACGCCTCCCGTAGGCGCCGCACGTTGCGGCGGCTGACGGGAATGGTTTCGTGCCCGCCGCCGCGCATGCGCAGGGTGTAGGTGCCGTTGAAGAAGGGCTGGATCTCCTGCACTTGGCGAATGTTGACCAAGTAGCTGCGGTGACAGCGGACGAAGATGTCCGCCGGCAAGCGCCGCTCCAGTGCCTGAAGGGTGGTGCGCACGCGCAGGCGCTGGCGCTGGAGGGTGGTCAGCCACACGGCATCCCCCTCGGCAACCACGTAGGCGATGTCTTCCCAAGCCACCGGAATGGTGCGGTCGCGATCGGTGGCGAGCACGAAACGCAATCCCTCACTGTGGTCCTCCGATTCGACCGGCGGGCTATCTTGCCGGCCCAGGAAGGCACGAATGCGGTTTAAGGTGTCGGCTAACCGGGCGGGGGTCACCGGTTTGAGGAGGTAGTCGATGGCGCCGAGGTGAAAGGCTGCAACGGCGTGCCGGCTGTGAGCCGTCACGAACACCACGTAGGGAGGTCGTACCTGGCCTTGGTGTAGGCGGTGGATGAGGTCGAGGCCACTCATGCCCGGCATCTGGATATCGATAAAGATGGCTTGATAGTCGAGGGCCGCCAGCAGTTGTTCCGCTTCGCGGGCGTTGGCCGCTTCGCCCACCACCTCGACGTCGGGGTGGCATTCAAGTTGATACCGCAGTTCGGCCCGCGCCGGCGGCTCATCGTCGACAATCAAGGTGCGCACCACGGTGAGTTCCTCCCTTCTAGCTCGCCCTGGGTCGCGACGGCACGTCCGGCGCCCCAGTGCGCGGGGCCGGTCTGGGGCCCGTGGGGGATGCGTACCCAGACTACTGTGCCGCGCCCGAGCCGACTTCGCACCCGGATGGTGGTGCCGGGCCCGCACTGGGCCTGTAAGCGCTCCCGAACGTTGGCCAAGCCCAAGCCGGTTCCAGCTCCATACCCGGGTTCAAAGAGGAAGGGCAAGCGATCGCGGGCGATGCCCACCCCGTCGTCTGCCACCAAGATGGAGAGGTAGCGCCGCCGGCTTCGGACCATGAGGCTCATCCGTCCCGGACCGTCTTTGGGGCTCAACCCGTGGACGATGGCGTTTTCGACCAGCGGTTGGAGCGTCAGGACGGGAATGCGGACGCGTAACGCCGCCGGGTCGATGTGTAAGGCGCAGTGCAGGCGATCGCCGAAGCGGGCCTGCTCGAGGCGCAGGTAGAGTTCGACGTAATCCACCTCGTCTGCCACCTCGACCTCGTCGGGTGCCGGCATCAAGGAGTGGCGGAGAAATTGGGCCAATTCCGCTAAAAGCTCGCGGGCCTTCTCGGGACGGGCGCGACTTTGAGCGATGATGGTGTTGAGAGTGTTGAACAGGAAATGCGGTCGGATCTGCGCCTGCAGGGCCGCTAAACGGGCCTGCATCAACAGCTGGCGCTGGTGTTCGGCCTCTGCCAGCTCCAGGTGCAAGCTGATGAGCTCGGAAATGCCAACGGCCAAGCGCTGGGCGTGTTCCGCGATGGCACTCGGGCGGTGCCGATACAGTTTAACGGTGCCGATGACCTGACCCTGGATTTTCAGCGGCACGATTACCGCAGATTGTACCGGGCACGGACAACCGGGGACTGGGCAGTCGAGTTTGGACTTATCCTGGACCACCTCGGTCTCCCCCGTGTGCAGGACCCGCTGGGTGGCCTTGGTGTGGATGGCAGTTCCCGGCACCATGTAGGGACAGCCTTGCCCCACATAGGCCAAAACCGAGGTGGCATCGGTAATGGCCACCGCCTCGACCTCAGCCAGGCGGTGAATGATGGCTGCCGCTTTACTGGCGGTCTCTGGCGTCAACCCGTGATGGCCGCTGTCGTGCACGGGGGCTGATGGGAGCGGAAACCCTGCCGGGGGTCCGTCCGTGGCAGCGTTACTCCTGCGCCCACCGGCACCGCCGATGGGCGGCTTCCGTTCGGCAGCCCGAGACGACCGTTTACCCGTCCTTTCCACCACTGACCCCTCCTTCTCGTCGGCCCTGACGACCGTTGACCGCAGTTAAATTCAGTTTGACCGGTTTCTGCAGGCCGGTCAAGGGAGAACGGTTGGCCTACAGCCCGATGCCCAGTAGGATAGGAGTGCGCCGGGCGAGGCCGATTCCTCGGGTGACGGGCTTCGGCTCACTGGCGAGAAACCCTCAAGGAGGCGAGACGGCGTGATGGACGAAGAATGGCCTCCGCGGGAGTGGTTTATGGCCATCCGTTGCTGGTGGGACCACGTGGCGTCGCAGGGGGAGGATGGCATGCCGGAGGAGGTTGGCCCGCAGCCCGAAGCGCCACATGAGCGCAGTGGCTAAGGACAGGGATCCTCTCTTGCCAGGACTTCCTTCGGTCTAGGAATTCCGTCCTGGGATTTCTTCTGGGGCTGAATTCCTTGGTTTAATACTTCAACATACTTCAACTTTACATTGAACGTCCTTCCTTGAACCGAACGGGAACTGAATGGGGAACTGAATGGGGAAAGGAAGGGGCCAGGCCCAGCGGGCCTGGAACCGCCGGCACCGTGCAGTGCCCGCCCTCGCCGCGTCATCCGTGCTGTTCGCGCGGCTGCAAGGCTTCTCGTCTTGAGTTACCGGATTCGGGTTTTCCCTTCTTGGTCCTCTCAGGGGCAGCGGGACCTTCCCGGCTGTCCTGCGGTGTGTGACGGCCGAATCACCGCCGGCGCCCCACCCCGTTCTCATGATCTGCCCAGTGCCAGGCGGAGCTGTGACACGTCGGCGCTGGTGCGCCGCCGGCTTTCCGCTTCCGCTGGGATCTCCTGCTCTGACGGCGCGGTCCTGCCGCCTCCAGGCGTGGCCCACCGGGAAGGCCACACCGAGGGCCCGGTTCAGAGGGCAACGGCGCCGGATGTGAGCACATCTGACCGTTCCGTAGGTGTGCGGAGTAGGGGGGATCTACGGGTCCAGGCCCATAAAGATGTTGGGGCATCCAGGCGTCTTGGGGCCCGCGCCGCCGGAACTAAACCCGACCCTGCCTCGCGAGCCGCCAGTTCCCGGTTCGGTCCGCTGAGCCTCGGCCGGGTCCCTTGGAGGGGGGCGAGAGCCCTGCTCCCCTGCCGACAGCTCCGCCCGGTGGCGAATCCGCGCGTCTGCGTCGACTCCAGATCTCGGAATCGGGGCCTCATTGCTGTCACCCCGCTCCGGTACCAAGGCCGGCTCCTCGGCGCCCAGGCCCTTCAGGCCGGGCCTGAATTTGACGCTGCGCGCCAGGTACGAGCCAGGGTGAAGGCGCCTTGCGTCCAAGCCACGTCTCCCTAGGCCGTGCCCAGCGTGTACACTGGTGGGGGTCGAGGGATCGACCCGGCGATTTGTTGGCACCTGGGGGTGAATGCCCTGGAGAAGGCAGGGTGGGGCACAGTGGCCGCAGCCTATCTGGCTGGGGTGGTCGGCACCATGGTGCAATTTTCGTTGGCACCGGTGTTGCCACCGGTACAGGCCCGGTTTGGGTTAAATTCCGTGGAAGCCGGTTGGGTGATGTCGCTCTTCGCCATCGCCACGCTGGCCACGGCCTTGCCGGCGGGGCTCGCGTCGGGTCGTTTGGGGCTTCGGCGCATCGGGGTTGGGGGCCTTGTGGGGATGGCAGCGGGCCTGGCGGCCGTGGCTTTCGCCCTGGGGTCGAGACAGGTTTGGGCCCTGTGGTTCGGGCGCGCCGTGGAAGGCTTGGGATTCGGGTTGGTGGCGGTAGCGGCTCCGGCGGCCATCGGCCGGCATGCGGCTCCCCGCATCATGCCTTGGGCCATGGCCATCTGGGCGACGTGGGTGCCGGTGGGTGCGCTGGCCATGTTTTTTGCCGGCCCGCGGTGGGCTGCCGGCGCCCATGGCTTGTCTTGGTTCCAGCTAGGCATGGCCGCGGTGGCCTTGGTTGCAGCCATGGGGTACGCGATGAGAGTGCCCGCCGGGAGCGAATCCAAGGACGGCGGGGGGCGCTGGCCGGTGGTCGCTGCGCTGGGGCGCGCGTGGCAGCGGCGCCCGGTGGTGTGGGCGGCCGCGGCTTTTGCCGCGTTTACGTTTGGCGCCTTTGGTTTCAACACCTTTGTGACCAGCTTCTTCACCCAGCGGTTCGGCTGGTCGCTGGTAGCGGCCGGCAATCTGGGCGCTTTGTTTTCGGCGGCCGGCGGTCTCGGGAACTTGGTGGCCGGATTCGTGACTGGTCGTTCCCGCAACGCCGGAGCGGTCAGCGTACTGGTTTCCGCGGGGATGACGGTGTTGTGGCTGGGACTGCTGTTGCCGCAACCGCTCGCGGCGGGGGCCGCAGCGCTGGCCGCGAGCGGCGTCGGGGGATTTGTCCCTACCGCAGTCTTCGCGGCGCCGGTACGGAACGCCGAAGCGCCGGACGAAATCCCGCTGTTGATGTCTTTGGTCATCGTCGGGGAAAACGTAGGCATCATCATGGGGCCGGCCTGGTTTGGGCTCGCCCTGCACCTCTTTGGCGGGTGGACGGTCCCGTTCCTCAGCATTGCCTTGGCTGCTGCCTTCATGACGAGCTGTCTTGCGGCGGCCGAGCGGCACCCTTTGCCCCGAGCCATGCATGAGGGGTCCCAATTTGGGAGAAGGTAATCCTGGTTCTGGGAAGGGCGGCAAGCCCCGGCACGATTTCCGCAGACACACCGGCAGGAAGGGGGAAGGCGACGACGGCATCGTGGCAAGCACTGGAAAATGGTGCCGTGGACATGGCGGTCGAAGCTCGGGATTTGGTGCGCGGCGCGGCCCACGAAGAAGTTCCGGGGGTCACGGTTTCCCATTCGGAGGAGGCCGGCGTTCACGTGACGGTGGTCACGGTGGAGTCCGAAGAGGGCGCGCGACTCATGGGCAAGCCCCGGGGGCGGTACCTGACGCTGGACGTGCCCGCGTTTCGCGACCGGCCTGATGAGGTCAAGCCCTCTTTAATCGCCGTCTTGAGCCGGAAGCTTAGGACCTTGTTCCCGCAGGCGGTGGATCGGACGGTCCTGGTGGTGGGATTGGGAAACCGGCAAGCCACCCCGGATGCGGTGGGCCCCCGCACGGTGGAACGGCTTTTGGTGACACGACACCTCCAAGGGTGGGTAGACTCCGATCTCAGCCGGCGCATGCGGCCGGTGGCGGCCATCGCCCCGGGCGTGCTCGGGACCACCGGCGTGGAGACCCTCGACATCGTCCGCGGCCTGGTCACGCAGATCGCGCCCGACCTGGTGGTGGCCATCGACGCCTTGGCGGCCCGCAATCTTCGGCGCCTTTTAGCCAGTGTGCAAATCGCGGACACCGGCATCCATCCCGGTGGGGGCGTCGGCAATCATCGGCAGGGGTTGACGGCGGAAACGGTGGGGGTGCCGGTGGTGGCCGTGGGGGTGTGCACAGTGGTGCAGGCCACCAGTATCGTGGGCGACGCCTTGGAACTACTCGCGCAGGCCGAGGGCGCCCCCTGGCAGGAGGCGGCCCACCGGTGGTCGGAGGCCGGGCGCCGGCGCGCCTGGGACGCGGTATTGGCCCCGATTTTCGGCACGCTGATGGTGACGCCCAAGGAAGTGGACCAATTGGTTGACACCATGGCCGATGTGCTAGCGGAAAGCCTTAACCGCAGCCTGCAACCCCAGCTGCGCCGCGAGGAATGGACTTAGGCGGGCAGCAAAAAATGGACGGCAAGCCGTCCATTTTTGGGTAGAAGGCCAGGGTGTCGCGGTTACCGAGCTCGATTGGCCAAGGATTGCTCGGCCATCTCGATCATCTTGCGCACCATGTGACCTCCCACCGCGCCGCACTGGCGGGCCGGGATCTCGCCCCAGTAGCCGTCGTCGGCGCCCTGGATGCCGAGCTCGTGGGCCACCTCGTACTTGAACTGGTCCAGAGCCTTGCGGGCACCGCGCACCACGGCCTGGTTCGACGTGTTGCTGCCGCGAGCCATTTGTGTTTCACCTCCTCCCTTGGTGGTGGTCCTAGTATGGCCGCCGCATCTGCCCTTAAGCCAGGGAAGCGCTGGGATCCGGATAACATCGGAATCCATTCGGATCTCGAACTGTTGGCTGCACGCTAGGCTCTTCAACGGCCTGGCCGTGCGCCGTTACCGCAACCGGTTGCGGAATCGGGGCAGGGATCGGCTGGTCGATGCGGGAGCGGGTTTGGGTTTGGGCGCCTCGGAGCCCTGTCGCAACCGTTTCGGCAACATTTGCCGTTCGTTGATGAAAAACCAGGTCAACACGGCCCCTGTCAGGCTGAGGGCAGCAGCAGCCCAAAACACCGGTCGGCGGTGGTCCATGGCCAGGCTGAATAACGGGGGGCCCAGCGCCACCCCAAAGAAGCGCACGCTTCCGTAGAGCGAGGTGACCACTCCCCGTTCGGCGGTGGTGGTGGCGCTGGTCACCAAGGTGTTGACGGCTGGCAGCACGGCCCCCGTGCCGATCCCCTGGAGGGCCAAGACGGCTAAAGCCCAGACGGGCTGGACCGTCAAGACGGCCGGGGCCACCGCCAGGGCCAGTGCGACCACCGCGAGTCCCAGCGCCACGATAGGACGGGACCACGCCGCCAGGCGAGCCTGAAGCACTGTGCCGGAGAGGTAGGAGGTGGTGGCAGAGGCCAGGACCGGAATCGCAATGAGTAGGCCTCGGACCAATTCGGGGTACCCGAAGAACTTCTCCAAGATATCGGAGAGGTCGCTCAGCACTCCGAAGAGGATGAACAACACCACGGAACCGGCGAAAAACGTCACGGCCATCGACGCCGCTTTGGCCTTGAGGGTGGCTTTCAATCCCTGCCAATAGCCGCCGAGACCGCCGTGCTCAGGGGCCGTAGGGGGCTCGCGCAGCGTCCACCAGACCAGCGCCGCAGCGGGTAGGGCCAGAACGCCATACACGAAGAAGGGGACGAACCAGACCATGAGGGCCAAAAGCGACCCGGCGATCGGTGACACCACCTTCCCGAGCCCGTTTGCGGCCTCCAGAAATCCTAGGGCCGAGGCCCGACGCCGGTTCTGAAACATGTCTCCGGCAACGGCCATGGCCAGTTGATACGTTCCGCCGGCGCCGATCCCTTGTAGCAGGCGGAAGGCCATGATCCAGGGGTAAGGACGCGGCAGAAGCCAGGCCGAAAGTCCCGCACCGAGGCCTCCCACGCCGTAAATGACGAGGGCGGGTGCCATGATGCGGCGCCGGCCGATCCGGTCCGACACTGCCCCGGCAATGGGGATGATGACCCCGGCCGGGATGGAGAAAACGGTGATGAGCAGCCCGACCTGGAACAGGCTCAACCGCATCACCTGCATCATCTTGGGCAACACCGGGATCAGCATCGAGTTGCCCAAGACCATGATGAACGGAACCGCAGCCAGGACCCATAGCTTGCGGGCGTGGCTCTGGCTCTCAGCGGTTGCATGTTTTGACATGTTGGCGGCCTCCTCTACCACTCTTCCCACGACGCCGCGATCAGCTTGACCCAGGTGTGGGCAGCCAATGCGCCGGGAGCCGCGGAACCTGGTCTGGCCATGGCGAATATGGTGGAGCGACTACACGACCGAGGAGGATTGGCGGCGTGGCACGCGACGAGAACAAGGCCTGGTTCGATATCGTCGAGTTTCCCCAGGCCGACCGGACCCACAAGCCCCGCAGGCAGGGGTTGACCATGGTCATTGACAAGGGGATCGGACTCGGCACCACACGGGACCTGCTGGAGCTGGCGTCGGACTATATCGATCACGTCAAGTTGACGTTTGGCACCTCGGCGCTGTATCCTAAACGCCTCTTACGGCAGAAGATCGACTTGGTCAAGTCGTACGGGGTGCATATCTTCCCCGGGGGCACCTTCTTGGAGCTAGCCATGCTGCAAGGGCGCCTGGTGGAGTATCTAGAATACGCCCGCGATTTGGGCTTTACCGGCATCGAGGTCTCCGACGGTACCATTCCCATCGATCCCCACACGCGGGCAGAGACTATCCGGCTGGCGCGCGCCTACGGGTTTGAGTTCGTCGTCAGCGAAGTGGGCAAGAAGGATCCGCGGGACACCGTGCCTGGTATCAAACTGTGGGAGCAGGTGGCCCGGGACTTGGAGGTGGGCTCGGACCTCGTGATCGTAGAAGGGCGCGAAAGCGGCGAGGGGGTGGTGATTTACGACGAACAAGGCAACATCTTGGAGGAAGAACTGGAAGAGATGGCGCGCCACCTCGAGGATCCCAGCCGCGTGCTGTGGGAGGCGCCGAAGAAGCGCCAACAGACCGACCTCATCCTCCGCTTTGGGGTCAATGTCAACCTCGGCAACGTGCAGCCGGAAGACGTTCTGGCGTTGGAGGCACTGCGGGTGGGATTGCGCGGGGATACCCTGCGGCACTATTATCTAACCGCATCGAATTCGGGAGAACTGGCCGCGGCGGTTCCGAAAGCCGTCGGCATGCGAGGAGGTAACGGCGACGCGGCGGATTGACGTCGTCCTGCGCTGGCAAGAGGTGAGCGGGGAGTTGATCGGGCGCGCCGTGGCCGTGGTGGATACACTGCGCGCCACCACCACCATGGTGACCATTTTGGCCCACGGCGGCACGGCGGTGTTGCCGGTGGCCGAGATGGAACAGGCCCTCGCCCTTCGCGCCCGCTACCCCGAAGCCCTGGTGGGGGGTGAACGCAACAACCGCCGCCCCAAAGGGTTCGACGCCGGCAACTCTCCCCGGGAGTACGGATCCGAACGCGTCGCCGGCCGCCGGGTGATCCTGACCACCTCTAATGGGACCCAGGCCATCGCCCGCTGTGTGGGCGCGGCGTGGCTGGCGGCGGCAGCGTTGGTCAATGCGTCGGCGGCCGCCCAGGCGCTTACGGCGGTTGGGGATGAGGCCTTGGTGGTCTGTGCCGGAGGACACGGGCATCCGGCCCTCGAAGACGTGTTGGCGGCTGGCGCGTTGGTGGAGCAGTGGCCAGAGGAGGGATGGGGCGATGGCGCCCGCATCGCCGTCGCGGTGTGGCGCCAACACCGCCGGGATCTGCTCGGGGCTCTGCGGACGGCCGCCCACGGGCGAGAGTTGGAGGCCATGCACCTTGAGGGCGACATCGAAGATGCGGCGCGGGTAGACGATTTTGCGGTGGTTCCGGTCCGCGGGGCCGACGGTTGGTTTTACGCCGGTCCCTGACGGCAGCCGCCGGAATCCGGCTCGCCAGACCGGCCTCCATGCGGGCCGGTCTTTTTGTGGGACGCCCCTCATAGCCTAGTAGCGGTTCGGCGGGCGGGGGGAGCCGCATGTTGACTACCGCGACGATTGGGCTGTTGATCCTGCTCATCCTCGGGCTTTGGGCCCAGTCGACCTTGGTCGCGGCCAGCGCGGCCATCCTCTTGGTGATTCGGTTGACGCGGGCCCAGTTTTTGTTCGCCCTGCTGGAGCACCGCGGGGTAGAAATTGGCCTGCTGTTTCTGACCATGGCGATGTTGGTGCCGTTTGCCGACGGACGGGTCAAACCCGGCGAAATCTGGCAGTACTTCTGGAGTCTGCCCGGGCTTCTGGCCGTAGTCGGCGGGGCCGTGGCCACTCATCTCAACGGGCGGGGCCTCAAATTGTTAGCGGACAACGCCCATATGATGGTCGGCCTTATCGTGGGGTCGATCATCGGCGTGATCGCCTGGGGGGGGATCCCCGTGGGTCCCCTGATGGCGGCGGGGGTCACCTATTTGCTGCTCACGGTGGTGCAGTGGATCGGCGGCATGCTGCGCTGACGATGACGATGGGGGTAGGGATGCCAGATAACGGATTCCTTCGCGGGATGGTCCTCGTGCGCCTGATTTCCGCGGCCATCGAATTGACGGGCGCGCTGTTGATGTGGCGCGGGGGACGGCTGGACTTGGCGGTACGGATCAACGGGCTACTCGGTATCGTCGGCCCCCTGGTCTTGACGACCACCATGGCCCTCGGCTTGGCGGGTTTGGCGGCAAGCCGGATGCCCTGGCCCAAATTGGTCTGGATCGGAGCGGGCGTGTTGCTGATCCTATGGGGTACGGGGCGGTGAGGACGCCGACCCGAGGCCGCCATTGGCTTTGGCCGGCTATGGCGGTGTTGGTCGCGGGGGCGCTTTTGGCCACCCGTTCTCAGGCCGGAGAGCGGGGACAAAACCGCCCGGGAGTGTGGTGGTACGTGCCCACCACCGCCAAGGTGGTCGCCTTGACCTTCGATGACGGCCCTAACCCTCCCTACACCGGGCAGATCTTGGCGGCGCTGACCGAAGCCCACGCCCGGGCCACCTTTTTTGTACTCGGGCGTCAGGTGGTGCGCTACCCCCAATGGGTACGGGCGGAGGTGGCCGCGGGGATGGAGGTCGGCAACCACTCCTGGTCACATGAAAACTTGCGCCACCTCTCTGAAGAGGCCATCCGCCAAGAATTGCAACGCACCCAGGACGCCGTGCACGCGGCTGCAGGAGTGACGCCGACCTGGATGCGCCCGCCCTATGGGGCCTTTGGACCGGCCACCGTGAAGGTCAACCGCGCGCTCGGATTGAGCATGGCCCTGTGGTCGTGGACGGAAGATTCCCGGGACTGGGCCAACCCCGGCCCAGACGCCATCGTGCGGCGCGTGATGGGGAACCTGCAACCGGGCGACATCGTCCTGTTTCACGATGGCGGCGGAGACCGCAGCCAGACGGTGGCGGCACTGCGCATC
This sequence comes from Bacillota bacterium, assembly GCA_023511625.1. Classification (GTDB taxonomy): domain Bacteria; phylum Bacillota; class Sulfobacillia; order Sulfobacillales; family Sulfobacillaceae; genus JAIMAE01. The sequence continues at coordinate 84,888 of JAIMBD010000002.1, read as the reverse complement.
ATCCTCGCCGATCTTGAGGCCCAGGGATGGCGGGCCGTGACGCTGACCGAGCTTTTGGCCGCTTCCGATACCGGGGCGTCCTCCCCCGGCGTTAAGATCTCGCGCTCTACCGGCGCGTGGGCGAGCGCGCCCCGATCCCGGTAGGGCACCGCACTGCCTGCCCGATTCGCCAGGTCGGCCCGTGCTATACTCGGAAGGAGGCGATGGCAGTGCGGATCACTGGGGGGCAGGCGGCCGGACGGCGCCTGCGCGTTCCCGCCGGGGCCGGCGTGCGGCCCACGGCGGCGCGGGTGCGGGAGGCATTGTTTGACACCTTGGCCGCCAAGGTGGTGGGCGGATGCTGGCTCGACCTGTACGGCGGGTCCGGAAGCATTGCCTTGGAGGCCGCTTCGCGAGGGGCCCGGGCCGTGGTCGTCGAGCCCAACCGGGCGGCCGTGGCGTTAATTCGGCGCAATCGCCAGGCGGTGGGGCTGGAAGCGGCCGTGGAGGTGCTGCCTTGGCGGGCCGAGACGGCCGTGACCTGGCTTCGGCGCCGCGGGACGCGATTCGACGTGGTGGTCTGCGATCCGCCGTGGAAGGTGGGGATCAGCGAGGTCGTGCGCTCTCACCTGGCTGCACTGCTTGCGCCCGACGGGGTGTTGGTGGTGGAGCAGGCGAAACAGCTGGCCCCGGTGACGGTGCCGGGACTGGTCCCGTGGCAGAGCCGACGCTACGGAGATACCGTCCTGCACTATTATCGGTGGCCTGAGGGAGAGGACAAGCGTGGAGTTCCGGGCCATCTTTCCAGGGACGTTTGACCCCGTGCACTTTGGCCACCTCGACGTGATCCAGCGAGCGGCGGCCATTTTCGGTCCGGTGGCCGTGGTGGTGCTCATCAATCCGGCCAAGAGCCCCTGGTTTTCGGCGGAGGAACGGATGGCCATGGTGGCCGAGGCCTTGGGGGACGTAAAGGGGGTGGCCGTGCGGCAGAGCCGAGACTTGGCGGTGCGGGCCGCACGGGCCCTCGGTGCCACCCTCTTGATCCGCGGCGTGCGCAACGCCGCCGACTGGGCTTACGAAGCAGCTCTGGCCGAGGCCAACCGGCGACTGGACCCCGCCGTGCACACCGTTTTTATGGCGACCGACCCCAGCTGGGCTCATCTGAGTTCGTCGTTGGTCAAGGAAATGGCGGCCTTCGGCGCCGACTTGAGCAGCGCAGTGCCTGCTGTGGTGGCCCAGCGCTTGCACGATCGGGTCAGAACCCAGAACACGCCGTCGCCAAAAGCGCCATCAGGGCGCGGCTGACCAGCAGCGGCCAGATCGGTAGGCCGCGACGGCGCAGGATTAAGGCCAAGGGGAGGATCCAGACGATGCCCCCCACGGCCAGAGGGGTAAGCCCACCGGATGGCGGGAGGGCTCCGGGTGTCAAGGGGTCCCACCATGCCGTCGGGAGGGGGACTAGGTGGTGCAGGAGACTAGCGGCGATCATCCCTGCTCCGAGCCAGGTGGTGGCGTTCATGGCGTCCTCCACGGGATGGCGGAAGACCGCGCGGCGCGGGGGGAAGAACGGTCTTGCGAGGCTTACGCCCACGGCCAGCGCAAGGAGGTCGAGGGCCAGGACGGGGCCGGGATGGGCGAAGAGCAAGGGATTATAGAGGTTGGCGGACAATGTCGACGCCACCAGGGCGCGGGACGACAGGCGGCGCGCAGAGCGCGGCAGGGCCCAGAGGGTCCCCACGAGGGGAAAGCTGGAGACACTGAGGAGGACGGGGGCCCAAGGGCCGAGAGCGGGGAAGGTCCACAGCAATCCCTCGGCCGCCAAGAGGGAGGCGAAGAGGACGGGAACCCGTATCGCCCACCACTGGGCCATGGCGGCGGTGATCAGGCTGTGGAGCGCGTTCCATCCGGCCGGAGCGGCAGCAAGAGTAGACATGCCGTCCCTCCTCGTAGGGCGCTGGTGCCCCATCTTACGGTCGGGGGCTCGGGTTTATGGCGGATGGCGGGATGGCAGGTGCCCCGCGCCCATACAGAATGACTGGGCATCTGGTGGACCGCGGTCTATACGGCCCCGGGGAAAGGAGCAACGGGCATGGCGGTGCGGCAACGGCGTTGGCTCAGCGGATTGGTGGCGGCGTTGGCGGCAGTGGTAGCGGTGGGGGTGGGACTTTGGTTTGTGCCCACGTCCTACGTGGTGGTGGCCCCCGGAATTACCGGGAACCTGCGACAGATGGTCCAGGTTGAAGGCGGGCACGCCCCTGGGCCGGGCCAGCTGTTGATGGTGGCCGTCACCCTGGCCCAAGCCAACGAGCTGGTCTACCTGGCGGCCCACGTAGACCCTGCCCTCGAGCTGTTGCCGAGTCAAGAGGCCACCGGAGGGCTGAATATGCAGCAGTACGCCCGGTACAACCTCGACCTGATGCAGCAGAGCAAGTTGGCGGCGGAAGTGGCCGGTGAGCGACTCGCAGGCCTAGACGCTCGGGTCGAGACAGCGCCGGGGGCGTTGGTGGAAGGGGTGCTCTCGGGACCCGCGCGTGGGCTGATCAAGGCCGGGGACCGAATTGTGGCCCTGGGCCCGTATCCCATCCGCAGCTATGATCAGGTGCGCACCATCTTGTTGCACCACTTCCAGGTGGGCGAGGTGGTCCCGGTGACAGTGGTCCGCAATCACCAACGGTTGGTGATCCCCATCCGGACGATGAAGTTGTTCGACGATCCGGCTCCGGCCATCGGGGTCTTGATCGCCCCGGACGTGCGGTTTGTCATCCCGCGCCGGGTCACCATCCGCAGCAACGACATCGGCGGGCCCAGTGCCGGCATGATGTTTGCGTTAGAGATTTACGAACAGATCACCGGAAAGAACCTGGCCCGAGGTCGAATCGTGGCCGGGACCGGTGAAGTCACGCCCAACGGGGCCGTAGAGGCCATCGGCGGAGTGGCGCAAAAGGTCATCACCGTCCACCAGGCCGGTGCCAGCGTGTTTTTGTGTCCAGTGGCGAATTACGCCAAGGCTAAGGCCACGGCGGCCCGCTTTGGGTATCACATGCAGATCTACGCCGTGGGCAACCTCTCCCAGGCTGTGCGCGACCTGGAGCGAGGGTGAACCCAACCCATAAGCCAGCCCGCTTCCGGCCATACTATTTTTGGCATCACCAGCGACGAAAAGGGGCGAAAGGTATGGCGAACGGGCAAAACGCCGGCCCAAATGGCCTGCGCCAGCTGATCCGGCAGGAACTCGCGCGACTGGGCGTAAGTGCCCAGTCCGGCGGGGCCGAGCCTGGGGGGTCGGCGGACCAAAGCGGCAGTTCCGGGTCGGGGTTAAGCGCCGCTGAGATTCAATCCATCGTCCGCCAGGAGCTTTTGGCATTGCAAAAGTCCAGTCAAAACCCGTCGGCGTCCAACGGCCAAGGGGGGAACAACGCTGCGGCTGCCGGAGGCGCCGGAGGAGGGCAGCGCTGGGGGCGGCTTGGGAGTGGCGGCAGTCGGAGCAGCGGGGCCGGCAGTAGCGGGGCCGGTGGAAAACGCTACACCGTGCGGCCCAAGGCAGCGGCCACGGCCCAATCGGTGGCGGGCGTGCTGACCCAGGCTCAGTACGAGCTGAGTCAGGAACTCGAAGCCAACCTCAAGAAGCTGAAAGCCGTCATTCGTGAAAGCCAGGAGATCGCGCGGAAGATCGAGCTGGTCTTGGGCCAAGGCCCCGGCAAGTCCTCCTCATGAGTGTGCCGTCGCTCTTGGTCCAGGGGGCCGAGGTCTTTGGACCTGAGCCGTTGGGCCGGGTCGACGTGTTAGCCGTGGGCGACCGCGTGGTGGCCATCGGCTCCGGATTGTCTCTGCCGTCTTGGAGCGAGGGGCAGGTGCAGGATGGACGGGGCCTGTGCCTGGTTCCGGGACTGGTGGACCTCCACGTACACTTCGCCGGCGGAGGCGGCGAGGGCGGACCGCGGTATCGCACGCCGGAGTTGGCGCTCAGCGCCTTGACCCGTGCCGGGATCACCGCAGCAGTGGGCGTGCTCGGGACCGATGGCACTACGCGGTCGGTGGCCGAGCTGCTGGCCAAAGCGCGGGCTCTGGCCGACGAAGGGCTACACACCTGGATCTACACCGGCGCCTATTCCACCAGCACCCGTACCCTTACCGGTTCGTTGCGGGATGACGTGATCTTGATCGACCGGGTGATCGGGGTCGGGGAAATCGCGCTAAGCGATTTTCGCGGCAGTCATCCGTCGGAGGACGAGCTGGCTCGGCTGGCCGGCGAGGCTCACGTCGGGGGACTTTTAGGCGGCAAAGCGGGCGTGCTGCACCTTCATGTCGGCGATGGGCCGGAGGGCCTAAAACCGCTGGTGCGCCTCGTCGAGCGCGCCGATGTGCCCCTTGCAGCCCTGTTGCCCACGCATTTGAATCGCCGTCGGGCGCTCTTGATCCAAGCAGCGGCGTGGGGGCGCCAAGGTGGAGCCGTCGACCTTACGACCGGTATCGCGCCTAGCCCGGACGATGCAGACGCGGTGTCGGCGGCGGCCGCGGCCGATTGGCTGCGGCGTCAGGGCGTCCCTCTCCACCACATCACCTTCAGTTCGGACGCAGGGGGTTCGGCGCCGCAGTTTGACGCCGATGGGCGGATGGTGGGCATGGGAGTGGGACGTCCCGACACCCTGTGGCGGGCGGTGTGGGAATTGCGGGCGACCTTCGGGTGGCCGTGGCCGGAGGCCTTGGCTCCGGCCACGGCCAACCCAGCCCGTCGGCTCGCCCTGAACGGGGTGGGCCGGATCGGGGTGGGGGCGTTCGCCGACTGGCTCCTGGTGGACCCAGACCACGGCCGGATTGCGTCGGTAGTGGCCCAGGGCCGGGTGGTGGTGGACGGAGGGGAGCCGGTGGTGTGGGGCACCTTCGAAAGGCAGCGGGGCCGAGAGTGAAGGGCGGCCGCCCCCTGTGGGAACGGTACCGGCAGGTGGCCGAAGCCCTGGCACGGCAAGGGTTTGGTCTGGTCGTGGACCGGTTGGGCTTAGCTACCCACCTGCCCTGGCCGGTCCGGTGGCGCGCGCGTTGGGGACGGTCTCCGGTCCCCTGGCCCGAGCGAGTCCGCCAGCTGCTCGTGGAACTCGGGCCGGTCTGGGTCAAGCTCGGCCAGTTGGCCTCCCTTAGGGCCGACCTGTTCCCCGCTGAACTGGTGGCGGCGTTGGCCGACTTGCAGGACGCAGTCGAACCCTTTGACAACCGACTCGCCTGGCAGGCAGTCGAAGCGGCCTGGGGACGCCCGGTGGATACGGTCTTGGCCCGCTGGGATCTCGAGCCGTTGGCCTCCGCTTCGGTCGCGCAGGTGTACGGCGCCGAGCTGCGCGATGGCCGAGCGGTGGTGGTCAAGGTCCGCCGCCCGGACATCGTGTCCCAAGCCGAGGCGGACCTGGCGTTGGTCCGCCGCTTGGCCGAGGTGGCCGAGCGGCGGTTGGAGTGGGCGCGCGAGCTGGAATTGGGCCGCTTGGTCGACGAGCTGGTCGAGACGTTGCGCCAGGAGTTTGACTTCCGCACCGAGGCGCGCAACACCCAGCGGGCGGCAGCGGTGATGTCCGGACTGAGTGGGCATGCCGTTCCCGAGGTGATCGAGTCGCTGTCCGGACCGTCGGTGCTGGTCACCACGCGGCTCGGCGGGACCCGGTTGACGGATCGGGAGGGGCTGGCCCGCCTGGGTTTCGACCCGGCGTCGGTGGCCCGACGCTTCGTCTTGGGCGTGTATCACCAGGTGTTTGGGGAAGGCTTCTTTCACGCCGATCCCCACCCGGGGAATGTTCACCTCGACCCCGATGGGACCCTGGTGTGGCTAGATTGGGGGCTTGCGGGACGCTTGGATGAGGCCATGCGCCAGCGCTCGGTGCGCTTGATTTTGGCTCTGACTCGAGGACAAGCCGAGGCCGTGGCCGACGCGCTGATCGGCCTTGCGGTGGCGCCTACCGAGCTGGATCGGGCGGGGTTGACGGAAGCGGTAGACCGCCTGCGGCGGCGCTATTACGAGGCCCGGCTGGACCAGTTTCAAATGGGCGAGGCGCTGTGGGACCTTTTGCGCGTGGCCCGCCGTTTTCGCCTGCGCATCCCGACCGACTACGCCTTGCTGGCCAAAACCGCCGTCATCGCCGACGGCGTGGTCCGTCAGCTGGACCCGCGCCTTTCGTTGGTGGAGTTAGGACAGGAATTGGGGCCGCGCCTTTGGTGGAGCGAGTGGGCGCCGCACCGCTGGGCGTCGGCCTTGCCGGAACGCGTCTGGCGCTGGGGCGAAACCGTGTGGGGCCTCCCGTATCACCTAGACGAGGCGCTGCGCCAACTAGGACAAGGCGCGGTGCGCCTGCGCGTCGACGACCGCCACCTCGACTACCTCGCGCGCCATTGGGAGCAGGTGGCTGCGCGGATTACCGCCGCCCTGCTGTTGGGGGCAATCACAGTCGGGTTGGGGTTGGTGGTGGCCAGCGGCGGAGGCAGGCAATGGCCTTCAGGATGGGCGGGATGGGCCTTTGCCTGCTCCGGCGGGCTTGGAGCAGCCGTGGTCCTGCGGACTTTGTGGCGGGGACACCTTTAGGGGCAGTGCCGGGGATTTGCCCGAGGTCCGCGGCGGGTTCCGGCGGTTGTGGACCTAGGGCATGGATGGTACAATGCCCGAGGGATAGATCTGGCGGCGCGGCCAGATGGGCAAACCACGAAGGGATGCGCGATGCAGGTACGGGTGACCGATGTCAAGCGGTGGGTGGGACGCGAGGAAACGCTCCACTTTCGCGAGGCCTGGCCGGCGCTGGTGCACGAAAGGGCCGAAGGGCCAGTGCGCGATCCGGCAGAGGTGACGGTGGTGGTGCGCAACACCGGCGGTGCCTTGGTGGCCGACCTGCGGGGCGAGGCCCAGATGTGGGTGGTGTGCGCGCGCTGCTTGACGCCCTTCTGGCTGACGGTTCCTTTTGCGGCCGTCGAGGAGTTTCGCGAAGAGCCGGGGCCGTACGAATCCGATCAAGACTATTACCGGTACCAGGGCGACCACATCGACCTCGACCCCATTGTCGCGGACCTGGTTGCAGTGGCCGCCCCGCTGGCGCCGTTGTGTCACCCGGATTGCCAAGGGCTGTGCCCGGTCTGTGGGGCCAATCGCAACGAAACCGCGTGCGGGTGCGAACGGCCGGCTGATCCGCGCTGGGAGGCCTTGACGCGGTGGCGTCCGGAGCCCGATCCAGCGGAGGGGGCACGCCCTGCGCGCAAGACAGAACACCCGAGGAAGGACTGAGCAATTGTATGGCTGTACCAAAACACCGACTCTCCCGTTCTCGCACGCGCAAGCGGCGCTCGACGTGGAAATTGACCGTCCCGCAGTGGGTGGAGTGTCCCCGGTGCCACCAGGACCGCATGCCACACCATGTGTGCCCGCATTGCGGATATTACGACGGGCGTATCGTCATCAATTTCGAAGAATAGCAGGGGTCCGTGGACACGCCGGATGACGGCCGGCACCGCCGCGTTTTGCGCGGGCGGTTTCCCGTTGGTAGTAAGTCATAAGAGGCAGTCCCAACCTTCCCGGAGGGCACCGGCGGCGCGCGAGGAAGGAGCGGACGCGGAATGGAACGGTTGCCGCGTGCGGAACGACATCGCCGATTGACGGAGACCCTCAAAGAGAATCCATTGCAGACCGACGAAGAGTTGGCTCGGCGACTGGGTGTGAGCGTACCTACCATCCGCCTCGACCGCATGCGCCTCGGGATTCCCGAGCTGCGCCAGCGGACCCAAGGTTTGGCCTTAAGGGCAGTCCGACCGGGTCGGACCGAAGGGATGGGATTAGAGATCGCGGACCACGAGGCGGGTCGGTGGGTGGCGGCGGTCTGGCGCGTGGAGGATGTCTTCGGCGTGGGCTGGGGGGAGGCTATTCCCAATGCCGAGGTCTTTCGCCAAGCCGACGCCTTGGTGCGGGTGGTGACGCGCGGGCAAGGCGACGCGGCCTTGGCGCACGCGCAATTTCGGCGCCCGGTGCGGACCGGAGAGCGCTTAGCGCTGCATGCCGAGGTGATTCGCCGCCAACCGGGCCGGTTGGTGGTGCTGGTGGTCTTTCGCGCCGAGGCCGGAATCGCCTTTCGGGCCAAATTCGTGGTCGGTTCCAAAGCCCGGACGTATCGTTGACCGGCCCGCGACAGGCGGAGAAAGGGGTGGGGAGCGTGCGCATCGCGGTGGATGCGATGGGCGGCGACTTGGCGCCGGAAGCTCCGGTGCAAGGTGCCATCGCGGCGGTGGAGCGCGACCCGGAGGTCGAGGTGCTCCTGGTGGGGCCTCCCGATCGCATCGGGGCGCTCCTCGGGCCGTGGAGCGCCCATCCTCGCATCGGGGTGCGGCCCGCCGACGAAGCCATCGGGATGAACGAACCGCCGGTGGCGGCGGTTCGCCGGAAACCCAATTCCTCTATGGTGCAGGCGGTGCGGGCGGTCAAGGAAGGCCAGGCGGCGGCGGCCATTTCGGCCGGCAACACCGGCGCCTTGATGGCGGCGGGCTTGTTGTGGATCGGGCGCATTCAGGGGGTAGAGCGGCCGGCCTTGACAGCGATTTTGCCCAGCATGGTGCAGTGGGGAGTGCTGGTGCTGGATGTCGGGGCCAACATGGACCCGAAGCCGATCCACCTCGTCCAATACGCCGTGATGGGCGCCTTGTACTGCGAGGAGGCGCTGAACCTTGCCCAACCCCGGGTGGGTCTGCTCAACGTCGGGGAGGAGGCCGGCAAGGGCCCGCCGGCGATTCAGGAGGTCCATCGCCGCTTGTCGGAGTCCGGGCTGCGCTTCGTTGGCAACGTCGAGGCCCGCGAGCTTCTGCAGGGCAAGGCCGACGTGGTCGTCTGCGAAGGGTTTGTGGGCAATGTGGTGTTGAAGCTCACAGAAGGCCTGGCCCGCGATTTTCTTGGCGAAATCCGAGCCATTGCGTCTCGCACGGTGTGGACGCGGTGGGCGGGATGGGTCCTGCGCCCAGGATTGCGCCGGATGTTCGAGCGGTTGGATTACCAGGCCTATGGCGGGGCCCCGCTGCTCGGGTTGGACGGCATCGTCTACAAGTGCCACGGTTCCAGCGAAGCGCGTGCCTTTGCGGCCGCTATCACCGTCGCACACAATTTTGCCCGCAAGGCCGCTTATGAACGGATCCGCGCCCGTTTGGGCCAAGCCCAGGAGGGGTTGGGGTGGTAGCGGTGGCCGCGAGGGTGGGACGGACGCAGGAAAGGACGGTGGAGCATGACCCGGTGGGCGGTGGTGTTCCCGGGACAGGGGGCACAGTACGTGGGGATGGGGCAAGACCTGTACCATGCCTCGCCGGCTGCGCGCAGCACCTTTGAAGAGGCGGACGCAGCCCTGGAGATGGCGCTCTCGCGCTGGATCTTCGAGGGGCCGGAGGACCGGTTGGAGGAGACGGCAGTGCAGCAACCGGCCATTTTAACCGTCAGTGTGGCGGCGTGGCGGGCCTTGACCGAAGCGCGGCCGGAATTTGTGCCGGCTCTGGGCCTGGGGCTGTCGTTGGGGGAGTACGCTGCGTACGTGGCCAGCGGCGTTCTGGAGTTTGCTACTGCCGTGCGCATCTGCCGATTGCGTGGTCAGGCGATGCAAGAGGCGGTGCCGCGGGGACTTGGGGGCATGATGGCCGTGATGGGACTAGACCAGGCCGTGGTAGAAGCCATCTGCCAGGAGGCGAGTGCGGCGGGCCGGGTGGAACCCGCCAATTACAATGCGCCGCAGCAGATCGTGATCTCGGGGTTAAATCCGGGTCTGGAAGCGGCGGCGGCGTTGGTGGCGGCACGCGGCGGACGAGCCGTGCGGCTTTCGGTGAGCGCTCCCTTTCACTCGAGTTTGTTGGAGCCGGCGGGGTCGGTCCTGTCCAAGGCGCTGAGCACTGCCGCCTTTCATCCGGCGCGCTTTCCGGTCTTGGCCAACGTGGACACCGAGCCGTGCACCGAGGCCCAGCAGATCGTGCCCCGGCTGATCCAGCAAGTGTCTCACCCGGTCCGGTTCGAACAAAGCGTGCGGCGGGCCTTGGCCATGGGCGTCGAGGGCTTCTTGGAACTGGGACCCGGAAGAAGTTTGGCCGGACTTATTCGCAAGATCGACCGGCGGTGTCCGGTCGTCAGCGTGGGCGATGTGTCTGGGCTCCGCAAGGCTCTTGAACTGCTCGGATCCCAAGGCTATAATAGCAACGAATTACGGCCAGGGAACAATTAGCAAGCCTTCCGCCGACTGAAGAGCACGAGGATGGGATACATGTGGAGTGGCGAAACCGAGTAGCCGTGGTGACCGGCGGTTCTCGGGGGATCGGGCGAGCAATTGCGGAGCGGTTAGCCCAAGAGGGATTGGCCATCGCCCTTAACTATCGAGGTCATCATCAGGCCGCGGAGGCCACCCAGGCCACGATTCGCGCATGGGGGGTACCCTGTGCCCTGTTCCCGGCCGATCTCAGCCAGGTAGACCAAGCCCAACACATGGTAGAGGCTGTACTGGACACCTTCGGACGGGTGGATGTGTTGGTGAATAACGCCGGCATCACCCGGGATACGTTACTGGTGCGCATGCGCCCGGAGGACTGGGACAGCGTGCTCAGCACCAACCTGACTGCGGTTTACGCTTGCACCCGGGCGGTACTCAAACCTATGATGAAGGCGCGTTTCGGGCGGATCGTCAACGTGTCTTCGGTGGCCGGTTTGGTGGGCAATGCGGGGCAAGCCAACTACGCCGCGGCCAAGGCCGGCGTATTGGGGTTCACCAAGGCGGTGGCCCGTGAAGTGGCCTCCCGCAACATCACCGTCAACGCCGTCGCTCCGGGATTGGTGGATACGGAGATGACGGCGGCGATGCCGCGGGAGCAGTACGAAGCCATGGTGGCGTCCATTCCGCTTGGGCGGGCGGCCCGCCCCGAAGAGGTGGCGGAGGCGGTCTGGTTCCTGGTGCGTTCCGACTATATCACCGGACAGACGCTGGTGGTAGACGGCGGATTGGTGATGGACTGAATTTTGGAGGTGGCGGACGTGCCGAGCCGAGAAGAGGTTGCAGAAAAAGTCAAGGCCATCATCGTGGACCAGCTCGGGGTGGACGAAGACGAGGTCACGATGGAGTCGTCCTTCATTGAGGATTTGGGGGCCGACTCGTTGGATATCGTGGAGCTGATCATGGCGCTCGAAGAGGAATTCGGCCTAGAGATTCCGGACGAGGAGGCAGAGAAGATCAGCATCGTCAACGACGCCGTCGACTACATCTGCGAGAACACCTGACCGGGGAGACCCGGGACGAGGCCGGGGCGCGAAGAACCTTGGTCCGCTAGAGGGAGCGATGCCCACAATGAAGCCGGAGCGCGTGGTGGTCACAGGAATGGGGGTGGTCACTCCTTCCGGGACAGGGTTGCAGGAATTCTGGGAAGGCATCACCAGCGGCGAGAGTGCGGTCGACTACATTCGTTCGTTCGACCCCTCGCCGTTTCCAACGCGTATCGCCGCCGAGATTCGCGGATTCGACCCCCTGCAGTATCTCGATAAAAAAGAAGTCCGGCACATGGACCGATTCGTCCAGCTAGCCGTGGCGGCTTCGCAGCAGGCCTGGGACGACGCGGGGCTCGGCGACTGGGTTGACGGCGAACGGGCAGGGATCATCGTCGGAACCGGAATCGGCGGGATGGGAACCCTCATTGAGCAGCACAAAATCTTGATGGAACGGGGACCTGACCGCATCAACCCCTTCTTTATCCCCATGATGATCGGAAACATTGCCGGCGGCCGCTTGGCGATGCGGTACCGACTATACGGGCCCAACACCACCATTGTGACCGCCTGCGCGTCGTCTGGGCACGCCGTCGGCGATGCCATGCGGGCCATTCAATGGGGCGAAGCCGATATCATGCTGACCGGCGGCACCGAGGCGGTGATCCTGCCCATCTCTTTTGCGGGATTCTGTGCCATGCGGGCGATGTCTACCCGCAACGACGATCCCAAGCGCGCCAGTCGCCCGTTTGACCGCGACCGCGACGGGTTTGTCATGGCCGAGGGGGCCGGATTTCTGGTGCTGGAAAGCCTTACCCACGCGTTGCGGCGCGGGGCCAAGATTTACGCCGAGTTGACCGGATATGGGCGTTCGGCGGACGCCTATCACGTGGTAGAGCCGCACCCGGAAGGGAAGGGGGCGGCCTTGTCGATGCAGCGCGCGCTGGAAGACGCCGGACTTCGTCCGGAGGACGTCGATTACATCAACGCCCACGGTACGTCCACGCCCAAAGGGGACGAAGCCGAAACGCTGGCCATCAAACGCGTGTTCGGCGAACACGCCTTTCGGTTAGCGGTATCGTCGACCAAGTCCTCCACCGGCCACCTTCTGGGGGCGGCCGGGGCAGTGGAGCTCATCGCTACGGTGCTGGCGGTGCATCACCAGGTAGCGCCGCCTACCATCAACTTGGAGAACCCGAGCCCGGAGTGCGACCTGGACTACGTGCCCAACCGCCCGCGGCCCCAGCGGATTCGGGTGGCGCTCTCCAATGCCTTCGGCTTTGGGGGCCAGAATGTGACCTTGGTGGCGCAGGAGTACCAACCCCATGCCGGATGACGGGGAGATTCGGCTCAGCGACTGGGTCCAAGACCCGCAGCTTTTGCGGTTGGCTCTGACGCATTCCTCGTTCGCCAACGAGGCCACCCACCGGGAAGCTCATAACGAGCGGCTCGAATTTTTGGGCGACGCCGTGTTGCAACTGGTAGTAACCGAGTGGCTATATCGCCACAACCCCCAGTGGAGCGAAGGTCAACTGAGTCAGAGCCGGGCCTCTGTGGTCTGCGAGGCTACATTGACCGAGGCCGCGCAGCGGTTGCAGTTGGGATCTCAGCTGCGGCTCGGGCGAGGGGAGGAGCGCAGCGGCGGCCGGAGCAAGAGTTCGCTGTTGGCCGACGCCTTTGAAGCCGTCATTGGCGCCGTGTTTCTCGAGGGCGGGTTCGAGCGAGCCCGCGCCTTCGTGCATCGCTGCCTGGATTTTGCGCTGAACTCGGTGGAGGACCGGGAGACAGGACGCGACCACAAGACCGCCTTGGCGGAATGGTTGCGGCGGCACGGCGAGGAGGCGCAATACGAGGTAGTGGGCAGCTACGGCCCTGACCATGACAAGACCTTCGAGGTGGAGGTCTCGATTAATGGCGTGCCTTTGCTGCGTGCGCTGGGGCGCAGTAAGAAAGAGGCAGAACAGCAGTCGGCGCGCTTGGCGCTCAAGCGGTTGATGGAAGCTGCCGGAGACGAGGAGGCGCCGTTAGCGCCTGATTCCCCCTCGTCGTAAGCCCCGGCCCAGGGCCGGGGCTTTGGACTTTGCGGCCGGAGAGAGACGGCCTCGATGGGAGAAAGCGGGGGACGGCAATGACGCGCGAGGAACGGGGCCTGTTTTGGTCTACCAGCATCGGAACGCTGCTGTGCGGGATGAACACGAGTGGGGTGGCCACTATTCTCCCGGCCATCCAGCGACAGCTCGGAGTGCCTTACAATACCGCTCAGTGGCTGGTGACTGGGTATACGTTGGTGTTGAGCGGCCTCTTGCTTCCAATCGGCCGCCTCGGCGACCTCTGGGGACACCGCCGACTTTACTTCAGTGGATTGGGAATATTCACAGGATGTGCCCTCCTGGTTGGCACCTTGCGGGTCGAGTGGGCGATGTTGGGGGCGCGGATGCTGCAGGCGGTGGGCGCCGCGGCCATCTTGGCCTCGGTGCCGGCCCTGTTGACTGCCACGTTTGCGCCAAGCCAGCGGGGGCGGGTGCTGGGTCTGTACGCCATGAACGTCTACATCGGGCTGTCGTTGGGGCCGTTTGTCGGCGGATGGCTGGCAGCCGTGCAGGGGTGGCCGGGCCTGTTTTGGCTGAGCGCCCCGCTGTTTGGAGTAGCCCTGATCCTCCAGCGCCTGGGGCCCCCCGCTACGCCGGAACCCAAGGTAGGGGCCGGCCGGCGCTTTGACTGGCTCGGCAGCCTTCTGCTGTTGGCGGCGTTCACGAGCCTTTTGGTCGGGGTCAACCAAGGCTTGGCCGACGGCTGGTCTTTCGCCTGGATCGCGCTGATCGTGGGGGCCGGAGGGTTGGGGACGCTGTTGGTTTGGGTCGAGCAGCGCGTCCCTAATCCGCTCGTGGTTCCCCGAATGCTGCGGGATCCCGGATTGGGGTGGAATGTGGCGGCGACGTTTTTGAACTACGTGTGCACCTTTTTCTTCTTTGTTCTCGTTCCGCTGAACCTTGTGATTCTCCACGGATGGACCGAGGCGCAGGCCGGCATGGTGATTACCGTCACTCCGGCCGTGATGGTGGGGGTATCGAGCCAGAGTGGGCGCCTATCTGACCGCATCGGCACCCGCTGGCCCACGGTGATCGGTCAAGGGGTGTTGGCGGCAGGGCTTTTGGCGATGAGCCTTTTGCCGGCGCGTGCCATCGGGGAATGGGTGGCGGCGTTGGTGGCCGTGGGCACCGGGCTGGGGCTGTTCACGGCTCCCAACAACAGTGCCATCATGGGGCGCGTGCCGCGGGGCATGCAAGGGATGGCCTCGGGAATGGTAGGCACGGCGCGGTATGCGGGGCAGGCGTTAGGAGGTGCCGTGGCCACGGCCTTGTTCGCGGCGTTTCACCGCGCCGAACCAGCGGCTTTGGCTTTTCGCCATGCCATGTGGTTGGGGGTCGCCGTAGCCATGGCGGGAGCTTGGGCGAGCTGGATGGGCGGGGCCGCCGGCACCGACCTCGCCGCCGAGGCGGTATCCTGAGTCGGGCCTACCGCCCAAGGCGCACCGGTCTCGGTTCATCCCCTCTCGCCTAGCGATTCGCTGAGAGGAGCATCGCCCCGACTTGCGGCGGCCTTTTCCCTGCACGTGGCGGGCGATCCCATGGGGGCGCTACCGTGGGCGGGGTCGGAACCGGCTTGGGCCAAGAGACCTAATGGCGCCGGAAGAGTCCTGGAGGCAATAGGCGGCCCAAACCCGGCAGGAGGCGGGGTGACGTGCCTGGCGTCCCCGGTGCTGGAGTCGGCGGAGCGCCGCCCGGGCCCGGAGGCGGCAGCGGTGGCGCTCCGCTGGGCGGCGCCGCACTGTTACAGGGCTGCTGCGGCGGCCAGTAGCGGGCATCCCACGGCAAGGGCACCCCCGGATGCCAGTCGGATTCGGGGCGCAGGAAGACCGACTCGACATACGGGCCGCACCCAGGTTCCCACAGCCGATTGGGCTGGTTCTGGGCTACCCGCACCAAGATGTGGGTGTTTCCCACTTGTGTCGGCTGGGTCCCCTGGATGAACCAGGCGCCCTGGACATCCACCTTGGGCGTGTAGGGGCTTGCGATCTCGCCTGAGGTGATGCTGACATTGGGCACATACACCAAGCCGCCCGGTTGCGGGAAGTTGGTCGGCGGGATGTGCAGCGCCTGGTTGACCTGTTCCATGATGGTCTGCCAAATGGGGCCCGCGGCCACGGCACCGTAGGCGGGGCCCCGGCCCGAGACGGTCGCGGGCTGGGGAATGGGACCGTTTTTGTTGCCTTCCCAGACGCCGACTACGAGTTGGGGCGTGTAACCGATGAACCAGGCGTCGGCCTCGTTGTTGCTGGTCCCGGTCTTGCCGGCTGCGGGGCGCCCGATGCCCAGGTCCATCCCGGTGGGATACGCTCCCGGCCCAATTCCCGGCAGGGGGTGAGGCGTGAGCACCCGTTCCAGCATCTGGGTCATGATGTACGCCACTTGCGGGCTGAACTCTGGGGTTCCGCGCGGCTGGTCCTGGTAGACCACGGCACCATATTGGTTGACCACCTTGGTGACCCAGATCGGCTGCATGCGGACGCCCGCATTGGCAAAGGTGGCGAAGGCTTGGGTCATGTCGTAGACCGTCACCCCGTGTTTGAGCCCACCGATGGCGGCGCCCAACTGTTCGTCGCTCGGGCTTAACGGGAGGCCAAATTTCTGCACAGCGAAATTAAACCCGTAGTTGAGGCCGATGTCGTGGAGGAGTTTGACGGCCACGTCGTTGTCGCTAATCGCCAGTGCGTCGCGCAGGTCGAGGTACCCGCGGTAGAGGTGGTCGTCGTTTTCGGGCCACCACGCTTGCCCATCGACGTTCTGGAAGATGGGGACGTCTTGAATGACTGACATCTGGGTGTAGCCCTTGACGATGGCTGGGGTGTAGTCGATCAAGGGCTTGATCGACGATCCCGGAGACCGCTGGGCATCTAAGGCAAAGTCCTCAGGAAAGGCGCCTACGTGCGTGCGACCTCCGATGACGGCCAAAATCTCACCCGTGTGGGGATCCTCGACCACCACCGCGGCCTGGTGGTTAGGTACCGCATTCCGCGAAGGGCCAAAGTTTTGGTTCATCCAGTAGTCGACGGCAGATTGGGCAATGTTGTAGACGGTAGGGTCCAACGCGGTATAGATCTTCAGCCCACCGCTGAATATCTGGTTGATGCTAAAGTGTTGCTGTTCCAGGAACTGGACGACGGCATCGATGTACCAAGGATAAGGGTACATCGATGGGTTGGCGCTGACGGGCGCCGGATGCAGGTGGAGGGGCGCTTGGAAGGCCGCTTCGGCCTGGGCCGGGGTGATGTCGTGATATCGGACCATGGCCTGCAGCACCTGCCATTGACGCTGTTTGGCCAACTGGTAGTGTACCAAGGGGTCGTAGAGGGACGGAGCTTGGGGCAGCCCGGCCAAGAGGGATGCTTGGGCCAACGTCAACTGGCTCGGCGGCTCGCCGAAATACGCTTGGCTGGCGGCGGCAATGCCGCTGGCGCCGTCGCCGAAGTACACTTCGTTCAGGTACATGTCCAGGATCTGCTGCTTGGTGTACGTGCGGGCCAATTCCAAGCCGATGATGAACTCTTGGATCTTCCGCGCCAACGTTTTCTGGTTGCCAAGGTATAAGTCTTTGGCCAACTGTTCGGTGATGGTACTGGCCCCTTGGACAGGTTGACCACCGTGCAAGAGGTCGACCACGGCCGCGCGCACGATCGACTTGAGGTCAAATCCGGGGTTTTGGTAGAAGTTATGGTCTTCGACGGCGATGATGGCAGTTTGCATCACCGGCGCGATCTGGCTCAACGGCACGCTTTGGCGGTTGACGAGCCCGTGCAGTGTGGCCACGGGCTGGCCGTAACGGTCGTAGACGACCGAGTTCTGACCGGTGGCGGCCAGGGTCACCAAGTTCTGAATGGGCGGCAGTCCCCGCATGGCGTTATACGCGACGACGCCGGCAGTGGCGACAGCCACGAACCCGACCACTACCACCGCCAGCAAGACCACTCGTCCCCACCGGATGCGGCGGCGCGGCGCCCCTCGGGGTTTCGAAGCGTGGGCGGCGGCTGGTGCGGCCGCTGGCGCCGTCAAGGCCGCTCCGCAAAATCGACAAAACCGCGACCCGCGCTGGTTAACCCGCCCACAGCGGGGACACCGCACGCTTCCACCCCTCTTCGCCGTCCGCTCGCGCGGCAGAATAGATTGTCCCTTATTGTACCATACCGTCTGGATGGGTCCCCAAACCTGCGCCGCGAGGCTAAAGGCACCGGCAGGTCGGGGGCTTTCCTCGTCTGCAGGATCTCGACCGAGAGTGCCGCGAGAAAGTCTCAGATGTCTCCGACGCGGGGGTGGGTGCACCTGCGTCAGGGGGTGCTTTTTGACGCGGGGGGTCTTTTCTCGCGAAAAGGGCGACACGGTGCCCCGATCGAGCCGCGGCCCCGAAAAGGCCGCCCGGCGGCGTGTTTGCCGGCAAGCCGCCCCGGCCGAAGTGGCTGCGGAAATCCCCAATGCAAAGGGTCCGGGAGGTGTAGGCCCCAGGCCCCAAAAATCGGCGGCGAAAGACGGGCTTAGGGGAAAGTCGGCCAGACGCAAGCCCAAGAGCCCGGCACTTCCGCGCCGACATGGGGGCCGGCCTAGGGGGGGCAGGGAATCGGATCTCTGCCGCCGGTTTTTCCGGGCAAACGGACTGCCTGTGCCCTGTAAGGACAGTCTGGGGATCTGGGTAGGAGAGGGTCCACCGCCGAGGTCGCCCACCCCTCTCCGTGCCGTCTTTTGGCGGCGACTACCTTTGACCCTTCGAGAAACCCAGGCGCGGGCCTTGGAGGCGCCAGGCCGTGGTTTCAGAGGGAGTGGGGCCGTTTGGGTTCCTCCGGTCGCCCCCGGAGGCGACCGGAGGAAGCTCGGGAGCAGACGCGCCCTCTTCGGCTCGGGTTTGGCCCCCTTGCGGCCCTACAGGCGGCGATACAGCTGGCAGAGGCGGAAGCCGACGCGCGCGGCGGCGTCTGGAGTGTGGGTGGCCGGATCGATGAGCAGGGTGGCGTCGCCGTGGCGGAGGAACAAGCGCAAAACCGCTTGATGGCGGTCGGTGAAAGCGATGGCCCACCAGCGATCCTGAGGAAGGTCGATCGGGGCTGCGAGCAAAAGGTCGCCGGGCAAAAAATGGGCCACCTGTTTTCCGGGATAGCGCCAAGCAAAAAGCACTCCCGGGGTGGCGTGGCCGAAGAGCAAGCGGTCGGCGGTATGAATGGGCTCGCCCCGAGCCGTGAACTCATCCACGATGGGGATCGGACGTCGATATCCTGCAGGGCTCTCGGCCGCGCCTTGGTTCCAAATGGGTCGGAAATGACCTTCGAGGACCGCTCGTTTGAACGCAGTCAACCCGGAATAGTGCGCTTTGTTAATCCAGTAGTAGACGGTCTTTTCCTCGGCATACCCGAGGCGGCGGGCGATTTGGGTGGCGGTCAAGAGGGGGTCCTCTAAGATCAGGCGTGCGATATGATTGAGAACGTCCATCTTTACCTCAATTCCCTCCCGGCAATTGAAGTTCGCAATCGGTCGAAAAATGCCTTTACCGAGCTCCTGTAAAGTTTTCTTTCTCCGCCGACCCGGGAATTTCCCCGCCACGGCAGGATTTATTCAGGAAATAGCGAAAGGTAGTCCGAATCGCGAACAGGAGGAGAACCGGGATTGCAGATTCTACGTGTGGCGGCTGCTTCGCGACCCAAGTCGGTGGCCGGTGCCGTGGCCGCGATTCTGCGCGAGTCGCAGTCGGTAGAGATCCAGGCCGTCGGGGCAGGGGCGGTGAACCAAGCAGTCAAGGCTATGGCCATCGCCCGGACCTTCCTGGCTCCCCATCAACTGGATTTGGTGGTGGTTCCGGAGTTTTTCGAGGTCCCCATCGATGGAGAGACCCGCACGGCCATTCGCTTCCGAGTCGAGCCTCGTCGAGTGGCGGAGGATGCCTGATCCCCGGGGTGTGCAGTGCCGGACCGGTCCCCTTCCGGGCGGAAATTCAGTACAGTAAGGTACGGGTTTCCCAAGCGAGGAAGGAGGCCCTCGTCCGGTGTACTTGCGGGAGATTGAACTATTCGGTTTCAAATCCTTTGCCCGCGGCACGCGCATCCAACTGGCACCGGGGATTTCCGCCCTGGTCGGCCCTAATGGTGGGGGCAAGAGCAACGTCGTCGACGCGGTGCGGTTTGCCCTGGGAGAACAGCGGCCCCGCGAGTTGCGGCTCGAATCGTGGGACGATTTGCTCTTTGCGGGGTCCCGGGAACTGCCGCCGGCGCGGATGGCGGAGGTCACGCTTTCTTTTGACAATCAGGACCGCGCCGTCCCGGACTGGCCGGACTCTTTAGCGGTCACGCGCCGGTATTATCGCGGCGGGACCTTTGAGTACGCCATCAACGGTCGGCCGGCCCGGCTTCGGGATGTGCTGGACCTGTTTTGGGACCGGGGCGTGGGCCGGAACGCCTACGCTGTCATCGGCCAAGGGCGAGTAGACCAAGTGCTGTTCATGCATCCCCGAGAGCGGGAGCAACAACTGGACGAAGTGGCCCAAGTTTCGCGGTTTAAGGCTCGGCGGCGCGAAGTGTTGAGCCATTTGCAGGCCGCGGCGGCCGAACTGGCGCGGGTGACCGAGGCCATTCAATCGGTGAAGCGGGACCAAGCGGCGGTGGCGGAAGCTGCGGAACGCGAAGCGCAGTGGCGTGCCTTGCGCGAAGAGGCCCAGCGCCTTCGGGAACGAGAACAGGTGACGCGATTTCGCGAGGCCCAGCGGGAGTTGGCCGCCCTGGCCGACCAGCGCCGCGCGCTGGCGTCACAGCGCCAGGCATTGACCGAAGCGGCGGCGCAGGCGCGGGCGGAGCTCGAGCGACTGGCGCGGGAGGCCGAGCAGTGGGCCGCTGCGGCCGATCGATGGGAAGGGGAGCGGCGCAGGATCGAGGAGCAGTGGGCCAAGGCGCGCGACGCAGAGGCGCGACATCGCGCCGAGGCAGCCGGTGCCCGAGCAGAAGAGGAGGCGCTGCGCGAACGGCTTGAAGCTTTGGAGACCGAGCCTCCTCTCGAAGCCCCTACCTTTCCAGTGGCAGATCCGCGCACACGGGCCGAAGGGGTGGCGGCGGTGGCTCGCCTGCGGGAAGCCATCGCGGCCGCACAAGCCGAACGATCCCAAATTCAGGCGGCGCGGGAGTTCTCGACGGCGCAGGTGGCGACGTTGCGCGAGCGCGCGGCGCAACTCGACCACCAATGGGCGATGTGGTGCAGCCATTTGGAGCTCGATGCGGACGCCGACCTGGTCGGGGCTTGGGTAAGGTGGCGCGAGGCAGTGGCCAGCGCGGGGCGCGAAGTCCGCCGACTGAGCGAGGAGTTGCATCAGGCCACGACGGCCCGCACGCGCCTGGTCGAGTTCGTGCGCGGCGTCGAAGAGCAGGTGGCCACGGCAGCGCAACAATTGGCCCAACGCCAAGCGCGCTTGCGGGCTCTGCGCCAACTCGAGGCCGAAGGAGCGGGATTGGCGGCGGGAGTGCGTGCGGTTTTGCAGGCGCACCGCAGCGGACGGTTCCCCGGCCTTTTGGGCACCCTGGGTTCCTTGTTGGAGACCGAACCCCATTGGCTTTTAGCGTTGACGGTGGCCCTGGGGGGCGCGCACCAGTACCTGGTGATCCAGTCGGCCGCCGAGGCGCGGGAGGCAGTGGAGTGGCTGCAGGCCCACGGGGCCGGACGGGCGACGTTTCTGCCCTTAGACATCTTGCAGCCGAATCCGGTTCCCCCGGGGGATTTGGGGTTGGGCCGCCAGCCGGGGGCTGTGGGGTGGATGGCAGATCTGGTTCGCTACCCGCCGGGAATCCGACCGGCCGTGCTGCAGGTCTTAGGCCGCGTGTTGGTTGCGACCACCTTGGAGGCGGCCGTGACGATCGGCCGTCGCCATCGTTTTCGCTACCGCACCGTGACGCTGGATGGACAGGTGGTTCAACCAGGGGGCGCCATCACGGGGGGATCGAGCGACGACCGCCATGGTGTCACGGCCCGGCGGGTGGAAATGGAAGAGCTGGAGCGGCGCGTCCGCGAGGGAGATGCCTATCTTGCGGCCCAGCGCGAGCTCCTGACCGGCTCGCGACAGGAATTGGCGGCCCTGGAGGTTCGGATCGAAGGGTTGCGGGAGAAGCTCAGCGAAGACCGACACCGCTGGCAGACCCGCCTGGCATTGGCCCAACGTCTCCAGCATCTGCCGGATCCGGAGGTCCTGGCTCAGGAGCGGGCGTCGGTGCGAGCGGCGCTGGCGGAGGCAGAAGCAGCGGCTCGGCATCAAGAGGCTGCGTGGGAGGCCGTGACCCAGCGCCTGGCCGCCGCCGAATCCGAGCTGCGCGAAAAGGAGGCGGCACTGGGCGAACTGCAGTGGCAAGAGCGCATGGTGGCCGAAATGGAGGCTCGGCGCCGCCAGTGGCTGACTCGCCGTGCTCAAGACGCCCAAGACTTGCGCCAGCGCCTGGCCCAGGTGGAGACCGTCTTGGCTGAGCATCAGCAACAGGCCGAGGCCAAGGCGAGGGAGGCCGCTGAATGGCGCCGGCAGTGGGACGCGGCTTCGGCCGAGTCGGAGCGGGTGGCCGAAGCCTTGCGCCAAAACCGGGCCCGCCGCCAAGCGGTGGAAGAGGCCCTCGGGCGCGTGGAGGCCGCCGAACAGCAGTGGTGGCAGTCCTTCACCGAAACCGAGCGGCGCGTGGGGGAGCTACGGGCTGCGTGGTCCGACTACGTGCCGCCTCCCGGGGTCGAACCGTGGCGAGATCCGGCCGAGGCGGAGGCGGGGCAGGCGCGACTGCAGGCTGTGGAGCAGGCCTTGGCGGCGATGGGGCCGATTGAAGCCGGCAGCCTTGCGTGGTGGCGGCAGCTGGATGCGCGCCGGGCCCAGCTTGAGGCGGAGGCAAGCGACGTGACCAAGGCGAAAAGAGAGTTGGAGGCTGTTGTCCACGACCTGGATCGCGAGGTAGCGCGTCGGCTGGCCCACGCCGCTCGGGCCGTAGAGGACGCGTTCAACCGCGCCTGTGGGGCACTTCTCGATGGGCGTGGCGGCCTCGAATGGGTCTCGGGCGAGGAGGGTGGCATCGAACTGTGGGTGGAGCCGGCGGGCAAGGCGCGGGTGGCGCTGGCCCGCCTGTCGGGAGGAGAGCGGGCGCTGTCAGGCATTGCCTGGCTCTTCGCACTGATCGATGTGCACCCGGCACCCTTCGTGATCCTCGACGAGGTCGAGGCGGCGCTGGACGAAGCCAACGTGCACCGGTTTGCGCGGTTTTTGGCGGAGCGCAAGCACCAGGCACAATACATCGTGGTGACACACCATCGCGCGACGATGGGGGCAGCGGACGTCCTGTGGGGGTTTTCTCAGCAGCGGCGCGGCGCCACCAGCGTCGTGGCGGTACGTCTACAGCCGGAGGGCGCAGACGAAGCGGAAGGGGGACCGGGGCATGGCCTTGTGGGATCGCCTGCGTGAGGGGTTGCGCCGCACGCGACAAGGGTTGGGGGACCGCATCCGGACGCTGTGGACAGGAGGCAAAGAGGGGGCCGCCCTTTTCGACGACCTCGAGGCGGTTCTCTACGAGGCCGATTTGGGACCACAGTTGGTGGAGGCGGTGTTGTCCGAACTTCGCCGGACGGTAGGCGGCGGCGCCCGTGGGGGGGCCGATGAGGTGTTGCAGGCGGTGTACCAAATCTTGGTTGCCCATCTCCCCTCGCCGCGCGATCCGTGGCGCCTTCCCCCTACGCCGCCTGCCGTGTGGCTGGTGGTGGGGGTCAACGGGACCGGCAAGACCACTACGGCCGCCAAGATGGCGTATGCCCTGCGCCAGCAGGGCCGCACCGTTTGCCTGGGGGCCGCCGACACCTTTCGCGCGGCGGCAGTGGAGCAACTGGAGGTGTGGGGACAACGGTTGGGCGTGGAGGTCATCCGCCAGGGCAGCGGAGCCGATCCGGCCGCAGTGGCGTTTGATACCGCCCAAGCCGCGGCTGCCCGGGGGCTGCACGCCGCCATTATCGACACCGCAGGCCGGCTCCACAACAAGGCTCAGTTGATGGAGGAGCTGAAAAAAGTGGCCCGGGTGGTGGGCAAGGCCGTGGCAGGGGCCCCCCATCGCGTCTGGCTGGTGCTGGACGCCACCACCGGCCAGAACGGCTTGGCTCAAGCCCGCGTCTTTACCGAGGCGGTGGCAGTCGACGGCATCGTGTTGACCAAACTCGATGGAACCGCCAAGGGGGGAGTGGCGCTGGCCATCTACGAGACCTTGGGGGTGCCGGTGGAACTGGTCGGAGTGGGGGAAGGGCCAGAGGACTTGCTGCCGTTTGACCCTGACCGGTATGTGGCCGCCATCCTCGGGCGGTCTGGTCCTGGCGAATGGGTTTGACACCGAGACGCAAACGGGGTATTATCGCGAGGGTCTGTCAAGTGCAGGGCCTTGACGGAGAGCTAAGCCGCAGCAGGGGGGCAAGGCATGGGCACGCAGCGAGCGGTGGCGCAACGGGTAGACCGGTCACTCCTCTTCGACCTTTACGGGCCGCTCCTGACGGAGCGGCAGCGGCAAGTGTGGAGCCTGTACTGGCACGAAGACTGGTCGTTGGGGGAGATCAGCGAGGCGGTAGGCGTCAGCCGGGCTGCGGTCCACGACACGCTGGAGCGGGCCTGGCAGCTTTTGCAGTGGTACGAAACCCGCTTGGGAATGGCATCCGAGCACCAGCGGCGGGTGGCGGCGCTCGAGCGACTGGCCGCGGCGCTCGGCCGAGCTCCAGCGGATTGGCCGGGCCGTACTGAGGCCTGGCAGGCTTGGGAGCAGCTGGCCCGGGAAGAGGGGTTGGAAGGCGGAGGCTACAATGTTTGAAGCACTCACCGAGAAGCTGCAGGCCACCTTTCGCCGGCTGCGTAGCCGCGGGCGGCTGACCGAGGCCGACGTCCGCGAGGCCTTGCGCGATGTGCGCATGGCACTGCTTGAAGCCGACGTCAATTTTAAGGTGGTCAAGGACTTTCTGGCCCGGGTAGAGGCGCGGGCCGTGGGCCAGGAGGTGCTGGCCAGCCTGACCCCGGAACAAGAGGTGATCCGGGCCGTGCGCGATGAGCTCATCGCGTTGTTGGGCGAGCGCCCCGAACGGCTCAAGCTGGCCGCGACTCCGCCTACGGTGATCTACCTGGTGGGCCTGCAAGGTTCTGGCAAGACCACCACCGCTGCCAAAGTGGCCCGATGGCTCGTGAACCAAGGACACCGCCCCTTATTGGTGGCCGCCGATGTGACCCGTCCGGCAGCCGTCGACCAGCTCCAGCGGTTGGCTCAAACCATCGGAGTAGCAGTCTGGAGCCAGCCTGAATCCCCTGCCGTGGAGGTGGTGCGCGGCGCCTACCAGCGCAGTCGCCAAGTAGCGGCTGACGTCATCGTCGTAGATACGGCGGGACGCTTGCACATCGATCCGGCGTTAATGGAGGAGCTACGGCGCATGGAGGCGGTTCTGCCAGCGCATGAGCGGCTGTTGGTGGTCGATGCCATGACAGGCCAAGATGCCGTGCGGGTGGCGGAAACCTTTGCCCAAGCTGTGCCCCTGACCGGGTTCGTCCTGACCAAGCTGGACGGGGATGCGCGGGGGGGAGCCGCGCTGTCGATCCGGGCAGTCACGGGATTGCCGGTGAAGTTTATGGCCACCGGAGAAAAGCTGGACGCGTTGGAGGTGTTTCAGCCCGACCGGCTGGCATCGCGCATCCTTGGTATGGGCGACGTGTTGTCGCTCATCGAACGGGCCGAGGCTGCCCTCGATCGGCAGGACAGCGAGCGCTTGGCGCAAAGGCTCGACGCGGGCGATTTTACCCTGGAGGAATTCAAGGCCTTGATTGCTCAGGTCAAGCGCATGGGGCCGCTGTCCAAGCTGGTCGACCTGTTGCCCCAGATGGGGCCGCTCCAGAAAGTCAAGGGGCAGATCGACGACCGTAGTCTTGTGCGGGTAGAGGCCATCCTCAACTCGATGACTCGGGCCGAGCTCCGCCGACCGGACATCATCAACGGCAGCCGGCGGCGGCGCATCGCGCTTGGCAGCGGGACGACTGTCCAGGAGGTCAATCGCCTGTTGCGCCAGTACGAGGAAATGCGCAAGCTGATGCGCCAATGGAAAGGGATGAAGAAGCGGAACGCCAAGGCGCCGCGGTTTCCCCTGCCTCCGTTTCCCAATCTGTAAGATATCGTGAAGATATTGTGCGTGAGGAGGAACCAAGCGATGGTCAAAATTCGATTGCGCCGTATGGGCGCCAAAAAGCGCCCCTTTTACCGGGTCGTGGTTGCCGATTCTCGGGCTCCGCGGGACGGCAAGTTTTTGGACGAAATTGGCTACTACGATCCCACCCGCGACCCGGCAGTGGTCAAAATCGACGCCGAGAAGGCCATTCGCTGGATTCAACACGGTGCGCAACCTACCGACACCGCCCGGTCGCTGTTGCGCCAGGCTGGCGTCTTGCGCCAATTGCATGAACTGAAGCGGTCGGCCCCGCATGAATCCCAAGGATGAAGGGGTGGCCGTCGGCCAGGTTGTAGGGGCGCAGGGGTTAGACGGGTCGGTCCGGGTGCTGCCCACCACCGATTTTCCCGAGCGCCTGTTGCGCCTTCGCGCCGTCTGGTGGGGCACCTTGCAGGGGGACCCCCAAGAGGTTGTGGCCGTACGTCCCCACGGGCGCCTGGTGGTGATGCGGTTTCGCACCGTGTCGGATCGGACGGCGGCCGAGCGCCTTCGCGGCACCGTGCTGTGGGTGCCGCGCCAGAGTTTGCCGCCTCTGCCTGCCGGCGAGTACTACTGGTTTCAACTGACGGGGCTTACAGTGGTCGAAGGCGCGTCGGGGCGGATGTTGGGGCGCGTGGCGCGCGTGCTGCGGACCGGCGCCCATGATTTGTTAGAAGTCGAGCGCAGCGGGCGTCCTCCCTTGTTGATTCCCGCCCTGCGCCAGATGGTCCGGCGGGTTGACCTCGAGCAGCGCCGGGTGGAGGTGGAGCTACCGCCGGGACTTGAGGATTTGTCGTGATGTTGGTTCAGGTGCTAACCTTGTTTCCGGAGATGTTTTCCGGGGTCTTGGGCGCTAGCATTTTAAAACGCGCCCAGGCGCGCGGCCTGCTCCGGGTCGAGGTGATTGACCTCAGGCCGTTTGGCATCGGGCGCCATCATCAATGCGACGATTACCCCTTCGGCGGTGGACCCGGCATGGTGTTGCGCGTCGACGTAGTGGTTCCGGCAGTGGAGTGGGCGTTGGCTCAAGATCCGGCGCAGGCTACGCTGTTGTGGACCTCGCCCCAGGGGCGGCGGCTGGACCAACAGTGGTGCCGGGAGTTGGCGCTGCGCCCGCGGTTGATCATCGTGGCAGGCCATTACGAAGGGATCGACCAGCGCGCGTTCGACCTGTTGGGCGGCGAGGAGGTTTCGATTGGGGATTACGTCTTGACGGGCGGCGAGCTTCCGGCCATGGTCATTCTCGATGCCGTGGCCCGCCTGATTCCCGGCGTGCTGGGAGATGCGGCGAGTGCTGCGCACGATTCGTTCGGCCCCGAGTGTCCGTGGTTAGAGGGCCCGCAGTACACGCGGCCCGTCGAGTATCGGGGGCTTAGGGTGCCCGAGGTGCTGTTGTCGGGACACCACGCTCGTATCGCCGCATGGCGGCGCGAGGCGGGGTGGCAGAGGACTGTGGAGCGGCGACCGGATTTGGCGGCGCGCTGTACCGCAAGGGGCCTTACAGCGGAGGCGGGCACATCCGGCGGCCGTGAGGGGAGGAGTAAAGACGATGGATCTGATTCGCCTGATTGAAGAAGAGCAGATGCGCCGAGACCTGCCGGAGTTTCGACCGGGGGACACGGTGCGGGTCCATCTGCGCGTGCGCGAGGGAAACCGCGAGCGTATCCAGCAGTTCGAGGGCATCGTGCTGCGCAAGCGCGGCGAAGGGCTTTCCAAGACGTTTACCGTCCGCCGGGTCAGCTACGGGGTAGGGGTCGAGCGGACCTTTCCCTTGCATTCCCCCTTGGTCGAGCGCATCGAGGTGTTGCGGCGGGGCAAGGTACGGCGCGCCCGACTGTACTACCTGCGCAACCTCAAGGGCAAGGCGGCGCGCATCAAGGAGCGGCGGTAGGCCGCCCGGCGCGCCGCTAGGCGCGCCCATCCCACTGGTAAAGGGGGCCGCCGATGTCGGCACATGGCGAGAACAGAGCGAGCCGCAGCGGGGTGGCCGAAGTCGTTCGCACCCTGCTTTTGGCCTTGGTCTTGGCCTTTTTGATCCGCTCCTTCGTCCTCGAGTCCTTCGAAGTCGAGGGCACCTCGATGTTGCCTACGCTGCAAAGCGGAGACCGGGTGCTGGTCAACAAGTTGGCCTATCGCCTGGGGGCCCCTCAGACGGGGCAGATCGTGGTCTTTCAATCTCCGGTCATTCCTAGTCAAGATTGGATCAAGCGGGTGATCGGAGTGCCGGGCGACACGGTGATGGTGCGCAACAACGTGGTGTACATCAACGGCAAGCCCTACGCGGAACCCTTCGTGAAGTACCCGCAGTCGGTGAACGTCGCGAAGACGTACGTGCCGCCTGGCTACCTCTGGGTCGAGGGCGACAATCGGCCCAAGAGCTTCGACAGTCGGATGTTCGGGCTTTTGCCCATGAAGGACGTCAAGGGTCAGGCCTTTTTGGTGTGGTGGCCGCCCAACGCCATCCGCTGGTTAAGCTAGGGGCAGTTGGGGGGGCGAGGGTGGTGCAGTCGTGGTATCCGGGTCATATGTTGTGGACCCGGGACACCTTGCGCTCCGTTGGCCGGTACTTGACGGCAGTGGTGGAAGTGGTCGATGCGCGGGCGCCTCGGTTGACCCGACATCCTGCCCTGAGCCGCTGGGTCGGAGGACGTCCCGTGGTGTTGGTGCTAAACAAGGCCGACCTCGCGGATCCCGTCATCACCGAGCACTGGCTGCGGTGGTTTTTAGGGCGCGGCGAGGTGGCGGCTGCGGTGGCGCTGTCGGCGCGTGCCCCCGAGACCCGGGAGAAGCTCGGCGCCCAGATCGCGGCGGTGCATCCGCCCCCTTATCGGCTGGCCGTGGTGGGTGCCCCCAATGTCGGCAAGTCTACGTTGTTGAACACCATGGTGGGGCGGCACACGGTGCGGGTGGGCGCGCGACCTGGCGTGACCCGGGGGCCGCAGTGGGTGCGTACCCAACCAGGATGGGAGTGGCTCGACTTGCCGGGAACACTAGCCCCCTCACAATCGCGGGACTGGCGGCTGAAGGCGCTAGGAGTGGCGTCGGGGACCGGCGAGACCAGCGTCGATACGGCCTTGGCCCTGGCCGATGCCGTGCCGCATTTGGTGCCCGGCTGGCAACCGGGCATGGGCGGGGCCGAGGCGCTGTGGCAGTGGGGGCGCCGGCGGGGATTTCTGCGCAGTGGGGGCGCGCTTGACGAGCAGCGAACGGCCGACGCCTTCCTGTCCGGCTTTCAGCAGGGCCAATGGGGTCCCGTCAGCCTGGAGGCCCCGGAGGAGTGAGGGCCATGCGGCCGGTTGGTCTGGAATGGGACGCAGGGACACAATGGGAGCGGGAATTTTGGGGTCGCGGCTTCACCGTGGCTGGAGTGGACGAGGCAGGCCGTGGGCCGCTGGCTGGCCCGGTTGTGGCGGCGGCAGTGATCTTGGATCCGACACGCCCCCTTCACGGAGTGGGCGATTCTAAGACCTTGTCCCCGGAGCGGCGCGAGGCGCTTTTGGCGATGATCTTGGAGCAGGCCGTGGCCGTGGGCGTGGGCATGGTGGGGCCGCGGGAGATCGAGCGGTTGAACATCTTGGAGGCGACGCGGGTGGCTATGCGCCTGGCTCTGGCCGAGCTTGATCCCCAGCCTGGGGTGGTGCTGACCGACGCGGCGCCGCTCGGGGGACCGTGGCGCGAGTGGGCGCTCTTGAGGGCCGATGGGCGTTCGGTGAGCGTAGCGGCGGCCTCGGTGGTGGCGAAGGTGGTGCGCGATCGATACATGGTGGCCTTGGACCGGCAGTTCCCCGTCTACCGCTTTGCGCGCCACAAGGGCTATGGGACGCCGGAACATCTGGAGGCCTTGCGCCGCTATGGACCGTGCGAGGCCCACCGGCGCGGCTGGCGTGGGACCTGAGGTGGCTCCCGGGGTCCGCCGCCAGGCGATTTGGTATAATGGAACAACTTGAGGCAGAGAGGAGGGTCCGCTGGTGGCGTCGAAGCCGCTGATCATCGTGGAGTCCCCGGCCAAAGCCAAGACCATCAGTCGCTTTTTGGGCAGTCGCTACCAGGTCAAGGCATCCCTCGGCCACGTGCGCGACCTGCCTAAGAGCCAGTTCGGCGTAGACATCGATAACGGTTTTCGGCCCCACTATATCACCATTCGCGGCAAAGGGCCCTTGCTAAAGGAGTTGCGCGAGGCCGCTCGCAAGACCGACAAAGTGTACCTGGCGACCGACCCGGACCGCGAGGGCGAGGCCATCTCTTGGCACTTGGCAGAGTTATTGGGGTTAGACCCCGCCCAGGCGCGCCGGATTGAATTTCACGAGATTACCAAGGATGCCGTGACCAACGCCTTAAAACACGCCCGGCCGATCAACATGCATCTGGTCAATGCCCAGCAGGCGCGGCGCATCTTGGATCGCGTGGTGGGGTATCAGCTGTCACCGCTCTTATGGCGCAAGGTGCGCCCGGGACTGTCAGCCGGTCGCGTGCAATCGACGGCTCTGAGGCTTCTGGTGGAGCGCGAAGACGCCATCGCGGCCTTCGAGCCCCAAGAGTATTTCACCGTGCGCCTGGTCCTTGGCCATCCCCAAGGGTCGTGGACGGCCGGGTACGTGGGACCCTTAGGCCACCATGGACAGTTGGCCCGCGGTGAAGCCGAGACGGTGCGGGCTGCCGTGACCGGGGCCGTGGCACAGGTGCTGGCAGTTCGCGAACGCGACCGGCGCCGCCATCCGCCCAAGCCCTTTACCACCTCGACCTTGCAACAGGAGGCCGCGCGCCGCCTGGGGTTTACCGTGCGCCGGACCATGACCTTGGCCCAGCAGCTGTATGAGGGCCTCGATGTGGCCGGAGAAGGGACGGTGGGGCTCATCACCTACATCCGCACGGACTCCACGCGGGTGGCGGAGAGTGCGCGGCAGGAGGCGCGGGCGTGGATCGTGGAACGCTACGGCCCCGAAGCCGCCGGCAGCGGAGGAGTGCCGGTCGAAAAGGGGCGACCGGGCGTGCAGGATGCCCACGAGGCCATTCGCCCGACCTCGGTGTGGCGCCACCCAGACCGGTTGAAGGATAGCCTCAACCGCGACCAACTGCGCCTGTACCGGCTGATTTGGGAGCGGTTTGTGGCCAGTCAAATGGCTCCCGCAGTCTGGCGGGTGAAGAGCGTGGATTTGGCGGTGGGCAGCCATCGCTTTCGCGCGACGGCCTCTGTGTTGACTTTCGCCGGGTATCGCGAGGTCTACGAGGAGAGCAGCGAGGAAGGCGCCAACGAGGAACCGGCCTCGGCCACTTTGCCGCCGGTGGAGGAAGGGGAGACGGTGCCGGTGCAGGCGGTCGAGGCCGAGCAGCACTTCACGGAACCGCCGCCGCGCTACACTGAGGCCAGCCTGGTCAAAACCCTGGAGGAATTGGGGATCGGGCGCCCATCGACCTATGCCCCTACCATCGAGACCTTGTTGGCCCGCGAGTACGCAGTCCGGGATCAGCGCCGCCTTATCCCCACCGAACTCGGGCGGGTGGTGGTGGACCTTTTGCGCCGGTATTTTCCCGAGATCGTCGACGTGAATTTCACCGCCGAGATCGAGTCGCAACTGGATCAGGTTGAGGCGGCTCAGATGGAGTGGCAGGAGATCCTGCGGCGATTTTACGAACCGTTCCGCGCCGAGCTGGCGGTGGCCGAAGAGGACATTGGGCGGGTCGATCTCCCCGAGGAGACCACCGACGAGATCTGCGAGCGGTGCGGGCGGCCGATGACGGTCAAGCACGGGCGCTTTGGCCGGTTCTTGGCTTGTACCGGATATCCGGAGTGCACCTTCACCAAACCGTATCTGGAAAAAACCGGGGCCTTTTGCCCCAAGTGCCAGGCGCCGCTGGTGGTGCGCCGGACGCGAAAGGGACGGCAGTTTTACGGGTGTAGCCGGTTTCCGGAGTGCGACTTCGTCACCTGGTATCGGCCAAGCGATCAGCGGTGCCCTCGGTGTCACAGCAGCATGGCTTGGCGCCGGCGGGGCCAGCAAGAAAGTCTGGTGTGCCTAAAGGAGGGATGTGGCTATGCCGAAGACCGGGCCCTTTGAGGCCGACCGCAGCGTGACGGTGATCGGCGGGGGATTGGCCGGGTCCGAGGCGGCGTGGCAGATCGCCCGCCGAGGCGTGCCGGTCCGCCTGTACGAGATGCGGCCGACGGTGATGACGCCGGCGCATGTGACCGGCAACCTGGCCGAGTTGGTCTGCTCGAACTCCTTGGGCGGCGACGGGGGGCTGAGCCCGGCCGCGCTGTTGAAGGACGAGCTACGGCGCGCCGGGTCTTTGATCCTGGCGGCGGCAGAAGTCAGCCGGGTGGAAGCCGGCGGCGCGCTGGCGGTCGACCGCGAGCGCTTCAGTGCCGAGGTGACCCGGCGCATCTTGGAACATCCCGGCATCGAGGTGGTGCGCGAGCCGGTGACGGCATTGCCGCCGGGGCCGGTGGTGGTCGCGACCGGGCCCTTGACCCACGCCGCCTTGAGCCAGCACCTGGCCGAGTTTTTGGGTGAGCGCAATCTGGCCTTCTTCGACGCCGCCGCGCCTATCGTGACGGCGGAATCCGTCGACATGAGCCGGGCCTTCTGGGGGTCGCGAGAAGGAGAGGATCGAGCCGATTACTTGAACTGCCCCTTGACCAAAGAGGAGTACGAGCGATTTTACGAGGCGCTGATTACGGCGGAACAGCACCCCCGCCACGACTTCGAGCAGGATGTGGCCTTTTTCGAGGGCTGCCTGCCGATTGAGGAGCTGGCCCGCCGCGGCAAGAAGACGCCCTTGTTTGGGCCCATGAAGCCGGTGGGGCTCAAAAACCCCCTGGAAGGTGGGCGTCGGCCGTACGCCGTGGTTCAGTTGCGCAAGGACAATGCCACCGGTTCCCTACTCAATCTGGTGGGCTTTCAGACCAACTTGCGCTGGGGCGAACAGAAGCGAGTCTTCAGCTTGATTCCGGCCTTGGCCCACGCCGAGTTCGTGCGCTACGGGGTGATGCACCGCAACACCTATCTGTGTTCCCCGCGCATTCTGAGCCCGGACCTTTCGGCCCACAAGCGGCGCGATCTGTGGATTGCGGGGCAGATCACGGGCGTGGAGGGCTACGTGGAGTCGAGCGCTATGGGCCTTTTGGCCGGCATCAACGCGGCCCGCTGGCGGCGGGGGCTGCCCGCCTGGGTGCCGCCCCGGGAGACCATGTGGGGCGCGTTGGTCTATTACATCACCCACGCCGACCCCGACCACTTCCAACCCATGAATGCCAATTACGGGCTTTTGCCTTGGCCGGAGGCGTGGCCGGCTCCGGGGAGCAAGCAGGAACGTCGGGAGCGGTTGCGCCAGCGCGCCTTGGAACGCCTGGAGGCGGCATTAGGGGAGGAGATGGCCTGTGTCGGATAACCAAACCTGGCGCGCGCGGTTTCTCGCCAGTCTCGGACCGCTTGCCTCGGCCCACACCCTGCGCGCCTACGCCGCCGATCTGGAGGCGTTAGAGGCATCAGGCATTGACCTGGTTCAGGCCGACACGGCCGCGTTGCGGCGCCACCTGTGGGATTTAGCCCGGCGGGGGGTGGGCGCTCGCTCCCTGGCGCGCAAGGTGGCAGTGTGGCGGGGGTTCTACCGGTTTTTGGTGCGAATGGGCGCCCGCGCTGACAATCCCGCTCGGGCCTTGGTGACGCCCCGTTACCGGCGCGGGCTACCGCGCGTGTTGACGGTGGACCAAGCCGCGGCGTTGATGGAGGCGGCCGGTGGCGGGATGCGGGCCGACGCGGTATTGGCTCTGCGGGACTGGGCACTGTTGGAAGTGTTATACGCCGCAGGGTTGCGGGCGCAGGAGGTGGTCGACCTCGACCAGGGCGATTACGACCCCAGTGGGTGGATCCGGGTTCGTTCCGGCAAGGGACGCAGACCGCGAGAGGTGCCGGTGGGGCGGTATGCCGTCCGCGCCCTGCGCTGCTATCTTGCCAAGGGGCGGCCTAAATTGGCCACGGCGCAATCCCCGCCGGCGCTGTTCCTCAACCGCCGAGGGCAGCGGCTTTCGGTGCGGGCGGTGGGTCGGGCGGTCAAAGTGGCGGCTTCGGCAGCCGGGATGTCGGGCAAGGTCAGCCCCCATTGGCTGCGTCACAGCTTTGCCACCCATCTCCTGATGAACGGGGCCGACTTGCGCCTGGTGCAGGAGCTTTTGGGCCATCGGCGCCTGTCTACGACCCAGGTATATACCCACGTGTCCTTGGCCGACCTGACGCGGGTGTACCAGGCCGCGCATCCCCGGGCCTAAGTCCGACGCGGCCAACGAGGAGGAGGAGCCATGCACGAAGCGGTGCACGGGACCACCGTCTTGGGAGTGGTCCGCGGGGGGCGCGCAGTCCTGGGAGGCGATGGCCAGGTGACGCTGGCCCAAAACCTCATCCTCAAACACTCGGCCACCAAGATCCGCCGACTGTACCACGACAGCGTATTGGCGGGGTTTGCCGGGGCCGTAGCCGACGCCTTGACCCTCTTCGAGCGTTTTGAGGGCAAGCTGGAGGAGTTTCACGGCAACCTCATGCGGGCGGCGGTGGCCTTAAGCCGGGACTGGCGCACCGACCGCATGTTGGGCAAGTTGGAGGCGCTGTTGCTGGTGGCCGATCGAGAACGCCTCCTGCTGCTTTCGGGAAGCGGAGAGGTCATCGAACCGGATGATGGCCTGCTCGCGGTCGGTTCCGGCGGAGGGTACGCGTTGGCAGCGGCGCGGGCCTTTTTATCGGTCGGGGCCCCGCAAGACCTGAGGGCTGTGGTGGAGCAGTCGCTGCACATCGCGGCCGACCTGTGCGTATACACCAATCACCACCTGACCATCGAGGAACTGTAAAGCCGAGGGCGGGGCCTAAGAGGCGTTGGGCCCTGCTTCGGGTGGCAGGCCAGAACCGAAGGAGGCGAGCCAATGGCGCCGGGCGTAGACGAAGGGAGCATGACCCCCAGGCGCATCGTGGAAGAGCTCGACCGGTACATCGTTGGGCAACGCGAGGCCAAGCGAGCCGTAGCCGTGGCCTTGCGCCATCGCTGGCAACGCAGCCGGTTGGACCCGGAAATGCAAGAAGAGGTCACGCCGAAAAACATCTTGATGATTGGACCCACAGGCGTGGGGAAGACCGAGATCGCGCGGCGCCTGGCCAAGTTGCTCCGAGTGCCGTTCGTCAAGGTGGAGGCCACCAAGTTTACCGAGGTCGGCTACGTGGGCCGTGACGTCGACTCGATGGTGCGGGACTTGGTCGAGGTGGCGGTGCGCATGGTCAAGGAGGAGCGCACCGAGGCCGTCCGCGACCGGGCCGAGCGGATGGCGGAGGAGCGCTTGGTGGAGGCGTTGGTGCCGGCGCCGAAGGCTGCTCCCTCCTTTCGCAATCCCCTAGAGGCGCTCTTTCAAGGAGCGCTGGGGCGGGAGGCCACCAGTGAGGCGCCGCTCGATCCGGCGGAGCGCAGCCGACTGGAGGAACGTCGCCAGCGGGTGCGGGAGCAACTGAAGGCGCGGCAGCTGGAGAACGAATGGGTGGAGATCGAGGTGGAGGACAGCGGCCCGGTCATCCCCATGGTCGGTACCTTCCCCGGAAGCGAAGAGATGCAGATGAACCTCGGGGAGATGTTCCAAGGCATCTTGCCCAAGCGGACCAAACGCCGCAAGATGACGGTGGCCCAAGCCCGCCGAGTTTTGGCGCAAGAAGAGGCCCAGAAATTGATCGACCTCGAGGCGGTGCACGCCGAGGCGGTCTGGCGGGCGGAACAGCAGGGCATCATCTTCATCGACGAGTTCGACAAGATCGCGTCGGGCGGGGAGGGGCGCGGCGTCGGGCCCGATGTGTCGCGGGAGGGGGTTCAGCGCGACATCCTCCCCATCGTCGAAGGGTCGACCGTCAACACCAAGTACGGGCCGGTGCGCACCGACCACATCCTCTTCATCGCTGCCGGAGCGTTTCACGTCTCTAAGCCCAGCGACCTCATTCCGGAACTCCAAGGACGGTTCCCCATCCGGGTGGAGTTGGGCGCGTTGGGCGAGGAGGACTTCTACCGGATTTTGACCGAGCCGCGCCATTCGCTTATCCGCCAATACCAAGCCCTGTTGGAAGCGGAAGGGGTGAAGGTGGAATTCGACGACGAGGCCTTGCGCGCCATGGCGCGCTACGCCTATGAGGTCAACCGCGACACCGAAAACATCGGGGCCCGCCGGTTGCACACCATCGTGGAGCGGGTGCTGGAAGAACTCAATTTCAGCGCTCCGGAGCTGGCGGGGCAGACCATTCGGATTACGGCACCGTACGTAGAGGAACGGTTGGCAGAAGTGGCTCGCCGGATTGATGTGAATCGATATATACTCTGAATTGTATCTTGGGTCTCTTGCGCGCGCCGGGATTTGTGTTATACTTAGGGAGTGATCGATTCGGAAGATTCTGAGGCCCTGGCCTGCGCCCGCGCAGGCGAGAGGAGGAGATTCGGTGCAGGAGTTGCTTGAAAAAACCCGGCGCATCAACCGCTTGTTGCAGCGGACGGCAGGTCATCCGGTCAACTTCGAAGAGATGGCCAAGATGTTGAGCGAGCTCATTCAGGCCAACGTCTACGTGGTCAGCCGGCGGGGCAAGGTGCTGGGCTACGCGCTGCTCGACTCGTTCGAGTGCGACATCATGATCCAAGAGGTGTTGGCCAAGGAGCAGTTCCCTCAAAAGTTCAACCAAGGGCTGCTCAAGGTCGATGAGACTTATCCCAACGTCTCCCAGCAGGCGCGCAAGTGCGTGTTCTTCCCGGACCGGCCCTGCATTTACGAGAATAAGATTACGACATTGGTCCCGGTCAACGGCGGCGGCGACCGATTGGGGACGTTGGTCATCTCTCGTTTCGGGCGCGACTTCAACGACGAGGACCTGTTGCTGGCCGAGTACGGCGCCACGGTGGTGGCGATGGAGATCTTGCGGTCCAAGTCGGATGAGCTTGAGGAAGAGGCGCGCAAGAAGACGGCCGTGCAGGTGGCCATCGATACCTTGTCCTACTCGGAGCTAGAGGCGGTCCAACACATCTTCGAGGAGCTGGGCGGCGAGGAGGGCCTCCTGGTCGCCTCCAAGATCGCCGACCGAGTGGGAATCACGCGGTCGGTCATCGTCAACGCGCTGCGGAAGTTTGAGTCGGCCGGGGTGATCGAGTCGCGTTCGCTGGGGATGAAAGGTACCCACATCCGCGTGCTGAACGACCGCTTGTTGCCCGAGTTGAAGAAGTTGGTGCGCAAGTGATCACCGGGCCCGAAGGGCCGCTCCCGGCAAGGGGGGCGGCCCTTCGCCGTAAAAAGGGGCGGCAGGGTTTGGAGGCACCTCGCTCCGGCTGGAGGCGGATCCAGCCAGACTGAGTTGACCGGCAGCGAAAATCCTCGCTATAATGACCCAAATTTCAATTGCGGCGGCATTCACAACCGGTCTGCCGGCTACAAGCCGCCGAGGCGGTCCGCCTGCAATGGGGCGCCGGCGGGCCGTGCGGCTACGGCAAAGGGGGCCAAGGCGGTGTGGGAGGCAGGTAATGTCGCGCTCACCGGACTGGTCACGGGCGGGATTTACGCACTCTTGGCGGTGGGCTTCACCCTGGTTTTCAGTGTCAGCGGCATCTTGAACCTGGCCCAGGGATCGTTTGTCACGCTGGGCGCCTTGGTGTTCTACAGTTTGGTCACGCAAGCCCACTGGTCGCTGCCCTTGGCATTGCTCGGCGCCTTGGGAATCCTGACGGCGTGGGCGGCGGTCATGGAATGGCTCGTCATCCGTCCGGCTCTGGGTCAGATTTCCTACACCAACCTCCTGATGTTGATGGGAGGGTTTCTAATCCTCTATGAAGGCGGAGCCTTCCTGTTGTGGGGCAGCAATCCCTATACCTTGCCACCCTTTACCGGCGCTCAACCGGTGGCGGTCGGTGGCCTTAAGGTGCCGACGCAGGCGTTTTGGGTGTTGGGAACCGTGCTGGTCGTCGTGGTGGGCCTGTGGTACGGGTTGAGTCGCACCACCTTCGGCAAGGCCATGCGCGCGTGTTCTGAGAACCCCATGGCGGCCGAACTCATGGGCATTCCGGTGCCGCGCATGGTGTTGGTCTCGTTTAGTCTCGCCGCAGCGCTCGGAGTGTTGGCGGGCGCGGTGATCCTGCCGTTGACGTCGCTCGATTTCGGGACCATGGCCGACTACACCAATCAGGGCTTAATCGCGGTCACGGTGGGCGGCATCGGGAACTTTTTCGGTTCGGTGGTCGGGGGGGTGACCCTGGGCGTGGTGGAGCAGTTCCTCTCGGTTTACGTCTCCTCCCTGCTTTCCACCGCCTTGAGTCTGGTGGTCCTGCTCCTGATCTTGATCTTTCGTCCCGAGGGGATCTTGGGCACAGTGCGCGGCAGTCGGTTAGACGTGGCCGAACGCGGGATCGGGCGCGGGTTCTTGGCTCCGGCCATCGATCCCCGGATCGGGCGCGGGGCTGCCTTGGTGGCCCTGGTGGGGCTTGCGCTGCTGCCGCACTGGCTTCAAGGCACTGGGCTGTTACGGGCCGTGAACATCACCGGGATCTTCTGCCTGGCCGTGATCGGCCTCGATCTTTTGACGGGCATCGCCGGCCAGGTCAGCCTGGGTCAGGCCGGGTTCATGGCCATCGGCGGGTACACGGCGGGGATTTTAGCCGTGCGCGCCCACGTGGCGCCCTGGGCGGGGACGTTGGCCGGCGTGGCGCTGTCGGTGGCGGTGGCGCTGCTGTTGGGGTTGGCCTCGGTCCGAGTACGCGGGATGTATCTGGCCATTTCTACCTTGGCTTTTGGTATCCTAGTGGAATCGTTGGGTAACGGCTTGTCCATCACCAACGGACCGGCAGGTTTGCTGGGTATCCCCAATTTTTCCCTCGGCGGGTACGTCTTTGCCTCGGAGACTGCGCTCTATTACCTTATCTGGGGCTTGGTGGTGGTGGCCCTGTTTGCGGCGTTGAACCTGATCCGGTCCCATCGGGGGCGAGCGCTGAGAGCCATGCACATCGACCAGGCAGGCGCCGAGGCGTTGGGCGTGAACACGGTGCGCTACAAGATCCAGGCCTTTGTCTTCAGCGCCGTACTGGCTTCGATCGCCGGCAGTCTCTATGCCTTTTCGTTCCAGTACCTTTCGCCGGCGATGGTGGGCAGCCAAACCTCGTTGGACTTGATGACGATGTTGGTGGTGGGCGGCATAGGCACTGGGGTGGGCCCGCTGTTGGGCGTGGTGTTGTTGACGTTTCTGCCCCAGGTTTCGCAATCCCTGGCCAGTTTTAAGCTGTTGGCGGAAGGGCTGATGCTGGTGGTCTTCTTGCGCTACCTGCCCGGTGGGCTTTGGGGAACCGTCCTCCAAGGGGTGTCAGCGGCCTCCTGGCGGTGGTGGCGGGCCTCTCGGGCGTGGACCGACCCGACCCGGCTGGATAAGGAGGCGGACGCATGAAGGGGCCGGTCTTGCGGGTCGAGTCGCTCTCCAAGGCTTTTGGGGGCGTGCAGGCGGTGCAGGAGGTCACCTTTTCGGTGGCGGCGGGAAGCATTTGCGCCGTGATCGGCCCGAACGGCGCCGGCAAGTCTACCCTGTTCAACCTCTTGACCAACCTGTACCCGCCAGACCGAGGAGCGGTGTTTCTCCGCGGGCAGCGCATCACTGGTCTTCGGCCGTGGCAGGTGGCCCAACTCGGCATCTTCCGGACCTTCCAAACCTCGCGGGTCTTTCCCCACATGACGGTGCTGGACAACGTTATGGTGGGGGCACACCGCTGGTCGCGAGCCGGTTTGATCGAGCAAATGCTGGGCATGGGGCGCACCCGCAGCGAAGAGGCGGCGATGCGCGCGCGGGCCTTTGCCTTGCTGGAGGTCTTTGGCTTGAGTCACCGCGCCCGCGATCCGGCGGAGGTCCTGCCACTGGCCGGGCAGAAGTATCTAGAGTTGGCCCGCGCCTTGATGTCCGAGGCCGAGGTGCTGCTGTTGGACGAACCGGCGGCAGGCATGAACGACGCCGAAACCTTGGAGCTGGCCCAGTTCTTGCGCGCCGTGCAGGAGACTGGGCGCACGGTGGTGGTGGTGGAGCACAACCTGTCGCTGGTCATGGGCATCGCCCAGCAGGTGGTGGTCATGGACGCCGGCCGCGTGATCGCCGACGGGGTGCCGGAGGCGGTGCAGCGCGACCCCACCGTCATCGCCGCCTACTTCGGCAAAGCGGGGAGAGCCTAGATGCTAACCGTGCAGGATGTGTGGGCAGGGTACGGTCCGTCCACGGTGCTACAGGGCGTAAGCCTCACCCTTGAGCCGGGGACCGTGGTGGCCTTGGTGGGCGCCAACGGGGCGGGCAAGTCCACAGTGCTCAAAACCCTGTCTGGCCTTCTTCGCCCGCAGCGCGGCCGCATCGCCGTGGACGGGCGCGAGCTGACTGGCCGTCCCCCGGCGGATTGGGTGCGCGCGGGGGTGGCGCACGTACCAGAGGGACGCCAGGTGTTCGCCAATCTGACTGTGGCCGACAACCTGCTCCTCGGGGCCTTCAGCGCCTTGGCTCGGTTAGGCCCGCGCCAGCGCCAGGAACGGGTTGAAGAGGTGCTGGCCATCTTCCCCGACCTCGGCCCGAAGCTCGGGGTTCTGGCCGGATCGCTGTCTGGAGGGCAACAGCAGATGTTGGCCATTGGCCGCGGCTTGATGTCGCAGCCGCGCTACCTGCTGTTGGACGAACCCTCGCTAGGGCTGGCCCCCCAGGTGACCGAGACCATCTTTGCCGTCATTGGACGCCTAAGAGACCGGGGGGTGGGGATCCTGTTGGTCGAACAAAACGGGCGCCTCGCCTTGGCGGTGGCGGACCGCGCGCACCTGCTAGAGAAGGGGGTCATCACCGTGAGCGGCACAGGGGCGGAACTCTTAGCCAACCAAACGGTCGTGGAACGGTACCTCGGGGTGGGCAGCCCTTTGGACGACGGGCCTAGACCTCAGGCGCTGGCGGAACGGCTGCGCCGAGCGCTTGGACGATGAGTCGGCAACGGCTGGTCGACTGCGACGGCGTGGTGCTGGCCGGCGGGCGGTCGCGGCGCATGGGGGAAGACAAATACCGACTGCCGTGGCCCGGCGGCCCCACGCTCGGCGCCTTTCAGGTGCGCCGGCTGGCCTCCGCTGTGGCAGGTGCGGTGTGGGTGGCGCGCGGAGCCTGGGCGCGACCGCATCAACACCCCGAGGAGTTGCCCGACCCTATCGTGGAAGGGGGGCCCTTGGCCGGGATTCTGGCAGCCTTGGAACGCACCCGAGCGCGGCGGGTGGCGGTTCTGGCGGTAGACCTGCCGGGCGCGGCGCCGGAAGCGTTTTGGGTGCTGGATGCGGCAGGGGTGGAGTTTGCCGTGGCCAAAACCGAGGACGGGGTCCTACAACCCCTGGTGGGGCTGTGGCCGCGGAACCTGGCCGAGTCCTTGCGGCGTTATCTCGAAGCCGGCGGTCGGCGGGTGGGGGAGTATGCGCGCGCCCAGGGCGCCTGGGCAGTGGCCATGCCGGCAGGGGTGCGGTTGGACAACCTCAACACGCCGCAAGATTGGCGACGGTGGCAGGAGCGCATTACCAGCGATGGCTGAGTTGCGGTTTTTACAGGTGGCCGGGTGGTCTGGGAGCGGGAAGACCTTGTTGCTGGAGGCCGTGGCTCAGCGGGTGCACCCGGTGGCAGTGGTAAAGTGGACCCACCATGCCGTGACGGCCGAGCGGCCGGGGTCCGATACCGCCAGGCTTGGCCGAGGGGCCCGCGTCGCCATCTTGGCGGGCAAGGAGGGCGCAACGGCCTTTGGGGCCTTGCCGTGGTGGGCTTGGTACCGGATGGTGGCGGACGCCTTCCCTGACGGAGGCTGCTGTCTCGTGGAAGGCGGCAAGTCGCTGCCCGTTCCGAAGGTGGTCTTGGCTGAGCGCGACGGGCCCAGGGCGCCGGTGGCCCTGTGGGTGGGGCCGCTGCCGCCGCCCCGTCCGGTCCCGTGGCTATGCCATCCGCTCCCCCTCGACCCGCCATCGGCAGAAGCCGTGGCCGACTACCTCCTCCGCCACTGGTCCCATTTCACCTTTCCTCCGCCGGACGGAGTCGGCGCAGGATAGACTGTGCTACACTGAGGCCAT
Source organism: Bacillota bacterium (assembly GCA_023511625.1). Classification (GTDB taxonomy): domain Bacteria; phylum Bacillota; class Sulfobacillia; order Sulfobacillales; family Sulfobacillaceae; genus JAIMAE01. The sequence continues at coordinate 43,334 of JAIMBD010000002.1, read as the reverse complement.
GAGTGGAAGGGGGCATTGGCAATCCAACCGGCCGGCCAACAGCTCGCCGTACCTGACGGTGCCGGAGGCGTGGGCGGTCTTTGCACAGCGCGTAAAGCCCTTGACCGAGGTAGAGTGGCAAGCGCTCGCAGGGCTTCCCGGCCGCACCTTGGCCCTGCCGGTGACGGCCCGGTCCGCCTTGCCGCGCTTTGACCGTGCCGCTATGGACGGATACGCCGTGCGAGCCCAAGACCTTCCCGGGCGCTTGGCCGTCATCGCCACCGGGGCGGCGGGCGAGCCGCCGGCTACCGTGGGGCCTGGGCAGGCGGCCCGTGTCTTGACCGGAGCGCCCTTGCCGGTGGGCGCCGACACGGTGGTGGAACAAGAGCAGGTGACGGTGGAGGATAGCGCCGTCGGTCGGTTTGTGACCGTCGCACAGGCCTATGGGCCGGGGCGCAACATCGCTCGCCGCGGGGGGGAGGTGGCCCCCGGCACGACGGTGCTGGAGGCTGGCCAGCGGTTGACGGCCGTTGACGTGGGGCTCCTCGCAGGGATCGGCGAGCTCGGGGCCTGGGTCGTGCGCCGACCGCAGGTGCTGTTGGCGGTCACCGGGGACGAGGTGGTGCCCTCGGGGCTTTCCGGTATCGGGCGGGCCCAGATTTTCGACAGTAACGGCCCCTTGCTGCGGGCTCTGCTCGAACAGGCGGGGGCGGTGCCGATAGGGCCGTTCTATGTCCCAGACCGCCCGCGGGCGCTGGCCCACCTTTTCAATCAGGCTCGGCGTATTCCGGTCGATTTGGTGCTGACTACCGGCGGCGTGTCGGTGGGCGACCGGGACTGGATGGTGCATGTGGTCGAGCGCATGGGAGAGGTGTGGTTCTGGCGACTTGACATGCACCCTGGCAAGGCGGTGGCGGCGGGTGCCGTGGGGGGAAGGCCGGTGCTGGCGCTCTCGGGTAATCCCGCTGCGGCGTTGATGGGTTTTACGCTCTTGGCGGTACCGCTCCTGGCGCGTCTGCAGGGAGGGCAGGCGCGACCGCATTCGGTCTGGGGGCGGTTGCGGCACCCCTTTCCCAAGCCGACGCGGGAAACGCGCTACCTGCGGGTCCGGATCGAGTCTGACCCCGGGGGTCTATGGTTTGACTGGTCGTTGGACCAAAGCTCCGATGTGCTGCGGTCTTGGAGCGCCGCCGACGCCTTGGCCATTGTCCCAAGGGGGTCGGGCCCACTGCCGGCGGAAACCCCGCTGGAGGCGTGGCTGTTGCCGAAAGGCCTGGGCCGTGGAGGGGTGGAGTAACCAGCGTCGGGCGAACGACTGACGCTGGCCGAAGGGAGGATGGCCATGGATCCGGTACCCGGCGTGGTGATGGCGGCGAAGCCGAAGGAGGAGCGGCCTTGGGACCTGCGGGCGCGCCTCGGGATCCTCACCACGGCTCACGCCGTCACCCACATGCGGGGCAGCCTCTTGCCGTTGTTGTATCCCGTGCTGATGCGGCAGATGGGGTTTGGTTACGCCCAGCTCGGCCTGATGTTGTCGATTACTCGCTTGTTTGGCGGCCTTTTGCAGGGAATTTGGGGCCCTATTGCCCAGCGCGTTCCCGGAAAGGTCCTGATTGCTCTAGAAAACCTGGGCGTAAGCCTCGGCATCGGCATGGTCGGTGTCTCCCACAACTTGCCAGAGTTGACCGGCGCAGTGACGTTCGGCCAGGTGGCGGCGAGTCCCCATCACCCGATCGCGAGCTCTCTCTTGAGCCGCTGGTTCGGGAAGTCCGGGCGCGGGCACGCCTTGTCGGTCCACTTTGCCGGGGGAAACTTCGCCACGGTGTTGAGCCCGCTGGTTGCCACCCTGTTACTGACCCGATTGAGTTGGCAGACGACGCTGGACCTCTTTATGATCCCCGGCGTAGTGGTCGCCGGACTGGTGTGGTGGCGCCTGCCGGGAGAGGTGGCGCAAGGATCAGGCCGGACCGAGCGCGGGCGGTGGCGCCAACTCGGGGAGCTGTGCCAGCCCTTGCGCGACGCCAAGGTGCGGCGCCTGATCGCCACCGGGATCGTCACGGCCGGCGGGAAAGGACTCGGCGTGTTGCAGACGTTTGTTCCTCTGTTGTTCGTGCGGGCCCTGCACCTCGGGACGGTGGCCACGGGGTTCTGGTTTACAGCCTTTACGGCCACCAGCGTGGTAGGGCCCCTGTTACTCGGCCGCCTGTCCGATCGGTTTGACCGTCCGAAGTTTCTCAGCGTCCTGCTCGCCGTCAGCTTCGTCTTGACGGTGGCGCTGGCCTTAGGCTTCCGCAGCGGCACCGTTGCCGCAGTGGCGCTGGTGGTGGCCATGGGCATGGTGGTGCACGCCTACGGCCCGGTGGAACAGGCCATCTTGGGCGACCTGACCGAGGCTCAGCTTCCCGAGCAGGCCTACAGCTTGTTCTACGGCTTGACCTTCGGAGCGAGTGCCTTCTGGCCGCTCGTGTTGGGCGTGGTACTCAGCCGGTGGGGCTTCACCTGGCTGTTCCTGGTTATCGCCGCCACCTATCTGGCCGGCGCCTGGATCTACGGTACCCAAGACTGGCGTCCCACGCCGGCCTAATAAGACCCGGGTAAGACCCGGGACCGGTCGGGAAGGAGGAGGGCGCCGATGCCGAGGCCGAGCAACAAACCCCGCATCTTGGAGGCCGCCGCAGACCTTTTTAGCCGCAAGGGTTTTCGCGCCACGACCGTCCGCGACATCGCAGAACAGGCCGGCCTGGTCTCGGGGGGCCTGTACGCCCACATCGCCACCAAGGAAGACCTTTTGGTGGAGATCGTAGGGGCGGCCGCCGAGGAGTTCGAGGCGGCCTTGGCGCCCATCGTAGCGGGGCCCGACTCGCCGGAGACCAAGGTGCGCCAAGCGGTTCGGGCCCATCTAGAGGTGGTGGCGCGCTCGCGGGCGCGCTCGCGCGTCTTTCTCGATGAATGGCAGGCCCTCTCTCGGCCGCGCCGCGAAGCCGTGCAGAGCCTGCGCAACCGCTACGAGCAGCTGTGGGGAGCAATTTTGCAGGAAGGGGCGGACCGGGGAAGTTTTGGCGTAGAAGATTTGTCGCTGGCCCGGATCTTCGTGCTGTCTTGCTTGAACGCGGTCAACCGGTGGTACCGCCCGGAGGGGCGTCTGCCGTTGGAAGTCGTCGCCGACCATTACGCCACCTGGATCTTGCGGGTGCTGAAGGGTCCGGAGGGGGAGAGCAGGGATTGACAGCCGAGGGCCATTCGCGCTAGGCTGGGAGCACATTGAAAGATAGCAATTGCTCACTTTGAGTGCGGCCAACGCGCGGCGGAGGAGGAAGGGCATGACCACGAGAGAAGACCCGGACCGGCTGGAAGCATTCCTGGCGCGGATCGACCGGGGAGAGCGCATCGAGGCCGACGACTGGATGCCCGACGACTATCGGCAGCAGTTGATTCGGCTGATCGCCATGCACGCCGTGAGCGAAATCATGGGGGCGTTGCCTGAAAAGGAATGGGTGCCCAAGGCGCCCACCCTGTACCGGAAGTTGGCCATCATGGCCAAGGTGCAGGACGAGATCGGGCACGGGCAACTGTTGATGCGAGTGGCCGAGGACTTGGTGGCCCCCTTGGGCAAGACGCGCGAGGACCTGTTGGACGACTTGTTCTCCGGTCGGCTCAAGTTCCATAACGTGTTCCACATGCCGGCGCCCACCTGGGCCGACGCGGGGATCATCGCGTGGCTCGTGGACGGCGCGGCCATCATCACTCAGGGAATGTCGCTGTCGTCTTCCTACGCCCCTTACGTGCGGGCGCTGCAGCGCATTGTGGAGGAAGAGGGGTTCCACATCCAGCACGGGGAGAGCATCTGCATGGCCCTGGCCGAAGGGTCGGCGAGCCAGCGCCACAGTTTGCAGGCGGCCTTGGAGCGGTGGTGGCCGGCCTTGATGATGTTCTTCGGCCCCAACGAGGCCGACCACCCCTCAAGCCACCAGAAGGCCAACCTGCGATACCGGATTCGCACCAAAACCAACGAGGAGTTGCGCCAACGATTCTTGACCAAATACGTCCCGCGGATCCGGTCGTTAGGACTGGTGCCCCCGGATCCCACCCTGCACTACGACGCCGAGCAGGGGCGGTGGATCTACCAACAGCCGGACTGGGAGTGGTTTCGGCGCATCATCAACGGGCAGGGTCCGGCGTCTTCCGCCCGATTGACCCTCAAGCGCTTGACGTACGAAGAGGGGCGTTGGGCCCGGGCGGCCCTGGCTCAAGGTCGCTGATGGGGGAGGACGACGACGGTGGATGGCGAGCGGCTGACCTTTGACGTGTACGAGGTGTTTGCGCAGACCGACCCTTTAGGGCCGCATCAACATCAATTCAGCCTCTTGGCCTCCTCGCCCGAGATGGCGATGGCGTTGGCGCAGGAAAACTTCCTGCGCCGGCGGGAGATCTACAGCATCTGGGTCGTGCGGCGCGACCAGATCGTCAAGAGCGGGCCGAAGGAGCGGGAGCGGTTTTACCGGTTGAAGAAATCCTACCGGCTGACCGAAGACTACCGCTATCTGGCCGATAAGTGGCGCCGATACCGCCAAGCTCCCATGACGCCGGAGACCATGGTGTAAGGACATCGAGGGGGGAGAGGGCCATGGCGGACGCACAGTCGGCAGTTTCCGAAGAGAAGGCGCAGGCGGCGTTGCAAGAGCTGTTGTGGCAACTGGCAGACGACGACCTTTTGGTGGGATTTCGGGCCAGCGAGTGGTTGGGGTTGGGAGTACACATCGAAGAGGACATCGCCTTTGCCTCCATCGCCCAGGATGAGGTCGGTCATGCCCAGCGGTACTACGGGCTCCTGGAAGGGCTCGGCCTCGGGCGGGCCGATGACCTCGCCCACTTGAGGCCCCCGGAAAGCCGTCGCAACAGCGTGCTGCTGGAATGGCCCAACGGCGAGGGACAGTATTTTGAGGCGCCGCGCTACGACTGGGCCTTCACCTTGGTACGCCACCACCTCTATGATGTGTTTGAGATCATCCGGCTCGAGGGGTTGGTCCACAGCCACTACAGCCCGTTGGCAGAGACGGCGGCGGCCATCCTCGGCGAGAAGGCATACCACCGGGACCATCAAGAGCTGTGGATCGACCGCCTGTGGCGGCAGGGCGGCGAAGCGCGCCAGCGGGTGGAAGCTGCCTTGGCTCTGGCGGCGGGGCTGGCCGGAGATTTGGCCGAGACCGATCCTTGGACCGACCTGTGGGAGTCCAGCGGCTGGTGGCCTGGCGCGCGAGCGGCCAGAGACCGCTGGCACCAGGCAGTCACCGAGTTTTGGGCGCGCTACGGCGTCACTGTCCCCCCGTGGGGATGCCCAGGCAACGGGCGCGCCGGTCGGCACACCCCGCACTTGGCTCAAGCCTTGGCGGTGCTGTCGGAGGTGTACCGCCAGGACCCCACGGCCGGATGGTGAGTCCCGCACAAGGCGCGGGAGGGAGGAGGGAGTCGCCGCTGGCAGCAAAAGGCGCCGGCGGCCTTTGTCTGTGGCCGAGTTTGCCCTGGAGCGCTTTTTCGCCTATCGGCGATACGCCGGGAATTTAGTCGTAAAGCCGCCGTGGCTCTATTTTATCGCCGACTTCACGGGGCGCTTTGATGTCTGGCGCATGCCGCTGTCCGGCGGATGGCCGGAGCAACTGACGGCGTTTCGCGAAGAACACGCGCGGCTGTTGTGCGCCGATCCGGCGGGCCAAGGACTCTGGATCCAAGCCGACGTCGGGGGGAGTGAGGCCTGGGGCGTCTTTGTGCGGCCCGCGGGACGCGGCTGGCCGCGCCGGTGGTGGTGGGCGCCACCGGCACGTCTCCAGCTCAGTCCGCGGTCGGTCAGTCCTGACCGGCACTGGCTTCTGGCTGCCAGCAACCGGCGCCAACCCCAAGACCTCGACCTTGTAGTCCTCGAGGCCGACACCGGGAACGTGGTGACCCCGTTGGCCGAGGGCGGTTACTGGCAACCTGCCTTGTGGGTCGAGGTGAGGGGGCAGCTGTGGGCGGTGGGAGCTCAGGCCTTGGCCAATGTAGAAAACACGCTCTGGGCCTTTGCGTTTCCCGGTCACGACGTCCTCCGGTTGACGCCACCCGGTGAGGCGGTCTTCAACCCCCTGGAGCCTTCTCCTGACGGCGAGGGGCTGTTGGTTTTGACCAATTGGGAGTCCGAGGCCACGGGGATTGCGGTGGTCGACTGGAAGCAGCCGGGGCAGGTGGAGTGGGTCTGGCGGGGACCCTGGGAGGTGGAGTGGGCAGCGTGGGACCCGCGCCGGCGGACCTTGGTGTGGATCGCCAACGAAGCCGGCGCGAGCCGGTTGTGGCGGGCCGAATGGGCGGGGGGACGCGTGCAGGCGGCGCGCCCTGCGCCGGGATGGCCCCAGGGCACGGTCCAGGCGGCCACGCTAGCGCCCGATTCCGGCCTGGTCGTCATCCTCAGCCAAGCCACCCACCCGCCCGAGATTTGGCGTTACGACCTCGACCGCGAAACCGGGTCCGCGTTGACGGAGGGCTGGTTCGGCGGGATCCCGTCGGAGGCACTGGCGGTGCCGGAACTGATACAATGGAGGAGCCCCGATGGGTTGGCGTTCTCGGGGTGGTTTTACCCTGCCCGCGTGACGGGCCCGGCCCCGGCCGTGTTGGCCATCCATGGGGGACCCGAAAGCCAAGAGCGGCCCGGTTACCAGGCGTGGTACCAGTACCTGGCCCATGTCGGGGTGCACGTGGTCGCGCCCAACTTTCGCGGCAGCACCGGCTTCGGGCGGAGCTTTCAGCGCCGCATCTACCGCGATTGGGGAGGCGCGGAGATCGGGGACTTGGAGACGGTCGCGGACTGGCTGGCTCGCCATCCCCGGGTGGACCCTGGGCGTATGGCCCTGTTCGGCGCGAGTTACGGCGGGTTCGCGGTGTTGACGCTGGCCGCGCGCCGACCCGCCCAGTGGAGGGCGGCCGTCGACCTGTTCGGGCCCACCGACTTGGTGCAGTTTGTGCAGCGCGTCCCTCCGAGTTGGCGCCGGTTTATGCAGCGGTGGGTGGGGGATCCCGAAGCCGACGCCGAACGCTTGCGAGCGCGCTCGCCGATGACCTGGGCCGACCAGATCCGTTGCCCGGTCCTGGTCTTGCAAGGCGCGCGGGACGTCCGGGTGGTTCCGGCCGAGTCGGAGCAACTGGTGGCCTATCTCAAGCAGCGGGGGACCCCGGTGGAGTATCATCGCTTCGACGACGAAGGGCATGGGTTTCTCCGTCGGGAGAACCAATTGCGGGCGTTTGAGCTGGTGGCCGATTTTCTCGGCCGCCATCTCGGGATCGCCGTGCAGATGTGAAAGGAGCCAGACGCCCTTGCCATTTGACTATCAAGGATACCTTAAAGAGATTCTCGACCGGGTGGTGAGCGAAGAGGCCTCCCCGAGTGTCGTGGACGAGGCCCAGCGGGCGATTGCCGCGGCCCAGGTCAGGCGACTTCTGCGCGAGGCCACGTCTCCGCCGTCCCGGCCGGCGGCGCCCTCGCGGGACCTGATGCACTATTTCCTCCTCAACTTGCAATTGATCAACCTGGCGGAGGACTTGACTCGGCGCGAGCGCTGGCTGGCCCACCGCCAGCAGCCGCTGCCGGCGCGCGGTTCCCTGGAGCTGTGGGCGCGGGGCCAGCGATGGGGCTCCGATTTGGGTCCACCCGGCGGCTGTCGCTTGGTCTTTACGGCGCATCCAACCGAGAGCACGCGGCCCGACGTTCTCCGACTGCTGCGCCACTTGGGCGACCGCTTGGTGCAAGTGCCCGAAGAACCGTATCCTCCGCGGTCGGAGTTGCTGCGGGAAGAGATTACGGAAATCGTGCGGCAGCTGTGGCGCGCCGGGGCCCGCTACGAGCGACGGCCGTCGGTTTTAGACGAAGTGGAACAGGGGCTGTTCTTCTGGCAGGAAACCATCTGGCAGGTTCTTCCCGACCTGTTGTGGGATTTCTATACCGCCAGTCGGTTGGCCGGTCAGTCCGGCGATTGGCAGTGGTGGGCCGACCTCTTGGGGGTCGACTCCTGGATCGGGGGGGACCGGGACGGCCATCCCGAGGTGACGGCAGAGGTGACCGCCGAGACCTTGATGCGTCACCGCGAGGTGGTGTTGCGCCGCTACGAAGCCATGGTGGAGGAGCTGCAGGGCCTGTTGGCGCCTGGACCCGGGGCAGGAACCAGCGAGGAGCGCCGCGAGTTGCGCCAGACGTTCCAAACCATCGCCGCGCGGCTTTTGGCCACGCGCCTCGAGCAACCCGACGGGTACCCGAGCCCGGAGGAGTTTGCGCGCGACCTTCAAGCAGTGGCCGAACGGTTGCAAGGGCCTGCAGGCACGTTGCCACGCCCCTTGCAGTTGGCGCTGTTGCGGGTGCGCCAGTTTGGGTTTCACGCCATGAGCCTCGACCTGCGCGAGCATTCGGCCCGGCTTCGGGAGGCGGAGGAGGCAGTGCGGGAAGGCACCTGGCCCAAGGACCACCCGGTCTGGCAGACCTTCGCGATGTTGGCCGAGTATCAGCGGCGCTGGGGACCCGAGGGTTGCCATCGCTACCTCGTAAGCATGGCGCACGAGGTGGAGGATCTCCTGCGGCCCTTAAGGATGGCCGAGACGGTGGACCCCGACCTGGTGGTGGACGTGGTGCCGCTGTTTGAGACGCTGGACGACCTCGACCGGGCAGTGACCATCATGGACCGGCTGGTGGAAGACCCTCGCTACCGGTGTCATCTGGAGCGGCGCGGCCGTCGGCAAGAGGTGATGCTCGGCTATTCCGACAGCACCAAGGACGGGGGGTACCTGGCTGCTTCCTGGGCGTTGTACCGGGCGGCGGCCAACCTTTCGGCCTGGGCGCGCAGGCGCGACATCCAATTGCGCCTCTTCCACGGACGCGGCGGCGCACTCGGGCGTGGCGGCGGACCCACCTCCTACGCCATCGTGGCGCAGCCTCCGGCCACGAGCGGCCAGGAACTGCGCATCACGCACCAGGGCGAGGTGCTGTCGCAGAAGTTTTTGTTGCCGGACATCGGATATCGCTCGCTGGAGCTGATTCTCACGGCTGTGCTCACCCATCGCCAGGCTCCCGCGGCTGAGCCGGAGGGGGCCGAACGGCTCAACGAAGCCGCCGACGCCGCGCGGCGGGCCTACCGGGCGCTCATCGACCGGCCTGGCTTTTGGACCTACTTTACCGAGGTGACCCCGATTCGGGAGATGGCGCTCCTCAACTGGGGTTCGCGTCCTACCTACCGCGAGACCTTCAGCTGGCAGGATCTCCGAGCCATCCCCTGGGTGTTCTCGTGGACCCAAAACCGCATGCTGCTTCCGGGGTGGTACGGCTCAGGCACTGGACTTTCGGCGCTGATTGGGTCGGCCGCTGATCTCGGCCGCCTGCGTCGGTGGTACCGCGACTGGCCTTATTTCCGCACCCTCATCCATAACTTGGAGCTGGCCCTGGCCAAGGCCGATCTCGGAGTGGCGCGCCGGTATCAACGACTGGCCAGTGACCCGGATCCGTTCTGGGAGGCCATCGAGGCCGAGTGGCAGCGAACGGTGGAGGTGGTGCTGGCCATCACCGGCCATCGCCAGTTGTTGGACGGTCACGCCACCTTACAGGCGGCCATCCGCTGGCGCAATCCGCAAATCGACCCCATTCACCGGGCGCAGATCTGGCTTTTGGCGCGGCATCGCCAGCATCCTGAGGAAGCGTGGCTCGAGCCCTTGGCGTTGACCATGCACGGCATCGCTGCCGGATTGCGCAACGTCGGATGAAGAGACGACCGGGCCAGACGTCGAATCCGTCGAGGCCCGGTCGATTTCGGTATAATGGGCACGAGAAAAGGGGGGGATGCCGTGCGCCGGTGGGGTTGGGTACGCTGGGCCGCGGCCGCACTGGGAGCCCTGGTGGTGAGCGGAGCCGGCGTCGGGTACTGGTATTTGCATTCGGCGGCGGTGGCGGAAACCGTCAAGGTCCACACCAATCCGGGACCCTTTCACAACGCGGTCACTATCCTGTTGCTGGGCAACGCCCTGTCCATCATCAACAACCAGGATGTGACCAATCCGTACGTCCGCGATCGCACCGACACCATGATGCTGGTGAGCTACAATCTCAAGACCCACCAGGCGGGCGTGTTATCCATTCCCCGCGATACGTTGGTCTATATTCCCCAGGCCCACGGGGAAACCAAGATCAATGAGGCCAATTACTTCGGAGGCCCCAAGCTGGCGGTCCAACTGGTGGAACAAACGCTGCACGTCCCGGTAGACTACTACATGGAAACCACGATGTGGAACTTCGCCAAGATCATCGACACCATCGGCGGATTGACGGTCGACGTCACGCAGCCGATGAACTACGGGGGCACCGGTAACTTTCTGGACATCCACCTCAAACCGGGAGTGCAACATCTTGACGGGCAACAGGTGCTGGAATACGTGCGGTTCCGGGCCGAGCCTTTGGGGGACATCGGGCGCATCCAGCAGCAGCAGTACATCGTCAAGCTCATCCTCCAAAAGATGCTCCGCCCCTCCGAGATTCCCCAGCTTCCGACCGTCATCCGCATGTTGCGGAAAGACATCGTGTATACCAACTTGACCACGGCCCAGATGATCGACCTAGGCCTGATGGCGCGCAACCTCAACCTCAAGACCGTCCGCTACGCCACCATCCCCGGCCATCCGGTGCAGCGGGTCGATCCCTACATGCATCAGACCTTGGATTACTGGGTGGCCGACCAGCGGCTGATCCCGCTTTTGGTGGACGAGGTGTTGCTGGACCGACCGTTGACGGCCGCCGACCGGCAGACGGTCCACATCGTGGTGCGGTCTGGCACCCAAAGCCTTCAGCCTGCCCAAGCTGTAGCCGATTGGCTGCGGAGCCAAGGCTTTACCGTCAGCGCCGTGGTGTGGGCGAACCATCACCACCATACGGCCAGCACGGTGCTCGACTTCACCGGGGATAAGTACCTGGCCCACCGCATCGCGCAGGCTCTGGGTCCGGACACCACTGTGGTAGAGAGCCCCTACCACGACGTGCCGGGCGTCGATATGACCATCACCGTGGGGCAAGACCTCAAACTCAATTCCCAGGCACACGCATAAGGAGCCTAGGTCCGGCATGGCCGCGCCGCTTGGTGCCCATACTACCCCTTGCGGGGGTGGTGCCATGCATAGAGCGCTTTGGGGAGGCCTTGGAGCAGCGGCGTTGGGCCTGGTCGGATGTGGAGCGGCGCCACATGCCGGCGCGGCCGCTTCGCCGCCGAACGGCCGGTTGTCGGTGATGGGGTTTTATGCGGCTGGCGACCACGTCGACCTGTCGGCGGTCTTGCGCCATCCTCAGTCCATTGGCGTCTTCGTGCCGTTCTGGTACTCGGTTGAAGCCAATGGCAGCCTCAAATCTCACCTCGATCCCCAGGTGTTGGCGGAGGTCCGGCGCGCCGGGATCCCCATCACCCCGTTGGTCAACGACGGGACCGCACGCCAGGCGTTTTTGAATTCACCGTGGACACGGTTCGAAACCGCTCGCAACATCGCCGACATCGTGGGCACCGAACACTTTCAGGGGGTGAACATCGATTTTGAGCCACCGGTCAACCGAGACCGGGAGCAGTTGGTGGCCTTTCTCATCGACCTTAGGGACATGCTGCCGCGCCGGGACACCATCACCTTGTCGATCGTGCCCAACTCCGGCGGGGCGTACGATTTTGCCAAATTGAAACGCGAGGTCAACCAATTCGTCCTCATGAGTTACGACCTTCACGACGACGGCTCCCCGGCGGGACCGGTAGCGCCCGTGCCGTGGGTGGAGAACGTCCTCCATCGGCTGTTGGCCTTGGTCCCGGCGCGCCAGATTTACCTCGGCATTCCGCTATACGGCTACGTGTGGCCGGTGGGCTCGACCCACGCCGCTACGATCCCCTACTCGGCGGTTACGCCGGCGATGACCGCGCACGCCCAGTGGAATGGCCGTTACGACGAGACCGAGGCCCGGTTCACGAGCGGCGGCACGCCATACGTGGCGTGGTGGGAAAGCCTGCAGGGCATCAACGAGAAGATCCAACTGGCCCGTCGCGACCATCTGGCGGGAGTAGCGCTGTGGCGCCTCGGATATCAGACCGAGGCAGTCGTGCAGCTGTTACTGCACCAGATTGGGCCCCAGCGGTAATCCCCCGGGAAAAAATTTGCCGGGCCAAGCCGGCTGCGGTAGGAATTTTCCCGCGGGTGTCGAATTCTTCTCCTCCAAAACCAAGGCAAACATTAATCCGAATGAACCGCCGATTCCTGAGGTGCGCGTCCAGGCCGAAAGGCCTGGACGAATTGGTTTTTTCTGCGGATGATCCCGGCCGTCCCTGGACATCTGATCCCATGAACAGGTGCCGCGTGGCGGCGAAGCGGGGTGTCGGGATCGCGAGCGGCGGGATTTTGGCGCGACAACCTCATCTACGGAGCGGCCTCGTTTGGAGCCGGGGTGTTTAACTACCTGTATCATGTGGTCTTGGCGCGCGTCCTCGGCCCGGCCCAGTACGGCGATCTGGCGGCATTGCTCAATGTCACGTGGTTGTGGCTGTTGCCCGGGCCGGTGGTGACGCTGGTGTACACCCGCATCGGGCGGCGCCAGGGGCGCGCCGGGCGGGTGGAGACCGGGGTTCTGTGGGGCAGCGGCGTGGTGCTGTGGGGGCTGGTGTGGGCCGTGGCGGAGCCCCTCGTGCGCCTGCTCCACGTTTCGGCCTTGCTGTTTGTGCTGTTTACCCTCGAGGTGGTCCCGAGTCTCGCCTTGGCAGCCAATCAGGGGGCGCTGCAGCGCGCCCGGCGATTCGAGTGGGTAGGGGCCGTGATGCTCCTCAACAACGGTTTTCGCGTGGTGGCGGCGGCCGGAGCGGCGTGGGCAGGCCTGCGCCTGGCCGCCCTCGGCGTCCTCGAGGGGGTCGCAGCATGGTGCGCCTGGGGACTCAGCGCCTGGGCAGTGGCGCGCCTTGGGCCCCACCAAGGGGAGTCGGGGCCGGCGACGGTGGCCGGCACGGCCGTAGTGGGGACGCTGACGGCGCTCTGGGCACTTTTGGACGGCTTGCTGGCCAAGCACGCCCTGGGGGCCCATGCCGCAGGGTTGTACAACGGCCTTGCCACCATCGGTCACAGTGTACAGTACGTGTCCGGCAGCCTCGGGGTGGTGATGATGACCAATATCTTGGCCCGCCCCAGCCAGCGCGTGCGCTTCTTTACCGCCAGCCTGGGCGTGTACGCGGCCGTGGCGGCATGCTTTTTTGCCCTCGTGGCCGGATGGGCGCCCACGGTGGTGCGGCTCATCTTGAGCCCGCATTTTCTCCCGGTAGCATCCTTCCTCGTGTATTATGGGTGGGGAATGATCGCCTTAGGATTTTTGAACCTGATCCTGCTTTATGCCGTGGCCGTGGACCAGTGGTCGGTCCTTCTCCCGGCGGCGGGCGGGATGGCGATTTGGGTGGCAGTCCTGTGGCGCACCGATACGCTGTCGGCGTTTGTCGGGCGATCGACGGCGGTGCTGGTCGCCACCTGGGCAGGATCAGCGGCGTGGATGGCAGCCAGTGCTTGGCGCCGGAGATGGGTAAACCGGGCGCCGGTGCGGTGAAGGAGGCAGATGGCGGTGCTGACCTTGGGAGAGGCACTGGAGGCGTCGGTGCGGCGGCGGTCAGACAAAGTGGCGCTAGTCTTCGGCGAGCGGCGGTGGACGTACGCGGAGTTCTGGCACCGGACCGGTTGCTGGGCCGAGGCGTTGGCGCGCCAGGGTATCCGACCTCAAGACCGGGTGGCGCTGCTGCTGCCAAACGGCTTGGAGATGGCCGAGGCGTATTTCGGGTTGGCCCGGGCCGGCGTGGTGGGGGTGCCCATCAACCTGCGTTGGGCACCGCCGGAGATAGGCTACGTGTTGCAGCACGCCGAGGTCCAAGCGGTGATCGCCGACGCCCAACTGGCACCGCTGTTGGCCGAAGTCCCCGGAGCTCCTGGGCGCCGGTTTTTCACCGGCCGCGGGGCCCAACCGGCCTGGGAGGCGGAATTGGCCCAGGTGGCGGGAGAGCCCGAACCGGTGGCAGTGCGCCCCGAAACCCCCTCCGTCATCGTCTACACTTCGGGCACCACCGGTCGGCCCAAGGGCGCCGTGCGTTCGCACTTCAGCAATCTGGTCATCGCCATGAGCTTGGCGGCGGAACTCGGCATTCATCACGGCGATGTGGGGTTGGCGCTGTTGCCGATGTTTCACGTCAATTCGATGTGGTTCGTGACGCTGTCCTTGGTCATCGGGGCCACGACCGTCATCTATCCGCACCGGACCATCACGCCGGCAGCCGTGGTGGAAGCCTTAAACCGCCATCGCGTCACGTACAGCATGTTTGTGCCGAGCCTGTTGACCTACTTGGTGGACGCGGCCGAGCGGGGCCAACTGCAACCGGACTCTCTGCGCGTAATGATGACGGCTTCGGCACCGCTCGGTCCGAGCTTGACGGCACGGCTTTTGGCGGCCTTTCCCCGGCTGACCTTGGTGGACATCTACGGAGCCACCGAATACGGGGCGGTGACGTTTATGGAGTACCGCCAAGGGGAGGCCAGCCCGTCGGGGTCGGTGGGATTTCCTGCCTTAGGGCAGCGCGTCCGCATCCTGGACGCCCAGCACCAACCGGTGCCGCCAGGAACCATTGGCGAGATTTGGGTCCAAGGCCCTTCGCTGATGACCGAGTACTTTCAAGATCCCGAACGAACCCGCACCGCGTTTGACGCCGAGGGATTTCTCACGGTCGGAGACCTCGGCTACCTCGACGCCCAAGGACGTCTGTATCTGGTCGACCGCAAGGAGGACATGGCCATCGTCGCGGGGGAGAACGTCTTTCCGGCCGAGGTGGAGGAGGTCTTCCACAGTCACCCCGCCGTGGCGTTGGCGGTGGTCTTCGGGGTGCCGGACCCCCGGCGGGGAGAGCGCTTGGTGGCAGAGGTGGTGCTGCGCCCAGGTGCGACCACTACGCCCGAGGCCTTGCGCAGCTGGGTGGCCGAGCGCCTGGCCGATTACAAGCGGCCGTGGCGCATCCACGTGGTGCCAGAACTCCCCATCGGTCCCTCGGGGAAGGTCCTGCGCCGACTGGCGCGCGAGCGGTACCTGGCGCAGATGGCGGAGGGGTAGTCGGGGCCGAGGGGAAGGTGTCGGCGCGGTTTTGACAGTCGCGCCGGTTGGAGATATATATGGGTTGGCAGTGAGGATTGAGGCGACCCGGCACGGGGTCGCCCAAAGCGGTTGGCTTGGGGTTCAAGATTTTTGGTCAGGGAAAGAAAGAAGGGGAGTAGGATGTACAACACGCCCTGGTCCCGAGGCAGTACAAGCCGCGTGGTAAGCGGCAGCCTGATGGGGCAGACGCTCGGCTACCTGGCGGGGTTCCTGGCCGTTTTTTCGGTGGCGACCCTGGTAGGGGTAGGGCTCGGCACGGCAGGGCTGTGGGTCGGGATCGTGGCGGTGTTTGGCGGCACCTTGCTGGTCAACCGCGCCGTGGCCCGCGGCGGTAACGCCTTGCCCTGGGGGATCGCGGTCAGTGCCGGCATGGGTATCTTGGTCGGGCCGGTCATCTGGGTGTCGGCCTTGACGGACCCGCACCTGGTGGTGTCGGCTTTGGTCTCTTTGGTGTTGGCGGTCGCGCTCGCAGCCTTTGCCGTGGCCTGGATCCCGTGGGATTTTAGCCGCCTGGCCCCGCTGTTGATGGTGGGTCTGTTGTTGTTGGTCATGGCCGGGATGCTCTCCTGGCTGATTCCTCATCTTACCGGGTGGACTCTGTCGCCGGCCTACAACCTCCTGGGGGTCGGCATTTTCACCGGGTACTTGTTGGTGGACTTTTCGCTGCTGAAGTACCGGGGGCTCGTCTACACCGGCAACGGCGCCGCCGTCCTGATGGCGACGGCCATCTTGGTCGACGTCGTCAACCTGTTTTTGTTCCTGCTGATGCTGGGCCGCCGACGGTAAAGGGCTCGAGGCAGCGCCCCCACCCCATGGCGGGTTGGGGGCGGCTTTAGCGTTGGGCGGCGCGCGCAAGCGCCCCCCAGGCTTGGTGGGAGAGGTGGTGGAGCCAGACTAAAAGCCAGGCCCGCGGCACCTCCAACGACGCCAAGAGGTTGGCGAGGACGCGCAGGACTTCGACGGCCACTGGCAGCTGCCATCCCACCAAGATGGCCAAGAGCCCGACCCATAGCCACCACCGCCGCCGGCGGGGGCGCCGCCGCGCGCGCAGCGGTGAGGTCGGCGCCGCGTCGTCGGTATCGTGTGCCCAATGCGAGGTCGACATGGTCTTGGGCCGGGAACCGGAAGGCCGTCCCGCGCCCGTTCCTCCTTCCCCCGGCGTGCTCTCCTACCCACAGGCTTGTCCTAGCGTTCTTGCGGGCAGGGGGGCTTTTCGCCGTAAACGCTACAATATATGCGCCGGGACCGTCAGTTATGCCTACCGGTGACGGGCAACAGCCAGCCGGGCGATGCCCTCTTTGACCTCTGGAAATCGAAGCCAGGCCAAGATGGCGCCGTAGGGGACGAGGGAGAGGAGGGCCACGGCCACCAAGGCCGCGGCCAAGGGGAGAATCCCCCCGAGGGTCGCGAGGTGCAAGAGGCGCGCAAGGCCCCAGGTGGTGGCAGCCATGACGCCGCCAGAGAACAGTACCGGGATGAGCATCCGGATCAGCCGGGATAGCGCGGGTCGGCGTCCCAGCCCAAGTGCCCGGTACGTCAGCAGAGCAGCATTGACCCAACTGGCGCCTCCCGTGGCCAGGGCCAGCCCGTCGGCCTTGAGGGGATGAATCAGCGCCAGGTCCCCAGCGATGTTGACGAGGATGGTGAGAATGCTGAACCGGGCCGGTGTCTTGGAATCCTGGCGCGAGAAAAAGAGCCGCTGGAGGTAGAAGGAGAGGGCGAAGCCCGGCAGTCCCCAGGCGAAGCAGAAGAGCGTGCCTTGAGTCAGCGCCGTCGACTGACTGGAGAAGGCGCCGTGTTGGTATAAAAGCCTGAGCAGGGGTACGCGCAGGAGGAGGAACCAGACGGTCATGGGCACGATGATCAGCACCACGAGACGAAAACCGCGCATCGCCAGGCGCTGGAAGGTCTCCCGATCGTCTTGGCTGTGATGCTGAGCGAGCCGCGTGTAGACGGGAGTCGCCAGGGAGGAGACCACCAGGCCGATCGGGACTTGGACCAGCACGTAAGAGTAGTTCAGGGCCGCAATGGATCCGGTGGCGAGAAAGCTGGCCAAGATGCGGTCTACCACCACGCCGATGGTTCCCACCGACGTAGAGATGAAGAAGGGGATGGCCATCTCCACCAAGCGGCCAAGCAGCGGGTGCGACCAGCGCCAGCGAAAGCGCAGGGTGTAGCCGGTGCGGCCGAGCGCCGGGATGATCAGAAACAGCTGGCTGATGACGGCGATGGTGAAGCCGATGGCGACCCCGACGATGCCCAACCAGTGGCCTAAGACGATGATCGTGGCGATGCGCACCACGTTGACCAGGGCCGGGGTCAGGGCCGGATACAGGTACACCTCGCGCGTCTGCAGGATGCCGGAGAGGATGCCGGCCAGCGTCCAGAACAACACGGTGGGGATCATCCAGCGGGTCATGACCAGCGCCAGGTGCCACTCTTGGTCGGTGTGAAAGCCGGGAGCGATGAGGCGCATCAGCCACGGAGCCAGTCCTTCGCCGAGGGCCACCAATCCTAGGGACAGCACCACGCCGATGGTGAAGACCTCTTCCACGAAACGCTGCACCGAGCGGCGGGGGTAGGCGGTCTCGGCTTCGGTCATGACGGGAACCACCGTGGTGGTAATGGACCCGTTGAGCGAGCTGAACAAAAGGTTCGGGATAACGGAGGCCATGAGCCAGGCGTCGGTGAGGCTGGACGTGCCGAAATACGCCGCCATCACGATTTCGCGGAAGAACCCGGTCAGCCGACTCACCAAGGTGGCCGCGAAAATGACGCCCGCCGACAGGCTAAGACTGACCCCGCGTGGAGATTGCGACGCCGCCTGCTTCAGAGCCCAACTCCCCCTTCTGCCCCTTGCCCCCACGTTCGGCGCGGGCGACTGCTGTCCAAATTGTACTCGACTTGGCCGGCCTTCAGGAGGCTCGAACCTGGGGAATTGCTGGGGGGCGGGCTGTGGCGGTTGGGTCGGGGGGAAAGCGTGTAGAATGGGAGAAGAGAAGAGTCCACACCGATCGCGCGGTACGCGGTACGAAGTAGCCTTAGGCGGAGGAAGACCGGCGATGTCCGACCAGTGGAGCCGAATGGATTGGGCGACGCGTGTCCGCTTGGTGCGGGACGTGGTGCTGATATTGCTCGGGGCCGGCGTCATCGTCGGGGCGGTAATCTGGGCGCTGTCCCGCGTCGGCAATGTGGTGTGGATCCTGTCCTTGGCATTGGTGTTCGAAATCGTGTTGGGACCTGCGGTGGATCGCTTGGCGCGGTACTGGGGTCGGACGGCTGCCACCCTGGCCGTGGTGGCTGGAGCAGTGCTGTTGGTGGTGTTCGGCGGGGTGATGCTCACCACGCTCATCACGACCCAGATGGCGGCCTTGGTAGGCCGGCTGTTTCAGGACGTCAACCAGTGGTCGAGCAGTACGCCGGGCCTTCTGCGATGGCTGGAGGCCTACGGGGTGACCTTGAGCCTGTCCGACCTGGAAAGCCGCGTGCTGAACAGCCTCGGGCAGCTGTCCAGCTTGTTGGTGACCCAAACCGTCAACATTTTGACGCATTTGGTCAACACCGTGGTCGATGGGGCCTTGACCCTGTTTGTCACCGTCTACCTCTTAATCGACGCCGAGCGGATTCACCGTTCTATCGTCCGCCTGGTGCCGCAGGGCCAGCGGGAGGGCTTGTTGGCCTTAGAACACACCCTCGGCCGGGTGGTGGGGGGATACGTCCGCGGGCAGATCGCGCTGTCGGCGGTGGTAGGACTGGCCTTTGGGGTCGGCGCTCGCCTCATCGGCATTCCCTTTCCGGCTGTGGTGGGGGTGGTGGCGGCCTTCATGGAGCTCATCCCCCTCTTGGGTCCGATGCTGGGGGCAGTGTTGCCGGTGGCGATGGCGCTCTTGGGCCCGAACCCTTGGGCGCAGGTGCCCGAGGTGCTGGCCCTTCTGGGCCTGGTGCACCTGCTAGAGTCGCAGGTACTGGCGCCTCGCATCATTCGCTCGCAGGTGGGACTGCATCCGGTGTTGTCTGCGGTGGCGCTGGTGGTGGGGGCAGACCTCAAGGGGGTGTTGGGCGCCTTGTTCGCCGTGCCGGCGGCCGGCATTTTAGTGGCAGCGTGGGTGGCCGGAGTGCGCGTCTGGCGGGAACGGGTGGTGTTGCCCAAGGAACCGGCCGGAGATGGTGCCACCAAGCGGACGGGGCGGCTCCATGAACGGCGCCCGAGCTCGCCCGGCTGACAGGGTGGCGCCAGGGCGGAACAACCGACGGCAGGAGGTGGCACAGTGCGGGTGGCTGTGACGGGATCTCGGGGCGGGATCGGGCAGGCGCTGCTACCAGAGCTTGTGGCGGCCGGGCATGAGGTGGTGGGCTTTGTCCGGCAGGGAGGCTGGGCTCTGGACTTGACCTGGCCACCGGAACGGATGGCAGCCGTGGTGGCCGAAGCGGCCCGCCCCCCGTTTGACGTGTGGATCAACCTGGCGGGGGCCGACATTTTGTCCCCCCCTCTCGGGCAGGCGCCGTTCGAGGACCGGCTTCGGGCGCTGTGGGCCGTGGACGTGCTGGGTACCGTGCGGCTCTGCCGGCTGGTCGCTACCTACCTTAGTCCTGGCGGGCAAGTCATTAACCTAGGGTGGGACGACCGCGGCGCTCCGCCGACGGAGTCGGCCCAACTTTACGGGCTGGCCAAGGCGGCCGTCACGGCCTACAGCCAGCATCTGGCCCGGGCGTGGGGCGGACGGTGGCGGTGCAACGTGGTAGCGCCTGGCTGGGTACGCACGCGATGGGCCGAGACCCTTCCGGTCACTCGGCAGGCGTGGTGGGCCCACCGCCTGCCCGGTGGGCGGTGGCTTGAGCCCGGCGAGGTGGCGCGGGCCATTCGCCGGCTGGCCGAAGACCCGACAGCGAACGGGGCCGTGGTCCGCGTCCAGCCCGGAACGGGGCCCATCAGCGGGTGAAGGGGTCCTCCACCTCGGGTGGTACGGCGCGGATGTGTGCCGCCACGGTCGGAAGGCGGGCGGACAAGGCCTCGAACATGCGCCAGGCGGTCCGCCGGTAACTGGGATGGCCCTGAGGGCGGGTGCGCAGTTCGATGAGGTAGGCCGCTTCGGCCAAGTCCATGCTTAAGAGCAGGCGCCGGCGGTGGGCCAGCGGCAAGAGATAGGGGCGCACCGGCTCGGGGTGGGCCGGGAGGTTCTGGTAGTGTTGGGCCAGCACCTTTTGGCCGACCGAAGACGGCGGGTCGCCAAACGCCTCTGGACTCCAACCGAGGGCTTCGTGCAAGGGCTGCACTGCCTTGGCCAGCCGCCGGTGGCGGTTGAAGTCGCGAAAGGCGCCGACGTCGACCACCAGGTCAAACACCAAGGGGCCGCTTTGCATCCACGTCGGCCAGGCGTCGTGGGGGCCGCGCGCCTCCCAAAGCACGGCGTACCACCGCGCCAGGCGCTCCCGCGGCCAGGTGGCGAGCTTTTCGACGATGGTGCCGTACGAGCGCTGCGCGTGGCGGTAGATGGCCACCGCAAGGTGGTGGAGCTCCCAGTCCTGCGGCAGGTAGAGCGCTACCGGGGGGTCAGGAGGGTCGACACCGGGAAACTCCTCCGCCACCAACTCAGTCAGCCTGGCGTCGACGGCCGCCAAGTACGGAGTCGGCTCGGCGTGCCGGAGCAGGGTGGGCACCGCAGGCTGCCCGGTCGGTGCGGCGTGGCCTTGGCCGTCCAGGCGCCACGCTGGCCGGGCCGTCGCCGCCTCGCGGATGGCCGAAGCCACCTGACGCACTTCGGGAAAGGGAGAGGCCATCAGGCGCGCGACTTGCCGCTCCAGGGAACGCGCGCTGGTGATCTGGCCGAGGGCCGTCTTCATGGCCAAGGGCAAAAATCCGCGACTGCGGTCGAAGGCCCGTGCTCTGAGCGTGCGCTCCCACTCGGCGACCGACAGCGACGGTGGCTTGGGATGACGAGTGGCCAACTCCTGCCACGCCGTCTCCGCCGCTTGGCGGTAGGCGCCCAAGAGCCGTTCGATGGCGCCGTCGTAGGCGGGGTCGGCCTCTTCTGGTTGCCACCACCCATCGCGCCCGAAGTCCTGATACCGGGTGGAGCGTTCTTGTCCATCCCACAATGGCTCGGCCACTACCTCCATCGCCGCCAGGAGCGAGATCTCCTCGATGGCCAGCGCCACGTGGGCCAGGTCGGCGATCGAGGCGTGGCCGTAGGCGTAGTAGAAGGTGTTGAAAAACTGGGCCGCCTGAGCCTGTGAGACCGCCTCAAGATGTTCGATGAGACTTTTGCGGGAGCGGGAGTAGCGCGCCAGGGCGTAGGCCAGGATTTCGGGCGGCACGCCGTCGACGGCGTAGACCCTGGGCGCGGATGCGCGTTGGTTTACCACGTCAAAGCGAACGGCGGCAAGGGGCGCCGCTCTTCCTCCACCAGGTGGCGCTGGGCCGGAGTCAAGGGGGCCTTCTGCCAAGCCGCATCGCCCGCCGTGTCCGGGGCGGGGACCAGCGTGTACAGTTCGTCCAGGTCATCGATGCGGTCGATGAACAGGACCCCCTCGAGATGGTCGATCTCATGTTGGATGATGCGGGCCGTAAATCCCTCGAAGCGCCAACGGTGGCGCTCGCCGCGCTCGTCGTACCCCAAGACCTCGATCCGGGCTGCCCGCCGCGTGGGTCCATAGATGCCTGGAATGCTCAGGCACCCGTCGTAGTCCTTAAGTTCCCCCTCGGCTCGCACGATCTTGGGATTGAGGATGGCGATGGGCGGCGCCTGTTCGTCTTCGTACGGCCGGTATACAAAGATGCGGACACTCTCCCCAATCTGAGGGGCGGCGATGCCGTATGCCGCAACGGTCTCCCAGGCGTCGCGCAGGGATTGCACCACGGGAGCCGAGCGGGTGGGAATGGCCCGCACCCGGGTCGCCCGACGGCGCAGGAACTCGGCGTATTGCGGGAGGGTTAAGATGGCGGAAATCCTGAATCCACCCCTTTGGTGTTGCGCGTGTGGGCGCCCGAAGGGCAGCGGCCTTCCGGGCCTACGGTCGCCTACCACGATAGCCGAAGCGGTGTTCTGCGACAAGTCGCCTCACCGATTGACGCTGCGCATGTCGGGATACCGAAGCCCTTTGGCCGCATCCAGAGGGAAGGCGGCCTCCAGGCGAGCCCGCACGGCCTCCGATAGGTTCAGGTCGAGCGCACCGAGGTTCTCCTCCAAATAGGCCACGCGCTTGGTGCCGGGAATGGGCACGATGTCCTTTCCCTGGGCCAGGACCCAGGCCAGGGCTACTTGCGCGGGGGTGGCGCCGAGCTCTTGGGCCACCGCCTCTACTGCCCGCACCAACTCGAGGTTGCGGGCGAAATTCTCGCCTTGAAACCGCGGGTGGCGGCGCCGTGCGTCATCAGGAGGCAGGTCATCGGGCGACCGGAAGCGCCCCGTGAGAAAGCCGCGCCCCAAAGGACTGTAAGCCACGAAGCCGATCCCGAGCGCGCGCACAGTGGGCAGAATTTCTGGTTCGGGATCGCGGCTCCATAGGGAATACTCGGTTTGAAGCGCCGTGAGCGGATGTACCCGATGAGCCCGCCGGATAGTCTCGGGCGCCGCCTCGGAGAGACCGAGATAGCGCACCTTGCCGGCCTCGACAAGTCGCGCCATGGCTCCCACCGTCTCTTCGATGGGTACTTGCGGGTCGACCCGGTGGAGAAAGTACAGGTCGATGGCCTCGATGCCGAGTCGGCGCAACGAGGCGTCGCAGGCCTCGCGCACGTACTCCGGACGGCCGTTGATTCCGAGGAAGGTCCCGTCTGGAGCCCGAACCTGCCCAAATTTGGTGGCGATGACCACCTGTTTCCGATAGGGGCGCAAGGCCCGACCCACCAGCTCCTCGTTGGTAAAAGGACCGTAAACGTCTGCCGTGTCAAACAGGGTAATTCCGGCATCCACGGCCCGTTCCAACGTGCGGATGGCCGCCTGCTCATCCCGCCCACTGTAAAAATCCGACATCCCCATGCATCCCAGTCCGAGGCGGGAGACCTCCAATCCCTGGGATCCCAGCTGCACCCGTTCCATGGGCATCACTCGTCCCCCTCTCTTTCTCCCATCTTACCATGTCCTCTGGGACCGTGTCTGGACCGGCACGCCCTGACCCCTGCCCAGTGTTGGAGCAGTGCCGGGGGCATGCAAAAAGGCCATCCCCTCGCTGACCCGAAGTGATTGGGCCAGATTCCATCATCGGGAAAGCGGGGAAAGCGCAGGAATGCCTGGGGGAAGGGTAGCAAACGGAGCAAGCATGGGGGACCGCCCAGATGGGGTCGTTACCACGATCGCAGGCCAAGACCTGCCTGGCCTGGATGGCGGGGTGGATCCGCGATGGGCACCCAGGATGCGGCCCGTGGCGCTCGCATCCAGCTTGTGGTCATGGGCCGGCAGGGTGCGGGTCCGTATCGAGTGGACGGGTGTCCCCGATGGCCATAAGACCCGGGCGGCGGCGATCGCCACGGGCCATCGCCGGGCTCTTTCGGTCCTGGCCGAACCGATGGTAAAGGCTGACCTGGCCTTGCGGCAAAA
The DNA here is from genome assembly GCA_023511625.1 of Bacillota bacterium. Classification (GTDB taxonomy): domain Bacteria; phylum Bacillota; class Sulfobacillia; order Sulfobacillales; family Sulfobacillaceae; genus JAIMAE01. The sequence continues at coordinate 19,634 of JAIMBD010000002.1, read as the reverse complement.
CGTCATCGCCCGCACGTTCCTCGAGCGCGGGCGGCGGCGCTTTGCGCCCGGCTGTCAGCCCATCTGGGTGGCAGACCGCGGCTTTGGTCGGGTCGCGGGCTGCGCGGCCGCCGACGCCTGAGGCTCGCGGTCCGGCATTGGGCTGACCGGCGACCGGTGGGGGGACCCGCCCGATGACGCCGGGATCCTCCACGACCTATAAGCCCGCCGAGTCTGCAGGAGGGATTGGCGCGGGGCCGCCATCCCGAAAGCCCGGTTCGTGACCCGGGGGATCGCCACCTGGGCCTAGAGGCAGCAAGCGCCAGGGGTTTTCGTCACCCATCGCCACGCCGTCGCCACCGACCTGGCCATCCGCGAAGATGCGCGCCGGTTCCAGATCGAGGAATCTGTCACGGACCGCAAAAACCATCACCGAGGCGGGTAGCGGCTTCGGGGAGGACCTCTCGCCCGGGCCGACCGGGCCAAGGACAGGGGCTCGGCGCGCCGCCCGCGCGCCAATCGCGTCCGGCACGGCACCCATGTCGGTTGGAAGGGGAGCTGGTCCGCCTGGCGGGAGTTTTCGCCGCCGCTGAACGCCCTGTTAGTGTGGCAGCCACGGGCTGCTACTGCTCACGGGGGAACTCCTTCGCGGCCAGCAACTTGCGGGGTTAACGGGGGATCCGTCAGAGACACGCCTGCAGCCACCGAGGGCGCCGGGGCCGCCAGGGCACCCTGACCGGTTCTTATAGGTAGCGCAGACCGATGATCATCATGGCCGCCGAGCGTCCTCGACTCGACATGCGTCCGAGTTCCCACAGCTGGCAGGGGCCCTCGTTGAACAAGGCGTGGGCGATGCGCAAAAGGATGCGTTGCTCCTCGCTGAACTGCTCGGCGGTGCGGTGGATGGCGTCCCAGTCGATCTGTCGCCGCTCGAGGTCGATCCACTGCAAGAGGGCGTCGCGTTCTGGGTCCGAAAACAAGGGCAGCGCGATGGTTTCCATCACCGCGTTCCACGCCGGGTCGCGCTTGACCCACAGATGGCGGCCGATGAGGTGCTGGACCCGTGCCACGCTGGATCCCCCCGTCCTCTTCCCCTTTTGCGGGTATTTTACCCCGAACAACCTATAATGTCTACAGAATGCGACATGTTTCTTGCAAAAGCTCGCGATTTCCCCCCAATAGGGGGTTATGCGAAGGGGAAGCGGAGTTGAGCTGCGGGTGGCGCCGGGCGGGGCTTAGGACCTCCCCAAGAAAGCCCAACCTCAGTGGCGGAGGCCTGGGCCTGCGCCAACACCTGCTGCCGCCACGCCAACGGGGGAGCTCCTCCGGGAGTGCAAAACCAGCGCCGATAGGAAGCGACCAGCTCGGGCCGGTGGACCGTCAGGGCCTCGACCAGGTACTCGCGCACCGGTTCCTCCAACCGTCCCGGGCCGGCCATGACTGCTTGGGCGCCGGCGGCGCGCGCCGCCTGCAACAGCGCGGCCATGGCAGGGGGCTGGTCGGTCAGGGCGGGCAGAATGGGGGCCAGAAAGAGCGTGACCGGGACGCCGGCTTGACTTAGGGCGGCGATGGTCTTGAGCCGCGCCGCCGGCGGGGGAGCTCCCGGTTCCAGCCAGGACAGCAACGCCCGATCCAGCGCGATAAGGCTTATGTGCACCACCACCTGTTGGCGGCGGGCGCAGGGCACGAGAAGGTCGAGGTCGCGCAGGACCAATGGCGACTTGGTGGTGATGGTGAAAGGGTGACCGCTCTCGGCCAAGGCCTCGATCAACGTGCGGGTCACGCGATGACGCCCTTCCAGGGGCTGATAGGGATCGGTGGCGGTGCCGATGGCAATGGAAGCGTCTTGGGGGATGCGCCGCAATTCGGCCCGCGCGCGCCGGCCGACGCCCACCTTGACGAAGAGGTGGGTTTCAAAGTCGCGGCCCGGTTGCAGGCCGAGATAAGTATGGGTGGTGCGGGCATAGCAGTAGCGGCAGGCGTGGGCACAGCCGCGGTAGGGGTTGGCAGAGTACTGAAAGCCAAAGCGCGCGCCTTCGGGGGCACGGGTAAACACCGACTGCGCCGCCCACGCTTCGACCACCCGAGAGGGCGTTCGGGGTCGGGTGCGCGTTCCGGTGCCCATCAGGGAGAAGCCGTCAAGGCCGCCACCACCAGTGGCAGGGAGCGGTCGAACCGGTAATGGGTTTGAAAGTGGTTGTCGGGGTAAAGCTCCCAGCGGTGGGGGATCTGGTAGGCCGAAAGCCGTCGCGCAAAGCGCTTGAGGCCGTACTGCAGGCGGTACTCGTCCCGTTCGCCGGCGTCGAGAAACAAAAGGCTCAGGGCCCTTAGCCCGGCTTGCGCCTCGGCCTTTTCGATGCGGCGCACGGGATCCCACGCGAGCCACCGGCGCCAGACCGACTCGTCGAGCTCGAGAGTCTCGGGGTCGACGGGCAAGTCGCACGCGAAGGGCGGGGGCCGACGCGGATTCGGGCTGTAGGTGGCGGCCATGGCCAAGAGGTTCATCGCCGTCACCCACGCCCCCGGTTTCTTCGGCGCCGCCTGAAAGGCCGTCCAGAACGCCTCCAGGCCTCCTGCCTGGGCCACCACCTGGGCCAACGTGGGCATATCCGGCAGGTAGCACCATTCAAACCCCATGTCGCCGGAGTGGCACGCCACGGCGTCAAACCAGCCGACCCGCTCCATGGCCGTCAGAAGCGCCCCAAATCCCCCCGAAGACCGCCCCACCAGTCCTCGGCGGGTGGTGGCGTATTGGCTCTCCAGGAACGGCAAAAGCTCTTCCCAGAGGTAGGTGGCGTAACGCCCCACGGCCGGAGAATCCAAGTACTGGGCACCGCCCAAGGCCGTGAAGACATCGGGCAGGATGTAACGGGCCGGCGGAAGGCCTTGCGTGCGCGCGAGGCGCTCGAGACGGGCCGGCAACGCCTCCCCCCAGGGGCTGTGGTTCAAAAAGGCGACGCCGTTGGAGGCATAGGCGGGCAACATCCAAACGGCCGGCAAAGGTTGGTCGGGTTCTGACCCGTCTGGGACCACCACCAACACCTCGCGGTTTTTCGGGTCGCCCAGGGGATTGTCGGCCAAGGCCTGGCTTTGGAAGGCCAATCGTTCAACGCGGTAAGACGGTGCAGGCACGGCGAGTTCGCTCCTTTGTCGGCACGGACCCGAAGGTGTCTAGGTCGGGCACCCGGATCGGCCCGGATCGAGCGCTACTGCGATTGTAGCACAACCGCGCCCGGCCGCCCTCCCCCTTGCTAAACCCCATGGGGTAGTTATATTGTAAACAGGGTCCTCGGCGGTTCAAGGTGCAGTCGGATGGCGCCGGTACCGGCGGCCGGGCTGTCGCTTATGAGGGATCTAGGGGAACCCGGAAAGGGGCGAAACGGTGAGTCTGGAATTGACGATTTTGGGGTCGCACACCCCCCGTATGTGCTACGAGGACAAGGTGCCGGAGTTTCAGAAAGAGCTGGTAGCAGCCATGCACCGCGCCTCGGAGCGCCTGTACGCGGTGCGGCCGGAGGTGCTGGTCCTGGTGTCCACCCACTGGGTGGCGAGTTTTAACCACTACATCGATGCCACGCCGGTACACGAAGGCGTGCTGACGGCTATGGAATGCCCGGACCTCATCTCCAACCTGCACTACCGCTACCCCGGTGACAACGCCTTGGCGCGCGCGTTGGTAGAGGCGGGCAGGGCAGAGGGCCTGCCGGTCATCGCGGTGGAGGACCCCACCTATGTCTGGGATTACGGGTCGGTGGTGCCGTTGCGCTACCTGACGCCCAAGGCCGACCTGCCGGTCATCAACATGACGGTTTGTTTGACCGCGAGTTTAGAGGAAACCTATCGGTTGGGGCAGATCATCGGCCGCGTGTTGCGCGAGCAGCCCAAGCGGGCGGTCTTCCTCGCTTCTGGGGCCTTGGCGCACAACATTTTGCGCGGCCCCGAGCGCAAGCCCACACCCATGGAGCAGAGCATGGAGGACCACTTCGTGCGGCTGGTCCTGGAGGGCGACCTGGCGCAGGCGTGGGCCATCTTGCCTCAGTTCTCCCAGTTGGCGCGGGTGGAAGCCGGCGGGCGCCACGTGGCGACCTGGCTCGGTGTTATGGGCGATACCGCCTTCCGGGGCGAGTACCTGGGGTGGGGCCAGTCCTCCGGCAGCGGCAACCCGGTCATCGTCATGCACCCCCAGGGGGCTTGACACCCCCTGTCGCCACAGGGGGGCGCGGCGTGCGCCGGTGCGGTGGTGCCAGGCCCTGCAGTAGGGTATAGTGAAAGGCAAGCCCAATGTGGCAGCCGACGGAAAGACTGAGGCCGTAGAGCCTCCCCGAGAGGCCTCGGCTGGACTCGGTGGACGCGACCGCAGTCCGAAGCCATTGCGGGAATGCCCCTGGGGGTATTCTGGGGAAGCAGAAGGGGTTGGATCGGTGCTCGTCGGGTCGGCGGGCGAATGGAGGGCGTGTACAGGTGGATAAACTGCTGCATTTTATCAACGGAGAGTTTGTGCCGTCCGAGAACGGGCGGTTCTTTGAGAACATCAACCCGGCGACCGGCGAGGTGCTGAGCTTGGTGGCGGAGGGCGGCCGCGCCGAGGTGGACCGCGCAGTGCGCGCGGCGAGGGCGGCCTTCAAGACCTGGGGCCGCATGCCAGTGGCCAAGCGCTCGCAGATTCTCAACCGCTTGGCGGACCTCATCGAGCAGCATCTCGACGAATTGGCCCGACTGGAGACGCTCGACACCGGCAAGCCGCTCAGCCTGTCCAAGAGCCTCGACATCCCGCGGGCGGCCTACAACTTTCGGTTTTTCGCCGACTACGTGAAAGGGTTGGGGACCGAAGCCTACGCCACTGACGACATCGCCCTGAACTACGCGGTACGCCACCCGGTGGGCGTGGCCGGTCTCATCTCTCCCTGGAACCTGCCGCTGTTGCTCCTGACTTGGAAGGTGGCGCCGTGCCTGGCGGCGGGCAACACCTGCGTCATGAAGCCTGCCGAACTTACGCCGACCACGGCCACTAAACTGGCCGAACTGGCCAAGGAGGCAGGGTTGCCCGATGGGGTGCTGAACTTGGTGCACGGGTTCGGCCCGGATTCAGCCGGCGCGGCCTTGGTGGAGCATCCGGATGTCAACCTCATCTCCCTGACCGGCGAGACCACCACCGGCAAAGCGGTGATGGCGGCCGCTGCACCGACCCTCAAGCGGTTGTCGTTTGAGCTGGGAGGGAAGAATCCCAACATCGTATTTGCCGATGCCGATCTCGACGACTGCATCGAGACCACCATCCGATCGAGTTTTGCCAACCAGGGCGAGGTGTGCCTGTGCGGTTCCCGGATCTATGTGGAGCGCCCCTTGTACGACGAGTTCGTCAGCCGGTTGGCAGCGCGCACGCGGCAACTGGTGGTGGGCGACCCCTTTGATCCCAAGACCGACGTGGGGGCGCTCATCAGCGAGGAGCACCTGCTGCGGGTGGAAGGGTTCATCGAGCGCGCAGTGCGCGACGGGGCCCGCATCTTGGTGGGGGGTAAACGCCCGAGCCACCTTTCCCGCGGCTACTACCTCGAGCCCACCATCATCGTCGATGTCGCGCCGCACTGCGAGATCGTTGAGCAGGAGGTGTTCGGACCCGTCGTCACGGTGCAGCCGTTCGACACCGAGGACGAGGTGGTGGCAATGGCGAACGACACCCATTACGGGCTGTCGGCTACCATCTGGACCACCAACTTAAAGCGCGCGCACCGGGTGGCGGCGCAAATCGAGGCCGGGGTGATTTGGGTCAACACCTGGTTCTTGCGCGACCTGCGTACGCCGTTTGGCGGGATGAAGCAAAGCGGGATCGGGCGCGAGGGCGGCATGCACAGCTTCGAATTCTACACCGAGCTGTCCAACGTGTGCATCAAGCTGTAACTCGGAGGCGGAACATGGCACAGGAGCCCTTGGCCGAGTGGTCTACCCGGTTGTGGGAGGCGGAACGGACCGGACAGCCCATCGCCCCCTTGACCGAGGCCGACCCTAGCTTGACGGTGGTCGACGCCTACCGCATTCAGTTGGGGGTGGTGGAGCGTAAGGTGGCGCAAGGCGAGGAGGTGGTCGGGCACAAGATCGGGTTGACCTCCAAGCCGATGCAGCGCATGTTGGGGGTGGGGGAGCCGGATTACGGCCACCTGTTTCGCTCGATGTGGTACGCCTCGGGACAGGTGATCCAGCGCCAGCTGATCCAGCCCCGGGTAGAGCCGGAGATTGCGTTCGTGCTGCGGCGCGACCTTGCCGGTCCCGGCGTGACGCTGCACGATGTGCTGAGTGCGACCGAGTACGTGGTGCCGGCGCTGGAGGTCATCGACAGCCGGATCGCCGCCTGGCGCATTAAACTGGTTGATACCGTGGCCGACAATGCCTCGGCCGGGTGTTTTGTCTTAGGCGGTCAACCCAGTCCTGTGGGGGCGGTGGACCTGAGTACGGTCGGAATGGTGTTGTGGAAGAACGGCGAGGTGGTTGAAACCGGCGCCGGCGCAGCCGTGTTAGGCCACCCGGGTTGGGGCGTGGCGTGGCTGGCCAACAAGCTCGCGGAGTTCGGCACGGTGCTGCGTGCCGGTCACGTGGTGTTGTCGGGTTCGGTGAGCGCAGCCGTGCCGGTGGCCGCCGGCGATGCGGTGCGGGCGCATTTTGGGCGTCTTGGGTCGGTGGAAGCGGCGTTTGCGGGAGGGAGGGCGTAGCCATGGCCACGAAGTTGCAAGCGGCCATTGTCGGATCGGGCAACATCGGAACCGACTTAATGTATAAGCTTCTGCGCAGTCAGTGGGTGGAGCCGCGTTGGATGGTCGGCATCGATCCCGAGTCGGAGGGCCTAAAGCGCGCCGCCAGGCTGGGCCTGGAGGTGAACGCCGACGGCCTGCCGAAACTCTTGGAACGGGGGGTGCGGCCGGATCTGGTCTTTGACGCCACCTCGGCCAAGGCCCACGTCCGTCACGCTAAGCTCTTGCGCGAGGCGGGGATTCAAGCCATTGACCTGACGCCGGCCGCGCGCGGCCCCTACGTCATCGCGGCGGTCAACCTGGGCGACCACTTAGACGCCTTGAACGTGAACATGGTGACCTGCGGCGGCCAGGCCACAGTCCCCATGGTCTACGCCGTACGGCGCGTCGTCGGCGTCTCTTATGGGGAAATCGTGGCCACCATCGCCAGCAAGAGTGCGGGGCCGGGGACGCGGCAGAACATCGACGAATTCACCGAGACCACCGCCAAAGCCATCGAAGTCATCGGCGGGGCCCGGCGCGGCAAGGCCATCATCATCCTCAATCCCGCAGAGCCGCCCATCTTGATGCGCGACACCATTTACTGCCTGATCGACGAGACCGGCGACGACGTCTACGAGCGCATCGACCAGTCCATTCGCGACATGGTGCGCCACGTGCAAAGCTTTGTACCGGGGTATCGGCTCAACCGAGATCCCATTTACCGCGACAATTTGGTCTCGATCTCGATCGAAGTCGAAGGGCTCGGCGACTTTCTGCCGGTTTACGCCGGCAACCTCGACATCATGACGGCAGCGGCCACCAAAGTCGGGGAGGAGTTCGCCAAACACCGCATCCCGGTGGGGCAGTAGGTCTCGACCGGCGCTTAGGCGGGACGGGGAAGAGGAAGGAGGGCGTCCATGACGGCCAAGTACCAGGTGAAAATCACCGACGTCGCCCTGCGCGACGGCATGCATGCAGTGCGCCACCAGTTTACGGTCGACGACGCCCGCGCCATCGCCACCGCGCTAGATAAGACCGGCGTGGCGATGATCGAGGCGGCGCACGGCGACGGGCTCGGGGGCAGTTCGGTCCAATACGGCATGGCCAAGGAGACCGAGGCGGACTACCTCCAGGCGGTGTGCCAGTCGGTCCAGCACTCGACCGTGGCGGCCCTCTTGTTACCGGGCATCGGGACCGTGGAGGACATGAAGCGGGCCGTGGAATACGGTATCCGCGCCATCCGCATCGCCACCCACTGCACCGAGGCCGACATCTCGGAACAGCATATCGGCGTGGCCCGCAAGATGGGGCTCTTCACGGTCGGCTTCTTGATGATGGCCCACATGGTGCCTCCCGAGAAGTTGGTTGAAGAGGCCAAGAAGATGGAGTCATACGGCGCCCAGGTGGTGTACGTGGTCGATTCGGCCGGGGCCATGGTAGAGGACGACGTGCGCGCTCGGGTGGCGGCCCTGCGCGCGGCTCTGGCGCCAGAGGTGGAGGTGGGATTTCACGCCCACAACAACCTCGGGCTTTCGGTATCCAATTCGGTGGCGGCCGTCAAGGAAGGGGCCACCCGCATCGACTGCAGCGCAGCAGGGCTCGGTGCAGGATCCGGTAATACGCCGCTTGAGGTGTTCGTGGCGGTGTGCAACAAGATGGGTATCGAAACCGGTGTAGACCTTTATGCCGCCATGGACGCCGCCGAGGACGTGGTCCGCCCGCGGATGGTGCGGCCGGTGATCATCGACAAGCCGAGCCTGACCATGGGCTACGCCGGGGTGTACTCGAGCTTCCTATTGCACGCCTACCGCGCCGCCGAACAGTTTGGGGTCGATCCCCGCGACATCTTGGTGGAGCTCGGGCGGCGGAAGGTCGTGGGTGGCCAGGAGGACATGATCGTCGACGTGGCGGTCGAATTGGCCAATCGCAAGAAGGTTCTGGCGGGGCAGGGGGCCCAGTAGGCGAAGGAGCGAAGAGCGTGGAGGAACTCGGGCGGATCGCAGACTGGATTTTTCAACACCAGCGCCAAGCCCAGGAAATGGGGCGGGTCACCGACCGGTGGCCTGGCCTGACGGTGGAGGACGCCTACCGCATCCAGGAATTGGTGGTCGACCGCATGGTGGCCGACGGCGACCGGGTGGTGGGCTGGAAGATGGGGTTGACCAGCGCCGCCAAGCAGCGGTCGATGGGGGTGGCCGAGCCGATTTATGGGCGGCTGACGGCGGCCATGGAGCTTAGCGAACCGGTTCTGCACCTGGCCGGGACCATCCATCCGCGGGTCGAGCCGGAACTGGCGTTTGTTTTCAAGCGCAGCCTCGGGGGGCCGTCGGTCCGGCCGCGCGACGTGTGGCTGGCCACTGAGTGCGTGCTCCCGGCGTTTGAGATCATCGACAGCCGGTACCAGAACTTTTCCTTCACCTTGATCGACGTCGTGGCCGACAACGCCTCGGGGTGTCGGTTCTACGTCGGCGACCAGGGGTATGCGCCCTATGCCGCACGATGGGACGAGGTGGGGGTGGTGGTGACCAAGAACGGCGAGGTGGTGCAGACCGGCGCCGGCGCCGCCGTCTTGGGGCACCCCGTGCAGTCGGTGGTGACGTTGGTGCGGATGCTCGACCGCATCGGGGCGCAGATCGAGGCGGGAATGGTGGTTCTGACGGGAGGGATCACCGAAGCGGTGCACCTTGCGGCCGGCGACCGGGTCGACATTGGCTTCGAAGGGCTAGGCACCATTCCGTTGCGGGTGGTGACTTGAAGGCCGGGGGAAGGGGGCGCATCGCGCATGCCGCTGGCGCAGATTCACATTCTGGAAGGGCGCAGCCCGGAACAGAAACGGCAATTGATGGAAGAGGTCACGGCTGCCATCTGTCGGACACTGGGCGCGGCGCCGGAAACGGTGCGGGTGTTGGTGTACGAACTGCCGAAGACCCACTGGGCCGTCGGTGGGGTGCCGATGGCGGAACTGACGCGCCGGTGACCGCAGCAGGGCAGGGCTTTTAGGCCCTGCCCTGCTGTATCTCGCGGTGCCGGCCCTCGGGTCAGCTGCGGCCTAGGAATTGACGGGCTCCGGCGTCGGATCCGACCCGGGGCGGCCAGACGCTTAAGTCAAAGGGAAAATCCGAACCCGGCAACACGCGGTCTTCTCCGACGACCGCCGCGAGCAGGGCTAGACTGCGCTGGTCCCAGAGGATGCCGTCGTACCACAGCCGCTGGAGGTAGGCCTCGGGCGGAGCCTGGAGCACGGCGCGCACGGGGCTCCATTTTTCGTAGCCCTGGGTCAGACGACCCACTTGATACGGTAGGAAGCCGCCGCCATGGGCGAGCAGGATCCGAACCCGAGGGAATCGGTCGAGATAGCCCGCCAGGATGAGGTCGGTGGCGGCGAGGGTGGTTTCCCAGGGGACGCCGATGAGGTTCGGCATCATCCGCCGCTGGACTCGGGGGTCCTCGTTCAGGAGGGGGTGAATGAAGAGAATCGCCCTCCGTTGGTCGGCGACTTCCCACAGCGGGAGAAAGGAGGCATCGGTCAAGGTGCGGGAACCAATGCCGGGGGCCACGATGGCTCCCAAAAGCCCGCGATCGAGCGCCGCCTCCAGCAGCGTAGCCGCCCGTTCGGGGGCGTTGAGGGGCACCGTGGCCAGGGCCCCCAGCCGGTCTGGGTGCTGTGCCACCCACTCGACCAGGGCCTGGTTGTACACCGACGCGAGCGCTTCGGTCACTGCCGGTTCGAACTCATAGGCGAAGAGTTGGGGGATCGGGGAGACCAGGGCATAGGTGACTCCTGCTGCCGCCTGGGCTTGGAGGTAGCCCTCGGCGTCGATAAACGTCGGTTTGAGTTCAAAGCCCCATTTGCCGTTGACCACCAGAAACTCGGCCTTGGTGGGGTCGCGCCGTTCGAACACCGCGCGGATGGTAGCGGCTTCGGCGCGGACCCACTCCATCACCGGAGCAGGCACAAAGTGGGTATGTACGTCGTACATCTCGCTCCCCTCCCAGCTGCCGGGGATCCGCGCCCCGGGCTTTTTCATTATACCGTCCTCGACCGGGCTTGGGGGGTCAGGCGTACGCGGAGGTCGGGGGCGGAAAAATCGGGTGCCCAAAAGAGGATCCCGCGCCACCGTCCCGAATCTATGCCGCGAAGACAAGGCCGAGCGGGCCGGGCGTCAGGCGACCGTCGACGCGCACCCGCCCGGTCGACGAGGGGGCGTCCAAGGATGGACCAGGAGCGCGGCGCGGGAGCAGAGGTGTCTGGTGACGAGGCGGCGCGTCCCCAGGGGTTGGAGTGGACTGCGCGCGACCGCATCCTCCTTCACCGCGTCGACTGGGCAGTGGTGGCCGAGGACCTGGCCCGCGGGCAGGCCCGGGCGGCGTTGCCGGACGGGTTGGTCGAGTATGTGCGGGCTCTGGATCCCGAAGCCGGCGGAAGGCCGTGGGTGGGCCCGCCATTGGATCCCGTCGACCCCGTCCAGGCCTTGGCCCGTTGGTGCACCGTGCTGCCGCAGCTGTTGGCGGCAGCGCGGCGCCGGGGGGCCACGCCGGTGGAGCTCGTGGCGGCTGTCAAGCGCGCGGCGCTAGACTGGGTGGGGGGACTAGAGCGCGCTTGTGCGGCCGAAATCCCGGGTGCGCCCCTCCATGCCAGTCGGCGCCTGGCCCGGGCCGTGGCTCAACGGCAGCCCGCCGTTCTGATGATCCTCGAGGTGGCGGCGGAGGCGCTGTCCGGCGAGGAAGCGGCGCGCCGCCTTCTGGCCGCCGCCGAGCCGGCGCGGGCCACCGGGTGGAGCGTCAGTCTGGAAGAGGGACGGGTGGCCGCCGTCTTCGTAGGGGCGTGGGATGGCCGAACGCTGCTCCACGCCTTCAGGCGGTGGCGCCGGTTGGCGCAAAGCTTGGGGCTCACGCTTCGGGTCGGCGTGGCGCGGTTTCCGCACGACGGCAACAGCGTCGAGGCGGTGTGGCATCAGGCCCAGTGGGCACTCGCCCGCCACGGCAGGCGGGGCGCTCCCCGGGACCTGGCCGCGCCGTGGTGGGTGCGCGAACTCTTAGCGCCGGAGGGCGTCCAGGGCATCCGCGCCTACTTTCAGCCCATCATTCACCTGCCGACCGGCGAGGTGCAGGGGTTTGAGGCGTTGGCGCGCTATGTGGACCCCCAAGGACAGGTGCATCTGCCGGGCGAATTTCTGCCTTGGCTGGACCGAGAGGGCCGCCTCGCCCAATTGGACCAGGTGGTGCTGTGGCAGGCGGTGGCGGCGGTCGCCGAGTGGCGGCGCCGGGGCTGGCCTGGGTATGTGGCGGTCAACGTGGCCCCCATCGACCTCGACCGCGCCGATTGGGCCCACCGGCTTCTCAGCTTGCTGGCCGGCTACCCCTTTCTGCACGCGGCCGCCATCCATCTGGAAATCTTGGAGTCGGCGGCACTGACGGATATCGAGCGCACGCGGGAAGTGATGGGGCGCTTGGCCCAGATCGGGTTTCAGTGGAGCCTCGATGATTTCGGCACCGGTTACAGCTCCCTGGCGCATGTGCACTACCTGCCTATCCACGCCGTGAAGGTCGACCGCAGCTTTCTCAGCGACTGGGATTCACCCACGGCACGGGCCATCATCCAGGCCATCATCGGCATGGCGCGCCCCCTGGGGGTGACGGTGGTGGCCGAAGGGGTGGAACGTCCGGCGCAGGTGGAGGCGTTGTTGGAGTGGGGCTGTCATGCCGGCCAAGGCTTTCTCTTTGGCCCGGCCCTGCCGCCCGAGGTCGTCTGGGAGTGGCTGGAGGGAACCTGGTCCGATGAGGGCGCACGGCGTGACAGGCGTCTGCCCTACCGTTCTGACGGGAGCGAAGGGCCGGAAAATCGCCAGTAAAAAGTGGATCCTGGGGCGCGGCCTGGTTATGCTGTCGAAAGATGGACCCCCGATGTCGCCGGCAGGGGCAGTGGGGGCGGAGGAGTGGGCAGCGTGACCGAGTGGCAAGACCTCAATCGGTTGTTGGAGTGGCGGGACCAGGACAGCGAGTGGCTTCGGCGCATCGATTGGGACGCGGTGGCGAAAGAGGTGCCGCCGCGCTTTTATGCCCGCATCCGCGAGGTTCCAGAGTTGGACCGGCTGGTGCGGGCGCACACCACGTACGAACGGTTGGCGGAGACGTTGCGGCAGTATTTGGGCGACCTCGGCACGAGCCCCCAGGACCCGACCTTGCGGCCGCGCCTGGAGGCCATCGTGGCTGCCCACGTGCGCATTGGACTGGATTCGCAGTGGTACCTTCTGGCCTACCGCATGATCTGGGAAGGGGTCGCGCAACAGGTGGAGCGGCAATGGCCCCAGGAGGCGGCGATGCGACAGCGGGCATTTGTAGCGGCGTCGAAGCGGCTGACGATGGATATGGTCACGGTCTCGACCCGCTATCAAGAGGTGTTGAACCAGCGTCTGGCTACCGTGACGCAGGCCTTGGGCGGGCAGGCCGAAGCCATTCAGGCGGCGACTGTTTTGATTCGCGACATCGCGCGGCAGACCAACCTCTTGGCGCTCAACGCCGCCATCGAGGCCGCCCGAGCCGGAGAGCAAGGCCGCGGGTTCGCGGTGGTGGCGGAAGAGGTGAAGAAGCTGTCGGAGGAGTCGCAACGCGCCGCCCAGACCATCGAGGATACCCTCGCGGGTTTGTCGGAGCAATTAAAGGTCCTCCACGGCCACTCTGAGGCAGGGGCGCCAAGCCCCGGAGGAGGTCGGTGATGGCCGAGTCGCTCTTGGTTTGCCAAATCGGACCATATGGGTTTGGGGCCCCCATCGCCCAGGTGACCGAGATTCTGGACCGCCCCACCGAGGTGCGCGTGCCGCGCACGCCGCCCTTGGTTTCGGGCGTGGCCGTAGTCCGCGGGCAGCCGCTGGCGCTTTGGACCCTGCGCCCGCTGTTGGGCCTTGACCCGACTGCGGCCCGGTTCGCCTTGCGCTGGGAGGTGGGCGGCGAGGTGGTGCTGGTGGCTGTGGACGGAGTGGACGCGCTGTGGGAGCCGGGACCGCCCTTGGCCCGGGAGGCGTGGCAAGGACTCCTGCCGCCGCGGATTTTGCCGCTGGTATCGGCAGGCTGGCGATATGGGCCGGGTTGGGTGTGGGCCTTTGAGCCAGACCTGCCGATCCGCCTGAGGGCCGAGGCGGAGACGTGGGGGAGAGCGCGCGGGTAGGTCGGGCGGCTAGGAGGGGTGGCGATGCGGTTCGAAGAAGTGACCTGGGAGCGGCCGGAAGAGCGGGCCCTGTTTGTCGAGGAGGCCCGCGAACTGTTAGATGCGCTGGAAACCGAGGCCTTGGCAGAACGGCCTGCCGTAGACACCTTGTTTCGCGCTGCCCACACCCTAAAAGGATCGGGGGGAATGGTGGGCCTTGACCAATGGGTGGCGCAGGCGCACGCGTTGGAGGAGGTGCTCGACGCCGTGCGCCGCGGGGAGCGGTCGTACGACGAAGCGGTGCGGACGGCGGTATTGGAAACGGTGGACCGCCTGCGGGCGGAGCTTCAAGGGAGCAGGAATCCGGCGGCTCCGGCACAGCGTCGGCGGTGGGTGTTGGTGCTCGACCCCGCTTGCCCCATGCCGGGAGTGCGCGCCTATCAAGCCTTTCAGGCCGTCTCGGCAGTGGCCCCGGAGGCGGAGTTGGAGGTGGCGCCTGAGGCGCTGGCGGAGTGGGACCACCGTCCGGTAGGGTTGTGGCTGCCGGCTACGGTCGATCCTGCCCGCGTGCGCGCCGCCTTGGCCACGGTCGACGACGTGGTACGGGTGGAGGGGCCCGAAGGAGAAGCGACGACCGAGGCCGGCGAGGCGGCGGCTCCTACCGGGCGGGAGAACACCGTGCGCATCGGGGTCGAGACCATCGAGCGGCTGCTGGAGACCATCGGGGAGCTGCTGCTCGATGAGGCCCAGCTGGAACACCAACTGGCCGGCAAGGTCGATGCCGCCACCCGCAATCTCCTGAGCCATCTGCGGCGCAAGGCCCTGGAGGTGCAGGAGACCACGCTGCGCGCCCGCATGTTGCCGCTCGACCGCTTGTTTCGGCAGTATCCGCGGGCTGTGCATGACTTGGCGCTCAAGCTCGGTAAGACCATCCGTCTCGAGACGGTAGGGGGCGAGACCGAACTCGACCGCCTGGTGATGGACTCGTTGCACGAGCCGCTGCTTCACCTTTTGCGCAACGCCTGTGACCACGGCATCGAATCTCCGGGGGAACGTCAGGCGCTAGGGAAGTCCCCTACCGGCGTCATCCGGTTGGAGGCCTACGCCGCGGAAGGCCACGTGCACCTGCGCATCCGGGACGACGGGCGAGGCATCAACTGGCAGGCAGTGCGGGAAAAGGCGGTGGAACGCGGTTGGCTTCGGCCGGAAGACGCGACCCAGGCCACGCCTGCCGACCTCCAGGAATTCCTCTTCCGGCCCGGATTGTCCACGGCAGCCCAGGTCACCGATCTCTCCGGGCGGGGAGTCGGCCTCGATGCCGTGCGCGCGTTTTTGGATCAGGTGCACGGCACGGTGACGGTGGAGAGCACTCCCGGACAAGGAACCACGTTTCACCTGGAGTTGCCGATGACCATGGCGATTTTGACCGCGCTTTTGGTGGAGGCAGGCCCCTTCACCGTCGGCCTGCCCATCGGGGTGGTGGAGCGCATCGAAGAGCGGCGCGCTGCCGCCGTGAGCACCGTGCTGGGGCAGTCGGCAGTGGCCGAGGGCGATGAACCGGTGGCTTGTTACGAATTGGCTGCGCTCTTGGACCCCGAGGCCCCAGGGGGGAGCAGTGGCGCATACCTGGTTCGGGTACGGGACGGGCGCACCCGCGCGGCCTTGGCCGTAGACCAGGTGCTGGGGCAGCAGGAGGTGGTTGTCAAGCCCATCGCGGCCTTGACCACGTTGACTCCGTGGATGACAGGGGTGGCCCTGTTGGGCGACGGCCGCCTGAGCTTTATGTTGGACGTGCGCCGTTTGGTTCCCCAGACCGGCGTCGAGCGGCGCGAGGTGGCGGACGACCATGTGCTGCGGGCGGGATCCAACCAGATGGAGCTGTTGGTGTTCCGTCTGGCCGATGGCCAGCGGTACGGCATCAACGTGTACAAGACCCGCGAGGTCGTGGTGGCGCCGCCGATCACGCGCGTGCCCGGCCAGCACCCGTGGCTGGCAGGATTTGCGCGCCTGAGGGGCCAGACCGTCCCGGTGGTGGATCTGGCCCAAGCGCTGGGCGTCCCCGGCGGGACGTCCGACCTGATGATCATCACCGAATTCAATCAGACCGTGCAGGCCTTCCCCGTCCCCGAGGTGGAGCGTATGCTCCGCGTCAGTTGGGAGGCGGTCGAACCCTTGCCAGCCATCCTCGGCACCCGAGACCCGGCCCGCCGCCGGCTGACAGGACTCATCGACCATCCGCAGTGGGGGCCCATCCAACTCATCGACTTCGAACAGATCTTGGCCGAAGTGATGCCACCGGCGTTCCCCCCACTTCCGGAGGCCACAGGGGCCGGACGTGGGCGCCGTGTGTGGCTGGCGGACGATTCGCTGGTGGCGGTGCGCCAGGTGGAGAAGGCCCTCGAGCCGTTGGGGCTGGAAGTGCGGACCTTCTCCGACGGTATGGCGGTGTGGGAAGCGGTAGAGGCCGGCGAGCCTTTGCCGCACCTGTTTGTGCTGGACGTGGAGATGCCGCGACTCGACGGATACACCCTGACCCATCGGCTCAAACGCGATCCCAGGACGGCGGCGCTCCCGGTCCTTTTGCACACCTCGCTCTCGGGCCACTGGCACGCCCAGCGCTCGGCCACAGTGGAGGCGGACGCCATCGTGACCAAGTTCGACCCCGCCCTGTTGGCGCGGACCGTGGCCGGGCTGTTGTTGCCTGATTCGCATCTGTCGTCGAAGGAGGAGGTGCCGGCGTGAACCCCTGGAACCCCGATACGCTGCGCATCTGGAACAAATTGACCCAACCGGCTCTGAAGCGGGCCGGCGAGGCGCTGTCGCACCTGACTGCGCAGCCGGTGGAGTTGACCGGCGTCGGCACCCGCACAGTGGCGTGGCCGGAGTTGGAGAGCAAGATTCACCTGGAAAATCCAGAACGCGACCCGGTTTATGCCACCCATCTCGGTGCCTTCGGATTGTTTCCGGCCGACATCCTTCTGGTCTTCACCCAGGCCGATGCGGCCCGATTGTTGGCGGTGCTCACCGGAAGCCCGCCTTCGGAGCCGTTCGAGCTCGACGAACTCGGCTCCTCGGCCTTGGCCGAGGTGGGAAACATCCTGGGCACGGCCTTCTTGAACGTCTTTGCCGACACCTTTCAACAACCTTGGGAGCCGACGCCTCCCGAGGTGACCGTGGGGCCGTTTGCGGAGGTAGTGGCACGGATCTTCCCCCATTGGAAACCGCAGGATGCCGTGCTATTGTCCGAGGCCCTTTTGCGGGTGGGTCCGGCCGTGATGGAGGGGTACTTGGTGGTGGTGCCGCGGCCGTGGCGGGATGGGTCGTCTTCGGCGGCCGAGAAGGGGGCACCGCAGTGAAGATCTTGGTCGTCGACGACGCTGCCTTCATGCGCCTTCGGCTTCGAAAGCTGTTAGAGGATCAAGGGCATACGGTGGTGGAGGCCGGCAATGGACGGGAAGCGCTGGACCGGTATCGGGCCGAGCGGCCCGACCTGGTCTTGATGGACATCACCATGCCGGAGATGGACGGGATCGAAGCGGTGCGGGCCTTGACGGCCGAAGACCCCGAGGCTCGGGTGGTGATGGTGTCGGCCTTGGGGCAGCAGGCCATGGTGCTGGCGGCGATTCAGGCCGGGGCCAAGGACTTTATCGTCAAGCCGTTTCAACCCGACCGGGTGCTGGCGGCCGTCAGCAAGTGGGGACGGCATGGCTGAGGAGCGGGTCCTGCTCCAGTGGATGCAGGGCGCTTTGGCCGGATCGGGCCTTGACCGCCGAGCTCGGAGAAGAAAGCGAAGGTAGGAGTATGCGACTGTTACCGATTGCGCAGTGTCGGCCGGGCGATGTGGTGGCCGACACCATTCGTCACGCCGATGGGCGCGTGGTGCTCCGCGCGGGGACGATCTTGACCGAAAGCTTGCTCGCGCAGTTGGAGCGATGGCATCTGCAGGTGCTGCCGGTCGAATGGCCGGGGTTTGAAGATATCGATCCGGACCCTTGGCTTCCGGAGTCGCTCTTGCCGGAGCTACAACGGTGGATGGCGCGCGAGGTGCGCGCGCTCTCGGTCAAGGACACCCAAGAGGCGCGCGCGCTGGTGCAAGAGGTCATGGACAACCTTCCGGCTGCTCGCCGGCGGGCCTTTGAGCTGGTCTCTCCCCACCAGGGAGGTAGCCCGGCCTTCACGGCGTGGATCAACACGGTGGGGCTGGCGATCCAACTGGCGCAGCGGGTGGCGCCAAGCCGGGCCGAGGAGGTGGGCTTGGCTGCGCTGTGGCTCGGGTTGGCCTATCCCGATCGACAGCGGGGCGAGGTGCGGGAGAGTGACGCCGCCCACGTGGTGGAGTTGGTGGAAAAGCTGCGCCAATTTCCCACCGTGGCCTCGACCACCATCGCCAGTCTCATTCAGCACCACGCCCGGTGGGACGGCTCGGGCCACCCGCCGTTGGCAGGCAACAAGATCTACGTGGGCGCGCTGATCGTGGGCCTGGCCGAGGCGTTGACGTATTTGCTGTTTCGCACCGATGCCGAACCGGTGCCGGTGCACGAGGCGTTGGAATGGGTCATGGGCGGCGCCGACCTCGAATACCCCCTAAACCTGGTGCAAGCCTTGCAGCACACCTTGGCACCGTATCCGGTGGGGGCCGTGATTCGGGTGGGGTCAGAGGTGGCCGTAGTCTTGGCCAATACCGTGGAGTGGCCGGCGCGTCCACGCATCCGGCTGTTGACCGGGCCTGAGCGCGGCCGCGAGGTGCACCTGGCTTCGCCCCAAGAACGGGGGCGTGTCGTCACCGGTTTTTACGAAGAGCGCGAGTACTGAATGCCTCCCCGGACGGGGGCAGGAGGGCTAGGGAAGGAAGCGCCTATGCTTCAAGACCCCTACGGCATCGGTTGGCTCGCCGCCCGCGATTTCGAAGGGTGGCGATGGCATCTGGCCTGGACCCGAGAAGGCTTGTGCTACCTCGGGGCCGATGGCGAGGAGGCTCGCGCCGCCTATTTGGGGCGGTACTTTGGCATGGTGTGCTGGCAGGCGGCGCCTGCGCTGCCGGCATGGCTGGCGAGGGCACTCGATGGGTATTTGACGGGCGAGACCCGCACCGTGCCAGTAGCGTGGACGATTCGGGGCACGCCTTTTCAGCTCCGCGTGTGGGAGGCCCTGCGGGCCATCCCCTACGGAATGGTGTGGACGTACGGGGCTGTGGCGGAGCGGATTGGGAGCCCTCGCGCGGCTCGGGCCGTGGGCCAAGCCGTGGCGGAGAACCCTCTGGCCTTGGTGGTGCCCTGCCATCGGGTGGTGGGCGCCCGGGGAGTGCTCGGCGGATACCGCGGGGGCACGGCGCTAAAACGGCGCCTGCTGGCCCTAGAGGGCGTCCACGGGTGGCGCTGACCTGCGGCACGCTGCCGGCACCGGGATCGCCGACCGGTTAGGGTCCAGGCCGGGCTCCCCAGGCTTCGACCTCCACCCCCAAGGTGTTGTTGACCAGTACCACCCGCCCGACACCCACCGGCACACCGTTGAGCTTGATGGTCACCCGCTGGTGGCGGAGGCTGGTCAGCAAGATCCGGCTTCCTATCCCTACGTTTAGCCAGTCGCGCACCGTCAGGGTGGCCGTGCCGACGCTCGCCGTCAGCGTCAACGTCAAGTGCGAAAACCGTTTTAGCGCCGGGTCGAGGGACCCGGTGGCCTCCGCGGGCTCGCCGGCGGTCGGTGAGGGCTCGCCCGCTGCTTCAGGGGGCTCGGCAGCCGGTGCCGCAGGGTCAGGCGCGGAAACCGGGGGAGGGCTAGCCGCCGGG
>JAIMBD010000008.1 GCA_023511625.1 Bacillota bacterium | reverse complement strand
CCGAGGCGGCGGGGGATTGGGCAGCGGCATGGCTGGGATCCCGCGATGGAGCGTCT
Organism: Bacillota bacterium; assembly: GCA_023511625.1. Taxonomy (GTDB): domain Bacteria; phylum Bacillota; class Sulfobacillia; order Sulfobacillales; family Sulfobacillaceae; genus JAIMAE01. The sequence continues at coordinate 108,602 of JAIMBD010000008.1, read as the reverse complement.
GCCGACGGACCGCCAACCCCTCTGCCCGGAGGCGTCGAGCCACCTCCGAGGCCGAAGCGATCCACGCCCAGCGCGCCATGACGGTGCGCGCGGCCTCGGTCCCGCGTTGATGGGGGGCGACACGGGGCAGCCGTTCACAGAACATCGCTTGGGGACAGGCCGGATTGCCGCAGACAAACCGCCGCACCCAGAGGTGCCACTGCACCCCCCAGCCCCGCCACGGGAAATCCCCGGGGGACCGCCAGGAATGGCTTTTCACGCGATAGCTGGGTTGGCCACACGTCGGGCAGCAGGCGGTCGGCGCCGTGGTTTCCGCCCACATCGCGATGGGCGCCCGATCGCCGCGGATCTGGAGCACCCGGAGTGGCGTGCGTCCAAGTATAATGAAACCGGACAGGAGATCACCATCCTTGCAGGGAAGTATCTCATGTCCATTTTCCATCTTCTCCCAGGTTTCGCCAAGCACCAACTTTGGACAAGAGCCGTGGCAGTCACCACGCATTCCAGAAATTCCTCACCACGCCGGACGGCCGCCGGGGGCACGAGGGTCTGGCCCGGTCTCTCGCGAATCGGGAGAAGGGGACGGTCCTCGTTCCTCAGGAGGCATGGAATCGCGTGAAACGAGGGAGTCGAATGCGGAAACTGCGCGAAATCCTGCGCCTGCATTTCGAGGTGCACCTTAGCCAGCGCGCCATTGCGCGCGCTCAGGGCATCGATCATGTCACGGTCAGCGACGTGCTACGGCGCTTTGCCCAAGCGGGGTTGTCGTGGCCGTTGCCCGCGGATCTGACCGATGCGGCCTTGGAGCAGCGGCTGTATCCCGGCAATGCCGGGCGGCCGAAGCGGCGGCCCGAGCCCGACTGGGCAACGGTCCATGCGGAACTGCGCCGCAAGGGCGTCACCTTGCAGTTGCTCTGGCAAGAATACCGCCAGCAATGTCCAGAAGGCTATGGCTACTCGTTGTTCTGTGAACGCTACCGCCGATATCGCCAGACCCTGGATGTGGTCTTGCGCAAGGGGTACCGGCCAGGCGCATTGTGCTTCGTGGATTACGCCGGCGATACCGTGCCGGTCATCCACCCTCGCACGGGGGAAATTCAGCGGGCCCACGTGTTCGTGGCCATCTTGGCCTACAGTCACGACACCTTCATCGACCTGCACCCCCAAGAGACCACGGAGTGGTGGATTCGGGGCCACCAAGACGCCTTTGCGGCCTTCAGGGGCGTGCCGCGGATCGTCGTCCCCGATAATCCCCGCCCCTTAGTCACCCAGGCAGACCGCTTTGACGTTGTGCTCAACCGGAGCTATCAAGCGTGTGCCGCCCACTATGGCGTGGCGGTCATCCCCACCCGGCCGCGGCGGCCCCGCGACAAGGGGAAAGTCGAAGCGGCGGTGCTGCTGACGGAACGGTGGGTGTTGGCGGCGTTACGCCACACGCGGCTCGTGGGCTGGGAGGGGGCACGAGAGCAGGTGAAGCACTGGCAAGACCGCCTCAACCAGCGCCCGTTTCAAAAATGGCCCGGCTGCCGGGCTACACTGTGGGCCACCGAGGAACGCTCGGTGTTACGTCCCCTGCCAGCGCAGCCCTATGCATAGGCGCGATGGCACGTGGCGAAGGTGGGCCGGGATGACCACATCGAAGTCGAGCGGGCCTATTCCAGGGTGCCCTATCGCTATGTGGGGATGGTCGTCGAGGTCCGGATCACCGCGACGTTGGTAGAGTGTTTCCATGAGGGGACCCGTATCGCCAGCCATCCCCGCAACCCCCCAGCAACGCTGGCACACGCTTCGAGAGCATATGCCGCCGCACCATCAGGCGGTGGTGGACGGCTGGAACCCTGACACCTGGCGTCGCCAGGCGGCCGCCATCGGGCCCCAGACCGCCCGCCTGATCGAGACTATTTTGGCACGAGCGAGGATCCCGGAACCAGTGTTCCGCCGGTGCCAAGGAATCGTCGCGCTCCGGCACGAGTACCCCTCGGCCGTCCTCGACGCCGCGGCGGAACGGGCGTTGCGAGCGGAGACGTTTTCCTATCGGGCGGTGAACGACTGATGTGCCTGGGTCCAAAGCCACCCGGCGCCACGGCCTAGTGGCCCTACGCATGCCAATGTCCGGGGGGCCGCCTATTACGCACCCCCCTCGGAGGAATCGTCGTGAGCGCGACCCCGCGTTGACGGCCGCTCGTCCCGAGCCCAGCCACCCCCAACGACTACGGTAACGAAAACCAGAAGGAGGACCGTCCCCATGGATACGGCAACCCGCGATCGCTTGTACCAATTAGGCCTGCAAGCCATGGTGGCCGAATGGGACCGCCAAGCGCAAGACCCGGCGGCTACCGCATTGTCCTGTGCGGAACGCCTCGCGCTGCTGGTCGATGCCCAATGGCTCGCCCGGACCCAACGCCAATACCAACGGCGGTTGCAGGAAGCCCCCTGGACGGTTGCCGGCCACGCCCGAAGGCATCGAGTGGCATGCGCCGCGGCAATGGCCCACCGCCGTAGTCCGCGAGCTGTTGGGAGGAACCTGGATTGCCCACCATCAGACGGTGCTCATCACCGGACCCACGGGCATTGGCAAGCGCGATCTGTTGTGTGCATTAGGCCACATGGCCTGTCGCCGCAATTGGCGGGTGCGCTACTATCGCCTGCCCCAGTTGTGTACCGAATGTGCTTTGGCCCGCCAGCACGGGACCTGGTTTCGCTGGCTCCAACAGGTTCAGCGATGGGACTTGCTCTGCCTCGACGACTGGGCGTTGTACCCCATCACCGTGGATGAAAGTCGAGACCTGTTGGAAATCCTGGATAACCGCCTTGGGACGTGGGCGTTGGCCATCGCGAGTCAAGTGCCGGTGGCCCAATGGCATCAGTGGTTACCGGACCCTACCTCGGCGGATGCCATCTTAGACCGCCTGGTGCATCATGCCCATCTCGTCACGATCCAGGGGGAATCGATGCGGAAACACTTGTCCGCGTCGCCGGGATCGGCTACAACAGAACCACCGTCCCAGAGCTAGGTGGTGAGGAATTTCTGGAAACACCGGTGAACGGCGTGGACTGCATGGTGAGGAATTATCGGACTCGCTGGTGACCGCCGAAGTGGAATGTGCGGTGAAATCGTCCGGAATACACACCACAGTTATTGACGTAGAGCCCCTACAGTCTTGTACATCCTTAGGTGGAGCTTTACACTTTTTATTGTGCGTGCCCCCAGGGTTCGGCGCAAAATCCTTCGACTAGAACTTCAACCGCGCACTCCCTGGTGGGCGGGATGGATTGTCCGTTCGCCTAGACAACCAAGATGCCGGCGTTGATGAAATTTAGGAGGAACTGTGGGGCCCTTAGCAAGGCGTTCAATATCGGCGCGAAAAGGTGGCGTCATAGCTCCCTACGTAGTTGCGGCGACACTTTCCCTTCTTAATATTAAGTTTCTATACAACGGTTTGTGGTCTCCAGACAGCCTGGACTGGTCATGGGCTGTATCGGTGACAAAGGCGGCAACCGAACATTTATCCTTTGGAACCCAATATATTTGGACATATGGCCCGTTGGGATTTCTGGATTACCCCGTTGCCATTAGTAGAACGGCTCTGGCCGTTGCCGATGTTGCCCAGATATGTCTCTCGGTCGCATTAGCCCTCACAGTTGTGTATATAAGTCGCAACTGGCTTCGCTATTCAGCGTCCTCGGCTGTGCTAGTGAGTCTATTATTATTTCTGCAAGGTTCCATTGTGGTCAGCAATCTCGAGTATTCGGCTTTGTTGCTCGGGGTTTTTTTTCTGGTTGTGCGCTCTCACTACGACAGCCGTCTATCTACACTGCTGGTGGTGGCAGGCGCTATTGCTCTGACCATTGCGGCCTCTGTTAAAGCCTCGGTAATACCCGCTATAGCTGTAATAGATCTCGCGTGGACTATTGCTGAGGCTGAGAAAAGAAGGGTGAGGACCGTCCTGGCCTTTTGGAGTACCGTGGCCGCCATGTGGTTGTTGATTTTTGCTATCGGGGGTGGCGGTTTTCGTTATGCGTTTATTTGGCCAGTGGCTGTGCTTCCGCTGGTAATAGGCTATGTCGCTATGGCACTTCATGGTCCTGTCTCCTTTGTGATACCCGCGGTAATCGTCATGGCATCAGCCGCTATGGTTACGTTGATAGCGGCTGCTAGGCATTCTTGGAAGCAGGAACTCTTCTGGGTGGTAATAGCCATTGATGCGCTTCTCTTTACTGTCTTTAAGGATGGGTTTGTAAGGCAGGATAATCATGTTTTAGTCTTTTACGACTTCCTACCCTGGCTTGGCTTTCTCTACTTGATGTGGATCGATCAAGCGAAAAATGCCTATCTCGGTAAGACGCGGCAAGCAGCAACGGCATTTATGCTTATGGGAAGCATTGTTGTAGTTTCGGCTTTCCAAACCGTAATTCCCTCCAGTCTAAGGCTTGGCGGTATTATATCAGGCTTCATGTCTGCCGTTCATTTTGTAAGTAACCAGGCATTTGCTTATTCGGCGTTGGCGGAGCAGAAGCAGGTTGTGCTTGATCAAACCGCAGGGTTAAAAGACCTACAGCCGTTGTTGAGTGGACGCCCGACTTTTGCTTGGCCGTGGAATTCCAATGCAGTGATCGCGGCCGGTGGAGACCTAAGGATGCCTCCTGTATTACAAGAGTATTCGGCCTACACCTCGGTGTTAGACATCAAGGATGCCGAGTTTTTTATGTCTCCCGCTCGCCCTGATGTCGGTCTTTTATTCCCTGACGCGATAGATGGACGCCTCCCGCTCCAAACAGCTCCCTTGAGCTTCCGTAGTTTGCTTGCTTGTTATAAAGCTGTGGCTCTTTCGGGCCCCTATCTTCTGATTGAGTCTAAACATACGAGATGTGATGTTCCTGTACCAAATCCGTTGGGAAATTGGCAGCGGGCCAGTTTCAATCAATGGTTTAAAGTGCCAGTCTATCCAGGGAAGTTGACGGAAATGGAGGTCCGTATAGAACCGTCTTTTTTGGGGAAGGCGTTAGGCTTCTTCTTTCGCAGAACTCCCGTCTATTTAGAAGTGAAGTACACTTCAGGACAGACGCAGATGTTTCGACTGGTAGATGCTACGCTGAGTGAGGGGGTTACCGTGTCTTCCATCGTGGCAAATCCTGCCTCTCTTGCGAATATGTTTATGGGCGTGCCTCAAAACAATGTGCAGCAAGTTGCCCTGGTAACTGGAAGGCCGTGGGAATGGGCGAGTCGGTTTCTCGTGCGGTTTGGCGTAGTGGATGCTCCGCAGCCTTCCTGGTCGGAGGTTCCCATAGCCCCGTTGGCACAGACCGAGAAGTCGCCAGTGACTCTGTTGGGGGGGTACATAGATTCGGTTAGTGGAGGCGAAATCGGAGCATCGCAAAAAATTGTAACCATAACGGGATGGTATAACCTGGGAGATCAATTCGAGCTTGACCCCAATGTTTCTCTGGCTCTTCAAATCGGCAAACGTTTTCTCCGCGTTCCCCATCTGAACATTCCGAGACCCGACGTAGTAAAGGTTTTTGGTCCTGGGACTCCATCACTTACTGGATTTGAGGCGTGGGTGCCTGAACAAGACTGGAACCTTTCTGGGAAGATGTACGTGTTGTGGAAAACTAGTGCTGGGTACGTGCCCCTGGGGGCGTTAAATAGCGGAAAAATGAAAAACAACCATACAAAGTAAGGTCTCTGTAGCCGAGGCAACTATGGTATCTGTAAGGACAGGCAGTTACAGGCGGAGATGAGAGGCTTGCCTTTCCCACAGCGGCTAAAAGATGCGAGAAATCCGAGGGTCATGGTGGGCGGCTGGGGCAACACAACCCGCTATTTCGAATTCCCAGTGGACTCCTGTAGACGCCATAGGACTGAGGCGTGGCAGTGAGAATTGGTGGGGAATAATAGCGCGGGGCAACGGCCGGAGTTATGGTAATGCTGCGGTTGGAGTGGAAGGTTTAATGGACATGTGTTTACCGAATAGGATCCCGTCTTTTGATTCTAATGCTGGTGAGTTAACTGTTGATGCTGGCGTCTTGTTAGGAAATATAATCCGGGTATCTTTACCACGAGGATGGTTGCTCCACGTGACACCAGGTATGCAATGGGTTACTGTGGGAGGGGCCATAGCGAGCGACGTCCATGGGAAGAATCATCACCGGGTAGGGCCCTTTTCGTGCTATGTGCAATGTTTTGTATTAGTTATCCCCGGTGGCGAAGAAGTATTTTGTTCCCCCGATGTTAACTAGGATTTGTTCTTGGCTACGGTAGGCGGAATGGGGCTCTCGGGTGTTATTCGAGAGGTTGTGATGACGCTGCCCGGCTAGACACAGGATGGATAAATGTGCGGTATGTCACTTATAACCTGGAAGAAACCATTCAGTGGTTCTTACAAAATGACTGCACATATGATTACAACGTAATGAAGCGGCAGGTGCTGGAGTCGGCCACGATTCCGGGGGTCGACATCGCGCAGATGTCCTGGACTGAGGATGCCGATCTCATGCGGTGGTTGGCACAACTGGGAAGGTACGCAGCACTCGAATGCTTGTTGGACTAAACCGCTTCGCGGTAGTTTCCATCCGCGAATTGCCTCTACTTCTTTTGTGCACCGCCGTGGTTTAGCCTAGACTGAACCCATGGAGGGATCCGCATGGGCGTAGACGACGGGCCTGCCGCCATTCTCGCGCGCATGCGCGACGATTTGACGTTCCGCGGGTTGTCGGCGAACACGCGGGAGGGCTACCTCACGCACGCCCGTCTCTTTTTAGAGTTTTGCGATCGTCCGATCGACGCGTTGACCACCGAAGACATTCGACGGTTTTTGCACTTTCTCCTGACCGAGCGGGGGGTCACGGCCTCCACCGCGAATGTGTATAGTGCGGCGTTACGGTTCCTCTTTGCGGTCCTTGAACCGGCCCCTGAACTACCTGCAAATTCCTCGCGCCAAACCCCGCAAGACGTTGCCGTCTGTGCTCAGTCGGACCCAGGTGGCCGACATTCTGGCGCAGTGTGCGAACCGTAAACACCGGGCCTTGTTGGCGCTCCTCTATGGGTCGGGGCTGCGCGTGAGCGAAGCTGCCGCCTTACGCGTGGCGGATATCGATTCCGCGGCCATGCGGGTCTTTGTCGCCGGCGGCAAGGGCAGCAAAGATCGCTACACGATCCTGTCCCAGATGGCCCTCGAGGCGTTGCGGGAGTACTGGCGGGCGTACCGCCCTCAGCACCCGGCGGGCTGGCTGTTTCCGGGTCCCGGAGCGGCCGGTCACATCACCTCGAGCGGAATCTCCCTGGCGTTTGAGCAGGCCGTGCGTCGAGCGGGCATTACCGCTCCCGTGTCCCTCCACACCCTGCGCCATTCTTTTGCTACCCATTTACTGGAGGATGGCGCCACCCTGCTTCAAATCAAGGATCTCCTCGGCCATGCCAGCCTCCAGTCGACCACGATTTACTTGCACCTCACGAATCTTACCGCCGGGGTCCGGAGTCCCCTCGATACCCTCGCGGCGGGCGGGCCGACCGATGGCTGAACTCCAAGACATTGTCGTGACCTACGGGGATAGTTATGCCGCTCGCCATCCGCTGAATCCGGCTCAACGGCGTGCCCTGGCGGCCATCCGGTCCTGCCGGACCGCGCCCTTGGGCGGACATGTGGATGCCTGCGACACCTGTGGGCAGCTGAAGATTTCGTACAATTCCTGCCGCAACCGGCACTGCCCCAAATGCCGAACGCTCACCCAGGAACGCTGGATTGCGGCACGCAAGGCGGACCTCCTCAACGTGGGGTATTTCCATTGGGTGATTACCTTGCCGGATCCGCGGAATGCGCTCGCCCTGCAGCACCCCCGGGTCGTCTACGATCTGCTCTTCCGTGCCGCAGCGAAGACCTTGACGGAATGGGCGGCAGACCGCCGATATCTGGGGGCCCGGATCGGCTTGACGGCCATTCTCCACACGTGGGGTCAAAACCTGATGTTTCATCCCCACCTCCATTGCGTGGTGCCGGGGGGCGGCCTCACGCCTGCCGGGCAGTGGCGGGCGGCTGGCAAACGGTTCTTCTTGCCGGTCAAGGTCCTTTCGCGCAAGTTTCGGGGCAAATTTCTGGCGTTATTGCAGGCCACGACGTTGGAATTTCGGGGCGACCTCGCCCCGCTGCGGGATCCGGCGGCCTTTCGGGCCTGGCTGGCCCCGCTCTATGGCCGCGGGTGGGTCGTCTACTGCAAACCCCCGTTTCGCGACGCGGGGCGGGTGTTGGAATATCTTGGGCGTTATACCCACCGCGTGGCCATCGCCAACTCTCGGATTGTGTGCGTGGTCGACGGGCAGGTCACGTTTCGGTGGCGGGACTATCGGGATGGGAACCGCCAAAAGCTGATGACCCTCGAGGCCGAGGAATTCCTCCGGCGGTTTTTGCTCCATGTGCTGCCGCCGGGCTTCACGCGTATCCGCCACTACGGGCTCTTAAGCCCGCGGAACAAGACCCAATTACGGCGGTGTCAACGCTTGACGCAAACGGCCGTTTCCCACGAGCTGCTACCGGCCACGGCGTTCGAACTGTTGAAAGACTTGACCGGACGCGACTACAGTCTCTGCCCCGCCTGCGGCGTCGGTCATCTCCAGCCCACCCGAGCGACTCCCAGGATGGCCAACCATGCATAGCGGTCCCGTCCGGCCCCTTGGGTGGGGAGGGGGCCCGTGTGTGCGCGGGGGCAGTGGGGCCCCCGGCGGACGCGCGCCCACCCCCAGAGACCCCGTTCCCGAGGTCCTGGGACCAGGCCTCAACCGTGCTCCGGCCCATTGATTCCCCATAGCGCCGCGCGCGGTTTAATCCAATAGAATTATCCCGAGTCTGGATGCCCGCGTTCCATACGGGCTCTTTAGTTCTAAGGCCGACTCCGCGATAATTCACTATTCATTATGTAGCGCACTACATAACGGCAAAACCCATTTGGCCATTGCCTTGGCTTGACTTTGACAGGAAGGGCGCAAAAACGGCGTTGTACCGCGGATTCCGTGACGCCGTGGCACTACCGGGGGGCAATGGTGAGCGGGGTAGATGCCCTTTTTTCGTCTGTGAAAAGTGAGCAGCTTGCGCTTACGCAGTGAGGGTCTCGGGATCGTCCAAGGGCGCCGACTGGGGCGGGTGTTGCGCCCACAGATCCTCCAGGCCGGGCTTCTTCGGCGTGGATCCCCACCACCCGCCACTGGGCCGTGGCCCGAATGACCGCGCTGAACACGAGCTTCAGCGCACTCTTCTCGTCCCAAAAGCGGGGCAAGACGTTCGTGCACTGAGCGTTCCTCGGCGAAGCACCGTTCGATGAGGTTGGTGGTGCGTATAGTGGTCCCCAAAAACTAGACAATTTTGGAGGCCCTTCAGTGTTACACTGGACACACGATGGCGAAACAAAAGCGGCATTCCGCGACCTTCAAGAGCCAAGTGGTGCTCGAAATGCTCAAAGAAGAAAAAACGGTCACGCAGATCGCGGCCGAATATGGCATTCATCCTGGGCAGCTGCATCGGTGGAAACGCCAGGCCCTGGACCATTTTCCGCAGCTGTTTGTGGAATCGCAGGCGCTCAAACAGCAAGCTCAAGCCCATGAAGAACAATTGACCGCACTCTATGCCGAAATCGGCAAATTGACGACCCAAGTCGAGTGGCTCAAAAAATCTGGCCTCAACCCTGACCCGCGATGAACGGATGGCCTTGTTGGATCGGGAATCGGATTGGCTCCCGTTTACAACGCAAGCCACATTGTTAAGCCTCAACCGTTCCAGCCTCTATTACCGGCCCGTCGGGCCGGATGCTGAGGAGATCGCATTGAAGCATCGTGTCGACGAAATTTACACCGATCGACCGTTTTACGGATTCCGGCGAATGACAGCTCAGTTGAACCAGGAGGGTTACCCCGTGAACCGCAAACGCGTGCAGCGCTACATCCGGGAGATGGGGATTTGGGGGCTCGCGCCAGGCCCTCAGACTAGCACCCGTCATCCCCAGCACCCGGTGTATCCGTATTTATTGAACGGTGTCACGCCCGCGTATCCCAATTGCGTATTCCGATGACTTCCACCATGCATTCCGATTTGACTTGGCTCTCCCGCACTTTTGGTGATCCGTTCGCGAATGCGGTTGGTAAAATTTAGGGGACACGAGATACTGGTTGGTTTCTCGAGGTGATCTCATGTCCCTTGCCGCTATTATAGCAGCGCACCGGCGGCTGCAGATCCAGTCCCTCACCGTGGAGGGCCCCGTCATCATCTGTCGCGCCATTTCCACCGCGCGAGGGGCGCGCTGTCCCCAGTGTGGCCAGTGGAGCACGCGCATCCATAGCCGCTATACCCGGCGCTTTCGAGACCCTCCTTGGCGCCAAACCCCGGTGTGGTTGGTCGTGCAAGTGCGGCGGTTCTTCTGCGACACCCCGGGATGTGCGCAGCGCATTTTTGCCGAACGGGTGCCCTGGGCGGCACCGTACGCGCGCCGGACGACCGCCTTCACCAGCTGGGTTGCCCAGGTGGGCTGGACCCACAGTGCGGAGGTGGCGGCCAGACTGGCCACCGCCGCGGGCTATCCCGTCAGTCCCGACACGGTTCTGCACCTGCTGCGCCAGCAGCCCGAGCCGACGCGGGCTACCCCTCGGGTGCTGGGCGTGGATGATTGGGCGCTGCGGAAGGGGCATCGCTATGGCACCGTCTTAGTCGATCTGGACACGCACCGGGTGGTCGACGTGCTGGCCGACCGCCGCGCCGAGACCTTAGCGGCGTGGCTAGCGGCCCATTCCGGCGTGGCGATCGTGACCCGCGACCGGTCGGGAGCCTATGCGCAAGGGATTGCGACCGGGGCCCCCGATGCCCAGCAGGTGGCCGATCGGTGGCATCTGTTGCAGAACTTGGCCGCAGCGGTGGACGCCTGGTTGGCCCCGTGGCGGCCACCCGCCATGCCCTCTCACACGACCGGGCCGGCGGCGGAAGCCCCCGCGGAGGAGAGGACGACGCCCGGCGCCGCCCGGCCCGAGTCGCCCGCCGTGGCTCGCCGCCGCGTCCGATGGGAGCAGATTCAGGCCCTGCGCGCCCAAGGCCCCACGGTGCGCGCCATCGCCCGCACCCTCGGCCTCGACCGCGCCACCGTCCGGGCCTATTTGGCGCAACCCACGCCCCCCGGCCCGCCACCTCCGCGCGTGCGGCGCCGATTGGCCCCCTGGGTCCCTCGGCTGGAGGCGTGGTACGCGGGGGGAGCCCGCACCGGCAAAGCCCTCTGGGAACGGGCCCGGGCGGCGGGCTTTCCGGGCAGTCGATCGACGATCTACGCCTGGCTGCGGCGTTTCCATCCGTCGGCGCGCCGCCCGGCGGCCAGCCGACCGGCTCCCGCGGCGACCGCGCCGCCGTGGCTCCGGCCAGCTTGCTTCCTCCCGTGGGCCCGGATGCCCCGCGCCTGGGACCGGTGCTTAAGCCAGTGGCTCGCGGCCGATGCCACCTTCCGGCGCGGCTGGACGCTGGTGCGCCACTTTGTCACCCTGGTGCGCCATCGGGGCGGACAAGCCCTGGCCGCGTGGGTCCGCGCGGCCGAGACCAGCGGGATTCCGGCGTTGGCCCAGTGTGCCCGCAGCTTGCGCCAGGACTGGGCGGCCGTCCAGGCGGCGGTCACGGAACCGTGGAGCCAAGGGCCGGTGGAAGCGGCCGTGACCGGGATCAAGCGGCTGCGCCGCCTCATGCAGGGCCGGGGGCGCTGGGACTTGGTGCGCCGTCGCATCCTCCATGGCCTACGACCGGATCCTTGGACCGCCATGGAGCGGTAACGCCCAGTGGGAGAGCGGGCGTGCCCCGCGGCAGGGTTCTGACTCCCGAGGACGGCAGGGCCGGGCGTCGGCTCCGCCCCCGCGCCTCACCAACGGGGTGTGACTTCCGTTTAAAAGCCGACGCGCAAGGGGCTGGCGGAACCCACGCGCCAATCACCAAAAGTGCGGGAGAGCCAAGTCAAATCGGAATGCTGTCGGATCTCACTCTTCCTGGCCACGAGGGTCCCACACTTGGTGACCGCGTCGCCATCGCGCAAAAGGCCTCCGCCGACCGGGGGCGTCTGCCCTGAGGAGTAGGCGGCCGGGCACTTAGTTGGGGTCGGCCCATTGGAGCTCGGCCTGCGCCACCGCGACCATCCGCTCATCGACCAACGGCTGTTGAGCCCCATAGGCCGCCAACAGACAGGCTTGCGCCCAGCGGTTGAGCCGGCGCGGCAGCCCTTGGGCCCATTCATGCCCGGCTGCGATGGCGGCGTCCGTGAACACCGGGCGGTCGACACCGACCTGCTGAAGGTGATGCTGGAGATAGGCGGCGGTTTCGTCGCGGGTGAAGGGGCGCAGGTGGTAGGCCAAGGTCACCCGCTGGCGCATGGCCTCCAGCGGCCGCAAGGCCAGCTTCTGCCGCAGCTCGGTATGGCCGGCCAAAATGAGCGCAAACGGGGCGGTGGTGTCCATGGCGAAATTCAGCAAGCGGCGGAGGGTGTTAAACAACGGCACCGTCAGCCAGTGGGCCTCGTCCAACACCAGCACCGGCCGTCGGCCTTGCTGGGTCGCACTGGTCCACAAGGCGTCGCGAATCGCCTGCTCCAGCGGAAGGATCCGGGTCGGCAGGGGCACGTGCAGCGCCAGCGCCAAGGCTTGGTAGAACGTATAGGGCGTCCAGCCCTCGCCGACGGCCAGATAACAGACCTCGTAGTGGGTGGGATTGAGCGGATGCAAGGCCGCCCGCAGGGCGGTGCTTTTGCCCACGCCGCTTTCGCCGGTGAGCACCAAGACGCCGGGGTCCTCGACGACGGCGGCAATTCGGGCCCGGCACTCGACCAACGGAGCGGCGGGAAACCAGTGCTCGACGGCGATCTGACGGGCAAAGGGGGCGCGGTGGGCGCCAAAATATTGCCACCAGGGCATCGTCATGGCGTGTCCTCCTCCTGCGTATCGGGGGCAAAGCGCAAGCCGGGTTGGCGAGCGGCTTGCCGACGGGCGAGCAGTTCCAGATAACTCAGGCCAGCGGTCGGGATCTCCGACGCCGGCGGGGCGGGGGGCACGGGCGGCGTGGTCCCGCCTGCCACGGGATGGGCCTCGCCGTAATACTGGCCGGCATACCAGACCGCCGGCCGCTCCGGTAGGTGGGGGTCGTAGCGGAGCTGGACCGTGACCTGCACGAGCCCCTCCGGGACCAACCAGGTTCGGCCTTGCCACTGGATTTGGCCGAACTTGTCCACCCGCCGCGTGACTTGCTGCTGAAATGCCACCCGCAGCTGCTCCCAGGGCACCGGGCGATGCACGCCGCCGGTTCCCCACCGGGCCAGCGGCGTTTCCCCGGTGACGCGGTGGACCCGGCGATGCGAATGCTCCTCGCACCACGCCTGAAACCAGGTATTCAATTCCGCCAACGATTGGGCCGGGTGCACCGTCAGTTCGGGCACAAACGAGGTCTGCAGATGCCCCCAGAACCGCTCCTGTTTGCCCTTCCCTTGGGGGCGGTAGGGGCGGCTGTGGAGGAGGCGGATCTGCAAGCGGGCCAAAATCGTCTCCAGGCGCTCGGTGACGTAAATGGCTCCATTATCGGCATAGAGGCGCTGGGGGGCGCCCCAGCGCTGCAGGGCCTCCCACAGCACCTGTTCGAGCAAGGCCCCATCGGCCTGCCAGGCAAAGCGTCCGGCCACAATCCGGCGGGAGTAGTCGTCCAGGAGTACCAGGCAGTAGGTCTTCCGCTTGCGGTGGGGGTCGTCGGGGGTGGGATCGGGCACATACGGTCCGTCCATCACGTCCGACTGCCAGAGCACCCCCGGGGCGGTGGCCTCCCAGCGGCGGAACCGGCGCGGAGGCGGCGGGGGCAGCTGTCGGCGAGTGATGCCGGCCTGGCGCCAATGGCGGTAGAGCGTGGCCCGCCGAATCCCGGCGATTACGGCGGGATCGATCCCGGCGTCCGGCGCCCAGGCCTCTAGCAGTTGCAGCACCTGTTCGGCACTGCGGGCGGGCACCGCCCGCTTGAGCGCCACCGCCTGCTCCCAGACGGCGGGGGGAATGGTCCGGCGTTGGCCTACATCGCTCCGACGGCGGGGCTGCAAGGCCTCGAAGCCCCCGTGGCGGTAGGCCTGACACCACCGCCGCAGGCTGCGAGCCGAGGGTACCCGCGGCACCCCGTGCGGGGTCGTGGGGGGCTGTTGGCGCAGCCACCGCAGCCAGGCCTGGCGGTCGGTGGGGGTGGCCGCTGGGTCCACCAGCCCACTGATGCACCGGTAGCGGTAGAGGGCCCACGCTTGACGTTCGTCGTCGGTCATTAGGGGGAACCTCCTTTCTCCCTGACCGTACCGGCCAGGAAGGCGGGAAGGCCAGCCCCAATCAGGGTGGCAGCGCCGCGCGCAGCCGGCGCCCCCAGTGAGTCCGTGCGGGAAACACGTCCGACGGGAGGGCGCAAGGCGCTACCGCACACCAGACGGCCCAGGCGCCGATCTGGGTCGCGACCGCCTCCAGGGACGTTACCTGGACGGTCCAGGCCCAGGCCACGCACACCCACGCCCAGTCGGCGGAGCGCGCGGTCGCCGGCGGCTGCCAGGTCTGGGTCCAGCTGGGCCATGGCCACCCCCAGGCCTGCCATTGCTGGGCGATGCGCTGCCGGCAGATCGCCGCCCGACTCAGCCACCGCCCCACATGGCGCCGCAGCCAATGCCGCGGCCAATCCCCTTGCCGCTCCACGGCGGCCCAGGGCTGGCCCTCGAGGGCGATCGCGGCACACAGGGCGGCCAACACCCAGACGGTGGCGACCTCGTAGGGGAAGAGCCAGGGGGGAAAGCAGGTCTCCACCGTCCGACAGTGCCGACAGCGCACCCGGAGGAGCTGGAGCCGGTCCAGCCGCCCAGGAGCCCATAGCACCCAGCGGGGGCGCCAACTGTGGCGCGACCGACGGCCTCCACACCGCGGACAACGAAAGCCCTCCGCGGCGAGTGTGGTCAGAAAGGCGACGTAGAGTTGCTCGACGACGGTGAAACTGAGTATACTGTCCATGCACGCAGTGCAGGAAACCGGCTGAGTCCGCCAAGACTTAAGCAGCCGGTTTCTTGTGTTCCCCCCCCTTGTGCCAAACGCTCGACGTTTCTACCGAAGCACAAGGAGCCCCATACCGGCAACGTTATAGCCCGAATTCCCGCCCCTCAGCGGACCGTCAACTCTTCACCGCCCTGGCCCCGGGGCTACGCCTCCGGGGCCAGGGCAGTCGTTTAGCGCGCCCTCCTGGGGCAAACAGTGCGAGACATCCCTCGCCTTTTCCGGCCAAACAAAGTTAGATCCCACACCCCATACGACGGGAAGTCCGTGCTCCGTACGAACATGCGCCTGCCCCGGGCGGCAGTGGTCGCTGCGTACAAGCAGGCGTGGCAGATTGTACGAGCGTTCCGGACCCGAAAGAGTCAGCTCGACCTCCGGCCGATGTTCCACTGGACCGATGCCCGCATTCGCGGCCATGTCACGGTCTGCCTCCTCGGGCTGGTGCTCGAGTACCCCTTGCAGCGGTTGTTGCGTGAGGCGGGCGTCACGGCCTCGACCCGGACCGTGCTCGCCGACTTGGAGCGGGTGCAGGCGGTGCCGCTGACGGTGAACGACCAGGCCTATCTCTGTCGTACGCCCCTGGTCGGCGAAACCGCGGCCGCCTTCCGGGTCGCCGTGGTGACCCTGCCCCCAGCATCGCCCCCCGGTAGCGCCACGGCGTCACGGGATCCGCATCACGACGCCATTTTTAGCCCGGTAATGTCGAAGTCAAGCTGGGGGGACGTGTACTCATGCAGGTAGACCTCTGCGTATTTCACGCTCCACCAGAGCCGCTCGGCGAAGATACTGTCGAGGGCTCGGCCTTTGCTATCCATGCTAATTTGCACCTCCTTCGCCAAGAGGACCTCGGCGTATTGCGGACTGGTAAAATGGCTGCCTTGATCGTGATTCCCAATCGTCGGAGTGGCGGTGGCCAGGGCCCATTCCGCGGCCGCTACGACAAATGTGTTATTTCCAAGATTTCCGAGAGTTCCCAGACCACCACAAACCGCGAATACCAATCGATGATGGCCGCCAGGTATGGCCAGCCAGGCACCAGCCGGATATTGGTCACGTCAATCCTCCACACATGATTGGGGTTCGCCGGCGTGACGCCTTTCAACAAACACGGATACACCGGGTGCTGGGGATGTCGGGTACCGGTATGGGGCCCCGGAGCGAGCCCCCAGATGCCCATCTCCAGCATGTAGCGCTAAACGCGCTTGCTTGAGCTGAGCCGTCATGCGCCGCGGTCCGTAAAATGGCCGGGCCGTGTACATCTCGTCGATGCGATTCTTGATTGCGACCTCTTCGGGGTCCGGTTCCACGGATCGGTAATACAGGCTCGAGCGGTTGAGGCTCAACAGATCGGCTTGGGTCGTCAACGGTAACGTATCCGACCCGCGATCCAACAAGGCCACGCGGTCAGCGCCTTGAGGGTCGAGGCCAGATTTTTTTAATCCGCTCCACCTGCGTGGTCAGTTTGTCGATCTCCGCATAGAGCTCGGTCAGCTGGTGTTCGTGGGCTTGGGCCTGGCCTGTTGTTGGAGCGCTTGGGATTCGGTGAACTAATTCGGAAAGTTCTCGAGCGCCTGGCGCTTCCAGCGATGAGTTAACTGGGATGGATACGGTATTCGGCGGCGAGCTGAGCGACCGTTTTTTCCTCTTAGAGCATCTCGAGAACCATTTGAGCTTTGACAAATCTAGCCCATACAGCACGGAATGATGAAAGGATTCCTCCTTCCCTGATGGAAAAATGGAATAGCATCCTCGGCGCCGCGCCGTTGGCGCTCACGTATGCGAGTCATCGGAATATCCGGCTCATGCGGGCGGTGCGCAGGTGCGATCAGTCATACACCGCGGAGTTGATCCTCAACTCGCCTGATTCGACCGAATCCTTAACGGTTCCTACAAAACGATCCCACGAACGCGGGGCTTGACTCCCATCATACCCGCCCACTCACACGGGGATTCTCCGGATAAATCCTAACGCAGCAACAGCGACACGCTCCTCGGGACGGCGACCTTACTGGCTACTTTCCGCCGAGATTGCCGAACCGAATAAATAGTTTCAAGTGCCTCGCGATACAAGTCACCAATCCTCCCCCACGAACGCTCCTCTTCCACCCATTGGATGGCGTTTTGACCATATTGATGGCGCAAAACCGGATCTTCCACCAACTCTTCGATGGTCCGAGATAACCCCACAACATCTCTACGGTTAACCTTTCTGACCACATGATCTGGAAGTTCCACATTGGCCCCCACCGCTTCGACGATCACCGCCTTCCCCCACCCCAGGGCCTGGTGTACCGGGCCACTGCTCTCGCCGCGGGATTCTTCGCGCAACGACACAACAATATCAACCCGGCCCAGCGCTTTCGCCCATTCCTCGTCGCTGACCCAACCTGTAAATGTGACGCGAACACCATAATCGGACGCCGCATTCCTCAATACCGAAATATACTCGTCTCCCCCCTCTCCCACTATCAGCAGTTCCACTCGTTCCTTGACACCGCTACGACCCGCAGCTTCAATCAGTCGTTCTAGCCCCTTTACGGGGTGAACGTTTCCGAAAGCCCCTATTATCACCCTCCCTTGAGACGGTTTCGCCACTTTAGAGGTCTTGAAGCGTCTACCGATGCCATGGGGTATGACGAAAAGGGGAATGTCTATCCCCGGAATTAATTCCTGCACCATACGCTTAGCGAATTCTGAATGGATGATGATCCCATCGCAATGCCGAACAATCCAATCCAAAAGGAGATGCGCTAACAGGCTACTTTTGTCCGGTTCAACTAAATTCTGCGCAGCCGCCCAGATCTCCCGTTCTGCTCCCGTCACTAGTTGGCCCATTAGCGTCGGGTTCGCGGCGACAAATCCTGCTAGACCATCAAGGACGACATCATGCAGGGTGACAGCGCCCCCCCATTTGTTTAGTAAGGGCAACATGTACGCGTGGAAGTCCCCGTTGTTCCCGATTTGAAAAAGCGGAAGTCCTCCTCTCGCATCCCATTGGGTGGAATCGATGAATGGATAATTGCATGTTAAGAAATCTCCTTTTACCACCTCATTCGGGTCTTCCGCCACGAGTACGATCGGAAAACTGCGCGACAGAGTTGGCACCAAATCTCTGGCGTATTCCGCGACTCCTGTATGAAGCGGGGGCAAGGGCGTAACAAGGGCGACATTCCATGAATTCTTCATACGCCCTAATCGGCTTGGGGAGGTGGAACCCTTCAAATCCACTAACCGCGAAAGTGCATTGAGAACCTTGCCCCCGGTGTTTTCCCAGGTAAAGCCGGCCGTCGAGGCTTGCTGGGCCTTTGCAAGGTCCTGCACCCAGCTAGGATGTTCTAGGGCAAAGAGAAGACGGTCCGCGATGGTTTCCGGATGACTCGGATCAAACAAACAATCGGATCGCCCCAGCACCTCTGGCAGTGAAGAGAGATTGCTTCCCAGCACGGCAGTGCCGCAACGGACCGCCTCGATGGCCGGAAGGCCAAACCCTTCGTAAAAACTTGGAAACACAAAGACATAGGCCAAATTATAAAAGCCAACAAGCTCGTCATCCGATACTTGACCGGGAAAAATGATGGATGCCGGGGTTTCGCTTTGTTTGATGATCGTTTGATAATATTTTCTTCTGGCCTCAGGCACTCGGCCAACAATAACTAACTGAGTTTCCTGCTGCCAACGGTGAGGCAGCAACGCATAGGCCCGAATGAGCCCTTCGATGTTTTTGCGCCACTCGTCATCGGAGGCGACATAAAGAATAAAGCCCCGATCAATGCCATATGTTTGCCGAAACCGCCTTTTCCATTCTTCCTGTTGCTCAGAAGACAACTGACGGAATGAATTCGCTACCCCTGCTCCGATCACGGTGATTCTGGCCGCATCGATGTGTAACCGTTCAATCACATCTCGCTTTGTCGCTTCCGAAACGGCAAAGATGACATCGGCGTCGTTTATGAATGCAAGCTTTTTGAGATACCATTCCTGATATTTCGGATGGACGGGAAAATACTGGTCGGGAAAAATAAGCGGAATCACATCGTGGACCACGACAGCTGTCGAGGCTCCGAACACGGCCTTGGTGCCAGATGGCGTGGCCACACCGGATTCGTCCAACCCCTCAAAGAGAGACGGAAACAAGGCGACGTCGTAATCCTGTATCGCCCACTCTGCAATGACCTGATTGAAACTCGACGCTTCTTCGAACCCTTCTAACCAAGCGCCACCCGTTACAGGACGGCCCCGAATAAAAGACAGACGTAGTGGAGAAATGAGCACGTCAATATCCCATTGCCCGGTGCTCTGGGCCGCTTTCTCCAACGCTGATAGCAAAGACCAAGCAAAGCGCCCCAGTCCTCGACTTTCTGTTTGTAAGGACTGTGCGTCAAATAACAATCGCGGCATGGTTAAATCTTCTTTCCCACAAGAGCATAGTTATAGTAGAGCCGAGTGATGTCTCGCCCGGTACCCGCCTCGAGCGGGGCAGGATTGGTAAAGACCCGCTGGATGTCTCCGAGCCCTTCCCATTGGAAGAGGAAAGCCAAATAGTCATCAGGAACCGGCCTTACATGCGTAGGATCCGTAAAGAATCCGTGAAAGGCCATCGGGTGTCTTAGATTGATGGTCTCAATGAGTAAAACTCCTCCAACGGCCAGGCGTTCTACCGCTTTTTGTACCAACCGGGAAACGACATGAACATCGAGGTGTTCGATGACCTCTATCAGTGAAATGGCTCGATAACAGTCGTTGCTGTTTTCCAAGAACGAAAGGATGTCGGCTTGCAGGACATTCCGTCCCCTTCTCCGTGCTCTTTGGACCTCGGATGCATTTACATCCACGCCGCAGGCCGGGATGCCATTCGCCGTCAAGAATTCCACAAACTCTCCCGCACCGCAGCCGAGATCTAAAGCCACGCAGGAACTGTCCATCTCACGGGGAATAAACGGGAGATAAGCCTGGTACTGCGCGAGACGAATTTTCTCGTAATCCGGCCCCCACATCTCACTAAAATAGGCATACGTCCATTGCTGTCGCGCTGATGGCTCTAATTCCGCCGCCGGAACCCCGATACGACGTTCTGCTCGGGGAAGAAAATCTTCTACCGGAAGCGTGACAGAAAAAGGAGGCGTTTGAGGTGCTGGTATTACTATATTGCGTACTTCTTTTAGGCCATCCTCTATTCTTTTGGCTTGGAATTTTAGATCGGAAATGTCTTTTTGAACATTAGATATAATTTTATTTTGTTGTTTTATATCTATTTCTGCAGCATCAATTCCCAGAATTTTATTCTCCACCTTTCTAACCCGTTCAAGAACCTGCTCCACCTCTGCTTGAACTAAAGACGATTTTTGGCGCAATTCTATTGATGATGGTATATGGGACTCCAAGCCGTGAATCCTGGCCTCAAGGCCCGCCAATCGAGATTCCGCCTCCAACACCCGCCATCGCGTGTTGGATTGGCGCAGGGTAGCCCACATCCAACGCAGCGGCCACAGCGCCCGTCTCTGGTACAGCCACTTTTGTACAACCGGATGGGCCTTGACACGAGTAGCTATCGAGGGTCTCCTCCCCTCCATTCGAAGGGATAGATTCTCGCGAAGTTCGGCACTTGCCCGCGTCGAAACCCCTAAAGGCGCTGACATCTCGCCATCAGCAGCACGCGACCCTGTTTCCAGCAGCCTCCTTGTGACCCGCACTCTATGGCGAAGTACAGGTTTGACGGAGGCGACCTTGTTTAAACCGTTTAGGAATTCTATCGCGCTTTCCTGCCAGGTCGGCCATTGAAATTCGGCGAAGGCACTCTTTTCCGGGGCATCCTTCAATCGTTTTATCAACTCCATTAGCTGCAATTTACTCCTCGGCTCGAAGAAAAGCGCTCTGTCACCAGCGATTTCCCGAAAAACCGAAATGTTACTGGCCAGTACCGGCGCCCCAAAGTGCTGGGCTTCCACCAGAGGAAGGCCGAATCCCTCCTCCAGCGACGCGAGAATCACCGCCCTTGCATGGCTATAGGCGTAGGCCAGATCGCCATCCGGTACCTTATCAAACCACCACAAGCGGCGACCCCGCTCGCGGTGGTGCATTATTCGCGAAATTAGGTCCTCAACATTCCACCCGCGGGCGCCAATGAGGCACAAGCCCACGTCATGCCCCTCAACCCACAAATCCTCGAACGCATCTAATACAACGGCATGATTTTTACGTGGCTCCAGCGTCCCGACGACAACGTATACCGGCCGCCCGGAATAAAAAACTGATTTTAAGGAAACCGAAGGATCACTGGAGGGTTCGGCAAAATCCGCCCCCAGTCGAAATACGTAGGTATCGGCACGTTCTAGACGACGCCACGGGTGCCGGTGGGAAAACTCCTCAAGGAGGCTCACTCGGGTCGCCTCGGAGACGCAAGCAAAGAAGTCCGCATAGGTTGCGCACTCGGCCATCCATCGGTCAAAGCTAGCCGGCATTTCGGGAGAGCACGTCTCGGGAAATCTCCACGGAATAACGTCATGCTGTAAAACCCCTACGGTAAGCCCAAGCGCCCAAAGCGGCTCAAGCCGCCTCAAGACGCTCCGCCCCCAGTTGGCATCCAAAACAAAAAAGATATCCTCGGGACAAGGCAACACCTGCTGTTTTCGCCCGGACAGTGGCCGACTGGACGGCTCGGGAATCCTCTCAATCTCCCAAAACACGCCGTCATCGTCTACAACCACGAAGACCGGAAGCAACCCAGTCTGATCCAACGGCGACAACTTTTGGATGGCTCCGCCGAGACTTCTGACCACTCGCTGTATTCCAGTATGGCGCTCTGGGTGTCTCCATATTTCGCTACAATCCAAGAGAAGGCGGCGAACGGCACATCATCTCCTCAATGGGCGTCTACGTACCGTTTACTACTTCCTCATAAAAGTACCAATGCCGGTGCACGATGTCGACCCAGGTAAATCCTTTACACCTATCCGGCGAGCGGGGGATTTCTTTTCCCAATGAAATCCCCCGCTCCATGGCCCGAAACAGCGCCTCCGGGTCCGACGCATCGTCGATAAGTACTGCGGGATAGTCGCTACTTTCTGCTAGTTGAACAACCCATCCGGTCCGGGACGCAACAATAGGAATTCCCCACAAATACGCCTCCAGCGTCCCCATGCCGAATCCCTCATACCAGGAAGCCTGCACATAAAGGCTGGCGTGCGCGTACCACGCCGCTAGATCGCTTCGGGACACATAGCCGGTCACAATTATTCTCGGATCCAAATTATCAATAACAGACGAACCGACATTGGGATTATTCCCCACCAACACTAATACATGGGGCATTCCCAACCGCGCAAGCTTCTCATAAGCTTTAACCAAAGTCCCAAGGTTTTTCCGGGGCTCGAGCGTACCCACATGCAGAATGTAAGGTCGATCAATTGGGGGAGTGAGGGCCGTCACACCTTCATACTTGTGCTCTGCAAACTCAGATCCCATCGGGATTATTGCCACGTGGCGTCCCCGAACAGTAGGAAAAAACTCATATAACTCCTCTAAGATTCCGGGCGATGGCACGATGATACCGTCTGCTACCGAAATCGCCTGGGGAACCATCCGCCTCAGATAGTCGCGAACATCGGGAGCTACCCATTGGGGGTGGCGCAGAAATCCAAAGTCATGAAGTGTTACCACCCGTTTGAAGGCAGCAAATTTCGGCAGAGCAAAAGCTGGCCCATGAAAAAGCGATACTCTATTTTTGTAAGCAGCAGCCACTAGGCTAGTCTGAAGCCAAGGAAGCCCTACTAGCTTTTTGACCACCACCACCGATAGGTCGGGGATTGGACGGTGGGAGTATAGTGTAGTCGCCCCCGGATACAGGCTGAGCAAACCCTTCGCAAGATGATATACATAGGTCGGTATTCCCGTTCGGGGAGCATCAGAGGCTAATACCCGAACATCGACTCCAATGTTCACCTTTATCCTCAACTCACTCTGAATCATTGACGGGAACGTATTGCGCTTTTATTTTACTTATTCTAGGAGACCGATGGCAGGGGTCTCGGCAGACTCGTAACGGCACCGTTCATACCATCCGTGTCCCCGCAGTTCTCAAGGGCTCAACAGAATCTTCCTGAACTTGGTCGCACTGAAGCTCGTATTTACCTGGTTGAACCGGCGCTGACTGTTGGTCGTTCTGCGGGTCCAAGGTCCATTGGCCGAGAATTCGCCGGCCATCCCACAGTGGATTTTCCCCTTAAGCCCAACAAAGACCTACGGATACTTCCTGCGGATAATTCTAGATACGTTTTGAGGCCGGCTTCGGGCTGTCTACTATAACTCTCCAATGAGAGCGGTTCTGGACCGAACACGCGCCCTGAAGCTGACCTTTCAGCCAAGGTCTTTTCGCCGGAAACCCCGCCCAGGATAAGAGGCGCGCGGTGCTCCACCTCCCGATTGCCCGGTTTTTGCCGCCGTCACCTATTCCACAAACACTTCTTACATAGATGTCCCCTGCTCGCAGGGCCACACCGCTGTTTGGTTCCAGGCCAGCCAGCGCCCACAGCCCGCAATGGCGTGCCGCCGTTCTCGGCATGCTTTGGAGAGACCCGAAGACTTTGACCGACCGCCACGCATCACCGTGTCGTCGGCGGTCAGCCCGCCCAAGTTCCAACAAAATCGGTTCTAAACACCTATGAAAAAGCACTCAAAGGCTTTAAATCCATATAAACCAGTCCAGGAAAGAATTTATGCAAATTACCTTTTCCCTCTCTCTAACGGAAGTGTACTGGACCTAAGTCTCCACTTTATACTTTCTTTCTTTAGATACAGAAAGCGGAAACGGCTCTATATAAATAAATTTATCCCTACCGCCCCCGGCTCCTAAAAAGGATTACCCCTCCATCGTGAAAGATTGCTTGATACCCCTGCTTTGCTAGGTTTTTTGCCACCGCATTCGCATACCGTTGTCCCTGGACACCGGTTGTTGAAAAGCGCGGGTCCACCAGAATATAGGTGCCGGGACGTTGGTAGACTGGGCTTCCTTGATTGAGGTCATAGAGAACCGCGCGTCTTGCCACATGGGGCAAGACAAAGTTCTGTGCGACCACCGGCGCACCATTGGGCACCCGCAAGACCGCCGCCTCTAAACTCGCGACGTTGGAAGGATGGGCGCGCCAGGTGGTGGCGTGAAGATGGTAGGCAAGCACGATAAAAAATCCGGCCGCGGGGACCACGGCCCCCCATTTCCACCGGTTCCCCGCGCGCATCCTTGGGCGTCCCATTTGCAGCATCGCGAGCATCAAACTTGGCACCGCAAAGAGCGAGTATTGGTCAAAGGGAGAGGTCTGCGCAGGAAAGCGGCTTAGCAAGTTCGCTTCGAGAATCACCGCGGCGGGAATGAGCCACGCCACAGAAACCCATGTAGGGCGCATGCCGAGAAAAAGCAGGCCCACCAGAGGACCGAAGATCCAGACCAGGTACTCCCAGGCCCGAACCTGCCGTATCCATCCGAAGAGGGCCTCGGGATGGCGGGCCAGGTACCGCAGTCCGGAAAGCGGAGTCTTGCCCCATTGGCCATAGTAGGCCACCCATTGGCTCATGGGGTGATGCGCCAGCCACGGGATGAACCAACTGGTAGTCGCCACCAGCCAGGCACTGCCGGCAAGAAAGGTGATGGCTCCTGCTCCCCACTTCCGCTGGCAGAGCAGGGTCAGCCCCAGGCCCAGCACTGCCAGCGCCGCCATGTCCTTGACCAGAAGGCATGCGAAGATGGTCAGGGCATAGGCGCCCCAGCGGTTTTGAAGGCTGTAGGACATGGCCGCGAAAAGCAGCGGAACGGCCAGCACATCGGGGTGAAAGTCAAAGAGGTTTGCGGCGATGATAACCGGATAAAGGAGGTAGACGATACCAACCAACCGAGCGCGCACCGGGTCTAGGCCGAGCGCGTTTCCGATGCGCCGGATCCACCAATACCCTAGGCCCAAGGCCAAAGACTGGAGGACGAAGAGAAAGCCCACGCCGAACCACACGAAAAAGGGGGCGAGGATCAGGAGGATGAACGAGGCCGAGTCGGCAAGCACTGGATACCCCGACAGGGTGGCCAGCGCCCCGGGCCCCTGGTGGTAGAGGGCCCACATGGCCTGCTCGTAGTAGCCGAGATCCCATCCAGCGGCAAACCACTCGTAGCGCACCACCGACAACGTCGTCAGCACTGCGGTGTAGCCGAGCACCCACACCCAGGTGGACAACCGCTCGAGCTTGAGCAAGGGGCCGACGCTGTAGGTCTCCTCCGGGTGATAGGTTGCCGTCGCTTCCATGCCATCCCCTGACCTTGAGGAAATTTTTCCCGGTGGCCTCCCTCCAAATCGGTCCATGCGCCCGAATTCCTCTAGCGAGAGGCCCTCCCTGGTAGGGACGGGTTCTTTCCAGAAGCGCAACCGAATCTCTGGAGGGATGCCATGAAATCGCTCAGACGTTGGGCACTGGCTTGGTTGTCTGCCCTCTCACTAATGGTACCGCTTCTTTTGGGGGCAGGGCCAGCCTTTGCGCAAGGAGATCAGGGAGGAACCGGAGTCCCGTTTGGGTCCAGCACCGCCACCGTGACGCGGGTGTACGGCGAGACCCGCCAGGCCACGGCCATGGCCATCGCCCAGCTCGAGTTCGCCAACAACAACGGTCAGGTACCGAGCGGGGAGGCCATCTTGGCTGCCGGCAACAATCGGAACCTGGTCGACGCCCTCTTGGCTGACCCCTTGGCCAAGGCGTTGGACGTGCCGATTCTCCTGACCCAGAACGCCGACACGCTCGGCACTACCCTCACCACCGACTTCACCTATCTCGGCGTCAGCAAAGTCATTCTGGTCGGTGCGGTCAATAATTCCACGATCATCAGCCAACTCCCGAGCGGCGTCAGCGTGGTCGGGCAGTACGGGGACAGCAACCCCTACGACACCGCCGCGGCCGTGGCGGGAGCGCTCGCCAGCGCCACTGGCAGCAGCGGATTCTCCAACATCTTCATCGCCTCCGGGGCACCGGGCCATTGGGTCGATGCCCTGTCGGCCAGTCCTGCAGCCGCCATGCTGGAAGCGCCCATCCTCCTCGTCCCGCAGGGGGCCAACACTCAGCTGCCTTCGGCGGAGTTGCAGTATGTGTACGGATCGCCCACCGTCTATCAGCTGGGCAGTGTCGCCTACAGTGACGTCACGAACCTGCCCACCTCGACCACCGTCAAGCCCCTGACCGGCCCCGACCGGTTTGGCACGGCTTTAGCTGTAGACGAGCAGTTTTTCCCCCACCCCTCGGTGGTCTACCTCGCCAATGGCGACGACGCCCATTTGGTTGACGCGCTCACGGTGGCGCCCTTGGCAGCTTCACAGCAGGCGCCCATCATCATCGTCAACGGCGCCGTCTATCGCCACTGGTGGAAGCAGTACCTCCAGCAGATCCAACCCTCCGTGACGACCTATGTGATCGTGGGCGGCGGGGCCTCCATCCCCTCGCAGGTCACCCAAGAGGTGGAACAGGAGCAACACGCTCGCCACGGGCCGGAGTTCTTCTGGCGCATCCACGGGTGGTTCTTCGCCCAGGGCACCATGATCCCGGCCCCAGGGCCAGGCTCGGCGACGCCTCCGTCTCCATCCCCGGGCCCATCGTCGGCTCCTCCCCCGCCTCCCCCGCCGCCTGGAGGTCCTCCTAATGGTGGACCCCCGGGCCTGCAGAACATTCCGCCCTGGCTCCTAAACTACCTGCAGCAGTTCCTGGGACAAAGTGGGGGCATGGCGGGACCCCCCCACCGTCACCGCGACCATGGAGAACAAGACGACTAAGGGTCATGGCCGAAGGGGCATCCCACGGGATGCCCCTTCGTTGTGGGTGCACCCTCCTGTGGCTTCTTTTTGCCGCGAGATCGAGTACAATGCGAAAAGAGCGACAGCGAAGGAGGGGCAGCGACATGGGCGGCCAGGGGCTGGGTTGGTGGAGTGAGATCGACCCCGTGACGGCGCTTTTAGTCTTGGCCGGAGGCTGGGCGTTTTTCCACACCGCGCGGCGGCTCGGGGCCGGGCTGACGTCGCGCCAACGCTGGGCCCTGGTCGGCGCCGGGATGGCCTGCTACCTCGGCTTCGGCGGCCCCTTGGAGGTGCTGGATCACCGGCTGTTGGCGGCCTATCTGTTGCAGAGCACGCTTCTGAGCATGGTGGCGGCACCGCTCTTATTGGTGGCCACACCGCCGCGTCTGGCCTCTAGGGTCTTGTCGGGACCGCTCACTGAAGGGTGGCGGATCCTGACCCGGCCGGTGGCCGCCATCGTGCTGTTCACGGGGGTCTTGTCGGTCCCGCTCGTGCCTTCGGTCTACGACCGTGTGCTCGAAGCCGGAAGCCTCGGCCTTTTGGCGGACCATCTGGCCCTGACTGTAACTGCCGTCGGCTTATGGTGGCCGGTGCTAAGCCCGCATCCGGCGCTGCCGCGGCTTCATCCCGGCCTTCAGCTCCTTTACCTCTTTTTGGCCGGTATCCCCATGATCCTCCCCCAAGCCCTCATCACCTTGGCCGGCACTCCGCTCTACCCCGCCTATCACGCCGTGCCTCCCCTCTTCGGGCTTTCCCGGGTAGGAGACCAGCAGCTCGGCGGCGGCATCGCCCTTTTGGGCATGCACCTCGGACTGGGGGCAGCCTTTGTCTACGCCTTTCGCGCGTGGCTGCACCAAGAGCGCCGCGCCGGCCGCATCCCCACGCCACCCCCGCCGCTCACCGTCATCCGGCCCGACACCGGGGAGCGCCGTCCGGTCCGTCCCCGCTCTTCCCGCTCCTCTTCCCGCTAAAGCCGGCAGCCAGTTGCGGCGAGGAACGCTTTCGGAAGTTCTCACCCAGTTGACAATTTCCCTCACATTTTTTATGATTAAATATAGGTGACGTGAAAGGTTGGTCCGGGGTCGTCCAATCCCTAAGGAGGGACCATGTCCAACGAGCTTGGGGCTACCCCTGCCCCGCAGCCTACGGCGATGCGCGGCCAGCGCACCCGCGCCATCCTCTCGGGATGGCTTTCGATGCTGCTCCTCGGCTACGACCAACAACTGCCGACCTTTGTCCTCCCCGCTGCGATGTTGTTTTTTGTCCCCCCCACCTTACCGCCAGCCACACGCGTCACCTTGGTGAATCTCTTCTACGGCATCACCGCCGTCGCCAATCCGGTGGGAAGTCTGTTGATTGCCCCATTGGGCGACCGGGTAGGGCGTCGGCGCTTGGTCGGCCTCTGCATCACCACCTTTACGCTGGGCACGGTGCTCATCGCCGCCCTGCCTGGCTACGCTGCCTGGGGGTATGGTGCCGTAGCCTGCCTCCTGCTGCTCCGGGTGGTGACCGGCGTCTTTGAAGGCGCCGTGGCCGGCGGCGCCGCCGCGCTGTCCCTGGAGCAGACCGAGCGCCCCCAGCGGGGGCTCATCGGGGCCCTGGTGGGGATTGGCCTTACCTTGGGCGTGCTCATCCTAAGCTTCGTGCAGTCGGCCACCGTGGCCATCAGTCCCGGGCGCGCTTTTGCCATCTGGGGATGGCGCCTACCCTTCCTCTTCGCCGGCGTCATCGCGGTGGTGGTGTATCTGCTCTTGCGCAACGCCTTGGAGGTCGATCTGACGAGCCTTTACCACCTCCGCCGGGCCTCTCCGCTGCGCGAGGTCTTCTCGGGGAGGTATCTCCGCACCTTCGGCCAGACCTTCCTCATCGTGCTCGGCTTCTTCTTCACCGTCGACATCGCCGTCTCCTTCGTGCCAAGTCTGCTCATCGGCTATCTCCACCAGCCGCCGCCCGACATCGGCCCCCTGCTCATCGCGAGCCAAGTGGGCATTCTGGTGCTCTCCATCGGCTACGGCGCCTTCAGTCAGCGCCTCGGCCGAAAGCCGGCGCTCGTGGGAGGCGGCATCGGGGTGGCCGTGCTCGGCACCGGCTTCTACTACCTCATGATCCGCGCCGCCGACGCCCACCACGGGTTTGGCCCGGTCTTCGCCTTCGGGTGGCTCGCCATGACCCTAAGCCTTATCCCCTACTCGGGGGTACTCTTCTCCTACCTCGCCGAGCGCTTCCCCATCCATATCCGGGCCACCGGACTCAGTAGCGTCTTCAGCTTGGGCGGGGTCATCCCCGGTTTCTACAGCCTCTACCTCTTCGGGCTGGGGCGAGTGATGCCGTTTGAGTACACCCCCTTGGTGCTGTTGGCCTTGGGTGGCGTGCTCACGGCAGTTGGCGCGGCCTTAGGGCCAGAGACGCGGGCAGTCGAGGTCGGCGCGGCCGAACTGACGGCGCCCCTCCCCGGCGCGCAGGCGTAACCCCACAACCCCACAGCCAAGCTTTTCGCAAAGGAGGGTCCCTCGATGCTCAGCCCGGAAGACAACGCCCTGTTGACCCGCGTCGGCCCCGGTACTCCCATGGGGCGGTTCATGCGCGAGTACTGGGTGCCGGCGCTTCTGTCCACCGAACTCCCCGAACCCGGTTGCGACCCGGTGCGGGTGTTGCTCTTAGGCGAGCGGCTCATCGCCTTTCGCGACCGCCAGGGTCGGGTGGGCCTGATGCCCCACCACTGCCCCCACCGGGGCGCAAGCCTCTTTTACGGCCGCAACGAGGGCGATGGGCTGCGTTGCGTGTACCACGGTTGGAAGTTTGCCGTGGACGGTCGCTGCCTTGACATGCCGAACGAACCGCCGGAGAGCGACTTCAAGCACAAGCTCAAGGCCCGTGCCTACCCCACCGTGGAGAAGGCCGGCATCGTGTGGGCATACCTCGGTCCTCGCCCCACGCCGCCGCCTCTACCGGAGCTCGAAGCCCTGACCCTCCCCGAGGGGGAGGTCCAGCCGGTGGTCTCCCAGACGGCCTGCAACTGGCTCCAGGCCATGGAGGGGTCCATCGACACCTCGCACGCCGGGTTTCTCCACATGGGGGCCATTGCCCCCGAGGAGGTCACGCCCGATACCTTCCTCTACTGGATGGTCAAGGACCGGGCCCCTCGCTATGAGGTGGTGGACACCGAGTACGGCGTCATGTACGGGGCGTGGCGGCCGGCCAAACCGGGCTACAACTACTGGCGGATCGCCAACTTCCTCTTCCCCTTCTTCACCCAGATGCCGGAAGGCGTGTTGGGATCCCACCTCTTTCTCGGCGCCCGGGTGCCGATGGACGATGAGCACACGCTCTACTTCACCCTCGCCCGCCGCCGGCGGCGACAGACGGGCGTGCTAGAGCGGCAGGCCATCGAAGGGGAGTCGCCCAAATACCCCATGGTCAAAAACCCCCAGCTTCCGAACGGCACCGGCTGGTACGACCGGTTCCGCACCGTGGCCAGCGCCGAAAACGACTACCAGATCGACCGGGCGCTCCAACGGTCCGGCGAAAGCTACACCGGCATCCCCACGCTCCCGGCCCAGGACCAGGCCGTGACCGAAAGCATGGGCCCGATCTACGACCGCAGCCAAGAGCACCTCGCAGTCTCGGATGTGGCCGTCATCCGCGTGCGGCGACGTCTGCTCCAGGCGCTGCGGGCGTACCTCGAGGAGGGGAAGACGCCGCCCGGCCTCGACCATCCCGAGGTCTACCGCGTCCGCTCGGGAAGCGTGCTCTTACCGGAGGGAGCCGACTGGATCGCGGCCACGGCCGCCCAGCGCTTGGTGCCGGCAGGAGATGGGCGGTAATCGACCAAAAGGAGGACGATACGGTGCATGCAATGCTGGTGACGCAACCCGGCGGGCCGGAGGTGTTCGCCTGGGAAGAAGTCCCTCTGGATCCCCCGGGGCCGGGCGAGGTCCAGGTCCAGATCCTAGCCGTGGGGGTCAACCCGGTCGACCGAAGGGTGCGCCGCGGCGAGTACCCAGCGGCGCGCCTGCCCTTCATTCCCGGCAATGACGCCGCCGGGGTAGTGACGGCCGTCGGTTCCGGCGTCGAGCGCATCCGCGTCGGCGACCGCGTCTACGTCTCTGCCAGCCACATCGGACGCGGCGGCGCCACCTACGCCGAGGCCACGAACGTGCTCGAGGCCGCCTGCTGGCCCTTGCCCGACGGCTTCTCCTTCGCCGAGGGCGCTGCCCTCGGGCTTCCCTACACCACCGGGTACCGGGCCTTGGCCTTAAGCCAAGCCCGGCCCGGAGACACCATCTTGGTCCGCGGGGCCTCCGGCGGCGTGGGCACTGCCGTCCTCCAGTGGGCGCGAGTGCTCGGCATCGCGACGGTAGGTACCGCTTCCACCGAGGCCGGCCGCCAGCACGTCCTGGCCCAGGGGGCGCGGGCCGCATTGGACCACCGCGACCGCGAGGGGTTAAAGGCCCTGGCCGGCTCGGGGTTCGCCGCCGTGATCGACGTCGCCGCCACCGAGCACCTGACCGATGACGTGGCCCTTACGGCCCCAGGCGGCCACGTGGTGATGGTCAGCGTCTCCACGCCGGCCACGGTGCCCATCCGCGACATCCAGGGAAAGGGCATCACGCTGGTCGGGGTGTCGGGCCGTACCTGGCGACCGGGCGAACAAGAGCAGATCCACCGGCGCCTTCAACCCTGGCTTTTCGCCGGCGCCATCCGCCCGGTGATCTGGCGCCGCTTCCCCCTCCAAGAAGCGGGAGCGGCCCAGGAGGTCCAGGCCGAAGGCGGCGCCGTGGGCAAGGTGGTCTTAATCCCCCCGGCCGGCGAGACGGCGTGAAGTGGGAGACATCCGAGACGAGGAGGCGAACGCTGGAATGCGGGCGATCGTGGTACGGGCCCTCGGCGGGCCCGAAGGTATGCACCTGCAAGAAGAGACTCTGCCACCACCGGGGCCAGGCGAGGTCCGGGTACGACTTTACGCCGCTGGCGTCAACCCGGTAGACCGCATGACCCGCCTTGGGGCTGTGGGCCAAGCGGCAGTCCCCTACATCCCCGGCAGCGACGGGGCCGGAGAGGTGATAGCCGTAGGCCCCGGGGTGACCCGGGTGCAGGTCGGCGATCGGGTGTACGTGGCCGGCGCGCCCACCTACGCCGAAGAGACCAATGCCCCCGAGGCGGCCGTGTGGCCGCTCCCCGCGCATTTGAGTTTCGAGCAAGGCGCCGCCATCGGCATCCCCTATCTTACGGCGTGGCGGGCGCTTACCTTGAGCGGCGCGGTGCCTGGGGACTGGGTTTTGGTCCACGGGGCCTCAGGCGGCGTCGGGATGGCCGCGGTACAGATCGGGCGCGCGCACGGGCTCAGAGTAGTGGGGACTGCTTCCACCGAGGCCGGCCGCGAACTCGTCCAAGCCCATGGGGCCGAGGCGGCCTTGGCTCACGACGACCTTGAGGGGCTCAAGGCGGTGACGAGCGGCGAAGGGTACCCCGCCATCTTGACCATGCGCGGCGCACAGACGCTCGACCTCGACCTTCGGTTGGCGAAGCCGCTCGGCACCATCGTGGTCATCGGGGCCACCGGTCCGGTGACGGTCCAAACGCCGGACCTCCTCGGCAAAACCGTCTCCGTGCGCGGCTACACCAACCGCCAGGTGACGCCGGAGGAGCGCGTCCGCATCCACCACGCCTTGGCCGGGCTCTTTCAGGCGGGCCTCGCGCGGCCGGTCATTGGGCGCCGCTACCCCTTGGAACAAGCCGGCGAAGCCCAGGAGTCGCTCTTCCGCGAACCCGCCACCGGCAAGGTGGTCCTCACCCTCGCCTGATCGCCATCCCCCGGTAGACCGCGTAAAGGAGGACGGTATGCCGCGCATCGACGCCCCCGCCAAAGTCCGTGGCACCATGGCCTACACCGCCGACGTCGCCCGCCCCCGTCTTTGCCACGCCGCCTTGGTGCGAAGCCCTTTCCCCCATGCCCGCATCGTGCACATCGACGCCGCGGCCGCCCGTGCGCTGCCCGGGGTCCTCGGCGTCTTTACGGCCGAAGACTTCCCCGCCCGCACCTATGGGCGCATCGTCCAAGACGTCCCCCTCCTGGCCCGAGAACAGGCACGCTACGCCGGCGAACCGGTAGCCGTGGTGGTAGCCGAAAGCCGGACGCTCGCGG
The DNA here is from genome assembly GCA_023511625.1 of Bacillota bacterium. GTDB lineage: Bacteria > Bacillota > Sulfobacillia > Sulfobacillales > Sulfobacillaceae > JAIMAE01. Next base: position 75,595 of record JAIMBD010000008.1, on the reverse strand, counting down.
ACCGGGCCGCAGCCAAGGTTCGCGTGGACTACGAACCCCTCTCGGCCGTCCTCGACCCCGAGCAGGCCCTCGCCCCCGACGCGCCCCGGGTCCATTCCGAACCGTGGGCCTATCCAGGGGCCGTCGTCACCCCTGAATCCGGCCCCAACCTCCAGTCGGTGGTGGACATCCGGCGCGGCGGGGACGTCGAGGCGGCGCTTTCCGCCTCGGCCCACGTCGTCGACCAAATCTACACCACCCCTGCCGGCCAGCATGGATATCTCGAGCCCCAGGCCTTTTTGGCCGAGGTCGACCCTGACGGCAAGATGCACCTTTGGGTGACCAACAAATCTCCCTATCGCCTCCGCGCGCAGGTGGCGGCGGTGTACGGCGTCGCCCCGGAAACGGTGGAGGTGCACCCAGTGGCCATCGGCGGGGACTTTGGCGGCAAGGGGTCGGTGGTCGAGCCGGTGCTGTGCCTTGAGCTCGCGCGGCGGCTCGGGCGGCCGGTGCGCCTTCAGCTCCGCTACAACGAGGACCTCGCAGCCACCGATTCCCGCCACGCCGGCCGTATCCGCGTGCGGCTCGGGGCCGACGCCTCGGGTCGGCTTACGGCGCTTTGTGTCGACGCCCTTTTTAACGGCGGCGCCTACGCCGGCTACAAACCCGTGCCTTCCGTGGAGCTCTTCGGGGTGCGAGAGGCCGGAAGCCCCTACCGCATTCCGGCTCTCGCCATCCGCTCCCGCATCGCCTACACCCACACCCTGCCCGGTGGCCACATGCGTGCGCCGGGCTCGCCGCAGACCGTCTTCGCGGTAGAGTCGGCCTTAGATGAACTCGCGGCCAAGGTCGGCATCGACCCCATCACATTGCGCCGGAACAATCTTCTCACCACCGGCGAGGCCGACGCCCACGGACATCGCGCCCTCGAACACCGAGGGCTCGAGACCCTCGATGCTGCGCTCGCCGCCGTCGCCCGCCCCCCGATTCCGGCGGGGTGGCGCTACGGGTTGGGCGTCGCCCTCTACAACCGCGGCACTCGCCCCGTCTCGACGAGCCTTAGGCTTGAGCCCGAGGCCGACGGCGCAGTCACGGCCGTCATCCCCACGCCCGAGACCGGCACGGGCTCGCACACGGTGGTGCACCGCGCCTTGGTCCGGGCCTTGGCTCTGCCGCCGGAAAAAGTGCGGGTCCGGCAGGGTTCGACCAGCGAACTGCCGCATGACGACGGAGTCGGCGGCAGTTGGGTCACCGTCACCCTGCTCCAGGCCCTGGACCAGGCCCTGGCCGCATTTCGCGCCCGCGGCGGGACGGAGGCAGTGGAAGTCATCGTCCGCCCTGAGGAGGTGCCGCCCGTCACCTCCTACTGCGCCGAAGTGGCGGAGGTGGCGGTCGACCCCGAAACCGGCGAGATTCGCGTGCTGAACCTGGTCGCAGCGGTGGACGTGGCCGACATCATCAACCCCGTGGCCCATCAAATTCAACTGGAGGGAGGACTGGCCATGGGGTACGGGTTTGCCGTGATGGAAGACGTGGGCCTCGAAGATGGGCGCGTGACGGCGGCCAACCTCGGCGAGTTCAAGATCCCCTCAAGCCGGGACCTCCCCCCGTTTCGCATCGTGCTGGTGGAAGGGGGCAAGGGGATCGGGCCGAACAACATCAAGGGCGTGGGCGAGCTGACCAACGTGCCCACGGCCGCCGCCATCGCCAACGCCGTGGCGGCCGCCACCGGCGTGCGCCTGCGCACCCTGCCACTGAGTGCCGAGCGCCTGTTTTGGGCGTTGGCCGCCGAAGGCACGGCGGCCGGATGACGCGTTTCGGCATCTTGCCGGCCCCGCCGCGCCGGTTTGGGCGGCGGGGCTTGTTCGCCTGCGTAGGGTTATGCAAGGAACAGCATCCCTGCGCCCCGACCCTGCGGGACTCCGCCCACTGCGTTTCCATACGCCACGGCATATTCCAATCGGCAGGAAGTTTGACAGCCCGGGAACGCCCCAATCCCGCAGCGTCCCTGCTATGCCCACGACCTAAGCGGGCCCACGTCCAAACGGTGCGCCCGCAACCACCGCATGGCATCCGCCGCGTTCCGACGCGGAGCCAAGACCTCGACCCCCACCACCTCGCGCGCCGGCCCGCGGTCGACAATGACCGAGGGGGTGACCTCCTCTTGGAAGGCCACGGGGAGGGTGCGATACCGAAGATAAAGGGCATCGGCTTCCTCATCGTAATTAGACGCGATCGGATCCCGGAGAAAAGGCTCCTCGCCGGACAACGGTGATCACCCTCTTCCTGTGGCCGTCGTCTCTGTAAACGACGCGGATTCCATGCTTGACAGCATTGACGTTCCCATTTCCGTCAGGATACGTGACGTCGGGCGATCTTAAGCACTCCTCCACTTCCTCCTCCGTGACGCCGCGTTCCTTCATCCGTTCCCGAGCGTGAGCGGTATAACAAACATTCATCCGGCGCCCATACTCCCTTACGACAGTAAGGCAGCCGCCAAACTTTGGGGGATTGCCGGTGAGGGAAGGCGGCCACCCTCTCGTCTAACCCGGACCCAGAAGACCACTCTTTGACCCCATCTTACGCCAAGGAGGAGACGACGGAACAAATCACTTAAGGGAATTTTCTCAAGGACCACCCCGTGGCTCGGCGTGGGGCAGGGTTCGACTGCACTGGATTGGGCTTGCCCGACTCGACAGTAAGTGGCAACCGCATCAAACCCGGCCAAATCAAGCGGGCGGAGGGGCTCACCAACGTGCCCACGGCCGCCGCCATCGCCGACGCGTGGCCCGCCACCGGCGTTGCACCTGCAAATCCGGCCATGTGCGCCCGAACCGGGTTGCAGGCCCCGGGGACTGTGGCAAGGCCACGGCTGCGAGGGGCGTTTCTGCCCTGCCGCACCCCATTCTCCCAGGGGGTATTGATTTTGACTGCAACCGCCGGGGATTTTTCCTGCTGGCTTACTGTGTCTTGGACTTCAGGAGTCTTTCGTCCTCAAACCTCGGCGCCGGGCGGACCGCCATGGAGGGGTGGACCTTCCATACGCCCGACCCCCGGTACCTTCCCCGATGAGCCAAAAATCGGCAGGAATTTCGACAGCACTTGGAGAATTCTTTTCCTAGAAACTTTTCCCTTTGGAGGGAATTCCATGCGGAAACTTTCCGGTTTGCGGATTACAGCGTGGAAACAGGTCGAACGGCGCACCGAGCACCTCGAGGCCGAAATGGTCGCCTTCCTACAGGAAGAGATTGACTGGCTCAAAGAAGCCATCGCCAGTTGGAAAGGAACCGCTCATGCACGCCGCCCCTGATCCCGAAACGCAGGTGGCCTCCGTGCCCGATAATTTGATTCTGGATTTTGCACGACGTGCCCAGAAAATGGGGCTGCCGCGGTTTACTGGCTATGAGATAAAGCCCAAAAACCTTCTCCGGTTTCGTTCGGCCATGACCGAACTCGCCCGCCAGGGCCATCCCTTGGCTCTCCACTTCCTCGAGCACTACGCTCGGCCCGACCCGATACCTCCAGCGTCGTCTCCCCAACCCAAGGCAGAGGCGCCTGACCGGTCCTTGGCAGACATGGTAGAGGCCGCCCACGACCTGCGGGAGGAACTTCTGGCCGTCATGCGCGAGACCGCAAGCCGGATGCGGGAGCTACAGGGTGCAGTCGAGGGTCTGCAACGGGAGCTCAACGAGGTCAAATCCGCCGTAGACCGGCTGATCGCAGACGACCAGCGCGTCGGTCCCCTTCCGGACAATTTTTATTCTGATTTCGTCAACACCTTAAGTGCCATCTGCCGCCAGTTTTTGCTGGAGAAAGGAGAGCCGGGATGCGGCATGTAGGCCGGTTGCGGCTCCACCACCTGCCCGAGCGCAGCGAGGACCTGCCCACCCTGCAGATCGAACAGGTATGGCCCGACGCCGCCACCTTTTCCGTCGACGCGGCCGAACTCGCCCGGGTCGTCGACCGCTCGCGCAACGGGTGGTGGCGGAAGTCGCAGACCCTCAGCGCCTTTCTGGCCGAGACCACCGTCACGTACGAAGTCGACGGGGAGGGGGTCAAACACCTGGCGCTCCATCCCGTGCCCGCCGCGGACGGATACGAATGGTGCCCGGTCATCCCCGCTTCCACGCCGTTTGCGGTCGAGTCCTACCTGGCCGAGCACCGCGAGCGCTGGCGTGGTCCCGTCGCCGATCCTCCTCCGCGCGAAGTGCGGGCCATCGCCGAGGGCAAGGTGGTCCGCGGATTGACCCTAAAAAAGCAAGGCACGGGATATTATCTGGCCGTCCGCCAGTCCCCGGTGACGTTCGAAAACCCGCCCGCCGACGCTATTCGCGAGGAGGAAGGATGGTTCCTCCCCCGCCGTCCACAAGGAATTCGGATGTCCCGCGAAACCAACGGCCCCGTGGCGACCGCACCTGCCGAGAAGGCGGTAGAGTGGCCGCTTCCAGCCTTTCTAAACTTTGTCCGGCGCCGCGGTTTGGTCTTTGACCCCGACGACTTGGTGTTGTTCCTGGCCAGCCTCGCCGCGGGGCAATTCGTGGTCTTGAGCGGCACCGGGGGGTTGGGAAAGTCGAGTCTGGCCTTGGCCCTCGCTGGTTATCTCGAATGCCGTCAATCCGACAGTCGTCTGGCCTGGTTGACGGTGGAGCCCTCCTGGGTCTCCTCCGAGCAGGTCATCGGCCATTACGATCCCACCGCCCGCCTCTTTCGGCCTGCGCTCGGGAATCTCGTCAACGTCCTGCTCCATGCCGCCGAGTATCCGGCGCTCCCGCACGTGGTGTGTCTCGACGAGCTCAACCTGGCGCGGGTCGAACATTATCTCGCCCCCTGGCTCAGCTTGTGGGAGCACCCGGCGGATACCGGCGGGTGGCCTCTTTATCCCCCCGATGAGGAAAATTCGTGCCTGAACCGCCACCGATACCCGCCGCGCGTATCCATCGGGAAGAACCTCTACTGGATCGGCACCGTCAACTTGGATGAGGCCTCGCATGGGCTGACCGACAAGTTTTTGGACCGCGTGACCTACATCGTCCTCCGCCACGCCCGCTTTCAACGCGGCGAATCGGCTCCTCCGCCACCCTTGCCTCCGGTCTCGCTTCCTCTCGCTCCGCCGCCCGCGGCACTTTCGGCCGAGGAGTATGCCTTCTTTGACCGCTTAAACGCTGTGCGACGCCGCCCGCTCGTGGGCTGGCGAGCGCTCGACGCCATGCGGGCGATAGTCGGAGCGGTGCCGGCGGTAGCCGGTCCCGACCACTGGACGGCGGCCAAGGCGTGGGACGAGGTCTTCGCCGCCCGCGTCCTCTCCCGATTCCGCGGGGCCGGCATCGAATGGGAGTATTTCGCCGAGGCGCTGCCCGCGCTTCGAGGGCTTCTCCAGGCTTCACCGTGGGGTGCGCTCGAGCGGTCTTTGGCGGTGTTGGAGGAGATTCAAGAGATGAAGGAGGCTGGCCTTGTCCTCTGAATACGCCGTGCGCCACGAATCCACGCCGCCAGCCATTCGGGTCGAGTGGCGGCGGCGCCAGGGGAATCCCACCGAGGGGTGGACATGGGGAGAGTGGCGGCCTGTCCCCGCCCACCTCGAGCTTCGGGAATATGACCGGTTTCAGCTACGGTGGGAGGGGCCAGAAGCGGCGACTCTGGTTGTGGAAGGGTTGGATCCGGTGCCGGCCGGCCAGATGCTGGAGTGGGACCAACCCAAGGCCCTTTGGTTTCCGGGCTCGTATGCCGTGGCGGTACGTCTTCGCGACCACGTCTTATGGGAGGGCCGCATCGAGGTCAAGCCGCAACGCCCTCACTATGCGTCCTTTCCCGAACACATGATCGCCGAACTGGAGTCCTGGGTCCCCGGCTTGTGCCGGGAATACCAGGAAGGGGTATTGGCCCACGCCGACTGGTCCGCGCCGATGGCCGATGCCGATCTGAATCGGGCGGCGGCCTACCTCGATGCCTTAACCCGCGTCCTGATTTGGCCGGAAGGGGAATTCCGGCGCCGTCCCGGCCCCCCGAGCCTGACCTTCAACACCCGCGACCACCGCGTCTTGCGGGATCAACTGCGATGGTTGGCCCGGTTCTTAGGCGCGCGCCTGCGGGCGGTGGAAGCCGCGCCCCTCGCTTTGGCGGGACTGGACGAACGGCGGCAGCGCCTTCGGGCGCTGCATCACCGAGCCTTGCGCTTGTTGGAACACCCGGTGTGGGATACCGTCGAGCCCGCCGAGGGAAGCCCTTCGCGACTGACCCAACGGGGCGCGCGGCGGCGCCGCTACCGGCGGGCCCAAGCAGCTTTTCAGGAACTCCGCCGAGGCCTTGGCCCCCCAGAGCGCCGGGGACCGCACCTGACTCGTATGCGCCCCACCTCGCAGATCTACGAGCTCTGGGTGCTCCGCCAGTTGGTGCAACTCTTGGCCGAGCAGGGCTGGAAGCTTCAGGAGGAGCCGACTTGGGTACGCCTCGGCCGACGTATGGGCCTACACGACCCGGTGCCCCTCGCGAGCCGCTTTCGCTGGACCCAGGGCCCGTGGACCCTCCTCCTCGACTACGATCGGCCGCTCCCCGACCAGGGGAGCCGGGCCGAGGAGACCGATGGCTTGTGGATGAGCGGTCAGCACAACCGTCCCGATTTTCTCCTCACCTACTGGCGGGGCGACCTCCCTGCTCCCTTGGCCTTGATCATGGAAGTCAAATACCAACCCCGCCAGCGCCTTTGGCCCGATGAACCCACCGGCCCCTCCGCTCGGGGGCAGCTGTCCCAGTATTGGTCGGCCCTCATGTATCGCACGCGGCACCTCGACCCGCCGGTGATCTGCATCATTCCCGAGCAGCCGGAGGTGGTGTGGCGCGCCGACACCCACCCCGACATCGAGTTTGTGGCCGTAACGCCCCGGCCCGACGCCGTGCACTGGCGTGAGGTCATGGCGGACAGACTGCGGCGCGCTCTCGAGGTGACGCAGGAAGGAGGCCCCCGCCCCCAACATGTTTGACGCCCTGTGGAGCGTAGCTCGACTCTCTCCTCAAGCATGGGCGCGCAAGCAACGGCTGCGGCCCGCTGAGGCGCGGCCCCAGTATCTCCGAGTCCTGCGCGCGCACACCGAGGCCTGGATGTCAGAACCTGGCCAAGATGGCGCGAGCGAAGAGGCGGTGGCCCGCCTTTTGCGGTTGCCCCACGAAGGCTCCCTAGCGGGTATGGCCGCCGCCTTGGCCAAAGGGATTATCGTCCCGGCGCAGACCTTCCCCGATTGGGAGGAGGGGTGGCGTTGGCTGTTGGAACGGCTTTCGGCCTGGCCGCGCTGGCTTTTGTGGCAGGCCTATACCTCGTCGCACGCTGCGGTGGCCGACGTTGTCGCCCAAGAACTGGAGCGGCGCCAGAAAGGCGACCCCTCCCCGTTGTGGTCCTGGATCCGCACGCCCGGATCCGCTATTCCCGAAGACGCCGCTGCCGAGTGGTCGACCCTCCCTGCTGCGGTGCAGTTGACCCTGTGGCACAAGGTGCGGCTGAGCCACGACGACGCCGCCAGGTCTCCGCGCCCGCTGGGGTCTGGCCCATGGCTTTCGCTGCTCAGTCGCCCCGAGCCCCCGAGCTCCCCCAATTGGAAGCCCCTCGTGGTCGCCTCCACCGACCTTATCCGCCGCTTCTTTGCCGTGGCCGATCCCGACGTGCGCGACCGAGCCTTTCACGCCCTCCTGCGCACCGCTCGCGGGCGCCGCGCGCTGCCCTCCCTCTTCGAAGCCGGTACGATCTCGGTCACGGACGAAGAACGGGACCGCTGGACCCGCGCCGTCGTGGCCACCTTGGAGCAGGCCGCGACGGCGACCGACCCGCTCGCATCCGCCGCTTTGGCGCTGGCCCCCCCTAGCTTTACCTGGCCGGCCTGGTTTCGTGCCCGCCTGGAGGCGGACGTGGCGCTCCGCGGTGCGAACAGTCCCTTCCGCCAGCACATCGCCACTTGGCACGGACTCCCGTTGGACGCCTTTCCTCCTTCGGTCCGCACGCTCTGGGCGCGCGCTGCCCGGACCGATGCCCAAGCTCGACAGGCCTTTGTCTCGCGGTGGGTCGGGTGGTGGATTCGGCATCCCCAAGAGGCCGCCGGAGAAGTTCCCGCCGTCGGCTGGACCGAGCCCCTCCCCGGCCTGAAAGCGGCCTGGCTGCGCGCGTTCCTTGCGGCGGGCGAAGGCCCCGTACCCGTGGCGTCCCTCTTCGAACCCGAGCCGTTCGACGGGCTTACTGCCCTATACGACCATCTCGCGGACCATGGAACCTTGCCCTACGACCGTCTTCCCCCGCTTTTCTCTCTCCTCGCCGGAGTCGGCGAAGGGCAGCGACGCCTCCGAGACCTTGAGGCAGCCGTGGTCGTAGCCGCCTTGCGCCGCGACCCTGCGGCCGAAGAGGGACTCCCCGAGGATCTGTTGCAGCGGGTGCGCGACCACTTGGCCGAAACTCTGCAAAAGCGCGAGGAGCGGTTTTCCGCCGCTTGGGAGGCGGTCGCCGACGCACTGGAGGCATTGAGGGGGCAGTTCCCGGCCGTCCACGACCTCGTGGGCGAAATCCTCGCCCTCCGCCACGGTCACCCTGTCGCCACCGCTTCGCCCACCTCGCCGAATCCAGCCGACGGACAGCCCTCAGTGGTGTCGGATATCGTCACCCTCTCCGTCGCGGTGGAACAGGCGGCGCGTCGAGAGGACCGGGTGCTATCGGAACTTCTCTCCCCAACCGAAAAGTGCTTCGACTTGGGGCTCGGTCCCTACCTTCCCGCCCTGGAGGAGGCACTTCGACCGCTTGGAGTCACCTGGGTCTCGCTCACCAGCGACCCGGTCCCCTACGACCCCACCCGCCACCGCCTCCTCGGCCCCCAGCCGGATCCCCCCCGCTGGGTGTGTCCCCGTTCCCCCGGCCTCACCCGGAGCGGGCAGGTGCTGCTTTTGTCCTGGGTGGAACCGTATTCGCGAGAAGAGGAGGTCGCGCCATGAATTCCCCGCGCGTCATCGGCATCGACTTCGGCACCACCTTCACGGCTTGCGCCCTTCGCGAGCCCTCCGGGGTCATCGTCAGCCTTCCTGGGTTCGCACCCCTCCCCTCGCGAGCACTGGCCACTTTGTCCGGAGAAGTTCTGGCCCTCGAGGCAGACTATCCGCCCGAACCCGGCACCCTCCTCCTCAACCCCAAGCGCATCGTCTTCGCCCACCGCCAAAGTTCTGCCTCCCTCCGGTGGATGCCGCAAGAGAGCCTCTTGACGGCCAAGTTCCGCCCGCAAGAGGAGATCAACGAGGTACGTCACCTCGGCGGAATGTGGGCGATCGAACACCAGATCCATTTCCGGGACCCCGAGCTACTCCGCGAGAGTTTGGAACTCGCGGAAGCAGCCGCCAAGGCCATCCTGCGCCGCCTGCGCGAGACCGTCGAAGCCTACCTCCACGGCCCGTTGTCGCAAGATTACCAGTACGTTCTCGGAGTACCGGCGCAGTCCTACGCCTACGGCTACACCCTCAAGACGTTGGCCACACAGGCCGGTTGGCCCTTCACGGATAATAACGTCCGCACGGTAGCTGAGCCGTATGCCGTCTTATTGGCAGCCCTTTTGGAAGACCCTGACTCTGAGCCGACTCCCGGTCGCTATTGCGTCATCGATGCCGGCGGCGGCACCACGGACTGGGCAGTAGTCGACGTGGTCCGGCAATCAGGCTCGCGGTTCGCGTTTCACCTGCTGGACACCCGATCTGACGCCATCGGAGGCAGTGACATCGATGTGCGTCTTTGGGAGCGATTCCGGGACGATGCGGGAAAAACCCCGGCGGAATGGGCACGACTGCGTTTGGAACGGGAGAAGGTCAACCTGTCCCGGATGGGTCCCGGTCACGCAACCCGGTTTTCCCTGGACGGAGAGCCGCCGGTTTCCTTGCGCTGGGAGGAACTGGCCGCCATAACCCGGGAGGTATTCGCCGCCTGCCTTGCGGACGGGCGGCGCGCGCTCGGGGCGTTACCGGACCACGTCATCGTTTCCGGAGGAGCCTCGCTCAGTCCAGGGTTTTTGGACCTGGTGGAAGAGGCCTTCCAAAGGTCCGTGCGCGCCCTTCCTGCGGAGGAAATCCCCTACCTCTGCGCGCGCGGTCTGACGCGGGTGCTCGACGCCCAGGTGCACAGCGGATTGGAGCAAGATCTCGCCTGGGTCGAATACCCAAGCCAACAGCGCACGGTGTGGGTCCGGGCCTTCAACCAAGATGCAGACGGAGCTCCGGCTGCAACCTTCCGGTTTGACCAGACGCCGGGGATCATCCCGTTGTTCCTCCGCCAAGGGGAAGAGTGGGTCCCCGCCGGCTACCTCAAAGTATTCCGCCCCGTGGAGACCATCACCCCGATCTGGTCTGACCAGCGGCTGGAGTTTCGCACTGCTAACGGGGAACGTGTGCCATGGGTGGTCGAACCCTTCCCCTACCTCCGTGTCGGCGCCGCCATGGCCTTTCGAAACAACCGCTTCGGGTCGTCCTACGCGGACCACGGACAAGGCCTCGTCATCGGCATTCGACACAGCCATCGGGAGAGCCTAAAGGAATGGGTCGGCAATCCGGAGGAAGTCACGGTAGAAATTTCCCCCGACGGCAACGCCATGGTGCCCGTGATCGCCTCTGCTCCGGACTGGACGCCCTTGGATCTCACCGGCCGCGAACGCCTTGCCCCCCGAGACTTTCCCCGCCTCCCCCGGCGCCCTTGGACGCCAGTCGCTTACATGCCGTTTCGCAAGGTGGGCGGGCCCTTCGCGCCGCTTCCGACCGATCAGCGGCAGGAGGCTCTGGCATTCGCGACCGAGCCGAAACCTGGTCGTGCCACCGTCCTGCCGCCTCGTCCGCGGATCCGTAGCGCGGGGCAAGTGCGCCACCTCCGAGACCGCATCGACCACCTCGAACGGCTGTTGGGGACGCTAAAGGCGCTCCGGTAGACAAAACTAGGGTTTATGCAGGATTCGGTCGCAGAGCGGGGGTACGGAGCACTGTCCTTCCCGGAACATCCTTTTCGCACAGTTCCCGCCTGCATGCCCAGATTACGGCCCCCACTGCCGACGCCTCACCCCCACCTCCAGGCCCCGGCGTGAACCCCTCCCCAAACCGACGGCCAGAGGGAGGTAGCAAGGCCGAAGGAACAGGAAGATAGGAGAGCATCCTCGCAAGGAGAGGGTAACGGATCCTGGATCGAAGCCTTATCGCCGGCGACGGTAAGCGCCTTCTTCCTCGTCTCCGTCCTAGGCCACGCGATTTCGATGGTCGGTTGCGTCGACGTTGCCATTTCCCCCGTATCGGGGCCGTCGAACCGGTCAGGCGACTCACAAGCCCCCTCGGCCGGCGCCGGCCGTCCCCAGGTCGCTTCCACTGTCCTAGGTCCTCGCGTGTTCACCCAGCAACTCCTCCATCAGGGCGGAAAAACTGCCCACCGTGCGGACGTTTTGGCGGCGAAGGTGGCGCGCCGCAGTCCACAAACCTTGCATCACCGGATCTGGATTCGGGTCCGCCACCACCACGCGCACATGCCGGGGCAGTCGCTGCAAAAGGTCACGCAACTTAGAGTCTTCGGCGCGAATGGAACAGCCGACCACCATCAGCTCAGAAACCTGCGCGATCAGACGCGGGAGACGGTCCCAAAGGCGTTTTAGAAAGCGCACATTTTCCCGTTTCGAGGGGCCGACCGGAGGCACCACCACGGGAGCATAGAAGTTGTCATTATCCTCGGCAAAGGTCCGAAACGAAAGGGTCCTCACGTCGTCCAGCGACAAAAACCGCAGCGGTTCCATGTCGGCCTGGTTGCCGTAGACAAACCGCACCCGCTCTGGGAACGGGACCGGACGGGCAAAGCCGTAGGCTCCCTTCCAGCTGTTCCACCATCCGATAGACCCATGCGGTTTGACCAACCGCAGGCCGTTGGGCGAAGGACAGGGCCACATCGATACGGGGATTCCGGCGTCTTCAAACGCTTGCTCCAGCAGAAGGTCGTAATTGAGGGTAATGACCCAGAAGGGAGCGCGCTTCCGCAGCTCGGCCATCTTTCTGTAGTTGTTGGTGGCCGCAATGGATGCGGGAAGATAGGACCGCAAGAGTTCATAAAGGAGGTAGAGCATTAAACTTAACAACTTTTACGCTCTGGCAGCAACTCTGGTCCCCATCGAGTCGGAGACCCCGACCACGGCATGCACCACCTCGTCTAAGGCGCCTAAGACCGATTCGACGTGACACGGCCGTTGGGGCACCCATTCCGGCGAAACCACCGGTCGCTCATCGCCCTCCCCCATGACCTCAACCGCCTCCAGCACCGGCCTCCCCTGCTCGACGAAATAGAAAAACCGGCGGAGGTCCTCGAACTCCTGCTTCTCCAACACCCTCCTTTGCGCGGCCGCAGTGAACACCTGGTCCGTCAAGGGAGGCCGCTCCTCCCAAGGCAGCGCGTCGTCGTACCCATAAGATGCCCCAGCTCCCAGGAGAAAGCACCGGACTTTCACCTGCAACCCTCCCTGAGGTCCCCACCGGCACCCGGCGTCTCGCCCATCCCCGGCAGGCAGTGGGGATGGGACCCGGTCTCGACCACGCCGTGCTGGGAGAAGGCAACGGGTCGACCGTTCCCGATTGGCCTTATGCCGGTGCTGACGGGCGCTGTCGCCGGCACCGCATGTCCGAAAATCCCCGCCTTCCCCTCGGAGCCGAGCGCCGCATCTTCATGGCGGCCGCAGGCCAAAGAGTCGCCGGAAAAGCCCTCTCTGGGGGTTCTCGAGGCGTTCCGTGGCAGGTAGATCCCAGGGCTCATGGGGAAAGGGCCCTCCCCCTCAGCTCCGGATCAGGATGCGGGGGGCGTTTGCGCCCTGGAAGGCAAGGCCCCCTGTCGGCCCCGTCTTGGGCCATCCTTCCTCACCGCGCCAGCCGCTGCGACCTCCGGCGGGCTCCCCTACTCCCGCAAGGTCGCGATGAGGCGCTCGGGGTAGACGAGCAGGCGCAGCGCTTCTTGGATGGTGGGCACCACGATGTCGGCCGCGCGTAAAGCCTCGGCAGCCGTCCCCTCGGGGCTTAACACCGCCACGGCTAAGGTGGCCGCCGCAAACATGGCCACGTCGTTGCGCCCGTTGCCCACGGCTGCCACACCGCCCGAAAGCTTTCGCACCCATTCCGCCTTCTCCCGCCCGTCCTGCACCACCTCCACCGGAACCCCGAGGCGATCGGACCAGTACCGAGCGCGGCCGAAGGTGTCGGCAGTGAGGATCCAGCAGCGATAGTGGTGGCGCACCGCCTCCATCAACTCCGGCACCTCCGGCAACAGTTCTCCGTCCCGCGTCAAGGTGCCGTTTAAGTCAAATACCGCGTGTTCCAACTGCAGTCGCCGGCCTTCCCCCGGCAGGACAACCTCCACCCCCGCCCTCCTTCTCAAAAACGCGCCGGGCGCCACCACCTTCGGGTCGCTAAACGGCCCGTGGGTCACCGCCACCGCCGCCGCACCGGTTTTCGGGGCACAAACGCCACCACCCGTCCGGCCTGGCGGCCGGGCCGCCGGTGCCAACCGCCCCACCATCGCCGCCATCCCCACGCCCACCAGCGACGCACCTTCCCGCGCCGCCGACGGGGAGTCGGTCGTACCGGTCGTCGCTTGGGATATGGCCGTCGGATGGGCTTGTCCAGGATGTCAGACCGCATCCACCGCTGGGCCATCAGCCGAAGGCCGACCCAGATCCCCGCCAACGCCACCAGGCCCACCGCCGCCGCGATCTGCCGTCCGAGGTCCCCCAATCCGACCCCCACGCCCGAAGCTCCCTCCTTCCCGCCGACCCTTGTGGCCGCGCCCCAATTTACCAGTATTCCCCAATCATCTCGGCCCTGAAGGTTCCGCCCTGGTGGCCACCCGGCCTTAGGTGAGGTAGACCGGTTGGCTTGAACCCCCTTCGGGCTCGATCACGACTGCCGTCCCGTAGGCCAAGACCTCGGAGAGGCTTTGCCCTAACTCGGAGGAATCAAACGCCGCCGCGATGACGGCGTTGGCGCCAAGCGAGGCGGCCTCGGCCCGCATGCGCTCGACGGCGTGCTGGCGCGCGTTGTTCAACATGTCAGTAAACTCGTTGATCTCTCCCCCTGCGAGGGAGCGCAACCCTGCCACCACCTGGTAGCCGATGCCCCGGCTGCGCACCACAGTGCCCCAGACCATGCCCAACACCTTCACGATCCGATAACCGGGCACAAACGGGGTCGAGACCACCACAATCTGCTCCGCGTCCGCCACCCCAATCCCTCCTGTCCTCCGTGCCGTGTGGGCGCAAAGCGGCGAACGGCCCCTGCACCCCCCGCCAGATCGCCCTGCCCGCCATCCCCGGCCGATGATAACCCCCCCATCATATCGATTATACGCCCCCTGGGTCGAACCCCCGCGACGGTCTCCGCAGCCCCTCGGGGGGCCCGACCGTCAAGCCCAAAACCAAACAGGGCCGCTCCCTGCGAACGAGAGCGGCCCTGATTGGACGGGGACCCGGAGACCTTACCGGACGGCTGGGGATGGGGTCGAAGAAATGCCAGGCTCGCCCGGAATAGGCAAGGTCTTCACTTGATTGGCGTCGGAGGCCATGCCCAAAAAGCCAAGGTGCCAGTTCTGCTCGATGGTTCTCAGCAAGGAATAGTGGTCGGACCAGGTGGAGATCACGAAGTGGTGGGGATCGGCGTTGTCGATGATGATGAGGGGGACCTGCCCGCCACCGTAAGGACCGCCAGGCCACGCGTACCCGTCGACGGTTCCCGCCGGCACCACCGGAGCGTCGGGCCCCGGAGCCGTGAAAGTCTTGAGCGCACTCGGGGAAGGGTTGCTGCTCGGGTAGGTGGCCTCGTCCCAGGTGATGAAGATGACCGACTTCGTGGTCTTCCAGCTCTTCGACTGCATGATCATCTGCACCGTGTTTTGGACGAAGTGGTCCCCGGCTGCATAGAGTCCCACCGGATTGTTGTAGGTGACGGTGGCACCCGGTCCCGGCGGCTGGCCGTGCATGTCGTCGATCACATTCGGGGTGATCCACACGAAATTCGGCACCTGGTTATTCTCAAGATCCCTGGCTAATTCGGAGAACGGCACTACGTGGTCGAGCCGCGTGGGGTTGTCGACGATGTCGGTCATCAGGGTAAAGGGGTTGTGCTTGAGCGCGTACAAGGCGTTCGGCGGCGTGACTGAAGGCGAGGTCCCCGGCGGTTCGTTGTCCGGATACCAGTAGCCCGTAAACCCCACCGACGGCATGCTTTCCATGTACCCTTTCCAGGAGAGGTGGTGCGCCTCAAGCTGGTCGACCAGGTTGGTGTGGTCAAACTGCTGGGTGGGATCGTCGCTGTTGGTGCCCCAGTTGTTGCCGGTGAGGAAGGCCACGTAGTTGGCGAGGCTCTCGTGGGTCACGCCGTAGTAGTGATCGGCGTACCCGTAGGTCTTGATGAGCTGGTTGATGTAAGGTAGGGCGGGATTGTTCAACACCTCGGCCGTTCCCGTGTTCTCCATCATAATCACGTAGATGTGCTGAAAGGGGGGCTCGGCGGGCTTGGCCGGAGCCGCCGGGGGCACGGCGCTCACGCCGAGGGTGGCCGCCGCAGCGGCAGCCAAAAGCGCAAGGACTTTGGGGAAGGGCATGAGATACCTCCTTCGACAGTCGAGCCAACAGGCGACGCGCGTCCGCTTCCACCCTAGCACGGCGAAATTAAGCGCCATTTAAGCTTTGGCGTGCCTCCCATTAACGCCCGGTTAAGCCGGTGCGGCCCGACCGGAGTATCCCCCGAAGTCTCCCACGGCGACGGCGAGGCATCGGCCTCCCCTTCGGCCGGGGCCAATCCCCGGCGCCACACCGCCCACGCCGCCCCGATCTCCTCCGCCAACGCGGCCCCCTCGACGCCGTCGAGCACGCGCAGGCCAAAGCCGCGAAACTGCACCATCAGGGACTCCACGACCGCCGCCACCGGAAGGTCGCGCCGCATCGCGCCCGCTGCCATCCCCCGCCTGACGAGCTCCTGAAGATATTCCCGCCAAGCCGAGAACAGCGGGTGCAAGGCCGATGCCACGGCCGGGTCGCGGAAGGCGCGCAGTTCGAACTCGGCCAGCACCACGAAAAAGGCCGGGGCCTCGGACAGCCGACGCCCGAGATCGTGCCACTCCTGTTCCAAGGCCTCCCAGGGCGTCTTGGCCGGCTGCGCCCGACCCTCCTGGCGCAGGGCTTCGAGGAGCGCCTCGACTACTGCCCTTAGGAGCGCCTCCTTGGTAGGAAAGTAGTGCAGCACCGTCGCGTGATGGAGCCCCACCCGCTCGGCCACGGCCCGTAGTCGAAACCCTTCGAGTCCCCGCTCGGCGATCTCTTGGGTGGCAGCTGCCACGATGGCCGCCCGCCGCCCCCGCCTATCCACGCCGGCTCACCTCCGGACGACCGATGGCTGCCGTCAAGCCCCAACTCCAGACGTAGCAGCCCGCCGCCAGCCAAAACCCCAGCGCCATCAAAAACGAGCTGAAGGCGTGGTTGTAGTTGAGAAAACTGCCGCCGTTGAACCCGGCTCCGGTGATGCCGACCCATCCGGCCAAAGTGGCCCAGCGCACGGCCGCTTCCTCCGTCCGCCAGGCCCCGACGAGCAATCCTGCAGCCATTAGCCACACGGCCAAGCCCAAGAGCACGTGGGCCGCAAAGAGGCCGCCGAGGTGCCAAAACGCCCAGGGGATTCCCCGAAGCAGCCCGGCAAAGTAATCAGGCGCGGCGGCGCCGGGATGGTGGACCGGCACCGCTACCCAGAGGTTGACGGCCATTCCCAAGAGAAACTCGGCCCCCAGCAGGATCAGTTGCAGGCCGAGCCCCCAGTGCAGCCACCGCCGAAAACCGCCCACGGGCATCCCCACCTTTTCAACCATCTGGTTGATCCTCACCTTCGATGGTAACGGATGCAGCAGACGAGATCAACCAAGTGGTGGAAAAAGCGCGATAAGCCGCTGGCGGGCTTCCAATCCGTCAGTAGACCCCCGGAAAGAGGCGCCACGTCCGCCGGGCATACTGCTGCCACGCTTCGCCAAATCGCTCCGCCAACGCCTGCTCTTCCACCTGGATGCGATAGAGCCAGCCGAACAGGGGCACCGAAGCCAAGACCACCGCGGCTGCGGTGTACCCCGTGGCGATCCCGGCCCCCGTCACGGCAAGCCACGCCCCGGCGTAGGCCGGATGGCGCAGGACGCGGTACGGACCGCGCGTGACCAACACCTGGTCGGCTTCCAAGGTCACCCGCGGGGAAAACCACGGCCCGAGCGTCTGGATGGCCCATTGCCGAAACCCGATACCGGCCGCCATGAGAAAAAGGCCACCGAACCGCACGGCCTCCGGCCAGGGCGGGATGCGGACCACAGCGGCGCGGGCCAAGGCGACATCAGCCCCTCCCAGCGCCACCGCCATGGCCACGGCGATGGCCCACCGGCTTCCGCGGTCGCGCACGGCAGCCCCGGGCCGCAGCCGCCGCCGCACTGTGACCCATTCAAGCCCAAGCCTCACCAAAAACAGGACATCGATGGCTGGATTCACGGCACCCCTCCGCCCCAAAAACGCTCCCCATCCGGCCCTTCTCTTGAGGGTAGCAACAGGCGGCCAGAAGAAAAAGCCCCTCGCAACCACCCGTTCTCGGGGCCTGCAAAACCGACGGGGATTGCAGGGGCACGTCTTCCCCAGAGCAAGCCGGCCCATGCGGTGCGCGGGACCTCCGACGGCCTCCGGCCCGGTCAAGGCCAGGATGCGAGCGGGGCCATCATGGTTTACCAGCTTACCGGCCACCAGCCCGGCTCGCCTTGGACCGGTGCCTGCGCGCGCCCGGGGCGATCTCGCTCTCCAAAACCCAGCAGGCCCTGCCCGAAGCCCGGAGCCTTCCGGTCCTCGCACCCGCGACGACCCCCGGGGAGAATGGGCAAGGCCTCGCCTGCAACCTCGGCGGCAGGAAGTGGCAGGGCCCAACGTCAAGACCTCATCCGGCGTCGGCCGTCGGAGACGGCAGAGCCGGGTCCGAGCCCCTTCGCCTTTCCGTCGCGCCCTCGGTGCCAGCTTCAGCGTCCGATGCGGTCGCCCGACCACCGTCACGGGCGTGGTCTGCGGCCCCGGATAGACCGGAACTGCCGACGCTGCGCCCATCGCGGCCGCGGGCTCGCCGGCTGGCGCGGTGTCGATGGAGACGATGCCCCGAAGATGCTCCCCCTCCGCCTGGGCCAAGGCCGAGGCCTTGGCCGCGGCATCGTAAAGCGCCGCCTTTCCCAGGCGGTCGCTGAAACCGCCTACGGGTGGGCCGGCAGGAAGGTGATGCCCTCGATCGCATTCGCTCCCGCCGCCATTGCGCGGTCGATGTCGGCCCCTACGGCTCCAAGGTTCGCCACCGTCACTGCCAAGCTCTCGCGGGCCGGGTATCCTGCAATCGTTTCAGGGTTACCCGGGGCGACCTCGGGCACGAGGTTGATGCCGGTGGGCTTCGTCGCGCCGGACGCCATGCCTTGGGCCCAAAGCGCCCGCACCACCGCCCCGAGCCGCGCGCCCACGGCGTCGACGCCGCCGCCGATGGAGTCGACCGTCTCTCCGAAGTCGATGCGCGCCTGGTCTGGGGTTACCGACTCGGTGGCCACCCCCTCGACGATCCCCCCTGCCGGAGTGGACCCTGCCCCCGCGCTCGGTCCCCGAGAGAAAAGCAGGCCCGCCCCCATCCCCGGCCGCCCCCGCCAAGCCCACCCCGCCTCCCAGGAGCGCCGGCCGCCTGCGCCGCGCCGGCATCGGCGGCTTCCCCTTGCCCTCTGGGCCGGGCCACGGACACGGAAGGTCCTATCCCGCGCACTCGCCACCGCCCTCCCATTTCCTGCCTGCCCACGAACCAAGAAGGCCGCCAAGGTCACCGGCAAAGGCCCCTCCGGAAACATCCCCGCCCGACCTTGCCCCCTCCTGACGCTCAAGCCCTGAAGGACGACCGAATGCCGCCGCGGCTACCTTCCACCTTCTGGTCAAGGCCAAAGGTCCTCGCCACCGGTCGCCAGCTGGTGCCGCCTTGCCCACCACGCGTCGATCCACCCCACCACGGCGCTTGCCAAAAACCCAATGGCCGCCGCGCGCCCCGAGCCTCCCCCGGCCAAGACCGCAGCGCCGAACAAAATCCCTGCCACCACGCCGGACATCGCTTCCCCCCCCTTTCGGTCCTTCGCCGTCGCAGCCATCCCCAGCGCGTCTGGCCAGAGTCTACGCGACGAGTCTTTAAATCCGGGGAAGCGGACGTGAAGGACGCGTTAAGATGCGGGATCGAAAAGCCTGGGCGGGGATGCCTCGGGCTTAACCGGACCGTAACCGGAGGTTCCCACTGTCTTTGCGCGGTCTTAATCCGACCGCGTTACCGTCAGAAGGGTACCGCTTCGATGCAGCGCTTTCGTTACCAGGAGGGCGAACATGAGTCTTTTGGCGGCGGCCGGGCTTGGGGTACTGCAAGGCGTGGCCGAACTCTTTCCGTTCTCGAGTCTTGGGCTTTTGGTCCTGGTCCCCCACCTCTTAGGTATCCCGGTGCCAGATGGGGCGCGGTACCTGCCGTTTCTCGTAGCCTTGCACGTAGGTACGGCCCTGGCCCTGCTTTCGACCCTAGGCCGAGAATGGGGACGGCTTTTGCGGGGATGGGTCCAGTGGCTCGGCGGTCGACACAACCCTGCCGGTCGCGAAGCTTGGCTGGTGGTCTGGGCCACGATCCCCGCCGGGCTTTTGGGCCTGCTTTTGCGCCACCGCTTAGCTGCCCTCTTCGGCGACCCCGGGTGGGCCGCTCGTTTTCTTCTCGTCAACGCCTTGGTCATGGGGACGGTCGACCGGATCTCCCGTCGCCTCGGCCCCCGCCGGGACTTCGCCCACCTTCCGGTGGGACGCGCCTGCTTCGTCGGAGGCTGCCAAGCCTTGGCCCTCATCCCCGGCCTCTCGCGCACGGGACTGACCGTCGCCGCTGGCGTGCTAAGCGGTCTCGACTACGCATCGGCTGCCCGCTTCAGCTTTCTTCTGGCCACCCCCATCATCTTCGCCGCCGGCTTGGTAGAGCTCCCCCAATTGCGCCACGGCGCAGTGGCCAGCGGCATGCTGCCCGCGGCAGCCGTGGGGGGCTTGTGCGCGTTGGTCACGGCTTGGCTTTCGGCCCGCTACCTCCTCCAGTACTTCGTGCGCCACCGGTTCGGCGGCCTGGCCTGGATCTCGGCGGCACTCGGAGCCTTGGGCCTCCTCTGGGGATTGGCTTCCAGCGCGGGCGGATTTTGGGCCCTTTTACCCCGATGACCGTCGCCGCGGGCCGGTCGCGTCGGCCGCGTTAAGCCCTTCGACAGATCCCGACAAATTCGCCGCTTAATTTTTGGAAACCGTCGGGAAACCGGGTATTGTGGAATGTGAATCGTACTGCAAATATTCTTGGTGCAGTACTATCCATTACGCGGCTTTTTCTGGGGGGAGCCCTGGTTTTTACACGCGCCGCCGTCCCGCGGCGTGCGCCCGTTTCGCCCGACCGAACCCGCCCGCCCCCGGAGAGCCAAGACCGGGAGCGATCAGGCATTGGGTGTTCGGGAGAGACTCTTGACGCACCTGACGATAGCCTTTCAGCCTGTCTTTGACCTTGCAGCCGAACGGCGCATCGGCTACGAGGCCCTCCTGCGCGGCCCCGGGGGCCGATCCCTCAAGGTCTTGTCCTGGTTTGACCGCGCCTTTCGCGAGGGGTGGTTGCCGGATCTGGCCCACCGGGCCTGGGCGCTTGCGGCCGAGCACGCGCCAGCTGTCCTCAAGCCCTCCGAGTTTCTCTTCGTCAACTGGGACCAACGTGTGCCGCCCCCAGCCCACCTGCCTTGGCCACACACCGTCATCGAGCTGTCGGAACGCCACCCCCTCCCGCCCGCCGTCGTGGCCGCCTTTCGCCGATTGGGTGCGCGAGTGGCCATGGACGACTTCGGACAAGGCGTCACTTCGCTGAGGGACCTGCATCCGCCGGGAGTGGACGTAGTCAAGCTCGACCTCGGCGTCATTCGCGGCATCGACCAAGACCCGGCCCGTCAGGTGCTGTTGCGCGGGTTAAGCGACCTCCTCCACGCGCTTGCGCCGACGGTGTGGGTACTGGCCGAAGGAATCGAAACCGAAGCCGAACGCCGCACGCTGGTGCAGTGCGGCATCGCCTTAGGGCAGGGGTTCTGGTTGGGGCCGCCGGAGCTGGCCCCCGCTTTCCGCGCCCCCCCAGATTCGGTCCCGGTGTCTGGGCGCTGCCACCGGTAACGGATGGCCGGGAGGGGCCGGCGCTTTGCGCGCGCGCGGGCCGCCTGGGGCCCGCGCGTTGCCTTCAGGCACCACACCGGCGCGCACACCCCCTCGCCATGCCGTCCTATCCCCCTAAATGGGCGGCCCCGGCCTCGAGTGCGGTGCGCTGTCCGCTGTACAAGGCCAGGGCATAACGCTGCCGGTAGCGGGGGTCGGGGTTGTCCTCCCACACCCAAAGACGAGTGCCCTCCAGGCGCAGCTCGCGGATGACGGCGTCGCGCCGCGTCACGGCCGCCGACAGTCCATCGACCACTTGGAACAGTCGCCACATGGGGCGCAAGGCCGAGGGGAAGGTCGCCGGCAACTCGGCCTCCGGCGTGTGGTGGTAGCGGATGATCTGTTCCACCGCCTCCGAGATGCCGTAGTAGGCCCGCGCCCAGTCGGCGCTACGCACCGCGTGCAGCGGGCTTGGCTCGAAGGTCTCGCGCGGCACGAATTCCTGGCCTTCGGTCAGCACCGGCTGCTCTTTGCCCACGTCGTGGAAGATGAAGGCCTGGACCAGAGTGTCCTTGTCGAATCCGACCAGTTGAAACACGCCCAAGGCGTTGAGGTCGGCGAGGATGCGCAGCCCGTTGATGACGTGGCGGTAAGTTCCGTCGGGAATGACCTCAAGGACCCGGGCCCGGCCGGTCACGGGGTCGTAGCGGTCGCGGTACTCCGGAGACGCCTTGAGTTTGGCCTCCACTTTGCTGTTGGGTAGCGTCAGGCCGAACGCGCGCTCCACCTCGTCGGCCGCCGCCCGCGCCTTAAGCTCGGCCTGTACCAAGGCCGTGACGTCCATGAAGGTCACGACGACGCCCCGTCCGGAGCCCGGGTGGGTCAAGGCGGCCTGCCGGACCAGTACCGTGCGCCCATCGGGCAGAGTCAGGCGACGTTCCGGCGGCACGCGGCCGCCCTGCAACAGGAGCGGGATGGCGCTTTGGCGCAGGTAACTCAACATGTCGGGGAAGACCGCAGCCGCCAAGACCTCGTAGGGCCGGCCCACGATCTCCTCCGCCTGCACGCCCAAAAGGGCCGCCCCTGCCGCATTGAGGTAGCGCACCACCCCACTGGCGTCCACCCAAAGCGCCCCGCCGGGCATGGTGTCCAACAGCTCCGCGAACGGGATGGCCGGCGCGGGCGCCCCCCCAGCCGGCGGCGCATGGAGGACCGCCGCCACGGCCTTCGGGCGCACCCATCCCACGAGCTAGTCCCCTTTGACTACCGGCACCCCGCCCCACTCCGGATGTCGCGCCAACACCGTCTTCACTCGCGCCACAGGCGCCTCGGGGTCCACCGCCTCAATCTCCTCTCGGGGAACCATCACCTCCATCACCCGACAGTGGGGAGGGCTTTGGAAGACCCGGTCGCGAAGCAAAAGGCCCAGGAGTCGGCCGTCGGCGTCGGTGACGAAGGCCGTCTCTTCCGGATGGGTGTCGACCACCCACCGCGCCGCCAGCACCCGCTCTTCCGGCGGAAGGGTCAAGGGATGGGGATCCATCACGAATCGCGTCACCATGCTCTCCCTCCTCAAATAGCCCAGACTCCGCCTCACCATGGTGGATGATGGCATCCTATGCCGAACGGGTTCGACAGGTGGGCCAAAACTCCTGGTCTTGACGCCTTCGCCCTTGGGGGAGAGCGCGACCCCGAGCGCCGGAGGGGGATGACGGCCGCCCTTCCGGACGCACCAAGAAGCCTCCCGTCGGGGCCGGAGCCAAGCCCCAGGACGAGAGGCCCAACGGATAGGGCGTGTTCGCTTCGGTTCAGTCAAGGCAGAAGCTAGGAAGAGGGGGTCGCAAACCGACCGAGTTGGTAATCGCGGAAGGCCTCGCGGATCTCGTCCATGCTGTTCATGACAAAGGGGCCGTAGGCCACCACCGGCTCGCCGAGCGGCACGCCGGTGAAGAGCAGAAAACGCAGGGGCGCCCCCGCTTGCACCGGCAAGGCCACCCCCTCGTCGGAAAGCCACAGCACCTCGCCCGCCGACGCCGCTACGCCGTTTTCCCCAAACCGCCCCGCGCCCTCAAGGACGTAGACAAACCCCCGGTGGCGGGAGGCGATGGGCACATGGCCGGCCCCCCCTTCCGGCACCCCAATCTCGGCCATGGTCACCGGCACGACGTTGGCCGTCGGGGCCACCACGCCAAAAAGTTCCCCCGAATAGAGGCGGGCCGTGATGCCGTCTTGGGTCACGGTGGGCATCGCCTCTACCCTTAAGTCCTGATACCGGGGGGCGCAAAGCTTCTCGGCGCGGGGGAGATTGACCCACAGCTGCAGGCTGTGCACCTCTTCCCCCGGCACCGGGTCCTCGAGGTGGATGACGCCGCGGCCGGCTGTCATCCACTGCACATCCCCAGGGCCCAAGGTGCCGGCGTGACCGGAAGTGCTGTCGTAGTGGGCGAGATGGCCGGCGATGACGTAGGTCACGGTCTCGATCCCGCGATGCGGGTGCTCGGCAAAGGTCCCCTGCCGAAACCAGTCTTCGGCCATCATCAAAAAGGGGTCGAAGTCCTCGTATCGCCCGGGCGGCAGCACCATGGCCGCGGCGTGAATGGCGCTCCGCCGCTCCTTGACCGGGCGCCATCGGTCCATGACCGCGCGCAATCCCATCGCCTGCGCCTCCTCCTTCACTGTCCGCTGCGCGCCAGCACTACCACGTCGCCGTGATTTTCCACCCGCACATACCCGATCTCTCCGGCTTGGCTCAAGGTCTCCACCAAGTGGACGAGCGGCCCGGGTTGGAGCAGGCGGTAGCGCTTCGGCGGGCCGGCTGCCCGCATGGCTCGGATCTCGCGGTCGCCCTTCATGAGATAGCGCAACAGGAATTCCTCGTCGGAAAGGTCTGGTCCCCCGAGCTCTTCCCGGAGCGCCCGGACGCTGGCCTTGGGCGCGCGCTGGGCGTGGTCCTGGAGCTCCTTGGCCCGCGGCAGACCCAAGAGCTTTTCCCGCAGGTTTTCGTCCATCCACGGATATCCCGAGTCTTCCCCAAACGCCCCTTGCGCAAAGAGGATGAGCTCGTCGATGACCACCTTCCATCGCTCGCCGACGGCCACGTTGATGGCCGCCTGGGTGACCACGAACTGGGAGTGAGGGGTGATCATGATAGGATAGCCGAGCTCGGCACGGATGCGGGCCGCCTCCTCCAACACCTCGCGGATGCGGTCCTGCAGCCCGAGTTCGGCCAGCTGGTGGCGGAGGTTGGAGATGACACCGCCCGGCACTTGGTGGACGTACTGCCCATAGTCGTAGGCCAAGGTGGTGCCGGCCGGCCACCCCTCTTCTTCGGCAATCGCGTAAAGGCGCCGGGAGACCTCGCGCACCCGCTCCAGGTCGACCTGGCCCTCGAGCCCAAGATAGGCGAGGTTTTCCAGCACGTCGAAGATGGCGGGCTGGGCCGCCCCGCGGGCCAAGGGGGGGATGCCGGTATGGACCACGCGTGCCCCCGCCTTCAAGGCCTCCACGTAGACCGCGTCCGACATCCCGGCCGTACCGTGCGTGTGCACCTCCACTGGCAGGCCCCCAGCGTTCTCCATGATCGCCGGCAACAGCGTGCGCACCCGCTCGGGCGTCAAGAGCCCCCCTTGGTCCTTGAGGTAGATGCCGTCGGGCCCAAACGCCGCCACCTCCCGCGCCTTGGCGGCGTAGTAGGCGTCGGTGTGGCGCGGGGAGATGGTGAAGGCGAGCGCCATCATGACCTTGAAGCCCACCGACTTGAAGAAGGGGATGAGCCAAGGGAAGACGGTAGGGATCTGGCCGGCAGTGTTGGACATCACCTGCACCCGGTTGAGCGCCCCGATCTGGGCCAGCCGCCCGTAGAACAGCTGCACCATCTCGGGCGGTGGCGGCGGGCCGAAGGCGTCGATGGTGTGGCCGGCCATACAGGCCTTGAGCGACTTCGGCATCACCTCGGCGATGACGCGCGCCATCTGCCAGGGGTCTTCCTTCATGTCGCGGACGAACTTCTTGAAAAATGTCGGGTTCATGGGCACCTCGACGGCGAGGTAACCGGCCTCGTCCAAGAGGGGGCCCACCGCTTCGATGATGCCGGTGCGCATCTGCGACGCCCAAAGGCTCTGGGCGCCGTCGCGCAGGGTGGTATCCACAAACCGCACCGTGCGAGACGGAGTCTCAGCCATCGCTTCCCATCCTCCTTCATCCGCCCCAGGTTCCGCCTGTCCAGAACCCCCCGCCGGTCCTGGGCGCAAGGATCGCTGGCCCCATTGTGGATCAGGCGGCGGGGGACGTCCAGAGCACCAAGACCGCGGGCAGGTTCGGGATCCCTGCCGCTGTCAGGCCGGCCGACGTCCTCCGGAAAGGCCGGGCGCCTTCTAGGTCCCTGGTTGAGCCCTTACCGTGTGTTGGCCCCAGTCCCGGCTCCTCCGAGATACGCCCGCTGGATGAACCGCGCGATCGCGGGATCGTCTTGTCTCCCCACGAATACCGGCCTCCCGTTTTCCAGCAGTACCACCTCGTCCACTATGCCTAAGGCCTGCGCCGCATTTTGTTCTACCAGCAGAATGGCTAGGCCCCTGCGCTCGCGAATCGTTCGCAGCGCCCCGAACACCTCCGCGACCACGCGCGGCGCGAGGCCAAGCGATGGTTCGTCCAAAATCAGAAGCCTCGGGCGCAGCGTCAACGCGCTTCCGCCAGCATCTGCTGTTGTCCGCCGCTGAGTGTGCCCGCTCACTGCCGCTTTCGCTCCAGAAGCCAGGGAAAGAGCTCGGTCAAAAACGCCAGCATTTCGCTGCGCGCCAGCCTGGACCGCGACGGGGGGGGGCATACCCCTCTCCCCTTTCTCGCGTTCTAGGGGCCTTCTCGCCTCTCTCCGGGGCATTGTGGCGGCATGAGTCGCCTCCGAGTCCCGGCGCGTCAGCGGGAGAATTTCATCCGCCAGCGCATCGAAGGTCCACACCCGGCCCACCGGGGTCAAGGCCCATACCACTTGGCCGGCCTCGCGGTGCACGGTGCCAATGAGCCGCAGTACGCAGTCGAGGTCTAGGGCCATCCGGTCGGCGCCTAAGGGTTTCAGGGCGGTGTACAGCCGGTGCTGGCACGCGTTCTAGCGCGGCAAGGCTTGGCGGGGAACCGAGGAGTGCACCCACAGCAGGCACAAGCCGCGCCCCGTGGCGATGGCAAGCGTCGGCGCGGGGATCCGCGCGGCCTCCAGGTGGGCGATTGCCAGCTCCCAGATGCCTTCGGGCCGCCAGCCGACCCACTGGGGCAGTCGGTGGTAGTTCAGGTCGGCCCACAGGGCATCGAGGCCCACCAGATGAGCGATGCGCCGGGGACCGCGGAAGCGGTTCTGCGTTAGGAAGACCTCGGGGCAGCCAGCCAGAGGGCGGACGCGCTCTGGCAACGCCTCGACGGGAATCCGCTGCTCCTGCCAGCGCCCGTCGCGGCGCGCCAGCACCACCAGACCGGGGCCGGCCGGGTGCAGCAGGCGGGCGTGTTCGTCCGGCGCTTGCAGGAACCGGGGCGGGTTGGCTATACTGACTCCCACAAGAGACCTCCTTGCTTCTGGACAACCGAGGGGGCTCTTCCCGTGAATACGGCGGGCAGGGAGCAGCGCGGGGGCGGCAACCACGAGCGCTGTTCTGCTGCTGTTTACGCCGCCTTCCAACCGCAACAGCCGGCAACAAAAAGGCCTGACGACCTTGGATCCCGCGTCAGGCTACGTTCACGCTATGGAACGCCTCCGAAGAGGCTTGTGCTTCGCCCGCTGGGTCTGCTACCCTACCCCTAGGCGGCGAAGCGTTCCGGCCTCGCGCGGGAGTGCCGGACGGGAACCCTGGGCGGGGGTGCCTGCAGCGCTCTTTTTTTGTGCTCCGCGTCAGTGCTCGCGTCCAGTATAGGCTCGCCTGGAAGCCGTGTCCATCCCTGCCGCACCGACATCTGCAGCGTGCCGTCCCTGCCGTGAAGACGCGTTTAGAGGCCCGTAGACGGGCGTTTAGCAGGCGAGACGAGGAAGACCCGCCCTCTCCTCCCAAGGCCGCGCAGAGAGGCTCTATGCGTGTGTAGTGGAGGCGGCCCGTCATCGCGGGACGAATTGCGGTCAGACTCTGAACGAAATTCCCCGGCTTCCTCACGGGCGAAGGACGTCCGAACGTTCTTGAGCGCCATCCCGCTCCGCTAGCGCCGCCGCCCGGGTTCCTGTAAACTCGGGAATACAGCAAGCTGGCTAGCGGGTGAGGACATGGGACACGTCATTGCGGTGGCGATGAACAAAGGTGGCGTGGGCAAGACCGTGACCGCCGTGTCGTTGGCGGCGGTGGCCGCCCGAAGCGGGTGGCGCACGCTTCTGGTGGATGCGGACCACCAGGGCAACGCGTACCTCTCCTTTGGCGGCAACGTCGACACGCTGGAATTGACGTTGGCCGACGTGCTGTTCCGGGGCGCGGCGCCGGCGCAGGCCTGCGTGCCGCTGGCGGACGGCTTGGGCGTGTTGCCCGCGCATGACGACCTCGCTCTGGTGGACTTCGAGGTGCTGACCCACCGCGACCGCTATCCGGCCCCCTTCCGGCTGCTCCGGGAGGCCTTGGCCGCTTTCCCGCCTTACGACTTGGTCTTCATCGACACCCCGCCGTCGCTGGGGCTGATGACGGGCAACGCCTTGGCTGCGGCCGACGCCGTGCTGGTGCCGGTGCAGGCCGAGCACTTCGCGCTAGAATGTGCGGGCCCGCGAAAACCCGCGCCTGACCCTCTTAGGCATCCTGGTGACGATGTTCGACGCCCGCACGACGCTGGGCACCGAGGTTCTCCAGGAGATCCGGCACTACTATGCCCCCCGCGGCGTCTGGGTGTTCGAGACCGTGATCCCGCGCACTATCCGGTTTGCCGCGGCCCCGACCTATCACCGGCAGCCGGCGGTCTGGACCGACCCCCACAATCCGACGGTCCACGCGTATGTGCAGCTCTTTGAGGAGGTGTTGGGCGATGGCTTCCCCTCGCCGGTCCACGAGTAGTCTGGGCGGCCTGCTGGACCAACTCAATCAGCCGGCGCCCGACCCTGGCTTTCCGGAAACCCAGCGATCCGGGTTGCCGGAAAACCAGCTGACCATCTTTCCCGTAATCCAGGAATCCAGGAATCCAGCAAGCCAGGAATCCGGGATGCCAGCCTCCCAGGAACCCCGCAATGCTAAGTCGGCCAAAGCCACCAAGAAGGTGACGTTCGAATTCGACGCCGACTTTGCGCGCACCCTGAAGGTACAGTGCGCGGCCGAGGGCATCAGCATGCGGGACTACGTGGTGCGGGCCATCCGGTATTTCCAGGAATCCAGCAAGCCAGGAAGCCAGGAAGCCAGGAGGTGAGGGCGGTGGACCGCCGGATTCCCATCATTCTCGAGCGCCATCCGGACGGCTATGTGGCCTATCCGGTCGGCTTGCGCGGGGTCGTCGTCGGGGAAGGCGACACAGCGGAGGCAGCCTTGGCCGACGTTGAAAGCGCGGTGCGATTTCATCTCGCAACCTTCGGTCCGGAGGCCTGGGACGACGAGCCGGTGCTGGCCGTCGAGATTCGGGAGGCCCATGTCTGACGGGCGGCTTCCGCGCGACGCCCCGCTGCCGCGGGTGTTGGCGGCGCTGGCCCGGCTCGGCTTTACGGAGGTGCGCCGCGGCAACCACATCGCGCTGGTGCGCACCAACCCCGACGGCACCCGGACGCCGATGACGCTGCCCAACCACCGCACGCTGAAGGCCTCCACGTTGCAAACCGTGCTCCGCCAGGCGGGGATTCCGCGCGACGCCTTTCTGCGGGCCTACGAGGAGCGCTAGGCGGACACAGGGATTTTCGTGCAGACTCTGCACGAAATTCGCCGGGCGTCGGCCCGTTCCTTTCGCGGGCCTCTGCTGGTCGTTTGGCCAGGGGAGACATCGTAGACACCTAAAAAGCTCATGCGGAGGCAAAGAAACCCCTGAGCATTTGAGCATTGGTGTCACGCTATATTGAACCTAGTCGGTGCTCGGGGCGCTGCCCGCCAGCGATGCCCCTAAGCCGCCGGTGCGAGGGCGGGCCTCAATACAATCCGGGAGCGGAGCCGTCGGTCGGGCGCCTGGGGCCGCAATGCGATCGACGGTGGCGGGGCAATGGCCAAAGGCATTGCCCCGCATGTGGTTTTGTGGCAAGTCGCCACGAAACGCTGCAGGCAGCCTCCCTTTCCTCCGCCGGGCAGCTATAGTCCCCTCGGGCTCAGTCCCCTCATTAATACCTGCGAAACGGTGCGGCTCTGCTGTTGAGCGGTGCGATAGTGAACATCCTAAGAGGAGAATTTTGCCCACCATTTCAACGCCTGCTGATAATTCCCGCTCGGGAATGCCGTTTCCCCTTATTGAAACGCCGCTTCAGATTGCAGAAGGGTCTGGACCTGTAATTGTTCTGAGTTTTCCAAATATGTCCAAGGAGGCCACCCTTGTCGCTGGATCGCCGTCAGCTCGTCGGCGGCCTGGTGATAATGCCCGACGGCGGTTGCTTGGCGTACCACCTGCGAGGCTTGCTGAACCGTGTGATAACGCCAGGCGGCGCCAGCAGCCGCCGCTAACACCAGCCCTCTGAAGCTGAATCCCATGCAGGTTCGCTGGTACCTCGTCCCCATTCCGGACTACCATCCAGGCCCCCCGTGCCCGCTTCGGGAGCTGTTATCCGGGGTCCGGCTGGCGCGGCGCCAGGGCCAAAAACCGTCGCAACCACCGCACCGCTCAAACTTCGCAGGATGGTCCAGCCCCGCGACCGACACGGCGGCGTATCCGGGACGTTGCGCGTCTTCTCACCGCCGATCGGCCCTTCCAGAGTGTTTTGACCCCGGATTCGCCGTCGCTCTGCCAGTCGATGGCTGTTCTACGCGGCTCCTCAAGGAGGGGCCAACTGGCGAGGGGAAACCGACGTGGTCGGCCGTTGGCCGACATGCGCCCGGCATGGACGATGGCCGCAGACGGCGCACAGCCCCAGGTGCCGGTTGAGGAAGCAGGTCGGACGGTACGGTGTTTCCAATAGCGCCGGTTGCGTCGAACCATGCGGTGCGTACGCAGCGCGGAATAAACTGTGTCCCCGAGCAGGGACAGGTCCGCAGCCCGGAGAACCTGGAGGGCATCATCGCGCACCAACGCGATGCCCGTCCCTTTCAAGATGGGATTTAGCTTCACCCGCTGGGACGATGGATGCCTCGGTGTCCAGTGCAATCGGGCGTACCTTCGTGAAGGTCCGCCCTGATGCCAAGGGTTACATCCGGACCGTTCGCTCCTACGAAAGGCCGTTTCCCCCAACGCTGCGGACAAACTCTGCGCGCTCGAGGGCAGCATTGCGCAGCCCGTGGCGTCAAGTGCTGCCGCCCTCCACGGCCATGAGCAGACGGCCTCGTGAAGACGCCCCGAACCGCGCCGCCTGCTCGCATTTCTCACTCCCCCGCCTTTTTCAAGGGGCGGGAATGGCTTTGGCCTCTGCTGCCTCCAGGGCCTTTTGCAGGCGCTGTCGCTCGGCCTCTGACACCTCCTCGTACGGTGGCGTCACCCGGCAGGGCGTCGCCCCCAACAGTTCGACGCACGCCTTCCAGGCCCGATATCCTCCGCACCTGTTGGCGACCTCATTCAAGCGCGCCGAGCGCTGCTGAACGGCCAGGGCCCCGGCGGTATCCCCTTGCCGCCAGCGGCGGATGATGTCAATGCTGACCTCCGGGATGACGTTGGCACTCGAGCAGATGGTACCCATCGCCCCTACCGCCAGAGAGGCCACAAGCAGGTCGTCCGATCCGGTCAGACACAAAAAGTCCTCGTCTTGGGTCGCTGCCGCGCACGCCTGAAGGTATCGCACGTCGCCGCTGCTGTCTTTGAGGCCCGTGACATTGGGATGGCTCGCCATTTCTTGAATCACCGGGATGGGAATGACCACCTTGGTAAAGGCAGGGATGTTGTAAAGTACCAAGGGAATGGGGCTGCTTTCCGCCACGGCGTGGTAGAAACGACCCACCTCCCCCGGCGTCATGGGGAAGTAAAAGGGTGGCGGCAATAAAATCGCATCCATTCCCGCGTCGGCGGCCTCATGGGCCTCCCGGACAACGTTTGGCAAGCTGGTTTCCAACACCCCACTAATCACCAGGACCGAGGGCCCCACCTCCTCCCGTACCCGCCGCATCAATTGATGGCGCAGAGAAGCGGAAAGACTCGGGTACTCCCCGGTAGAACCGAGAATCGAAAACCCGCTTACTCCCGAACGACCGAGGTGTCGAAGCAACCGGTGCAAGGTTGCCTCGGCCAGACGGCCGGAGTCGTCGAGCGGCGTCACCAACGCCGGATAGACACCGGCTTGCAACACTCCCATACTCCCCCCTCGCTTTCCAAAAACTCGGTGGTGCCCTACAGTCCTTCGACACATCCTCGCGGTTTCCCTCTGGCCCGGGCCATCACCTTCCCGATGCCTTCCAGACCCCCGAGACCTTCCTCAGGGAACCGGCATGGCTTTGGTTTGGCAAGGGTAGATGCGGAGTCGGCGTACGCCTGCGTTGGCGGAATTCGAAGGCGAGTTCTCGGCTCAGCTTCCGCATCTCGAATCCGATAGTTTTCCGGACTTTCCCGGTCGGCATCAGCCGGGTTCAAAGCGGACATAGAGTGGCAGAGCAGCCCTGATTCCTCTCGATAGGTCCCTCTTCGCAAAACGGGGCCAGAGTCGGCATTGGTCCGCGGCGCCAACCCTCGCGGACCATCCCTTCGGGCCGGCGCGCGCCGCCAGCGAGGCCCGTCACGACTCGACGCCCCGCCCCGTCAGGTCGAACAGCCGATCGCACAGGCCGGGTGAGGCGGAGCGCGAGCCACGCCTGGGAGGCGGTACGAGCATCGGCGTGCAGCGGCACCACCTGCTCGACGCGCGCCTTGCCGTAGGCCGACTGGATGCCCACGGACCCGTGGCGGGGATGCGAGGTTGGCGGCAATGGCCGCGTCGGCCTCCTGAGGTTGCTACGGCGTAGAGGACGCGCGCCGTGAGCCGCAGCCCATTTACCCCGTTGCGCCTTCCCGATTCCTTCGCCGGATCCGCACTCTAGGCGGTGCGGTGTGCGGATCAAGCGGCGTATCGGCAGGACCCTCGCGGGACCGGTGGCAAGATCACGAGAGAGACGCGCGGCGATCCGAACGGTGGCATCGGACGGGAGTGCCCTCGGTGAATCTCCGAGCTTGTCCCATTCGTCCCGAGAAATGCCCGCTTGGCGAAGGATCTCCGCCAAGAGCCGATCGGAGACCTCATCGGAGCCATGAGGATTGGGAAGGCGAACCCGACGACCGGTGTCAGGGTGCATCATGAACCGGTGCTTCCCTCCCGTGTACGGCCCCAACCACCCAAGCCGCCGGAATCGCCGGACGAGATCCCGGCCTTTTATGGGCCTCGGTCAGCTGCTTAGCCAGGAGCAAGCGTCGCCCTGTTGATCGGTGGGAGCGGCGTGTGACTCCACCAACCGAGCCCCACCCATTCTTCGAGCACCTCGCGCAACAGATGCAGCGCTTGCTCGCGGGTGAGTTCTGCGGCCCAGACGCCCTCGCACGGAGGAATGAAGGCATACCACAGCCCGTCGTCTCGGCGCTCGACGCAGACCGAACGCATGGCCGCTTCGCAATATTCGGTGAAGACTCCCACCGCGACCGCCTCCAGCTGAACCGGCTGCCGCATCGACGCGCAGGCCCCGCGCCTGGGAAGTGATGATACCAGCACCCGGGGGTGGATGAGAGGGCCGAATAGGATCGGCGTACCGTCTCCGGCGATACTCCCTGGGCTTCGGATGTTTTTCCGATCGAAACCGTCACCTCCAAATTACCACTTGAGGAAGACTATCCAGGTATATCTAGCGGTTTGCGTGACGGAAAGATGCAGCCGAGACAGGGAGGCGGTGCAGGGTGCTTATACGGGAGTAACTTTCCCCTGCAGAAATCGCCCCCCGACAAAAGTGCCGGCAACCTCGGCGGCCAAAGTATTGGAAGCCATTTGGCCAAATGGGCAGTCAGTACCCCCGACAGTACGATCAACCGCAGCGTCTTGATTCCGGGCAACGTGGTACACTACGAGCAGTGGCGGGACCCCCTGTGAATCCTCCACGGGCATGGCTCTGAGGAGGCCCGACCCGCCCACCGGTGGTGGGACGTCCCGCCAACGTCCGATGGTTTCACAAAACCCGTGGGATCCTCGGCATTAACAGATGAAAGGACTGTGGCCCATGCACCGGCCCCGCGCAGCCGTCCACCGCGTGACCGGCCTCGGGGGAAGCAGGTGGACAGGAGGCGCCTCCCAAGTTGGGAGGGCTTCCGCGTCCCTACGCCCCCACCCCCGCCCGGTGCAGGTCGCCCCGTTCCGGGCTTCGGCGACTGTGCTCAGCCCTCCCAGATTCTCCGCCGGGACGGCCGCATGGCTGGCCGACACCTCCCAGCGTCGGGAATCCCAAAGGGTCCACATGCAGGATCCCCCTTTGGGGAGGGCATGCCGACAGACGACTACTCCTCCCGTTCGGGCGGGCGGCCACGAGGGTACTGCGATTGCCCCGTGGTCCCCGAATGTCGATCCTGTGCTCCAGAGGCTCGGGCGGACGGTTACGGCCGTCATCCACTCGGGTCGTCCCCGGGGCGGACTCATCGCCACCACCCTGCACCAGCCGGGCACGACAATCGCGGGAGGCCAACCGCCCCTGACCGTGCCGCCCGGGTTCACGACCGCCGGCATGCAGCCGCCCGGTGTCACCTGCGGCCCGCTCACGTCCTGGACCGTTCCGGGGGCGACCGCGCCATGAGGGCCCGATCCCACCCGAGATGGGGACGCCCGAGCGGCTCGGGGACTCGCCGCCTCCGAGCAGGGTGGAAGCTCGGGGTGGTGGCGGGATTTGCCATGGTGGGGCTGGTTGCCTGCGACAACCCGGCCCGGCCGCCCTCGGCGCCGCCCACCCCCGCGCCGTCCGTCTCCGTGCGTCCGGCATTGCCCGCCCCTGCCACTCCGGCGGTCCGTGCCCCGGCGGCCCCGGTGCAGGTGGAGAGTCGGCCCGGGGTGCTCCGGGCTGACGTGCGCTGGCCTTTCGCCGGGATGGCGGCGCTCCCCGTCCCGCGCCGATTCGAGCGCGGCGTGCGGCCGGGCTGGTATCAAGAATTGTTTGCGGCCACGGGCCTGACCCTCGCCGGCGTCCACTGGACCTGGGGGCCTGGCCCGGCCGATCCGCGACACGTGGTCGTCGTGCCCACCACCGTAGGTCACCAGCCCGTGTTGGTTTGGGGGGTCGTGCCGGCGACGGCGCCGGCGGGGCCCTCGGGCCTGGCCGCCGCAGAGCGCCGATGGACTGGCCCGGTGACGCTCTGGATGACGCCGTGGCGGCGCACCGGCGGTGCGTTGGCCACCGGGGCACGGCGCCTGGTGACGATTCCGGCCGTATGGAGTCCTGGGGGGGCGCGGGTCACGTTTCCCGGTACCCCCGGCGCGCCGTCCGCCAACCCCGTGGCCACGGCCTGGACGGGGTGGGTACCGGCCGGCTGGCGCACCCGGCCGCCGCGCGTACCCCTGCCGGCCGCCGCCCCCGGCACGGCTCCGACCGTGGCCACCCGCCTTGCGCTGTACGCGGCCGTGAATGGTGTCGTCCTGCAGGTCGCCACCCAGCTGGTGGGCGCCCCCCAAGGGGCGGCGCAGAATTTCTACTACCTCGATCTGGCGCACCACCAGGTCGACGGCTTGGCCAGCCTAGCCACGGGCGGGGGCATTACCACCCAGTGGCTGGTGGTCTCCGGCTTGGTGCTGACGCAACAGGCCGATCCCTTGGGCGGTGTCGGCTACCTCTTCAACGAAGCTGATGACCGGACGACGCGGATCCCGCCCAGTCCGGCGTGGGCGATCGTGGGCACCGCGGTCGAAAACGCCGCGACCGGGGTCGTGTTGGCCCGCCCGGATATCGCCGCTGCGCTGCTCCAAGGCCCCACCGCGAGCGCCTTTCGCCGCTGATCGCCGCGCCTGCCTATCGGGCCACCATCCGAAGTGAACCCTCGGGATTGGCCAGCGGAGGCATTACAAGGCGTTCGGAACGCAGCCAACCATGCTCGGGCTCCGAGCTTGGCGCGAGCCCGGAGCCAGCGTAACACGCCGGGCCCATCAGGGGTCGCTCCCCTTATCTCGCCGCTTTGGGCGCCAAGTTCGCCGCCTTGCAAAAAGAAGGGGCACCGTTCGGGGGCACTTGGAATGGCGCCTCTGGACCGTAGAACCTTTAGCCGTGGAGGGTGCTGACGCCTACACCGGCCAGCACCAAAGCCAGGCCCAGCCAAGACCAGATCGAAGGCATCTGGCGTTCGATGACGATCAGGCCAAAGAAGGCCGAGGCCACCGAGGCTGCGAACATCCCGAGCTGCACCGGGGCCAGGGACCAACCCAAGCGCTGGGCCGTACGCAGGGCCCACAAGGGGCCCGCCACACCGAAGGCAAACACCGGAAGGGCTCTGAGCATGAACGCGGCGATACCCAGCCCACTGCGGAGAAAGACGTAGATGGCAACGTAAAAGGCAAACTGAGAAAGGAACAACACCACCCCCACGGCCAGCCCCGGCGTCATCCCGCACCTCCAGAATCGGACCAGGGCCCCCACGGCGCCTCGGCCACCATCACCGTGCCGCGATGGACCTTTGCGGTCCAGGTGGTCGCCTCTCCCCGACGCTCCACCGCGAGGTCGAGTACGGCCGTGCCCACCCGTAACCCCTGAAGTTCAAGCCGCGCCAACCAATCGGGCAGGTGGGGGTCCACCCACAGGCGGCCCCGAGGGGCATCGGCCCGCAGTCCCACCAGCGCCTGCACCAGGTGGAACACGCTGCCGGCCGCCCAGGCCTGGGGCACATTGGCGCCCAAATACTGTACCGGGAACCCGTGCGGGTCGCGCGGGACCCCAGCGAAGAGCTCAGGCAGGCGATAGCTCACAAAAAGGCGCGCGGCGTCCAAAATAGCCCGCGCGATGCGCCCGGCCTCGGCGTAGCACCCATAGCGGGCGCACCCGAGGGCAATGATGCCGTTGTCGTGCGGCCACACCGCTCCGCGCTGATAGGCGTACGGGTTGTAGGCGGGATTGGCGGAAGACAGCGTGCGGATGCCCCAGCCCGACCACAGATCTTCGGCAAACAAGCGGCGGACCACCCGGTGGGCCCGGTCGGGCGCGCACAGGCCCGACCACAAAAGGTGCCCGGCATTGGAGGCCACCGTCGCCACCGGCCGCTTTTGGGGGTCCAGCGCCAAGGCGTAGGTCCCCTCCGCCTCGATCCAAAACCGGGTCTCGACCGCCACCCGCAGTCTCTCCGCTTTTTCGACCAGGCCCCGGGCGCGTTCGCCCTCGTCGAGCGCCCAGAAGATCTCCGCCGCGCGCCGCCAGGCGTCGTAGACATACCCCTGCAGCTCGCACAGCGCCTTCGGTTGGGGAACGTTTTGGCCCGCAGGGTCCACGATGGCGTCGCCCGAGTCCTTCCAGCCCATGTTCTCGTAGCCTTGCGGAGAGCGGGTCCGGTACTCCTGAAAGCCGTCGCCATCCAGATCCCCCCACCGGTCAATCCATTGAAGACACCCCTCGAGCGTCTCC
Organism: Bacillota bacterium; assembly: GCA_023511625.1. GTDB lineage: Bacteria > Bacillota > Sulfobacillia > Sulfobacillales > Sulfobacillaceae > JAIMAE01. The sequence goes on along the minus strand of JAIMBD010000008.1, from coordinate 38,796 downwards.
CGGTAGGTGTGAAGCAGCGAGGGGTCGCCAAGCCAGCGCCACGTCTCGTGCAGCAGGATACAGTACAGCGGTGTCGCGTCGGCCGTCCCGTAATACCGGGCATGGGGCACCCGATTCAGCTGCGCGAGTTCCCCGAACCGAATCTCGTGCGGCATCTTGCCCGGCTCGGCGTCGCGCCACGGGTCGAGCGCCTGGGCTTGTAATTGGGCCAATTTTTGTAAGGTGCCGAGGGCAAAGCGCGGCTCCACCCACATGGTCTGCAGCGCGGCGATGAGGCTGTCGCGACCGAACACGGTCACAAACCACGGCACCCCGGCGGCCGGAATCCACAGGTCGCGGCCCATGTCCTGATGGTGCAGGCGCAGGCCGCCGAGGTCCTCGACCGCCTGCCGATAAAGATGCGCGAGGTCCTCAACGTCGGTCGCGAGTTTGGTGGTGCGGGCGATCCATTCCCGTTGCAGGCAGTCGAGCGCGGTGTCTCCGGGGTCGTCGGCACAGCCGTGGAGCGGCGCGTGAACCCGCCCGTCGTACTCCAGCAGGTGATAGCCGCAGGCATGCCAGCGCCCCCGCGGCGGCAGGGTGACGACGAACGTCAGCCGCCCGTTGGCATAGTAGGGGGGAGAGTCGGATCGGGCCACCTGATAGTGATAGGCCCGCTCGAAGGCGCCGTGGCGGTAGCGGGTGGAAACGGTCTGGGTTTCGGGGTTCCACTGTGTCTCGAGTTGTCCGCGCCGCACCAGCCGACGGCTTTTGACTTCAAAGAGGTCGGCAAAGTCCGATTCCAGGCGAATCTCGAGGTGCAACCGCACGGCCTGGTCACCGTAGTTGGTCAGGTCGAGATCCTCGTGCACCCCTTCGCCCACTGCGCGGTGCAGCACCAGCGCCACCACCCCCGGGGGAATGTCCCCCTCCTCTCCGGGGATCAAAGGGTTCAGGGCGTGCACGCGGGCCGCAAAGTAACTGGTGGCGCTGGACGTCACCTGTTGCCAGGCCAGTCCGTTGATGGTTAACCGGTAGCGGCTGAGAAACCGGGTGTCGGCGGCGTAGAGCCCCTCTTCCCACCCCTGTCCAATTTCCCCCCCAAGGTCGCAGACCAAGAAGGTCCCGCCCTGGTGGATGGTGAGCCCCGGTGGGCCCACCGAGACCTCGAATGGCACGGCGCCTCCCCCCTCTTCCAACGACTAGAGCGGCTCGGCGTACTGCATCATGCCGCCGTCCACCACTACAGTGGTGCCGGTGACGTACGACGCGTGCTCCGAGGCCAAGAAGACCACCACCCGGGCCACCTCTTCGGGGGTGCCTAAACGGCCCCAGGGAATGAGGTGCTCCAACCTCCGGAGCTTGGCCGGGTCCTCCAAGGTGGCGCGGTTGATGGGGGTGGCAATGGCCCCCGGCGCCACATTGACCACCCGGATGCCGTGGGGGGCGAGCTCCAAGGCGGCGTCGCGCATCAACATCTTGAGTCCCCCCTTGGCCGCGCAATAGGGCGCATATCCGGGAAAGGGCTTATCTTCGTGGATCGACGAGATATTGAGGATGACGCCGCCCCCGTGATCCCGCATCCACCGCGCTGCCTGCTGCAGGCACAAAAAGGCGCCCTTGAGGTCGACGCCCACCACGGCGTCCCAATCTTCCTCCGTGCATTCCAAAAGCGGCCGATACCGCTCGATCCCGGCGTTGTTGACCAAGATGTCCAGTCTCCCGAGCCCCTCCACCACCGCCTGCCGCGCCGCGGCCACTGCCTGCGCATCGGCCACGTTCCCGTGCACCGGCACGGCCCGCCTTCCCCGGGCCCGCACCGCCTCGGCCACCGCCGTCAACCCCGCCGACGCTTGCACGTCGTGCACGGCCACGTCGGCCCCGGCCTCGGCCAGCGCCAGGGCCACCGCCCGCCCGATGCCTTGCGCCGCCCCGGTGACCCAGGCCACCTTGCCGACCAGATCCATGCCCCTCCCTCCTTCTGCGTGCGCGACGGCCGCCAAAGGCGCCCGAGGCCCGGCCGGCGCCCGCGCCCACTCTTTCGGAATGGCTAATATGCGCCGAATGAGGGCAGTTCTTGCACGGTGCGAAGACGCCGGCCATCAGGGCTTCGCCTCTGTCGGATCTCGCCTCCGCCGACTCCCGCAACCGGATGGTGCGGGGCGTCCCTACCGGATCTGCATCCGCCGGATCCTCCTTCCTGCCCCCAAATGCCGTCGGTTTCGCCCCCGAGGTGCCGGGCGGGATCCGGAACCGGGGCCCGATGGCGGCCGCCGACGCCAAACAAGCCGGCCCCTTGCGACCGCTGGGAGCGCCGGCCTTTTCAGCCGCGTAGCTCAATAGGCAACGGTGAACCGGCGGCGGATGAAGCGGCCCTGTTCCACCTCGTCCACGAGCGCGACCGCAAAATCTTCGGCCGAGATCCGGCTTTCCCCGCGCTCGTCGGTCACCAACTGGTCGGTGCCGGTGCGGTAGCGGCCGGTGCGGGATCCAGGCTGAATGAAAGCGGCCGGGCTCATCACCGTCCATTCGAGGTCATTGGCCTCGCGGCGGTACCAGGCCAGGGTTTCCGCTGCCGCCTCGGCGATGGCCTTCCATCCGGGCGGGAAGTCGGGCGTGTCCAAAAGCCGCTGGCCGGGAGCCACTTCCAGGCTTCCGGCTCCGCCGACGGCGATCAGGCGGCGCACGCCGGCCGCCCGCACCCCCTCCACGAGGCGCTGATTGAGGGTCAAGAGAGTCTCGGGTGGCTCCCCGCGGCTTGGGCCCAAAGCGCTGACCACCACCTCACAGCCGCGCACGGCTTGGGCCACCGATTGGGGATCCAAGGCGTCGCCCTGGACCACCTCCAACTTCGGGTGCTGGATCGTCACGCGCGCCGGATCGCGGACCACTGCCCGCACCGCGTGCCCCCGGTCCAAGGCCTCGCGCAAGATGCGCTGCCCGATGGTCCCGGTCGCTCCCCATAACGCGATCCGCATACCTCTCCTCCTCATTGGTTAGTCTCAGCGGTGATTAAGTTTTTGCGGTCCTGGTTCGCTGGACCGCAAGAATGGCCCCTGGATCCATTCCCGAACCTTTCGCATTCGCAAGGATTGGTCTTTTTAGAAACGTTCCGGAAAAGGCTTGGTCCTCCTCGCGATCCGATTGCTGTGTCAAGAGTCGCCTTTCCCGAATCCCCTGGGCCTCCTGCCTTGGGACGGCTGATAGACGGGTGGGGCTGGGGGGGTGAACGTGCCGGGGGAAAGTCCCCGGACCGGTGCCCGCCTTGTGGCCGCGTGGAGGGAGGACCGGGACCGGTTTGCGTCGGCGGAGGCGGTGCAAGCCTTGGTGGGCACCAGTCCGGTGGCCTACCAGCGCCGCAAGTTGGGGCGGGTCCAGCTCTGCCGGGCCTGCGCCTACTACTTCCGCCAGACGTTGCACCGGTTGGCCTTCGCCTCCTTGCGCCCCTGCGGCTGGGTCTGCGCCGACGCCGCTGCGCGCCGGGCGCGGGGCCATGGCCATCCTGCCGTCCTGCGGGCCTGGGCCAATCGCCGGGGCCAGATGCTCTTCGGCATGTGGAACGACCAGGCCCCGTACGCCCGGGCCCAGTTCTGGGCGGCCCAGGCCCGCCATCGCACCGCCTGAGCCGGCCACTGGTCCCGTCCCAACCGGCGCTCGCCCACGGGGAGACCGTCTAGGGAAATATGGCCTGGGAGCGGTCGCTGCGCCCCACCCAAGGGGTTCCCTCGCACGCGTCATGGCTCAGTGATCCACCCCCTTGACAGAGAGGAGCCTGGCCTTTCCCTGTCCAAACCAAAACCGGTTCCCGATGGTAAGGCTAGGCCATGCCCCGGTCCCGGTCAAGGTCGGACGCCACCGGGCTGGGTTCCAGACCCTGCCATGGGTCAAAGCGGTAGAGCAAGGCCGCATTGGCAGTCACCAGGATGGACGAGAGAGCCATGGCCGCCCCGGATAGGACGGGAATCAACCAGCCGAGGGCCGCCACGGGAATAAGCACCACGTTGTAGGCAAACGCCCAGAAGAGGTTCTGGCGAATCTTGGACAGCGTGCGGCGCGCAAGCCGAAGGGCCGCCACCACGCCGCGCGGGTCGCCTCCCACCAGAGTGATGCCGGCGGCAGCGATGGCCACGTCGGTGCCGGTGCCGATGGCGATGCCGAGATCGGCCGCCGCCAAAGCCGGCGCGTCGTTGATGCCGTCCCCCACCATGGCCACCCGGTGGCCCTGGGCCTGGAGATCCCGCACCACCTCGCCCTTGGCGGTGGGCAAAAGCTCCGCGAGCACGCGGTCAGGCGCTATCCCGACCGCCCGCGCCACCGCTTCGGCCACTGCGCGCTGGTCCCCGGTGGCCAGGTAGACCGCATACCCGTCTCGGGTCAGAGCTTCCACCGCTTCGCGGGCGCCAGCCTTCACCGGATCGGATACCGCCAAGGCCCCCACCAGGGCCCCATCCACGGCAACGTACAGGGGGGTCTCGGCGGCATTTTGGCACCGGCGCGCCCAGGATGCCAGCGGGTCCACCGCCACGCCGGCCTCCACCAGGGCCCGGGCGCTTCCCACCGAGACCGTGTGGCCCTCGACCGTGCCCCGCACCCCGCGGCCGGGCTCGGCGACAAACGCCGTGGCCGGGGGAATCCGGACCTCCCGGTCGCGCGCCGCCGCTACCACTGCCCGGGCCAGCGGGTGCTCGGACAACGCCTCCACAGCCGCGGCATAGGCCAACAACGCGGCTTCGTCCGGCACCGCGGGATGATCCAGGCGCACGAGGTCGGTCACCGTGGGCCGCCCGCGAGTCACGGTCCCGGTCTTATCCAAGACCACGGCGTCGATTCGGCCGGCCGCCTCCAGATACTCGCCACCGCGGATCAACAGGCCGCGGCGTGCTCCTACCCCCACCCCGGCGATGACCGCCGTCGGGGTGGCCAATCCGAGCGCACAGGGGCACGCCACCACCAGCACCGCTACCGCAGGCAGCAGGGCCCGCAGGGGGTCCCCGGTGGCCAAAGTCCAGCCGGCGAACGTAGCCGCCGCCACCGCGACGACGATCGGCACAAAGACCCCCGACACGCGATCGGCCAGCTGTTCGATGGGCGCCTTCGAGGCCTGCGCGGCCTCGACCACGGCCAGAATCTGGGCCAGCACCGTGTCGCGCCCCACCTTGGTGGCCTTGACCCGCAGGGCGCCGGTCTGGTTTAAGGTGGCGCCCACAACCCCGTCGCCTGGGCCCTTGGCCACCGGCACCGGTTCACCGGTCAACATCGATTCGTCGACGTGGCTCTCGCCGGAGACCACCACGCCGTCGGTGGGAATCGTCTCGCCCGGGCGGACCCAAAGCTCCATGCCCGGTTCGATGGCTTCGATGGGGACGTCGCGCGCAGTCTCCCCCTCGATCACGTGGGCGGTCTGGGGAGAAAGGCCCATAAGCTCGCGGATGGCGCTGGACGTCGCCCCTTTGGCGCGGGCCTCGACGTACTTGCCGAGAGAGATCAGGGTCAGCACGATGGCACTGTCGTCAAAGTATAAGACGTGGGCACCTGGGCCGGCCACCAACAGGGCTACGCTCACCCCATAGGCGGCGGTGGTGCCGACCGCCACCAGCACCGACATGTTGGCATTGCCATGGCGCAGGTTGCGCCAAGCGTCAAGGTAATAGAAGGCGCCGACGTAGCCCTGGACCACGGTGGCCAATGCCCCCTGCAGCCAGGGGTTGGTTAAAAGGGGGTGCCCCAGAAGGCTTGAGACCAGCCAGCTGGCGAGCGGCAGGGAAAAGAGCGCGCCCACCAGGAACCGGCGCCGCCACTGGGCCATGTCCTGCCTGCGGGCCCGTTGGGTGGCGTCGTCGAGCCCCTCCACCTCGCGGGTGGGATACCCCCAGTCCCGAAGCTGCCGCCGCAATTCGTGCGGGCGAACGGTTTCCGGCAGGTAGGTCACCTCCAGCGCCGCCACCGCCGGCTGGTAACGGGCGCGCACCACCCCCGGGATCGCCCGCAAGCGCGCGGCGAGGTTCTCCCCGGCGGCGTCGGCCAAAACCGAGGCCAATTGGAGGTGGACGGTATCGGTGATGGCTTGATACCCGAGATCGCGGATGGTGTCCACGATCTGCTCCAATTCCACGGCTCCGGGAAGGTACACGACCGCCGCCTTCTCGGTGCCGAGGTTGACCTCGACCGACTCCACGCCGCCGAGTCGCCCTACCCCTTTTTCGATCCGACGGGCGCAACTGGCGCATGTCATCCCCACGATTCCGACCCGCACCGCCGCCGCGGCAGGGTTCGGCGGATCGGGCTTGACCGGCGTCGCCACCTTGCTCATGATCCCTTCGCCTCTTTTCCGGATGCTGTCGGTCTTTGTCGGCTCAGGTCGATCAGCGGCCTATCAGGTCGCGCCGCATGGCCAGGAATTCCTCGCGGCTGATCTCTCCCGCCGCATACCGCCGCTCGAGTACTTTCAATCCCTCCTCGCCGGCCCGGTAGCGGTCCGTGCCCCACCAGATGCGGATTGCCGCCACCGCACCGGCCACGATCACCACCCAGAATAGCACCATCAGCAAGGGCCCGATCCATCCCCAGGGCCCTACCGGGTATCCCCACATCATGGCTGATGCCCCCTTTCCGCCCCGAGCATACCGCGCCCACCTCAAGCGCACAGCCATGCCAATCTCAAGGTTGGCTCAAGGTTTGGTCCGCCGCCGGCGGGGCCACCCGCTGCAGCTGGACCTGGGCCACCGTGCCTCGGCCGCGGCCCGGGCTCGCGATGGCCAGGGTCCCCCCCATCGCTTCCACCCACTGCCGAGCGATGGTCAAGCCTACCCCCATGCCCGGTGCCTCGCTGCCTGCCCCTTCCCGTCCGCGATAAAATGGCTCCATCACCCACGGCAAGTCCTCCGGATCGATGCCGACACCGGTGTCTTCCACGGATATCGTCACCTGCTTGCCGTCGGACGCTATCCGTACCGTCACCTGCCCGCCCTTGGGGGTATAGGTGTAGGCGTTACGGAGAAGATTTTCCAGGACCTCGCCAAACCGGTCGGGGTCGGCACGCACCCAAGCCCCGGCGGCACCCTCCCCCACCACCAATGGCGGCGGCGGAACGTCCATGGCGCGCGAGACATCCTGCAAGACCGGCTCCATCAGGTCCATGACGGCGACGGCTTCCAGGCGCACGGCCGTCGCGGCCGCTTCAGCCCGGCCCAACGCGCTCAACTCGCCGGCCATGGCCTCCAGTCGCCGGAGGCTGCGCGCCATCCCCTCCCACAGCGGCGCTGCAGGGGCCATCACGCCTTGCTGCACGCCATCGAGGTAGCCGCGCAGGGTCATCACCGGGGTGGCCAGTTCGTGCCCGATGCGGGCCAAGGCTAGCCGCCGTTGTCGCTCGCTGGCCCGCAGCGCCTCCCCCAGCCGGTTGACGGCCGCGACCAGCTGGTCGAGTTCCCGAATCCGGCCGATTGGCAAGCCCTCGGGCAACTCCCCGGCTGCCATTCGGGCGGTGTAGGCCACCACCGGCGCAAGAGCCTCTTCCAGATGGCGCACGATGACCGGCGCCATCACCCCCGCCACCAGCATCGCCCCCAACATGGCCACGGCCACATGCCACGCCACGATTCGGGTAATGGCCGCATCCAGCATGGCGTCCATGGTGGCGGCGGTCGTCCCTGGAGGAGGATTCATGATCGTCAGCATCAGGCCCTCGTAGGCCCGCGGCGGGACCAAAAAGGTCGCGGCCCAACCCGCCACCCCACCCCCGAGGCTCGCCAGCCAGAAGCTGGCCACCAGGCGCGAACCCAACCGGTTCATGGCCCTGCCTCCTCCGCCAGCAGGCGGTATCCCGCTCCGCGCACAGCCACGATACGCAGGTGGCCCTGAAGCTTTCGCCGCAAGGCGGCGATGTGCACCTCCAGCACGTGATCGCTCACGTAGCCGTCGGGCCAGACCCGCGCCAACAGCACCTCGCGGGAGACAAAATGGCCCGGGGCAGCCAAAAGCTGCCCCAAGAGGTCAAACTCGTGCGGCGTCAGCTCGACCGGCTGGCCGTCCGCCATCACTTGATGACGGTCGGGCCACATCGTCACCCCTCCGCAGTGCAGCACCCGTTCGGGCTGCAACCCGCCTTGGGCGCGCCGCAAGATGGCTCCCACCCTCAGACACACTTCGCGGGGAGACACCGGTTTGACGACGTAGTCATCCGCTCCGAGCCCAAGACCCAACAGGCGATCAGCTTCGCTGCCGCGGGCGGTGAGGATCAGGATCGGGAGCAGATGGCCCGCCGCGCGAATCCGGCGTAGCACCTCCACCCCGTCTAGGTCCGGCAAGGCCAAATCCAATATCATCAGGTCGGCTGCCCCGGCAGCCATCAAGGCCTCTTTTCCAGTCCCGACGGCCACGACCCGATGGCCGTCGTGTTCGAGGTACTGCCGCAACACGGCGCGAAGGTCGGCATCGTCTTCCACCAGCGCCACCGTCATCGCCATCCCTCCCTGACCCAACCCGGTTTCGGCCCGCTCCCCCTCCCATTTACTCTACTCGCCGCGCCCAGCTCCTCCCACGGCCTTACGGCCCTCGGGACCTAGAACCATCGGAGACCGAGGCACGCACCGGTGCCCCTTCGCGGTCCCCCTTTTGGACCACGGCACCGGTGGAATGTGCCGGGAGGCCGTGACCGGAAACCGCACCCGCCCTGGATCTCCGGACAAGACGCCGGCCCCGGGCGCCGCCGAGCCGCTTCGGCACTGCCCGCTCCGACGGTCTTGGGGACGGTCTTAGGCCATACCTAGACATTGCGAAGCCCTGCCCTGTCCGCCACCGGCCGCCGGATTTCACGCACCCATCACAAGGCGGAAGGGCTCGCATGCGCGACAACCTCCCCATGCGCCCGGGCTTTTGGCCAGCAGGAGCAGTCAGCGGGCTCATCACTGCAGGGCTGTGGGGGCTGTGGGCAAGGCCCGTCGGCTCCCTGGGCGTGGTCACCGGCATCCCGGCCGCCTTGGTGGCGGAGCTGGCCGGTGGCGTCGGATCCCCTTGCCCTCACGGGATGCCTCAAGGGCGCGACGGCGGGCGGGCTTTTGGGCGGGATGGTCGCCGCCGCAGGCTGTGTGGCGTGACCGGCGGCATGCCGATCCTGACCGCGGCCATGGCCGGTATGATCGGCGGGACACTCGGTGGCGCTGGGAAGTCGGCCGCGGCTGAGGGGCACGGCGCCCGCGCGCCCGGCCAGCCTCCACCTCCCGACCCGTCGAGCCTGATCCGGGATGACCTGTTGAGGCCCGATCGGGGCGTGCCGGTGCCTCCAGAAACGGCTTACAGAAAGCGCCGACCCCCGAGGATTTCCCGGCCAAAGACGCGCGCGGGTCGCTGCCCACCGGTCCCCGGTGCGCCCGACGCGCACGGGAACTGGTGGCGCACCTGCCGCGTCGCATGCGCCATGGGGGCGATGACTTGGCGGCACTAAGCCAACCGGCCCCCCCGCGCGGCCGGGGCCCGCAGCCCGGAAGCGCTACCGCATCTTCGCTCGGGCTCTAGGAGGTGGCCGGGCCGGCGATGAGGAGCCTCAAGCGGCGGAACACCATCCGGTGCTAGTGCCAGGTGTGCGCCCGCTCGAACGCGAGCACCAGCTCTGCGCCCCGCTCGCAGCCGCCGGCGGCGCGGAGCGAGGCCCCGATGCGCTCTGCCGCCGCGCGATACCGCGCCTCGTTCACGAGTTCCTCCACCCCTTCGCGCAAGTCCTCGGGCGTAGGGTCGGGGCCGATCCTGCGCCCGGCCCCGAGTTCCACAACCCGGTCGGCCACAGCCGGCTGGTCGGCCGTCAAGGGATAGAGGAGGAGCGGTACCCCGTGCACCAATGCCTCCTGGACGCTGTTCATCCCCCCATGGCTGACAAAGACGCCAGCCCGGGCGAGGACGGCCACCTGTGGCACCCGCGGCCGCACCACCACGTGCGGGGGCACGGCCGGCAGCTCTTCGGGCGCGGTATGCGGCCCCACGGCCATCACCACCGGCCCTGGATAGTCGGAAAAGGCCTTGAGGCAAGTGGCCCAGAAGGCCGGCCGATGGTTGAAGAGCGTGCCGAGCGCCACATAGAGCAGTGGGCGCTTAGACCCCCCCACCGACGCCGCCCTCTCCACGGCCTGCCAAAACGCCGGTTCCCCGTCCTCGCGCGCGCCCAGACACGGCCCGATGAAGTGATAGCGGGCACCAAACCGATCGCCGTGGGGCTGAAAATCGCGCGACGTGAAGACGAGCACCGTCTCCGCCAGCTCCATCCACCCCTCCGGAAAGGCTGGTGGCTGCACCCTCCACCGCTCCTGAAATCGGGCCACCGCCTCTGCGCGCGCCTGCTCGGCTCCGGGATCGGCATTGCGCCCGCCCCCGCGGCGAGCGAACAGGGGCGATAGGCCCACCGTCCAGGCAAAGGTGGTACAAAGGCCGATATGGCGCACTCCAAGGTGTTGGCTGACCACGGCCCCCAAAAGCCCGACGGCGCTGTCGGCCACGAGGTAATCGATCCCGTCGGCCCGAAGGCGTGGCCCGAGGGCCTCGGCCGTGCCCGTCACCCAGTCGAGGAGGTGCGCCTCCGCTGCCGCCCAAGGGATGCCCCCCGGCCACCGCGCGGCCTCGCGCAAGCGGTCGGGCCGCACCAAGCTGGCCAGGGGCGAAAACGCCGCCCCGATACGTTCGACCCGGGTCCTCCAGGCCGGATCGACATACATGGTGACGGCCTCCCCGCGCCGTACCAACGCCTGGGCCAAGCCCAGCGCCGGGTTGATGTGGCCTTCGCCCAACGGCACCAAAAACCCTGCCCGAGCCACCGCGCATCCGCCTCCCCTTAGGGCCTACGGTCCGACCGGTAGAGTCCTCCTTCTGGACTTTGCCCCACTGCCGTTCGCCCCATGCGCCGGCCAGAGCCAGCGCCTGGTCCCGGGCAGTGTAAAAACGGCGCGGCGCCCCGAAGCGGTCATCGCCTCGGGGCGCCCGCGCCCTGGCCGTCAGTCCCACTGCTGGTCGATCAAGGGATCGAGGATGGCACGGGCCTGTTCCGGCGTAACCACGTCTTTGGGATCCATTTTTTCGATGTGGCGACTGCCCGTGTCTTCGTACACGTATTCCCCCATCAGGCGGCCCTGCTCGTCGTAGGGCCAGATCGAGGCCAGCCAGTGAGTGAGAAAGTACCAGCCGTCGGGGTCATCTACCGTCTCCCCCTGTTCCAGCAGCACCCGACCGGGGAGGAAGTGGCCGAACAGCGACTGGATGGCCAGCCCCCAGTCGGCGACGGCGATGCGCTCTTCGAGGGCCCCGAAGACGTTGAGCCGGCTTTCGGTCAGCTGCCGGTAGAACTGACGCACGGCCTCCATCCCATCCAAGACCGTCGTCTTACCCTTTTCGGTGATGCGGTAGACGGGGTGTTCCACGATCATCTCCGGAGTGAGGATCTCCTCCCAGCGCCCGGCCACTTCCAACATGCCATGCCGGCGGAAGTTCTTGAGAATCGCGCGCCGCCGGGGGCTTTGCTCCGTGGCGAGAAGCCGCTCGGTCTCCCGCATCATGTGCTGGACCTCGAAATACTTCCCCATGGTAACCGCCTCCTCGCTTCCTCCAAACGCCAAGCCGTCAGAGGGCGCTCGTGGCCCCGCCGTTGATGGCGTAGATCGCCCCGTTGATAAAGCCTGCGGCCGGGCTGACCAAAAACGCCACCAACTCCGCCACTTCTTGGGGATGGCCAAACCGTCCCAAGGGGATGGTAGCGCGAAGCGGCGCCTCCATCTCGGGATGCGCCGCCATCATGCCGTTCCAGGCCTCGGTGGCGATGGCATAGGGAGCCACGGCGTTGACCCGAATCCCCAAGGGCGCAAGTTCGACCGCCAAGGCCCGGGTCAACCCTTCCACGGCGCCTTTGGAGGCCGCATAGGCCGCGCTCCCGGGAAAGACCATGCGGCTCGCGATGGACGACACGTTGACGATGGCCCCGCCCGCAGCCGCCCTAAACGCTGGCAACACGGCCTGGATCATGCGCGCCGTGCCGCCGATGTTGATGTCGAGCGCGCGCTGAAAGAGATCCCACGGCATCTCCGCAAACGGCGCCACCTCAGCCACTGCCGCGTTGTTCACCAAGATATCGATGTGGGAAAAGTGCGCCTGGACTTCGGCCACAAAGCGCGCCACGTCCTCGGGGCGCGAGACGTCACCGGTGGCGGCCCAAGCCGCTTGCTCCCGCCGTTGATTGAGCGCTTGCGCCGCGCGCTCCACCGGCTCCGGCCGCCGGCCGATCAAGGCCACCTGGGCCCCCCGCGCCACCAAGGTCTCCGCGATGGCGCGACCGAGGCCCGTCCCCCCTCCGGTGACGATGGCCACCTTTCCCGCCAAGGACCGCAGATCGTCTGCCTGTGACACCTGCCGCCTCCCTCCTCACCGCGCTCCCGTCGCCTCATACGCCCGCTGCCCCTTCGGCGGCGAGCTTCTGGAATGGATCCCGGTGGGAGTCGACGCAGGCGGGACGTCCCCGCGCGAGCCTTGGGCAGCTACTGCCAGATCATAAAGCCCATCCCCACGCCGGTTCCGGCCTCCGAACGATAGGTCGGCACGTAGTCGACCACGTTGGGCCGAAGCCGCCCCGCTACGGCCGCTGCCACCACGATCCAGTTGCGGATCTCGGCGCTGCCCGACACCAGTTGGGCTTCGGGCAGGTCCGCCAGCCGGTCGGGACGCTGTTGCACAAGCGCGTCCAGCACCGCCCGGTCGATCTCCTCTTCGATAACGAAGTGGGTCAATCCTCCTGAAGCCACCAATCCGATCCGCTTGTCGTCCGCCCAGCTCGCCAGGATGTCGCCCAACGCCTCCCCGAGGGCCACGCAGCGGGCCGGCGTAGGAATGTTGGGCGGGAAGAACTCGTTCAACATCACCGGGACCAACGGCACCGAAGGCGGAACACCGAGCCGCCGGCGGACGAAGGTAAAGGCGTGCCCCAAGGTGCGCCCAGGTAGCTGCTGGGTGACCTGGGTGGCGTCAAAGCCGCGCCGGGTCAACCCTTCCAAAATGTGCCGGGCCAAGGCCGGATGGCCGGCATAGGGTTCGGGCGCCGTACCGTGCCACGCCCACATGGCCGGGCGATAGGCCGGTGCCACCGTCTTCGGATCGATGGGCACGTCCCATACCGTCTCCCCGGCGAAGACGGCCAGCGCCGGGTGCTCCTCGGGTCCCCAAAGCTCCCCCTGGTCATCGCCGACCACCACCAGGGCATCGAGCGGCTGCGCCGTCAAAAACGCGCCCAATTGGGTAATGGCCGCCTGGCACCGGGCGTAACGCGCCTGCCACTCGGCGCGGTTCAGGGCCGACTGGAGCCCCTTGGCTCGCCGCCGTTCGAGCTCGGCGAACGGAATGTCTGGATTGGCCCGGTCCATCTCGCCGAGCGCCTGCCACCCTTCCGGGGGAATGCTCAACTGGGGACTGTGCGAGGTCCCCACCGCCAACACAATCTCCGCCATCGACGTCCTCACTCCTTCGTGCCATTGCTGTCTTTTGGGGCGACACGCGGATTCCCCCCCATGGCCGCCGGCGCCGTGGCCGCCCAGCCCGCGCGGAGGAGGTCCTTTCCAAACGGCCCTCATCGCCCACTGCTGCTCTCATCGAGGGCGTCGTCGTCCGGCATCATAGCCTCGAGTTCGCAGCATTGTCAACAATTTCGACCAACCGGTTCCGTTGTCGTCACATTCCGTCCTTTTCGCCGAATGCGCCACCCGCGCCGCCGGAATTCAGCCCGGTCGTATATAATGTAGGATGAGTGGCCTGACTGGGCTGGGCGCACCCCGCCCCTGCGAGGATGGGTCTTGAGCAAAAGAGCCCAGGATGCCCCTTGAGGTGCACCGCACCCGGGACATCCGAAGCCGCAAGGCGTGCACTGAGGGAGGAATGGCGATGGCCGAGATCGTGGCGGGCATTGGCACCGCCCACACCCCGCAAATGAGCATCGCCCCAGACAAATGGACCATTCTGGGCGATGGCGACCGCAATCATCTGAAAGAACGCTACGACGTGTTGATGGCTGAACGCGGCCCCAAGCTGCAAGACGAAGTGACTCCCAGCCGTTGGCAGGAGAAGTACCAGCGGGCTCAGGACGCTGTGGCCAAACTCGGCAAGTTTTTGGAGGAGACCCGCCCCGACGTGTTGGTAATCGTGGGCGATGACCAGGACGAGTTGTGGGGACCGGAAGGGCAGCCTGCGTTGGCGTTGTTCATGGGGGACCTGATGTGGGACCACCCCATCCCCGAAACCCAAGTCCCGGCCCCGATCCGGATGGGGTTGTGGGCGTGGCACCACCACGAGCCGGACCCTTATCCCATCGAGCACCGCCTGTCTCGCCATCTCTTGGAGAGCCTCATCGCGCAGAATTTTGACGTCACCCAGTTCTCGCGCCAGATCCCCGGCCGACCGCTGGGCCACGCCTTCACGTTTGCCCGCCGGCGCCTCGGGCTTGCGCGCCACGTGCCCATTGTACCGGTCATCCTCAACGCCCACTATCCGCCCAACCAGCCGACGCCCACGCGGTGCCTGCAGTTAGGCCGTGCCTTGCGCGAAGCCATCAACGCTTGGCCGGTGGACGCGCGGGTAGTCATGATGGCCTCGGGCGGGTTGACCCATTGGCTCATCGACGAGTCCCTCGACCGCGGCGTGTTGGATGCGCTGGAGTCGGGCCAGGTCGACCGATTGGCCACCCTCACCCGCGAACAACTCACGGGGGGCACCTCCGAAGTCCGGGCCTGGATCACGGTGGGGGCCGCGCTCTCCGACTTCAAGGCCAAGACCGTCGACTACATCCCGGGCTATCGCTCGCTGGCCGGAACCGGGGTCGGTATGGGCTTTTTGACCTGGCAGTAAAAGGCAGAAGCCCCCGAGACTACGCGCGGCCGGGCGGCAGGAATGCCGCCCGGCCGGCGTCAAAGCCGTCGATCCCGTCAGACGCGGCGGCCGAGGTAGGCCCCGATGGCCTCAAGGCGTTCCTGCAGGCGTCCGACGTCGATGGCCCGCGGCGCCACCCCCGCCTGCAAGGCCATATCGGCGGCGATGCCGGCGGCCTGGCCCATGGCAAACGCGGGCCCGGTGACTCGGGCCGAGGACTGCCCCACGTGCGTCATCGAGGCGCAGCGCCCCGCCACCAGCAGGTTTTCGATGCGCTGGGGGAGGATCATCCGGTAGGGCAGTTGGTGGAACCCGCGCCCTTCGGGATCGCGCGGCCACCGCACCTGCACGGCGCCGGCCACGTGGGCCTCGATGGGCCAACCGTTGACGCCGATGGTGTCGGGAAAGTCGGCGCAATCGAGCACGTCGTCTTCGGTCAGCTGGTACTCCCCGACCACGCGCCGGGTCTCGCGGATCCCGATCTGGGGGGCAATGTCGACGATGTAGGAATCCTCAAATCCCGGGGCGTTGGCCTTGATAAAGGCGAAGAGGTCCTTGACCTGCCGGCGCCCTTCCACTTCGCCCCAAGCCAAGTCCTCAAGGTCGGTGCCGTCGACGGCGCTGCCATCGGGCTTGCGGATCTGAGTCAGGTTGGCCCGCCACTCGATGGGATGCTTCTGGGGGAAGAGGATGACCCCCTTGCGGGGGAATTTGGCCCGCCCTGCCTGCTCCGCCTCCTCCATCAACCGCGCGAGCGTCTCTCCGGCTTTGCCTGCCCGCTCCGGGTCCACCTGGTTGATGCGGAACATGGTGGTAGGATAGAGCATGGCCGTGCGCGGGTCGCCCTTTTCGTACGGAGCCCCGGCCCACGCGGCAAGGTCGCCATCACCGGAGCAGTCGATGAACATCTTGCCCAAGATCGCCCCACGGCCCGACTTCGACTCGATCAACACCCCGGCGATGGTCTGCGGGTCAGCCATCACGGCCCCCACCGCAAAGGCGTGAAACAGGAGCTTGACTCCGGAACTCAACAGCATCTCGTCGGCCGCGATCTTGTACGCAGCCGTGTCGTAAGCCTGGGCCATGATGCGGTTGCCGAACGAAATGTGGGGCGGGTTCAGCCCATCGAGCCGGTCGATGCGCTCCAACAGCTCATCGGCCAGCCCGTGCACCACCTGGCGATGCTCGCCAAAGACCCGGGCGTGGAGCCCGCAGAACGACGAAAGGCCGCTGACGGTCCCCGCCCCGCCTAAAAATCCGTAACGCTCGATGAGGATGGTGGACCGTCCGGCGCGTCCCGCTGCGGCCGCAGCCATGATGCCCGCCGGGCCGCCGCCTAGCACCACCACCTCGTACTCCCCTAACACGGGGGTCTTGCGACTGGGTTCCTCGATCGCCCGTGTCGCCTCCATAGCATCTCCTTCCCTCTTGCGCACGATGGCCCGAGCGCCGCCCCTGGCCGGCGCCGGCGCCCACCGGCGGGCGTTTGCAAGCCCTGGGTTCGGCTTCATTATCCGTCAGGCTCAAAACCCAGGCCAAGATCTTTCCGCGCCGGATTTTATAACCGGGGCGATCTTGTTCCGGCCCCCAAATCCGGCCGAGTGTATATAATGGGGGACAAAGGAGGGCCCCGATGAACCTCGAAGTCCTGCGCCGGTTTGTCAAGATCGCCGACCTCGGCACCGTCTCGCGCGCCGCCGAGGCCTTGTTGGTGGCGCAACCGGCGCTCTCGCGCCAGATCCACCAACTCGAGCGCGAGTTCGGCCATCCCCTGTTTGTGCGCAACGGCCGCTACCTGCAACTGACGCCCTTTGGCCAGAAGGTGTTGGCCCAGGCGCGCCGGGTGCTGAAGGACGTGGACGCCCTCCGCCAGATGGCCGAGACCCCGGAAAGTCGGCAGACGGTAGAACTCGGGGCCAGTCTTACCAGCGTCAGCGGATTTCTGCCGCAAGCGGTGGCGTATTTCCGGCGCGCCTTCCCCACCGTCGACCTCGTCATCCAAACCGGTCTGTCGGCCGACGTGTACGACCTCGTCAGCGCCGGAACGGTCGAGGTGGGCGTGGTCTCGACCCTGTATCCGCATCCCTTCGTGCGGTCGGAGACCCTGTTTCGCGACCAGCTGTGGGTGGTCTGCCGCGCCGACCACCCGCTGGCCCGCCAATCCGCCGTGGGGCCCGAAGACCTCCACCGCTGCCCCTTGGTAACCATGACCGGGCGCTCGGGCCTGCGCCAAGACCTCAACGCCATCTTCGCCATCTACGACGTGCAGGTGGAGGTGGTGATGGAGATCGACAACGTGGGCGTCATCCAGCGCATGGTCCAGGCCGGTTTGGGCCTAACGGTCCTGCCGCGCTCGGCCCTCATCCACCACCTCTACCAGGACACCTTGGCGGCCATCCCCTTTGTCCTGCCGGATCCTAAGGCCCAGTCCGGCCTCGCCCGCCCCATCTCGCTCATCCACCTCGGGCGTGCGCTCTCCCCTGCGGCCCAGGACTGGGTAGCCGTGTGCCGCGAGGTCGCCAGCTGGTACGAAACCCGAGACTTTGCCCACCTGGCGAACTTCGGCGAAGGCACCGGAAGTTAGGGCACCGACTCCAGAAGCTGCCAGCGTTCCCGAAGCCGAGCCTCAAGCCGTGCCAGTTCTGCCTCCAACTGTACTACGGCCCCTTGTTCCGTCGCCCGTCCTATCGCCTCGAGGTGGCCGACCACGGCGTAATCGAGGGCGATCAAGGTGTCGAGAAGGCTTTCGGTGTCGCGAAGCCGCCGCCACACCCGATCGCCGGCAGGGGCGGGCTGGACCTCGAGGAGTTGGGCCAGCTGGGAGAGGCGGTCGGCCCACCCCTTGGCGGCCCGCGCCGCCTCCACGGCCCCGCTCTTTCCCGCCAGCGCAGCCAACGCCGCCGAGGGATCGGCCAAGGCCGCCGTATACCGACGGCGCCAGACGGCCGCAGCCCGAGCCAAGGCGGCAGCGGCCTGGCTGCGCAGAAGGTGGTCGAAGGCGCGCATGTTCTCGGCCGACGCGTAAGGATGGTCGGGCCCCGCCCCGACAAACCGGCGGATTTCCGCGATGAGCGGCGATGGGCGCGGCATGGTTAGCCACCCGGCCGCCGCGCGCCCTCGCCGTGCACGCCCAAATCTACGGGCGCCAGCGGCAGCCCTTGAATGGTAAATCCGGTCCCGGTCACGATGTTGGGGGCCGTAATCAGCCCGCGCTCGGCCATCAACATGGCAATGTGGTACTGCACGGCCCGCTCCTCGGGCAGGCCAAAGGCCCTGAGCGCAATGAGCTGCTTCATCAAGGGGTCGGCCGGCCACACCAGCACTTTGACGTGGTTCAAGGTAATGCCGTAGGTGGAGAGGAACTCCTGGAGCTGGGCCGTCACCACCTCAGTGAGGTCGTGGATGCGCTCGTTGATCTGTTCCAGGGGGGTGACCTGGCAGACTTGGTTGATGGCCTGCTCTAGGACCGGCGTGGCGTAGGCGTTGACTTCTGGGGTCTTGATGAAGTGCCCCTGATACGGCATGTGTTGGACCAGTTTTAGGGCATCTTCTTTAGAATCGACGTGGATGTAGTAGTCTACCTGATAGTGCAGTTGGGCCATCTCCCGCGAGAGTGCCTGCCCCTCGGCGCGGATCACCAGTTTGGCGCGGTTGATGTAGATGGCTTCGTACTGCCAGGGGGACTGTCCGCCGTAAAAGGCCTGCTGGATGGCGCCGATGATCACCCGCTGGGGGGTTTCTACCGGGTACTGGCCGGTCTCGTAGACGTTCAAAATGGCGCCGCGGCTTTTCAACACGCAGAAGTGGTTGGACTCCACCGTCAAAAGCGAGCCGTTGAGGATGTCGTTGCCGGGATAGTGGTAGAGGAGGACATCCGGCCCCATGATCTCTTCGCCGGTCGGAGTCAACGTGGAGATGACGTTGCGAATGGCCATGATCTCGCTCCCTTTCTCAGGCAAGGCCGCGCCGGTGGCGAGGGGGCATCGCCATCATAACACACCGTCCTCTCCCGCACCCGGACTAGGCCGTGCTCCCGTCGACGCCCACGCCGGCCGGCCGGATTGACCGTCGGGCATCGGCTCGATGCCGCGCGCATGTAGGCGCTCCCACAACGGCGCCAGGGCCCCCTCGGGGTCTCGGTAAAAGGCGGAGCCGCGAATCCGGACAAATTCCCAGCCCGCGCGCTCCAATGCCCGTTGGCGTTCGAGGTCCTGTAGCCATTGTTCGGGACCGTGCCACCGGTCTCCGTCGCATTCTACGGCCAGGCGGGCCCGGAGCCCCTCCACCACCAGGTCAATGCGCCAATCGCCGACCCGGTATTGGGGAATGACGCGATATCCGCGTTCCACCAAGCGGAGAAAGACGTGCTGTTCGAACAGACTGTCGAAGTATTCGGTCGCCAAAACGTCGGGGTGCACTGCCGGGATCTGAGCCCCTGGCTGCCGATGAGAGTGCAAGCAATACTTGACGTTCTCCCCAGCGCTAAAGCGCGGGGATTCTTTCTCGCCTTAGCGAGCTACGCGGGCGCGCTGATGGGGATGCCACCGCACGCCTGTGGGGGACGCCATGACCCCAACTACTGGGCCGAGACCCAGATACTTGCGCCGGATGTTGATCGCCCCGACCCCATCGCGGTGGAAACAAAATCCACAGGCCGGGCAACGGTAGTCCCGCCCCTGCGGCTTGTGGCGGTGCAGACAACGCGGGCACTCCTGGGAGGTGTACGCCTCATCCTGGAGTACCCCCCGCATGCCGCGGCGCTCCGCCTTGTAGGTGATGAGCCACCGCACGCGGCCTGTGACCATCTGGTGGATCCGCTGGTTGGCGGCGGAGCCATAGTCCACCCGTTGTCGCAGATCCCGCACATCCCCGATGACCACCGTCTGCACCCGGCTTGCGTGGAGGGTGGAGACGAGAGCGGTGGTTTGCTTGTGCAGGAGGTCGCGGATCTGGTGGTCGAGTTGCCGGAGTTGCTTCCGTTTGCTCCGTTGGAGCTTGCGCCAACGGCGAGAGCCCTTCTTCAGGCGGGACTGCTTCGCGGCAAGGGTTGCTTGGATCTTGTTCTGGTACTGGCGCTTGGCCCGCAAGGCGTGGCCATTGAAGATCGTGGTGTGTTGACCGTCGTGGACCACCGCGAGATGCACTTCGCCTAGATCGACGCCGGCTACGCCATCGCCGAGCGGTGGAGACACCGAATCCTCCCGCTGGTAGACGCACCGGAGTTCATACGTCGCTCCCGTCCACCCGAGTTCGACGAGCACCGGCCGGTCCCAGGACCACGGGACGATGAGCGGCGCATTGCCCCGTCCATTGGACAGCACGAGGCAACCATTCTGTACTCGAATCGCAGAGGACTTCCACTGCACCCGATAGTATCGGCGGCGATGGTGGGGCGGCTTGGCGTGCGGATCCATCTTCCGACGCTTCCGCCAGGATTTCAGGGCCGCATAAAAGCTTTGGACCACCGCATCCGCGCTATGGGCGTGAAGCTGGCCGGACGTGTGCCAGCGCATCATCGACGAGGGTTTGAGCCATACTGCCTGCTTGCGCACCGTGCGCCAAAAGCTGACCACCGTGCGGGTATACAAATCGCCCGCCGCACGGGCCAGGGCCTCCATTTGCGGAGTAGGGTCCAAGTGCAACCGCCGGACCTCATACCCGCTGCTGGTTCTCGAGGTACTGCTTGATAACGGCAAGCGGCGCACCTCCCACGGTGGCGACGACGTAGCGATTGGCCCACAGAGTGGGTAGACGACTCCGCAGCCCAGGGAATTCCTGTCGCAATAGGCGGGACGACCGGCCCTTCATCCGCCGAACCAAGCGGGGGAGCCGAATTGCGGATCGACCGAGATCCAGCGATGCACAGGATCGGGCATCACGGCCATCTCGAGGATCTCCGCCTGCCGTTCGGCGGCCACCTCGCAAAGGAGGGTCTTTCGCCGCGTGTCGACGCCTTCCCCCAGCACCCGCCGCCGAGACGTCGGGCACCAAACCCCGTGATCGGGGCAGGAGTACACCACCTGGCGGTTTGAACGGCATTGCCGAGCCATAGAGTGATTATACCGCAGGCACGCATCTAATTCCCAGAACTGGGCGGCTTATCCCCAGCGCGGAAGCGCGGCGCTTGCGCCGCTGGGTTTTTGGTCAGCCGATCCAGCTCCGCGTCGTCGCTCATCCTCGTCCCCTCGCCTCTTCTCGCCGTATCCCAACACCCATCGCGTCCCCGACCTGTACCGCCCGCCTAACGTCTCCAAAAGGTACACCAAAGCGCGCCCGGGCGGCCGAAAATCCCAGGGACGGGCTTCTTCTCCACCGAAGCCACGCGTTGGGTGACCGCAAAACCCGCCGGCGCAGTGGCCGTCTGTCCAGAGCGGCCGGCGGCGTGGGGATGTCCTCCCGACGCCGCGCCCTGCCCCGCACGATGCTCAAGCAGGCTCACGGCGTAGCCTAGACCTTCTCGCCCAGGCCTGCCCGTATTCGGTATGCATTCGCTGAGCCGGGTCCTTCCCCCGCGTTGCCCAAAACTCATGCCATGATTTCTCGGACTTCAGTCTACTTCCGCCAGAAAACCCGCACAAGACGGTATGATCTCAGCCTTCCGGCTTGGCTGTCAACATCATGCATTTGCCGGTTCCCTTTTTTCATTCCTATCCTGCATAATCCATCCCCTTTCCGATATCGATCCAGTATAATGGCCGCGGCGTTGGACAGCGGCCGCATGCCCCGCCGGAGAGGAGGAGATTGTGGTGGTCACGGCCTTTGTTGCCGGACTCGTTTCGTTCTGCGCCCCGTGACTGCTCTCCATCTTACCCGCCTTGGTGGGGCACCTCGGCGGGGTGGGTGCTTCGGTGGAGCACCTCGATCGCCAGGGCATGGGCGTGCGTTTTCGTCACGCACTGGCGTTGGCGCTCGGCATCGTCACGGTGGTCCTCGCCTTGGGCCTCGTTGCGGCCTTGTTGACCCATTGGTTCCCCCATGCCATGCAGTGGCTCGGCGTGGCCGGCGGCATCGTGCTCTTAGGCGTGGGGTTAAACCGCCTGGGCGTCTTGCAGTGGCCGTCGGGCCTCGGATGGAGGGCGCGCGTGGATCCCGGACGCGGCGCGAGCCTTGGAACCAGCTACACTACCGGCATCGGGTTAGCCATGGGTTTTCAGGTCACCTTGCTCTTGACCTTGCCGCTGATCGCCTCTCGCCCCACCCTGGGCGCGGCCGTGGCCACCCTGGTGGTCTACGCCGCAGGCTTTGCCTTCGCGTTTCTCGCCGTGAGTTTGGGCGGCGTGTGGTGGGCGCGTCGGCTTGGCCGCAGTGATGGAGAGCGCCTGCGGCAGATCCAGCAGATCGCCGGGGCCTTGACGGTTGCCGTGGCCCTCTTGTTGATCATCGACGACGGCAACGTCCTCAAAGACTTGGCCACGTGGAAGACCGGTCCCATCCTCAAACATCTCTTGGGGTAGGATGGCGACGCGCAAGACGTAAGGACAAGACGTAAGGAGGAGATGCGCGGTGGTCGACCACCGACCGACGGCCCACGTCGTATGGGATGCCGGAGATATGGGGTGCGGGGAGCTGGTATTGGCCTTAAACCGCAAGGTCCGCGCCCTCGAACCGGGGACGGTGCTGGAAGTCGTGGCCCGCGACCGTGGGGGCCGCGAGGACATCCCGGCCTTCTGCCGGCTTCGCGGCTATACCTTGGTCGCGTGGCAGCCCGGTGAGACCGAAGACCGCTATTGGATACGGCGCGAACCCGACAGCCGCTGACGGCGGCCATCCCGCGTCCACGGCCGGCCCCGGCACCTCACCCGCCGGTAGCCGCGTCGTCCGACCGGGGGTGATGGCCGGAACATCTTGAAGGAGGTTGATTGTCCTATGGCAGATCGGTTTGTGGTCAGCATCACCCACGCCCACGACGACCCGGACAAGGCCACGGTGGGCTTTGTGGTGGCCAACGCGGCCCTGGCTTCCGGATGCGAGACGCTGGTGTTTCTCTCCACCAACGGCGTCTACTTGGCCGTGCGCGGACAGGCCGATACCATCCACGAAAGTGGCTTCGCACCCCTCAAGGAACTCATGGACCAATTCGTGCAAGAAGGCGGGACCATCTACGTCTGCAGCCCGTGTTTCAAAAAGCGGCAACTCGACGAAGGGACCCTCATCGCCGGCGCCACCATCGTGGGGGGCGCAAAACTAGTCGAGTTCATGCGTCCGGGATCCGCGTCCATCACCTACTAACACGCCAACTCGGACGTTCCTGGACCCCCGCGCACAGGGAGGCATATCGCCCATGGAAAGCCCAGACGCCGCGGGCGACCCGGTCGCCCGCCCACCGTATCACGCAGTCGTGGAAGGCGGCGACCTCGACTGCGGATCCGGCTTGCTGTTGATCATCCGCCGGGCCATGGCCCCCTTGGCCCCGGGCCAAGTGTTGGAGGTCCGTTCGCGGGAGCGCTCGGTGGCGGAGGATCTTCCCGCTTGGTGCCGCATGGTCGGCCACGAATGGGTCGGAGCTTGGCCGGGCGACGGCCAGACCACCTACTACCAGGTGCGCAAAGGCGCCGAGGTGCGGGAACCTAAGACCCTGAGCCAAGACCTCGATGCGCTCAAAGGGTTCCGCTGGACGGTGCGGTGGAGCGCACGCCCCTCGGCTCCCGGCACGGCCTTCGCCCGTAACCAATCCTGGCCCACCGGGGCCCCTTTGGACTTCGGTCCCGAGACCGAAGCCCCGACGGCCGTCGAGCTGCTCGGCTCGGCACTGGCCGCCGAGTTGGGCGCCGGTTTCTTGCGCGAAGCCGGCCGGCGGGGGCTGACCGTAGACGCCATCGAGGCGCGGGTGACGGTGGAAGTGACGGCGCTGCTTTCAGCTCTGGACCTGGCGGCCGAGGGCGATCCGGTCGTCGGCCCCATCGAGGCCACCCTCTACGTGGCCAGCCCCGACCCCGCCGATGCCATCGATGCGGCGGCTTGGGCCGTAGAGCGCCGCGCCCCCATCCTTGCGAGCCTCAAGCGGGCTACTCCTGTGCACGTGCGCTGGGAGCTGGTCTGAGCGCAAGCCGGTTCGGGTTTTTGAAGCAGGGAGGTCTTTGCCATGCCGCGCGTTGCCCGCGCTCCGTTCTTCTGCGCCCCGGTCGGCAGCTGGCCTCGACCGCCGGCGCTGGTACGCGCCCTGCGCGAACGCCGCCAAGGGCGCATGGACGACGAGACGTTTGGACGCCTCGCCGACGAGGCCGTTCGCGCCGCCGTCGCCGCCCAGGAAGCGGCCGGGATCGATGTCGTGACCGACGGCGAACAGCGCCGCGACAACTTCCTCGCCTTTGTGGCCGAAAAGCTCGACGGCGTGGCCATGATGACCGTGGCCGAGCTCCTGCCCCACCTCGAGGACAAGGCCGCCTTCGAAGAGGTGTTGGGGACGCTCGACGTGCCCGCCTTTGCGCTGACCAACCCCGTGGCCACTGGCCCCATCCGGCGGCGAAAGCCGCTGGCGGGCGACGAGGTGGCGTACCTCGGCACCCTCACCCAGCGCCCCATCAAAGTGGCTCTTCCCGGGCCGTATCTGCTGACCCGCGCCATGTGGGTCGAAGCCCTCTCCCGCCACGCCTATCCTGACCGCGAAAGCTTGGCAGAAGACGTGGTCCGGATCCTGCGCGAAGAGATCGCCGAGCTCAAGGCCCGTGGGGTGGCCATCGTCCAGCTCGACGAGCCGGTCTTCACCGAGGTAGTCTTCACCCAGCGCCACGCCCATCGCACCTTCATGTGCGGGGCCTTGACGCAACGCATGGAGGCCGAGCAGGAGTTGGCGTGGGCGGTAGACCTCGTCAACCGCACCGTGTCCGGGCTCACGGGCGACGACACTTGGCTTGCAGTCCACATCTGCCGCGGCAACTGGAGCACCCAGGAGGACCTCTTGCTCAGCGGAGCCTGGGACCCGTTGGTGCCTTACCTCGAGGCCTTGGCCGTCGACCAGCTGGTTTTAGAGTGCGCCACCGAACGGGCCGGCTCGCTCGAGACGCTCAAGGCGCTGCCTCAACACCTCGGCATCGGCGTGGTCAACCCGCGCACGCCCCAAGTCGAGCGCCCAGAATCCATCGTCGAGCGCATCGCGCGGCTGACGGACGCCGTGCCGCCGGAACGGATCGCGCTCAACCCCGACTGCGGCTTTGGCACCTTCGCCCAGCGGCCGATGAACGGGCCCGAGGTGGCCCAAGCCAAACTGGCGGCCATGGCCGCCGCGCGCGACACCCTGCGCGCCCGCTGGGCCTAAAAACTCCATGTGATCCCTTCCCCCAGAGCCAAGACGCTCTCGGGGTTTCTCATCCTATCCCGGGGTTTTTTAGGGGACCCCGCAGCACGCAGCGAGGGTGGGAACCCCCACCCTCGCCGTTTCGGAAGTCGCCGGTCGGTACTACTCGGCCACTTGCAGCATGTCGAAGTCTTTGGTCTCGGGGCCAGCCCAAGCGCCCCACGTCACCAGGATCCCGGCCAAGGCCACCAGCACCAACACCGTGTATTGGTAGGGCATGAGCCCGCGGAGCGCAAGGAGGTAGAAGCTCGAAAAGCCCGGGATGACGGTCGACAAGGAATAGACGGCGCCGAACCCTGCCGCCCGGATGTTGAGCGGGTAGCGCTCGGTGAGGTACGTCAGCCCGATGCCCGAGTAGAAGGAAAGCCCCAAGGCGTCCACGATGGTGCCCAACACCACCAGCGTGGTGGGCGAGCCGTGGTGCGACCCGGCGTAAATCATCCAGCCGAAGAGCGGCGTGACGATGACCAGCGCCACCAAGCCGCCGATGATCAGTCCCTTGCGGCGGCCGATGCGCTGGCCCCACGCGCCGAAGAGAATCGCCAGGATCAACACGCCCACACTGCCCCAGGTCAAGCTGTCGGTGATGACGGCCGGGTTCTGGTGCAGGTAGGTGATGAAGAGCGTGGGGATGAACAAGGGGATGTTGACCGCCAAGAACAGGAACCCGAGGTACATGATCATGGTCTGAGCAAAGATGCCGATGTTCTTGCGGGTGAAGACATCCACCAGCGTAAAGCGGCGATGGACGTGGTGCTCCTTTTGCTCCTTGAAGTATTCGAGCTCGCTCGTGCGCAAAGTAAGGATGGTCTCCACGATGCCGAGCGCGGCGCCAAACCAAAACGGCAGGCGCCAACCCCACTGCACGAAGCCTTGGGGTCCGCCGGCGACCGCAAAGCTCCCGTTTTGCACCAGCGTGAGCAAGAGCACGCCACAGGTGGGGCCGACACCCAAGACGGCACCGATGATGCCGCGGGCATTCTTCCCCGTCCGCTCCAGCGCCATGGGAATGGCTCCGGCCGGAGACGAGGCTGCGAACACCCCGTTGCAAAACCGCAGGAACAACAAGAGCCCAATGGCCCAGTACCCCCACGCGGCGTAACCGGGCAAGAGGGCGATGGCCGCCGCGATGACGGTGTACCCGATGTTGGTGATGAGCATCAGGGTTCGCCGGCCGAGGCGGTCGGCGAACGGGGCCAAGCCCACACCGCCTACCGGGTTTCCCAACGTCGACACCAACCCGGTCAAGGTCACGATGGTGGCCTGCACCACCGGGGGCAAAGAAGCCGGGATGAAGTAGGTGATTGCAGCGGGAAGGACCAAGGCCGGCAACGAGATGTCGTACGTCTGGAGGATCATCGAAACCAAGCCGGCTGCGACGGGACCCCGATTCTGTGCCGTAAAGACTCCTTCTTGGACGGCGGATTGCGTCGCCAACGTTATTTCCCTCCTGACGGTATCAGGGCACAACGATGCCCTGTCCATGGATGCGACCGGACAACCTACGACGCAACACGTCGAACATGGCGCGATCACAGCCATGATCAAGGTTGGTAGTTCCCAACCTTTTCTGACTAAATTACTTGCGGGAAAATCCCTTTGTCAACAGGATATTTCCAAACCCAACGACAGGAAAGACCTCTCGCCTTCGCCAGGACGCGGCCGGCGGCCCCCTTTCCGGATGTCCGGCGCCATGATGCGCCCGGCCTCGGGACTTGGAGTCTTGAGGGCGCGGGGCGCCCTCCATAGCAGGAATCTCCAAAGCCCACGGCGAACCCTCGGTGCGAATCGTTCCGGAGGCCCCTAATCCGCGCGGCTTTTGACGGAGGTGGATGCCATGACCCCGACCGCGCCGCAGCTCGATGCCTGCTTTTGCCCCCCTGGCCGCCCCTTTCCGGCCCGCCGTGCGCCCGAGGACCGCGAAGAGGTCCTCTCGGCCTATCGCCGTATCCGCGCCTTGACTCTGGCCTTGGTCCGCCCCTTGGCCATCGAGGATTACGTGGTCCAGGCCTGCGACGAAGCCAGCCCGCCCAAGTGGCACCTCGGCCACACCACCTGGTTTTTTGAGACCTTCCTCCTCGGCCCTCTGACTGGCAAGGCCCCCTACCAGCCGGCCTACGTCCACCTCTTCAACTCGTATTACGAATCGGTGGGACCCTATTTCCCGCGGACCCGCAGGGGCACCCTCTCGCGCCCCACGGTGGCCGAAGTCCTGGCCTGGCGCGAGGCCGTCGACGCCGAGGTCTTAGCCCTCGCCGCCACCCTCGGCCACGAGGCGTGGGAACAGGCGGTGGCAGTGATGCAATGGGGCCTCCAGCACGAGCAGCAACACCAAGAGCTCCTGCTGATGGATATCCTCGCCAACTTCGCCGAAAATCCCCTTCGCCCGGCCTACTGTGCTCCGTCGCCGGCCGACGTCCAGCCGGTCGACCCCATCGCCTGGCTCCCGATCCCGCCGGGACTGCACGAGATCGGGTACGCCGGGCCGGAGTTCTGTTTTGACAACGAAGCCCCCCGCCACCGGGTGTGGATCGAGCCGGCCGCCATCGCCCACCGCCCGGTGACGAACGCCGAATTTCTCGCCTTCATCGAAGACGGCGGATACCACAACCCCCGGTGGTGGCTCTCGGACGGGTGGGCCTGGGTCCAACGCGAAGGCCGGTCTCACCCGCGCTACTGGGTGCCTACCGAGGGGGGCTGGGCAGAGATGACGCTCGCGGGACTCGAACCCTTGCATCCGCAGCGGCCGGTGGTGCACGTCAGCTATTTCGAGGCCGACGCCTATGCCCGCTGGTGCGGCCGACGCCTGCCGACCGAAGCCGAGTGGGAGGTGGCTGCCCGCTGCCACCCGGTGACCTGGGGCGCCACCTTGGACGACGGCACCTATCACCCGACGCCGCCGCGGGGGCCCCAAGACCACCTGCTGCAGGCCATGGGCGGCGTCTGGGAGTGGACCGCCACGCCCTACGGGCCCTACCCCGGCTACCGTCCCCCGGCCGGGGCGCTCGGCGAGTACAACAGCAAGTTCATGAACGGCCAATACGTGCTGCGCGGGGGAGCCGCCGTCACGCCCGCCGAGCACTTGAGGCCCACCTACCGCAACTTCTTTCACCCCCACGAGAGCTGGCCGTTCACGGGCGTGCGCTTGGCCATGGACCTCGACAAAGGGCGCGCCGACTAAGTCGGGTCGTCGAGCCGGAGGCCAAAGCGGGCGATGGCGTCCTTCTGGACGCCCGCCACACCGCCTCCGGCCTGAAAGAAGGCGCGGTTCCGCTCCACCGCCTCCACAAACCCGCCCGCCGGCCCCTTCGGCCCAGGGACCAGCCACCACGGCCCCAAGACCTCCCGGGCGAGTTCCACCGCCGCATCCAGAAGGTCCGCCGACCGCAACTTCATGAGCGAACTGGCCATCGGCGACGGAGGCGCGGGGTCGGTCCAGGCCCGGGCCAGGCGGTAGCTCCAGCGCCGAAGCCCTTCCATCTCAGCCCATACCTGAAGCCAACGCGCAGCGGTCTTAGGCCCGAGCGCTGGGCGGCAAGCCACGAGGATGCGGCGGACGAGCCCAAGGCGCGCTATGGCCGAGCGCTCGAGGTTGATCAAGGTCATGAGCACGCTCCACCCTTCGCCCACCCCACCGATCACGTCCTCGGGACCCGCCAGGGCCCCCTCGAATCGGACGCAGTTTTGCCGCCATCCCCCCACTGTATCTAACGCCTCAACCACTACCCCGGGCTGGTGGAAGTCCACCAAGAAGACGGTAAGCCCGCGGTGCCGGTCCTCCCCCGGCGGCCCGGTGCGGGCGAGAACGATGCCCACGTCGGCCTGGTGGGCCACGCCCGTGAAGATCTTGGTCCCTTCCAGCCGCCACCCGGCGTCGGTCCACTCGGCCCGCGTGGCCACAGCCGTCAGGTCGGAGCCGGCCTCCGGCTCTGTCAGCCCAAGGCAGGCCATCACGGTCCCAGCGGCGATGGCCGGCATCCAGCGGCGCTGTTGGGTCGGGCTGCCGCAGGCCCACAAGAGGTCGCCCAAAAAGGCCACCGCCGGCACCACTCCGCCGTCTGGCATCAGGGCCCAGGTAAGCTCCTCGATCACGAGCGCCGTCATGACCCGCGTGCCGCCCTGGCCGCCCAACTCCCGGGGCCAGTGCATCCCGATCCACCCCCGGGCACAAAGCGCCTGGTAAAACGCCGGCACCACCTCGTTGCCCACATCCGGCCAAAGCACCCCCGCTTGGGCCCACTGCCGGCAAAATTCCCCTACCGCCGCTTTTACCGCCGTCTCCGCGGGGAAAAGCGGCACCGGCGGTGTTGGAGCCTCAGAGCCGCCGCCAGACTCAAAGGCCGCGTGCGCCATCGCTAAAAGGTCTGGCACCTCGCCCGCCGCCGGCTCCAACAGGCGCTGAGCGACGGCATAGGCCGATCCGGGGTAGGCGCGCAAAAAGGCGTACCCGCCATGGAGCGATCCGCACCCTCGCAACACCTCCCGCCCGGCCTGGATAGCCTGTGCTCCGGCCATAGTTGCCCGAAAGAGGAAGGCACGGTCGTCCTCCGCCGCCTCCGCGGCCGCCTCGAGCAGGTCCCAGAGGGGCGCCAAGGCCGCAAGGTGATCCACCAGGGTATGGCGCACCACCTGCAACCGACTTACGGGGCGGCCAAATTGGCGGCGGTGACGAAGGCGGTGGCGCACCAACAAAAGCCCTCCGGCGGCCGCCCCGAGCATCCACGAGCCAAAGAGGAGGGATGCGACGGCGCGGCTCGGGGCAAGTGCCGGCGCCTCGATCCAGGTCGTGCCGGCTCCTGCCTCCACCAGGGCGCCCGCAAGCGGCAGAGTTCCCAGCTGCATGGGGTGCAGGGCTGCAGTCGCCGCCACCGCCACCGCCTCGCCCCGCGTCAAGACCACCGCCCGGGCAGCCCCGGCCCCCAACACCGGCCCGAAAGTAGAAGGGGAGCCGGGGGCAGGGTTGGCCCAGACCACCGGCCCCGGCGCCGTCGGCCCAAGCCCCACCGCGCCGAGCGCCTCGGCCACTTTGGGCAACCGAAGTGCCAGCGCCCAGGCGGCGCCGGTGCCTGCCATCGGCACCCACGCCAGCACCCGTCCCAACGCCACACTCCAGCGCATCCACTCTGAAAGCCATCGCGGCGACCCTGGCGGCGGCAGCTTATCCGCGACCGCCGACCATAGAGCCGCGATGGTACCGGAATCGGCCGCCCACACCCGGCGCGGATCCCAGTTGCGGGCCGCCGTCCACGCGACAAACCCATCCGGCAAGGGGGGCAGCGGGAGGTCCAGCCCCTCATCCAAGACCACTTCCCGCACCCCGTCGCCGTCCAACCACTCCCACGGCGTCATGTCCCTCAAAGCCTTACCGGGTGCGGTCATAGCTTTCCAGGCCGGCGCGGAAGCGCTTTTCGTCCAAAAATTGGCGCAGCGCTCGGTCGCGGCCGCGCTCTTGGTCCACCCACCGCAACTGGTCCTGTTTGGCCCACAGATACTCAAACGCCTGCTCGGTGCTCATCGTCCAGGTGGCCCGCACCGCCTCCTTGCACGCTTTGACCGTGTAGGGGTTGAGCCGTTGAAGATGCCGGGCCAGTTCTACCACCCGCTCCCGCAGCACTTCTCGCGGCACGGCTTCGTTGACCAAGCGCATCTCGGCTGCCTTTTTCCCGTCGAAGGTCTTGCCGGTCATGACGTAGTACATCACGTCGCGAAAGCTCATCACCAGCGAAAGGTCCTTGGTCACATACCCGCCGGGAATGATGCCCCAGTTGACCTCAGACAGGCCAAAGACCGCATCCTCGGCGGCCACGGCCAAGTCGCAGGAGATAAGCGGGGTAAAGGCCCCCCCAAAGCACCACCCGTTCACCATGGCGATGGTAGGCTTCGGGAAGTTGCGCAAAAGGTGCACCTGCCAGCGATGCGCGTCCTGCCGCGCCCGCCAGCGCCCGGCCGGATCGTCGTCGAGGTCGCGGAAGAACTCCTTCAAATCCATCCCGGCCGAAAAGGCCTCCCCGGCCCCGGTCAACACCAGCACTGCCGTGTCAGAGTCGACCGCCAATTCGGTTAAGACGGCCACCATCTCGCGATTCATGGTGGGATTCATGGCGTTGCGCTTCTCTGGCCGGTTGAGGATTACCCAGGTGATGCCATCGGCCTGTTCCACGCGGACCGCCTCGTATTGCCCCTGGATCACGCCCATCCCTCCTGTCCATCATGCCACGCATTTCCGACAATCACGGTCACTATAGCGGCAAGTGGCGGAGGCTGCAACCTCCTTCCTCTTCGTATCTAGATCGCGGATGCTATAGGTGCAGCCTAAAAGGTATTGGATGCCGTGGCTCGCATCCGGCATAATGTCGATGCACTCTGGCCTTTTGACCGACGTCGATCGATGGCGAAGGCCGCACCCGCCAAACGGCGCCGCACCGCCCGCACCCTGCATTCTGCGTTGCGTATCCTGCGGTCGGGTGCCACCATTGGGGAGAGAAGGAGGGTGGTTCCGTGGGAGCACACCCAGAGCCGGGAGCACCGCCCGCGCTTTTGTTGAAGAATATTTCAAAATCTTTCGGGAGCACTCAGGCCTTACGGGGCGTGGAATTTGCCATCCCCCACGGTGAAGTGGTGGGGTTGGTCGGGCAGAACGGATCAGGAAAGTCCACCCTGGTCGGCATCCTCGCCGGGTACCACCTTCCTGAACGCGGCGCCGAGGCCTACGTGGATGGACAACCCGCTAGCTTCCCGTTGTCGCGGGCCGAAGTGGGATTGAGCTTCGTCTTTCAAGACCTGGGGCTCGTACCCAGCCTGACCGTGCTGGAGAACCTCAGCATCGGCCAGTGGGCCACGGCTCGCGGTCGGTTGCGCCCCCTGTCCTGGCGCGCGGCGCACCGCGAAGCAGCCGCGGCCCTTGCGCGCTATGAGCTGGAGCTACCGCTCGACCGACCGGTGCGGCTTCTGCCCCTGCGAGACCAGGCCCTCTTGGCCATCGTGCGGAGCCTCGAGGAGTTGCGCCGCTTCCAGGCCGAACGCGGTACGGCCCGGGGGATCCTGGTGTTAGACGAGCCCACGGTGTTCTTGCCGCAAAAAGAGAAGTTGTTTTTGCTATCGTTCATCCGGCGAGTGGCCCAAGGGGGCGCCGGCGTGGTCTTCATCTCTCACGACCTTGAGGCGGTGTTGGAAGTCAGCACGCGCATCACCGTCCTGCGCGACGGCCAGCTGGTAGGACACGCTTTGGCGCAAGACCTTGACGAGGCCCGTTTGGCATCGCTGGTCGTAGGCAAACGCGAAGCCACCGGCCACGACCGCCTGGTGGCCGAGCCGGAGCAGATCGGGGCGCCGGTGCTAGAAGCCCACGACCTTTGGGGAGGTACAGTGGGTGGGGTCGACTTCACCGTGCACGCCGGCGAGGTCCTGGCCGTGGCCGGGCTGATGGGCTCTGGCGCCGAAGACTTGCCTCGCCTGCTTTTCGGATTGATTCCGGGAGCGCGCGGCACGCTGAACCTCGCCGGCCGCTCCCTCGACGTGGCGCACCTGACGCCGGCCCGGGCCATGGCGGCCGGCATGGCTCTCGTGCCATCCGACCGCAAGCGCGAAGGTTTGGCCCTACGCCTTTCGGTGGGCGAAAACTTGATGTCCTTGGTCCTTCCCCAGTATTTTCGGCGGGGCCGCGTGCGGTGGCCCGATGTGGCGCGTAGCGCCCAACGCCACTGCACCACCTTCCGGGTGCGGCCGCCAGATCCTGGCCGGCCGGTGGGTACCTTGAGCGGGGGCAACCAGCAAAAGGTGCTGGTGGCGCGTTGGTGCATCCGCCAACCCCGCGTCCTCATCCTCCACGAACCGACGCAAGGCGTGGACGTCGGTGCACGGGCAGAGATCATGCGCATCGTGCGACAACAAGCCGCGCAGGGCATGGGCGTCCTGTGGGTCGCCACCGACCCGCAGGAGATGGCCCTCATCGCCGACCGGGTGTTGGTCTTCGGCGACGGGCGGGTGGTGACCGAGCTTCGGGGCCACGAAGTCACCGCCAACGCCATCAGCCACGCCGTCATCACGCGCGGGCGGTGGACGGCACAGGCCTAGTCGGAAGACCTCGCCGTCGGAGGCGGGTTCCGGTACCAACTTCAAGGAGGCAAAGCAATGGCTCAATCGCTCGACGAGGCGCGCCCCAGCCCTGCGCGCGGACGCGGTGCGCGGTGGTTGGAAAGCGCCGGGCTTCCCCTGTTTTGGGCGATTCTGGTGGCGGGATTTACCGCCCTGCGCCCGCAGACCTTTCTGACGGCCAGCAATATCGCCAACATCCTCGGCTCCAACACCGTGCTGTTGGTGGTCACCCTGGCCGCGCTGTTGCCGTTGGTGTTGGGGGACTTCGACCTGTCGGTAGGCGCGGTATCGGGCCTGGCGGCCATGGTCACGGCCGTGCTCAACGCCGAGGCACATTGGGCGCTGTTGCCCTCGTGTCTCGCCGCCTGCGGCGTCGGTATGGCCGTGGGCGCCATCAACGCCATCTTTGTGGTCGGATTCGGCAATGATACGTTTATCGTCACCCTGGCGTCGGGCACCATCGCCACCGGTTTGGTCTACGAAATCTCCAATTCCAACACCATCTCCGGCCTCTCCCCAGCTTTAAGCCAGTGGACCTTTCTCCACACCATCTTAGGCGTCCCCCTGCAGTTCTATTACGGCCTGGGCTTGGTGGCACTCCTGTGGTATCTCTTGCGCTGGACCCCTCTCGGCCAGCAGGCCATCTTCGTCGGGCAATCGCGCGAGGTCGCCCGGTTGCAAGGCATTCCCGTCCCCTGGTTGCGCGCTGCCGGCTTCATCGGCGCGGGGCTGCTCGCTGCCTGCGCGGGCCTTTTGGCCGTGGGGATGATGGGCGCGGCCGATCCCAGCTCCGGCCCCTCCCTATTGCTGCCGGCGTTCGCCGCCGCCTTTCTCGGCACCACCACGGTGGAACCGGGCCGCTTCAACGTGCTGGGCGCGACCATTGCCGTCTACTTCCTCGCCACCGGAGTCGCGGGCCTGCAGCTTTTGGGCGCCCAGAATTACATCCAAGACGTCTTCTACGGCGGCGCCTTGATCACCGCCGTGACGGTGAGCGGGCTGGTCCGCCGACGCCTGTCCAGTTGACCGGTGCTCCCGGGAGTCCCTCTCGGGAGCTAGGTGTTCTTCATCGGGGGCCGGAGTGTTGGGGCTTTCACAGAAAGGAGAGGTTGCGATGTCTCCTGCGGCTTCCCCGCCCGAGGCGCTGGGCGATGCCTTGCGCCGCCGCCTGTTTGACGTCACCGGTCTTCGGACCGTGGTCACTGGCGCTGCCAGTGGGCTCGGATACGCCATGGCCGAGGCCATGGCGCTGTCAGGGGCCCACGTGATTCTGGTCGACCGCAACGCCGAAGGACTCCGGGCCGCGCAGGACCGGCTCGCTCAACAAGGCGGCTCGGTCGAGGCCGAGGTGGTCGACGTGGCCGACCAAGCTGCCGTGGAGGCGTTGTTCGAACGCCTGCGCGAGCGGCATGGCGGGGTCGAGGTGGTGTTTGCCAACGCCGGCATCGGGGCGCGCCCCAATATCCTCCACCCTGATGGCGGTCTCGACCGCCTCGCCCTCGACACCTGGCATCGCGTCATGGACATCAATCTACACGGAGCCTTTTACACCATGCGCGGAGCCGCCGCGCTCATGAAGCCCAAGCGCAGAGGGGCCATCGTGGTCACGGCCTCCACGGCCGGGCTACGCCCGGAGCCGAAGGTGAGCTACGCCTACGTCACGGCCAAGGCGGCCCTGGTCAATCTCGTCCGGCAGGCCGCCCTGGAGTTGGCCCCTTGGGGCATTCGAGTCAACGCCATCGCACCCGGCCCGTTTCACACCAACATCGGAGGGCCGGGGCCGCGTCCGCCCGAAGACGAGGCGGCGTGGATCCGCACCATCCCCTTGGGGCGGTTCGGCGAGCCTCCCGAAATCCAAGGCTTGGCCCTCTTTCTGGCCTCGCCGGCATCCTCGTTTGTCACCGGCGCGGTCTACCCCATCGATGGGGGCGCCTCGGCCCTCACCCAGGTGACGGCCGATTCCCTCGGCCCCGGATAGGGGGCCGAGGGCCGCCTCAAGCCTCCATCGGCGGTTCTGGTAGCCGCAGAACCTCAATACTTTTCAGAAGAAAGGGGTTTGCCCGTTGTTGCCACGCTCTTCTGCATCTAAACCCGGTTACGTATCTCGATCTCGGAAAGCCGGTATCGGCTTGACCATGGCGGCCGGTTTAGCCTGGGCCGCCAGCGCCTGCGGCGGATCGGCGGCCGCACCGCACGCTGCAGCCGGTCCCAGCGCTGCTCCCGCGACCTCGGCTCTCGCCGTCTCGCCCGCCCGCCTGGCCCGTCTGCGGGAGTTAGTCTCCCAGGCCCAATCCGTTCCGCCGTTCGTGCCCCCGGGCCCACCGGTCAACGCGGCCTTGGCCAAGGGAGACCGGGTGGTGGTTTTCCCCTCCAGCTCGGAGATTTCCTACTGCGCCGATGAGGCCAACGACCTCGTGGCGCTCGGCAAGACCCTCGGCATCTCCGTGACCAACTTCACCACCACCGGACAGCCGACGCAGTGGGTGCAAGGGGCGCTCCAAGCTATCGCCACCCACGCCAACGCCTTTGCCATGACCTGCGGCATTCCCCCGAGCGCCCTGACCCCCCAGCTGAATTTAGCCCAACAGGACCACGTGGCCACCATCTTGGACCAACTCTACGATCCCTCCCTACCGGTCCCGAAGGACGTCACGGCAGCCACCGGCATTCCGCTATACCAGGCCGAGCGCCTCATCGTGGACGACGCCATCGTGCAAAACGGCGGGCGCCCCTTCCACGCCCT
The DNA here is from genome assembly GCA_023511625.1 of Bacillota bacterium. Taxonomy (GTDB): domain Bacteria; phylum Bacillota; class Sulfobacillia; order Sulfobacillales; family Sulfobacillaceae; genus JAIMAE01. The sequence continues at coordinate 2,806 of JAIMBD010000008.1, read as the reverse complement.
CATCTTGACCGCCGACGACCTCATCTCTGGTCCCGGCGCGGCCAAGGCGGCCGAACAGGAGCTGAAAGCCCAGTGCGGACAGGCCTGCCCGTACACCGTCCTTAACGTGCCGGTGGCCGACTGGACCACGCGCATGCAAAGTGACGTCAGCGCCGCTCTGACTGCAGACCCGAAGATCACCGCCATCATCGCGCTCTTCGACGGGATGGTCCCCGACACCGTACCGGCTGCGGAAGCCGCTCACCGACCGGGGCTGCACATCTACACCTATGGAGCCGGAGCCGGTGTGGTGAAACTCATTGAGACCACCCATGGACTGGTAGCCGCCAACATCGGAGCCAGTTCCGAGTGGGCCGCCTACGTGCTGATGGATGAGCTCTTGCGGGTGTTGACGCACTCCGCTCCGGCGCCAGCCACCCGCGACTACCCGCCGCTTAGGATGTGGACCCCCTCCAACGTCAGCCAGTACTTCGCCCCGAACGGCGGCTACGGGACGCAGTACATTACCGGATTCGATCGGTTGTGGGGCGTGCATCCGTAGTTTCCGCCCGATGAACAAGCCCACCGATCAGGACTGGGCGCGTCCCGAAGCCGGCCCTGAGCGGACGTTGCGCCAGGTCAAGGGGGGTGCGAATAGCCTGAAGCCGCAGGGACAAGCAGGGTCACATCCGCCATGCCCCCCTGAAACTCCGTCAATGGGCTCGCAAGCGGCGACCTGGCGCTGGGTGCGGCCGGGCAAGCGGCCGGTGGCCTTTGAGTCCATGCCCGCCGGGATGATTTTGGGCCCCGGAGCCGAAAGCTGCTTCCAAGGGCGTAGCGTGCTAGGTCCGCGTCTCCCACGCCGACCAAACGGCAGATCCCAGCCGGCCAATCGCCCGGCGGGGCACCTACGCCAGGGACCAGGGCTGGGCCGTCATCCGTGCCGTCTCGGAGACCGGTTCAGTCTGAACGGCCCTTGGCCTTAGCTCCTCTGCCGGTAAGCCGACCCAAAGGGGGTACCCTCGTCGTCGGACACCGGGACCGATTGATGGGCTTCGGAGTCGAGTCCATTGCAGCGGCGTTGGGGCGGCGGATGGTGGTCGTCGAGCCGGGGGAGGTCCAGGATGACCTGGTCCAGAACCTGATCGAGTCCCTGACCTCCTTCTTGCCGCCTGCACGGGCGCCGGGCGGCCTGGAACCCAGCCAAAAAAGCCCGGGAGGCCATTGAGGCCATCGCGCATACCGGGTTAGTCGCGCCGATGGGGATGAACGGGACCCCAACGCCTGGCAGCGCATCCGCGTGACCAAGCCCGCGGGCGCCGTCCGGTTTGCCCACCACTGGGGACGGGCCTGACGCGTGGCGCGGTACCGGCCGGTCGAGAGAACCCCCCAAGGCCATCGCGCACACCGGGGTCTGAAGCCGACGGCGTACCCTTGGCGGAATGAGGGATCTAGGTGCGCCTCGCAGAAGGCGCTGCGGAATCTGGACCGGGCTCTTGCAAACGTTTTCGAGAGGTTCTAGGCAGGTCGGCCGGAGGGCTTTCCCCGGTTCCGCAAGAAGGGGCGGGACGACCGGTTCCGGCCGACAGAAGCCATTCGGGGGGTGGGCCGAGCGATACCGCTGCCCCGGCTGGGCCGGATCCGGCGGAAGGCAGTGCCGCAAGTCCAGAGCCGGATTCTGTCGGCGACCGTGCGCCGCGTGGCAGACCGGGGGGTCCGTAATCCCGACGAGGGAGATGGACCCGCCGGATCCGGCGCACGAGCCAGCCGGTGGGGGTGGATGTGAGCGGCGCCAAAAATCCGTAAGGCGGAATTTCGCATATTAAAAATCGATGCCTTCGAGGCAAGCCAAGCCTCGGCCTTCGGTACAATACCCCCAAGGAGTTCGGGCCCGGCGCCGATGCCGGGGAGGCTCAAACCTGCCCGAAGTCCGCGCAGATACGGTCGTCCGCCCCCGGCTAGGCAGGCCCTGGGGTCTTTGGCGACCGCGACGAGAGGGTTCCGGGAACGTTGACCAAGAGGAAGGGATGACGCCATGCCGTCTGATGCAACACCCACCTACCGCCCAGACCAACCGGAGGGCTGGCTCCAATTGGGCACGGCCACCGTCTACGAAGCGTCCAAGCTCCCGTGCGCCTTGGATCCGGCCATCCGGGCGATCTCGGAGGTCCCCGTGGCCGGCCCCGCGTTCACCGTCACCTGTTCCGTAGGCGATAATCTTGCTCTCCACCACGCTCTGGCAGAGGCCCCTCCGGGTTCGGTGCTGGTGGTACAGGCAGGCCAGTACCTGGCGGGATATTGGGGTGAGGTGATGACGGTCGCTGCCCAAGCGCGAGGGATCGCCGGCTTGGTGATCGACGGAGGGCTGCGAGACGTAGCGGCATTGCGGGCCCGCCGCTTTCCGGCCTTCGCCCGCGGCGTGGCGGTGTTTCGAACCGTCAAATATGACGCCGGTGTGCGAGGAGAACCGGTGGTGGTCGGAGGCGTTCTGGTCCACACCGGAGATTGGGTGGTGGCAGACCTCGACGGCGTCGTTGTGTTGCCCGAGGCCGTTCGCGATGCCGTCTTCGCCCAGGCGTGGGAACGGGCTCGCCGCGAGAGCGAATACTTCCGGCGCTTGGAGGCCGGAGAGACCACCTTGGACATCTATCAGTTCGGCGCCCGCCGGTCTTGACCGCCACACCTTCTCCCCACGTCGCCGCCCGCCGTAAGGCCCGCGCGTTTACCGCCCCCCCCCCCCCCCCAATACCCCAGGCGGCGGCCCCCCCAAGACCCAGCCGGCCCCCCCCCGCCCGCGGGGGGGCCCGCGCCCCCCGCCCCGGCCGCC
>JAIMBD010000020.1 GCA_023511625.1 Bacillota bacterium | reverse complement strand
GGCGGTGTTGGAGGCCAGCATCAGGGCCAGGCGGTTGTTAGAGGCCGGAGGCACCGAGACGTGCCCGTGCACGTCGAAAACCGTCATCCCGTTGTACACCGAACATCTACCCCTTTCTTTCCCATTGCTTTCCGTTTTCTGGCCGATTGCTTTCCGAGGGGGGTTCTCTCTCCCACGGGAGAAGGAAAATCGCAACGGTATTCGCATTATACCGGATTGTTGTCCGCTTCGGCGGATGGTTTGGCTCCCGCGCAGCGTGGCGGCCGGGAGTGGACGATTTCGGGTAGAATCGGAGGGAGGAGAGCCGGATGGGATTGGTATGGTGGTGGGCGCGATGGCCCAAGGACGCGCCGGCCGACTGGGGCCCGAGAGCCGGACGCGAGCTGGCACTGGACCTCGGGTTGGAGGGCGCGCCGAAGGAGACCACGGTGGAGGCCGGACTGGTTACCGGCCGCTCGCCCGGAGCGGCTTTCGGCGGTCGGCATCGGCGCGGGGGACTCGACCCGGCCGCCTGCGCCTGGGTGCGGGAGCACAGCCGGCTTCGGGCTTGGAATGGGGGGGCGCCGGTGCGCTGCCGGACCGGGTGGCCGCCGGAGGCATTTCGTCGCCCACCCACGGTGGCGATGTGCGCAGCGCCCCACGCACCGGCCACCTTTGGCGATGTCAGGCGGGGTCAGGCAGTGCCGCCTGACCTCTGGGGCGAACGGTACCGGGCCCGCGGGCATAGCGGCTTGCCGCCGCTTCCGATGGAAGAACTCGCGGCGCAGGTGGGGGCGTGGGCGGCCCAGGACCGGGTGACGCTCTTGTGGACCGACTCCGGCGCGCCGAGCGCGTGGATCCCGGCCATCTTGGAGCGAATTTCTGGGGTCTTTTGGGTGCTGGTGGCGCTGCGCAGCCAGGGCGAGGGGGTGCGCGGCTGGCTTTGGGCGTCTTCGCCGATTCCCGAGACGATACAGCGGGTAGAAGAGGTGAGCCTCTGGATTGACCAGTGGTTGGAAGGATCAGGAAGCCGTTGACGGGTGGCAGGATAGCCTAAGACAGCTCGAGTTTTCCCAGGTGTTGGAGCGCGTGGCGGCCGAGTGCGAGACGCCGATGGGGGCAGAGTGGGTAAAGGCCTTGGTGCCTTTGGTCGATGCGGCCGAGCTGCGGCACCGCGTGGAGGCGGTGGCCGAGGCGGCGCGGTGGCGGAGCCAAGAGGGGGCCAGTTTGGCCGGAGCCGGGGCCGTGCGGGCATGGGCCGAAATGGCGCGCCGCGGCGGGCGCTTGACCGGCGAGCAGCTTTGGCAGGTGGCGCGCACCGTGGCGGTGGCGGCCGCGGCCCGGCGCCGGGTGTCGAGCGGGCGCTATCCGGTGCTGGCGCGGGCGTGGGAGGCGGTCCCCATCCCCGAAGGGCTTAACGCGCAGATCGCGGCCCAGGTCAATGAGTTCGGCGAAGTGCGGGATGAGGCCAGCCCCACGCTGTACGGGCTCCGCCGGCAGATGGCGGCCTTGGCCGAGGAAATCGACCGGGTGCTGGCGCAGATCGTCCACCACCCGGACTGGGCGCCCTACCTCCAGGAGCCGGTGGTGACCATCCGCTTTGGCCGCCGGGTGGTGCCGGTCAAGGCCGATTTTCGCCACCAGGTGCGCGGCATCGTGCACGACCAGTCAGGCAGTGGCCAGACGGTGTTCGTGGAGCCGATGGAGGTGGTGACGCGACAAAACCAGTGGACCCTTTTAGCCCGCCGGGAGGCGGAAGAGGTAGCGCGCATCCTGGACGCGCTTTCCCAAGCAGTGGGCGAGGCGGCCGAGGCCTTGGCGGCCGTCGAAGCGACGTTGGCCCGGCTCGACGGGTGGCTGGCCATCGCCCGCTACGGGTCGCTGACGCAAAGCCACCTCGTGCGTTGGGACGGGGAGGAGCTTGTGCTGTGGCAGGCGCGCCATCCGCTTCTGGAGCGGCCGGTGCCTATCGACGTGCGGCTTTCGCGCGACAAGCGGTGCCTGGTCATCACTGGACCCAACACCGGCGGCAAGACGGTGGCCCTGAAGACGGTGGGGTTGCTCGCGGCCATGGCGCGCACCGGACTGATGATCCCAGCCCGCGAGGACAGCGTGCTGCCGCCGCTTTCGGCGATTTGGGCCGATATCGGGGACGAGCAGAGCTTGCAGCAAAACCTGTCGACGTTCTCCAGTCACCTGCGCCGGCTCATCCCTCTGGTCAACGCGGCCGGCCCTGAGACCTTGTGCCTCGTGGACGAGATCGGGGCAGGCACCGACCCCGAGGAGGGGCAGGCGCTGGCCGAGGCGGTGATCGAACGGTTGGTGGCGCGGCGGGCTTGGACGGTCGTCACCACCCACTTCGGCCGGCTCAAACTCCTGGCCTACTCCCACCCCGGCATCGAGAACGGGCGCGTCACCTTCGACCGGGAGACGTTGGCCCCTACGTATCACCTAGTCATCGGGCAGCCGGGGTCCTCGGAGGCGCTTCACATCGCCGCCCGCTTGGGGCTCGACCCGGCCTTGGTAGAGCGGGCGCGGGCTTTGTTGCACCCGGGCCAGCTGAAGTTCGAGGCCGCCCTGGCCGAACTGGCGCGGGTTCAGGCGCGGCTTTCGGCCCAAGAGCAGGAGTGGGAGGCGCGGCTTCAGGCGCTGGCCCAGCGGGAGGCGGAGTTGGAGCGGGCCCGGGCGGAGTTTTCGGCGTGGCAGGAGCGCGCCCGGGCCAAGGCGCAGGCCGGTTGGCAGCGAGAGCTGGAGGCGCTGCGGCGCGAGTTCCAAACGTTGGCCGAGACGGTGCGCACGGCGCAGGGCAAGGAGCAGGCACGGGCCCTGGAGGCCCTGCGGGCGCTCGTCCGCCGGGCCGAGGCGGGACCGGCTGAGGCACCGCCTGCCCCTGCGCGCTCGGCTCCGATCGCAGGTCCCCTCCAGCCGGGAGATTGGGTATTGGCGCCGGGGTTGGCGATGCCGGGCCAAGTGCGCGAGGTCCTGGGCCGCACTGCCACGGTGGAGGTCGGGGGCGTGCGCTTAAAGCTGGCCGTGGCGGACTTGCAACGGGCGGCGCCGCCGGTCGAAGCGCGGCGGACGGCGACGCACGGGGGGCTCGCCAAGCGGAGCACCCTGCCGCCGGAACGGGATCTTCGCGGGATGACGGTGGAGGAGGCGTTGGCGGCGGTCGACAAGTACCTCGACGACGCGGTGTTGGCGGGACTGTCGCAGGTGCGGGTGATTCACGGCAAGGGCACCGGGGCGCTGCGCCGGGCTGTGGCCGAGGCCTTGGCCCACGACCGGCGGGTGGTGCGTTATCGCTTGGGCGAGGCAGGCGAGGGCGGGGACGGCGCCACTGTGGTGTACCTCGCCGAGCCTTCGGAAGGGGCGTAGGAGGCCGCCTTTTCCCACCTCGGGGGCTATGGTATACTCTCGGCAACATGGTGAGCGGGGGATGCGGGTGCGAGATATCGGGAAGATCGTCGACTGGCTGGCGGATGGGACCGAAGAGATCGTCAGCCGCGAATTATTGGCGCAAAAACTCGAACGTTCCGAGCGCGAAGGGCGCCCTTTGGTGGTGAAGTTGGGCGTCGATCCGACTGCGCCTGACTTACATTTTGGCCACACGGTGGTCATCGAGAAGCTGCGCCAGTTTCAAGAACTCGGCCACCAGGTGGTCTTTCTGATCGGAGATATGACCGGGCGCATCGGCGATCCCACCGACCGCACCGCCACCCGCCGGCAGTTGTCGGAAGACGAGGTCAAAGCCAACGCGGCCACCTACATCGAGCAGGCCAGCAAGATCTTGGACCCGACCCGGCTGACCCTGCGCTACAACAGCGAGTGGCTGGGGGCGATGGATTTCGTTACCGTCATTCGCCTGTTAAGCCAGATGACCTTGGCCCGCATCCTCGAACGCGAGGACTTTCACAACCGGTTTGTCCAACACGTCCCCATCCACCTGCACGAGCTGATGTATCCCCTCATGCAGGGGTATGACTCGGTGGCCCTCGGTGCCGACGTCGAACTCGGGGGCACTGATCAGAAGTTTAACATCATGACGGCGCGCCAGGTCCAAGAAGGGTTCGGGCAGGAACCGGAGGTGGGCATCTTCACGCCCATCTTGGAGGGCACCGACGGTGTGCGGCGGATGGGCAAAAGCCTCGGCAACTACGTCGGGGTCAGCGAGCCGCCGGAAAGCATGTACGGCAAGGTGATGTCCATCCCGGATCACCTGATCGCCCGCTGGGGCCAGTTGCTGTTGGGGTGGAACCGGACCCAGGTGGAGGCGCGCCTGGCCTCCGAGAACCCCCGCGACGTCAAGGCCGAGCTGGCCTTTGCCCTCGTGCGCCGGTTCTGGGACGAGCGGGCGGCTAAACTGGCGGCGGAAAAATTTGACCGTGTCTTTCGCCAGCGCGAGGTGCCAGAAGACGCGCCGGTCTTGCCGGTGCCGGGGGAGCCGGTTTTGGCCTTGGACTTGGTGGCGGGGCTGCCCGAGGTGCCGAGCCGCAGCGAGGCCCGCCGGCTGTTACAGCAGGGGGCCGTGCGGTTCAACGGCCAGCGCTTGAGGCCCGAAGACCAGGTGGTCGTCACCGAAGATTCCTGGATTAAGGTCGGTAAGCGGCGGTTCTTCCGCTTCGCCGGCCAGGTGGAGGGAGTAGGCCGTGATCGCAGCCGATGAGGAGCGACTGGGCTGGAAAGAGGTCGAACTTGGCCGCCTGGAGGCGGCAGAGGCCCATTTCCGCCGAGCTCTGGAACTAGACCCGAGCCGGGCGGACGCCCTCAACGGCCTCGGGGTGGTGTACCTGTCGTGGGGCGAGTACGCCCAGGCCGAGGAGCTGTTTGAGATGGCAGTCCGGCAGGCCCGTGAGCGCCTGCCGCAACGCCGCCGGGTGGGGCGAGCCGATGCCGAGGCCTTGGTGCCTTACTGGCGGGGACTGTATCAGCTGGCGGTGACCTTTGCCCGCCAGGGGCTGTGGGAAGAGGTGTTGGCTCCGCTCGACACGCTCCTGGGGTGGGGTCCATCGCCTTATACGGCCGACGCCTTTTTTCTCCTGGGCGAGGCGCAACAACGGCTCGGTCAACTGAAGGCGGCGGCTTTGGCCTACGAGGAGGCGGCAGAGGAACGGCCCTTGGCTTGGTACTCCCTGGGGCTGGTCGAGCACCAGGCGGGATTCGTCGACGATGCCTGGGACCATTGGCAGCGCGCAGTGCGGCGAGCGCCGGAGGCGGCGCCCCTCATCCTCTTCTATCCGAAGGTACTGGCCTTGCCCGTCTTTCAGAGCGGGGCGGAGGCGTTTGAAGAGGCGGCGGGATTCGTGGCCGAGCAGATCGATCTTTGGGATAAGGAGAGCCGAGCCACCCTCTTTCGGGTCTGGCAGGAGGGGCAGGCACCGTGACGCGGGTGGCCGTGGTGGGGACGGGGGCCACCGGCGGTGCCTTTGCCGTGGGATTGGTGAAGGAAGACCCCGAGGTCTCGCTGGTGCTCATCGACCCCGACCAGGTGGAGTGGTCCAACCTGCCGCGGGCGCCGTGGTGGACGGCGCAGGATGTGGGGCAGAACAAGGCCCAAGTGCTGGCGGGACGCCTGGGGTCGGGCCGGGTGACGGCGGTTCCGGCGGCGCTGTTGCCGGAGCGCGCCGACGAACTGTTGGGCGATGCCGACCTGGTGGTGGACGGTACCGACAACTGGGAGGCGCGGCGGACCATGCAAGCCTGGGCGGCCGCCCGGGGGCGGGCCTGGATCTACATGAGCGTGCTGGGACTTTCGGGGATCACGGCGCTCTTTCGCCCAGGCCAGGACCCGTGCCTGTTCTGCCTCTTTGGGGAGACCATTCAACAAGGTCCCCACTGCTTTGAGGCGGGCGTATTGGGGACGGTGGCCTTGGCCGTGGCGGGCGAGGCCCTCGGCCGTTACGCCGCCTGGCTGCGCGGGGATCCGGGACCGTTTGGCCTGTTCCTCATCGACGGCCTCGGCGGGCGTACTGAGGTGATTCGCGCAGAAACGAGGTGTCCCCACTTTGCCCCTCTCGGATCGCGAGCTTGAACGCTATTCGCGGCAGATCCTGTTGCCCGAGATCGACGACCGCGGGCAGGAGCGGCTTTTGCAAAGCCGGGTCGCGGTCCGAGGCCCGGCGTGGGCGGCTGTGCTCCTCAGCCAATATCTTGAGGCGGCCGGCGTGACGGTGGAGACCCACCGCGAACCCGAAACCCATCCGGCGCCGCTGACCGTGGAGGGCGGCGGGCGTCGGTGGCAGGCGTCGGTGCCCGCCGGCACTGGGGCGGCCATGGTTGCCGTGGGCTATCTCGGGACGGCCGTGCTGCTGGATCTGGCCCGGGGAGGGGAGTCGGCGTGAGTGCCTCCGACGGAGCCTGGCTGCGCGTGGCCTTGGTGCAGGTCAATCCTACCGTCGGCGACGTGGCCGGCAATGCCGCCTTGGTTCGCGAAGGGATGCGAAAGGCGCGGGCGGCCGGCGCCCAGGTGGCGGTCTTCCCCGAGCTGGTGCTTCCCGGCTATCCGCCGGAAGACCTCCTGTTTCGGCCCGCCTTTATCGACCGGGTCGAGCGCGTGGCGGCGGAGCTCGCGGCCGAAAGCCAAGGGCTTTTGGCGGTATTCGGCTTTGTCTACAGCCGGGAGGCGCTCTACAACGGGGCGGCGGTGGCCCTCGACGGCCGCTGGGTCACCACCGTGGCCAAGCAGTACCTGCCCAACTACGGCGTGTTCGACGAGGCGCGGTACTTCTCCCGCGGCCAGGAGACCACGGTATTGGAATGGGGCCGATGGCGGATCGGGATCAGCATCTGCGAAGACATCTGGTATCCCGACGGCCCCCACTTGGCACAGGCCCGGGCCGGCGCCAACCTCCTCATCAACATCTCGGCCTCGCCCTACGCCCGCGGAAAAGGGGCACAGCGCGAGCGGATGATCGCCACCCGCGCCGACGATGCTTCGGCCCACTTGGTGTGGGTCAACCTGGTGGGGGCTCAGGACGAGCTGGTCTTCGACGGGCGCAGCGCCGCCTTCGACCCCCAGGGGCGTCTTTTGGCCCGCGCGCCGTCGTTCGCGGAGGCCTTTCTCACGGTGGATTTGCCCTACGCCCAGATGCGCCACCGGCGTTGGGTGGATCCCCGCTGGCGACAAGGAGTGCTGGCGCTGCCGGTCCATTGCCTGCCGCTCGGGCCGGGGCCGGCCGCTGCCGGTCCTCCTACCGACCCGGCGCCGGTGCATCCGGCGCCAGACGAGGCGGAGGAGCTCTTCTTGGCCTTGGTGTCGGGGGTGCGCGACTACATCGGCAAAAACCGGTTCGGCGACGTGGTGGTGGGCCTTTCCGGAGGGATCGATTCTGCGCTCACGGCCGCCATCGCCAAAGAGGCCCTCGGCCCCGAGCGGGTGCATGGCGTCTTGATGCCGTCGGCCATCACCTCGGAGGAAAGTCGGCGCGATGCCATCGAGGTCTGCCGACGGCTTGGCATCGACTGGCTCGAGATCCCCATCGCTCCCATCTTTGACGCCTTTCTCTCCGCCCTCGGCCCCGTTTTCCAGGACCTCCCCTGGGACTTGACCGAGGAGAACCTTCAGGCGCGCATTCGAGGGACGCTGCTCATGGCGCTCTCCAACAAGTTTGGGTGGCTCGTGCTGACCACGGGCAACAAGAGCGAGATGGCTACCGGCTACAGCACCTTGTACGGGGACATGGCGGGGGGCTTTGCGGTGTTGAAGGACGTGCTCAAGACCGATGTCTTCCGACTGGCTCGCTGGCTCAATCAGCACCGCGACCCGCCCCCGATTCCGGAGGCCATCTTGGTCAAGCCACCATCGGCGGAATTGCGGCCGGGGCAGAAGGATGAGGACAGCCTGCCGCCGTATGCTATATTGGATCAAGTGCTTCAGGGGTATGTGGAGGAAGACCTGACCCCCGACGCCCTCATCGCCGCGGGACTGCCGGCCGAGCACGTGGAGCGGGCGGTGACGTTGGTCGACCGCAACGAATACAAGCGGCGGCAAGCGCCGGTGGGGATCAAGGTGACACCGCGCGCCTTTGGCCGCGACCGCCGCATGCCCATCACCCATCGGGATTCGTAGGGGGATCGCGTATGTCCGGGCATTCCAAGTGGGCCAACATCAAGCGCAAGAAGGCCAAGGTGGACGCCATCAAAGGCACCGTCTTCTCACGCCTGACCAAGGAGATCATGTCGGCCGCCAAACGGGGCGGGCCCAACCCGGAGACCAACTTTCGGTTGCGCATCGCCATCGCCCGCGCCAAGGAGCACAACCTGCCGCAGGCCAACATCGAGCGCGCCATCCGCCGCGCCACCGGCCAAGAAGAAGGGGTGCACTACGAGGAGTTGGTCTACGAAGGCTACGGGCCGGGCGGAGCGGCGGTGTACCTCCAGATCTTGACCGACAACCGCAATCGCACGGCCGGGGAGATTCGGCACCTGTTTTCCCGCCACGGTGGCGCCCTCGGAGAATCGGGGTGCGTGGCGTGGATGTTTGAACCGGTGGGGCGTCTTACAGTCGACCCGGCCGGGCACAGCGAGGAGGAGCTCCTGGAGGCGGCCGTGGCGGCCGAAGCCACCGACTTCGGCCAGGAGGACGGAGAGTTTTGGCTCCTGACCAGTCCCGACGGCATCGAGTCGGCCCGCGAGGCGCTTGAGGCGCGCGGGCTTGTGGTCAAGGAGGCGCAGTTGACGCGCATCCCCAAGACCACCGTGGAGGTCTCGGGCAAGGATGCCGAACGGCTGGCGGAGCTGTTGGAGCTTTTGGAGGACCACGACGACGTGGAGGCGGTCTACACCAACGCCGAGCTGCCCGACGGAGAGGAGTGAGGACGATGCGGGTGCTGGGGATCGACCCCGGCACTGCCATCGTGGGATGGGCCGTGGTGGAAGGCGACCGCCAAGACCCCGCTGCGCGAGGGTACGGGGCCATCCGCACGGCGGCTGGCCTGCGCCCGGGTGAGCGCCTCCACCGCATCTATCGCGAAGTGCAAGCGCTCATCCGCCGGTTCGAGCCCGACCGCGCCGCCGTGGAGCAGATCTACTTCGGGCACAACACCACCACGGCCCTGGCTGTCGGACAAGCCCGCGGCGTGGTGTTGTTGGCCTTGGCCGAAGCGGGATTAGAGGCGCTAGAGCTTTCGCCAGCCGCCGTCAAGGAGGCCGTGTGCGGGTATGGGCGGGCCGAGAAGGTGCAGATTCAACACATGGTGACGCGGCTGCTGCAACTGCCGGAACCGCCCCGGCCCGACGACGTGGCCGACGCCCTGGCGGTGGCCGTGGCCGGGTATGCGCGGTTTCGCTACGAGGAGGCGCAGCGCCGGTGATCGCCGAACTGAAGGGCGTGGTGGCGCACAAAGAGGTCGACCAGTGCGTGCTGGACGTGGGCGGCGTGGGTTATCTGGTGTACCTTTCGTCGCGCACGGCCCAGGCCATCGGCGAGGCTGGCGCACGCGTGCACCTTTACACCCATCTTTTGGTGCGCGAAGAGGAGTGGCGCCTGTTTGGGTTCGCCACGGCCGAGGAGCGCCGCTGCTTTCTTGATCTCATCGCCGTGGGCGGGGTGGGGCCGAAGTTGGCCCTGCAACTGTTGTCTCGCTTCAGCCCCGAGGAATTGGAGCGCGTGGTAGCGGCGGGGGAGTGGGAGCGGCTTCAGGCCGTCCCGGGCATCGGGGTCCGCACGGCCCAGCGCCTGCAGGTGGAATTGGCCGGACGCTGGAAGGCGCGCCCGCTCCGGTCGCCGGCCGGTCCCCAGGGCGGCGACGAGGCCCTTGCCGCCTTGTTAGGGCTCGGCTACCGGCCCGAGGAGGCGCAGGCGGCCTTGGCCGAGGTCCCGCCGGAGTGGGCCCTGTCCCGGCGGATCCGGGAAGCGCTCCGGCGGCTTGACCCCGGAAGTGCGCACAGGGAGGGGTGAGGCGTGGGCGAGGAAGAACGGATCGTGGCAGGTCAGCGCCTCTCCGGCGACCTGGAGGTGGGCCTTCGGCCCAAGCGCCTTGAGGAGTACATCGGGCAGGCGCGGGTCAAAGAGCGGCTGGCCATCTTCATCCAGGCGGCGGCGCAGCGGCGGGAGGCTTTAGACCACGTGCTTCTCTACGGGCCGCCGGGACTCGGCAAGACCACCTTGGCTCACGTCATCGCCAACGAGCTCGGCGTGCCCATCCGCTTTACCTCCGGCCCGGCCATCGAGCGGCCGGGGGATCTCGCTGCCATCCTGACCAACCTCGAAGACCGCGAGGTGCTCTTCATCGATGAGGTGCACCGCTTGAGCCGGCAGGTGGAGGAGGTCCTCTACCCGGCCATGGAAGATTTCGCCTTGGACCTGGTCATTGGCCGCGGGCCGGGGGCACGCTCGGTGCGGCTAGATTTGCCCCGCTTTACCTTGATCGGAGCCACCACCCGGCCCGGCCTCATCGCTCCCCCCCTGCGGGACCGCTTTGGGGTCTTGATTCACCTCGACTTCTACCCGCCTGAGGAGCTGGAAGCGATCGTGACGCGCTCGGCGGCAGTGCTGGGCTGCGCCATCGACACCGCTGCGGCGCGGGAGATCGCGCGCCGCAGCCGGGGCACGCCCCGCATCGCCAACCGCCTTTTGCGCCGACTGCGGGACTTCGCCGAGGTGCGTGGGACCGGGCACCTCACGGCCGAGGTGGTGGCGGCGGGGCTTGACCTTTTGGCTGTGGACCCCTTGGGTCTGGATCCCACCGACCGGCGGTTGCTCCGGCTGTTGGCCGAGACCTACCAAGGGGGGCCGGTGGGGTTGGAGACCTTGGCGGCGGCTGTGGGCGAGGACGTGGGCACTGTGGAGGATGTGCTCGAACCTTATCTCTTGCAACAGGGGTTTTTGCAGCGCACCCCGCGCGGCCGCATGTTGACCCTGCGCGCTTTTCAACACCTCGGGATGACACCGCCGCCGGGATTTTTGCAGCAGGCCGGCGCGCCGGCGGGACCGACGGCCCAGCAGTTGCGGTTTGACGAGGCTTTGCCCGAGGGGCAGTAGCGGAGGTGGGCCATGGAAGGGGGGAGCCCAGAGGCGTGGCGCACCGGTCCCTTGGCGTCGGTCGCGGCCGCCCAGCGCGGGGACCGCGAGGCGCGGGAGGAACTCCTGAGGGCGTACACCCCCTTCATCTTGCGGGTGGCCAGCCAAGTGGCCGGGCGATGGGTGGCTGTGGGGCAGGACGAGGAGGTCAGCGTGGCCTTCTCGGCCTTCAACGAGGCCATCGACGCCTACCGTACCGACCAGGGCACGAGCTTTCTCCATTTCGCCGAGACGGTAGTCAAGCGCCGGCTCATTGACCTTGTGCGCCGGCAGGAGCGGTACCGCGGGCGGGAGGTGGTGTTGAGCGAGCTGGAGCCGGAACCGAGCGAGGGCGGAGAAGAGACCGCCGGAGGAGCGCTCGACGCGGCGGCCGAGGCGGCGTGGCGCAAGGCCGAGGAGGACCGCCAGCGACGGTGGGAAGTCGAGGAGCTCGGCCGCCAGCTCGCGGCCTACGCCATCGCCTGGACCGATTTGGTCCGCGAAGGGCCTCGTCACCGCGACGCCCGCCAGCGCGCCTTGGCGGTGGCGCGCGCCTTGGCCTCCGACCGCGAGCTGGTGCGCCATCTCTTAGAGCGGCGCGAACTGCCCGTGGCGCGCCTCTTGGACAAGGTTCCCTACCACCGGAAAACCTTGGAACGCCATCGAAAATATATCATAGCGGCCGCGTTGATCTGGATTTTGGACCTCAGGCACCTGGGGTCTTATCTTGCGGAGGAGAGCCCCCATGTCCGGCGCTGACCACCGTTCGCTGCGGCCCCCGACCGAAAACAGCCCGCGCTCGGGCGTGGTGCTGTCGCTTGCGCAGGGGCGGGCGGTGCTGCTCTTGCCGGGCGGGGAGTTCCGGGAGGTGCGGGCCGAGGCCGACTGGCAGGTAGGACAAACGGTGGCGTGGCCGGCCGTGGGGGGGCGGCGTCGCTGGGCCCTTTGGGCAGGCGCGGCGGCGGTGGTGGTGGGGCTTGCCGTCAGCTTGCCGCGGTGGGCCAACGGCGGCGTGGCCCAGGCGGCCACGGTGGTGAGCGTCGACTTTGACGGGGCAGGCATCAACTTGACCTTGGACGCCCACGGCCGCGTGCTCGCTGCCACCGCCTACGGCGCCGCCGCCGAAGGATACCTCAAGGTCCACCCGGTGGTCGGGAAGGCCGCCCCCACGGTGCTCCGAGGACTTACGGCGACGGCCATCCGGGCGGGCTGGGTGTCGCCGCAAAATCCCTACCTCGTGCTCGGATCCACCCAGGGCGGCGGATGGCTCCAGCGCTTGGCCCAGTCGGAAGCCACATGGCGGCGCGAGTATGGCTGGCCGGTGGCCGTGGTCACGGTGGCCGGCCCGTTGCCGCAAATCCTGGAGCGCACGGCCCCTCAACACCTGCCGGTGACGGTGGGCCGCTACCTTTTGTGGGCCCGCCGCCATCCGGGAAGGATGCCCACCTCCTGGGATCAGCTCCAGGGCGAGGCGCTGCCCCACCTCGTGCCGCGCACTGAACGGGCGAAAGTCCAGCGCCCAGCGGCTGCCACGCCGCGCCCCGAGGCCGGCCCCAGGGGGCAGGCGGCCTCGACGCCCGCTGCGACGACCAAGGGGCCGCCGGCGGTGGACGGGCAAGGCCGTCGCCATTTGGGCGTGGGGACGGGAGGACTTCGCGGGTTCGAGGTCCAGGCGAGAAAAAACCAACACTCGGAGGCCGCGCCCCCCCAAGGCCACATCCGGTTTCGGTATAATAAGGGTGTTTCTGCCAGGTCCGAGGGCAAGGGAGGCGGGGAGGCTGACGGCGGCGAACGGTAGCGGCGCGTACTGGATCTTTTTGGCCCTGATCGTGGCCATGACGGTGTGGATGTTCTACCAGCAGTCTCGCCAGCAAAAGCAGCGGCAGAAGATGCAGGCGGAACTCAAGCGAGGCGACCGCGTGTACACGTCAGGGGGGCTCATCGGCACCATCCGCGACATCAAGGACGACCGCGTGGTGCTGGAAGTGGCCAAGGAGGTCCGCATTGAAGTCTTAAAGAGCTCGGTGGGGGGAAAATACCAACAGTAGGCGCCCCGAGGAGGTCGGCCGGCGTCTTCGCCCTCTCGGAGGAGGGGCGGGCCGGGTCCTCCGAGGCGCTTTTTCGTGGGGTGGACGAGCGCGCCCCACCGGGGCCAGGATGGACGAGAGGGAGGCATGCGGCGTGTCGGACCCTTCATTGAACCCCTACCATCGGGCGCAGGAGAGTTTCCGCCGAGCGGTCAACACACTGGGGCTGGACCCGGCGGTGTACGAGATCCTAAAACAGCCGCTGCGGTTTTATGAAGTCGCGGTGCCGTTTGTCCACGACGACGGCCATCTCGAGGTGTTGGTGGGGTACCGCGCCCAACACAACGATGCCCTCGGGCCCACCAAGGGCGGACTCCGGTTTCACCCGCAGGTCGACGCCGATGAGGTCAAAGCGCTGGCCATGTGGATGACGGTCAAGTGTGCGCTCTTGAACTTGCCCTACGGGGGCGGCAAGGGCGGCATCCGGGTCGACGTGGAGAAGCTGTCGGAGCGGGAACTCGAACGCGTAAGCCGCGAGTACATCCGCGCCATTGCGCTGGTCATCGGCCCGGACAAGGATATTCCGGCACCGGACGTCTCGACCAACCCGCAAATCATGGCCTGGATGGTGGACGAGTACAGCCGCATCCGAGGGGAGAACACTTTTGGCCTGATTACCGGAAAGCCCCTGGTCATCGGCGGGTCGGAGGGGCGGGTAGAGGCCACCGGGCGGGGGCTGGTCTTCGCCACGAGCCAGTTAGCCCACGAACTGGGGATGGACTTTGCCAAGACCACCGTGGCCGTGCAAGGATTCGGCAACGTGGGGTCGGTGGCGGCGCTGTTCGCCGCCGAGATGGGGGCCCGGGTGGTGGCAGTGTCCGATAAAGAAGGCGGCATCTACAACCCGCGGGGGTTGGACGTGCCGGCCGTCCTGGCCTACAAGCAGAAAGCGCGCAGCGTGGTCGGCTTCCCCGATGCCGAGCCCATCACCAACGCCGAGCTTTTGGAGTTGCCGGTCGACATCCTCTTTCCGGCGGCCCTAGAGAATCAGATCACGGCCGACAACGCGCCCCGCATCCGCGCCCGCATCGTCGGCGAAGGGGCCAACGGGCCGACGACGCCAGAGGCCGATCGCATCCTCTTTGACCACGGCGTGATGGTGGTTCCGGACGTCCTCGGCAACGCCGGCGGCGTGACGGTCTCTTACTTCGAGTGGGTGCAAAACCAGACCCGCTTCTACTGGACGGAGGCGGAGGTCAACCGGCGGCTCGAGGAGTACATGCGCCGGGCCATGGGCGCCATGCACCGCATGCACGAGCGGTATGGGGTGCCGCTCAGGGAAGCCGCTTACCTCGTGGCGGTTGAGCGCATCGCCGAGGCCATGGCCGTCCGCGGCTGGCTCAAATAGGACCGAAAGACGGCGCGAAGGGGGAGGAGCTTGACCAACCCACGCCTTAAGGAACTGCGGCAGCGGCTGGCCCAAATCCACCAGATGGGGGGACCGGAGCGGGTCGAACGGCAGCACCAAGCCGGAAAGTGGACGGCGCGCGAGCGCATCGCCTACCTCCTCGACCCGGGGACCTTTGAGGAGATCGGGGCCCACATTCGCCACCGCGGGCAGGGACTGGGCCTCTCCGGCGTCGAGGCTCCGGCCGACGGCGTGGTCACTGGCTTCGGGCGCATCGAGGGCCGGGTGGTCTACGTCTACGCGCAAGACTTTACCGTATTGGGCGGCTCCCTCGGCGAGATGCACGCCGCCAAGATCCAACGGATCCAGGATTTGGCGATGGCCAGCGGGGCGCCTATCATCGGGCTGAACGACTCCGGGGGAGCCCGGATCCAAGAAGGGGTCGACAGCCTCAACGGCTACGGGGAGATCTTCAAGCGCAATACCTGGGCTTCGGGGGTAATCCCCCAGATCACCGTCATCATGGGTCCAAGTGCCGGCGGCGCGGTCTATTCGCCGGCCCTCACCGATCTGATTATCATGGTGCGGGGGACGGCGCAGATGTTCATCACCGGTCCCCAGGTCATTCAGGCCGTCACCGGGGAGACGGTGACGGCAGAGGCGCTCGGCGGGGCCGAGGCGCAGATGGCCCGCGCCGGCGTCGCGCACCTTTTAGCCGACGACGACCAGGCCGCTTTGACCTTGGTACGGCGCGTGTTGGGGTACCTACCCAATAACTACTTGGAGGAGCCGCCGGTGGTCGCCAGCGACGACCCGCCCAACCGCATCGTACCGGCCTTGCGCGACCTCGTGCCCTTGGACCCCGCCAAGCCCTACGACGTGCTGACCGTGATCCAGGCGGTGGTGGACCAGGGGTCCTGGCTTGAGGTGCAGCCGACCTTTGCCCCCAATGTGGTGGTGGGGTTTGCGCGTTTGGGCGGGCACCCGGTGGGGGTGCTGGCCAACCAGCCGCGGGTGTTGGCTGGGACCTTGGACATCGACGGGTCGGACAAGCTGGCTCGGTTCGTGCGCCTGTGCGACGCCTTCAACCTGCCGTTGATCACCCTGGTGGATACGCCGGGATACCTTCCAGGCACGGCGCAGGAGTACGGGGGCATCATCCGCCACGGCGCCAAGGTGCTCTACGCCTACGCCGAAGCGGTAGTGCCGAAGTTGACCGTCATCCTCCGCAAGGCGTACGGCGGCGCCTACCTGGCCATGTGCAGCCGCTCGTTAGGGGCCGACCTGGTGCTGGCTTGGCCGACGGCCGAAATCGCGGTGATGGGGCCGGAAGGGGCGGCCAACATCATCTTCCGGGAAGAGATCGGTCAGGCCGCCGACCCCGAGGCGGCGCGGGCGGCAAAGGTCCAGGAATACCGAGAGCGGTTTGCCCATCCGTACGTGGCTGCCGCCCGCGGGTACGTGGACGCGGTCATCGACCCGGCCGAGACGCGGCTGCGCTTGGTCGCAGGGCTCATGGCGCTCTACAACAAGCACGAGGCGCGTCCGCCGCGCCGGCACGGCAACATCCCCCTGTAATCGGCTAAAGGGCGAAAGCGACCGAGGTGAATGAGTGGAATGGCACAAGACCCTGGCCAAGCCCAAGACCACCTGCCTTCGGAGTGGGTGGCGGCGATACTCGCAGCGGTGGCTGCCTGGGAAGCGGAGCATGGGCATCCGGCGTCGACCGTGGCCGTGCAAGGGGTCCGGCTGGTCTGGCCGCGCCCCTCGCCATGGCGCTGGCGGCCGCGGTGACCAGTGAGATGGGAATCGTCACAGAGCAGAGGAGGAAAGGGAGGGCGCATGGCCAGGCGGCGTTATCGGGTGCGCGTCAACGGGCAGGTGTTCGAGGTCGAGGTGGAGCCTCTGGAGAGCGTCGAGACCGAGCCATCCGGAGCTCCCCCCGCGACCGACACCGTGCCTTTGCCGCAGCCGCCACAGGCGGCCCAGGCGGGGCCGGTGGTGCCGTCCGGCGCCACGACCGTCACCTCGCCGTTGCCTGGGGTGGTGCTGGAGGTGAAGGTGGCGGTGGGCGAGACCGTCGCGGCCGGCCAGCTCTTGGTCTTGCTCGAGGCCATGAAGATGGAAAACGAGATCGTGGCCCCGCGCCAGGGAAGGGTCGCGGCTGTGTTGGTGACGCCCGGGGCGGCGGTCAGCGCCGGCGACGCGCTGGTGACGCTGGATTAACGCCATCGTTCCGTTAGAGCCCTTGGCGGGGCCGGTGTTGGTGGTGGCGCCCCATCCCGACGACGAGGCCTTGGGGGCCGGCGGGTGCATCGCTTGGGCCCGCCAGGCGGGCCTGGCCGTGTCGGTGGCGGTGCTCACCATGGGCGACGGGTTTCGCGAAGACGCCTTGCGCTATTATCTGCGCCTTCCCCTGACGGAAACCGAGTACCTGCACCTCGGATACCGCCGACAGCGGGAATCCTTGACGGCCTTGGCCCGGCTTCAGGTGCCGGAGGCGTCGACGGTGTTTTTGGGCTATCCGGACGGCGGGTTGTCAGCCCTCTTGGGTCCCCACTGGCAGGGGAATCCCTTTCGGAGCCCGACCACCGGAGCTGAGGCCGTGCCGTATTGGACCGCCCAGGAGCGGGGGGCACCGTACACCGGCGTCGCGTTGGTGGAACGGTTGTCGGCGATCTTTCGGGCCGTGAAGCCAAAGACGGTGGTGGTGCCGCACCCTTGGGACCGCCACCCCGACCACTGGGCCACGGCGGCCTTTGCCCAACTGGCTTGGCTTAAGGCAGGCCGTCCGGCCGTCCGCTGGCTCGGCTACCTCATCCACTGGCCAGGCTGGCCGCATCGCACCAAATTGTGGCCGCTGCCCCCTAAAAACCCGCCGCCTGCCTGGCCCGCCACTGCCTGGCGGGTGCTCGAGCTTCCCCCGACCCTCCGGTCGGCAAAATGGCAGGCGTTGAAGGCCTATGAGAGCCAACGCGAGCTCATCGCCCCTTTCATGCGCGCGCTGTGCGGCCCCTGCGAGTGGTTCGGCACCATTTTTGCCTGGGAGGCCGTGGAGGGAGAAGCCCCGGGCGCGATATGGCGGCTGTCCTTGGCGCCGGACGGGCAGATCGCGGTCTTTCCGAAGCCGGGCAGCGGGGCGTGGGCCGTGGTCTGGCGCGGTCCCAAGGTGGAGCGGGAAGTGGTGGCCCTTGGGCCGATGTCGCCGTTGCTCCTAAGCCCGTCGGCGGTGTTGGCGCAGGGCACGAGTGCAGATTGGGCCGTGGGGCCGGTCTTGCCGGTGGTCGGCGTGCGGGAACCACAAGACCATTGACGAGACCGGCGACCTGCCACGGCCGCCGGCTCTGGGGCCCGCGGGTTGTCGGCGGCGGCTGGACAATCGGTGCTCAGGAGCCGTCCAGGGAATGGAGGAGACGCGTGGCCGGTCGCGGACCGCGCTGCAGGGCAGACGGTAGTGCGCTGTTCCCCCTCCTACTGGCGGGTCGAGCACTCCCAGGATGGCCTTAAGAGTGGGGGCCCCCTCAAAGACCTCCCGCGCGAACCGTTCGACCGCGTAGACCGCGCCGGGGGCGGGGGACCGCAGGGTCGCCGGACGCGAACCGCCGGACCCGCCCTGCACGGCGGTCGTGCTACACCTGCCCGGATTACCCGGTCGCGGCCTCTGCCTTCCGCAGCCTCTGGTGGCTCTACTTCGGAGAGCACGGCGGGGGGCGTGGTCTCCCCATCAGACCACTCCCCGGCACGCTTCGCGGCACTGCTCCCTTCCGGCCTCGCCGCCGTTGGGATGCTGGCGCCCGGGGTCACCGTCCGCGCCCCGCTTTTCCTCGAAAGACCCGGTGATGGCGGAATGCACAGGGCGTCAGAGCCGTGGGGAGAGCGCCCACAAAGGCTTTCGGGCGGTCGGCACTGTGCCGGTGGTGGCGTGGACCCGAAGGCTGCCCCAGGGCCGATTGCGACCACGACGGACGACACGGCCATGGCCGAGACCCAGGGACGCCACAAAAGCGGTCCAAGACCCGGGCCCTCGTTCCTTCTTTGTCGAAACCTTTGTCAAAACCGGCAATGGGCAGCGACCGCCCACTTCAGCCAATTGGCCCCGACCAGGCGGTCGGGGCCAACGGGGGGGCATCGGATCAGGGCGCGAGGTATAGTCCTCCGTTGACATCTAGGGTGATGCCGGTCGTGTAGCTGCCAGCCGTCGAGCACAGCACGGCCACCACCGAGGCGATGTCCTCGGGGGTGCCGACCCGACCAAGGGGGATGCGGTCAACGGTGGCCTGAAGGGCCGGGGAACGGATGGGCCCGTGGGGGATGAGGCCTGGGGCGATGGCATTGACCGTGATCTGGTACGGGGCGAGCTCCAGGGCCAGGGTCTTGGTAAGCCCAATGATGCCGCCCTTGGCAGCGGCGTAGTGGGCTCCCACGTGGATACTGCCGTGGCGGGTGGCGAAGGAGGCGAAGTTGATGATGCGCCCGCTGCCCCGCGCTTTCAAGTGTGGCACGAAGGCGCGGCAGCACAAAAAGGCGCTCGTGAGGTTGATGGCCAAGGTGCGCTGAAAGGTCAGCCAGTCGATGGACTCGATGGGGTGCATCCCGCGCGATTCTACGACGTCGGGGTAGGCCCGCGAGGGTTTCAGCTCGCCGCCGGCCACGTTGACCAAGAAGTCGACCCCGCCTTGGGTGCTTAAGACTGCCCGCACCAACGCCTCGACCTCAGCCTCTTCGACCAGGTTGGCGTCGACGCACTCCAGGCGCTCGCGCCGGTCCCCGAAGTGGCGTTCCAACCCGGCTCGGTCGATATCCACGGCCACCACTCTGGCCCCTTCCGACCAGAGGCGATCGGCCACGGCCCGTCCCAGGACCCCTGCGGCCCCCGTGACCACGGCCACCTTGTCCGCCAAACCCTCGAGTTTCATGCGCTCCACATCCCTCCGTTGATGTCGACAACGGCCCCCGTGACGTACTGCAGCTCCCCGCTGCACAGTGCCACCACCATGTTGGCCACCTCTTCGGGGGCCCCCACCCGCCCCATGGGGATGGCAGCGCGGATGCGTTCGCGGGCGTCGGCGGAGACGGACGCCAGGGCCCGTTCCCCGCGCCAGCTTTCGATGATGCCCGGGGCCACGGCGTTGACGGTGATCCCGTAGGGGGCAAGCTCGAGGGCCAACTGCTTGGTCAGCCCGATGACCCCGGCCTTGGCCACGGCATACGGGCCGCTGCTAATGACGCTGCCCGGCTGGCCACCGCGTCGGCCGGCCATGGAGGAAAAGTTGACGATGCGCCCGCGGCGGGCGGCCATCATGTGGCGAGCCACGGCGCGGCAGACGTAGAAGGTGGCGTGGAGGTTGACCCCGATAATCTGGTGCCACTCGGCATCGCTGCAGGTGGCGGCGGCCACCGGCCGATCCGGCGGGGTGCCGTCGCGGATGTCTTCCGGACGGATGGACCAAGACCCTCCGACGGCGTTGACCAAGATGTCGATATGGCCAAACTCGGCGATGGCTTGTTCTACCATGGCTTCCACAGCCTGCGCGTCGAGCACGTCCACGCGAAGGCCGAGACTTCGCCGACCCATGGCCCCGACGGCCTCGGCCAGGGCCGGGAACCCCTCCTCGTAGAGGTCCGCCACCACGAGGTCGGCCCCTTCGCGGGCCAGCCCCAGCGCTACGAGGTTGCCAATGGCTCGGGGTTTGGCCGCGCCGGTTACCAGCGCCACGCGTCCTGCGAGGTCCACCGGCATCACCTCCCGGAGGGTTGGTCGACGGCCGGCACGCTCTCTACCCGGTGGGCCTTCAACGCCGGCAACACCTCTGCGGCGAACCGGCGCACCTGGTTTGCGAAGAGCTCGGCCGGGAGCGCCCCGCGGTTCATGTTGAGGAGGATGGTGTTGGCGCCGGTCTGTTGGACCACGCGCAGGATGTAGTCGCGCACCTCGTCCGGACGGCCCCATGGCATCTCCTCGACCCGTCGGCGCAGCTGTTCCATCGTCAACCCGCGGTAGCTCTCGCGGGCGAAGGCCACCAGGGGCCGGTGCTCAGGCCGGAGGTAGTCGTGCGCCGAAGAGGACAGGTAGCGCATCTGGGCCTGGATGGAGGTGTCGGTGATGTTTCCGTGGCTGAAGAGCGTGGTGTAGAAGTAGTACCAGTAGGGGCCGGCCTCGCGGAAGGCTTGTTCCTTGCTGTCAGCCAGGTAGACGTCGAAGGAGACGATGAGGTGGTCGGGGGTGATCCGATACCCGTTGGCCTCGAGGCACTGCGCGTAGTACCGTATCACATCTTCGCGCACGCCGGGGTGATTGGTCAGCCCGGGGGTGATGGGGAAATTGTGGCGGGCGGCCCACTCGATACTTTCTTTGCTGCTGGTCACCGGGATCCACACCTGAGGGTGCGGCTGCTGCACCGGGCGCGGCCAGATGGCCACGTTGCGGAACTGCCAAAACCGCCCCTCGAAGGAGAAGACCTCTTGGGTCCAGACGCCTTGGAGGATCTCCCAGGCCTCCTCAAACCGCGCCCGCGACTCTTGCGGGTTGATGTTGTAGACGTCGTACTCGCGGGGGATGCCGCGCGCCAGTCCGCAGATGAGCCGGCCGTTGGTGAGGCAATCCAGCATGGCCAGCTCCTCCGCCAGGCGGAGCGGGTTGTGGAGGGGCAAGAGGTTGCCGTAGATGGCGATCTTCAACCGTTCCGTGCGTTGCGAGAGCGCGGCCGCCATCAGGTTGGGGGAGTTCATGAGCCCGTAGGGCGAGGTGTGGTGCTCGTTGAACACCACCCCGTCGTAGCCCAGCGGCTCCAACTCGGCCCATACGTCGAGGTGCTCGCGGTAGGTTTCGACCGCCGCCTTGGGGTTGAAGTAGCGTTTGGCCAGAGGCCAGGGCAGCTCGCCGTCGACCTTCAGGTGGTCGAGGTGTTCCTTGTACGGCAAGAGGTCAAACACAAAGACGTTCATGTGTTCTGCTCCTTCCTCATCCTTCCTCATCCTTGCTTATCCTTGCCTATCCTTCCCTATCCTTCCCTATCCTTCCTCAATGGAAGGGCAGGCCGAGTAGGGCGGCCCTGAAAGTCGACGCGTCACCTCCCCTTGCGCTGGGATGAAGGCCGTTATGCCCGCTCGGCGGCGGCCGATGCCGCCGCTGACACCGCCCCGGTGAGGTCCATGAACAACATGGCGACCATGGCCAAAATGGCGGGGATGGCGGCAAAGACAAAGACTTCGGTCACGGGCATCTTCATGGAGACAAAGGCGGCGCCGAGCAAGGGGCCAGCGATGCCGCCAAAGCGTCCGACCCCAAGTGCCCAGCTGACGCCGGTGGAACGCGCCGTGACTGGGTAGATGCTGGCGGCCAGCCCGTTTAGGCCAAACTGCGCCCCTACGATGCCAAGCCCGTACACGAAGAGCATGGCCATGACCGGCCAAAAGCCGTGCACCATGCCCAAGAGCACGAGGCCCGCAGCGCCCAACAGGAAGCCGGCAATGAGAATGACCTTCGGATTACGGCGGTCGGCGCCGAGGCCCAAAAGCAACCCCCCGATGGTGGCCGAACCTTCAATGGCGATGAGGCCCCAGATGGCATCGGCCAGGGTAAATCCGGCACGGGTGAGGATGATGGTCAGCCACGTGTTGACAAGGTACTGGGCCAAAAAGTTGAAGAGGAACATGAGCCACAGCAGGATGGTGTTGCGGGCGCGGCCCTGGTCGAAGAGGTGGCGGACAGGGAAGCCGCGCGGGGTCTCTTCGCTGAGGTAGAACTGGTCGGCGTCGGAGAGGGGGGCTTGGGGGTCGATGCGGCGCAACATGGCCGCGATCTGTGCCGTGCGGCTGCCTTGGGCGACGAGGAAGCGGATGGATTCGGGTAAGGTGACGATGGCCAAGAGCCCCAAGACCAGGGCCGGGATGCCGGCGACATCCGAGAACATGGCGCGCCAGCCGAGGTGGGGGATGACGGTCTCGGCCACCAGCGAGACCACCACGCCGCCGATGGTGATACCCATGAAGGCGATGGCCACCATGGTCTTGCGCAGGCGGCGGGGGGAGTACTCGTCGGCCAAGGGGATGACGTTCGGGAGTGAACCTCCGACGCCGACGCCGACCACAAAGCGCAGCAAGAGGAGCTCATGGATGTTGGCCACTCCTGCCGTGATCCACGAGAAGACGCCGTACACAAAGACTGAGGCCACCACCACCCACTTGCGGCCGATGCGGTCCGCGATGGGACCGCTGATGAAGGCGCCCACCATGATGCCGAAGAGCAGCACCGATGAGACGCTGCCCAGGGCCAGAGGCGAGATGTGCCACTCCTTGGCGATGACGGGCAGCACGCTGCCGGTGATGACGAGTTCGATGCCGTCGAAGGTGACCAAGAGGCCGGCCAAGATGACAACCCAAAGCTGCGCTAAGCGCATGGGTCGCGAGTCGAACCACTGCGAGACGTCTATCGCCGCCATGGCTACCCTCCTTGCGTTGGTTAGGCAGTTTTACGCCGCCGACATGCCCTATTCGACGGACAACTGCACATCCCCATTGTATTCGAACAACTCGATCGAAAGGGGCGGCCAATTCCTTGGACTGACTAAATAAATCCTTCCACCATGCCAAACAAAATTTGGGTTTCCGGCCGAACCCTCATTGGGATTCGGCAGCGGCCTCCCAGGTCGGCGCTACAGTCTTGGCCAGGTCCATGAAGGCCATGGCTCCCATCGCCAACAGGGCCGGGATGGCCGCGAGGATAAAGACCTCCGTGATGGGCATTTTGAGCGAGACCAGGACGGCTCCGAGGAACGGCCCGGCGATGGCGCCAAACCGGCCTACGCCTAGTGCCCAGCTGACGCCGGTAGAACGCGCCGTGACCGGGTAGATGCTGGCGGCCAGCCCATTTAGGCCAAACTGCGCCCCTACGATGCCAAGCCCGTACACGAAGAGCATGGCCATGACCGGCCAAAAGCCGTGCACCATGCCCAAGAGCACGAGGCCCGCAGCGCCCAACAGGAAGCCGGCAATGAGAATGACCTTCGGATTACGGCGGTCGGCGCCGAGGCCCAAAAGCAACCCCCCGATGGTGGCCGAACCTTCAATGGCGATGAGGCCCCAGATGGCATCGGCCAGGGTAAATCCGGCACGGGTGAGGATGATGGTCAGCCACGTGTTGACAAGGTACTGGGCCAAAAAGTTGAAGAGGAACATGAGCCACAGCAGGATGGTGTTGCGGGCGCGGCCCTGGTCGAAGAGGTGGCGGACAGGGAAGCCGCGCGGGGTCTCTTCGCTGAGGTAGAACTGGTCGGCGTCGGAGAGGGGGGCTTGGGGGTCGATGCGGCGCAACATGGCCGCGATCTGTGCCGTGCGGCTGCCTTGGGCGACGAGGAAGCGGATGGATTCGGGTAAGGTGACGATGGCCAAGAGCCCCAAGACCAGGGCCGGGATGCCGGCGACATCCGAGAACATGGCGCGCCAGCCGAGGTGGGGGATGACGGTCTCGGCCACCAGCGAGACCACCACGCCGCCGATGGTGATACCCATGAAGGCGATGGCCACCATGGTCTTGCGCAGGCGGCGGGGGGAGTACTCGTCGGCCAAGGGGATGACGTTCGGGAGTGAACCTCCGATGCCCACGCCGACTAAAAAGCGGAGCAGCAGCAGTTGCTGGAAGTCGGTGGCGCCGGCCGTGATCCACGAGAAGACGCCGTACACAAAGACTGAGGCCACCACCACCCACTTGCGGCCGATGCGGTCGGCGATGGGACCGCTGACGAACGCCGCCAGCATGCTACCGATGAGGGGCATGGCGTTGACGCTGCCCAGGGCCAAGGGCGAGACGTGCCAGGCCTTGGCGATGATAGGGAGCACGCTGCCCATGATGACGAGTTCGATGCCGTCGAAGGTGATGATGAGGCCGGCGAGCGCGACCACCCAAAGTTGGCGCGGCGTCATGGGATGGGAGTCGATCCAACGCGAGACGTCGATGCGGGCCATACCGGAAATCCCTCCTTGCTAAAACCCTAATAAACAGAAGATTGCTGGAAATACATTGGAGACATTATATTCCATCTCCGAGTCCGAAGGCGATGGCTAGGGCGTCGGCGGTGAGCCTAGGCGATGGTTCAGGGGGTTTGGCCGGGCGGGGAGTCTAGCAGGGGCAGGAACGAGTCCTCGCGCAGTGTTGTCTTACCAGCGAGCCAAGCTGGAGGGCTCTTCCGCCAGCATTGGAACCGGCGGCGGAAGGGCCGCGAGGGAGACGACTGGGGGCGCCGAGGCTCGGGCCCTTCGGCCCCCCCGGCGGGCCAGGGTATCCTTGACTAGGGTGGTTGGGCGCGGGCGAAGGCCTCAGCCAAGTCGTCCTGAAGGTCGCTCAACGCCTCTAAGCCGACGGAGGGGCGCACGAGGTCCGGACTAATGGTGCGCCGGCGGCGATCCCGGCGGTGTCGTCACCATGTCCGGCCCAGAATTTGGAGGCCGATTCGACCACTCCGTGACTCCGAGGGTGACAGGCCGTTGCAGGTACGGGGTGGCCGGGGTGTTGTCGACGATCAGGGCGAGGTGATGCCGTTCGGCCTCTTCGGCCATTCGGGGCATCTTGGGGACATAGAGATAGGGGTTGGTAAACGATTCTACGAGGACGGCCCGGGTGGTGGGGCGGATCCACGCCGTAAGATGGGGGACGTCGTGTAAGGGGACCTAGGTGGCAGTCAGCCCAAAGCGAATGAGGATTTGGTCGAGGATCCGGCTGGTTCCCCTGAGCAGTCTCGGCCTACTAAAAGGTGGTCGCCGACCGCCAAGGTCAGCAGCACTGCTGTCACGGCGGCGTTGCCAGACGCGAAGGCGAATCCCCGCAGACCGCCTTCCACTGCGTATTCCGATGACTTGGCTCTCCCGCATTTTATGTAGAGCTGGTCCAAGATCGGTTCGCCGCCCCCTCCGTCGGGCAAGCGCCGCCGGTACAGAAGCGACCCGCGCGCCCGCGGCGAGAGGCGGGAAGGGCCCGGGACGCCAGCCTCCATCAGCCCCAGCATCCTCGGGGGTCCAGCACTTGCCCCGAGACCCGCGACGGTTCGCCGTTGACACAGCAACGGGCCGGCGGGGTGCGCGACAGGTTCAGTGGCCGCACCGGGTAGCGATGGAGCCATGCGGGGCATCTTCCGAAATCGGGCTCCCGGAGACCGGGAGCCCGATCCCCCCCTCTCTCGCCGCTCAGCACGTCGGCGGCCCCTGTTCCACTTCCCCCACCCTTCGGACCCATGGTGCCCTAGGATGGACCTGATTCCACAGCCGTTCGTCGGCCGTCCACAACGGGCAGTCCCATCGGAGGGCCAACCCCATGTACGCGGCGTCATAGGTTGCCGGCAATCGGTAGGCTTCCGCCAATTTAAGCGCCTGATCGGCCAAGTCCGGCTCGTCTCCCCCCATGAGGGTCAGGTGCGTCCCCATCAAGGCGGCCAAAGCTTCCCCCGCCGCCTCCACGGTCAGCTGGCCCCGCCTTGCCCGCTGGTATAGGATATTGGCGGCTTCGAAGGCGAGTAGCGTCGGCGCCATGACAATCACGCGACGCCGAACCCAAAGATCCAGCAGCTGCTGTGCCTCGCCGGAATGGGGCTCGTCGAGCACCCATTTCAACGCAAGGCTGGCATCTACCACCACGCGCCCTCCATTGTCCATCACAAGTCTTGAGGGGGGATCCGTCGCTGTCGCTCGGCCCGCAGAATGTCGGCGGAATCATCCGCAAAAATGCGCCCGCCCATGATCGACGTTCGAACGCGCCGCAACTGCTCCACGTCATCCGGTGTCATCGGCGCCTCGGCGCCGGGGACCATCCGGTCCAAGAGGGAGGAGACATAGGTGCGCATGGACAGGTCCCGCTGAGCAGCCGCGACTTTGATTCGCCGCCGCAAGTCGGGATCAATATCCACAATGAGTCGCACTGTCCGTCGTTCAGCCATCGCAATGCCTCCGGTCCATTCGTATCACCTTGGATCCATGGTGACATGGTGGTGTTCACCGAGGGTGCGTGTTAAGGAATTCTAGAAAATCTAGTATAACGTTTCCTAAATAACGCTCCCGTTCGAGGAGGTGGAGCTCGTCGAGTTTATGCCGCCAACGGAAGGGGACCGGGTGCTCGTTGATCTCGGCCAGGTATTGCTCCAGCCGGGCGACCCACTCCGCCTGGGACTGGGCCCGCAGATGGCGGAGAAAGACCGTGCTCCGTTGGGTAAAGAAGCCTTCGATGAGATTCAGCCAGGAGCCAGGTTTGGGCGTGAAGACGAATTCAAACCGATGGGGGCGGGTGGCCAGATAGGCTTGGGTTTCGCGGGAGGTGTGCGCGGAGTGGTTGTCCACGATCTGAGTCTTGGCTGCGGGGTCATCCTGGGCATCCAAGGCTTGGAGAAACTCCACGAACTCGCGGCTCCGGCGGCGGTCGCGGACCCGGCCGATGACCTCCCCCGTCGCCAAGTCAATGCCCGCCAAGAGACTGACCGTGCCATGACGGACGTACTCGGGGTCCCGTTGCCACCTCCCCGCGGGCCCGCCCGGCTGGGGCGGCCGATCCGGGGCCGTCGTCCCGATCGCCTGGATGCCCGGTTTCTCGTCGTAGGAGCAGCGAAAGGTCGGTCGCTCGCCGTCGAAGGTAAACTCGACTGGTTGGTAGACGTGCAAAACCCGCACCATTTTGGCATCGAAATCCGGATCCTGCCGTTCCAGATAATCCTGCACCCGATGGGGATGCAGGGCATGGGCCTTCAGGAGCTTGGCGACAGTGCCGAGGCTCAAGCGCGCCGCCGCGGGATGGCCTTCGGCCGCCCCCGTCTGGCGGATATGGGCAGCCAACCGCCGCTGCGTCCACCACTCCTACGCATACCCGAACGCCGTGGGTTTCTGGCGGGCCAAGCCGATAATTCACGCCCGGTCGGCGGGTGTCAACTGCCGCGGACGGCCCGGTCGCGGGCGGTCGGCCCGCGCGGCCTGGGGGCCCGCCTCCAGGGCCAAGTCCACGCACCGACGGACTTTCGGGCCTTCCGGCACCGTGTCACGCTGCTGTTTTAGGCGGTTCCCTGGTGACCCAGCGATGGGCGGGCAAGGGGAGTCTTGCCCGCCCTTCCCGGCGTTTCCTTCCGGTTATCCGGTGTAGACTTGTTGGCGCAACACTTCGGTGGCGGCGATCCAGTCGGCCTCTTCAGGCAGGACCACGCCTCCGGAACCAACCCAGTAGGTCTCTGGCTGGTCGAGCCCCGGCGGCGTGACTCCCTTTTCTGCATAGGCCCGCACGGCCTGCAGCAGGCGTCGGCGCATGCGGATCACGGCCACGTCGGAGACGGCCAGGTGCTCCCCGCTGCGGTCGTAGATCGGCCCCATGCTTTCGGTGACCGCATTATCTTGTTCCCGGATGGCGGCAATGCCGGAGTAGCTGTCGCCGCGCCGTTGTGCCTTTCGGTCAAGTTGGTAATCGTTCTCGGCATTGGCCACCGGCTTAAACCGGTCTGTCCAGCCGGTACCGCCGACAAACTGGCGTCCCCATCCGCTCGGGTATTTGGCCGTGCGGCCTTGGATGGGAAGGCGTTCGTGCGATTTTTGATGCATCATGATGCGCAAGGTATGGTGGTCGTCCATCGGCACCAAAGCATGAGTCACGGCGTGCTGCCCCAGCACCCCTTCTGGCGCCTGGCTGTAGAACGGAAACAGAAATTGAGCGATGCGCCAGTATAGATAGCCTGGGGTTGCCGGACGGTAGGCTCCGTACATCACGCCATAGGGCGTGTCCACCACGGCATAGCGGGGGGCAGGATGGACGATCATCCAGTAGAGAAAGGTATCGGGTTCGGTGTCTTCGGGTTTGAGCGACCCGAAGTGAAGGAAGCTGGCGTGGCTCGTGTCCACGTCGCCTTCCAAGGCCTGCAGCCAGTTGCATTCGTGTTGGATGGCGGCCACTTCGATCTCCGGCTCCGGCAGTTGATTGGCGGCGAGGTTGGGCAGCGGCGGTGGCGTCGCACGGGTGCCCATGTAGGTCCACACCACTCCGCCCCGCTCGACACACGGATAAGTGCGCGCCCGCAGTTTGTGCTTGAAGTCGCTCTCCGGGGGTTCGTTGGGCATCTCTAAACAGCGGCCATGGATGTCAAACTTCCAGCCGTGGTAGACGCACCGCAGACCTCCCGCTTCATTCCGGCCATAAAACAGGCTCGCGCCGCGGTGGGGGCAGTGGTTCTGGATCAGCCCTACCCGTCCGGCGGTGTCCCGAAACGCGATGAGTTTCTCGCCCAACAGCAACACCCGCACCGGGTCGCAGTCCGGATGGGGCAGTTCTTGCGACAAGAGAGCCGGAATCCAATATTCCCGCATCATTTGGCCCATCGGGGTGCCCGGTCCTACGCGAGCCAAAAGCTCCGTCTCTTCCCGGCTCAACATGGCCTCATCCTCCTCTGTGCCACGCCGACGCCATTCCCCCCGAGGGGGTTCTGAGGACAGGACGTTGCGACGATCCTTCGCCTCATCCCCGGCGGGGAGTGGCGCCCCTTCCTCTCAAGAAGACGCCACCATATCGACGTCCCGGGTCTCTGGCCCCATAAGCGCTCCGATCAACGTCAAAAGTCCTGCGACGACCACCAATACCAAGGCCGCGTATTGATAGGGCATGATTTTGCTCAAACCGATGATGTAGAAACTCGAAAAACCGGGGATGATGTTAGCCAACGTGATGACGGCCGTGAATCCAGTGGCGCGAATGTGAATCGGGTACCGTTCGGCGAGATAGGTGAGGACCATGGCGGAATAGGGGATGACGCTTAACGCCACCACCCAGAAGCCCCAGAACGTCACCAGAGCCTCCCCCGCCTTTGCCGCCGCGCTCTGGACCATGAGGTAGTAGCACAGGGTGGCCAGCACGGCGACCCAGGCACCGCCAATCATCAGCCCACGCCGGCGCCCGATGCGTTGGCTCAGTGCCCCCATCACCACGCCGCCCACGAGAATCCCGAGGTTGCCGTACAACAGGAGGCTCGTGACCATCGGCGGCGGCTGGTGTAGATAGGCGATCAACAGCGGAGGCAGAAAGACGACGCTGACCTGGATGGCAAAGAGGTAACCGGTGTACAGCATGAAAGCTTGGCCGAAGGTCTTGAGGTTGAACCGAGAAAACACCTCGCGCAGCGGAGCGCGGGCTTTACCGGCATGCTGCTCGAAAAACTCGACGTCTCTCATGCTTCGCAGTACCGTGGCCAACAGGAGCACGCCCAAGAAGGCCCCCACATAAAAGGGGAAGCGCCAACCGACGGTTTCGAAGAGCGGGCCGTGCCAAATCGACAGCGCGATTAACTGCACGGCGCTGGTAAGGATGACTCCTACCGTGGGCGATACCCCCATCAAGCCGCCCACCAAGCCCCGCCAGGACTTTGGGGTCCACTCCAAGGCCAATGCCACCGAACCTCCCACGGTGGTGCCATTCAACGCGCTGCCGATAAAGCGCAAGATCAGCAAGGCGGCGATGGCGCCGTATCCCCAACTGGCGTATCCTGGCAACAACGCGATGAGCAGCGACACCAAGGCATAGCCGGCACCGCCGATTATGACCAAGGTCCGCCGTCCCAGTCGGTCGCCGAGTGGTGCCAGTACCAGCCCTCCGATGGGCGAGGCAAGGATGGAGATCAAATAGGTGATGTTGACGACTGTCACTTGGACGACCGCCGGCAGGTTGGGCGGTTCAAAATAACTTAAGGCCGCAGGCAAGACCACCACGGGCAGGAACAGGTCATAGGTGGCCAGCATGTTGGCCGTCCAGCCGCCCACGATGTACCGGCGCCGTTCTGGCGTAAAATGTTCCGCCACGCCAGCCAGCGAAGGTTGCGTGCTCATAGCTCCTCCTTTCCTGGCCTTCGGCCGAGCCCCAAGGCAATCCGGCCTCCTGGCCACCGCGCGACCGTCGCCCTGGCGGGTCACGGTATCAGGACCAATTTCCCCAGCACCCCGCCGCGTGCCAACGCCTCTTGGGCGGCCCCCGCCTCTTCCAGCCGATAGGTGGCGGCCACGACGGGTGTGATCGCCCCCACCCGTAGGAGCCCCCCAAGGGCCGTGTGTAGCCGCATGCGCTCGGCGCGATCGACGGTTGCCCCCGAGATGCCTACGACTGCGGCGCTTTGGGCCATCAAGGCGCCCAGCGGCACGGATGTCGGCCCCGAGGCTCCGATGACGACCACCGTCCCGAAACGGCGCACTACTTCCAAGTCCCGGGCCAGGTTTTCGGTGCCGCGCATCTCCAAAATGGCGGCAAAGCCGTCTTGGGCCAAAGTCCGCATGGCGTCGTAAGCTTCGTGGCCGAAAGCGGCCACGGCCCCTTGACCCAATACATAGGACCGCCCCGCGTCGCTGCTGGCGGTGCCCGCCACGCGAAGCCCCATGGCCGTCCCTAACTGAATCGCGGCCGTGCCGACACCGCCAGAGGCTCCGTGCACCAAGACCCAATCCCCCGGTGCTACCTGCGCCCGCCATAGAGCGCGCAACGCCGTGACGTACGGGACGCCGATGGCTGCGCCCTGTTCGAAGCTGAAGGATGGGGGCAACGGCCAGACGTTCTCTTCTGCCGTGGTGACTGCCTCGGCGTAGGTGCCGCCTCCGCTTACGTAAACCCGGTCGCCCACCTTGACCCGCTCGACGGCGCTACCGATGGCAGTTACCTCGCCGGCCCCATCGACGCCGGGCACCCAGGGAAACGAGGCCGGATATCGGCCTTCGCGGATGGCCCGGTCGATCGGGTTGATTCCGATGGCCTCCAGTCGCACCTGCACCTCGTGGGGACCTGGGGCACGAAGCTCGCGTTCGACGACCTGCAGGACCTCAGGGCCTCCGGGTTGCTGCGCAACGACTACCCGCATGGGATCCCCTCGCTTTCTGACTCCTCTTACCGTTTATATTCTAGTCGGTAAGGATGGATCATTTTCCATATTACCATTTCCTTCACTCTTCGGATTAATGGATTTCCTTTCAGGATCCTCACGGAGCCAACGCGCTGGTGCTGCGGAAAAGACTGCTGCAGAAAAGGGATAGGCCCCAGCCAGCGGCCAAAAAAACGGAGAAGGAGGGGGGACCGATGGCGGCACCGAAGCTACGTGCGCGCTGCGTTCGGGCATGGTTGGGGCTGTGCGTCTAGGGCCGGAACCGTCGGTCTGTATGCCGCGCGTGTTCGGCCGCCGGGTGGTTTTGAGGTTTGGACCTTGCGAACCGCAAGCTCAAGGGAACCACCATCTGGTGGCGCGGGCGCGGCGACCCGATGCGGGGGTTTCCTGCCGCGTGCCTTCTTCACCGGGCAGCCACGGGTCCCGACAGGGTTGGGGACACCGTTTCCCGAGATTGCGGCCATCCCCGAGGGCTCAGAACGGGTCTTACAGGGAGAAAGCGGTGAAGGAGGCACGGACCTGGGGCGCCGTCCTTCCCGAGGTCCGCGGTGGGACCGCTCGGTCATGGGCGTGCCGCCGCCAGGGGGAATTCGCGGCGGGTGGTGGCGGGAAAAGCGCCCGCCGTAAGGCCGGCGGCGCCGTGGGGAGAAGGTGTGGCGGTCAAGACCCGCGGGCGCCGAACTGATAGATGTCCAAGGTGGTCTCTCCCGCCGGCAATCGCCGGCAGTATT
>JAIMBD010000007.1 GCA_023511625.1 Bacillota bacterium | reverse complement strand
AAAATTCGCGACCCGGTGGCGCCACTTGTGCCATAGCTCGGTCGGGCGCGGCCAGGCGAGGGGCGGAAGATCCAAGAGCAGGGGCGTCGGCCGACCCGAAAGCGTGCGGTCGAGCAGCGTGCCCACCGTCACGAACACGCCGGCTACGATGCCGACATAGGCCATGGCCCATCCCGGCCCAAGACCGGACAGAAGTCCGGTGATGACCCCGACTTGGGCCGAGCAGGGGATGGTCCACGACAGGAGGATGGTGGCGATGGCGCGCTCCCGCCTGGTTTCGAGGACGCGGGTGGAGATCATGGCCATGGTGACGCAGCCAAACCCTAAGAGGAGGGGGATGACCGCTCGCCCGTTGAGCCCAAGCCGCAGAAACCAGCGGTCGAGTAAAACCGCCAACCGGGGTAAATACCCGGTGTCCTCCAAGCACGCCAAAAGGAGCTCGAACGCCCCAATCAAGGGAAGCAGAAGCGCCAGGAGATAGGTCACGGTGGCTGTCAAGATGCCCCATTCCCCGACCAGCATGCGGGCCACCACCGAGTCGGCGGGCAAGATCGTCAGCACCCTCGCCCGCACCCAGGGGTCCCAGTGCTGTCCCCCCCACGCCTCAAGACGGCCCACCAACCGGTTGGACACGGCCACTCCGACGAAGAGGTAGGCCGCCGCCAACACTGCGACAAGCACGGCCATCCCCCAAACCGGGTGCAGGAGCCACCGGTCCCACTGTGCGCCCCGCTCCGGGTCGCGGGCCCGGTAGCAGGCAGCGGCCAATTGGTCGGCCGCCTCGCGGCGTCGGGCGTACTCCTCCTCGCGGTTCCCCGGCGGCGGTGCGGCGCCCACGGCCGCTACCGCCTGCGGGTCCTCCTCCCACCACAACAGGCGCTCGACGGGAGGAAGCCGTCTCGCGCGGGCGGGTAGCTCCGACCAGAACCGAGGGGCCGGGGGCGGGGCCGGAGGCTCGGCGATCCACTGGCGCAACTCCGGCACCCCCTCGCCTCGGATTCCCACAGCTCGCACCACCGGGACACCCAGTCGGCGCGCGAGCACCTCGGCGTCCAGGAAATCTCCGCGTTGTCGCACGGCGTCGAGACGGTTTAATACCACCACCAGCGGCACGCCGAGTGCCACCAACTGCAGGGTTAAAAACAGGTCGCGGCCGAGTCGGCTGGCATCTACCACGTTGACCACCAGCTCGGCCTCGGTCAAGGCCTGAACCGTGACCTGCTCTTCGGGGGTAAAACGCGCCAGCCCAAACACCCCCGGGGTATCCCACACCTCCTGCCCGTCGGTGCGACCTCGCCGGATCTCCACGGTGGTCCCGGGAAAGTTAGACACCTCTTGGTAATGACCCGTCAAGGCGCGGAACAGCACCGATTTGCCCACGTTGGGGTTGCCCACCAGCACGACCGGCATCGCCTTCCCTCCCTCAGGGAAGCTATGCCGGCCGCTTAAGGCTTATCCTCCAGTATGTCTGCCGGGCGCACGCACACTTGGCGCGCCCATTCCCGGCCCAGGGCCAAAGGTCCGCTCGACCCGCGCACCACCACCGGCCCGCGGGGTACCCGGGCCGTGACCTGCAACACGGTGCCCGCCGCGATCCCAAGGCGCAAGGCCTCAAGCCGCAGGCGCGCATCGGCGATGGATCGCACCACCACCGTCTTCCCCACCGGGACCTCGTCTAACCGCACGGCCCACTGCCCTCCTCTGGCCTTTAACCTATGCCGTGCGCAAGGCGGCGCGCCAGGCGGTTGGGGAAGCGCGTTTTCAGGCGGCCGGGAAGATGGCCACCGAGGCGTTGCCCGACCCACTCGAAGGACCGTAGGATTTAAAGTCAATGGCAAAGCGGTCGGGGAGCGCGCCCAACACGAACCCGAGGTGTTTGCCCCACGCTTCGACGTGCGCTGCCTGGACGAATTCGGGCAGAAACTCCAACGCCAACTGGCGCTGGCCTTTGGCCATGCGGTCGAGGAAGCGGTCATCCCAGGCCCGTTCGGCCGGTTCCGGCCACCGGTCTGGCCCGCGCACCACCCGGTGAGACAGCGCTCCGCTGGCCACCACGGCAGCGCGGAGTCCCAATCGGTCGGTCACCTCAGCCAAGGTCTCCCCCAAGGCCACGGCCTCTTCCAGCGTGCCCACGATGCTGACCGACACCGGCACCAACGGGCGTACCGCTTCCCCGAACAGGTAGCGGGCAGGCACCACCGTCCCGTAATCCAGCACAAAATCGGGGTTATCAAACGGCACCAAGGGGATGTCGCGGGCCCGGGCAGCCTCGGCCAAGGATCGGGCAAGGGTGGGATGCCCCGGGAAATCGTAAGGCAGCGAGGTGACCAGGTCTGGGCACTCGTTCGCCGTCACCCGTCCCGCATGGCGCGGAGCGGCGTTGACATAGAGCAAGAAGGTGGTCAAGAAGTGGCAGGAGGTCAAGACGACCACGTCCGGCGCGGCCTTTTTCAGGTCCTCCCGCAAGGCGTACAATCCCCGCGCCATGAGGTCAAACGGTGCCGACACGCGGTCTTCGTTGGCCAGCCGCGGCGAGTGCGGTGCAATCAGTCCCAAGGTCACAGGCATAAAAGCATCCTCCTTCAGGAGCGTCGCGCTCCGCTCTGGGCCCCGGAATCGGACATTCCGACCCCGAGGCGGCGACCGCCTGGCAGTATGGGAGGGAGTTTCAACACCCAAAGGCGCCCCCCAGGGGCCGCAAGACCGCCTGCGAGGGCGTAATCCACGCCGGGCTATCCCGCCCGGCCCACTGCTCCTTTGGCCTCGACCCAACGGTAAAGTTCGGTCCAAAACAGCCACTGGATGCCGGTGGCCATCTTCACCGCCTCCAGGCATTCAGTAAACAGGACCGGCTCCAGGACGTGTTCGGCCAAGACGGGCAGAGTGTGTGCCGGATCAACCGGGTCGGCCAGGCTCCGCTCCTCAAAGAAACGGATGGCCTCGCACCCCGGCTGATAACCGTAATAGTGGATCAGGCCTGGCAGCACCCGGCGCAAGACCCCCACCTCCTGCGAGGTGCTGGCCCAGACCGCCGCCGCCGCCACCTGCCACGGCCGCCGAAAGGCGAGACTCCAATGGTAATCGGCCAGCGCCCGGGCTCCGGCAGTGATGGGAATCCGCTCCGCCTCCTCCCGCCGGACGCCGCACGACTCGATGAAGCGCATCTGCCGCTCCCAGTCGGAATGCGCCTCCTCCTCGGGCACGTCGGCCTTCAGCCCGTGCCACTGCGCGAGGCGAAGGACGCAATGGTGCTGGACGGCAGGGTCGGCGGCCAAGGCCTGCAACACCCCCAACAGGGTGGCCACCTCTTGACTCCAACGCACGTGCTGCAGCACGACGTGGGCCACCTCAAGCCGCGTGAGCCGACCGCAGGCCCACTCCCGCACCAGGGGATGGTCTTGGGCGTGACGGGCATCTCGCGCGCGCACCAGGGCCTCGATAAAGGATTGGGCGTCCATTCGGGCTCCCTCCTTCCCGGGTTCGCCCCTGCTCGGTAGGGCCAACAGAGGCGAAACAGGACGGTCGAAGCCATGGTACCCATCAGGCCCGGTAGGATTTAGGTGCTAACGCATCCGATTGGCGGAACGAAGGGCCCTTCGAAATAGGAAAAACCGGCTATCGCTTGAGAACTCCGAAGCCAGGCGCGTAGAGCGCGTTTACGAGGTGGGGCGCGGTTCGGCGGCCCGCCTCCACGCTGTTTCCGGCTGGCGATAGGGGAAAGCCTGCAACAACTGGTAGCTGGCGAGGGTAAAGAGGCCCATCACGACGGTGACGTGCAAGAGGTCGGGACCCGTCGCAAGATGATTCCATACCAGGTTGGCGCCGGTCCATCCCTGGAACGCAGTGAGCAGCACCTGCCATCCTGCTGCGCGCCCCAGGTCAGGCCGATCAGGGGCGACCCGGCCCACCTGGCGCCAAATCGCCACCGTCAAGACAAAGTAGGCCAGGGCCAAAAGGCGGTGGATCAAATTGAGCGCGGCCAGAGTGCCTACGGTCCCCCACTGCCACCCGCCGCACAACGGCCACCCCGGACAGGCCGGGCCCGCGCCCACAAAAGCGACCAGTGATCCCCAGTAGAGCAGGACGTACAGGCCTCCCCAGCCGGCCCAAAGCCACCGCCGCAGGACATCGGGCGCGCCGCGGCGGCGCAGCGACAACCCGCCAGCCCCGGACGCCTCCCTGGCCATTTGAAAGAGAAAGACCGCCAACAAGCCCACTCCGACCATCGCCAAAAGGCCAAAACCGAGGTGTAAGGCCAAGACCTCGGGAGGGTTGACGAAGAGCACGGCCAAGGCGCCCAGCACCGACTGGATGAGGGTGAATCCGACGCCGATGGCGGCGAGCCACCGCACCTCCACCCACGCCCGATAACGCAGGTAGGCCGCGACCACAAATCCGAAGGCGATCAGGGCAAAGCCGCCCACCAAGGCGCGGTGCGCAAATTCGATGAGGACGTGGAGGTTGGTCAACGCGGGAATCACTTGGCCGTTGCACAGCGGCCAGTCCGAGCCGCACCCCAGCGCAGACCCCGTCTCGGTATCCAAAAACCCCACCGCGTTGACCACAAACATCCCCACCGCCGCCACCACGGCCGTGGTCAAAAGCCACCTCCCGGGGCGTCTTGGCTGCGGCATGCGCGTCCCTCCTTGCGGTTTTTCGCCACCCATTCCCGCTGCCCCTCTATCCTAGTGTTCCGGCTGCCAAGACGGCAATCGCCCGACTGGGGGAATCCGATCGCGCCGTGTCGGCGGGCCGACCGATTCGCTCGCAGTCGGGCGATGGGCAGCGAAGGCAGTCACAGCGCCTGGCGCAGTTTTTGCTGCGCTTGGTAGCAGTCCCAACAGCGCTTGGTTTGGGCGGTGACCATGGCCGTGCGCAGGTCGATGGGCTGCCCACAATCTACGCACACTCCAACCTCGACAAACTCCGAGAAACGACGGCGGTGGGAATTCATGGTCTTGCTCCTTTCCCGGCCCTAACCCCGGTCTACTCCGCGCGCGGCTCCACCACCAACACCGGCACACTGGCCCGCTGCAGCACCCCCAGGGAGACGCTGCCGATCAACAGGCTCTGCAAGAGGGTGTGGCCCCGTCGGCCCATGACCACGAAGTCAGGGCGATGCTGGTCCACATAGCGAAGGATGGCCTCCACCGGCGGACCGTTCAATACCACCGTGGCCGGCGAAAATGCCGCCAGGCGTTGGACCGTCTCCTCGAGGGCCCGCTCTGCCTGTCGCCGACCCCGATCTTGGGCCTCCTTCAACAAGGCCTCGTAGGCGTCCGGAGCCGATGGCTCCATGAACGCAGGCAGGTCGATGTGCTCGACGGTGGCGACGGTGACCTTCAGCGTGTCGGGATCGAAGTGCTGCGCCAACCACTCCGCCGCGTTGAGCGCCCCTCGCGACCCATCTGAGGCCAACACCGCGTGCAGCGTTTTCATGCCAAATTCCCCTTTCTCGTGCCTACCGGGGGAAAGACGGCCCCCGCGCTCCACCTTTCACCCCATTTCACCGGACGGGCCCGCTCTCCCTGGCCTTGGATCCCAGAAACCCGAAGCAGGGTGACGAGCTGGGCCACCGTGCGACGGACCGTGCGTGCGTCCGTCGAAAGGTGCTGCCTTACGCGGCGTGCGGGTGGCTCGTGCGGTGGCCCACTTCCTCTGCAGGCTGGTTGGTGCCGAGGATCAAACCGACCGCAAAACCGACGATTCCGAAGAGGAAGGCCCCGGCTACGACCAGCAAGGCCACGTCCCACCCGTTGTGCAGGTTGTACATGGACAACATCGCTTGCGGCGACAAGCCAAAGAACGGTGCCATCATCTGAATCCCCTCCCCTCACGGCTCCGGCGTGCTCGCTCTGGCGGGCCTCGTCCGGCTGCCTTTAGCCTATCCCTTCCACCCGCGGCCTCCATACCCTCTTTTGGATGGTTTCGCATGCACCATCCGGTCGAGGTTTTTGGTCAAACGAACCGCTCTGGGGGTCCACTGGTTCCCCCGTTGCCCACGCCTTCCTGAAGGCTCCCGGGAGCGTGCGAACGCGGGCGGTAGGGGTAATGCAGGCGGCGGTCGCCCGCCCAGTTGGCGCGCAGCTCGGGCGTGCGGATATCCCAGTCGGGCCGGATCTGCTCACTCAACGCGCGCAGGTCTCGGCGGAGGTCCTCGGGCGAAGGCCGCCCCCAATACCAGTACCCGTTGTACACGCGAAAGATCTCGAGACCCGGCGCCAAGACCAGCGTGTGAGGGATCATGGGGCGATGAACCGGGTCTGTGTACTCTTCCAGGTCCAACGCGCGCTGCATCTCCCGTTCCGCGTCAGAAAGAAAGGTCCACTGGGCGCCGGTGCTCTGGCGCAGGGCGTTGAGTTGTGGCAGCGGATCGGTGCTGACGGTGACGATTCCGGTGTAGGCCACGGCGATCTCTGGGTAAAAGGCCGCCAAGAGCCGATGTTGCTGCTGGTCCTTGGGACAGAAATGGCCCCGGGCGATGACGAGGATGAGCGGGTTCTCCCCCTGCAAGGTGCTCAGGCGACGCCGTTCACCGCGGTGGTCAGGCAGTTCGAAATCTGGCAACCGATTACCGGGAGTCAAAGCGACGGCCATTGTTCGACGCTCCTTTCCGCATCACCGTTGCCCATCCCCAAGCGTAGCAAGAATGGCAAAGAGGGATGGCAAGGAAGGTGGGCAAGGGTAGACCGATTCCCTCTGAATGTTATCACGATTGTTTCATCGAAAAACATTTGCCGAAACCGGGCCGTTCCCCGAAATACCACGGCCGGGGTCAGGACCGGGAGGGCCGGCCGAAGAGGCCTCCGCACGCCGCCGTCGCAAGGTCTTCACGCTGCCGAAGTCGAGCCCGCGGGTTGGCCCGAGGGGCCCACGGACGGTCGGCGGCATGACCGGCTTGAGTGGTTGAGGGACGTCAAGTTCCGGGACGGCGCCGTCTTCTCGAATCCGATCCAGCAGGCCATGAAAAACCCACCGTGGGAGCCCGATGACCCCCAGCGTGGAGCCAGATCTCCCCGGGGGCGCGGGGGCCCTTTGGGGTCTACCTCTCGTGACTCGCTCGGCGGCCACCGGACGGCGGCTCTGAAGGCGGTTGCGATGGCCAGCACCGGTGGCGCTCATAGCAAAACCGGGGGACCGCCAGCGGTCCCCCGGCGCCTCGCTGCACGCCGCTACTTGGTGGGGTGCGGCGTCATCATGGTAGGCGGCACCCACTTGCTGAAGTCGAGGATGTGGCTCCACACCGCCATGTAACCGGTAATGGCCCAGACCACAGCCGAGATGCCGAGGATGACGGCCGTCAACACGGCCAACCAGCGGACCTGCCGCCAGTTGATGGCCCCTGCCGTGAGAATGCCGCCAATTCCCGCCGTAAGGTAGCCGATAGCGGCCACGGTGGGGCTTTGCGTCAGGTGCAGCGCCAGAAGCCGCAATCCCACCACGATGGCCATGATGGCGCCGAACATGCCGTAAAGCGCAGGGATCAGGGGCTCCCACTCAAAGGTGAGGGTGACTGCGGCCCCCAAGAACGCGGTGCTCAGGAACAGGCCCGGTTCGCCGAAGGCCACGTTGTACCCGCCCGGCAGCGGCCACATGAAGACCATGCCCAACGAGGTGGCAAATCCGAGGATGCCCACCGCGAAAAATCCAGCCGCCCAACTGCGCCGCTCTCCAGGCGCGGGGTTCTTGTACAGGTAGTGCGCCAAGATGGCCAAGCCGGCAGCCAGGTTGACCAACATCACCCCAACGAAATCGATAAACATGATACCGTCCCCCTTCCTTGGTGCCAGCCTCCCGAGAGGCGTTGGGCTGTGGCGGCGCCTCCCGGAAAAGAGCCTGGACCTCCTGAGGGCGCCCCATTTTGGAGCCCCGTGAACTGTCTTCGCTTCGATTGTGCCCTCCGGCCCCCACGCCGTCAGGGGCCAAACCGGGGATTTCGCGGCATCCCTTCGTCCACCGCCTCCCCGGCCGGTTGGACCATGGAGGCGATCGTTCGTCGCATCGCGCCGTCCTCCGGGCCGGCCCGAAGGTGCTGCACCTCGGGCATGCGCCGCAATTTTTCTAGAGCGCGCCGGCACACCCGCCGCACTTGTTCCGGACTGCGCCGCAAGACGGCCCCGATCTCGCCGTAGGTAGCGCGCGCTCCCCCCTCTCCCAAACCGAAGCGGCGCGCCAACACATAGCGTTCCACCGGCTCGAGGCGGCTTAGCGCCCGGCGCAAGATGGCCCGTTCGAAGGCGGCGTCGAAGGCCTCGTAGGGATCGAGGTCCGGCGGCTCGCCTGTGCCGTTCGGATACCCTTCGGGGATCGGTTCGCCAGCCGCCCCCTCCTCGCCGCCAGTCCGCCCGATCCCCCACACAGCCTGGACCCGGCGCTGGCGTCGGGCTTCCTCGTTGACGGCCTGCCGGATCCACCAGACCGCATAGGTGCTCAGGTGGTTGGACCGATCGGGGTCAAACCGGCGGATGGCCTCCAAGAGCCCGAGGCTTCCCTCTTGCACCAGATCCGGCCACGAGAGCGCCCCGTGCCGGTACCCCCGCGCCACCCACGCCACCAAGGGGAGATTTTTCTCCACCAATTCCTCCCAAGCCGCACGGTCCCCCTGCTGCGCCCGGACCACGAGGTCGCGCTCTCGGCCGACGGCCAGGCGGGGATTGCCCGACGGCCTTTGTGGCGCTGCCACCATGGTTACCAGTCCTCCCTCGGCAGTCATTCATTTCGGCGCCCGGCGAAACTGGCGCAGCCGGCGCCAAAACCCGTCGATCACCGTGTCCCAGGCGTAGCTGCGGGCTGTGGGGGGGCCGTTGGCCCGCAGGCGGCGACCCAACTCGGGGTCGCAGGCCAAGGCCTCAAGATGGCCTTCCAGTTCCTCAGCCTGGTCGGTATCCACCACCAAGG
Source organism: Bacillota bacterium (assembly GCA_023511625.1). Classification (GTDB taxonomy): domain Bacteria; phylum Bacillota; class Sulfobacillia; order Sulfobacillales; family Sulfobacillaceae; genus JAIMAE01. The sequence goes on along the minus strand of JAIMBD010000007.1, from coordinate 107,311 downwards.
CGTTGACGTAGGGCACGGCGTAGTCCTCGCCGGTACCCCCAGTGACGGCCACGCCTCCTTGGGCCATGACCTCCAATCCCACCAGGCCAAACGGCTCCATGCCAGACTGGGCCAACACTGCATCGGCCACCCCATACAGCGCCTTTAACTCGTCGTCGGCCAAGCGTTGCCCGAGTTCCACCACCGCTGCCGTAGTCGCCGCCAGCGCGCCGGCCAATTCCCCGGACGCCCACTCGATGGTCTCCCATTCGAGGCCCAAGGCCTTGGCCGCCGCCCGGACCACCTCCCGGTAGGGGGCGCGATGGCCTCGGACCAGGATCCGGGCCCGGTGTCGGTGCCGCCGTAGCCGCTGTAACGCCTCCAAGGCCATCGGCCAGCGCTTGTCGGGATCGTAGCGGGCCACTTTGGCCAGGAGCAGGTCCTCCCCGCGGGCGGCCTTGAGGGCCGCGACCAAGGCCGCCGGCGGCGCCGTCCAAGCGGACGCCGCGATCCCGTTGGGGATGACCACCGCCTGGCCGCCCCACTCGGCCACCTTCTGCTTCATGAATCGGCTGACGGTAGTCAGGTGAGCGACAAACTGAAGACGCCGCCAGTCGAGGCGGTCAAAGCCGTAGAGGTTGTTGGCGTTCCACACCAGCGTGACCTGGGGGCGAAGGCCAAGGGCGTGCAAGCGGTCGCTGAGGGCGATCAACAGGTTGGCCGTCTGCCACTCTTCGGCCAGCACCACCACTTCGCGCCCCATGGCCACCGCCGGCGCAATCCACCGTTCGATCAGAAATTCGGGCAAGTGACGCTCCCAATCGGCCACCCGCTCTGCCTCTCCGGCGTAGACCCCCTCCGGCCAGCGGCGATTTAATGCCGGATTCCAGCGCACCAGTTCGAGTGGGCCTCGCTGCTCTTCGGCAGGCGCCTGCGGGTCGCCCCAAAACACCAGGTGGGTCAAGACCCCCCGGGCAGCCAAAGCTTGGGTCAAACCGGTCACTCGGGTCCCGAGTCCGCCCACCTGACTCCACGGGTCGGGCCCTTCCATGGCCACCATCACCACCTCGACGCCGTCGGCGTCAGGCCACTGCATTGCGGTGTCACTCATGCGCTGGCCGACACCTCCTGGACCGGCGGCTCGGGACTCGCCACGGCTCCCGGCGCCAACACGGCACCGACCAGCCGGGCTCCAGCCAACACTTCGGCCCCGTCTCCGAGTGCGCTACCCCGCTCGACGACGGTGGGATGGGGGCGGCGGGAATGGATGCGGACGGCGGTGCCGACAATGCTCGAGCGAACCTCAGCCGCCGCCCCGATGAAACTGTCGGCCGCGATGTGCGCCCCTTCTACGACGGCTTCGCTGCCCACCACCACCCCTTCGCCGAGATAGCTCCCTTCCACGCGCGCCCCGGGGCCGATCACCACATCGGGCGCCACCCAGCTCCCCCGGACAGACGCCGTGGGGTGGATGCGGGGGGCAATGTGGGCCCAACCGTGAGGGGGAGTCGGTGGCGTTAGGGGGAAGCGGCCTGCCAACACCTCGCCCATGGTTTCGAGAAACGCCTCGCGGTTGCCCAGGTCGCCGGCCCGCGCGCCGGAAAAGGCGTAGACGCGAAACCCCCGCGCCACGAGCCACGGCAAAAGGTCAAGGCCAAAATCCAGCCGGCGCCGCCGCATCGCCCGCACCTCCGGGTGGCGGTCCAGTTGCCGGAGGAGGTTCGGGCTGATGACGTAAAGCCCGATGTTGATGGGCCACCCCTTCGGTCCCGGCGGGCTGCCCCATCCCACAAGCTCCGCAGCCGTCGGTTTCTCCCAAAAACCGGTCACCCGACCGCGAGCGTCGGCCAACACCGTGCCGTACCGGCCGTCGATGCGATCCGCTGGAAGTGGCATGGTGGCAAGGGTGAAATCGGCCCGGTGGAGGCGATGAAAGCGCCACAGCGCCCGCAGGTCCACCGCAAACAGCGAGTCGGTGGGGAAGACCAAAATCGGTTGCGTTACCCCCAGCCGTGCCGCATGGCGCAAGGTGGCGTCGGCGCTGCCGGTATCGCATCGGTCCCAGATTGCCTCGGAGTAGGCCAAGTCCACAGCCGCGAAGTGGTGGCCAAACCACGCCCGGACCGGTTCGCGGTTGAATTCTCCCCGCGTCACGAGGTAGCACCGAGCAAGCCCGCCGGCGGCAAACGCCTCGAGTTGCCATGCCAGAATCGGCCGGCCCAGAAACGAGACCATGGCCTTCGAGCGAAATCCTCCGCCTTCGATCTGCGTCAAAGGAAACAGGCGCCGTCCTTCTCCCGCCGCAAGCCCCCATCCGATCAGCGGCAACGGTGCAGCCATGGCCCTCGCCTTCCTTTCTCGACTCAACGGTCGGAATTTTGCATTCCCATAAGAGATTCCCTGCCCGTGACCAATCCGACTGGACACCGCTTCGGTCTCCCCTGTGGAGATCCGGGAGCCTGTCTTTGTCACTCCCCCTTACCGTAGCGCACCTTCCAGCGTTTTCCTACCGCGTTTCGACCGGGTTGGATGGCGCCATCTGGCTCACTGCGCACGGCCCCTTCGTTCCCTGCCCGGGGTCCATTGGTTCCAAGCCCCATGCGCCTTTCGACCCCAAGCGCCTGGGGAACACGAAACGCCCCGGTCACCAGGGGCCGGCGACCGGGGCGTTTGCCGTCGCGTTCAGGCGGCGTGGTGATGGCGCTCTTGGTGCGGCGCCTTGGTGGTGGTCGGCGCGCCCAAGACCAAACCCGCCACAAATCCGGCGATGCCGACCAGCACGGCCACGGCGATGGCGAACGTCACCACACTGCCCGTCGAGTTCAGGCTGAACATGGCCATAATCTCTTCAGGCGTCAAGCCCGGCAAACCCCATCCGAAGAACATGGTCCTCGCCCCCTTTTTTGCCTTCAGTCGCCCAATGCCCGAACACGCGGTCTGCCTACAACCACAGTCCCAGGACCGGACCGGTGCGGTTACACTCCAGCACGGGAGGCCGACCTTTCAGCGCCCGAACGCCTTGGAAGTAAGGACAGACGAGACATTGCTCGAGGTCGACCGCCTGGCCCCGCCGGGGGCACATGACCTGTCCGTGGTGAATGACCAGCTCCTGCAGGGACATGGCGCCCACCTTCCTTCCGGTCTCGGCCCCTCCACTTCTCTGAGGGGCCAGGGGCCGCATCCCTCTTGCTTCACCTTCATCCTAAGCTCCGCCAAAATCGCCACCAACGCCCAATCGGCGCGTCCCCCCTGATCCGACGGTGCCGACGGCAGGGGTCCTTCGGCCTAGACGAAGTCGCCTAAACCGGTCAGCCGACGGTCCGATGGTGCATGCCAAGTTTCGGCATGCACCCCGGCCCGAAAAGCTCCCTGAACCGGTCTTCCTCTTCACCTGAGCCCTGGCGGGGGTGCGCGAACGCCGAAGGGAACCGCTCCGACGCCGAAGGCGGTCCCCGCTTTCGCCCTGGGCGGCAGGAAGGGCGCCTGAGCCCGGCCTCGGGGTGACGGTAGGCTCCCTTCGCCTGGAGCACTATGGGAAGCGGGCAGGGAGGGGGTTTGGTGTCGGCGCCCAAACCCAAGCCACGCGGGATGCCGTTCGGAGCCAGCCATCTGGTTCGGTTGCCCCTCCAAGAGGCCCCCGAGCTTCGGCCCCGGCGCGCGCGGCATCCGGTGCCAAACCCCCCGCCGCCAGTGGCCCTCGGCATTCCCTTCCGTCACCAGTTGGGCGGCTGCCAGCCTGCAGGGGCGAAGCACCCGGGTCACGACCCTACGCAACGGCAGGGCCACCGAAAGCGGCGCCTGCCGGAGGAGGGGGCCGCAGGACACCAAAGTCGCAGGGGACATCAGTCAGCTCGGGGGACTGCAGGGTCTTTCGCCACGCCATAGCGACCGGTTTCGGGGGGCCGGTTTTAGGACGCCCTCGGGATCACGGACAGAGCGATGCCAAAACCCAAGGATGTGAAGTCCGCGCGCAGCGAGCGCCTAAGAGCGTCTTCCTTTCCCCTATAGTCGCCGACGACCTTTGGAGGCTTAAGATACCACCGGACGAGGCGTGGTGGCACCGGTGGCCAAAAGGCGTCGAGCTTCGAAAGCCCTGTGGCAACAACGCCTCCGGCTTCAAAGCGCGGGCACCGCTTAGCAGGATCGGCGAGGATGGCCCGCAAGGGGTCATCCTGGGCCAGCTCTTCCCGATCGTCCCGCAGCGCAAGCGCGCCGAGAAGCAGCGCGGGCGGCAGCGGGCACGCCCACGGATCTCCTCCTTGGCGTGTCACCGCCCCGCTCGCCTGCCCTCGACTTGGTCGTCCGTGTTTGGACCCTCAGCGCACTTCTCGATGGGGATTGAAGGCGGTGACGCGCTCACGAGCGCGCCGCCCCCAGTGGAGGCTCACCGGCCGCCATCGCAAGTGGGCCCAGAGGTTCCAGCGGCGGGGAAACCAGATCACCGTGCCCTCGCGCCGATAATGGAGCCGCCGCCGCTTGGGGCGCACCGCGCCGCGCCGGTGGGCGGTCCGTCCGTAGCGTATGTTCTGCCACCGCTCTTGCCGGCGCGCCTCGATCTCCATGCCGAGGAGGATTGCAGCGGCAGTTACCAAGAGGAGGGCGATGGCCCACCCCACCCATGCCGGCTCGGCGGTCATAGGCGTGTAAGGTGTGATGGGAATCATCTGGCATCTCTCCTTCCCCCTGCATCCCCGACCCGCGGGCCGGAAGGGCTTCGGGTCGCCTCGCCATCCGCCCAGGGCTCGGGTCGGGCGCGCCTTCAGGTGGTTGCGCCCAAACACTTGTCCTGGCGCTTAGTTTTCTACCAGCTACTGTAATTTCATACGCCAATCGGCGACAACGCCCAAACGGCTTAGCCCATTGGGGCAAACGGATCATGGCCGAGGGGTCAGGAGGGCCCTGGCCCGACCCGGAAATCAGGCAAAACCCCTCGCCTGCTCCCCTTCACAGAGGCGGGCCGAAGGGCCTCAAGAGCCAAGGCCTTGGGGCCGTGAACGACCGGCCTCGCCCCGGCGATCCGTTTGGCTGGCCTCGACGGGCAGTTGGATCCTACCTCGGTTATCCCCAGCGGCGTAGGCTGAGGTCAGGAACAGCGGACGGCGCGGCCTAAGACCGCCCGCCCAAGGGGGGACGGACACCATGGAAACCTTGCTTACCCGCTATCAGGTTAACATCTACCACGACCTTCGGGACCAAGTCCCGGTGGATACCTGTCAGGGCCCCACGCCGTCAGGCGCCTGCCCGCGGCAGGCCGCCGATGGTACCGTGGCTTGCCGCGGCCGGTGCCTGCGCATCGCCTTGGAGGAACCGGCGCGGCTGGCGCGCGCGGCATGGGCCGAGGATCTTAGCCGGTGGTGTTGGCGCGTCGACGAGCACGCCACCACCTGCCCTTTGGCGGCCTTGGGCCTACACTAATCGGCGGAGGCGGGGGAGCCGGGGGCCCCATGCTCTGGAGGGGACCCTGCCCCCGCTTCGCGCCGTTGCCGGGCCATCTCCTCGGCGTAGGTGGCAAGGCGACGGCTGACGCGGCCGTTGACGGTATCCGGCGGGTAGATCCCGTCGGCATCAGGCTCACCCGCCGGCACGCCGGTGAGGATGGCAATCCCTTCGTCAATCGTGCGCACGGCCCAGAGATGAAACCGGCCGGCGCGGATGGCTTCCACCACCTCGTCGTGCAAAACTAGGTGGGGAACGTTCTGGATGGGAATCATCACCCCTTGGCGCCCCGTCAGTCCGCGCAGCTTGCAGACCCGGTAGAACCCCTCGATCTTTTCATTCACCCCGCCGATGGGTTGCACCTCGCCCTTTTGGTTGACCGACCCCGTGACGGCGATGCCCTGATCGATGGGCAGCCCTGAAAGCTCGGACAGCAACGCGTAGAGCTCGGCGCTGGAGGCGCTGTCGCCGTCCACTTCTTCATACAACTGCTCGAAGGTGATGCTGGCCCCAAAACTGACCGGCTGGCGCTGGGCAAAGCGGGCCAGCAGAAAGCCGGTCAAGACCAGCACCCCTTTGGAATGAATGCGGCCGCTCATGGCGTTCTCCCGCTCGATGTGCAGCACCCCGCGGCTCCCTAGGTACGAGCGGGCCGTGATGCGGCTCGGTCGCCCAAAGGCGTAGTCGCCGACGTCGATCACCGCCAGTCCGTTGACCTCGCCCACCGCCCGTCCCTCCGTGTGCACGAGCAAGGTCCCCTGGGCGATGAGCTCCTGCAGGCGGCTTTCGATCATGTTCGACCGGTAAATCTTCTCGTCGATCGCGCGGCGGACGTGGCGCTCGGCCACGACCGGAGCAGCCTCCTGGGCCGCCCAGGTGTCGGCCTCGGTGACCACCGAGAAAAATTCGCTAAACCGCGTGGACAGCTTGCGCTGGTCCTCAGCCATGCGGCAGCCAAGCTGCACCAGCCGACGCATGGCCGGAGCCTCCAACGGTCGCAAGCCTTCGCGCCGGCAGTAGTCCGCTGTCAGCTGGATCAACGCCTCGACGTTCTGAGGGCTGTTGTCCATCACGGCGTCAAAGGGGACCTGAATCTTGAAAAGGCGCCGGAAGTCCTCGTCCAACCGGGCCAGGAGCTGAAAGATGTCAGGGCGGCCGATTAAGATGACCGTCACCTGAATGGGAATCGGTTCCGGCTTGAGGCTGACCGGAACCAGTCCCCCGAACTGGCTCCAGAGATTCTCGATGCGCGCCTCCCCGCTGATGAGGGTGCGCTTTAACGTCTCATACGCATAAGGCTCGCTTAATAGATCCTTGACCTGGACGATGAGGTAGCCGCCGTTGGCGCGGTGAATCGCCCCCGGTTTGATCATGGTAAAGTCGGTGGTTACTGTTCCGATCCCGCCGCGATACTCGATCTTCCCAAACAGGTTCCCGTAGCTGGGGTTGGTTTCCACCACCACCGGTGCACCCTCGAGCCCCGTGCGGTCGACCAGCACGTTGACCTGATACCGGGTCAAAAACGCCTCGGGATTGATCCCCGCCGCCCACGGCAACAGCCTGGGATCGGGCTCCCCGCGAAAGTACTCCAAGTGGCGCAGCACATCGGCGCGGATCGCCTGCAGGTGATCCACCACCGCCGCAAGTTCCCTGTATTTTTCGGCCAGCGGGCTCAACAGGCGGTCCAAGATATGGGTGGCGGTGTCGGTCTCCAACGCCTTGAGGTCCTCAGCCAACTGCCGCTCCCGGTCGCGAATTCGCCGCATGCCTTCGGCCAGGGGCTCTTCCAACTGGCGCTCGCGCAGCCGCCACATCTGCCGCTCCCCCTCGGGCAGCGCGCTGAAGGCGGCCGCCGAATAGGGCCGACCGGTGGGGTCGAGGGGAATGGTCACCACCTGCGACGGCGTGCGCTGAACCAAAAACCCCTGCAACTGCGCAGCCGTCACGATCCGGCTCCAGATCTGGTCGATCTCGGCTTCTGCCGTCTCCACCAGCGTGCGCTTGCGCTGCTCGTAGAGCCCGCTCTCCAGCGCCTGCCGCAACTCGCGCCCCATCTCCGCCACCAAGTTGGCCAGGTCCGCCTTGAGCTCTCGCCCCCGGCCGGCTGGCAGGGCCACAGCCCGCGGTTCGTCCGGCTGGGCGAAGTTGTAGAGATAACACCAATCGGCAGGGACGGGCATGGTTCGAGCCACGGCTCGGGCCTTGATTTGCGCGTACGCCGTCTTACCGGTCCCGCGGGGGCCCGAGAGATACAGGTGATACTGAGGGCGGCGCACCTTCAAACCAAAGTCCATGGCCGCCTGGGCACGGGGCTGCCCCACGATGCCGTCTTCCAGCGGCGGCACCGCCTCCGTGGTCTCAAATCGGAACAGCTCTTCGGGACACGCCGGCCCGAGCCGGTCCACCGGCACCCGCGCGGCCCTGGCTATCGCTTCCGCAACCGGATCGCGGCCAGCCGTTTCTTCCATTTCGTGCGCCATGCGCGTTCTCCCCGCCTTCTTCTGGGTGTTGGACTGGCGGCGACGGGCCCACCACCCGGATGCGCGACCGTCATCGTCCGAGCGCGGGGTGCGCCGTCACCCGATCTTTTTCGCGATGGCAGCGAAAGTTCCTGCCTTCCCAGGTGCCGGTATCCGTCCAAAAGAAGGTAAACTCCACCGCGTCGAGGCCAAAGACCACCACGTCGTAGTAGTACATCCCGAGCCCGCTCGCCTCGAGGTCCACTTCGCGGTGGGTCTGCCAGTCGTCGTGGGTGATGACCAAACGTGCCGGCCGGGGCACGACGATGCGCACCTCCGCCGCATCTGCCGGCCAGAAGGCCATGGGCTGGCTCCAGTGCCAGATGTAAAGGTGGCGCCGGAGCCCCCCGGCATAGCGCCTGGCCACGACCGGGTATCGCTCGAAGACGGCGCCTTCTCGCGCCGAGCGCAACAGCTTGACGAACTCGGCGTGCGCCCAGACCAACGGCATGGCCGAACCGCTGGGGCGGCCGTGCCACAGCTCGCGCTCGGGCAGGTCGGGACCGTCCCACACCTGCTCGGGGATCAACCCGCCGTCCCCTGCCGCCTGCTCCATCGTGGCCAGGTAGGGTTCGGGGTCGTTGCCGCGGGCCAACTCGTAATGACCTCGCTCGCCGGTCAACAGCGGCCATAGGCGCCCCACGCCCCATCCGCGGTAGGGACTGCCGTCTTCGGCTTCCCCGTACCCGTCGCGGTTGTACCGGTGCCACAGCGGGCCATACGGCATATCCACCTTTAGCACCTGGTCCACCACCGCGAGCGAGGTGAGGATGTGGGGGTCATCCGGCGCCTTGATGCCGTAGCGCACCAGCTCCAAAAACCCGGGATCGATCACGGCCCCTTCCGGGACCAGCGGATCTACACCCGGTGGTTGATTCTTGATGGGGACAAATCCGTGGTGGATGTTTCCGTCTTCGGCCACAGGCGCAGCGGGATGGATGCGCTGGTAGTGACACGGGTGCCCGGGCAGGACCGTCCCCTCGTGGGTGTAGGTCCAGGCGTCCACCATGGCGGCCCACCCGTCGGCCAAGGCCTCGACGAACTCCGCGACGGTCACCTCCCCCTGATGGCGGGCCATGGCCCCGCCCAAAACCAAGGCCGTGATGACCGCCGCCAGCGTTGCGGCGGAATACCCGGAATTCTCCTCCCAGCGGTCCTGTTGGGTCACCGGCCCGTTGCGGGCGATGTAGGCGAGCGCGCGGCGCACCATGGGATAGAAGAAGGCGGTGCGAGCCGGCTCGATTTGGGTCAGGTGGTAGGCCAAGTGAATGGGAAAGGCGGTTTCGTCCAGCTGCGAGCCCGACCAATACGGACGCCCGTCCACCCAAAAGTTCTGGGGCCAGGATCCGTCCGGGGCCTGGGTGGCCATGAGGTATTCGAGGGCGTGGCGAGCCCCTTCGGTGTCGCCCAAGGCCAGCAGCGCCGAAGCCGACTCCACTAAATCGCGCGGCCACACCAGGTGATAGCCCCCGATGTTCTGGTCCCCACACGCCTCGCCCCAGGGGATAGACAAAGAGGCGATGATGGCCCCGGGAAATTGCTTGTCGCGATGCACGCGCAGCACCATGGCGCTGATGCGCTGCATCTTGGCGTGGGGCTGGTCCAGGGGCAAAAGCCCCGGCAACCCACTCATGTACCGCTTCCACTCGCTGACGTATTGCCGCTCCACCACGTCATAGGGGTAGAGCAGGGCCAACCTGGCCGCGAGCTCTGCCTCCCCCGCCTCGGCCCCAAAGGCCAGGGCCACGGTGTGTTCCCATCCGCGTTCGAGATCCAGTTCCAGGGTAATGGCGACGTTGCCGTCCAGGGCGCGATCGTATTCCACCAGGCGGCGGTCGCCGTGCAGCTGCGTCCACCCGTCCGAGGCCCCCACAAACCCCACGCTGCCGGCCTTAAATCCCGGACGAGCCGTCACCACCAGATGGAGGTGCTCCCGCCAGGCCCGCCCGATCACGGCCGAGGTTCCCGGTTGTCCCTCGATCACCGCAGAGTTGCCCATCCCTTGATTGCCGAGATGCGGTGCCACCAAACAGTACACGCGCCAATCCTTTGGGTCTCCGCGCGGCACCTCAAACCGGATCTGCTGCAGCAGCACGTCGCCCTGGGGCCACGTCACCACGCGTTTGACGATGCGAAAGCGACCGTGCGGCTCCTCGTTGATCAGCACAAAACCTGGTGCTTCGGGATCGATGTAGAGCTGGCGATGTAACAGGTCGCGCTTCTCCTCCCAAAACTCGCCATCCTTCGATACCACCAAGAGCTCGGCATCGCGGATGGTGGCGATATCGATCCGCGGGTAGTACAGCTCGTTCAAAATCCCGTGCGAAATCGTGAACCACACCCGCGAGCGCGGGTTGATGGCAGTCCCGACGCCGGTCTTGGCGCTTGAGGTCCACCGCGGTTCGATTCCCGGACCCCCTGGCGCGTCCATCTGGCCCGCCTCCTCCTGTCACCCATATCCAAAGGCAGCGACCCGGCCTCCCCATCATCAGAGAGATATATTCAACATAGCCAATTCCCCATGCCTCGGGCAAAAGTGGGCGAGAAAATCCCGCAGGCCCGGAGGCAACGTTCGCGGTCCCCGCTTCGCGCTCCATTCGGACCCTCTTTGCCGCCCCGGACGGTCAATCGGGGGTTGACCGTTTGGCCGTAGTCTCGACAAGCTCGCACCGGCTAGGGTGAGGACAGAACCTTTTGAGTGAGCGGCCCCCCGGGGCCGGGAATGAGGGCGGGAGGTGGCCATCATGGAGCCAAATGCGCGGCGGCAAAATGCCGAGCCGGCGTGCTCGGTGTGTGGGACACGGCCGGCATGGGTTCGCATCGAGCGCCCCGGCGAAGAGGGCCGGCGGGCACGGCGGCTCTGCTACCAGTGTGCGGTCGCGGAAGTGCACCACTTGCTGATGCAGCAATGGTTGCACGAAGACGCGGATGCGGTCTGGCCGCCTGCCGAGGAGGTGTCGCCGTGGCACCCCGAAGGCCTTCGGCGCGCTATCCAGCGCGAGGACCTCGAGGAGGCCTTGGAAGTGGCCATCGCCTGCGAGGCGTACGAGCTCGCGGCTCAAATCCGCGACTGGTTGCGGCAGCGAAAGGAATCCGCCGACCCTTCTTCCCCGCTCCTTCACTGGGATCGCTGAAGCCTGGCAGGTTTGACGACGGATGGCGTGCTGTCTACAATGAACACGCGATCAGTCGAAAACCCAGGTGCTGAAGGGCCTTGGGCGCCATAAAGGAGGTCCTTTGCGGGTGCGCGCGGCAGTGGTCCCTACCTACGGAGCTCCGATTCAGTGGGAAACGGTCCCCGACCCGGTGCCCGGTCCCGGGGAAGCCGTGGTCCAAGTGCAGGCGGTCTCGATCAACCGCAGCCTGGATGTGGAGGTCCACGATACCGGAGCCGGCTGGCCGGTCCGCCGTTTCCCGTTCTGGACCGGCGCCGATCCCGCCGGGACGGTGGTGGCCGTCGGTAGCGAGGTCGACCGCGTGAGGGTAGGAGACCGGGTGGTGGCCTATCCCTTTCTTTACGACGGCACCTGCCCGTATTGCCTCCGGGGCCAGGAAACGGTCTGCCAGGCGTTCGGCGTCATCGGCGTGCACCGCAACGGCGGCGAGGCGGAATTGGTGGCGTTGCCGGCACGGAACCTGTGGCGCCTGCCGGACGACGTCCCGTTTGAGACGGCGGCCGCAGCGGCCGTGACGTATGGCGTGGCCTGGGACCTCTTGGTGGTGCGAGCCCGGGTCCAGCCAGGGGAGACTGTCCTCGTATGGGGAGCCAGCGGAGGCATGGGTTCTGCGGCAGTCGATATCCTCCGCCTGGCCGGATGCGACGTCATTGCCGTCACCTCCACCGAGGCCGGCGGTCGCTTGGCCAACACCCTGGGAGCCAAAGCCACCATCAACCGCAGCCAGCAGTCGGTCGCCGACGAGGTACTACGGCTGACCGAGGGACGGGGCGTGGACGTGGTCTTCGAGAACATCGGATCCGCCACCTTCGCCACGAGCCTCAACGTGCTGGCCCGAGAGGGTCGGCTGGTCACCAGCGGCTCGGCCTTAAGCGGCCCGCACGTCTCCCTCGACATTCGCCAACTGTACCGCAAACACGTGCAACTCATCTTTTCTGCCGCCTACTCGCCGCGGTGGGTGCCCACGTTGCTCGACCTCCTGCGCACCGGCCGCTTGCACCCCCACATCGGCCACCGCCTGCCCTTGTCGGAGGCAGAAGCGGGCCAGGCCATCGTGCGCGCAGGGCAAAACCTCGGCAAGGTGGTCTTGGTGGCTGAGCGCTGAACCCCAAGGCGGCCGGCTTCCCCGCCTCGGCGCCTTGCGCCCTCGATGCCGGGAGCAGTACTGTAAAGGCACCATCTCCTCCAAAGACTCCCACGGGGCTCTCGGGGAGAACTGACCTTAGGATTCGACAAGGAGAATGTGCGTGGCAGTTAGCATCGATGAACCTGTGATGTTCCGCGACACCGACGCCACCGGCATCGGTCATTATCTTGGCATGCTTCGGTTTTTGGAACGGGGCGAATACGCCTTGATGGAAGCCATCGGGGTCCTCAACCGCTCGCTCTTGCAAGAGCGCTACCACTTCCCCCGCGTCCACCTGTCCGTCAACTACCGCCATCCCATCCGTTTCGGCGACCGCCTGCGGGTTCGGACGTGGGTCCAACGCATCGGCACCACCTCGTATACCCTCGGCATGGAGGTCACCAACCCGGCCCGCGAGCAGTTGTGCTTCGACGCGGAGATTACGGTCGTAGTGGTGGACCCCGAAACCATGCGCCCGGTGCCGATTCCAGAGCCCTTGCGAGCCGCCTTGGCCCAACACTTGGCGGGTTAAGGGCCCCCCTCTGTACCGAGCCCCACCGTTTCCGGCTTCCGCCCGCGGCGCAGGAACTGTTCTTGGTAAAGGGCGCGGTAGAGCCCGCCGCGGGCGAGAAGCTCGGCGTGCGTCCCGCGTTCCACGATCCGCCCGCGGTCGAGTACGAGGATCTGGTCGGCCGCCAAGATGGTCGACAGGCGGTGGGCGATGGCCACCACCGTGCGTTGGCGAAACAGGCGCTCAAGCGCCTCCTGAATGGCCCGCTCGGCGCGGGAGTCGAGCGAACTCGTCGCCTCATCGAGCAAGAGGATTTGCGGGTCGGCCAAGATGGCGCGGGCAATAGCCACCCGTTGTTTCTCGCCCCCAGACAACCGATACCCCCGTTCGCCGACTAAGGTGTCGAGCCCCTGGGGCAGCCGCGCCACCACCTCGTCCAACGACGCCGCCGTCACTGCGCGCTCCACCGCCGCACGGTCTGCGTCGGGATTTCCGTACACGATGTTTTCGCGCAGGGTGGCGTGAAAGAGAAACACGTCTTGGGTCACAAGGCCGGCCGTGCGCCGCAAGGATTGGTCGTCGGCTTCCTTGAGGTCGACGCCGTTGATGAGCACGGCGCCTTCGTCGGGATCGTAAAAGCGGGCCATCAAATGCAGCACCGTCGACTTCCCCGCCCCGCTCGGGCCCACCAAGGCGACCAAGGCTCCCGCAGGCACCTCGAAATCCACGCCCCGCAACACGGGATGGCCGGGTTGATAAGAGAACGTCACCCGGCGAAAGGCGATAGCCGGCCGACCGGCCTCGATCCGCCCCAGCGGTCGCCCTGCCGTCACCACCGGGGGATGTGGCGGGATATCCAGGAAGGCGAAAATCCGGTCAAACAAGGCGAGACTGCCCAGCACAGTGGTTTGAATCCCGGCGAGGTTTGAGGCTGGGGCATAAAGTTGCGCAAGGTAGGCCGCAAACGCCACCACCGTCCCCAGCGACAGGCGGTGGCGAATCACCAGCCAACCGCCCACGGCGTACAGTAGCGCCGGTCCGAGGCTGGAGAGCGCCCGGACGGCGAACAGCATCCACTGTCCGATGAGCGCTTGTGCCACCTGGGCCGCCCGCACTTCGGCGTTGACGCCCTCAAATCGGTGCCGTTCCCGCACCTGGGTGCCAAACGCCTTGACCACCACCACCCCCGAGAGGGTGAGGGTCTCTTCCAGCACCACCATCAGCCGGCTCAAGGCTTCTTGGGTGCGTTCGACAGCAGCATAGCGCTGGCGGCCGAAATACAGCACGGGTAGGGCAAACGAGGGCAACGCCACAGCCGAGACCAAGGCCAGCCGCCAGTTCAACACCAACATGGCGGCCAGCGTGAAGGCCACCGTGAACAGGTTGGACAGCGAGCCGATCAAGGACTGGGAGAGCACATTTTGCAAGGAGCCGGCGTCATTGACCAGCCGCGATTGGATCTCGCCACCGCGGGTGCGGGTAAAGAAGTCGATGCCGAGGGCCTGGCCGTGCGCGTAGAGCTGATTGCGGAGGTCGAAAATGACCGCCTGCGCCACCCGGGCATTGAGATAGTTCTGGCCCACCCCGATTAACGCCCCGGCCACCGGTACTAAGAACATCCCCAAACTTAATCCCAGCACCTCATGCAGGTTGCGGGTGGGAATGGCGTGATTGATGAGGCGCCGGAGCAAGAGGGGCGGAATAAGCCCAATGATCACTCCTACCGCCACCAAGAGCGTCCCCGCCAGGAGTGCACGCCAATAGGGGCGCAACACCTGCACCCACACCCGCGCGGCCGTCTTGCGCGCATCAAACGGCCCGACCTCCCGCAATCGCCTGAGGTTGCGCTGCTGCTGCCAAATGCTGTGCCAATCCCCCGGCACGCCCATCCCCGTCGCCCCCCACGTCGATTTTACTGACGAGGTTAAGGATCGGCAACGCCAGACCTGTAGTGCCGGTTCGGGCCGAAGACTTGCGGGGCATGGTGCTTCGGGCTCCGAGCAGGAGTTATGAGGTCGCCCCGATTGGGGCTGAGCTGCCGCGGCCACGCCCCCGCTTCGGCCCTAGGGCCGGTGCCGTCGGGCAAAACCAGGATGTCAGACTCCGGGCGGCCTTCCCGCGATTGAGATGGAGGTCAGGTCAAGGTGTCTCGTCCATGCTTCCCGCCGACTGTTACCATTTGCACTCGATGCGCATCTTTAAGACCACAGACAGCCGGGCGCAACCAGAACTCGGCACCCCTGCACTGACCGTGAATGGTTTGGCCCCCCGGTGTTCCAGCAGTACCTCCCGCGTAGCGGCCCGGATGCCACTGGTACTCAGCCCGCCGCACCACCGGAAACCCCTTCGCGGCCAGTACCTGCCGCACCGTCGGCTCCGGGTGCTGCCGGTGTCGTTGGCACCCCCCCAGGAGTCTTGGGCCGCGTCATCGCCCGTGGCCTTCAAACAGCGCCAGCACCTCGTCCGCGACCCCCCGGTGGTCCCCGTCACAACTGATGAACCGCTGCACGCCAAACCGCTCGACCTGCGCGCTATGGTAGGCCTCCTCCGTGAACGGCGTCGCATGGTTCGAGATCAGTACGGGAATGCCCCGTGCCGCAAGGCGTTCCGCCCAGTCCGCCAAGTCGGCTTGGTCCTGGGGCCCAAACCCGCCTGCGGAATAGTCGGTGAAATTGGCGGTCGCCGACAGGGGAACGTAGGGCGGGTCGCAGTACACCACGTCGCCAGGCCGTGCCTCGGCCAAGACCTCCCGAAAGTCCGCACAGCGGAACGTCACCCCTTGCGCCTTCCGCCAAAACGCTCGCATCTCGGCCTCCGGGAAGTACGGCCGCCGGTAACGCCCGAACGGCACGTTGAATGCTCCCGCCGCGTTGTACCGGCACAAGCCGTTGTATCCGTGACGGTTGAGGTAGACGAAGAGCACCGCCCGCTCCCAGGGATCCCGCACCGCGTTGAACCGCTCCCGCAAGGCGTAGTAGCGCTCTGGCCGGTTGTTGTCAGGCACGAAGTACGCCCGGCAGGCCGCGATGAAGGCCTCGCCGTGGCGCTGCAGCTGCTGGTAGCACCCGATGAGGTCCGGATTGGCATCCGCCAACAGCGCCATCGGGTATGCCGTGTTGAGCCAAACAGCCGCAGAACCCACAAACGGCTCGATCAGGCGCTCCCCGGCAGGCAAGCGGGCCCGGATCCGGGATACCAGGCGATACTTGCCACCGGCCCATTTCAAAAATGGTCGCATCGGCACCCTCCCTGCCTCCATCGTATCGTCCGTCGTCTTCCCTAGAAAGTCCCCCCACTCTCCCCCATGCCAACGCCTCCGTCGGCCCTGACGTCGCGGCCGGGGCCGCATCTCGCCATCCCCCAGGGGGCTCTTCTGCCCGTGCCCCAGGCCGTCCGCGCCGGCACGCCCCGCTTGGTCGCGCGCCCGTTTAAGGCAACTGCCGGGAAGGGCGCCGGCTCTTGCTGCTGGGCATTTGCATCACGGAAAAATCCTGGCTCTGGTTGAAATTTCGGCGGGACCCGATGCGCGAAGGGGCCTGCCTACTCCGCTGACGGGCACTGCGACAGGTCACCGGGCCTCTTGGCCCTCTGAAGCAGCTTTGCGCCCGGGACGTGGGTATCTGGAGCTCGGCCCACACCGCCTGCAATGTCTCGGAGGCCAGCCTGAACTCCCCCGGTTTATTGAGCGGGTTCGCAGCTCTGAGAACGGCGCCCGCCACGAACCCTATTGGCCCTCGTTTTGCCGGGTGTCTGAGATGAGGTAGGGGGGTGTGGGGTTTTAATTTTTTTAAGAGAGATTCGCCCCATCGGCTGAGTCCGCAAAACAAAACGACCCGCAAAAATTTGCGGAGCGAAAAAATTGGTGGGCGTGGCAGGCCTCGAACCCGCGACCCGCTGATTAAGAGTCAGCTGCTCTACCAACTGAGCTACACGCCCACTTGAGGTATGGTAGCGGCGGGTGGACTCGAACCACCGACGTTACGGGTATGAACCGTATGCTCTAACCAGCTGAGCTACGCCGCCATGGTTGCGGGGACAGGATTTGAACCTGTGACCTCCGGGTTATGAGCCCGACGAGCTACCTGGCTGCTCTACCCCGCGAATTTAGATCCAGCCGCTATTGTACTCACTTTCTTGATAGCCGTCAAGGGAGCAAAGGCTCTACATCAATCCCTGTGGGATAGCGGTCGGTGAGAGAAAGCCCAAATACCGCTCGCACCGATACCGGTCCTCGTTGCAGAACCGACTTCCGCCAACCCGTGGAGGCCCCGCCCAAGGGGATGGAAGTCGAGTACAGCCCACCGGGATGCCCAGACCGTCGGCAAACCACGCCCTTATTCCCCGCTGGCGTGGGGAATCGGCCCTGCGATGGTTCCCTATGGCAGTAAGGGCTTCATCCACCGGCATCGGGTGCTCGGCCTCTGGAACAAGTTGCCGCAGGCGTGGCCTCAGTCCGGGGGGTTCCCACATCGCCCCGGCGACGAGGACGAGCCCCTACCTCGCCCGGAGTCGGCCTTAATCGCCGAGTGCGCCGCGAGGCCCTGAAGCTGCGGGACCCTGACCACGCTCTGCAGGTGGCAGTCCCACCCGCCGCCCGCGGAGGGCATCTCGCAGCCCACGGTCGCCACGACACGTGGCCGGGGGCGGCCCTCCACCCCGCGGGACTCGACGATCGGCAGCAATGGACGGAAAGAGCCACCTTGGTTGCGGGCGGTCCTCCCGCGAGCAAAAAGACCGCAATGACAATGCCACACACCTGGCCGCCGGCAACTCCTGATGGCCGGATTTCGGGGCACTAGGCTCGAGGGGCAAGCGGCCGGACACCGGCCCGGAAAGGCGCCTCACACCGTGACGGGCCCCGCCCGCCCAAGACCTCCCAAGCCCACCGTTTGCAGTCACACTCGAGCTTAAGCCGCTCCACGGCCAATGTATTCCGGTCTCAGGAGCCAAAGAAGTCCCACCCCACGGGTTTAATCCTAAAGCCGGGGCGAGGGGATCGGGCGTGATTCAGGGAATTCGCGTCCCCTGCCAACGCCTGAGATGGCAACCGTTGCGGTGCACGGGCCATGAGGCCCCCAATTTGCACAGCACCAGCCGAATCGGGGGCAGACCGTCATGCTCGTACAGATAGCGCAGCGACCCCTCGGTCTGGACCTCTCGGCCCTTGACTTCCGGTCTTGTATTGGTCGCTAGGACACCTGAGGCTGCAGGTCCGCGCTTTGACTCGCCCAGTCTAAAAGGGCCTCTTCTAGAGGGCTGCGGTCCGGCCACATCTTCAGAGCGGACACAATCTGCGCCGGGCTCATGACCAAAGACAGATGACTCCCGATCACCGCCGCGGGATTGTTGGAAAGTAATCCCAACAATTCCTTCCACGCCGGCCGAAAAGCAGGCTGCAGCGCAATCGCTTTAAGGTAAAAGGCTTCGGCCGCTGCCATATGGCCCAGCTGCATCTCAATGCGGGCAAGTTGCCAAAGCGGCTTGAACGTTCCCACCCCGAGCTCCGATTGTAAATGTTGTCGGGGCACGCCCATCCGAATCGCCCGCCAAAACGCCGCCTTGGCCCGTTCCCAGTCCCGCTCCTGCATTCGAAAGGTTCCCTCAAGATACGCTAAGTCGGTGTAGTCTGGGAACACCGTAAGGCCGTCCTGAATGGCCCGGTAGGCTTTCCGCATATCCCTGTCCGCGGCATAGGCTCGCGCTAAGGTAATCCAGAACAACGCCTGCAGCGGCTCGGTCGGGTGCAGTAACGCCATGGCTCGCCGCACGTCGCGGAGGGCCTCCGCAGGTCTGCGCAGCGGGATCAGGGTCTGCGCCCGTTGCCAGTGGAGGTAGGCCGCAGTGGCGCGGTCACCCGTTTCTCGAATCGCTTGATCCAAAAGATCCAAGTTGCGGTGGAGTTTCTGGCGGTCGGCCATCACCTGGTTAAGATATCCATAGTGCAGAAGGCGAACATCCAAGGACGCCAGCGTCAACCCGGCGCGATACAGGGACGGCACAATCTGTTCGTGGACCCGCCCTTCCCATCGAATCCGCGGGTCGTTGCGAAAAAGGCGGGTGACACGAGCCTCGCTCAAATTCTCCGCCTGATCGGCTAACGAAACAATCCGGAGATTGTAGGCATCTGCCGACGGTTTTTGGACCGCCTCAAGCAGTACAGGAATATCGTCAGCCACCAACACCTCATCGGCATCGAGCATTAAAATCCAGGGGCTCGAAACGGCCTCCACGGCCCAATTGCGAGCCTTGCCGAAATCGCGAGGCCATGGCCGCTCTATTACCCGCGCCCCATGGCTTCGGGCGATGGCCACGGTGTCGTCCTCTGACCCCGTATCCACGACCACGATTTCGTCCGCAATCGTCCGCACCGACTCCAAACAGCCGCCTATGAACCGCGCCTCGTTGCGCGCAATCAGGGCTACCCCAATCCCCGTGCTCATCCAAGCCACCCGTCCCCCAACCGTCCGCCCCCCGAAGCTGCGACGGAAGGTTCTCCGGACAACCGCAGGTCCAGCTGACGGATCGCTTCGTTAAGCGCCTCGCGCACCTCCTGCAACGGTTGCTCTTCGTGCCGTTGTAAGACCTGGTTGATGCGCTGCCAGAGGTGGCGATTGAAGTTCCGAAACACCTGGCCCTCCCGCGTATCTTGCCTCGTAATGTCATGCAGGCCAGCAAAAATCTGCTGCGCATGGGAGCCCGCGTTAACCAATTGGTCCCAGCGCTTCGCCCGCAACGCCTCCTCCATTAAATGGCAATCTCGCAAGGCCGCCCGGTACAACTCCCGCCCTAGGTAGTCCGGATTCTGCGTCATCAACTGGGCCGCTTGATAGGCCAGCTGTTCTTGTCCTGCCATGTCCTAGCCTCCTTCCCCTCACGCTGCGCGCGGCCGCCCGATTATCCTCCGCTGCTCAATGTGGAAGACAAGGCTTGGAACACGTTTTGTTGGGCCATCATTTGATTGAGGGCCTGAAGGAACGCCAGGTACTGGTTTTGGGCACTCTGCATGGTTTGCTGCTCCTCGGTCTGCAGGGTGGCCACCTGTTGCTGGTCTTGCGAGATCTGCTGGTTGTCTTGTCCCAACACTTGGGAAATGGTACTGTTCACGCTACCGGCGAAGTCCTGAAGAGACTGTCCCACCGTGCTGGCTAAGGTCACGAAAAACTGTTGCACCCCGTTGAGATTCGAGGATAGCTGGCTTTCTAACGTCGCAGTATTTACCGAGAGCGTGAAGCTGCCGTTTTGAAATTGCACCCCCAAATCCCCCAGAGAATACCCACTGGCGTGGTCGATGAAGGTGGCCAATTGGGCGGCGACTTGGTTAACCTCCATCATCGGCACTGGACTCTGAATGACTTGGTTGCTGTTGAGGCTGACCGTGACCGAACTGCCAGCAGTAGCTGTAAAAGGTTGCGTGCCAAAGGCCAGTTTGTAGGTGTCTTGGACCCACTGATTCCAATCTTGGGCAAACTTCTGCACGGCCTGTGCATCCGCGCCATAGTCCGGACCGACGGTAATCGTCACACTTCCCAGTGCCTGAACCTGGAGGTTCACATTGGGCAGTACCGAGCTGAAGGTGTCAGTGGAACTGGTCACGGTATTCCCTTGAAATTGGATCTCGGCACTGGTGGCCGCCTGCACCACGTTAGGCTGTCCCGAACTATTGAGGATGCCCAACGCCTGCCACGCGGTGGAACTCCCCCCAAAGGTTAGACTGGTGGCGGTCTGGGTGCCGAAGACTTCGAGGGCGTAGTCACTCCCCACTTGTACCGCTTGCGCCACGAACGGCCCCCCGCTCTGGTTGATCGCCGTCACGATCTGGTTCAAGGTGGTGCTCGGGGTCACAGCGATGGAAAACTGTGACGTACCCCATCCAATGGTCAAGGTGGCTTGAGTTAAGTTCAGCGAGGCATCGGGATTGGTGATGGTGGTCGAGCCGGCCCCCACGATCTCGGCCTGGGCTAACTGGACGACGGTCATTAAATATGTCCCTGGCGGCGCATCCGAACCGGCCGTGGCATTCATCACGCCAGGGTCACTGCTGGTGGCGGTCATGGCGTTGAGGGTGTTGCCGTTCGCCAGGTTCTGAAGGTCCCCCAACACCGCCTGCGCGTCGCTCTGGAGGGTTTGCCAAGCGCTGTTTTGCTGCTGCAGGGATTGAATCTGCAGCTGGATGGTGTCAAGTTCCTGCGCCAAAGGCTGAATGGCCAGGCTTTCGTAGGTGGTCAAGGGCATGTCGGACAACATCTGAGCAGCCACGTTGTTCTGCCCGAAGAGGGAGGTAAAGTTCAGCGAGATTCCGCTCACGATGCCCTAGCCTCCTTCTGGAGAAGGAAGGGCGGAGCCGTTTGTGGCCAGCCCCGCCCCCAAGCCTCCGCCGTTAACCCAGCAACTTGAGGACCAGGGCCGGCAGCTGGTCCGCCGACTGCAGCGCCTGCATACCTGTCTGCTGGAGAATCTGCTCTTGCGTGAAGTTACTCATCACGTTGGCCATATTGGCGTCCATGATGGTGGACTTTGC
This sequence comes from Bacillota bacterium, assembly GCA_023511625.1. GTDB lineage: Bacteria > Bacillota > Sulfobacillia > Sulfobacillales > Sulfobacillaceae > JAIMAE01. The sequence goes on along the minus strand of JAIMBD010000007.1, from coordinate 86,046 downwards.
CGCCTGGAGGTTGGTGTTCTCCGTCTGCAGGTTCTGGATGGTGTAGTTCAGTTGGTCCTGCAACGCACCGATCTGGCCTTGAGCATTGGTCAGCATCGATAGGGCGTTGTTGGCCAATTGAATCGCGTATTGGGCATTGGCGACTCCAACAACACTGATGCCCTGTAATCCTAAGGTGACGCTGTTAAATTGCCCAAGATTCGCCGTTACCTCATTACTGGGAGCATCCTGCGGTCCAACCTGGAATGTCAGCGCCTGACTAGCTCCACTGACCGAAAAGGCCACCGAATACCCGGTGGCGGTACTCGCCTGCAGCGGGTTAAAGTAGACGACAAAACTGGTCTGCCCGCTGTTACCGGATGTCCCAGCCACCAGCTGAGCCGCTACGGCGCTATTAGTGGTTGAAGATACATTTACGGTAGCGGTGGCGACGGTCCCAGCCGAGTTTATGATGTTAACGAGGTATTCGGAAAGGGACGTGGAATAAGCGACCACGACGGTATAAGAACCCGCTGCCGCGTTCCCGCTGTCAGCCCCCAAAGTAATGTTCGTAATGGTCGAGCCCGTCGTTAAGGACGTAACCTTCGCGCTGTAGTCTCCATTTAACAACACCTGGGTGTTGTAGTTAATGGACTGCGCATTGTTGTCGAGCTGCTGAAGCAGACTGTTGATTTCATTCTGCAGGTCCTGTTGATCTTGGGTGGTCTCGGTGCTGCTAGACGCCTGGGTCGCAAGCTGCTGGATTTGGGTGACGATCTGAACGTCGTTTTGGATGCCGCCGTTTGCCGTCTCCAATAGGTTAACGGCCTGGTTTGCGTTATTGATGGCCGCGTTGATACCACCTAACTCTCCACTCATGAGAGTAGCAATAGCCAAACCGGCAGGGTTGTCAGCCGGAGAGTTGATTTGGTACCCCGTGGAGAGTTGTTGCTCTAATTGGTTAAGAACGTTCGTGGTGTTAGTCAACGCGTTTTCGGCAAACAGCGCGGGGACATTAGTGTTGACAATCATCGGCAAGTTCCTCCCTGAACCAATTTAACCTCGTTCCTTCGAGGAATGGAGACAACCTCCTACCCCCACGCCATAGGGTACCGAAAAGCCCAAGAGATTTCCAATTCTCGTAGGGATTTACCTAGAAAATCGTCTTACACCCCTCAGGGGAAACGTAGCCGTAGAGTCCACTTCCTGTCGAATCTTCGATGCAACGCGCGGACGCGTTCCGTGCGACGCCCCGGGTCCGGGCGGCATACGGATCGGGTCGATGCGGAGCGACTAGCCCAGATGCTGGCGCTGGGCACGGTGCCAGCCGCCTGGGTCCCGCCCGCGGATGTCCGGGCGATCCGGGCTTTGATCACCCCAGCCGAAGCCTGCAAATAGACCGCGATGGCGGGGACCAATCGGGCACGGAGTGTGTTGATGCGGCTGGGTTATGTGGTGCCCCGGTCGGTGCCCGCGGCCTCATGGCTCGCCGGTCATGCCCCCGAGCTCGATGCCCCGACTCAGATTTTGCTCATCAGTGCGCGGACCATGGCCGCTGCGGCCCGCGCCGAAGCGGAGCGATGCAGGGGGACGTCTTGCGTTGTCTGCAGGACCGGCCGGAAATGACTTGGCTCTGAGCCTGGTCGGGGTGGGGGAGTAGACCGCGGCGGTGGTCTGGGCCTGAATCGGGGATCCCCATCGGTTTCGCTCGTCCCGCCAAGTCACGCGGGATGCGGGCGTGGACCCCAGCGTGCAGCAGTCCGGCGAAGCCGATGGGCGCGGGCATACCAGTCACCAAGGGCCGGCAGAGCTGTGTTTTGTCAACAGGAAATGGCTCTTGTCTAATTTTGGTGTAACCCATCGGTGATCCCCCTGAGGTTTGGGCCCGATCCGCAACGAATCGATACGTTCCGACCCTCTTGACACGGTCGAGACTCCTTCGTTGAAAGACGTCCCACGCCCATGACGCCGCGTCCCGGGGCCTCGGGACAAGGAGCCCTGGTCACCGCCCCTTCACTGCCCCGCGGTGAGTAACAAACGGGATCGAAGTAAGGCAAAACTGGCCCGACCGTACATTAATCGCATCAGCCGTTTAATCCGGTAGTTTAGCCCTGCCGTGCGTCCTTGGTTCCACGGCTCCCGAATGGCCGCCCGGACCGCGACCTCGTCCGCGCGGAGGCCCCGTGCAAAGCGGGCCAATTCCGGAATGCCGCTGATTTCCGCGCGGCAGAGCCACGCCGCGAGCGCTCGCTCGAACCAGTACCCGGAACTGATGCACCAGGGTCCCGACGCGGCGCACCTCGGGATCTTGTAGGCGCATCGAGAGCCGCTCCGTCGTCGCCCGGGGCAACGTCGTCCACCGCCGGAGACATGCCGTCGCCCAGCGCCGCGGCCGCCAGGGTGCCGGGCGTCGGGGCGGCGACGGGCGCCGCCGCGTCCCGTGCCTCCCGTGCCGGGCGACGAGCCAGCGATACACAGGCGACCGGCTTCCCGTATAGCCTTGGGTGCGGGCCGCCACGTATAGCGCTGTCGGCGTGTGATGCCCTGCGACCCACACGGCTTCGAAGACCGCGGCCCACCGGTCCTCTTGGGGGCAGCGTCGACGTTGGGGGACGGCGGAAGCGGGCGGCGCTGGCATCCGGACATACTGGGGGACGGGGTGTCGGTCGAGATTCAACGCGCGGGCGATCGCCGAGAGGTTGTCGCGCTGGGCCAACCGCGCATGAATCGCCGCCCAGCGGGCTTGCGATCGGCAAGGGTTCAGCGGCTCCGTCGGCGCCTCCGGTGCCGCCAGCGGTTCGGAGGGCGGTAGCGGTTCGGGATGCCGTTGGAAGAACCGCTCCACGGCGTCGGCCAAATTCCGAAATAGATGGAAGCGGTCCACCACTTGCTGCGCCTGGGGCACCCCCTCGGCAATGGCGTGAGCAAAAGCCACCGCCCGGTCTCGGGTCCCGATCGCCACCGTCGGATGGGCTCGTAACCGCGCGGCCACCGTCTCGGCGCGCGTATCCGGCAAAATGTTGAGGATGGTGCCCCGTTCGTGGTCGACCACAATGCACCCCTAGGCCGGCCGCCGCCGCTTAACCGTGGTGGACCAGAGAGGCGCTTTTATACAGAAAAGAGGCTTTGCCCTAGGCCTCTGACGATTCAACCAGTACTCAGGGAACTTATGGCAAATCAGCTCGCCATTTTAAGTCCGGATGCCCGAAAACACTGTGCCTACCTCGAAAAGGCTAGGATCTGTCGGAGTATTCCCAAAGCTCTCTGGTGACTAAACAGTTCAGCCCCAATCTCCCACGCTCGACGTCGGATGCTGGACCATTCCGCCCTATCGTTAAGGCGCCACAACGCCTCAAGCCAAGAACCAGGACGCAAAACGTCAGCAACCAAAACAGCATCCGCCTCGACCAGTTCCTCCATTCCCACCAACGCCTCATTCGTTGCGATTACCGGAACGCCTACCGACAGCGCTTCCGTAATCTTTCCTTTGACGCCCGCTCCATAACGCAGGGGCGCCAATGCAGCAAACATGGACCGATAAAGCAAGTTTATATCTTCCACCCATCCATAGACATAAACCCGCTCATTCCCATCCAGAGCCAAAATATCCGGAGTCGGTGCATTCCCAACAACGTGGAGCCCTCCCGCCCAGGCGCCAGAAACAACGGGCACAAAAATGCTGTTGACGAACCACGTGATGCCGTCCCGATTCGGCAAATGGTTGAAGTTTCCTACAAAAATAATCTCTTCGCTATAAGGATAAAACTCCTCTAATTCTTTGACTTCATGAATATTTGAAATAATAAAAATAGGCTTATCGATCCCCTCCATTCGGAGACGCCGTTCGTCGCTCTTCGAAACAACAATTACAACATCTGCAGCTTGATACACGGAAAGCTCCAGTACGCGTCGATGTATAACCTCTTGAGGAGTCGTTTGGCCGACCACAGCTGACTCCAATTCTTTTCGCACGAACTCTAGGTCTACGGAGTCTACTACCATAATTGCCTTAGGCAACAAGTCGCGCAGACGCGGTAAATAATAATAAGCAACATCCCAAAAGGTAAGCCAAACGATATCGAATTGTTCCCGTTCACAGAGCTCAGCCCACGGGATGCTTCCTGCGTTTGGCATTCCTATTGCCGGACCATCTGTTAATAAGGTCTCGATGCCCTCCTGACGAAGCGCCCGAACATAGATATCTTGCCCTCTCCCTTCAATCGCAACGAAAACCACTCGAAAACCAAGAGATTTCATCATTCTCAACAGCTCAAACGTTCTCTTAGACCCAGAAGCTCGATCAAACCATGGAAGGACTTTGTCGATCATCAGAAGAGACGGCATATACAACACCCTTTTCAGTTCTTCCCTATCCCCAAACCAAGACTTTCTAGCCTTTCTCGGATAATCCCGACCCTCTCTTGGTGGCCTTTTAATTCCTGCACAATAAGTTCTAATAAGCAATCACCGGCCTCGTGTCCCCCAGGGAACCATCCCGAGTAAAAAGCCGGCACTGCCAACTCTTGCTTAGTGAAAATCAAATTATCCTGAAATCGGGAAAGTTGAACAGCGTCGCTCGGGATTTTTTTCGGATCCCACCGCTCCACGACACCTTTGGACTCATCCGCAGAATAGAGATTAAAACCCGTCTCAAGTAACCACCGAGGCAGGTCCAGCGGATTTTCCCCTAACGATAGCATCATCTTGGGGGTCCACTCGCAAATTCCAACAAAATCGTCTCCAACTTTCTGGAGCAGCTGCGACATTCCACGAAGAACCTCAAGCTCATATCCCTGGACATCAATTTTTGCAATTTGAGGAATGAATTCCCCCAAATGCTGATCGAGGCAAACCTGCCCAACCCTCTGCGTGATTTCGTGAAAATTCCATTCGTTGTCCGAAGGATGGCCAACCGAGGACTTTCTCACCCTATTATCGCCTTGGTTTGTCTTATGAATTGCAAGCTCCACATATCCCGAACTGCCGCCGACCGCGAGACGATACGGGGTTATTCCTCGGCAGTTACGATCTCGGATATTACGAATCAAACACTTAAATTGTTCTTGCTCGGGTTCATAAGCAAACACCCGAGCCCGCCCACCTGAAACTTCCGCAGCCAGCACACTAAAATAGCCCGAATTGGCTCCTATATCAAAGACAATGGATTCCGGACGCCACGTGAGATAAGAAGATATTATTCTAGTTATAAGCGGCTCCCAATAGCCAAGCCGGCTTAATGTCGGCCCCAGTAAGGCATCTTTAGTAGTAGCTACCCAAAATGGCTTACCCAGTACAGTGATTTTGTCCATAGTCCCCTCAAATCCGCGGCAAGCGCGCCCCGCTGCCCCGTATTATTCGACGAAACACTCGCTCGAAGATGGGTCCGGTTGGTAGCTACTTATCCGTGGTAAAAGTAGTTGGTATTAAAAATGGAGTCGAGCAAGAGCCGCGCCTGATCCCGTCGAATGGCATAACGAATGCCCGCCGACGCCATAAACGACAGCATTTGGCCATCGCCCACGACGTCTTTAGCTACTAACGGCAAGGTATCATACGATGAAAATTGGATTATTTTCACAATATCCCCGTCCAGATCCATCGGTTGAGACCACTCCGAGATTACCGGCACTCCGCTCATCAACAAAGGGAGTACGCGAGGCCATTCAAAAAGCGCCGTCTCGTAGAAATGAATGTTGACGACCACCTTGGCTCGCGCGATCCAACGGTCCCTTTCCGCCCCGTAGACTCCCGATAAGACTTTCACGCGGAGTCCGAGCGCCTCCATGTCGCGTAAAGGCTTTAACCGACGGGAATTCAAAGACCCGTAGAATAGGACATCGATGTCCTGAACCGAGGCCCTCGGGACTTCAATAGCCGGGCTCCCGTCCACAGTACCCAGCGGCACCCAGTGGATTTGCGGAGGCGCAAAGTCGGTTTGGGCCAATGCTTGCGTGTTGTACCGACTGTAATCCCAGACCACATGGGTGTGTAGCGCCTGCCGATAGGCCGGAGTAAACCACGGCGAAGGATTTGCGGGGTCGAATTGCTCCAAGTTGAAGAGGATCGTATTTGACGGCAGCCGGCAGATCGTAGCAGCATCGAGAAGATGGGCTCCAAATAGCACCGCGACCCGTCCCGGCTCTATCCGATTGACCCACCACTCACACGACAGGCCTAACTTGCACAACGCCTTGAAAAGGGTTTGCGCTACCGGCAAATACGCCTCGGCGTGGATGTAGCCCGGAGGCACCACCACTGAAATCGCCATAGGAGGCATGGCACCGGCAATCCCCTCCACGCGCTCATCTCCCCGTCGATTCCAAAATTCCTGCTTCCAGAATCGCTTCCAAAACCATAGTACTGGCCGCTTGCGGTTCGGGGCAAAGGTTTAGGGGGTTTTCTCGGGGACGAGCGCGCGACCGACCGCCTATCCTTCCCGACCGGGCCAACGGAGTATAATTGGGAAGGATGGAATTGGCGCCGGTTCTCGCGAGGAGGGAGTAGCATGGAGCGCCGCAGTCGCTTTGCCGGATGGGAGGTTCACCTGCAACGCAATCCCGAGGGGTTCAACTTGCGGATTTCTGCCAACCCAGAATATCAACAGGCGCGGCAAGAAGTGTTTCAACTCTTGGATCAGGTGCAAGAGCAAGCAAAGGCCGTCGGCGTGTCCGCGTTAGAGCTCCTAGGGCACTGGATGCGGACGCAGTGGAATGGAATGACCGGAAAACGGTAAGAAATCCCTTCCCTGCATTGAACTTCCAATTTCCCCTGTGGTAGAATCCGCCACACGGGGAGGGAGGAAGTGCATGAACACCGCCCGCCAGGTGACCCACTCACAGTACGTCAAAGCCTTGGAGACCATCCGACGCCTCAAACAGGATCTGTTGCAGCTGGCCGAGCGCAAGGGAAACCTGGACCCGGAGGTCATCGCCCTAAGCCAGACCATCGACCGCTACATCGTCGAAGTCCAGCAGTACTGGAGGCTTACTGGCACCCAAACCGGCTGAAGACGTACGCCAGTCATCCGAGGGGGCCCTTGGATGACTTTCTTGTCGCCCATCCCCAAGAAATGCCGCTATAGATTAGCCTGCGCCCTTGACCCCTTTGTACACTGGGAGCAGGTGATGCGTCACGCGGGTTTCATCCATAGCTCCCCGCCCGGCGGGGCAGACGGTTTTTTCTACGGGATCCGCCGCGATGGGGTCGGAGGCGGCCGCGCCGCCGAGCTGGGAGGCCCTGCGCGTAGCAGAGTTGGCATTGCTGGAACGGCCCATTCAAGAGGAGTTCGCCCGGTATCAAGCTGAGGTACGGCGGCTTTTGGATTTGGGATTACGGCGCCGTCGGGTGTTGCGCGACACCTACCGTTCGCCCCGCGGGTGGTTTCGGATCCTTGTGGCCGTGGAAGGCATCGACCAAGAATTGGAGGCTTTGCGCGAGGCCCTTTTGCGCGGCTCGCGGGGCATGACTCTGATGGAGCGGTTCGACGCCATTCGCGGGCTGCTCCTGGACGTGTGGATGTAGAGGAGCGGGTATGAGTCGGGTCTACGACACCGTCAGTGCAGCCGTTGAGGCGCTGGTACACATCACCGAGTCCAAAATCGAGGCCGCGCTCGGACGCGAACCGGAACGTCTCTTGGCGTTGTTGCAAGAGGAGCTGGACCACCTCCACACCCTCGACCAGTGGCAAGAGGCCTGCATGACGCTCCCCCCGGCCGAGAAAGAGGCCTTGCGCCGGCGCGTCTTGCACTGGCAGGAGCGGGTGCGCTTTCTGCAAGAGGTCTTGCAGCAGCAGCTTGGGTATCTTGATTTCTTGCGCAGTCTTTTCGGTCCCGCCCTTCCGCGCGGAGTGGACCTTGGTTTTTAACCCGGGAGGGGATTCGGCATGTCCTTTATGCTCCTCAACATCGCCGGGCGCGGGCTCGCGGCCCAGCAGTTGGCGTTGGAGGTGACCAGCAACAACCTGACCAATGCCACCACGCCAGGCTACCACCGCGAAACGGCAGTACTGGAAGACGCCCCTCCCATCCCCCAACAACCGGTGGGCGAGATCGGAGAAGGAGTGGATGTGGTCACCATCCAGCGCGCCTCCAACGCCTATCTCTCCCACACCCTGAGGACCCAAAACGGCGTCACCGGCTACTGGCAGGAGCTGCAACAGGTGTTGAGCCAAATCCAACCCGCATTTCAGGAGCCGTCGAGCACCGGATTGGAAGAAGCTTTAAACCAGTTCTACGCCACCTACGACCAGCTGGCCCAAAATCCGGAAAACCCGGCATACCAGACCGCCGTACTCCAACAGGGTCAGGTGGTGGCTCAGACCTTTCAACAAATCGCGACCCAGATCGTGGACGCCCAGCAGCAGCTCTCGCAAGTGGTGACGAGCGACATCAACACCATCAACACCCTGGCCCAGAACATCGCCCAACTCAACGCCCAGATCAATTTGGTCCAGGGGTCAGGACAGGCCCCGAATGACCTGGAGAACCAGCGCACCCAGTACGTGGACCAGCTCTCGCAACTCGTCAACCTCAACTACACGGTCGGGGCCAACGGGGAGATGAACATCTACGTGGGGGGCCACACGTTGGTAGCGGGCGATCAGGTGACCACCATGACCGTCGACCCGAGCGCTCCGGTGCCCGAGCCGGCGTGGGTGATCAACCCCACCACCAATCCCCCCACCACTGTCTCGGCCCTGCAGGACCTGACCAGCGGGCAACTCAAAGGAGCCCTCGACGCCCGCGACCAATACCTCGCCAATTACCTCGACCAGTTGAACACCTTGGCCCAAAGTCTGGCCAGCGTCGTCAACGGGCAGTCGGCCAACACCCCGGGCCTTTTCAGTTCTAACCCCAGCACCTACAACCCCAGCAACATCACGGCGCAGAATCTTTACTTCGTCGCCAATCCCCCGACCTCGACCAACGGCTCTACGCCCTACCAGGCCATCAACAGCGGAATCAACCAGCTGTACCAGGACTTGGTCAATGGCACCGGGGGCCCCACCTTCATCCAAACCTACACCAGCCTGGTCGACCAGGTGGGCAGCGATGGCCAAAACGCGCAAAACCGGGCCAACGCCGCCGAGACTACGGGGCAGAATCTGACCAACGCCCTGCAATCCCAGGTAGGCGTAGACGTCAACCAGGAGTCGGCCAACCTCATCCAAGAGCAACAGAGTTATCAGGCGGCGGCCCAGATCGTGGTGGTCGAACAGGCCACCATGTCGAGCCTGCTCCAGGCCATCGCCTAAACGCGGGCAAAGGAGGTCGACCATGCAAATCACGCCGACGATTCTAGTCAATACGTTCGTCAACAACGTCAACACCATTCAACAGCAGTTGGTCCAGCTGGAAGAGGAGTCGAGTTCCGGCACCAAGTATCAATACCCCCAAGACAACCCGGGGGCCATCGCCGTGACCATGGACCTCAATTCGGTGTCTGGACTCATCACCAACTACCAAAACGCTACGGCGCAAGCACAGGATTGGCTCAACGCCCAAGCGAGCGCCCTCCAGCAGTTGACCACACTCTGGAATGACGTCTACTCCAAGGCCGTCGAGGCGCAAAACGGCTCCATGAGCCCTGCCGACCGCCAGGCCGTCATCGACCAGCTTACTGCCGACCAGACCACGCTCAGCCAGATCCTGACCACCACCTTCCAGGGCCAACCCTTGTTTGACTTCAATCCGGCCGCCCCCTTGGGACCCAATCCCGCCAACCAGCCCATGGTCTTCGAAATCGGGCCTGGAGCTTCGGTGACCGTCAACGCCATCGACCCGTCGGTCAACCAGGTCAACCCTGCCGTGCCCTTGGACCAACAGTTGCAGCAGGATCTGACCAACCTCATCAACACCTTGAGCTCGCCCAGTTTCTCGCCGACCAGCGTCAATCTCACCGTCTTACAACAGGATTTGACCAGTATCTCGTCGGCCCAGGCCGTGGTGGGCGGGCGGCTAGCCCGGGTCAATCAGGAAAACCAGTATCTGACCCAGCTGAACCAAACCCTTACAGCTACGGAAAGCTCCATCGATGGAGCCAATATGGCCCAGGTGGCCTCCCAGCTCAATCTGGAGGAGCAGGCCTACCAAGCCGCCCTACAGACCGGCGCGCAGGTGTTATCGATCTCGCTCCTCAATTACTTGCACCCCTAATCCACCTTGCCCGCAAAGGACGATGGCCGATGCAGATTGCCACGCGATTTCACGGGGCGATGGAGGTGCGGGAAGAGGACATCATCGTCCTCGACCACCCCATCCTAGGCTTTGGCGAGGCCCAGCGCTTCGTGCTCTATCCTCACCGCGATAGCCCCTTTTTGTTCCTTCAGTCCGTGGACTTCGGACCGCTGTGCTTCATCGTCATCGATCCCCTGGTGGTGGTGCGGGACTACCAAATCCCTGCCCAAGACGTGACGGATCTCGGCCCGCCGGAAGAATGGGCCGTGTTGTGTCTGTGCACCATGGACAAGAGGCAGATCACCGTGAACTTGCGCAGCCCGGTGGTCATTAACAAAAACACCCGCCACGGCGGGCAGTACGTATTGTCGGTCCCGTATCCGTTCCAATTCCCCATCTGGCAGGAGGCGGCGGTCGATGCTGGTGTTGACCCGTAAGACAGAGGAGGCGATTCGCCTTCTAAACGGCACCATTCGCATCGTGGTGCTGGAGGTCCACGGCGACCAGGTGCGACTCGGCATCGATGCCCCGCGCTCGGTCGATGTGCTGCGGGAGGAAATCTGGCTGTCGCAGCTCGAGAACCAGCGCGCGGCCGAGACCGCCGACCCGGCCCAGCTCGACCGCCTCACTCCCCCGAAGGCTCCGCCATCTCCTCGCTCGAAACCAAAATCTCCTTGATCTTTACTCCGAACTGCTCGCCGGCCGTCACCACCTCCCCCCGCGCTACCAGGCGGCCGTTGAGATAGACGTCGACCGGTTCTCCGTAGGAGCGGTTGAGCTCGATCACCGTCCCTACTCCCACGGCCATCACGTCGCGCACCGTGAGCTCGGTTTCCCCCAAGACCACTTCTACCGTCATGGGAATGTCCCAGAGAAAGCTCAACCCCGTCGGTTTGGGGGGCTCCTCGTGGTTGATGGGGGGCTCCTCGAGCTCAGCGAACTCTACCCGGCGAATCTCCACGCTGTCGCCGTTGTCTCCCGCCTTGAGCAGCTCGGCTACTTCCTCCGCCGTCAGTCGCGCCGGTTTTTTGGCCATGCCCCGCTCCCCCCTTCGCTGTGCCCGACCACGCGGACCGCCAAGTGTCGCCCCCTCCGCCCCGCCACCACCAGAAACTTCTCCTGTCCGGCGATGGTCAAGGGCAGCGGCCGATCGTACCGATTCTCCAGCACCAAGACATCTTCCTCTTTCAACATGCCGAATTCGCGTAAGCTAAGGCGCGCCCGCCCCAACAGCACCCGCACCGGCAGGCGGCTGGCTTCGAGGTGCTCGCGCACGGCCTCCGGCTTCTTCACCACCGGTGCCGCCTCTTCGTCCCGGCCCACCCCGCGCCGCGCGGCAGCCTGCACCAAGGGCTGGACCATGGCGTAAGGCCAGATCCACCGCATGATCCGGTTCTGTCCTTCCATAGCCACCTCATGGACCTCGACCACCACGAGGTCGCCCTCTCCGGCAATCGGGGCAAAGGCCGGATTGAACTCGATCCCCTCGACTGTCGGCTGCAGTTGGATGAGCGACCCCCAACTCTGGGCGTGGAGGTCCAAAAGGCGCGCCACGATGCGGCGAAAGACCGCCGTCTCGATTTCCGTCAACTCCCGAGCCGCAATCGCCTGCGAACCGGGGCCACCCAACGCGCGGTCGATCATGGCCAGGGCCAGGATCGGGTCGCACTGCACGATGGCAGTACCGCCGTTCAGGGCCGGTGCGTGGTCCCGGTAGACAGTCAGCACGGTGGGCCCGTCGATCCCGTCGAGCCAGTCCTCATACCCCATTTGGTCGAGCGAGCCGAGCCGCATCTGCACCGGCACCCGCAGGAAGGTGGAGAGGAAGTTGGACGCCAACCGCGTGTACGATTCGCGCAAGAGCGCGATGGAGTCGAGCTGGGGACGGCTCAGCTGATACGGGCGCTGAAAGTCGTACGGGCGAATTTCGGCCCTACGCGACACGAGCCCCATGCCGCCACCTCCTTACTGCACCAAAAACTGCGAAAAATAGATGTCGTGCACGGTACCTGGGCCGAAGATAGACTGTAGCACCAAGGACACCTCGCGCTTGAAGGTTGACACCCCGCCCGAGCTTAGGAGCTGCTGATAGCTCGTAGACCGCGCCAAGTTCAACAAGGCGTTGCGGATGCGGGCATCGAGGGCAGCATTGCCGGTGCCGCCCGAACCGGCGGCGGCGGAGGCCACGCCGCCTTGGGCCGTCAATACCGTCGGCATCACCGAGAAGGAAAGGCTGAAGTTGATGTAATGCCCCGAGTCGGCGAGGTTGCTCTGCACCGAGTCGAACTGAATGGCCACCGCCTGTTTGGGATTGAAGGCCGGGGCCGTCGCGGTCGGAGTGGTCCCTGGTTTCAATCCATGTCCAGGGAGGAGGAATTTGGAACCCGCCACCCCGATGCCGATGCCGATGATGAGCGCCAAGAGCGGCAGCAGAAGTTTCTTCAATCCCCATCACCTTTCCGGCGGAGGGCGAAATCGGGATTAAAAATTGGTCCCTCCGCCTTCCCTCTTCTACACTGATAGCCAAACCCCGCGATACCGCCTCACCGTGAAGGAGGGTGGGCCACGATGGATTATGCCATGGAATCCCTGCTGTGGTGGACCTTGGAGTGGATTCTGGCCGACCTCACCCCTGCCGCCTCCACGGCTGCGGGTTCGGCCTCGATGCCGTTTGCCCAGTGGCTAGACGCCGCCCAACAGGCCTCCCCGTCTGCCCCCGCAACGCCGGCCGCCGGTTCTGGCTCCGAGAAGAGCACTCTCCAACCCGACTTCGCGGCGGCCGCAGCGGTCACCGGCCTGTCCCCCCTCTTACTCGAGGCCGTGGCCAAGGTCGAGTCGGACTTTAATCCGGCAGCCGAAAGCGCCGCCGGTGCCATCGGAGTCATGCAACTCATGCCGGCGACGGCCGCCGAACTGGGGGTCGACCCCTACAACCCTGCCGCCAACATCCTCGGCGGCGCGCGCTATCTGGCAGAACTCCTCAACCACTTTCACGGCAACCTGGAATTGGCTTTGGCGGCCTACAACGCGGGACCCGCGGCCGTGGCGCACTATGGCGGCATTCCTCCCTACCCCGAAACCGAGGCCTACGTCCGTCGGGTGCTCGACGCCTTCCGCCGCCTCCAATCCCCTTCCTCCGACGCCTAAACCTGGAGGTTGGTCAGGGCCGCGTCGAGCCGACTGGCTGCCGTGACCATCTTGGCATTGAGCTGATACGCAGTGGTGGCGGCAATGAGCTGGCCAAACGCGTCGGCCAGGTGCACGCCCGAAGCGTCAAGCGCCCCCGCCTGAAGGGTGCCGGCTCCCCCTTGACCCGGAGCAGTGGCCACGGCGGGCCCGCTCGCCGCCGTGGCCTGGTAGAGGTTGGGCGCCACTTGCAAAAGCCCGGCCGGATTAGCCACCATGGCCAGTTGAATCTGACCCACGGCTTGCCCGTTGACCACCACCGTCCCGTCGCCGCGCACGGTAAACGACATGCCGGTGGGAATCGCCACCGGCGGGTACAACCGGTACCCTCCCGGCAGGACCAGCTCCCCGTTGGCATCGAGGGTAAACTCTCCCGCCCGGGTCAGCCACACCGCGCCTTGCGCATTGGTCACCATGAAGAAGCCAGGGCCTTCAATGGCCAGGTGAGTCGGAATCGACGAAGGAACTACCGACTGGCCGAAGCGCGGAATGTCCTCCGCCAAGGTCGCCCCGGCCGTCAGCGCCAACCCCGGCGCGATGACCTGCCCCGCGTACGGAGAGTTGGCCGCCCGCAGCACCTGATTGACCCCCGAGGTGATCTCCGTCACCCGCTCGCCAAACCCGGGGGTGTTGAGGTTGGCGATGTTGGTTGCGACGGCGCCCAGCACCCCATTTTCGGCGCCAAGCCCTGAGGCGGCGATGCTCAGCACCTGATCCACCCAGGCCTTCCTCCTTCCTCCAAACTGCCTGCCAAGCGGGTGTCGACCCCGCGATGCCCTCCCCCTACGCCAAGGTACCGAGCCCGTCGGCGGTCTTCTGCCGATTGCTTTCGGCGTTGACCACCTGGGTAAGCGCTTGGTAGGCGCTCTCTGCCCTGAGGAGCCGCTCGGCCGACACCACCGCCGACACGTTGGACTGGGTGAGTCCGCCTTGCACCACCGTCGCCTGGCTCGGGCCGGGCGTCCCTTGGTACAGCGCTTGACCCAACCCCACCACCGAATTGGGCTGCAGGGCCACCACCGCGATCTGCCCCACCACGGCGCCCTGCTGCTGGACGGTGCCGTCGGCGGCCACCGTGAAGGGCTGGTTGGGCACCACCGTCACCGGGTTGCCTTGGGTATCGAGCAGGACGGCCCCTTGCGGCAGCACCAAGTTCCCTTGCGCGTTGACGGTGAACGCGCCGTTGCGGGTATAAGCCACCTGGCCCGAAGGCGTGCGAACGGCGAAAAACCCGTCTCCGTTCAACGCCAAGTCCGAAGGGGAGGTAGTCGGCTCGATCGGCCCCGGGGCCAAATCAAAGGTGTTGGTGTAGACGATGCCAGCGCTGCGCTGGCCCAAGATGGCCCCTCCTTGGCTTCCGCCCACGCGCAACACGACCTGGGAAATGGCCGCCTCGACGTTGCCCGACTCCGCCAAGTACCCGGGACTTTGGAGGTTGGAAAGATTGCCGGCCACTGCCGTCAGGTTGGCCGTCTCGGCCAAAAGTCCCGAAAGCGCCGTGTATAGCCCGTCCATGGCTCACTCCCTCCCTTCCGACTCTGCCTTGGGGCGCCGGGAGGCCAAAAATTGGCCGAGTCCCTGCCGAAGACGCCCCAAGAACTCCCCGAATCCGTCGCCCCGGACGCTCGGTGCGCGACTCGGCTCCCGAAGCCGGATCGCGATCTGCTCGATGTCCCGTGCCGCCCGCGACCGCGGGTAGGCCAACAACACCGGCTCCTGGCGCATGATGGCCCGCGGCACGCTGTCGTCTTCGGCGATGAGGCCCAGCCACTCCACCTCCATCTCCAGGGCCCGGCGGGCGAGGTCGATGAGGCGGCGCCCAGCGGCCTCGGCCTGATCGAGACTGCGCGCGCGATTGACCACGAGGCGCACCGTCATCGGCACCTCCTCTTCCCAGATGGCCTTGACCACGCCATAGGCGTCGGCCAGGGCCGTGGGCTCTGGGCTCGTGACCACCAGCACCTCGCGGGCAGCGAGCACAAAGCTCATCACCGCAGGCGAGATACCCGCACCCGTGTCGATCAACAACCATTGCGTTTCGCCGTCGATCTCGCCAAATCCTTCCACGATGTGGTCGATTTGTGTCCGGGTGAGGGAGGCGAGCTGCGTGACGCCGGAGGCCCCGGGAATGATGCGGATGCCGCCCGGTCCTGCCACCATGATCTCTTTTAAGGCCATGCGCCGGTCGACCACGTCGAGCAGCGTATGAGCCGGGTTGACCCCGAGAAGGATGTTGATGTTGGCGAGGCCTAAATCCGCGTCGAGCACCGTCACGGTGTCCCCGAGGGCGGCCAGGGCCAAGGCCAGGTTGAGGGTCACGCTGGACTTGCCCACGCCGCCCTTGCCGGACGTGACTGCCAGCACCCGCGTGGCACCGGTCGCCATCGGGTCGCTGGCCTCGACCCGCTGTCGCCGCATCCACTCCCGAAGGCTGGTCTCTTGGCTAGGCATGGTACTCGCCTGCCAGAAGCCAGGACTTGAGCCGCTCCGGACGCACCACCTCGATGTCTTCCGGCACCCCCTGGCCGTGGGTGACGTAGCTCAGCGGCAAGCCGAGGTCGATGAGCGCGCCCAGGACGGCACCAGGCGTATGCGACTCATCGGCCTTGGTCAGCACCACCCGCCCTCGCCCCTCGGGCAGAAAGCCGGCCTTCAGGGCCCGGATTTCCGCCGGGGCCAACACCGCCGGCACCGTAAGGAAGACTTCGGGCCGGGCCGTTTGCTGTAAAGCTCTTAACTCGGCCATATACAGGGGATGGCGCACGCTGTGGCCCGGCGTGTCGATCAGGACCAAGCCCTCGCCCTGTGCCTCTACCAGTTGGGCCAGTTCCTTGGGTTTCTTGGCCACTCGAAACGGCACCCCCAAGATGTCGGAAAACGTCTCGAGCTGTTCCACGGCCCCCACGCGAAAGGTGTCGGTCGTCACCAAGGTCACCGGCACCTTTTCCTCAAGGCAGAGGTGGGCGGCGAGTTTGGCCAAGGTGGTGGTCTTGCCGCTTCCGGTCGGTCCCACCAGCATCACGGCCCGCGCCCCCTTGGCCGTCAACGGCAAGACCTCGGGCAGTTCGGCCACTACGCGCTCGACGATGGCCGCGCGCCACTCCCCGGCCTCGTCTTCCGAAAGCGCACGCGCCAGCGACCGGGCCCAGGCTTCCTCCATCCCCCGCTCGCGCAGGAAGCGAAAGGCCGACTCCTGATGGGAGCCCGAGAACCCCTCCATGCGCCCGATGCGCTGTTCCAGCCGCTCCAAGAGCGCCTCCATGCGCCGCTCGAAGCCAAAAGGCCCATTTCGGCCCTCTCCGGATTCGCCCGCCGCGGGCGTCGGCGGCGGGGGCGGTGGCACGGCAGCGCCGGCTTCATGGCCCTCCCGTCGCCCGTTTTGGGCGTGAGGCGGCGAATCGGTCGCCACCAAAACTTGAAACCCGTTTTCCCAAAACTTCCACCAGCGGTCTCGGGTGCGGCCAGAAGAGAGGATCACGGCGTCTTCGCCGAGCTCAAATTTCGCCAGGTTCAGCGCCTCTTCCGCCGTTCGGCCCGAGTAGCGCTTGACGATCACGGCTGTATCACCCCCAGGGTCTTGACCGAAACTTCGGGCGCGATCTCGGCGTAGGAGACCACCGCCAGGTCGCGCACCAACCGCTCGGTCAGGCGCTTAAAGTAAAGCCGGATCCAGGGCGAGGCCACCACCACCGGGCGTTGGCCAGCAGGCACCTTGCGCAGCGCCTCGCGGAGATTGGCGAGGATGCTCTGCGCCCGCCGGGGATCCAGGTTGAGGTAGTTGCCGGATTCGGTACGCTCGATGGCCCCCTTGATCTCCGCCTCGACCTCCGGCGACAGCACCAGAGCCGGCAGCACGCCCTCGTGGACGTAGGGGCGGATGATGGTGCGGCCAATGGCTTGCCGCACCGCTTCGGTCAACAGTTCCACGTCGCGGGTGGTGCGGGCGCGGTCGGCCAACGCTTCGAGAATGGTCGGCAGGTCGCGGATCGAGACCCGCTCCCGGAGCAGGTTGGCCAACACGCGCTGCACCTCGCTCAAGTGCAAAAGGTCGGGGATCAGTTCCTGGACCACCACCGGGTGGGTCTTCTTGACATGGTCGATGAGGCGTTTGACGTCCTCGCGCCCGAGGATCTCCCAGGCGTGGGCCCGCACCGCCTCGGCCAGGTGCGTCACCATCACCGCCCCGGCGTCGATGACGGTGGCGCCCTGCAATTCGGCTTGGTCGCGCTGGTCGGCGCGGATCCAAAAGGCCGGGACCCCGAACACCGGGTCTTGGGTGGCAACGGCTCCCTCCAAGGCAAGGTTGCTGCCCATGGCCAGGTACCGGTCGGGCCGCACTTCCCCCCTGGCCACCTCCCCTCCGCGAATGCGGATGCGGTACTGATTGAGTCCGAGTTCGAGGTTGTCCCGCACCCGCACAGCCGGGAGCACCAGGCCGAGTTCGGCCGCAATCTGGCGCCGCAGCGCGGCGATGCGGTCCTTGAGGTCCTGGCCTGCCCGGCCACCGGCCAGCGGAACCAGGCCCACTCCCAGTTCCAATTCGATGGTATCGACCCCGATGAGCCCGAGCGCCGCCTCCGGCCCTTTTTCGGCCTCGCGACGCCGTTCCGCCTCCTCGCGCTGGGCCGCCTCGGCTTGGGCCTTCTGTCGCTGTTCGAGCCGCCACCCGAGGTAAAGGCCCCCGCCGCCCAACAGCACCGGTACCACCGGCGGCATCCCCAACAGGGCCAGCAGGAAGAGCCCGATCGAGGCGATGTACAGCACCTTGGGCAGCGCCGTGAGCTGGCTCAACACGTCCGTGCCGACGTTGCCGCTGGTCCCCGAGCGCGTCACCAAGATCCCGGCCGCCGTCGACAGGAGCAGGGCCGGGATCTGGGTGGTCAAGCCCTCGCCCACCGTCAGGATGGTGTACGTGTTCACGGCCGTGCCCAAGCTCAAGTGGTGCTGGACGAGCCCGATCACCAGGCCGCCCACGATGTTGACCACCACGATGATGATCCCCGCGATGGCATCCCCGCGGACAAACTTGGACGCCCCGTCCATGGCTCCGTAGAAATCGGCCTCTTCCTCGATCTCCCGTCGGCGCCTCCGGGCCTCCGCCTCTTTGATCAACCCGGCGTTGAGCTCGGCGTCGATGGCCATCTGCTTGCCCGGCATGGCATCGAGGGTGAAGCGAGCCGCCACTTCGGACACCCGTTCGGCTCCACGGGTGATGACCATGAATTGGATGACGATCAAAATGAGGAAGATGATGAGCCCCACCACCAGGTTCCCGCCCACCACCAGCTGTCCGAAGGTCTGGATGACGTTGCCGGCGTTGCCGTCGAGGAGGATGAGGCGGGTGGCCGTGACCTCAAGCGCCAGCCGAAACAGCGTGGTGAGGAGCAACAGCGACGGAAAGACGGAGAAGTCCAAGACCCGCTGCACGAACATGGTGGTCACCAGGATGGTGATGGCCAAGGCCATGTTCAACATCAAAAAGACGTCGAGAATCCACGCCGGGACGGGGATCACCAACATCAGCACGGCGATGACCAGCGCCACCGGCACAAATGCCTCGCGATACAACGCGCGCCTATTCATGGATCGCCCCCCTGCGCCGACGCCAGACAAAGGCGATAATCTCAGCCACTACGCGGTAATGCTCTTCCGGGATGGGCTGCCCAATCGGCACGAGGTAGAGCGCCCGCGCCAGGGGGGGATTTGCGACTACTGGCACGGCGCTCTCCTCGGCCAACTCACGGATCCTGAGCGCCGTCTCCCCTTCCCCCTTGGCCACCACCGTCGGCGCGACCATCGTCGCCTCGTCCCAAGCCAAGGCTACGGCGTAGTGCTCCGGGTTGGTGACCACCACCGTGGCCCGAGACACGGCGGAAAGTCCACTGCGTGCGAGCCGCCGCATGATCTCCCGCCGTCGGCCGCGGATCTTGGGGTCCCCTTCCGTCTCGCGAAACTCGTCGCGCAATTCCTGGGTGGTCATGCGCAGGCTGGCTTCAAAGCGCCGAATCTGCACGACCAGGTCGACCACAGCGATGGCCCAGTAGGCCAGGGCCCCGCGAACCATCGCGCCCACCGCCAGCCGTTCGCCGACGCCCATGGCTTGACTCAAGGGCATACCGCTCATGGTGGCCAAGGGACCGAGGTTCCCAGCCAAATAGACGCCCACGACCGTCCCCATGGCCAACAGTTTGAGCAGTCCCTCCATCAACTGCCACAACCCTTGCCGGGAGAAGATGCGCGCAAGCCCGGTCACCGGATTGATGCGGCCGAAATCCGGCACCAGCCGGGCAAACTGCCAACGAAAGCCCGACTGCCACGCCGCAATCCCCACCCCCACGGCGGCTGCCGCCAACGCCAGAGGGGCGGCCAGCTCCACCACGGCCGAAAGCGCTTGTTGCCCGATCGCCCACACCTCGGCGTCAAAGCCGGGACCGACGGGCAAGGTCAAGGCCCACCGCTCCCACCCCACTGCCTGGCGTCCGGCCCACGGCAGGTACCAGGTGAAGACCAAGACAGTCACTGCCAGGGCCGTGGCGGTTTGAAACTCGGGCGAACGCCACCCCTGGCCCTGTTCGCGCGCCCGCTGGCGCCGGCGCGGCGTCGGTCCGTGCTGCTTTTCCCCACCCCCGAGGGCCAAGAGCTCGGGCCACGCCAAGGCGCCTGCCGCGGCCGTCATGGCCTGACCTCCCACAGCGCCAAGAGATGACTTAAGGCTTCAAAGGCATGGTGCCAAACGGTGGGTACAATCTGCAGCCAAAGCGGCAAGACCGCCGCCAACACCAAAAGGCTCAGCCCAAAATTGACCGGCAGGGCCAAAAAGTAGGCGTTGAGTTGGGGCACGGCCCGGGCCAGTACCCCAACCGCCAAGTCGACCACCACCCCCGTAGCCAAAAACGGCGCCCCCACCAACAGGGCGATGTTCACCACCGTGCCGAACAAACCCACCACAAACGGCAGGCCCCCTACCGGCAGGCCTCCCGCCGTCAGGGGCAGGGCCACGAAGCTTGCGCGCAGGGCCTCGGCCGTCAACTCAAGCCCGCCGCTGACCACAAACACAAAGGTGGCCAAAAGCGTCTCCCACTCCGCAAGAAAGGACCCTGCCGACAACAACCCGGGATTGGCGGCCACCGCCAACCCCACCCCGAGCTGGTAGGTGACGAGTTGACCCGCCATGCTAAACGCCGCCAGGAACAGCGCCAGCACGAGCCCCATCAAAAGGCCCACGACGAACTGCAACACCAAGCCCAAAGCCAAGGCCAAGAGGTTCGCCACCGCAACGGGCGGCAGCGAGGCCGTCAAGGCTGCGGCCAAGATCACCGCGAGCCCCACCTTGGCCAAGCGCGGGACAAAACTCGAGGCCAAAACCGGCGCCGTGACCACCACCCCCGCAAGCCTCGCCACCACCAGCAGGTACGTGGCCAGCACCTGGTCGAACACGATGTGGACGCCGACGCCCATCGCTGCCCTTCGCTCCTCGTACGACCTGCCTTTAAAGGCTTCGGGTTACGTATTTCACCACGATCCGACAGGATCCTGCTCCGGGCAGGGAAAATTTTGCCGTCCAAGCTCCCGACCGGCGCCTCTCGCGCAAGGCCCGTCGCCGACGCGCTGGATCGGACGCCGTCCGGCTCGGCGTCTGCCCCCAATCGCCACCGCCCCCGAAAGGCGTCGGCCCGGCCGGGAATCGGGCCCCTTGCGCGGTCACCGGCGGTTGGCGTCGGGCCGCCCGAGATAGGCCCGGATCCCAGCCAGCACCCGGCGATCGATGGCCGCCTCGGCTTCCCGCGTGCGGCCCGCGACGTGCGGCGTCAGCCACACGCGAGAGAACGCCGCCACAGGGTCGGGTTGGGGCGGTGGCTCCGCTTCCCGCACATCGAGCCACACCCCACGAAAACGGCCCGCCGCGAGATGGGTGACCAGGGCGCGCTCGTCGATGAGGCCCCCCCGGGCGGTGTTGATCAGATAGGCCTCGGGTTTCATGCGCGAGAGGCGTTCGTGGTTCAATAGGTGCACCGTCTCGGGGACAAGCGCCAAGTGCAGCGTCACCACGTCCGCCGCCTCGAGCAACTCCTCGAGCCGCAGGACGCGGTGCACGCCGGAGGGAGGAGCGACGGCGGCGGGATGCGCGTCGTACGCCCAGACCTCGACGCCAAGGGCCGTCAGCAGGCGCGAGACCTCTTGCCCGATGTGTCCCATGCCCACCACGCCCACGCGCCACGCCGCCAGTTGGTGTTGGTCGAGTTCCCGTCGCCACACCCCGCGCCGGGTCTCCGACCGCCAGCGCTCCCAGGGACGGGCCCACCAGAGCAGCATAGCCAGCACCGCCTCGGCCACCGCCTGGCGGTTGAGCCCCCTGCCATCCACCACCGCGATCCCCTGAGCCTGCACGGCTTGAAGGTCGAGATTGTCGAGCCCGCTGCCGAGCCGACCCACCACCTTGAGGTTGGGCAGGGCTTCCAACAACTGCCGATCGACGCGGGTACGGTTGCGCACCACCAAGGCGACGATCTCGGATCCGCTCGCAGCGGGCACCCGGCGCCAAGCCTCAGGGTCGTAGTGCACTGCGCCCAATCCCCGCAAGGCTTCCAGCATCGCTTCGGACACCCATTCGGTCACTGCGATCACCGGCGTCCGCCTCCCTGGGATCGCCATCGAAAACCGCATACGCGTTCGCTCGCCGGCCGGGCCCGCGAGTATAATGGGCGATGGAGGGATGGCCATCAGCACCGCCGCAATCTTTTTCAATTTTCTTTGGGCCCTGATTCTGGTCGCAGGGTTGGCCTACGTCGCGGCCCGGCTCTTGCGGCGGGCGGGGTTTGGTTCGCACAGCCCCTCGCACTATATTCAGCAGATCGATTTTCTGCCGCTCGGCCCCAAGCGCGGCATCGCTATCATCCAGGTCGTGGACAAGACCTTGTGCGTGGGCATCACCGACGCGCATATCGACCTGTTGTGCGAATTAGATGCCGACGCCTTGGCCCGGCAGGGGCCCCCTGCGGCGCCGACGACCCCATTCCCCCTGTCTCGGCGGGGTTTTGCCGAGGAGGTGTGGCGCCGCCTGCACACGCCGCCAGGGGGGCCGCGATGAAGCGAGGGCTTTGGGTGGGCGCGGCGGTCGGAGCGCTGGTGGCGGGAACCCCAGCCGTGGCCTGGGCGCAGACCCAAGCCGCCGCGCCGGGGATCACCGTCACGCTGGGCCCCGGCCCGGGCCCCAACCAGGCCGTAAGCCTGTTGGCGCTGTTGGCCCTGCTTTCCCTGTTGCCGGCCATTTTGGTGACGATGACAGCCTTCACGCGCATCGTCACCGTGTTGTCGTTCACCCGCAGCGCCCTCGGGCTGCAGAACACGCCGCCCAATCAGGTGCTCATCGGACTGGCTCTATTCCTCACCCTCTTCGTCATGAGCCCCACGTTGAACGCCATCAACCATCAGGCGCTCCAGCCCTACCTGCACAACCAGCTGACCTTGACGGCCGCCATCGGAGCGGCCATGGGCCCGCTGCGCACCTTCATGGACCGGCAGACGCGGCCGGAGGATTTGGCCCTGTTTCTCCATCTCCTACACCTGCCGCCACCGCACTCCTTGAGCCAAGTCCCCACCACGGCCTTGATTCCGGCGTTCATCATCTCGGAGCTGCGCACGGCGTTTGAAATCGGGATCTACATCTACATTCCGTTCGTCATCATCGATTTGGTGGTCTCCACCATCCTCATGTCGATGGGGATGATGATGGTCCCCCCCACCTTGATCTCCCTTCCCCTGAAACTTCTGGTCTTCGTGCTGGCGAACGGGTGGGATTTGGTGGTGCAATCCCTGGTCCTTTCGTTCCACTGACCCTAAGGGGCCGCGAAGCTCCCAAAGCGAACGCTGCGCGGAGAAGATGGCGTTTTGGGTGCGGCCGACTCCAGCAGCACCCTGTGAGGAGGAGACGACATCGTGTTCGACCACTTTCTGAGTCTTAGCTACGGGGGCCTGACCACTGCTGCGCTCATCTTGGTCCCGGTGTTGGCGGCAAGCCTTATCGTCGGATTGTTGGTGGGCATCTTGCAAGCCGCCACCCAGATCCAGGATTTGACCCTCTCGTTTCTGCCCAAGATGGCAGCGCTGGTCGTCATTCTTTACCTGGCCGGCCCCTTCTTTCTACGCGCCCTAACCAATTACGCGGCCCAAGATTTCGGGGGCCTGTGGCGGATGTTGGGCCCCTAAGCGATTGCGGTCGAGCCTCGTCGAACGCTTTTTACCCCCATGTAGCAGGAGATTTGGGGGTTTGGGCGAATCCTTATGCTTTGTGTGGAACCGATGCCGCATCCTCGCCCCGCTCGGGCGGACAAGCGGTCAGACCTGGAAGGCGGCTTCGGGTTCCCGTGGCAACACCACATCGATGACCGAAAAGGGTCGTCTGGGAGCCTTCCCTTTTCGTGAGAGTAGCCCGTAGCACCGCTGCGGCACCACCCTACCCTACAAGGTTCCACCCTTGGCGGGGCGGTGGAGGTTTGTCCTTGGGAGGCTCCCCAAAAATAAAAGGCAAGGAACGAGAGATGCCGAGCGACGACCCGATAGAACGGTTGCGAGCGCAGCTGATCCAACTCTACGCCCAAACTCGCGACCTTCACGACCCCCGTCTCTTGGCCCTAAGTCAGGCCTTGGACGGATGGATCCTGCGGGCCCAACGGGACATGGACGCCAAATCTCCACCCGCCGAGCAGGCCCACCGCTATACCGCCTGAACTGCAAAGGCCGGGGTTTACCCGGCCTTAAATCTCCAGGTGCCAGGCGGCAGGCTTAAGGTGTTCCCTCAAATTTTTAACTGCAGTTAACACGTTTTTAACATATTCGTGGTAAGCTGGGATTGGCGGCAGGGAGAGGGCGGGATGTCCCACAGCTTTGTGAACGTGTGAACGAGTTTGTCCTCCATGGACCTGCGCCGTCTGCCAAGGCCTTGATCATGGACCCAAGAATTTTACCGACCGTAGAAAGGAGTGTGCGTTTTGAAGAGCAACGCCAGCCTGTGCCCGCGCTGCCGGCGGGGAACGCTGCGGCGCCGCGTCAATCGGCTGACCGGCGACCCGTACTTGATGTGCGAAAACTACCCCGAATGCAGCTACGTGTCTAACCTAGACGGGGACGAAGACTGGGAGGAGGCGGCGGAGTCGCCCCGCCTGCGGATGCCGACGGCATGAAGAGCGATCCGCCCCCATTCGAGTTTTTCTAGTGGCGGGAGGCCCTGATGGCAGAGCCTCCCGCAACGGTTTTTCTAGCCCGGTCGGGATTGGGGCATGGGGGCTTCCCGGCCGCCGGCGCTCAGGACGCGCCGGGCCGCCGGACCCACTGCGACAAGTCCCACCAACGCCACCGCCGTCACGGCGGCGGCCACGCCTAAGGCCGCGGCGCTGCCGGCCACTTGGCTCACCCACGCCACGCCGGGCGGCACGATGAGGATGGCGACGCCGTTGGCCATCCCCCCCAAGGCCCCGGCCGTCCCACTGAGCGACGCGCGCCCCTGCATGCGCTGGATCAAGGTTTGGACGCAGAGAAAGGCGGACTGAAATCCGAGCCCCACGCCGAACGCGTACGCACCGCCGGCCCCCGCCGTCGGCGCGCCGCCCACGGCCGCCACCACCAGCGCCAAGACCATCACTGCGGCACTGGCTGCGCCCACTACCGGCAGGGTTCGGCGACGGTCGGCCCACGGCACGAGGCCGATGGCCGCGATCAAAGCGCCAATCGGAAGCAGGCCCACCACCTGGGACGCCAAAGCCGGTGAAAGGTGGCCAGCCGATTCCAGAAACCCAGGCAGAAAGCCGCTGGCAAAGATTTGGGCACCGGTCAAGCAGCCGGTGGCCGCGACGAGCCAACCCATCCCCGGCACCGAGAACAACAGGCGTAAGGCTTCGCCCAACGTTCGCCGCCCCGTTTCTCCCTCCGCCCCCGGCAGGTCCTCGGCCGGCATGGCCAAAAACCACAGGGCGATCATCGCCGCCCACGCCGCCGACATCCACTCAAAGGTCGCCCGGATGCCAAGCCGCGCAAACAGCGCCGGCGCCACCGCAAACGCCACCAGTTGGCCGACCAGCAAGGCGGTGCCGGCCAAACTGATGGCCAGCCCGTACTGCGCCCGCGGGAACCGCCGCAGCGCCACCACCCCGTACGAGTAAGGGGCGATGATAAACCCGATGGCGAGCGCGGTGAGCGCTGCCATCCCGACAAACGAGTCGACCACGAGCGGTCTTAGCCCAAAGGCCACGGCACAGATGACCAAGAGCACACCGACCCCTTGCTTGAGGCCGTGGCGGTCGACGAAGTTCCCCGCCGGCAACGTCAGGATCAACGTGGGGAGGGTCACGAGCCCGCTACCCACCAGCATAATGGCCGCAGTCATCGGTACCCCGAGTTTCAGATGCCAATACGGAAACAACAAGGGAGTCTGGCAAAACCACGAAAACGAATAGAGAAAGCTGAAGAGCCAAAACACGAACAGCGAGCGCCAGGCGCGCGCCGTCTTGATGCTGGCCAAAACCCTCTCCCCCTTTCTCCCGGTGCGGGTGTCGGGGAGGCGGCACCGGACTGCCGCCCCCGCCCCTGCCTTCACGCCACCACGAACACCGGCACGCCAGGGGAGGCCCGCATGGCTTCGCGTGCCCCCTCCATAAACGGCACCGAGCGGGGAAGGATCATCGAGACCGGCCGCACGCGGTGCTCGCGGGGATCGAGGTTAGGCGGCGTCGCGCCGGCCAGAAATGCCGCCACGTGGTGCAGCAGGTACTGCCGGCAGCGGATGATGCCGACGTCGCTGGTCCCCAGCCGCTCCAGCGTGCGGTCGTAGATAACCCCTTCGGTCTCCGCGACCATCAGGTCTTGCTCGGCGATACCGTCGATCCCGGTGTACGAGGTGCCGTTCAGTTGCGCTTCGCGGTCGATGCGGTACTCGTTGTCGCGGTTGCGAGCCAAGCGGTACGTGCCGGGCTCGTAGCGGTCTGGAGTCGGGTAGTTTTGAGTCTGCGGCTTCTCCGGGTGATAACGGGCCCGGAACACCCACGTGGCCGTGTCGTCGATAGGCGCCACGAAGAAGGCCCCGATCCACCCCTCCTCCACCGGCGGGATGAGGGTGTAGTAGGGACAGAGGTACTGGGTGATGCGCCACCAGTACTGGTCGTCGCCGACGCTGCGCCGGGCGCCCACGGCCAATCCGTAAGGCGTCTCCGCCACCTCAAAGCGGGGGTGGGGATCGCCGAGTTTGAGCTGTTCGAAGCGGTTTTTGGGATGGGCCGGGTCGCTTAACCGGTGAAGAAACGAAATGTGACTGGAATCGATGGCTCCTTCCAACACCTGGAACCAGTTGCACTCGGCCAGGTGTTTGGAGACGACGCAATGGCTCGCAGGCAGCGTCATCCATTCCATCGCCGGCAGCGGCGGCGGCTCCCCGGGTCCGAGATACGCCCACACCACGCCTGCTTGCACCACCGCGGGGTAGGCCGCGATCCGCACCTTCTCTTTGAAGGCGCTCTCCGGCGGCTCCGACGGCATGTCGATACACTGCCCATGGCGGTCAAACATCCATCCGTGGTAGACGCAGCGCAACCCCACGCCTTCGTTGCGCCCGTAGTAGAGCGAGGCCCGACGGTGCGCGCAGTGTTCGTCCAACAACGCCAGGTGACCGTCTTGGTCGCAGAACAACACCAGGTCTTCGCCCAAAATCCGGCACCGCACCGGTGCCCCCCCGGGCGGGGGCACCTCTTCGGCCAACAGCGCCGGGACCCAATAGCGGCGGAGGAAGCGTCCCATGGGCGCCGTGGGTCCGACGCGAGTCAGGGTCTCGTTCTCCTCCGGCGTCAGCATCGCCTGTCCCCCCTTCTACTCGCCTGACGGGTAGGGTTCAGTGCCCAACCCGCTCAACAACGTCTTGGGTACGCGGCACCGACTCCGTCGAGCGTATGCCATGCACCCGGCACCTTCTATGGTACCTTTATCGTCGCTGTTGTATAGTGAATTTCCGATTGATTTACTAGATGCTCTCTACGAATTTCTCCATATAATCCGCCTCCAATGCGGCCCCTCGTTTGCGGAAACGGCCCCCGAGCCGGCGTCCGGGGGTCACCCCGTGGCCAAACCGCCCATCCTCTCCCGCCAAACCTCTCCTGCTGACGAATCTTCATCCCCTCTGCTATAATGCCGACAAATTGCGAGCCGAAGGCGCCTGGGCGCCGTGCGCGGCCGACCGCTTGGCGCATCCAAGGCGCAGCGCGTGGCCGTAGCCGGAAACGGGGACCGACCGCGCCCAACGAGGCAGAAGAAGAGGAAAAGAAGGAGGGGTCGCAGTGAGCCAGAAACCCCGGGTACGCCCCCGGCAACCTCTACCCCCGCCGCGGTGGACCGTGGGCGTGGAATGGGGAGCCCTGGTGGTCATGTTGGGGATCACCGCCTACCTGACCTGGGCCCATTGGGCCCACCAACAAGTGGTCTGCCCCTCTTCTGCCGGCGGCGTGATTCACTGTACCCAGGTGCTGACCGGCCCTGGCAGCGTGGTCTTTGGTCTCCCCTTTGCCTTCTGGGGCGCGTTGTGGGCCGCCTTCGGCCTCTTCTGGCCCTTATGGAGCCGGGGCAACCGCTGGATCGGAACGGTCTGGGAAGGTATAGGGCTCGTCGCCCTGGCCTGGGCCTTGGGTTTCGAGTGGCGCGACCACGCGGTGTGCCTGTGGTGTTCGGCGGCCCAACTCATGATCCTCCTCGCCATCGGCTTTGGCCGCGCCACCCGGCCTCAAGCCACCCTCGGCCCCAACGTCGCGTTGTGGGGCGGCGGGATTTGGGCGGCGGGACTGTTGAGCCTGGCTGTGGTGGCCGGGCAGTCGACGGCCCCGGCCACCACAGCCCCCGCTCCTACCGGAGGCTTCGCCCTGCGCGACCTCTCTAACCGGCCGGCGTCGCTGCCCGCAGGTCCCGTGGTGGTCGAGGTGATGGCCCCTTGGTGCGAATTTTGTGCCACCACGGCCCGGTGGCTAGACAGGCCCGACGCGGCCTTCGCCCACCAAAAGGGGATCGGGTTCGTCTTGGTCGATGCCTCCCCCTTGGGCGGCGTCGGACAAGCCGCCACGGCGCCGACCTTGCAATCCATCGCCTTGACGGCCCAAGACGGCTCCCGGACGCCCTTGGCCTCCAACCAGGACCTGGTGTCAAACCTCAAGGCCTTCGTGGCGCGCTATCCCCTGCCGGGGATCCCGGTCTACTTTGTGCCGTTGGGCGACCAGTTGCCGGCGTCTTGGCAGGCCAACGCCTACCCGAGCTTCGTGCTGCTCAACGCCCGCCATCAACCGGTGGCGCGGGAAGCCGGTTTCATGACCCAGTCCCAGTTCGATGCCTGGCTGAGCCAAGCCTTGCCGCACCCGAAGGGATAACCCGCTCGAACTTCTCGCTCCGGGTACGCCATCCGCCCTGGGCGGCCTTGCGCCCGCAAAACGCCGCGGGCGGGCCCGCGAGGGAGTTTGGCCCCTGGGGCCCGCCCGCACCTAACCGGTTGGCTTACTGCACCATGTTGGTCAAGGTCTGGCGCAGGGTCTGGTCGACGGTGATGACTTTGGCGTTGGCTTGATACCCTTGCTGGGCGATGATCATGTTGACGAATTCGTTGGCCAGGTCGACGTTCGACCCCTCCAAGGCGCCGGCCTGAATGGACCCCCGCGGTCCGGTGTTGGGCGCGCCGATTTGACTCGGCCCGGAATTGGGCGACGTCTGCCAAAGGCTGTTGCCGATGTTGGTCAACCCGGCCGGATTGGCGAAAGCCGCTAGCGCAATCTGCCCGATGGTCTGAGTCAACCCGTTGGAGTAGGTCCCCACCACCTCGCCTTGGTTGTTGATGCTAAACGACTCCAAGGTGCCGGCTGCGGCTCCGCCCGTCTGCGTGGCCGTCAGCTGCGTGGGCGCCGAGTAGGCCGTGAGAGCACTGAGGTCGACCGTGGCCGTGACCTTGTTGCCGTTGGCCTCGGTCACGGTCAAAGTAATGGGCGACGAGCCGCTGTTGAGGGTGCCGTTGGTGCCGCTGAAGGAGATGCTGGTGGCACTCAACGTGTAGGAATCGCCGCTCGGCACGGTGGCCCCGACGGTCCACGAGGTCGACCCCGAACTGGGAGCCGTAAAGGTCAAGGTCACAGGAATGGCGGTGCCTAAGCTGTCGTAGATCGTCACCGGCACCGACTCTACGGTGCCCGCGGCATCGGCGGCGTTGAGATTGCCGGTGACCGTCACACCGGTAGTGGCCGCGGGCGGCATCAGGGTTTGAGGAATCTGAATCGGAGCCAGGTTGGCGGTATTCTCCGTCGGCAAGGTGCCGTTGGTGGCCATCCACCCCAGCACCGGATGCCCTTCGGGGTCGACCAGGGTCCCATTGGCGTCGGTGGTAAAGTCCCCGGCCCGGGTGTAGGCGCGGTTGCCTTGCGGCATCTGCACCACAAAGAAGCCGTTGCCCTGAATGGCCAGGTTGGTGTTGATGCCGGTGCTCTGAATCTGCCCCTGGCCCATGTTGACGTCGATGGCGTTAACGTTCACGGCCCCGCCCGCCGTCACCTGTTCGGGGTTGGTTCCGCCCTGGTTGGCCGTGGGGGCCCCGGCACCTTGCAAGGTCTGCTGCAAGGCCTCGGCGAAACTGACGGCACTCGCCTTGTAGCCCACCGTGTTGACGTTGGCGATGTTTTGGGAGACCACCCCCAAAAGTTGCTGTTCGGCATTCAGGCCGGAAATGGCCGCGTACAAACTGTCGGACATCGATGGCCCCTCCTTTTGCTCCCAAAATGGCTTCCGCGAAAATCGACCGTGGCGCGCGACCGTCTTCCTCAAGTCGCCCCTCGGAAAGCCGGCTCAGGCGCCGCCGTCTGGTTCCCCCGCCAGCCACAGGCCTGGGGGATACGGCCACGGTGCGTGGGCTCCTTCAGTCCGTCCAGAGCCCGGGGTCTCCGTTTGGGTCCGACCCACCCACACCACCGTGTCGATGCGGTTGACCATCAGCCCCTCGCCGTCTGGACCGGCCACCGGCAGGGCCGTGATGATCACCCCAGAGGGCGGTGCCACCACGTACACGGCCGACGCGGTCACGATAGCCGCCGTCTTCGAGCCCGCCGCCCGCGCCCTGGCCGTGGCGGCCTCCACTTCGGCCATTTCCTCGGCCGGTATCGTAAGGCCGCGGGCTTGGGCCCGTTGTCCTGCATGCGCCGACCAACGCAAGGCCTCCTTGAGCGTGTGGCGAAAGGTCGCCTGGGGGTGCGGCGATACGGATGCGCCGCCTGCAGGCAGCGGAGATCCCAGCGCTACGGGATGCACCTCAGCCACTTTTGACCTCCGTCACTTGGTCGAGCGGCACGGAACCGAGCCCGGTGACGGTCAAGGTAACGGCCCCTTGGGCGTTGACCGTCGCGGCCGCGACCGTCCCTTGGCCGGAGGCGGTGACTACCGTCTTCCCCAAGAGCTGGCTCGCCTGCAAGAGCGGGTTGAACGCCGCTCCTTGCTGCAGCTGGGTGAGAATCTGGCTTAAGGTCGTCGACTGGTTGGTAACGGCCGCCAGGGTGGAAAACTGCGCCAGTTCCGCCACGAACTGGGTGTTATCCATCGGCTGCAACGGGTCTTGATACTGCAACTCGGCCGCCAAGAGCTGCAAGAACGCGCTCTCCCCGAGGTTCTGCGGAGCCAAGGGATCGGTTGGGCCCGAGGCCCCGGACGGGGAGTTCGATGGGCTTAGGCCATTCGGCCCGGTGTTGATGGCTCCGATGGCACTCGTTGTCGTTCACCTCCTGACTTCAGGCGCGAAAGTCGATGCCGGGTTGGGCGTCGGAAAAGGTCTGCGCGGAGGAGTCGGCCGCCGCCCCCTGCGCCCACGGGACCCGGGGCGCCGTCAACCCGCCGCCGCCGGCCCCCTGTTGTCCCGCACCACCGCCCCCACCGGCGGCCCATCCGCCGCTCCAGTCCACCTCAAGGCGCACCGGCGTGCCGTGGGTGTCCTGCAAGCGCTGGGCCAGGTGGTTCCACCCGCTGGGACTCGCCTCAAGCCACGCCCGATGGCCGGCCGTCAGTTCCACCCGCACGTCCATCCGTTGGCCAGCCGTGGAGCTCCCGTGGACCGTCACCCAGAACGGAGGCGCTTTGGGCGGCTTGATGCGCCAACGGCTGGCTTGCGCCGCGGATTCGCTCGGCGGCGAAATCCGTTGGCCCTCGACCTGCCAGTGGGGTGGCGCCACGGAAGGCGGAGCGGCTGCGAAAGAGCCTGTCGCACCCGAAAGACGCGGGCCGACGGCCGCCACCGACCGCGTCGCCGCTGGCGGCACTTGGACCCCCGCGGCCCAGGGCGCCTCGGCCGAGGCCTTTTCGGGTCGGGCTGTGGCCGAACTTGCGGATTTTAGCCGCAGCGGGTCACCCTGCCGCCCGAGCCTCGACAGTCGGGGAGAAGAAGACGAGACGTGGAGCGCCGGTGGCTTGGCCTGCGCCGTGGAGACCGACGGGGCCGGCACCGCCCGGGCTGGGCGAGACGGGTCAGCCCGCCCCTCGGGACCTGGAGCCGGCGGTGCACCCGGCTCGACCGCCGATGCCGCGGTGGGCCAAGGCCTCTGCGGGGACCCGGCGGCATGGTGCCCTGTCGTTGGAGGGTCCGTCCCCTGCCCGAGGAGAGGGCGGGGCGCCGGCGGCGTGGGCTCGCCGGGGCTGGACGCTTTCAGCGGCGCTTGGGCCCCCGCAGTTTCCGGCGCAGGCTTTCCCCGCCCCAAGACCGCCTGACTGGTCTTGACCGCAAGATGCAGGCGGCGCGGCGCCGAAGCCGTCTCGGGCGCCCGAGCCCGAAGGCTCGGCCCCCAAGGCCCCCCCACCGGTCGGTTTCCCGTCGCCGGGCTGCCGGCGTCTTTCGGCGTCTTGGGCGCCACGGCAGCGGCAAAAACCGGAACCGGCCAGGGTGGCAGGGCCGGGTCTTGGCCGTCAGGGCCTTCGGCGGTTCGCGCCCGGCGGCCTTTGGCTCCGTGGGCCTTCGCCTGCTGGAGCGCTGCCCGAAACCGGCCCCGGTGCGAACCCTGCGGCATCGCCCCCTGGGCAGCGCCGACCGAGGCGGGACCCGACGCCACCGGCGCCCGGTCTGCCCCTGACAACGCCACCCCCACCGGATTGGGCATGTCATTCACCCCCTTTCTTGCCGGTAATCGACACCTTTCGCCTCGCCACGGCGCGCTGGTCGAGCCTCACCTCCTTTCCCGGATGCGTTACCGGCCGCTGCGCGAGCGGCTCGAACTCCGCCCCCGCTGCTGCCGAGCGACCTCTCGTTCCACAAACCGGCCGATGGCTGCACGCGCTGCCGGGGAGGGGGCCAAGAACCGGACCGCCGTCTCCCACTGGAGGCGGCCCCGCCATTCTGCCGGCTTGGAGGCGCAGCGCACTACGGCCCCCACCAGGGGCCACACCTCTCCGTCCAGTCGCAGGCGCAGCCGAAGGTGAAGCCCTGGCCAGACCTCGAACGCGCTCGGAAACCGAAGCCCGCCGGCGGACAGGTCGAGGGTGGTGGTCAGCGACCACGCCGCCTGCCGCGTGAGCGCGTATTCCAACGGGACGGCCACCTTGATGCGCGGATACGAGCGCAGCTCTTGATGGACCGGTTCGCCTTCCATGCGCAAGAGAATGATGGGCAGGGGGTCGAGGATGTCCACCACTTGCCCTTGCTGGTAAAAGCGGCGATCATCTTCGAGCCAAGCCAACTCCACCCGACTGCCAGGCGGTGGGGTCAATTCCGACTCTAATTCCGGGATGGCGTCGAGGTAGACCTCATTGTTGCCGAGAAGGCGGATGACGCGCGTCTTGACTTGCCGCGACCCGACTCCTAGCTCGACCGGCAGGTTAGGACTCAATCCCATCCCCTTCACACCTCCTCCGGCGCGGACCGGGCGGCCAGCATTTCCTCCAAGGCCCGCGCCCACCGCCGGCGGTGTCGTCGGGCCTCGGCCTCAGCGCGGGCGGAAAGCCAGCGGTCGACGCGCTCGGTCGCCTGCCATAGGGCCCGCACCGCCTCGCGCGCGTCCGACACCGCCTGGGCGACCCGCGCCGCGTCGGCCGACAAGGCGCCGAGGCGCTGATGGCACTGCTCCCACTCGCGCAACAAAAAGGCGATGGTCTCAACGTCCTGGGCTGCTTGAAGGCGCTCGCTTAAGGCCGCCTGCTCTGCCCGAAGCGCCTGCCGAACCGCCTCCAGGCGCGCCGCCTCCCGTTCCAGCGCCCCGAGTTCGGCCCGTGCCCGTTCGGCCGCCCGCTCCAAGTGCCGCCGGTATCGGACCAGCCGCACGTCATGCGGTGCCATGCCCACCATCTCCCTCCAGGATCTGGGAAAGATCGGCCAAGGCCTGGGTCGGGTCGCACCACTCTTCCCGCCCTTGCCTAAGCCACGCCTTCAGGGCCGTTTCCAATGCCAGCGCCCGGTCCAACTCGGGATTGGACCCTGGTTGATACGCCCCGATTTGCACCAGGTCGCGCCCCTCTTCGAGGGTCGCCAGCACCGCGCGCGCCTCGGCGGCAAGCCGTCTGTGCGGTTCGGTCACCACCTCGTCCATGGTGCGGCTCAAGGACGCCAACACATCCACAGCGGGAAAGTGCTGGGCCTGGGCCAAGCGGCGGGAGAGGTAGAGGGCGCCGTCGAGGATGCCGCGCACGGCGTCGCCGATAGGCTCGGTGGGGTCGTCGGCCTCCAGCAACACCGTAAAAAGCCCAGTGATGGACCCCCGCGCGGTCCTCCCGGCCCGCTCCAAAAGGCGGGGCAGAAGGTGAAACACCGAGGGGGTGTATCCGCGCATCGACGCCACCTCGCCGGAGGCGAGGCCGTGTTCGCGCTGGGCCATCGCCACGCGCGTCAAAGAGTCCATCACCAGTAGGACATCCTTCCCCTGGTCCCGGAAGGCCTCGGCCACCGTCAGGGCCGTCTCGGCGGCCCGCACCCGCAACAGCGCCGCGGCGTCGGAAGTAGCCGCCACCAGCACCGTGCGGCGCCGCAGGGGCCCGGAAAGCCGACGGTAGAAGGCCGACACCTCGCGGCCGCGTTCGCCTACCAGGGCAGCCACCACCACGTCGGCAGCGGCCCCGGCCATCAGTTGGTGGAGCAGCGTGGTCTTGCCCACGCCGGCCCCGGCAAAGATGCCCACGCGCTGCCCTTTGCCCAACGTCAACAAGCCGTCCACCACCCGAATCCCGGTCCACAGGGGCTCTTCCACCGAAAGCCGGGCGAGAGGAGAAAGCGGCCGCGGAGCGACGGCGCGGCCAAAGCCGAAAACGGGTCCCCGGCCGTCGAGGGGCCGCCCGATCCCGTCCAAGGCCCGCCCCAAAAGGGCCGGCCCCACCGGCACCGCCGCGGCGCGCCCCACCGCCACCACCTGGTCGCCGGCGGCGATGCCGCCCAAGTCGCCGTACGGGGTCAAAAACACCCGCCCTCCCGGGAGAAACCCCGACACCTCTCCCCACACCGGGCGCTCGCCGCCGACGTCGATGCGGCAGACCTCGCCCAGCGCCGCCTTCAGTCCCACCGCCACTACCGTGGTGCCACGCACCTCGGCCACCACCCCGACCCGCGGAAACCGAGGCGGGCGCGCGGTAAGGCGGTCAATCCGCTCCTCAATCCCCGTCGCCATAGAGCACCTCGTCAACCGCGCGCTCCAACACGGCCGCAAACCCCGCCCACACCCTGGCCCCGTCGGCATCCTCGAGCGCGATGCCGTCCGGGCTCAACGCGGCGTCGAGCTCCACCGCCACCCGAAGGCCGAGGCGTTCCAAAGCCGCCGTCATGACTGCAACCTGCTCCTGCCACTCTGGAGCCAAGAGAAGCCGCGCCGGCTCTCCGGCCAGTTCGCGGGCGGCCGCTTCGAGGTACGGGCCCCACCATTCCGGGCGCTCGCCCATCGCGGCCGGAAGACAGTGTTCGGCCAAGCGTCGAGCCGCGTAGAGGACGGCGTGGTCTCGGACCAGTTGGGCCGCATCTTGCACCGCGCGCAGATGCTGCAAGGGGGCAGCAATGGCCGCCTCCAGCGCCGCGCGGACCGACTCCGCCGCCTTCAGACCGGCCGCGTACCCCTCGCGATACCCCTCTTCATGCCCCTCGCGCCGCGCCGCTTCCCGAAGCGCCTCGGCCTCGGCCTGCGCCTGGGCCAGGCACTTTTCGGCGGCGGCTTTGGCCTCGGCCGCGACCTTGTCCAAAGCCGCGTCCGTCGCGGCCTGCCGCGGATCGGGAGGAGCTAGGCGCAACGGCTCTGGCACCCGAATCTGGCTTTGGCTTTTGACCACCTTAGACCACATAGTCGTCTTCCTCGTTGCCGCGAGAAATCACGATCTCGCCTTGGTCTTCCAATTGCCGGATGATATGGATGACCTCTCGCTGGGCCTGCTCCACATCGCGGATGCGCACCGGCCCCATCACGGCCATATCGTCGCGCAAAAGTTCGGCCGCCTTCTGTGACAGGTTCTTGAAAATCTTCTGGCTGACCTCTTCGGGCGTCCCCTTCAGCGCCGTGGCCAAGGTCTTGTTGTCCACTCGGCGCAACACTTTTTGGATCGACCGGTCGTCGAGTTGGACGATGTTTTCAAACACAAACATCCGCGCCCGCACCTCCTCGGCCAGCTCGGGGTCGTCGGCCTCCAGCCGGTTCAAGATGGTGCGCTCGGCGTTGCGGTCGGCGTTGGACAAGATGGGCACCAGCCCCTGGATGCCCCCGGCGTTGCCCATCACTTCCACCGACAAGGTCTGCAGCCGCTTTTCGATCAAGGCTTCGATTTCCTTGATCATCTCCGGCGAGACGCGGTCCATGACCGCAATCCGCCGCGCCACCTCGCCCTGCAGGTCGTCGGGCAGGGCCGAGAGCACCTGGGAGGCTTGGGCCGGGTCCATATAGGCCAACAGCACGGCGATGGTCTGGGGATGTTCGTTTTGGATAAAGGCCAGGATCTGAGCCGGGTCGACCTTGCGCAACACCTCAAAGGGGCGGCGCTGCATCAACGCGGTCAGGCGGGTCAAGATCTCGTTGGCTCGGGCTGGGTCAAAGGCCCGCTCGAGCAGGGCCCGAGCCGCCTCGATCCCGCCCTCGGCGATCTCGGCCTGCGCCAAGGACATCTGGTAGAACT
Source organism: Bacillota bacterium (assembly GCA_023511625.1). Classification (GTDB taxonomy): domain Bacteria; phylum Bacillota; class Sulfobacillia; order Sulfobacillales; family Sulfobacillaceae; genus JAIMAE01. The sequence continues at coordinate 49,600 of JAIMBD010000007.1, read as the reverse complement.
CCTCCAGCACCGCCTTCTGGAGGTCGCGGTCGACCCGGCGGGTGTTGGCGATTTCGGCCGCGATCTTCTCCACCTCGGCCCGGCTGAGGTGACGAAGGATGGACGATGCCTCCTGAGCCGGGAGCGACATGAGCAAGATGGCGGCCTTTTTGACCCCCGCTAACCCTTCCCTGCGCATGGCTATCCCTCTTGCTCCAGCCACGTGCGCACCAGGCGGGCCACGTTCTGGGGGTCGCGCTTGAGCATCTCGCCGAGGTAGCGGCGCTCCTGGTCCAAGGCGTACTCGGCCTCCGGGCCTGCGCCCAGCTCGCTGCGCTCGATGACCACCGCCGGGGTCTCCGGCGCCGGCAGCGCCGCCGGGACGCTTTCTCGGGCCTTCTGTGCGCGCCGAAGCTGCCGCCGCACGAGCAGGATGAGACCCAAGCCCGCCAGTGCCGCCACAGCCGCCGCGATCTCCTGCCGCAGGCGCTGGGCCCGCTGGGCCGCCGCCATCTGTGCCAACACCTGGTTGACCTGTTGGCGGTTGAACGGCTGTCCGACCACCGTCACCCGATCCCCGCGCCCCGGTTGAATCCCGGCCGCCTGGGCCACCAGGTTTTGCAGGTTGGCTTGTTCCGCCGGTGTCAGCCGCTGATCCACGGCCACCGCCACCGTCAGCCGGGAGATGGATCCGGCCGGCAGGGTGGTCTGCGTCTCGGTCTTGGGGACCAGGTAGCGCGTGATGGTGGTGTTCTGGTTGCTCTGGGAATTCCCGGTCCCTAGGTTCACCGTAGGATAGCCGGGGACGTTCCCGCCTGCGCCGGCCTGAGTCACGGGCGCCGGCGCGTTCTGGCTGGTAGAGGTTTCCACCTGCTGCGAGGAGATCACGCCTTTGCCGTAGGTCACTTGCGTCTGGGTTCCGGAGTTGAAGTTGAGGGCGGCGTTGACGCGCACCACGGCCTGCCCTGGACCCAACACCTGGTTCAACATGGAGGCGACATTGTTCTCGATGGCCTGGTCCACTGCCTCTTCCGCCTGCAGTTCGGAACTGGCCACCCCGGCCAGGTTGCTGGCCGCAGTGGGTTGGAGCGCTTGCGCCGACAGCAGGGTGCCGTTTTGGTCCACGACCGAGACGTCCTTGGGTTGAAGCCCGTTGACGGCGTGCGCCACCAGATTCATGATGCCGCGCACGGCGGCCGGGGAGAGGCTTGCCCCGGGTTTGAGCTGCACGAAGACCGAGGCCGTGGCCGGGTTCGTCCCCTCGCCAAACAGCGCCGGCGGAGGCTCGTTGATCAGCACGCGCGAGGTGTCCACGCCGTTGATGGTGTCGATGGTCTGCTGAAGGCCGGCCTCCAGGTTGAGGAGCGCCTGCATCTGCAGTTCCTGATTACTTTCGCCCAGGCTAAAGGTGAGGGGGGTCGGCATCCCTACCGTCCCCGCGGAACTGGACGGAATGTTGCGGTCCGCCAGTTCCACCCGCACCTGGTCGACATCCTGTTGAGGCACCAGCACTGTCCGTCCTTGGTCAGCGAGTTGATAAGGAATCTTCTGCTGGGTCAAGACCGCAGTGATCTGTCCCGCTGCCTGCGGGCTCAAATTGGTGTACAGCGGCTGCCAGTTGGTCCGGGTGACAAAGCCGATGGCGAGGGCCACCGGCAGCACCCCCAAGGCCAACAGAGCCCCCAGCCGCAACCGCTGGGTGTTGTCCATGGCTCGAATCCGCTCTACCACCTGCCGACCCAGCTGCTGGATCCGCTCGTTCAACCGCAACCGCTCCTCAGCTCAAGGGCATGTTCATGATGGTCTGATAACTGGACAGGGCTTGATTTTGCACCGCTACGGCCGTATCCAGGGTCAGCTGGGCCTCCGCCATGGCCACCATCACCGTGGTGAGCGAGGTGTTCCCGCTTAAGGCCGACAGGATAGCCTGGTCGGCCGCTGCTTGACTGGACTCCAGCCGTCCTACGGCCTGCCCCAGGAGGGCGCCGAAGCTTGCGGAATGCCCCCCGCCCCCGCCCGTGCTCGCCGGCGCCGGCGGCAGCGTGACCGGGGGCAGGAACTGCAACGTCAAGGCCATGGTCTCACGCTCCGATGCTCAAGGCTTTGACCGCTTCGCTCTTGACCGCATTGAAGACCGTCGCGTTGGCCGCGTAGGCCCGCGAGGCGGCGATGAGGTCGACCATCTCGGTGGCCAGGTGCACGTTCGGGTAGAGCACATCGCCCTGGGCGTTGGCCAGGGGATTGCCCGGGTCGTAGACCACCTTGAAGGGGCTCGGATCGGGCAGCACCGCCGCCACTTCCACTCCCTGCCCCACCCCGTCTGCGCCTGCCGGGCGCGCCGCCAGCACCACGAACTGGCGCCGGTAGGGGCCCCCTTGTGGCGTGACGGTGGTGTCGATGTTGGCCAGGTTCTGGGCGATGACGTCCATGCGCAGGGTCTCTGCCGTCAAGGCGCTGGCCGGAATGCTCAGTCCGCTAAACATCACAGGGCCTTCCCTTCCGCCACCGCCTTGATCCCGTTCTGCCAGTGCTGCCAGGCCGCCACGGCCGTATCGTAGTAGACCTGGTCCTGAGCCAAGGCCGTCATCGACCGCGTGATGGAGACGGTGTTGCCGTTGGCCTGGGTGGCCCCGGGATCAGGCACCGGTGTCCCCGCCACGCTCAACACCGCGTTGGGACCCATGGCGATGGCCTGGGCCAAGGCCGCGCGGAACGACCAGCGCTCGGCCTGGTAGCCTGGCGTCTCGGCGTTGGCCAAGTTGTTGGCCTCGGTTAAGAGCGCCTTCTGCGACAGACTCAAAGCCTGGACAATCGCCGCTTCCGTCAATTGCATGCCGTCTTCGTGTCCCCCTTTCGGTTTCGCGCCGCCTTCGGCGCGCCGGCTTGCCCTCAGCTGCCCTATCCGCCGCTGGCCGTGACCACCTGCGCCACCGGCGTGCGCAGGATGACGATGTTCACCCGCCGGTTTTCCTGGCGCCCCTGCGCCGTGGCGTTCGATGCCACCGGGTGGTACTTGCTCCAGGCCGTGACGAACAGGCGCTTGGGATCCATCCCCGGCACTTGGGCCAAGGTGTAGACCACGTTGGCCGCGCGCATGGCCGAAAGCTGCCAGTTACTGGGATAGCGCGCGGTGTGGATGGGGGTGCTGTCGGTGTACCCCGCCACTTCAATCGGGTTGGGCACCCGGGTCAACACCGTTCCGAGCGAGCGCAGGAGCGCCACCGCCTGAGGGCTCAGCTCTGCACGTCCCGGCGCAAAGAGCAGGTGGGCGTTGAGGCTCAGCTCCACCCCCACCGGGCTTGAGGTGATCGACACCTGTCGCCCGAGCCCTGCCTGGTCGATGGCTTGTTGCAGCGCCGTCTGGAGCCGGGAAAGCTGCAGAAGCTCGGTGCTGGGCCCGCTGGTGCGGGTGCCAGAGAGCCCCTGGATGACCGAGGGCCCCGGCGACTGGCCGATGATGCTCTGGGAATTGAACTCTCGCGACAGGGCTTGGGCGATGAGCGTAAACCGCACCTGTTGCGTGCGGTTCAAAGCGTAGAGAATGATAAAAAACGCCAACAACAGCGTGATGAGGTCGGCGTAGGTGATGAGCCACCGCAAAAGCCCTCCGGTCTCAGACCCGTGTTCTTCGCCGTCGTCCTCCCACCGCATCTACGACGCCCCCACCGCCCGGCGGCCCGGGACCCCTTCTGCCGCCGCCCCTGCGCCGGCGCCGCCTTCGGCGGCCGGCCGGATGAAGCTCATCAGCTTGTCCTTCAAGATGGCCGGCGGCATGCCCTGCTGAATGGACAAAATCCCCTCGAGCGCGATCTGCCGCTTCAACAGGTCATGTTTGGCCTTGTTCTTGAGGTTGCTGGCCATCGGCAGCCACAGCAGGTTGGCCGTCGACACCCCGTACAGGGTGGCAATGAACGACAGCCCGATGGCCGTGGCGAGGTCGTTGGGATTTCCAGCCAGTTCCCCCAATACGTGCACCAGCCCCATCACCGTCCCGATGATGCCCATGGTGGGAGCATAGCCTCCAGCGGCCTCGAAGATCGACACCCCCACCCGCTGCTGGTTGGACCAGGCGTAAATGTCCGCCTCCAGCATCTGGCGGATGAGTTCCGGGTCGGCGTTGTCGACGATGAGCTGAAGCCCCTTGGCCAGGAATTGGTCGCCGGCGTGCTCGATTTCCCGCTCCAACGCCAACGGTTGCTCGCGGCGAGCGATGTCGGTGTACCGCGCCAACTGGTCGATGAGCGCGATGGGGTCAAAGGTCTGGCGGGTGAACCCCATGCGCATCAACTGGGGGACCTTCTTGAGGTCGTCGAGGGAGAACGATACCGCCGTGGCGGCGATGGTCCCCCCGATGACGATGATGGCTGCCGTCCCCTGCAACAGCGCCCCGGCTCGGCCGCCCTCGAGGACGAATCCGGAAACCAGCGCCACCACCCCAAAGATGATGCCCCCGAGCGCCGAGATGTCGATCTTCACCGCGCGTCCCTTCTTTCCCGTGGCGTCCTGCAGTGCCCTCGCGTCACATCCAGATGCCCCGCACGGCGGTCTGAATCGCCAGCCGCCGACCCTCTTCGCTGGTATCGGAATAGCGGTCGAACTCTTCGGCGGTGGTAAATCCGCGCCGGATCATCTCGGCCTTCAGTTCCCGGTAGGACAGCTCGATGCCGTTAAGGTTGTCCACCCCGATGTAGTTGCCCGGCGACAAGACGATCTGCGGCAACCAGGTCTTCTCCTGCTCAAGGTAGATGGTGCGGACGTCGAACATGCGGCGGTTGCCCACCACCTCCCACACCCCCGCCCACGGCGGTGGGCCGAAGACGATGTGGTACATGCTCTCGCGATTGCGGTCCTGATTGGGCTTGACGATGTGCTTGCAGAAGACCGGCCCCCCCACCGTCAGGTCGATCTGGTACAGCACGTGCTCGAGAATGTATTGGATCAGCTGCTCGCGGGTCGGAATCGGGGCTCCGTTGGGGAAGAACCGTTCCCGCTCGTTCTTCCGCCCGCGCCGCCGCGGTCGCGGCGGGGAAAAGATGGGAGAGGCCACCTCCACGGCCAAGCCCCGGTCGAAGAATGCCAGCGCTTTGTTCCCCATGTGCCGCTCATCCCCGTCTTTGCTCCAATATTTCCCGGCACCTTCCCTTTCGACAGGGATCCTGGCATTCCTCTTTTCCGCGACAGTTTTTGCGCACTGGGCGCGGCTCGACCCAAAAACCGGCGACCGGCTTCTTCTCATAGCCTGCTACCAAGAGGAAATCCTAGGTCAAAAAGCCATGGCAGCCCTGTCGCCGACCCCCGAAGGCGGCGCATTAGGGGCGACACGGCCAAGGAAGCCGCCCGCAAGGGCGGAGAAAGCGGGGAAAGGAGGCCACCGGAAGCATGTCGTTCATGCCGGGAATGGAGGCGGTCGCGGAGCTGGTAGCCCTTTTGGAGCGGTTCGGCAACCGGCTGGAGAGTTGGACGGGGGATGACGCCCTGCCTTCCGACCCCTTCCGGGGCGGCGATGTCCTGGCCAAGGCGCTGGGCCACCCGCCGGACTTGGTGGCCCGTCGGCTCGACACCCCCCAAGGCCCGGCCATGCTCCTGTACCTTGAAGGACTGGTGGACACCGTGCCGCTGCTACAAGGGGTGGTGGCCCCGTTGGAAGCCGGAGTAGCCCCGGCTCACTTCACGCTGCCCAAAGTCGCGCCGGTCTTCACCCGCTCGCAGGCCCTCGAGGCCTTGCTGGCCGGCCATGCGGTGTGCGGCAGCGCCGCAGGGGGATGGTGGGCCGTAGACGTGGCCAAGCCGCCCCAGCGCAGCGTCGCCGAGCCGCCCAACGCCACGGTGGTCCACGGCCCTCACGTGGGGTTCGTCGAGGTGCTGGCGGTAAATCTCGGCCTTTTGCGCCAGTACCTGGCCACGCCTGCGCTGCGGGCCGAGACCTTACGCCTTGGCGGCTTGAGCGAGAACACGGTGGCGCTGGTGCACCTCATGGGCGTGGCCCCGGCCCCGGTCCTGCGCTGGCTGCGCCGGCGCCTGAAAATCCTTGCCCTGCGCGGCATGGTCGACTCCTCGCGCCTGGCCCAGGCGCTGGCCGGCCCCGCCTGGTTACCGCTCACCCAGTACAGCGAACGGCCGGACCAGGTGGCGGCAGCCCTGTTACAGGGCCGCGCCGCCATCCTGGTCGACCACAGCCCGAGCGTGTTGCTGGTGCCGGCACGCCTGACCGACCTTCTGTCCAGTCCCGGCGATTACTACCAAATGCCGCTGACGGGTTCGATCACGCGATGCGCGCGCTACGTGGGGCTTCTCATCGCCACCACGCTTCCGGCGGTGTTCGTCGCCGCCATCACCGTCAACCCCGCCTTTATTCCCCTTGCCCTCTACCTCACCACGGTCCGCACCCGGCTCAGCATCCCCTTCCCTGCAGTCGTGGAGACCCTCATCCTGCTCGGCGTGGTCGACGTGGTGCAAGAGGCGGGGCTCATCATGCCCGGCGCCCTGGGGCAGACGGTCACCATCTTCGGCACCCTCATCTTGGGCAACGCCGCCATCCAAGCCGGCATCGTCAGCGCTCCCACCCTCATCACCGTCACCCTGGCCATCTTGGCCCAGTACCTGGTCCCCGATGCCAATCTTTCCAACGTCTTGCGGGTCCTGCGCTACGCCTTGATCCCGGTCGCGGCCGTATTCGGGTTTGTGGGCGTAGTCACTGCCTGGATGGCGCTTTTGGCCGTGGCGGTGCGGGTGCAGTCGGCCCAGGTGGCCTATCTCGCCCCCCTCAGCCCCTGGCGGCCCGGCGGCTGGCGGGATACCGTGGTCCGCTGGCCACGCCAGACGCCGGGCCGAAGATGAGGTCGGTGCGCCACACCATCAGCGCAAAACAGCTCCGGCGGCTACAGCTGATGGCCATCCTCCCCACCACGGTGGTCTTCTTGCCTGGGCAGGCCTTCGCTCAAGCCGGCAGCGGAGCCCTGTGGGCCTTGGCGCTGGCCACGGGCGGGGGCTTGGCCATCAACTGGTCCGTGGCCGCGCTGATGGCGGGCCATGGCCCCCACCACGTCTTCCAGAAGGCCCTAGGGCGTAGCGGCGGACAGGTGCTGTCAGGCTTTTACGGCCTGGCCCTCGCAGTGGCTTGCATCTCCATCTGGAACGAGCTCTTGAGCTTCGTGCAGGCAAGCGTGCTGCCCCGCACACCGGGCTGGGCAGTGGGGGCCCTGGTTCTCGGGGCCGCGGTGGCGCTGGCTTATGGCAGGGCAGAGGGGTTGGCCCGGGTGAGCGACCTTTTGACCATGACCGGCCTCGGCTTCAGCGCGATCCTCATCCTCCCCACCTTAGGCTTCATCCGGCCCACCAACTACCTACCGTGGTGGCCGAACCGGTGGGCTTCGGTGTGGTCGGCGGCGGCTTTGCCCCTGAGTTTTCTCGGCGAGAGCGTGGTCGGCGTGAGCTTTCTCGATTACTGCCGCGAGGACCGCCCTGCCCGCCTGACCCGAGCCGTTGTCGAGGGGGCCCTCGGCGCCAGCGCCGTCCTGCTCGCCACCACGATAGTGGTCTGGGGCGTGCTCGGCGTGGGCTATGCCCGCCTTGCCACTTATCCGGTGCTGGAAACCATTCGCCTCGTGCGCGCAGGCCAGTTTCTGTCGCGCCTCGACCTCATCTTCGTGCCGGTGTGGCTCGGCCTCATCGAACTGAAATTGGCCATCTGGCTCTTTGCCGCCAGCGACGCCCTGCGCCGGGCGTGGCGGCGGCGGTGGCACGCGGCGTGGCCGCTCGCCACGGGAGGCCTGACTTTGGCCCTCGCGCTGGTGGCCTTCCCCTCCGTACCAAGCCGCATCGGGTTCATCGCCACCAGCTGGACCTTCTCCCTGTTTCCCGCTCTGGTGGGGGTGTTGGCCGGGGCCGGGGCGCGGATGCGCCTAAGCCCCCGGGTCCGATGATCGGCCGGCGGCGCGGAGCCTGGGCGGTCTTGTGCGCCCTGTTGACCGTTAGCCTGTCGGGCTGCTGGGACATCGCTACCCCTGAACCCTTGACCATTCCCGTGCTGTTGGCTGTAGACTGGGTGCACGGCCGCTACCAGGTCACGGTGGAATCCGACGTGCCCCAGCTGATGCATTCGCCAGGGGCTTCGAGCGGCAGCGGCGCCGAACGCCCCACCTGGGTTTTTCAAGGGACGGGGTCCTCCGTGACGGAGGCCCTGCGCCGCACAGGGCTCGACTTTCCCAACCGCAACCCCTTGACCTTCGCCCATCTCCGGGTGGTAGTCATCAGTCCCGCCGTCCTCCGTTCTCCTGGCTGGCCGGGACTGGTCGACCGCCTGATGCGCGCCCCCTACCTGCACCGCACCTTTTGGGTGCTGGTCAGCCGCAGCCAGGCGATGCCGTTTGCCGAGACCACCAATCCGGTAGGACCCGATCCGGTCGAGGTCCTCAACCAGACCTTAAAGGCGGCGGAACACGACGGCTGGGCCTACCCCGTGCGCATGTACCAGATCGCCGAACACTGGTTAAACCAGCCGGCGGAGGCGGCGGTGTTGCCGGTGCTGGCGCTTCGCCCAGAACCGGGGGTGGCCAGTGGGTCGGACTTCAGCGTGGTCGGCGCCGCCGTGGTCACACCGCTGGGGCTGGCCGGAGAGTGGAGCCGCCGAGAGACCGAAACCTACGGCCTTTTGGCCGGGCGCGCACCGTCTCTCCTCTTAAGCCTGAAAGACGGAGGACGCCGGTATGTCCTGCAGACGGTGTCGAGCCACTTTCACATCGCGTTGGCTGCCGGTCGCCTGACAGTCGCCGGCCAGGTCGCCGTCACCCTCGACGAGGTCGATGGCACGGGCCCGCTCCTGAGCGCCTCGGCCATCCAACGCCGAGCGGCGGAGGTGCTGGCCCACGACGCGCTGGCCCTTGTCCGCTGGTCCCAGGCCCACCGCCTCGACCTCTTCGCCTGTTACCCGAAAGCCCTCGCCACCCGCCCCTTTTCCGCTGCCCCCAACCCGAAAACCTGGACCGCGGCCTTGGCCCGCGCGCCGGTGACCGTCACGGTCGCGGTGACGCTGCGGGACACCGGGAGCCTCAATCCGCAGGCTTAAGGAGCGCCCGCAAACGAAAAACGGCTCCGGCCGTGGCCGGAGCCTTTCCACCCGCGATCCTTTAAGCCGAGTGGCGCTCCGCCTTCAGCTCCGAGGCCGCGTCGGCCACGGCCTCCTCGGGCTGGCCCAGCACCATGCCGGTGATAAAGCCGCCGAAGAAGACCAAGATGGCCGCGGCCACGGCCGCCCACGCCACCGTCAAGGGATTGTGGAACGAGAACACCTGCAGCATCTCCGGAAGAGGAAGCGGAGGGTACAACATCGTGCATTCACCCCTCGAAAATTTCTTCCCCTTTACCGTACCAGCAAATTGACCAAAAGGAAATGACAATTTATTTATGGCATGGTATCAGGCGCGCTTATGCCCCCTTCCAGCGGGATTCGAGGGCAGCGCGGGCCAAGGCGGGGCCGTCGTCCATGCCGAACGTGCCGAGCAAAAGCAAGAGGCCGCCGGGTACGAGCCGATCCACGCCGCGGGCGATGGCGTCTGGCAGTTCTTGATAACACTCCACGGTGAGGCCCGAGTCGGCCGCCGATTCCAAGAAGGCCTTAAGCTCGGCGGGGCGGACGCGGTAGTCCGCCGGCAGCGCAGCGACATGCCCTTCGCTGAGGGAGAGGATGAGGGGAGAAAAGTGCAGCATCTGGTTCCATCGCGCCAAGGTCTCCGCGATCTCCCGGTTGACCGCCTCGCCCCGGTTGCCGCGAAGCGCGTTGACCACCACCAGAGGGCGCTGCCACCGCCGCATGGTTTCCATCACCGCGTCGTAGCTGGCCCGGTTCATGGCCACGTCATTGACTACCGTAAACGGCCCGAGGTCAAACCGCTCCAGTCGGCGCACGGGCGGGCGCGCGCGCTCGAGCGCCTGTCGCACCCCCTCTGCCTCGACGCCCCAGTGAAGGGCCACCGCCGCTGCCGCCAAGGCGTTGTAGACGTTGTGCCGCCCCGGCAGCGGCAGCGCCACCGCCAGGCTCCGAACACCGGCGCGGCGGGCCCACTCGCCCCGGAAAACCAGGCGAAAGCGACTGCCTTCTCCACCGGCGGCAACCTCCTCGGCCCCCACCTCGGCCTCGGGCCCAAGGCCGTAGCCCACCACCCGCGCCCGCGTGGTGGCGCGAAACCCCCACACCTCGGGGTCATCTTGATTGAGCACCGCCAAGGCGTTCGAATCCAATCCGGACACCAAAAGGCGCTTGGCCTCGCGGTAGTCGGCAAAGTCGGCATGAAAGTCGAGATGGTCGGGGCTGAGATTGGTGACGACGCCGGCCCGAAAGTCCAAGGTGTGCACGCGTCCCAACCTCAAGGCGTGGGACGACACCTCGAGAATCACCTCGCGTCCCCCCCGCTCCCGCACCTCGGCCAAGAAGCGGTGGAGGTCCGGCGCCTCGGGGGTGGTCATCAGGGGGCGAAAGGTGGTCTGACCACCCCGAACCTCGGCCGTACTCCAATACGCGGGCCGGCGGCCGGCCGCCTCGAGGATCTGGGCCACCAGGTAGACCACGGTGGTCTTGCCGTTGGTACCGGTCACCCCCACGAGTTCCAGGTCGCGGGCCGGTTCGCCGAAAAGGCGGGATGCGGCCACGGCCACGGCCTCGCGCGGGCGCGCAGCGGCAAAGCCCGGCAACGGCGACCGCAGGCCGGCCTGCCAGTCGCGGCGGTCGAGCAGCACGGCCGTCGCACCCCGCGCCTTCGCCTCCTCCAGAAACTGGCGGCCGTGCCGGTGCTGTCCGGCCAAGGCCACAAACAGCGTCCCGGGCTCAACCCGCCGCGAATCCAAGGCGATGGCGGAAACCGCCACCCGGCGCCAGTCCCCAAACCCCACCCCCTCCACTCCTGCCAAGAGGGTCTCCAGTGGTTGTGGATGCAAGGCTGCTCCCTCCCTTCGCCACCCGGTGGGTCCCCAACGACTCCCAAGGGGAAGCCGGGATTCACCCCATCTTATCCAGGACCCCGAAAAATGGTCCCCGCCGTCACCAAAAGGCCGGACGCTGCATTCGTTGACCACGAGAGGGCAGAAGGACGTTTTGGGGTGCAGATTGCTAAAGAAGGGAGCAAGAGGAGAAAGTCCATGACAGAGAACGGGGTGACCAGGCTTCCTGTCCTTCCGGCGGGTTATCGAGGATACCGGGTCGGCTTTGCCACCCTCCGCGATCTTTGGGCCATCGGTCGACTGGAGCGCGTGGTCTTTTTGGAACCGATGCCTTGGGCAGCCTTGTGGCAGGCGTGGCGCCACCCCCGCGCCCGCTGGATAGTGGTGCGAGACCGAAGCCGGCTGGCCGCCTACTTCGGCTTTGAGGTGGTGGGCGGCTTTGCCCACGTCTTCGCCAACGTGACCCACCCTCGCTATCGGCGTCAGGGATTGGCCCGGTTTCTCCTGACTGCCGCCGAGCCGGTGGCCGAGGACCTGGGCGCCGGTGCCTTCGTCGGCGAGGTCCGAGCCGGAAACCGCGCCCAACTCCACCTGCTCCAGACCATCGGGTGGCAGGTCATAGGCCGGCGCCCGCACTTTTTTAAGAACGGCGAAGACGCCCTCTTGGTCTTCAAGCCGTTTTTCGATCCCCTCCACACGCCCTAAGCCCCTCCCATGGCAGACTGGGAACGCTACCCGGTTTCCGGTCCCGACGCGCTCCACGGCCAACGGTAGGGCGGACCAGCCAGAAGCCCCGCCGCCAGAAGTCCGGTCAGGGCCGCGCCACACCACAGCGGCAGCCACGCCGCTCGGGCGTACAGCCAGCCTCCCGCCAAAGGGGCCAGGGCGCCGACCCCTTCAGTAATCAGGTTGAGGGTGCCATAGGCCCGGCCGGCCTGGGTCGGGTCCACGGCGCGCCCAATGGCTACGCCTCCCAGGGTCCGCGCCCCTTCCCCGATGCCGCGCAGGAAGGTCGCGGCAAAGAGCCCCGCCGCACGGCCGGGGTCCAGGAGGAGGAGCACGGCTCCAAAGGCCCCGAGACCAAATCCCAGCCCCATCACCCGAGGGATCCCCCAACGGGCCGCTGCCCACCCCCAGGCCGGTCCCGAAACCGTCGCCGCCAGCACCCCCAGTGAACCCATGCCCCCGATCGCTTCCAAGTCGAGGTGCGCCGCCATTTTGAGGTAGGGCACGACGAACGGCCCGCTAATCCCTCCAGCCAGCGCCGCCAACGAAGCCAGGGCCAACCAGCGGCGCAACGCCGGCGACAGGATGGGCGCCACCGGGCCTAAACCTGTCCGGGGTCGCGCCGGCTTCGGGCGGATGGGCAGCACCGCCAAGGCGGAAAGCAGGTACAACGCTGCGGCCAAGTCAAAGACGGGCCCAAATCCCGCCCATTCCGCCAAGGCCCCGCCCAAGGCCGGGCCCGCCGTCATCCCGACGGCAAAGGCGGCCATGATGAGGTTATACACCGTGGCAAGGCGTTCCGGCGCCGTCTCGGACACAATCACCGCCTGCAGCGCCGGCAGGGAGAAGTTGGAGGCGCAATAGACCACCATGCCGGGAATCAGGGCCGTCCAGCGATGGGCGGCGGCAAAAGCCAACGGCACCGGCACGGCCAGGGCCGAACCCCAGAAAATGAGGCAACGTCGGTCCCACCGGTCGGCTAGCCATCCCCCTGGCCACACCGACGCGGCCGTGACCACCGACGCCACTGTGCCGATAAGCCCGATGGCCAAGGGCCCGCCTCCGAGCCGCTCGACCCACAGGGGCCAGATCACCGCGTACAGGCCAAACCCGAGCCCAAAAAGCCCGAGGCTTACCGTCAGCCACCACAAATCGGGCGAAAAGCCCGAAAGCCCGCGCCCCACCTCGAAGCCTCCCTCCGGGATAGGCTACGAGGCCGGCACGGGAGAAAGAACCGAGGCGGGTTTTGGAGCAGGCTAGCGGGGAGTGACCTCCTCCTCGCCGCCGAATGCCGCTTGCAACACCTTGACGGGAAGACGCGCCATACCCTCGAGCGCCCACAGGAGCTCCTCCATCCCCTCGGCCAAGGCGCCCTCCCGGCGCTTCAATCCGCGCCGCAGCACCCGGAACGGGGTCGCCACCACCGCGTCGAGGTAGCCGAGCTCACGGCGAATGGCGTGGTTGAGCGATTCCACCGGGGCTTCGGCAGCTGCCCCGGCGCGCGGCCGATGCCTACCCTCGGAGGCTTGGGATTCGCCGCTCATGGTCTCACCTCCGCCGCCTTTTGCCTGTGTCTTCAGCGTGGCCGAACCTGCGCCGCTTTATGCACCTGAAGGCCCCTCTAGCCATCCCTCCAAGGGCACGACGCCCCGGACTGCGACCGACCCCTTCCGAGGGCCCAAGGCTGCGATGGCAGACCCTGTCGCTCCGCTAGGTCGGACTGTAGATTCGGATTTGTTGGGGCAGGCCAAGGTCTTCGCGCCTTCGGCCGCGGCAAGTTTTTCGCCGCATTCGCATATCTTACCAGGACGAGGCGCCCAGCGCGGGACAAAAGGGAGGCAGGATGCAGGTGCAGCGGGAACTCCTGAAATCGAAGATCCACCGAGCCGTGGTGACCGAGGCCAATCTCAACTACGTCGGCAGTCTCACCTTGGGCCACGCCTTGTGCGAAGCGGCCGACATCGTCCCGTACGAGTTCGTGCACATCACCAACATCCACAACGGGACCCATTGGGTCACCTACGTCATCCGCGACCCGGACCATCCCGACACGGTGTGTCTGAACGGCACCTCGGCACGTCACTTTCACCCCGGGGACCTGGTCATCATCATGGCCTACGGCCACTATTCCGAGGAGGAGCGCCGCCAGCACCGCCCCCGGCTGGTCTACGTCGACGAGCACAACCGCATCACGGCGGTGGTAGAAGGCGAGAGCCCCTTTACGGCCGAGGACGGCGCCGGATAAAGGGGGGCCCCCGCCGCCATACTGTGGGCGACAGCAGGGATGGCCCGGGGTCGGTTTGGCCCTTGCCCGCCCAGCACCGAAAGGCGTTATAAAGGGGGAAAGCGTATGGCGGCAGTGGTAGAAGTCAAGGTGGTGCCCATGGGGACCATCGTCCCCAGCATCTCGAGCTACGTCAAGGCCTGCTACAACCTCGTCAAGGACGATCCCGAGGTAGACAGCGAATTGACGCCCACCTCCACCATTTTAGCCGGCGACCTGGACCACATCTTGAACCTGGTGCGGGCCATGCACCGGGTGCCGTTCGGGCACGGGGTCGACCGGGTGCTCACCCAGATCACCATCGACGAGCGGACGGACAAGGACCACTCCATCGACGAGATGGTGGCGGCGGTCTTCGAAGACCTCCCCGACTAACGCGTTCTCCCGGCCGCGCCAGCGATTGGCGGACGGCGTCGCTCGCACTATAATTGGGGCAAATCGCCGCACGCCCGGGGGCAGGACAGGGAGGACGCATGTCGGACGATGCCGCGGTCTGGGCCATCGGCCAGGCCCTCGAAGGATGGTACCAGGGGTTGGGCCGTCAATTCGGTCCCCTCTCCCGATCGCAACGCCGGGTGATGAAGGTCTTGGAAGGCGGTCGCCGGGTCAAGATCGGGGAGTTGGCCGACCTTTTGGCGCTGACTACGGCCGGGGCCACCCGGATGGTGGACAAACTGGAAGCCTTGGGCTACGTCAAGCGACAGCGCGACCCGGCCGAGGACCAGCGGTTCGTCCATGTGGTGCTCACGCCCGCCGGCCAAGCGGCGCTCAGGGAGGCCGATGCCGTCTTTCGCGCCCGCGTCGTGCGCTCGGTGGAAACCCTGTCCCGCGAGGACCGGGCCACGCTGGTCGAGCTTCTGGCCAAACTCGCGGCCCCTGCCCCCGAGCTACCGGCCCCTAGCCCGGATCGCGGCGCAATCGGCGAATGACCGCCCAATCCCGGTCAAAGGCCAACTTCGAAAATTCCGGCCCGGTGGGACTTGAGTATTTGGCTTCGCCCTGGCCGTAAGCCGGGGCCGGCTGGTGCAGGGTGTGGAAGACCAATTGCGCCACCCGCGTGCCGGGATAGAGGAACACCGGCGTGTCGCCGAGGTTGGCGAGCTCTAGGGTGAGGCTGCCGCGAAAGCCAGGCGACACCATGGTGGCCGTGGCCACGATGAGGCCCAGCCGCCCCCATGACGACCGCCCGATGACGTAGGCCATGAGGTCGTCGGGCACGCGAATGAACTCCAAGATCGCACCCAACACCAGCTGGTTGGGATGGAGGATCATGCGCTCTCCGACCGCGACCCGCAACCGCTCCTGGCTGTCGGGCGCGTCCACCCCCATCTGAAGGGGGTCGATGGGCCCCCGCGGAGAGCGCTTGAGCACGATAAATTCGGTACCGAGGCGCACATCCAACGACCCTCCCCGGATCTGGTCGGGATCCAAGATGGGGGTGACCACCAACCGCTCTTCCAGCGGTGCAGCCAGGCGCGCCCGCAGTTCGGCTTCACCTAAGACCACTCGGACCCCTCCTCGGCAGGCATCTCGGCCACGCGCCGCCACACCCCAATCAGGTGCCATCCTTCGAGGGCCTTGGTGCACAGCGCTGCCGTCTGAGCCTGTTCTGCCTCTGGCAAACCGGCCCAGGCCCACAGCACCGCCACCGGATCGGGAGCCGCCTCGCCCCCTGGCCGATGGGGTACGATCCCAAAGGTCAACTGGCGCCGCAACGCCGCCGCCTCCGCCGTCGGGACCTCCGGCCAGCGAACGGCGAAGTCGAAGGCACGGCCGGCGCGCATCTCCGCCCATCGCACCACAGCCCCCAAGCCGGCCTCCCAAAGTGCCCCGCGATAGGCCGAAAGCCACGACTCGAGTCCTGTCGCCTCCACGCCCCCGCCGCGTTCGGCCGCGTAAAGGCAAAGTCCCCACAGCGGTCCCAGCCGCTCCACCACGGCCTGCCGTTGGTCGCCCGATCCTGCGCCCAGCCACCCGAGGTACGCCAAAGCCAGCGGGTCTTGTCCCACCGCTTCGGGATAGCTCAAGAGCACGGCGCGCGGCCCCACGACGTGGTCCCACGCCATGGCGGGCACAACCCACCGTGGCGGTCCTGCAACCTCGGATAAGAGCCAATCCCTCACCACTTCGGCGGCCGGGGACGGGCGCCCGAGCCGAAACCGCAGGATCCACCGCCGACGGGATTCGGCTGCCAGTCCGGATACCGCCTCGGCCACCGGGTCGGGCAGGCGGGCGAGTTGCTCTGTCTCCCACCTAGCCCAGGCCAGTCCACCTGTCCCCTCGCTCGTCAAGCCCCCCTCCTCACTGGGCAAAACCTCCTGGCCCCATCCTATCACGACCTTCGGGGGTGTGAACCGGCCCCATCGCTGACCACACCGCGGCCCGGTCTCGGTACCATCCCGGCCACAGGTGCGCCGGCACTTGATAGTGGGTAAAAAACGTGCCCACCAAGGCCACCAGCGCACCGGAGACCGGCGGGTCCCGCAGCAGGTTGAGCGAGGTGGTGCGGGCCAGAGGAGGCAGGTCGGCCACCTCGATGGCCACCAAATCGCCGGCCGCGATGTCGTCGCGCACCACCGAGTCGGGGACCATGGCCACGCCGAGCCCGCTCTTGACCATGGTCTTGACCACCTCATGGCTGTTGAACTCCATCAGGACTCGGGGAATCAGCCCGTGCTGCTCGAGCACCCCATCCACGAAGGAGCGGAACCGCGAAGGCCGTTCGTAGGAGATGAAGTCCATCTCGGCCAGGTCCAACAGCCGCACCGGGCGCCTGAGGCGCGCCGCCCGTTCCGGAGCCACCACCAACCGGACCGGATCCTCGAAGAGGGGCACCGAGTCCACCTGCGGGTGCACGATGGGCACCGTCATGACGCTCACGGCCACGTCCCCCCGCAACAGGGCATCCAGGTTGTCCTGGATCTCTCCGATGCGCACGCGCACCCGCATGCGCGGAAAGCGCGAGGTAAACGCCGACAGCACTTGGGGCAGTGTGGAGACAGCAACGGTGGAGACGGCGCCCAGGTGAATCTCGCCTCCCCCCGGCCGCTCGAGTTCGTTGACGGCATCGTGCGCCTGGTCGACCAGCGCCAGGATGCGCTTCGCGTAATGGTACAAGGTCTCCCCGCTGGCCGACGGCAACACGCGGCGGCCGCGGCGCACCAGCAGGCGGGTGCCAAAGGCCTCTTCGAGGGCGCGCAGCTGCTTGGTGACGGCCGGCTGGGTCAGGGAGAGCTGCTCGGCCGCCCGGGTGATGCCCCCCGCCTCTACCACCCGAACGAAGGTTCGAAACCAGGCCAGCAACATCGCGGTCCTCCTGGGGCGTCGCCCACCGATTTTGCGTTTCTCTCCCTGCCCATTATAATGAAGGGAGCAAACACATTCCTTTCGGTAATGGAAAGGATAAACAACGTTCATTTTAATTCATCTTAGATCGCGGGTAAAGTAACTGGTAGGAACGGAACGGCGACGGTCATGTCTGGCCCGAGGAGCCAAGGAGGCGACGGCGCATGTTGGCCTGGAAAATCGGCGGGGACCAAGGCGAGGGAATCGATTCCACGGGAGACGTGTTGGCCACGGTCTTGAACCGGATGGGTTACTATGTTTACGGGTATAAGTGGTTTTCGTCGCGGATCAAAGGGGGACACACCCACTACAAGGTCCGCATCGCCACCACGCCAGTGGCTGCCCCCACCCTGCGCACCGACATCTTGGTGGCGTTAAACCAGGAGACCATCGACAAGAATGCCCATGAACTGGACGGCGGCTTGTTGCTGGCCGACAGCGGGTTCGACCCGGTGGTGCCCGACACCGTCAAGGCCCATCTCCTGACGTTGCCCTTGACCGAGATGGCCAAAGAGCATGGCTCGGTGGTCATGCGCAACATGGTGGCCGTAGGGGCGTCGGTGGCCCTGCTCAACCTGCCGGTAGAACCGTTCGCGGAATACGTCGCCTCCAAGTTCGCCCGCAAGGGGGAGGCGGTGATGGAGGCCAACCGCCGCGCCGTGCGGGCCGGATACGAGGCGGTGCGGGAGCGCTATCCGCATCTTTTGACCTTCTCGTTAGGCAAGCCGACGCCGGGAGACCGTCTGGTCGTAACCGGCAACGAGATGACGGCCCTCGGCGCCCTGGCGGGCGGATGCCGCGTCTTCTGCGGTTATCCCATCACGCCTGCGTCGGACATCATGGAGGCCTTGGCCAAATGGTTTCCGCTGGTGGGCGGCGCGGTGGTGCAGATGGAGGACGAGCTCGGCTCCATCGTGGCCGCCGTCGGGGCCGGGTTTGCGGGGGTACGCGCCATGACGGCCACCTCCGGTCCCGGGATCTCCCTGATGCAGGAGTCCATCGGGCTGGCCTCCATGGCCGAGATCCCGGTGGTGATCGTCGACACGCAACGCGGCGGCCCCAGTACCGGGATGCCCACCAAGCAGGAGCAATCGGACCTCTTGGCCCTCCTCAACGGAGGGCACGGGGAAGGGCCGCGGATCGTCATCACCCCCGGCAGCCCCGAAGAATCGTTCGAGGACGCCTACGAGGCCTTCAACCTGGCCGAAACCTACCAGAACCCGGTCATCATCGCCACGGATCTTTCGCTGGCGCTGTGGAAGCAGACGGTGGAACGCCGGGTCGTGGCCAGCCCGGACGTCCCCATCGAGCGGGGTCGCGTGGTGTCGCCGGAGGAACTGTTGGCCATGGGCCAAGAGGTGTTCGAACGCTATCGGTTGACGCCAGACGGCATCTCGCCGCGCAGCCTGCCAGGCGAGAAGTACGGCCAGTACCTGGCGACGGGTTCCGAGCACTCGGTCACCGGCAAGGTCAATGAAGACCCCAAAAACCGCGTGCAGATGATGAATAAGCGCTTGGAGAAGATCCGGGCCATCAACCGCCACCGGGTAGGCATCAAGATGGAAGGCCCGGCCGACGCGGATCTGGTCCTGATGGGCATCAACTCCACCGTGGGCGTCATCCGCGAAGCCAAGGCCATGTTGGAGGCCGAGGGCCATCGGGTGGCCATCGCGTGGCTGCGCACGCTGGCCCCCTTCCCCACCGAGCAGGTGCGCGAGGCCTTGGCGAAGGCCCGGCGGGTCCTGGTGGTGGAGCAGAACGCCACGGCCCAGCTCTTGACCTGGATGCGGGCCCAAGGTGCGGCCGACGCCCGCTTTGAAAGCTTCGTGAAGTACGACGGCGTGCCCATGGCCCCGGAAGAAGTGGTAGCGGCGGCGCGTGGCAGTCTCAGCCGAGTGGAGGTGGTGCGCTGATGGCGACCTTGGCCGAATTTAAGACCAACGAGAAGTCGTGGTGGTGCCCGGGATGCGGGGACTTCGGGGTCCTGGCGGCCCTGCAGAAGGCCTTGGTGGCCGTCGGGGTAGAACCGGAAAAGGTGGCCATCGTGGCCGGGATTGGCTGCTCGGGCAAAATCGGCAACTACATTAACTCGTACAACCTGCACGTCACCCACGGTCGCACCATGCCGGCGGCATTGGGATTGAAATTGGCCAACCGCGACCTGACGGTGATCGCAGCCGGCGGCGACGGCGACGCCTACGCCATCGGTATGGGCCACTTCATGCACGCCATGCGCCGAAACCTCGACATCACCTACATCGTGATGGATAACCACATCTATGGGCTGACCAAGGGCCAAACGTCGCCGACCTCTGCGGAAGGGTTCCAGACCAAGTCTACGCCCAAGGGCAACATCGAGCGGCCGGTCCACCCTTTGATGCTGGCCATCTCGGGCGGCGCCACCTTCGTAGCGCAGGGCTTTTCGAGCTGGCAGCCGCAACTGGCCAAATTGATTGAAGCCGGTATCCGGCACCGAGGGTTTGCTCTCATCAACACCATCTCGCCCTGCGTCACCTACAACAAGGTCAACACCTACGACTGGTACAAGAAGGTGTTGAAGAACCTCGACGAGTGGCCGGACTACAATCCCCACGACCGCACAGCTGCCTTGGCCCTCTTGGCCGAGACCGACGAGTTGGTCACCGGCCTCATCTACCAAGAAGAGGCCCCGAGCTTCGAGGACCTGGTGCCAGGGTTCCGCGAGACCCCGTTGGTGGAGCAAGACCTGCACCTCGACCCGGAGACGTGGAAGAAGGTCCTGGCTACCCTCGACTGAAGCCGAAAGCCGCGGCCCTGGGAGCACTTCCCCCAGGGCCGTAAGGTTTTGTAGCGGCTCAGTGCGCCGTCACCGCTTCCCAGGCCACCATCGCCACCATGAGGAGCACGTAGATCCTCAGGCCCCAGAGCGTCCAGCGCAGACCCGGAGTCAAGGGACGCAGCCCCAAGGTCGCCTGTCGGCGGCGCAGGCTTTCCTGTTCCGCCACCAGTTGCGCCAGTCCCGTCATCGTCTCCCCGTCGTCGAATCCCACCCTCTGCGCCATGGCTACGCCTCCTTTCCCTGCGACCCGCTCTATCTGGTTACCGCCGGCAGGACCACCGTCACGGCGTACACCAACCCGGCCAGCGCCACAAAGCAGCCGACCCCAATCCCGAGCCCGTTCCACAGCCGTCCCGAACGATGGTGGCCCACCACCTCGGCATCGTTGGCCAAGAGGAGCAAAAAGCCAATGGCCGGCGGCATCGTCAACACGGCCACCACATTGACTAGAATGACCACCGTCTCCAAGGGAAAGTGGGGGATCAAGACCACGGATCCCGCCAGGGCCGCGATGCCCACCAGCACGGCGTAGAACCCCGGGGCCTCCCGCAACGACCGGTTTAAGCTGTGCGCCTGCCCCGTCACCTCTCCCCAGGCGTAGGCCGAGGAGACGGAGATGGTGGCCGCGGCCACCACCCCGGCTTCGATGATGCCGATGGCAAAGAGCGCGCTGCCGACACTGCCCACCCAGGGTAAAAGCGCCTGGGCAAACGCGGCCGCCGAAAAGGCGCTGGCGTTCATGCCGTGGGCGTGCAGGGGAGCCGTGGCCACAATGCAGCCCAACGCCGCCAAGGCGGCCAGGGTCGCACCGAGGGCCGTATCCCACCGCCCCCAGGGAATCTCGGCCCCTCCAAGGCCCTTGTCGCTGACGGCACCCTGTTGGAAGAAGAGCATCCACGGGGTAATGGTGGCCCCGATGTCGGCCAGGATCATGGTCAGGGTGCTGGTGGCGCCGCCCGCCGGCCAGGGGCGGAAGGTGACGAGCGCCCGACCCACGGCCCCCCAGTCGGGATGACTGAGGAGGGCGATGGGAATAAAGACCAGGTTGACGACGGCCAGCCCCAGCGTCAGGCGCTCCCACGACCAGTAGCGGTGCAACCAGAGCCCCGCCGACACCACCGCCACGCCGACCGCCACCGCCGCCGGCGCCGGCACCCCGAAATAGGCGCTGCCGGCGACCATGGCTACAAATTCGGTGACCAGAGTCATGAAGTTGGTCACCATCAGGTCCACCATGGCGAAGTTGCCCCAAAAGCGCCCAAACCGCCGGTAGATGAGCTCGGCATGCCCGCTCTGGGTCGCGGCGCCCAAGCGCACGGTGATTTCCTGGGCGACGAAGGCCATGGCAAAGGTCAGCACCACAAAGGGCAAGAAGAACCCGATCCCGTACTGCGCCCCGGTGGCGGCGTAAGACAACATGCTGGGACCATCGTTTTCGCCCAACATGACCAGAAGCCCAGGGCCCGCCACCAGCCACAGGACCCGCCACCACCGGCCCTGCCGCCGGGCGCGCACCACCCGCCATCGGCCCCGAGCCCGTACCCACTCCTCGTTCCAAGCGCCCTCGTTCCGCACGCCGCATCCCCCGCTTCGGCCGGCCCACGCGGCCCCGTTGTTCGACCCGGGCGGACCCGCCTCTTCCCAAAGGCCGGCCCGCGTTCAAAGTTAGCCACGGCTTACTCTCTTAGCCGCGACCAACATCCGGTCCATCCCCAGAATATGGAGCGCTTTGGCAACGGTGCTTGTTTCGGTGCGGTAATGGGGCATCAGGCCTCGGAGCGGGCCGCACAGCGGTCGCACAGCCCTTCGAGGGTCAATTCGTGCCCTTCCACCTTGAGGTGGTGCACCTCCTCGATGCGGCGGATGACGGGGTCGAGTTCGCACTCGGCGAGGTCGAAGAGGCGTCCGCATCCCCGGCACCAGAGGTGGTGGTGGTGGGCGCGAAACGGGGCGGAAAGCTCGAAGCCCACAGCACTGCCGAGCAGGACCGGATGGACTACACCTAGTGCGCTCAGGCAGTCGATGACGCGGTAGACTGTGACCGGGTGCGTCCCCTCGGCTTGGAGGGCATCGGCCAACTCGGCCACTGCCACCGGTTGGGGGCGAGCCAAGAGGTGCCGAAAGACCCGGAGCCGGTCCGGGGTCACCCGGTAGCCGCGGGCGTGCAGCGTCTTCCGAAAAAGTTGCTCCGGCGTCTCGGCCGTCATAGGACCTCCCCCCTCTGGGACCCCTTTCACCGTCCAGTATACCCTCTCTGCAATAAATTTGCAATTAAGCTGGCCTGGTCCTGCCTTCGAAGCCGGCCCCGGACCGGCAGGGACGGAGGGAGAACAACGCCACCATTCCCTCCCCCTGCCCCCTCCCCCCGTAAAGACGGGGTACGGGCCTTCTCCCCGCAACCCGGAGAGGCCCCGCGCGAAGGACTGGTCCTCGCTTCCCGAAAGGAGCCGCCCCGAGCTCGAGGCCCATCCGGGACGAAAACGGCGCGCCCACCATGGCCCTTCCGGCCGCTCCCCCGTCCCTTGTCCCTCTGGTACGCTTCGCGCGCAGATGTCGGCAAATTTCCCGACGGGTCCGGTCGATTGGCGGTGTTAGCCGATTTTCGACCGCGGGTATAATGAAACCGCTCAAACCGGCACCACCAAGGGGGAATCCAGGGTATGCCAGCAGATCCGGTCTCCGGGATCCTGGCCGTGGAGACCGCAGCGGCAGGCGGATGGGCCGGCCTTACGCTCTCCCGCCGCGCCACTGCCGCCTGGGGGTGGACGGGGCGCGCGCGGCGCGCCATCGCAGGATTGGTGCTGGCATCGGCCGCTGTGGGCAGCACTGCTCTCGACACCGGCCGACTTCTCGGGCCGGCCGGCGCTCTGGCCTGGGGAGGCGCCCTCACGCTGGCCGTGCTGGCACTGGGGTCTTCGGAACGCCGGAGGCATCGGGTCGGGAGGGTCTTGGCCTTAAGTGGGCTCTGGCTTATCCCGTGGCTCGGGGCCGACGTGTTCGCCGGGATAGGGGGGGAGGCCTTGTTGGCGTTGGTGAGCGCAAGCCTCCTCAGCGCCGCGTTGGCGCAGGGAGCTCAGCCCCGCCCAAACCTCAGACGCTCTCCCCACCTGTCCACCTGGCCCCGGGCCCTGGGCTATGCCTTGGGGGCGCTCGTCCTGGTGCTGGTTCACTCCCCAGCCCCGCTCGCGGGCCTGCGCCTTGGTGTCGGCGTAGTGGCCCTGGTCGTGGCACACGTGGCGGCCGTTGCGGCCGGGCAGGCCAACCTCGGCCTTTCGGTCCAGCTGGCCGAGGCCGAGGTCGAAGCGTGGCGCGAGGGGGAACGGCGCTTTCGGTACCTGGTCGACAACGCCGCCGACCTGATTTTGGTCCTCGGGGCCGACGGCATCATCCGCTACGCCAGTGCCAACGCCTACGCCTGGACGGGGTGGCCCCCCGAGGCCCTGGTGGGGCAGCCGGTGTCTGCCCTCTTGACCCCCGATTCGACCCTGGCCTGGGAACGCCGATGGAAAGAGGCCCAAGCCTCGGAGATCCTGCGCGCCAAAGTGGACCTGCGATGCCGGGATGGGACGTGCCGCACCTTCGAAGCGGCGGCGCGCCGCCGAGGCGAGGGGCTCGGCCCGCCCGGCTTTAAGGGCTTGGTGGTGCACCTGCGCGACATCACCGAGCAAGAAGCGGAACACGCCCGCTTGGTCCAAAGCCAGGCGCGGGTGCTGGCGGCGCAAAGAATGGCGCGCATCGGGTACTGGGACTACGATTACCGGCACCGAGTGCTGACCTGGCCTGCCGAGACCTATCGCCTCTTCGGCCTCGATCCGGCCCAAGCACCCCCGGACCTTGCGGCCTGGTTTCGGAACGCCGTGCCGGAGCAAGACCGTTTTCGCATCCGCGCCGCGCTGCGCCGCGCCGTTCGCGACGGCGTGCCCTACGCCGTGGAGCACCGCCTGGTGCTGCCAGATGGACAGGTGCGCACGGTGGAGTCGCGGGCCGAGCTCATCCGCGACGGGGACGGCACCGTACTGGGCCTGGTGGGCGTGGTGCACGACGTGACCGAGCGGGCCGAGCGCGAAGCCGCCGTGCAACGCGCCCGTAATCTCGAAGCGCTGGGCCGACTCGCGGCCGGAATCGCACACGACTTCAACAATCAACTGGCCGCCATCCTTGGCAACCTCGCACTGGCCGAAGCCTACCTCGCCCAGGCTCCGGACCGGGTGCCAGGCTTCTTGGCGGCGGCCGACGCCGCCGGCCAGCGGGCCCGCGAACTGGCCAACCGGTTGATGGCCTTCGCCCGCGGCCATCCCCTGGCTCCCCGACCCACCGATATCAACCAACTGGTGGCCAAGGCAGTGGCCGACCTGGCACCGCCGTCTGCCATCGCGGTGCACCATCACCCGGAACCCCATCTGTGGCCGGCCCTGGTCGACGCCGAACAGGTGGCGCAGCTTCTGGCCGAGCTTTTGACCAACGCCGTCGAGGCCTTGGAGGCCGGCGGCGCCATCCGGGTGACGACCGCCAACCATCCCGCCAGGGACGGCGAGGGGCCGCCAGGCGTGACCGTGACGGTCGAAGACGATGGGCCTGGCATCGCGCCCGAAAACCTCGCGCGCATCTTCGACCCGTATTTCACCACCAAGCCCCGCCGCCAAGGTCTGGGCTTGGCCACGGCTGAAGCCATCGCACGCCGTCACGGTGGCTTTTTGACCGTGACCTCGGAACCCGGGCGACACACCCGCTTTACTGTCTGGTTGCCGGCCAGTCCCAGGCCCTTGGCCCGCCCGGATGCGCCTTCCCCCCTTCCCCCCTTGCGGGTGCTAGTCATGGACGACGAGGCCGCCGTGCGGGAGGTGGCCGGGGCGTTTCTTCAGCTGCTCGGGTGCACCCCCACCTTGACGGCCGATGGGTCCGAAGCCGTCGAGCGGTACCAAGCGGCGTGGCGCGCCGGCGCACCTTTCGACCTGTGCCTGCTCGACTGGACTGTGCCCACGGGGTTCGGCGCCCAGGCGACGCTCGAAGCCCTCCAGCGCTTCGACCCCCACGTGCGGGCCGTGGTGATGAGCGGCTATGCAGACATCGAGTGGGAGCGCTACGAAGCCTTAGGATTCCTCGACTTTCTCCCCAAACCCTACCAATTGGAGGAGCTGCGGGCGGTTCTGGCTCGGGTACCAGTCCCCACTGCGCGCTAGCAGCCCACCTCCACTCTGTCTTCCATCTCCTCCCCACCTCAGATACAATGACGCTAGCGCCGCCGTGCGGACATGGGGGAAAGGGGGGAGCGCGTGGACCGGTTGCCGTTGGTGGTCCAATCCGATCTCTCGCTGCTTTTGGAAGTGGACCATCCGCTGTTTGAAGAGGCGCGCGACGCCTTGGTCGGGATCGCCGAATTGGTCAAGAGTCCTGAGCACGTGCACACCTATCGCCTCTCGCACCTGTCGCTGTGGAACGCCGTGGCGTCCGGCTTGACCCCCGACGAGATCCTGGCGCGTCTGACCCGCTACTCCCAGTACCCCATTCCCCGCGAGGTGGCAGAGTTCGTCGAGGACCAAGCCCGCCGCTACGGGCGCCTTCGCCTGGTGGTGGCTCCCGACGGCGACGGCCTTTGGCTGACAGGCTCGGACGCCACGTTGCTACAAGCCGTCGGCCGACATCGCCACGTCGCAGGACTCCTAGGACCCCCGCTGGCGCCGGGGTTCCGCGTGGCGCCGGAACGGCGGGGGCTCATCAAGCAGGCGTTGGCCAAAATCGGGTGGCCGGTGGACGACCAAGCCGGCTACGCCGAAGGGACCCCGTTGTCCTTGGCGTGGAAGTCCACCGACCGCCGGGGGCGCCCCTTTGCCCTGCGCCGCTACCAAGTCGACGCCGTTCAGGCCTTCTGGGGCGACGGACGCGTCGACCGCGGGAGCGGAATCGTGGTGCTGCCCTGCGGCGCCGGCAAGACCTTGGTAGGCATCGGCGCCATGGAGCGGGTTCAACGCCACACCCTCATCCTGACCACCTCGCTGGCCTCCCTACATCAATGGCGCGAGGAGCTCCTCGACAAGACCACCCTGACGGCCGAAGCCATCGGCGAGTACTCGGCGGCCAAAAAGGAGGTCCGGCCGGTCACGCTGACCACCTATCAGCTCCTGGCCCACCGGCGAAGGGGCCAGTTTGAGCACTTTCAGCGGTTGGACCGCGAAGACTGGGGACTGATCATCTACGACGAAGTCCACCTCTTGCCGGCTCCTATCTTCCGGCTTACGGCCAGCCTCCAGGCCCGGCGCCGACTAGGGCTCACGGCCACGCTGGTGCGCGAAGACGGGCGCGCCGACGACGTCTTTGCCCTCATCGGCCCCAAGCGCTTCGACGTGCCCTGGCGCGAGTTGGAGGCCCAAGGGTGGATCGCCACGGCGCAGTGCCGGGAAATCCGCGTGCGCATGCCGGAGTCGCTGCGCCAACTTTTAGCCGCCAGCGACCCCGCCGACCAGGTCCGCCTTTGCGCCGAAAACCCGGCCAAGCTTTCGGTCGTGGAAGCCTTGGTCCATCATCACGCCGGCGACCACATCTTGGTCATCGGTCAGTACCTGGCCCAACTCGAGGCCCTGGCCCACCGCCTCAACGCGCCGCTCGTTACCGGCAAGACCCCGCCGCGCCAGCGGGAGGAGCTCTACGAGCGCTTCCGCCAAGGGGAGATCCGGTTACTGGTGGTCTCCAAGGTGGCCAACTTTGCCATCGACCTACCCGACGCCAACGTGGCCATCCAGGTCAGCGGCACCTTCGGCTCCCGGCAAGAGGAGGCCCAACGCCTGGGCCGCATCCTGCGCCCGAAGTCCAACGGCGCCCAGGCCGTGTTTTACACCGTAGTCTCAGAGGAAAGCCCAGAGCAGGAGTTTGCCCAAAAGCGGCAGCTCTTCCTGTGTGAACAGGGCTACCGGTACGAGGTGGCGCACGCCGACGAACACGGCCGGCCCGTGGAGCGGGTCTTAAGTCCGGTCATCCCCTTCCGCGCTCGGAGTTGACGATGCAGCTGTGGGTCTCCCCCTCATTGCGGCAGATCCTGCCGCATTTGCCACCGACCGACGTCCGCGCCTTGATGCAGTCCGTAGGCCTGCCACCCCACGCCGCCTTGGAGGAGCTCATCGAGCGCTTGGCGCAACCGGAACGCGTCGCCGCCGCCGTCGAAACCCTGCCCGGGGAGGAGCGCCAGGTCTTCGGGGCGTGGCTCCTACGCTCGGGGCTCATCGCCCATGAAGACATCCACCGCTTACCCCGCTTTGCCTCGGCGGTCAATCGCCTGGCTCAGGCTGGGCTGGTCTTCCTGTTGCGCAGCGACTACTACCGGCCAAGCTTCGTCCTGCCCGCCGAGTGCGCGACCCCGCTCTTTGAGGCGCTCGCGCCGGCGCGCGACGCCGACCTTGCGGCCGAGGCCCGAACTCCTCGCCCCAGCGACCGGGCCGAAGAATGGTCCCCGTTCTTGCACGACGTCTTTCAGGTCGTCGCCTATGCCGACCGCCAGCCCATCCCCATCACGCAACAGCACTACGTCTACAAGCGGGCCGAGGCCAAGCTGCTTTCGTGGATGTGGGACAAGCGCGGCGGCGAGCCCGAACGCCACCGCTTCGCCGCGGCCCTGCAATTCGCCCAACTGAAGGGGCTTCTCACCCTCCACGGCGAGGCGCGCGAGCTCGTGCCAACGGCTTCGGCCGCCGAGTATTGGCACAAGCCTGTCGCCGAACGGGCTCAGGATTGGTTGCAGTTTGCCGCCGGCACGCCCGCCCACCAGTCCCTCGGCCCCCTGCTCATCTGGCTCGCCGCGGGCCTCGAACCCGACCAGTGGCTAGACCGGGCCAAACTGGAGGCCTTCCTGCGCGCCCGAAAGGTCCGCCCAGAAGTCGTGCGCCAATTGCCGGAGGCGTGGGCGCGGCTTTTAGCCGCCGGTGCGTGGGAAGAGGAGGCGGGGCGCGGTCGCTTGACCGACGCCGCCTATTACGCCTATCACGGGCGTTGGAGCCCCACGCGCCCCCGGTCGGCCATCGTGCAGCCCACCGGCGAGGTGCTGGTGCCGCCGGAAGTCCCCTATGCCGAACGTTGGCAGTGGAACCGGCTCGCCACCCCCCAGCACACCGACCGCATGTGGGTGCTACAGATCGACCGCGGGGCCGTCGAGCGCGCGCTCGACCTCGGCTTTGAGCTCGAGTCGTACCTCGAGGCGGTCGCGTCCCTCTCCCGCACCGAGCTTTCGCCCAACCTCGTGGCCAACGTTCGGGATTGGTTTCGGCAGCTCGGCCGCCACCGCTGGGTGGAGGCGCTCATCCTGCACAGCCAGTCGGCGGAGGACTCGGCGCACGCCGAGCGCATCTTAGGTGCCCTCGCGGTCCGCCGCCTCTCCCCGGCTGACCTTGTCATCCGGCGCGACGGACTGCACGAGGCCTCAGAGCGGCTGCGCCGGGCCGGCATATGGATCCGCGACGTCGTCGAGACGCCAGGCCTGCCGGAGCCGCCGCCGCTTGCGGCCGCTGCGGCCCCTACTGCGCCTCAGCTGGTGTGGCTCGGCTACAATCAGGTGCTGGTGCCGAAGCTCCACGAAGCCTTGGCCTACCACCCCGTAAGCGAGCTCGAGCGGCTGTTGGGCGAAGCCATCCGCCACGAAAGCCCGGTGGACGTCCAGTACTTTCCCACCGGCCGGCGGGAGGTGTTGGTGGAGACCATCCTTCCCACCTTCCTCAACCGCGGGTGGTTGCAGGGCATTCGGCTGCCGGCCAAAACCGGTGTGACGGTGCACCTCACCCAGATTCTCGGCCTGGCTCCTGCCCATCGCTGCGGCTGACGCGCCGGTACAAGGCCTCCATCTGGTCGAGACTCGCCTCCCAGTCGTAGGCCTCGGCCACCCACCTGGGGCCGGCGGCTCCACGTGCCCGGGCCACCGCGGGGTCGGAAGCCAAGGCGCGAAGCAAGGCGGCCCACCCTGCCCGGTCGCCGATCTCGACCAACCAGCCGGTCTCCCCGTCGCGGATCACCTCGGGAAGACCGCCCACCCGGTGCCCCACCACGGCCCGTCCGAGCGCCATACATTCCAGCGGAGCCACCCCGAACGACTCCCGCCACGAAGGGTAAAGCCCCACATCGGCCCAGGCCAGCACCTCCGGCAAGCGGTCGCTGGCCACCGGCCCGAGCCACTCGATGCGCGAGGAGAGCCCTCGAGCGGCCGCGAGCTGCCGCAGGCGCTGGGCTTGGCTGCCCCCTCCAGCGATGCGGCCTTCCCACTCCAGCCCCGGCTCCAAAGACGCCAGCACCTCCAAAAGAAAGTCGATCCCGTACACCGGCTCCAACGCCTTGTTGATCACCCAGCGCAAGGGCGTCCCGGGGGGATTGGGCGGAACCGGGAAAAACCGCGTGCGGTCCACGCCGAAAGGGATGACCGCCACGGCGCGGGCACCGAGGCCCTGGGCCACCCGGGCCAGATGCCGGCTGGTAGCCGTCACGGCCCGAGCCCGGCGGAAGATCCACGCCAAAAGCGGCCGGTGAAGAGCTGGGCGCTCTTGCGGGAAGACCTCCACGTCGGCCCCCCAGACCGAAATCACCAGCGGTTGCGCGCCCAACAAGGCGCCGTACAACCCGTAATGGGAAGCGTAGTGGGCATGCACCACGTCCGGACCAAAGGCCGCCACTCCCCGCCGAATCGCGACCAGGTTGGCCGCCATCCCCCGCCGGGCGCTGGCCAGCGGAGCCAAGCGGTGGACCAGCACGCCCCGGGGCACCGCGCCGGGCCAATCCCGCTCGGACCAGAGCGCCACCACGTGCCCCCGCCCGGCCAGGCCCTCGGCCCAACGGCGCGCGTGGATGCTGCCGGCGTCAGCCAACAGCGCGATGCGCATGGGCCCCCTCACGGAGCCGGCGGCTCCTCGGCCCACAGCCGGCGCCAGAGACATCGCCCTCGGCGCCGGATGCGCTCGGCTCGGATGACGGTGTGCACCTCCTCGACGCACCGCTCGAGGTCGTCGTTCTGCACCAGGTAATCGTAAGAGGCGGCCTGGCGCAACTGCTCGACGGCGTTCTTCAAGCGGGCTTCGAGGTTGGTGACCCGCGAGCGATTGAGGATCCGCCGCTTCAGTTCCTCCAAAGACGGTGGAAGGAGGAAGATGGAGACCACGTGCGGAAACCGGGCCTGGTACTTGAGCCGGCCCTTGTAGTCGAGCTCGATCACCCCGTCGTGGTCAGGAATGAAGATGTCGCGCGGCGATCCGTAATAGTAGTCCTGGTAGACCCGCTCGTGCTCGTACAGCGCTCCCTGGGCCAACAGCGCCTCGAATTCGGCCTTGGAGACAAACCGGTAGTCAAACCCATCGACTTCCCCCTCTCGGGGAGGCCTGGTGGTGTAGGTGACCACCTTGTGCAGGTGCGGATCCCGCGCCAAAAGCGCCCGCATCACCGAACCTTTACCGACCCCCGAGGGGCCGGTGAAGATGAACAAGATGGGCTCTTGGGCCGCCTTGGGCATGCGCTCGGTGTCGGTGCTGTTCATACCCTCATTCTAGCAACTCCCGGGCCGCCCTAAAAGCCGCGCTCGGAGCTGTCGTCGGGCAGGGGATCGGCCCTCCTGGGCATGCCGAGCTCGAGGACGATGCCGAGCACACTGGCCGCGAGAAGCCCCCAGAAGACTTCGTGAATGCCGCGGTAGAGGCCTTGCCGGACGTAGTCCAAGGCGCGCGGGTCGATGGGGGGCAGCTGGCCGCCTAGCACCAGCGTGGCGGCGTTGAGCGAGCGCGGCAGAAAGGGCGCCACGGCCGGCGGCGGCGCCGCGAACCACCGCTTGAGCTCGGCGTTGACCAGGCTCCCGAAGACTGCCACCCCCACGGTACTGCCGAGCATGCGGGTAAACATGTTGGCCCCCGTCGCCACTCCCCGCCGATTCCAGCTGACGACACTCTGCACCCCGACCAAAAGGCTTGTGGACAAAAGGCCCAGCCCTACGCCCATGAGAAAGCTGGCCGCTGTGACTGCCACCGGGCTCGAGCCGGCCGAAAAGCGCAAGAACCACAACGAGGCGGCCACCGTCACCAGCGAAGCCAGAAGCGCGCTCTGGCGAAAGCCGATGCGGAGGTAGACCACGCCGGAGACGGCCGAAGCCAGTGGCCACCCCACCGACATCGCCGCCAGGGCAAAACCGGCCACGACCGGGCTTGCCCCGAGCTCGGCCTGGGCAAAGGTGGGCAGAAACGACGTGAGCCCGATCATCAGGGCGCCCACCACCAAGGAGGCCAGGTTGGCGAAGGACAAGAAGCGATACCGATAGACCCACAGCGGCATCACCGGCTCTGCCGCCCGCCGCTCGACGGCCAAAAACGCCCAGAACAACCCGATCCCGCCGGCGAAGATCGCGGCCGAAGGCCAGGACATCCAGGCCCAGCTCACGCCGCCCTGCAACAGCCCAAAGATGATGAGCCCCATCGACGCCGTCAGCAAGATGGCGCCGGCGTAGTCGATGCGGTGGCGCTTGGGTTCCACGGCCTCGTGCAGGAAGGTGCCGACCATGGCCAAGGCGGCGGCGCCAATGGGCAGGTTAATAAAGAAGATCCAGTGCCAGGAGGCGTATTCCACCAAAAACCCGCCCACGGCCGGCCCGAAAATGGCCGAGATGCCCCAGACGCTGGAGACATAGCCTTGGATGCGCCCGCGCTCTTCCAGGGTGTAGAGGTCGCCCACCACGGTGGTGGCCACCGGCTGCACGGCTCCCGCCCCGATCCCCTGGATCCCGCGGAAGACGATGAGCGCCACCATGTTCCAGGACAGGCCGGAGAGCACCGAACCTAAAAGGAAGATGGCCGAACCCACCAGCAGGACCGGTTTTCGCCCGTACAAGTCCGAGAGCTTGCCATACAGCGGGATGGTGGCCGATTGCACCAACAGGTACACCGAGAAGACCCAGGGAAAGAGCGAGAACCCTCCAAGGTCGCGCACGATAGAGGGAATGGCAGTGGCCACGATGGTGCTGTCCATGGCGGACAGCGCCAAGGTCAGGATAATGCCTCCGAGGACGTAGCCTCGGCGCACAGGGCGCGCCTGGCGCCCTGCCACCGCTTCTGAGGAGGAATTCATCAACACCCCTCCCATAGTTGGCCCAGCGTCTGCCACGCCGCTTCCGCTTCCGCCACCATGCGCCGGATGAGTTCGGCCACCGACGGCACGTCGCGGATCAGGCCCATGGCCTGGCCGGCCCACACGAATCCGCGATCGAGCTCCCCGTCCAAGGCCGCCCGGCGGTTCGCGGCCCCCCCGATCAGCTCCAGCAGGCGCTCCTGGTCGCCGGCTGCCTCGGCAATGGCAATGGCCTCCGTCCAGGGCGAGGCCAGCATGCGCCCCGGCGAGCGCAGGGTGCGTTCGACCACTGCCGTGCCTGTGGCCTCTCCGGCCACCAGCGCCGCCTTGTAGCGGGGATGTGCCGGCGACTCCTGGGTGGCCACAAAGCGCGTGCCCATCTCCACGCCGGATGCGCCGAGGGCCAAGGCCGCCAAAAGTCCCCGTCCATCGGCGATGCCGCCCGACGCCACCACCGGAATCCGTACCGCCTCGACCACCAGGCGCGTCAAGACCAACGTGGTCACATCGTCGCGCCCAAGGTGCCCCCCGGCCTCATACCCCACGGCCACCACGGCCGTCGCCCCCAGGGCCTCGGCCTTGACGGCGGCCCGCACGCTGCCCACGAGCGTAATCCACTCGGCCCCGGCGCGCCGGATCTGCTCTACATAGGGTTCGGGATTGCCTCCCGTGAGCGAGATCACCGGCACGCGCAAGGCCAACGCCGCCGCCAGAAGGTCTTCGATGGGCCGCCGCCCCAGCGCGAAGTTGACGCCGAAGGGGGCCGTCGTCAGGGACCGCAGCCGGGCCACCTCCGCCTCCAAGGCCTGCGGCGAGGGCAGAGTGGTGGCGGTGATCTGCCCGAGGCCCCCGGCGTTAGAGACTGCCGCCGCCAGCTCGGCCCGGGCAAGGTACGCGAGGCCCCCTTGCAAGATGGGATAGCGGATGCCGAGCCGTTCCGTCAGACGGGTTCTCACCGCCTACGACTCCAGGGCGGCCCGGATGGCCGCAGCCATCTCTGCGAGGGCATCCGGCGATGCCGGCGCCCGCCGGTCGAGGTGCAGGTCGCTCTCGCGATCGATAGGGATGAGGTGGAGATGGGCATGAGGCACCTCAAGCCCCGCCACTACGGCGCCCACGCGCAGGCACCCCGTCACGCGGCGGAGGGCCGCAGCCACGGGTTGGCTGAAGACCCAGATCTCGCGCAGGATGTCTGGGGGCAAGTCGAAGAAGTAGTCCACTTCCACCTTGGGCACCACCAAGGTGTGGCCAGGGCGCACCGGGTAAATGTCCAAAAACGCGTAAAAGCGATCGTCTTCCCGCACCCCGTAGCTCGGCAATTCGCGCGCGATGATACGGCTAAACACAGTTGGCACCGGATTCCCTCCTGCCGCTGGTATTCTTTTATCCAGTATAACGGTTCCCCCGTCTGCGCTAAACCGGATAGGAGGTGGAACGACGCGGCAGACTACGGCTCGCGGACCTAGGCCCTGATTGAAGGTCCAAGCGCCATGTGGGCGCATTTTGGGGAGGAAGCTCATGACCAAACCGATTCGCGTGGCCGTCGAAGGCCAACTCAGCCCCTACGCCGAGGCCCTCCGCCAAGCCGGCTACGACGTCGTCTTGTGGCACGGGAAGATGCCACAGGGCGTCGGCGCCGTCGTGGTCCAGGGCTCAGATGCGGGGTTCTTGGGCATCGAGGATGCCGTCACGCCAGCTCCGGTCATCAACGCCGAAGGGCTGACGGCAGAGGCGGTGGTTGAAGAGGTCCGCCGGCGCGCGTTGTCCCCGGGCACCGGACGGTAAGGCCACCGCCTTTTGCCCCCGGGCAGCCGCCGACGGGGCCGGAGCCGGTGGGACCGCCGGCGCGCCGGCCAAGGCCCACCGCCGATACCCCCGGTAGGCAAACCCGGCCCCGATGGCGGCCCCTAGCACCTTGCCGAGAAGCGCCCCCTCTTGCCCCAAGACGGCACTGCCCGCTGCCGCCATGGCCGCCTGCAACCCTACCGCCGCCAACGATACCGCCAGATACGGTTTGACTTTCATAGGGATACCGAAGGTGATGCGCCCGTGCAGGGCGCGCCCGCCGAGGTTCGCGCCGAGCCAGGCGCCGGCGGCTTCGATGGCCACGATTAAGCCCTCCCCCCGCGGCGGCCACAGGACCGTGATGGCGTAAAACAGCGCGAGGTCTACGCCGGTGTTGACTGCTCCTACTGCCAAAAAGCGCAGCCCCCGCCGCCACTCCGGATTGGCACCGCGTGTGGACATGGACATGTCTTCCTCCTTCTTCAGCTTCATGCCGCCACTGCTCTTACCCTACTGCTCCCCCTCGCCCCATGCAGTCTGGGGCCAACTGTCGGCTCGGGTCTCGCTTGGGGTATCTCGAGCGGTTTTGCGTTGCCACGGCCCCCGAAATCCCCTACAATGGCTCCATAATGGCAATCATTCCCGGAGGAAGGCCTTAAGGCAGGGCGTCGTGCGTTCCACCTTTGCGAACGCTGAACGGAACCGGCGGGAACCGAGAAGAGGTGAACGCCCATGCAGGCAGCCTGGATCCTGCTCATCCTCGGTGTCCCGATGCTGTGGCTCTTCCACTGGGGCATCGAGCTCGTGCAACGCAACCCCCGGTCCACCATAAGCCGGTGGCTGTTTGCCGAACACCTCATCCTGCTGGCCATGCTGTTCACGGTGTTGTTGACCCAGTTGTGGCCGGCAGGCGCTTACCGAGTGGCAGTGTGGGGACTCGGCACCTTAGGCGCCGTCCTCACCGGCGTCGGCATCCGCATCCACCTCCAGGTACTGCGGTGGGAACGCCGCTGGCCGCGTTGGCTGGTGGAAGTCGTGACCTGGGTTTGGATGGCCTTGGCGCTGTTTTCAGTGATCTCTGGCCTCAACCTCTACAATGTCGACGGGTTTGTCTGGCGCGGGTTTTGGTGGGAGCCCATCTACGGGGCGCGCTTTCACCGCGCCATGGAGATCGCGGTGGTGGTCTCTTCGGCCACGGCCATCGGACTCGGGTACGGGCTTGGCCGCGCCACCCATCCCAACCAGCGAGGCCGCCTCTTGGGGCTCTTCTGGGGCGCCCTGACCTTGATCGTGGCCGACCTCGTGCTGGGGGTGATGTTGCCCGCCTCTGCACCGCCCTGGCTGCCGCCCTATCCTTACCTGGCCGGCATGCTGGTCTGGATCGCCCTCATGCGGCGCACCGTCACCCGCTACGCCCTGGTCTCCTCGCGGGCCCAGCGCTACCAGACGCTCTTTAGTAGCAATCCCGCTCCTATGGTACTGGTCGACCCCAGCGGAGAAATCCTCGACGCCAACGCTGCGGCCGTGCAACTCGTGGGGCGGTTACCCACCATGGCGGAAAAGCTTTTCTTCCCCACCCACCGCGACCTGGTGCAGGAGCGCTTGCGCACTCTGATGCAAGGCGAGCAACTCCATAACGCGTTTGAGGCCGAAGTGCTGTCCCAAGGGGGGGAACGGCGCCTTTTGGCGGTCGAGGCCGAAGCCATGGACGTGGGTGAAGACCTCTTTGCGCTCTGGGTCTTGCGCGACGTCACCGAAGAGCGGGCCAACACCGATGCCATCTCCCGGCTGGCGTACCAAGACAGCCTCACCGGTCTCGCCAACCCCCGGTATTTTCGCCAGCGCCTACGGGAGATGACCCAAGGCGACGCAGCCTTTGCGGTGCTCCTGGTAGACCTGGACGACTTTAAGCACTTCAACGACACCCACGGCCATCGCCACGGCGATTGGGTGTTAAGTCAGGTGGGTCAGCGCCTGCAGCGGCTCTTCCGCCCCGGTGACGTGGTGGCCCGCTTGGGCGGCGACGAGTTCGGCGTTCTCGTGCAGAACGTCAACACCGCCGGCGACGCCCAAAGCCTCTTGGCGCGCCTTTTGGCCGCCATGGGCGAACCGCTCGCCGCACCGGGCCTCGTCCCGGTGCGCGTGCGCATCAGCGCCGGACTCAGCCGCTACCCCGAAGACGGTCTGGACGGAGAGAGCCTCCTGCACGCGGCCGATCTGGCCATGTACGCCGCCAAGCGGAGCGGCAAGGACGGCTGGCGGCTTTACGACACCAGTCTCGCCGAATAGGCGGGTTGAGACCAGATTCGAGACCCATGCGGGCACTCTCGGCCACGCGATGTTGCCGTACGATGACCGGGAGCGGCTGCACCGCGCCGGCGGCGCCGTTCCGGCGAAGGGCCGGCGCCGAAAGAGGGGGGCCACGGAGGCGTGAACCGAGAACAGGACGGGATGACCTTGGCGTCGGCACGCCGGTTGTTTGACCGCGCAGCCGAGATGGAGAGCCTGGAGCAAGCCTGGCGGGCCGCGGCAGCGGCCCCGGTGGTGGTGGGAGTCGAGGGCCCGTCCGGGGTCGGCAAGAGCCTCCTCGTGCGCACCTTCCTGAAGGCCATGGCTCCCGATCCTCCGATTCTGTGGACAGCCGCCGACGAGGTGGCCCCCCATCCCCAAGCAGTGGGCCAGCACCTGGCGCAGGCGCTAGGTCTCGACGGGGCCGGATGGGATCCCATCGACGCCCTGCGCGAAGCGCCCAGCCCCCTGATCTGGGTGATCGACCACTACGACGCCTGGCGCGAGTTCGATGCCTACCTGTGCGAGACGGTCTGGCCGCGCCTTCGGCCCGGCACGCTGGTGATGGCCATCGGGCGCGAGCCGTTTGCGGCGCTGTGGCATGAGACGCCCGACGTGCGGGGGCAGCGGCGGATTCTCTCCGTCCTGCCCTGGGCGCCTGAGGTCACCCGGCGGTATCTGGCCAGCGCCGGCATGCCGACGTGGCTTGCGGCACTGGGCGAGTTGGTCTCGGGGGGATCTCCCACCCTGGCGTCGAGGCTGGCCGCGACCTTTAACCAGCACCCGACGGTGGTAGAGTCCCTGGATGCCGGCCAAGCCTTGAGCCTGTTCATGGAACGCGCCCTGCACCCGGGATCCCGCCGACTCAACTGGCGGGCCGGGCTCGGAGACGAATCCCTGGATGCGGTGGTGGCACCGGCCTTGCTTTTTCCCACCTTCACCCGGCCGCTGCTTGGCGCAGTGGTCGGCTCCGACTTGACGGCACGCCATTGGGAGCGACTCTGTACCCTCCCGCTGGTGGAGTCGCGGGGTCCAGGGCTGTGGGGATTTCGCGGGGCCCTGCGCGCGGAACTCGAGCCAGCGGTGCTCCAACTGCGCCCGTGGGCGGCCCGCCACTGGCGGTGGCACGCGGCCCGCTTCGTGGCCTGGGCCGAGGGGGCCGGCACGGCCGTCATCGCCGAAGAGGTCCTGCGCACGGTCTTGGCGCCCAGGGTGTTGGCCGGTCAGGCGTGGCCGACGTCTTGGCAGGTCCACTGGCCGGCCGCCACAGCCCGCAAGGCCGTGGTGTTGACCGACGCCAGCGGGCAGGTGTTGGCGTCGGCAGAAGGGCAGTTTCCCCGAGCCAGCGAGCCTGGTCCCGCCGTAGTCGAGCGCATCGCGCTCAGCCCAGGCTGCCCGCACGCCTGGGAGGCGCTCGCCACGGTGCTTTTAGCCTCGGCCGTGCTGGCGCGCGGACTGGTGGTCGAAGCGCAGGTCCTGCACGATTCAGGGGTCGACGCTCGTCTGCTCACTCGGTGGTTT
The DNA here is from genome assembly GCA_023511625.1 of Bacillota bacterium. Lineage (GTDB taxonomy): Bacteria > Bacillota > Sulfobacillia > Sulfobacillales > Sulfobacillaceae > JAIMAE01. The sequence goes on along the minus strand of JAIMBD010000007.1, from coordinate 11,852 downwards.
CAGGCCTACGGCTTTGAGACCCACGACCCTCAGCGCTGGGAGCTCGCCCTAGGCCCCCGCCGCCTTGGCCCCTGGCTCAGCCGCCTTTTGTATCCCGATGTCCCAGCGCCCCGCGACCGGCTCTTCAAGGCCGCTCGCGAAGCGCTGTTGGCCATCCACGACCTCGACCAGCTCGAACACTCAGACCTGGCCCAACTGTGGCCGGAGCGTTTGTCCCCTGTTCGGTTGCGCCATTGGCTGCTGGACGCCTTAAGCTCTGCCGACCTCGGCGAGTGGCCGTCCGGCCGCGCGCTGCTCACGCTGTACTACGTGGAGCGCAAGGGTCCCCACGAACTCTTGGCGGAACGGCTGAACGTATCCCGAGCCACCTATTTCCGCACCCATCAGCGCGCCTTGACCCGGCTGGCCGAACACCTCTTTCTGCCCCCCGCTCCCGAGCGGTGAGGCGCCGAAGCCAGCACGCCGGCCGGACAGCGACGTATTGCGGTTCGCCCTCTGGTCGAGCCGATTCGGGGGGATGTTTGTCTTGATGCGCGGCCACGAATCCTGGCGGTTTACCGACCGCGAATGCGCGGTGCTGCAACTGTTGAGCCAACAGGCGGATCTGACCGAGATGGCCGCCGCCCTCGGGGTCAGCACCGCCATGGTGCGGCGTTACGTCCGGCGGATTGGGGAGAAGCTCCTCCCTGCCCCGCGCGGATTCCCTTCGGGGTCCCGAGCGGGCCCCGCCCGACTGGTCGACTCCGCCGCGTTTTACGCCCTGGCCCGCGACTTGCAGTTGCGGGGTCGGGCCGCCGGCACGCCCTGGGCCGTCGCCGCCCTGGCCCCGACCGAAGGCGAAGAGGCGATAGCGCTGGCCATAACCGTGCGACCGTGGCTCCGGCGGTCAGACCAACTGGCGACCATCGACGGCTTGGCCTGGATTCTCTTGCCGGAAACCTCGGCGGCTGGCGCCAAGGCGGCCCTGGGGCGTCTGTCGAGTCGCCTCGTCGCCCGCGGGCAGGGGTGGGGGCTCGCCATTGAGGTAGGCAACAACACCGCCCCCTTGGCCGAATTTCTTCCCCAGGTAGGACAAAAGGCGCGCCAGGCCGGCCTCGCCTTGGCCGCGCGCCGGATGTTGGCCCGCCACCTCGATCCCGACGCCTAAGTCTCGTCTTGAGCCCGCTGGCCCTGCGGCTCCTCCCGCAGGGCCAGCGGCTTTTGCGGCCACGCGATGGATCGCGGCCGGCATCGAGACGGTGAGGAGGGCTTTGCGTGAGACCGAGGACGCGACTCGGAACGGCACTGCCGAATGGCGGGGAGTCTTCGACAATGAAGGCGGTGTCCCCGGGCCCTACGCAGAAGGGCGGGATGGTCATCCGGGCGACACGCCCCCAAAAGCTGCGATCCAGGCCGATCCGGGAACCCACGCGGGGTATCCGGGTCTGCACGGAGCCCGCACAGCGTCCCTGAAGCCATCGCGAAGTCCTAAGGCCCCTTGTTAACGCCCCTTGTCAAGGCCCCTTGAAGGCCCCTTGTAAGGAGGGAACGCACACGAAACGTCGAATGCGCCCAAAGACCCACCCCTCAGTCCGCGGAGCCAGCGCCTTGGCCGCAGCCGGCCTCTTTCTGCTCTCGGGGACCGCTTTTGCGGCGTCCTCGGGCCCGGCCACCCCGTGGTGGATCGCGGTTACGCCCGGGCCCAATCAGAGCCTTCAGACGTCGATCGTCTCAGGGCCGGGCCAAGCGCCCGGATGGTATGCCGAGGTGGCACCGGATGCGGGGGGCTCGTCGTTCACCATCGAAAAGGTCCAGGTCGTCCCCCAGGATGGGCCTCCTTCGCCGCCCCCTCCAGGTGGGGATAGCGGCGGGGGTTATTTCTGGGGTCAAAACCTGCAATCGTCGGCCACCGTGCACCCCATGGAGCTTCGCCCCGCCGACAACCACGGGGGGAGCGGGGGGTCCAACAGCGACCCCGGCCCTTCGGACCCCTCTGGGCAACAGGGGCAGCTCAACGGCCCGACCTGTGGGACCATCAGTATCCAGTGGGACGCGGCCTTGTCCCCCGCAGGCTACCAAGCGATCTGGAATACCGCCGGGTGCAGCCCGGCTCCCCAACCCGGCCAGTTTGTGGTCTTGGTCGGAGCCCAAGGCGGGCCCGGAGATGCCAATCCCTTTGACAACCCCCAGAACGTAGAGGGGATCTGGTATGGCTGGGTGGGGCCAGACGGCAATGTGACCATCGACCTCGGCACCACCAACAACCAGCCAGGGTACACCACCGCCCCCATCGATCCCAGCGAGTGGTTCGCCATGAGCGTCTTCAGCTCCTCGGTGGAATCCCCGGCCGGACAGCTGCCCGAGTTGCCGTGGGCCGCAGCCGGCCCCCTGCTCCTCGGCGGTCCTTTGGCGTGGGTTTGGGCCCGGCGCCGGCGGGTGACGTCCTGACATGGCTGCGGCCGTAGGTAACAAGGTGGGTTCCGAGGGCTACCGGGGCTTCCTGTGGGGGTGGGCGCTCCTGGCGCTTGCCCCGGCCGTGGCCTATGCCGAGCCCCTATGGCAACAGGCTCTGGCCGACACGCCCGTCGCCTACCTGGTGTGGATCCCGGTCTTGGCCGTGGCCTGGGCCGCGGTCACCTTGGCCACGACGCCGCATGCCTACCCGGATGACCGCGAGGTCGATCTGTTGGTCGGCGGTGGGGCGCTTCTTCTGGTCGGCGGCATCCTCGCCCTCGGGCCGCGGCTTTGGCCGGTGACCCTGGTCGGCCACGCCATGGGGCTTTTGTTGTGGCCGGCCTGGGCGCTCGGCATGGCTTGGCTTTGGTTTGGCGTGGGCATCACCCGGCGCCTGGTCGCCCCCTTGGCCTACTGGCTTCTGGCGTGGCCTCCGGTCTTTCAGTCGCTGGTCGACCCCGTTCAAGGCACCCTCGTGGCCGCCGCCATTCGCGGATTGGAGGCGGCCACCCGCTGGGTGCCGTGGCTGCGCACGGTCGACGCCGCCACCGGAACCTTTGTCGTAGCCCACCGCGGACACTGGGTACCGGTGATTGTGGCCCAGGCTTGCAGCGGAGCGGACAGCCTTTTGGGCGCGGCAATTTTGCTCCCGCTGTTCTTGACCCTCTGGAAAGGCCCCGTCCCAAGTCGCCTCGCGATGGTGGCCGTAGCTTTAGCAGGGGCCTTGGTGTCCAATTGGCTGCGTTTAGGCGTGCTGGTAGGCGCCGTCCACGTCTTCGGCTCAGGATTTACCTTCGGGGTCCTGCACCCCAGCTTGGGGTTTCTCTTCTTCGCCGCGCTGGGATTGACCCTGATGGCGCTCGCCCGGCCCCTCGGCCTTCTGGCCGAGCCTTGGCCGGCGCGCCCCCTCCTGGCCCTCCCGAGCCGCCGTCGGTGCGGCCTTGGCGGCGCGCTGAGCCTAGGCCTCTTCGCCGCCTTGCTGCCCGTCTGGTCCCTGCCTGCTGGATCCTTGGGACGGCCGGTGACCGTCCCCACCACAGCCATCGATGCCTTTTTCCCCGAGCTCTCGGGTTTTGGGTCCAAAGTCACCTACCGGGCCAACGAAAGCTCGGTCTTAGGCCCGGGCTCGGCCACGGTGGCCGAACTGTACACGAGCCCGCACGGCGCCGAGGCTTTGGCCGAGATCTGGATGACCCCAGACTTCGGCCGCCTTGAAGCCTATGGGTTTCAAGATTGCCTCCTCTATCACGGCTCGGCCATCGTGCACGCCCAGTCCCTGACCCTTTCTACCGGCAACCCCGCCACCCTCTACGTGGTGGCCATGGCCCCGGACAAGGTCGGAGGACCGCGCCCCACTTACGTCGACATCGAGTGGGAAGGAGCCGTGAAGGGGCCGGCCGGAGTTCGGTACCTACGCTGGTCCCTGGCCGCCTTTCCGGCCGCCAAATGGCCGACGCAGCCAGGTCGCCCTGCTGCCACGGCCGTCGCCCTATCCCCAACCCTTGCCGGTTCCCTTACCCTACGGGCCACCGAGCAGGCCCTGGTCGCCATCGCTGACCGCCTTGCGCTCAGTACGGCCCACCCGAACCTTTCGGACTCCGCTGCCGTCCATGCTTGACCGTGTCCTCCTCTCGCTCGCTTCGCGCCCTCCGTGCACCGATCAGTCGGTCAACCGTGAAAAGGTGGTGCTGCTGCGTGGTTTCCCGACCTGAAGACCGCTGGGAGGAATCTCCGCTGCCCTGGATGGACTTAGACGTCACCGTCGGGCCCGATGGGCGCTTTGTCGACCCCATCGACCGCGAGCTGGCCTGCTCTTTCGGACGGCGCTGGTGTCTTGCCACCGGTGCCCTTCCGCTCGGCTTCGACGGCCCGACGCTTTGCCTCGCCGTGTTCGAGCCCCCCAGTCCCGAAACCCGACGGCTGTGGGCACACTTCGACCCGGCACCCTCTCTATACCGCACCAGCCGGGCCGGCTGGGAGGCCGCCCTCGCGCGCTGTTTTCCGGACGCTGAAGACGGACCCCAACTTCCTCGGCGCCGTCGGTTCGGCGAGTGGGCCGTGGCATTGGGCTATGTCACCCCGAGCGAGGTCGACCGCTACTTGGCCCAACAGCCCAAGACCGGCGGTCGGATCGGGGACATCCTGCGGGCAGCGGGCCGATTGCACGGAGGCCAAGTGGCGGATATCGTGGCTCGGCAGTGGGACCTTGGGCGGGTGGATCTCCTCGGCCGGTCCATGCCCTCCGACCCGGAACTGGACGCGGTATGGAAGACGTTCCCTGCGCGATTCTGGCGTTGGCACCGCGTGGCGCCGGTGTTGGTGGACCGCCACCGCTTGGTGGTGGCCATGGAAGACCCCGAAGACCGCTTCGCCCTCTTAAGCCTGCGCCGCCAAGTGCGCCGGACCATCATCCCCGTGGTGGCCGGCCCCCGAGACCTGGACTGGGTGATGGACCAGCGCTTCGGCCCCGCCGACCTCGCCTCGAGCCGCGACCGCCTTGAAGCGCAGTCGCCGCATCTTTCGGCCCGCCGGGTGTTGACGCGTCCGCAGGCCTTCGTCGGCCTTGCGTTGGGGTTGGCACTCGCGGCCAGCAGCGCAATCTTCGGGATTTGGCCGTGGATCGCCGCAACCGCTGCCATGACCTTGCTTTATGGCACCCTGGTGGGGTTCCGCGCCTGGATGGTCATCCTGGCCACCGACCGCGAGGTGGTAGCCACAGTGACCCCCGAAGAGGTGGCGGCCCTCTCCGAGACCCCTCTTCCCCGCTACACCGTCCTGATCCCGGTGCGAGACGAGGCGGCGGTCCTGCCGACCTTAAAGCAGGCGTTGGAGCGGCTCGATTGGCCGAAGGACCGCCTCGACGTTCAGCTGTTGATCGAGGCCGACGACGAGGCGACTCGCGCAGCAGCCTTGGCCACCGGCTTTCCCAGCTACGTCGAGGTGGTGACCATTCCCCCCGCGGACCCTCGTACGAAGCCCAAAGCCTGCAACTTCGGACTAGAGCGCGCGCGGGGGGAGTTCGTCACCATCTTTGACGCCGAAGACGTCCCCGACCCCGATCAGCTGAAAAAGGCCTACCTCGTCTTCCAACGTTCCGGCCCGGACCTCGCCTGCGTCCAGGCCAAGCTCACCTACTTTAACCGGCGGCAAAACCTGCTCACTCGGTGGTTTACAGCCGAGTACGCGGCCTGGTTCGACCTCTACCTGCCGGCACTGTACGCGCTCGACCTGCCCATTCCCTTGGGCGGCACCTCGAACCACTTCCGCCGCAACGTCCTGGAGCAGATCGGAGCGTGGGACGCCTACAATGTCACCGAAGACGCCGACCTCGGTATCCGCCTGTACCGCTCCGGCTACCGCACCACCATCGTCAACAGCTACACCCAAGAAGAGGCCAACTCCGAGTTCGTGAACTGGGTGCGCCAACGCTCCCGCTGGGTGAAGGGCTATTTGCAGACCTGGCTCGTGCACATGCGTACACCGCGCGCCACCCTAGCTGAACTCGGCTGGAAGCGGTTTTTGGGGATGCAGGCCGCGCTTTTGGGCACGGTGCTGCCCCTGGTCTTCAACCCCTTCTTTTGGGCGCTCACCACCTTGTGGTTCCTCGCCCCCGGTAGCGCCATCGGCCGGCTCTTTCCGCCCGGGATCTACTACGTGGGTATGCTCAACCTTTTGGCCGGCAATTTTCTCTTCGCCTACCTCCAAGCTATCGGGGCGGCACGGCTTGAACAGTGGGACCTCGTCGAGCACAGTCTGACGGCCCCGCTCTACTGGGGGCTCATGTCCCTTGCCGCCTGGAAGGCCGTGCTGCAACTCATCCGCCACCCGTCGCTCTGGGAGAAGACCCAACACGGCTTGTCTCCGGAGTGGACCCCGGAACCGTTGACCGGCCCCTTGCCACCGGACCCGGCCGCACTACAACCCCTGCCCCGAATGCCCGGCTAGTCGGGTGCACGGGCCGTGTAAAGGAGGCTTTCGCATGCACGTCACCATCGTCATCCCCGCGCGCGACGAGGCGCCGCATATCGCCGTCGCCATCGAAGCGGTCGACCGCGCCCTCACTCCCCTGTCGGTCTCCTACGATGTGGTGGTCGTCGACGACCACTCCGAGGATGACACGGCCTCGGCGGCTTTAACCGCTGCCGTCCGCTGCCCGCTGTCGGTGACAGCCAACCCCGGCGCTCCCGGCAAAGGAGCCGCCCTGCGCCAGGGGTTCGCCCGCAGTCGCGGGGACCTGGTAGGTTTCCTCGACGCCGACCTGGAGTTTCCCGCCGCGATCCTGACGGCGATGGTAGACGCCGCCTGTCGCAGCGGCCACCCCCACCGGTGGGTGGGCATCGGTCGGCGTGCCGGCGACCGGCGGCGCTGGCACGAGCGGTGGAGCTCCCGCTTGGCGCACTGGCTCATCGAACGGGGGTTGGGCTTAGGCCTGAACGACACCCAAGCCGGCGTCAAACTCTTTCCAGGATGGTTCGCCCGCGACATCTTGACCCTCGGCCAGGAAGATGGCTGGCTCTTTGACCTCGAGGCGCTCTGGTGGGCGCGTCAATGCACCCTCGAGATCGCCGAGTTCCCCGTAGTCCAGCGCCAGGTCCGTCCCCGACGGGCCGGACTCGGCGAGATGGCCCGCTGTCTTGGGGATTTTTGGGCGTTGAGCCGGCGGCTCTCCCACACGGCTTGGTTTCCGAACGACGACCGGCCCCCCGCTTGGTTGGCCGACAGGCCCTGAGTTGGGAGTTTTTGAGACGCGAAGCTGAGCTTAAAGAAAGGAGACCCTTCATGCGCGCAGCGCTTTCGCTGGGCTTGACGGCCCTGATGGTCGGCATTTTTCTCGCCGGCATGGTCGGCATGTTCTGGGTCCTGGATATCCTGCCCGCCCTGGCCTTCTTGGGCCTCGCCGTCGTCTACGCCCTCTTGTCGAGCGCCCGTCCTGCCTCGCGCCCCCCGCAGGACGCCCGCCCCCAGATCGCCAAGATCACCAAGAAAGGATGACCGCCGCGTGAGCTCGCTACCCCAATCGCTGCCCTTCCCATCCCCGACGGGTCGCTCGGTGTCGTCGCAAGACGCCTCGCTGGCCGGACATCCTCCGGGCTGGGTCTGGACCTTGGCCTTCTTCCTCTACCTTGGCGTAGGCTTGGTCCTCATCTACCATTTCCACTACTTTGCGGCGGACGCCCTATCCCGGGTGGCCAACGCTTATTACGTGCTCTTCAGCCGCGATCCCCACCTTGGGGCTATCGGCTTCATTTGGAACCCCTTGCCAAGCCTCCTCGCGTTGCCCATGACGATCCTGCATCCCTGGGTTCCCGATGTCGTCAGCCGGGGCGTCGCGGGGGTGGTAGTCAGTGCCGCCTTCGGTGCCTTGGGTCTGCGCGCCCTCTACGACCTCGTGGGGCGACTTGGGCTTCCCCCGGCTCTGCGCTGGGGGGCGACCGCGCTCTACGCCCTGAACCCGTTGGTGGTGCTCTATGGGGCCAACGGCATGACCGACCTCATGCTGGCCACCTGTGACCTAGGCGCCGTAAACGGCGTGATGGGCTACGTCACCACCCGTGAGCTGCGCTACGTGATTCGGGCGGCGCTCTGGCTGATGGTCGGGTTCGGAGTGCGCTATGAAGCCATTCCCCTGACTGTGGGCCTCATGGCGGGGCTGGCCGGAGCTCTATGGGGACGGGTGCCGGCCAGACAGGTTCAGGGGGCTCTCATCCTCTTGGCCGCCCCCATCGGATGGGCGGCCGGAGTCTGGATCTACTTCAACTGGGCCATCATGAAAAACCCGCTCTACTTCTTGAAATCGGACTACGGCAACCTGGCCCAGATCGCCACCGGCGCCTATGGTTCGCACCCGCTGGCGGCCGCAAAGCACAGTCTCCTGGGCACCTTAAGCTATCTAGGACACTTTACGCTCCTGTTCTGGCCGCTCCTCCCGGCGCTGGTGGTGGCCCTCGCCTTGTCCTTCGGCCGCTGGCGCGACCCGCGGGCGCCGGTCTTGGTGGGGGCCACGGTGGGCGCCGTGGGCCTGGAAGCCGCCTTCCTCTACCTCGGCCACCTCGGCCAGTGGGACCGGTACTTTCTGCCGAATATTCCCAACGGGCTTTTGCTGACGGCGTTCGCCGCAGGCCAACTCCGGACCCGCCTGCCCTCGCGCCGGGGGTGGCGGAGCGCCTTGGGGGTCGCATTTCTCTTGGCAGTGCTCTCTGCAGACGTGGGCACTGTCAAGACCCTTGAGACCCCGGGGTGGGGCTACCCCGACGGCGCCGTTTTGGCCCAGTTGGCGCGCGGCGAAGTCGGTACCCAGGACCCCTTTACCTCGGTCACACCAGTCGTCCAGTGGGTCAACCGCCACCCTCATGTCACCATCCTGGCCGACACCTTCACCGACTGGCCGGTGGTGATCCGCGCCGACCATCCCCGCCAGTTCATCGTCACCTCGGATTACGCCTTTCGCGCCATCCTCCAAAACCCGCGCGGGCGGGTCGACGCCATCTTGGTGCCGAAGCCGACCGGCATAGCCGCTCTCAACGCCGTCAACCGGCAGTGGCCTGGTCTATGGGCGGGCCAGGAGCCCTGGGCCACCTTGATCCGCGCCTTTCCGGGGTCATCGGGCTGGCGGTTGTACACCGTTGGCCCCAACGCCCCCTGACCTGAGGCGGTAGGAGTAGAGCAGGCGCACGGTCTTGGCCAGCCCCCCCGCCTTAACCCCCGCCGACGGCCCGACCGGGCATGACCAGAGGGAACATGGGCGCTCCGGTGTCAGGAAACTCCACGCGCAGGGGATCGCCTGGGGCGGGAGGGCTGGCGGCAAAGCGGACCACGATGCGGTCCGGTGTCCACTGCACCAGCGTGATCCCGTAGGCATCGACCTCCGATGCCGAACGCCACCCGTAGTGGGCGCCGGTTTTTGCATCGTCGATGCGCAGCCAGGCCTGGTCCACGCCGCCTTGGGTCGCCGGCACTGTGGGCGGCGGGGGCCCAAAGTCGGAACCCGAGACGGCCAGGGTCACCGGGTCCAAAAATCGGGCCGAGTCGATGCGAGGAGGCGAAGTCGCCCCGCCCAGCCACCGGGTCGCCACCGGCGCCTCGGCCTCGCGCAAGGCTTGTCCCGCCACCCGGTGCCAGAAGCTCACCGTCAGCGGGGTGTCGGGGGCAGGGGGGCTGGACGGAAAAGCCAGCACGATGCGCCGGTCAGTCCAACTGCGGATGTCTACGCCGTACCAATCGATCTCTCCCGGCGCCGTCCACCCGTAGTGGGCCCCATTGGCGGTGTCCTCAACCAAAAGCCGCGCCTGATCGACGCCGCCACTCGGCGCTGACTGAACGGGCGGCTCGGCGCCAAAATGCGACCCGGTGATGGTCAAGGTCCCCGTCGCCACATCGAAGGTTGCTGCTGTAATCGCTGGTGGAGGCAGGCTCGGGCGGAAGCCGGTCGCAAGTGTCGGCGCGACCGGAGGATTTTGGACCACCCAGAGGCTTCCGGGAGCCAAGGTGTGGCGCTCTGACCCCACTGTCACGGTGCGCGGCGCGTGGGCGGCGTTGATGACGACCCAGGTGTCCTTCCCCGGACGCGCGATCTCAAACCCGAGCACGTGGGCAGTGGGATACCAGGGGGCGAGGACCAGCTGCGCCCCCTGGCCGACCCAGCCCATCAGCTGGGCGATGGCCTGGCCGGCTGGATAGGGGGTGTTGAGCGGCGCCGGCTGCGGGGGGATGGCCTCGCTCAGGAGGCCAAAGGTCCCGAAGGGCGCATGGGGATTGGTCTCCAGTCCGGTGGCCTGGACCGGACTGCCGAGGGGTAGGGGCGGGTTGGCATCGCCGTGCAGGCTCCACCAAAAGACGCGCTGCGCCCCAAAATGCGCCCACAGCAAGAGGCCCTCGGTGGCGGCGGCGGCAAAGATAGGCTCCACGCTTTGGACCGACGCCCCGTTGTAGGGATTGAACTCCGTCACCCACACCGCCAGGGGAAAGCCTCGCGCATAGCGGTTGAGGGCCGCGCGCACGTAGGCCATGTCGGCGCGGATGTAACTGTGGAGGGCCTGCAGCAGGTCGACGTTGGAGACGATCTCGGGCACGGGGTAGACATGGATGCTCACAAACTGCACGTACGGTGCCGTGGTCGTCAGCACCGCGCGGTTCCAGGCTTCGGCCACCGGGTTGGGCAACGAGGGGTTCAGGGGCACGTCCACGTCGACGCCGACGGCCATGGCCGGGTCCACGGCGTGGATGGCCTGAGCCATTTGGGCGGCCAACTTGGCGTAGTGTTCCGGAGAGCGGTCGCGGTGGAGGTTGATGGTGCCGCCGAGATACTCCTCGGCCCCGATGACCATAGCCGTAATCGGCAGGTGGTGCGCCACCACGAATCGGGTGAGCTGCACCACGTCAGAGACCGGCTCGCCGGCGGTCCCGGTGGGGTTAAATCCGTAGGGGACGAGATAGAGCCCCTGCTCACCGGTGGCGCTCAAGATGTGGCCCCACCGAGTCAGCGACACCGGCTGCGGAGACCACTGCCCATTGGGGCCGAGCGCCTGGTTGGTCATCCAGTTGTAGACGCCCCCGGGGTTCGGAAACTGCTCCCACCCGATTCCAAGGCGCTGCAAGGCCCCGATGGTAGACGGCTGGGCCAGCTGCTGGTCCCAGGTGCCGACGTTGACGCCAAAGGTGTCGCGGCTCACCCACGTGGCCGCCTGGACCTGAGCGGCGGCCACCGTTGGACAGGGCGTCCCGAACCCAAGCCATCCGCCAAAAGCCCACCCGATGGCCCCCATCCACATTCCCAGCCATCTGATGCGCGCGATCCTGCTCGGTCCCCACCGCATCGCCCTCCGCCCCCCATTTCCGGTGGGACGACGGAAAGCCACCGGCCGACCTCGGGCATGGCGCCTCAGGCCGTCCTGACGGCTGCTCTCGGCAACCCGGCTGCCCGCCCCAGGGGCGGGCCCGTGGCTTTGCGTCCCTGCCTTGCGACAAGTTTGCCGTGAATCGAGAACATCCTCAGCCATCGTTGATTGTAGGCAAAACCGGGGGCAACCGGCCATTGTGTACCCGCATTTAGGCGACATTTCGCCATCGGAGCCAAGACCCGGGGCCGACCGACCCCGGGTCCGACGGCCGTTTGGGGCATCAGCCGGGGCGAGGTCCTAAATGCGCCGCCAAGAACTGCAAAAGACGCGGGTAGAGGTCACGGAGGTTGTGCAGCCGCACCACGCCATGCCCCTCATCGCCATAGCGGAGGTATTCGACCGGGCGACCGCGCGTCTTTAGGGCCGCCACCAGTTGCTCGGCTTCGGCCAACGGTACGCGGGGGTCTTGCGCGCCGTGGACCACCAAGAGCGGCGCCGCGATGCGGTCGATCTGGTGGATGGGCGAGAGGGTTCGCAGAAGCGCGCGGTCGTGGCAGAGGCTACCGTACTCCGCCTCCCGCC
>JAIMBD010000033.1 GCA_023511625.1 Bacillota bacterium | reverse complement strand
ATGGTCCCCGGGCTTGACCCGCTCCACGCCGGGGCCCACCGCCTCCACGATCCCGGCCCCTTCGTGGCCGCCGACCAACGGATACCGCGTGTTGGGGGCAGCTTTACCCGCGCGGATGTGCTCATCGGAATGGCAGAGCCCCGACGCCCGCCACCGAATCAACACCTCGCGCTCCTTGGGAGGGTCGAGTTCGAGGTCCAGCACCTCCCAGTCTTGTCCCGGCCCCCAGATCACCGCTGCGCGGGTCTTCATGCCCTCACTCCTTTCCCGGTCCGTGCCCCGGTCGCACCGGGGCCGGCGCCGCGATTGCTTTACTGTTGGGAAGAAACGGGCAAATGCTTCTTGTCCTTTCGAACCGAAAGCCAGTATAGTCTCGGCGTTTGGGCAGCGTCAACGACCTTGGAGCCTCCGAGGCGTTCGCGCGGTCGAGTACCACGACCCCCACGTCTTCCCAAAAAATAAGACGCCTAATACAAATATCGAGTGGCGATTTGTATTTCCGTGCCAATTTCCTTTTGCGCCACCGCTCCGGTACCATTCAGAGCGAGACAAGCTCGGCGAGGCTTTTGCTCACCGGCCCAGGGGATGGTTTCGCAGGGCAAAAGGTTCTGGAAGGAGGTCGGAGGCGTGGCCCAAGACCAGGCAGCGGTGCATTACCGCGTGGGCGTGGATACCGGCGGCACTCACACCGATGGCTTTATTGCCGCCAGCGATGGGCGAGAGTGGCAGGTCAAGGTGGAGACGACGCCCCATGACTTGACGGTAGGGTTTTTACATTGTTTGGAAGAAGCGGCAGGCGCGATAGGAGCGCCTTCCTACGACGCCTTTTTGCGCCAGTGCTCCTTGATTCGCTTTTCTACGACCTTAGGGACCAACGCCGTGCTGGAAGGAAAGGCGGCGCGGGTAGGCATCGTGACCAGCGTCGGTTGGGAAGATGCGGCCAAGGCGGCGACGGAAGGGTTTGTAGAGGCGGATTTGGTGGTCGGGCTTGCGGAGCAGGCGCCTCCCGAGGCGGTGGCCGCGGCCGTGCGCCAGTTGTTGACGCGCGGCGCGCGGGTGATTGCCGTGAGCCTAGCCGGGGCGTGGGCCGACCCGGCTCTGGAGCGTCGTGTGCAGGCCATCGCCAATACGTTGTATCCCAGCCACCACCTTGGGGCCGTGACGGTGCTGTTGTCGTCTGATCTGACCAACGCCGAAGACTTCGGGCCCAGGACGGCCTTGACGGCGGTGAACGCGGCGGTGCACCCGGTCATGGCGCGCGCGCTATACCGCGCCGAAGACGAACTTCGCCGCCACGGCTACCGAAATCCCTTGTGGATCGTGCATGCCAACGGAGGCAGTGCCAAAGTGGCGAAGACCCGCGCGGTCGACACCTACAACTCAGGACCGGCGGCCGGAATCTACGCCGCTGCCCGCCTGGCGGCCCTGCGGGGTTGGGAGTCGGTGGTCACTATGGACGTGGGGGGGACCAGTACCGACGTGGGACTGGTGCGGCAGGGCACGGTGCCATACCGCGAGGCCGCGGTGATTGCCGGGCAACCGATCGCCTTGCCGGTGGTGGCGGTCCACCCGGTGGCCGGCGGGGGTGGCTCCATCGTCCGCGCCAGCGGCGGGAGCCTCAGCATCGGGCCTGACAGTGCCGGGTCCGTTCCCGGGCCGGCGTGTTACGGCATCGGGGGCGAAGAGCCGACCGTGACCGATGCCGCGCTGGTGGCCGGATACCTGCACCCGGCTCGGTTCCTTCGTGGGCAGCGGCGGCTGGACCCGACCTTGGCGGCGCGAGCTTTGAGCGAGCGGTTGGCGGCCTCGGGGGAAAACGCGGCCCTGATTGCCCAGGTGGTGCTCGAGCGTTTTGCCCAGCAGGTGGCCCAGGCCCTGGAGCAGGTGGTGGTGCCAGGTGCAGTGCTTTTGGCCTACGGAGGCGGTTCTGGCCTGGTGGCGGCCCGAGTCGCCCAGCTGGCAGGGATCGGGACGGTGTACGTGCCGTACACCACGGCGGCGTTTTGCGCTTATGGGGCTGCGACCATGCCCGTCACGCACGTCTACGACCACCTCTGGAGCGACGCGGGATCGCCGAACCAAGCGGATGCGGTGTTTAACCAGATGGCAGAGCGGGCACGGCTGGACATGGCCGGAGAGGGGGTGCCGGCAGAGGCCGTGCGCTTGGAGCGGCTGTGGGGCGCACAGGAGGACGGCGGCATGGTCCGGTTTGAACCTTGGGAGGGGGCGCGGGTGCGCGGTGCGGGAGTGCTGCGCCTTCGAGCCACAGCGACCGGTGACGCCTGGGAGACCGGGGAGCTCGGTCGCGGCGTGACCCGGGAGACGACCTGGCTCGGCCATCGCGATGTGACTTGGCAGGGACATCGCTATCAGACGCCTGTCGTGGCGGGGATGGCGCCCGGCGACCGTCGGGAGGGCCCGCTTCTGGTCGAGGGCGAGTGGGCCACCTTATGGGTGCCACCGGGTTGTCGGATTGCCGCCGAAGACTTGTTCTACCGATTGGAGGTGCGTTGAGTGGCGCGGGTACCGATTACCGAAGCCTTGGCCATCGAGACCACGACCCGGAGTTGGGTTTGCCGGGCCTGTGGGCACACGTTGATTGCCGCCGACCGAAATTACAAAGAGGGATGTTTGGTCTGGATGCGGGACCCGCGCGAGGTGCATCGCCCGCTGGTAGACGGTGCGTACACCTTTGCCCCCGATCCGGATTGGGTTCGGATTCTGGAATTCATCTGCCCGGGCTGCGGGCATCTGGTGGAAGTGGAGTACCTGCCGCCGGGTCATCCCGTCACATGGGACCTGCAACCAGATGTGGATGCGCTCGTAGCCCGTTACGGGGGGGAGACGTCATGAACCGGGCGACCCTCGACATCGACATCGGTGGCACCTTTACCGATTGCGTGCTAACGTGGGGCGGCCGGCAGTATTTCAGCAAGGTCGACACCACCGGCTACGACCTGTCGGTCGGGTTTGAACGCGCCGTGGAGGCTGCAGCTGATGCGGCTGGCATCAGCGTCGAGGAACTGCTTCAGAACACCACCGTGATCCGGTATTCCACCACGGTGGCCCTAAATCGCCTGTTGGAGCGGACGGGTCCACGTCTCGGAATGCTGGTAACGCGAGGCTTCGAAGACGTGATCTACATCGGGCGGGCGTCGCAGTGGATGGATGGGCTACTGGCCAGCCAGATTCGCAACGTGGCGCGCATCGAGCGCCCCGCGCCGCTGGTGGAACGGGGGATGGTCATCGGCATCCCTGAGCGGATCGACGCCGCCGGGCACGTGGTTTCCCCGCTGGATGAGGACGCCGTGCGCGACGCGGTCCGCCGGCTGATCGACCGCGGGGCCCGGGCGTTCGTGATTTCCCTGCTCAACGCCTACCGCAATCCGCAGCACGAGCTGCGCGTCAAGGCGATCATCCAAGAGGAGTACCCGCCGACGTTGTTGGGATCCACCCCCATCCTGTGCTCCAGCGAAGTCCTGCCCAAGCTCGGCGAGTACCCGCGGACCATGACCACCGTGCTCAATGCCTATCTCCATCAGGTGATGGCCGACGATCTGGCCCAAACCCGCGACCGCCTGCGGGAGCGCGGCTACCATGGCCCCTTGATGCTGATTCACAACACCGGGGGAATGGCCGAGCTCACCAAGACGGCAGCCATCGACACCTTCAACGGAGGGCCTATCGCCGGATTGATGGGGACCATCCACATGGCCCAAGTCTACGGCCTGACCAATGTGGTGGCGGCAGATATGGGAGGAACCAGCTTTGACATCTCCATCCTGGTGGGGGGCTCGGCACGGTTGCACGACTACCGGCCGGTCATCGATCGCTGGTTGGTAGGCGTGACGATGTTGGCCAATCGCTCCATCGGCGCCGGTGGGGGATCCATCGCGTGGGTCAATCCGCTGCTGGGACATCGTTTAGAAGTGGGACCGCAGTCGGCCGGTTCCCATCCCGGTCCAGCAGCCTACGCCCAAGGGGGCCAACATCCCACCGTCACGGATGCCGACTTGGTGTTGGGGCTGCTGTCTGCAGACCACTTCCACGGCGGCCGGCGGCGTTTGGACGTGGAGCGGGCTCGCCGCGCGATCCAGCGCGAGGTGGCAGAGCCGTTAGGCACGTCGGTGGAAGAGGCGGCGTTGCTCATCCGCAAGATCGTCGACGCCAACATGGGCGAGGCGATTCGGAAGGAGACGGCTATGCGCGGGTACGACCCCCGGCAGTTCACCTGTTTCGCCTTTGGGGGGGCCGGGCCTACCCACGCCTGCGGATTTGCTCGGGCGGCGGGCATTCGCCAAATCATCGTCGTGCCGGAAGCCCCGGTGTTCTGCGCTTGGGGTAGTAACACCATGGCCGTCTTGCACATCTACGAAATCTCGCGGCACATCCCGCTCTTGCGCCCGGGGGGCGAGCTCCATGACGACTTCACTGCCTTCGCCGAAGCGCTGGCTGAACTAAAAGAGCGAGCCCGGCGGGACTTTGTCGCCGAAGGCTATGACCCCGACCGCTTGGCCTATGCGTTGGAGTTGGAAATGCGGTATGGCGGGCAGCTCGACACCTTGCGGGTGACGTCGCCGGTGCTTTCGCTGGGCACTCCGGAAGACGCGAAAACCTTGTATCAGCACTTCGAGCAGGAATACGCCGAAACCTTCAGCGCCCTCTCGGTCTACCCCCAGGGCGGCGTGGACATCGAGACCCTCATCTTGCGGGCCTGGATTCCGGCAGACCCGCCGACAGTGCCAGAGGCCCCTGAGGTCCCGCATGCCATTGAACCGGTTGGGGAACGGCCTGCCTTGTTCCAAATCGAACGAGGGTACCAAAGTACGCCCGTATACCGCATTGAGCAACTGACGCCGGGTGTCACTCTGGAGGGGCCGGCCATCGTCGAGGCCGACGACACCACCATTGTGTTGGAGCCCGGATTTCACTTGGCCGTCAATCGTTTTGGCCACGCCGTGATCAGCGATACGGTCTAAAGGGTCTAAAAAGGGACGGAGAAAACCCATCGAGGCTTGGCGGCGGATGCCGCATCGGCACGGCAGAGGAGGGAGGAGTATGGCGGCACCGGCGCGCAAGGTGCTGTTGGAGTGGATGCGGCCGAGCCCGCCGACGGCGGCG
>JAIMBD010000001.1 GCA_023511625.1 Bacillota bacterium | reverse complement strand
CCAGGGGTGGCGTGGGAGGCAGCCATGCCCGGGGGAAGGGCCGCCGCTTCGGGCCGGGAAGAAGCCGACCGAGCACCGCGGCACGCCGGCTGCCCCCCCCCCCCCCCCGGGGCTCGATTCGGGTGCTGTCACCGGAGCGACACTCCAGGCCATCAGAGAGAAGACAGCTTGCCGATGCTGTCAGAGACGTCGCCCCGCGTCCAACAGGCGTTGACAGCGATTCCCTCCTCCACCCCCCGCCAAGCCATCCTACCAAGGCCACTCGCCGCTTCGCTCCTCGGGTGCGCCGAGGTGGTAGGCCGGATCATAGGGGCCCATCTCAGGGGCCAAGCGTTCCCAAAACCCAAGGGGCCCGGGCCCGATCAGGGTGTCGTAGCGAATCCCCTGGGCGGTTGCAGTCAGGATGCGAAGGCTGCTCGCCCCGGGACCAAGGCCACCGGTAGTCAGCTGCAGACAGCGGCAATGGAAGACCTTGGCGCTGTTGACGTGCACATGCCCGGCAAGGTACAGGCGCACCTGGGGAAAGGCCTCCACCAGGGGCCACAGGGGTTTTACGAGCTCGGGCAAGAAGCTTCCCGTGGCATCGGCCGACGACGCGCCGCAAGGACCGGCAGTGCGCACCGGGCTGAGGGGATAGTGCCCGGCCAGGATCACCGGCTTCGCATACCGACCGAGCGCCGCGCGGAGGGCCGGAAGGGTGCCGTCGGGATCGCCCGCGCGAAGGCTAAAGGCCACGAGCGCGACGGCGCCAAGATCCAGTGCCACGACCGGCGCTTTACCGAAGACCTGCCCAAAATGGGTCTTGGCCCAAGGCACCGGCTCATACGCCTCGGTCTCGGGATGGCGGGCGGCCCGCTCGGGGCTCGCGCCGAGGTCGTGGTTGCCGGCGATGGCCACATAGGGCAGATCCAGGGCGTCGAGCCAGTGCTTGACCTGTGCCAAGTCGCTCTGGCGCAAGCCGCCAAAGCTGGTCAGGTCCCCTGTCACCACCACCAGGTCTGGTCGCAGCGCCCGCACCGCAGCGGCGGCCTTGTCCAGTACCGCCTCGACGCCGGGGAAGAGCGCCTCCGGCGCCGGTTCAAGATGCAGGTCGGAAAGATGGACCAGGCGCATCGACTTCCCACCTCCTTTTTGGACAACCGCACCGCAAGGGGATTCGCCCGCCGCCCGCAAAGACGGTCCTGCCCCGCTACCAGTCCAATCCTGTGGTCAAGGCGGCGAGGATGCGGCGGTGAAAGGCGGCGAACAGCGCCAGGACCGGCACCACCACCACCGCCGTGGCCGCCGCCAACACGCGCCACTGCAAACCGGCCTCGCTGGCCTGGGCCAACATGGCCAATCCCACGGCTATGGGCCGAGCAGAATCGGAGTCGGTAACCATAAGCGGCCAGAGAAAATCGGTCCAGTGGTACGTGACCGACACCACCGCAAACGCCAACGTGGCCGGAAGAGCACGCGGCAGGTAGACGTGGCGGAAAACCCCAAAGGTCCCGTACCCGTCAAGCCGCGCCGCCTCCTCGAGCTCGCGCGGCACCGCGCGAAAAGCTTGGCGGTAGGTCAGGACCGCGATGCCCGACACGGCGTAGGGGAGCATGATCCCCACCTTGGTGTTGAGCAGATGCAGCCCCTCGACGATGCGATACTCTTGGATGAGCACGGCGTAGACCGGCACCACCACCTGCAGTAAAAACAGGGCCGTGACCACGCCCTTTCCCGGAAAGGGGTAGCGCGCCAGGACAAAGCCTGCGACGGCGCCGAAGACCGCCTGCACAACAAACAAGCCGCCCACGATGACGGCGGTGTTCAGGGCATAGCGCCCGAACGGCGCCGCTGCCCACGTCTCGGAGAGGTTGGCGACGGTGAAGTGGCCTGCATGCCAAAACGTGGCAAACAGGACCCACGCTGTGGGGAAGGCCCAGACGGCGCCGACCATGGCCAATGCCAACGCCGTCCCTCCCACGTGGACCAGACGCCTTACTACCAATGGAACGCCTTCCTTTCGAGCACGATGAGGCTAAGACCAGATAGCGTTGAGAGCACCGTCATCAGCAGGGCAGACAGCGCCGCGGCCGGGCCCCACGCGAAAAATTCGAAGCCGAGTTGGTAGAGGTAGTACATCACGAGGTCGGTGGCGTTGTTGGGACCGCCTTGGGTCATCACGTAGACCGGGTCCACCGTCTCCACGGCATAAAGCAGGGCAAGGACGGTGACAAAGAGCAGCATGGGGGCGAGGAGCGGCAGCAAGACCCGCCGCCAGGCGGAAAACCCCCGGGGGTCATCGAGGCGGAGGGCATCGCGCAGGTTCGGCGGGATGGCTTGCATCCCCGCCAGGAGAAACAGGGTGAAATACGGGGCGTACTTCCACACGAAGAGCGCAACCAGCACCGCCAGGGCACTGCCCGGCTGCCCAAGCCAGTTCTCGCCTCCTGACCCCAGGGCTCTGAGCAGCCAGTCCACCACTCCGATGCGCGGGGCCAAGAAATAGAGCCACAGGTTGGCAGCGGCGATGGCAGGCATGACGGTGGGCGAGAAGAGCGCGATGAGAAGACCTCGCGCCCCCACCTGATCCCGCCGCACCCGGGCCAAGACCACCGCCAGACCCAACGCCGCCGCGACGCTGAGCCCAGTGGCGGCGACGGCATAGGTTACGGTGTTCAGCGTTACCTCAGAAAACAGGGGCTGGGCAAAGAGCGCACGAAAGTTGCCCAGGCCGGCGAATCCGGTGGGACGGCCCACGGCGTCGAGCGCCCAAAGGCTCTGCCACAGGGTGGAAAACGACGGCCACGCCACGAAGGCCAGCACCCAAGCCAAGGGCACGGCCAAAACGGCGTAGACCCAGAGGAGCCGCCCGCGTACCCAGCCCAACCCCGATTCCCCCGCCGGTCGCGAGCGCGGCCCCATCCCGACCGTCACTTGCACAGGGTTTCCTCCCCTCATCGCGCCGACCTAGGAAGCCGCGGCTCCGCCACCTACGGTTGTGACCGCTGGTATGGCGCCAACACCGACTCGGCCTGCTGTTGGGCTTGGTCGAGCGCCGCGTTCACATTTTTTTGTCCATCCAGCACGGACTGCACCGCGCTGTCGAAGATGTCGTAGATTTGGTTTAGCTGATAGGTCGAAAGCTCCGGCTCGGCGTACTGCAGCTGGTCGGGCGCCACCATAAACTCGGGGTGCTGGCGCAAAAACCGCTGCATGGCCGGTTGCTGGAGCGCCCGGGGCGTGACCGGCACGTACCCGGTGTGCATGCTCCAGTACGCGGCTTGGGCCGGCGCCGTCATCCAGCGCACAAACGTCATGGCCGCCGCAGTCGTGGCCGGAGAGAGCCCGCGGAAGATGTAGAAATCGCCGCCGCCCATGTTGGTCCGCGCAGAGCCCACGCCGTGAGGCATGAAGGCCACCCCCACCGGAAAGGGAGAATTTTTGACGATGGCGGCAAGGCTCCCGCTGGAGTGGACGATCATGGCGGTCTTGCCCTGCTCGAAGTCGTCGGGCACCGTGTTCCAGGGCAGGATGCCGGGCGGCTCGACATGGTAGCGGTGCGAGAGGTCCATCCAGAACTGCAAGGCCCGCTTGGCCGCGGGAGCGTTGAAGTACACCGTTCGGCCGTTGTTGGAGGCCAGGTTTTGCCCGGCCTCGATAGCAAAGGGCTGAAACTCCCAGTAGACGGTGCCGTCGGAGGGAATTTCGATGCCGGTCACGCCGGTCTTGGCCTCGATCGTCTTCGCATCCTGGACCAGCTGTTGCCAGGTGGCAGGACCTTGATGGGGATTCAGGCCGGCCTTTTGAAAGAGCGCCTCGTTGTAGTAGAGCACCACCGTCGAGCGCTGAAAGGGCACGCTCCAGTAGTGGCCTCCGACTTTGGGCTCAAGCAAGGCCGGGTAGAAGTCCCCGGCTCGCACCAACCCGTCGAGGGGCACGACGGCGTTCAGATGCAATAAATCGAAAACGGCGGTGTGGTTGAGCACCGCCACTGCCGGCGGCGTTCCGCTCTGAATGGCGGTTTCCACCTTGGCCAGGGTCTCGGGATAATTCCCCGAAAACACCGGGTCCACATGGATGCCCGGATGGGTTTGATTAAACCGCGCCACCATGCCGTTCATGATTTGCGCAAGGGGCCCGGAGACCCCCACCGGGTAGTCGTAGGTCAGCGTGATCGGTTGGGATCCCGGCGCCGCCTTTGGGTGCGCGGCTGCCCCAGCCGCTCCGCAGCCAGCCAAGGCCATGAGGCCTACCCAAGCGGAGGCGCAAAGCGCCCAAGGACGCAGCATCATCTCGGACTCCTTTCAGAACACTTCTTGCATGGGCATAGGGCCGGACGGCGCCACCACCGGCGGCCTCTGGGCTCCCTCCACCGCTAGGGCGAGCTCCAAGCCCTCGGCTGGGGCCGCCAGCGTCCCGAGCCGCACGCCGTGCTCCCCGCCGAAGAGGTGGACGTGGTCAGGGTCGACCGCGAGCGGCACGATGTCCCCGACCTCAACGGCGGCGGTTCCCAGCACCTTGACCGCCCATTCCTGGACCGCTTGGGAGCCTTGTGCGGTCACCACCAGCACCGACTCGAATCCGGAGTACTCCACCGCCTCCACTCGTCCCCAAGCAAAGGCCTGCCGGTCAGAGGCCAGCTCCACCGCCTCCGGCCGGATCCCGACGGTGAGAGGCCATTCTGGGGAAAACGTCGGGTACGCGCGCGACAGCGGCAGCCAACCCTGCCCGCGCAGCGAAAGGCCCGGAACGCCGGCCCTCAAGGCGTACTCGGCCGCGACCAGGTTCATGGCCGGTGCCCCCAAAAATCCCGCCACGAAGGTGTTGGCTGGGCGTTGGTAGAGGTCGGCGGGAGTTCCGACCTGCTGCAAGCGGCCGTCGCGCAGGACGGCGATGCGATCGCCCATGGTCATCGCCTCGACCTGGTCATGAGTGACGTAAATGGTTGTGGTGCCCAGCTCGCGCTGCAGGCGGCTCAGTTCTGTCCTAAGGCGCGCGCGCAGCTGGGCGTCGAGATTGGACAGGGGCTCGTCCATGAGGAACACTTGGGGTTCGCGCACGATCGCCCGCGCGATGGCCACCCGCTGCCGCTGGCCCCCGGATAGCTGACTTGGCTTTCGAGTCAAGACCTCCCCCAGCCCGAGGCGCTCGGCCGTGGCCCGCACCCGCTGGACCACCTCCGCCCGGGCCACTCCGCGGGCGCGAAGGGGAAACGCGATGTTCTCGAAGGCGTCAAGGTGCGGGTATAGCGCGTAGTGTTGAAACACCATGGCGATGTTGCGCCGATGAGGCGGCCAGGTGGTCACCCGCTCGTCCCCCACCCAAATCTCGCCGGCGTCTGCTGCCTCAAGCCCTGCCACCAGGCGCAACAACGTGGTCTTGCCGCAGCCGGACGGCCCCAGCAGCACCAGGAACTCACCGTCGCGGACATCAAGGCTCACCTCCGCCAGCACCGTCGTCCGCCCGAACCGTTTGGTCACGCGGTCCATCCGCACGGAGGCCACGTTCCTCCCTCCCCCTTTGCCGCCGGTCAAAACCGGCACCAACTCGCACCCCAAAAGGCCAGCGCATCCCCACGCCATCGCCGGAATACGTCGGTGGAGGACAAGGCGCGAAGGCCTCACGAGGCGAATTTCGCCGCGCTTTCCCGCGCTCCGGGAGCCCGGCCGCCCTCATCCTAGCGAGGTGGCGCGAATCCTCCGTTAAAACCCGGGGAAGGTTGGATGAAGATTTGGTGAACCGCGCGGGACCTCAATTCGCAGTGGCCAAAATGCCGCCGCCCGCCAGGCGGGCAATTCCAAGGCTTAGGACACGGGCGTCCCTGCCAATCCTAGTCCTCGGGGGTGGAATTACCGGGGCAGTCGTCCGACATCATCATCTTTCGCCTTCCGCCGGTTTCGGTTTGTCTGCCGAGCCGCCAGGCTGCTGGTTCCCCCTTCTCTTTGTCTTGGCGCCCTGGAACGAGCTTTTCAGGCCAGGGGTGGTACTCGATGGCTCCACGCGGGCCGCATTGGCGGATACTCTGAGCGATGCGGCAGCCAAGGCCTCGCCCCCCGCGTGCAGAGCACCCCCGCACCTTCTTCGGTTCTTCCAACACCTGGCCCTGGGGGGTGAGTCGATGCCGAGGTCGACCAGGAGCCGACGGCGCGTACCTAACCGGGGAAGCGGCCTTTTGGACACGTCGGTGGTCTGAATGCTCGAGCCGCTGGAGCCTAACACCCGGCCCCAGAAGCCAACTATTTCGGCGCTGACACTGGCCGAACTGGCGGTGGGCCCGCACGCTGCGAGGGATGAGGCGGAACGGGCCCGCCGCCAGGATCGCCTGCAACGTGCAGAGGCCGGATTCGAACTCCCTTGGCTCCCTTGAGAGATTGCCTTTTTAGCTAACTCGCTATAGCATGCCCTTAGGCACGAAGGCGTCTTTCGCGCCGTGGCCGATGCGACCCGGCGGCGCATCTGGGAGCTGCTGCAGGCCGGCCCGCTGACCGCCGGCGAGATCGCGGCCCAGTTTCCGCCGCGGCCGCCAACCATCAGCCGGCACCTGAGCGTGCTGAAACCGGCCGGGCTGGTGCGGGACGAACGGCCAAGGCCCATGCATCCGCCACCATCTCAATACCACGCTCCTGCAAAGCTGGCTCGAGTGGCGCTGGGACCGTTGGGGAGGGCAAGACCGACCATGAACGACCCACAAGGCTTGGGCGCCCCCCGGTGGGCCTGGGTGCTCTGGAGCCTCGTGACCCTGGGCAGCCTTGTGGCGGCCCCCCATCTGCCGCCCCGCATCGCCACCCATTTTGGGGGAAACGGCGCCCCGAATGGCTACAGCAACCGCTGGGTGGGCGCCCTGGTGCAACCGGGCATCATGCTGGTCCTCTTGCTCGCGTGGCAGGGGCTCTGGCGCCTCGATCCGCGGCGCCGCAACTATGCGGCTATGGCGTCCACCTATCGCTGGATCGGGGGCCTGCTGATTGCGTTTCTGGCACTGGTGCAGGCGTTCTTGCTCACCCGCGCGCTGGGGTGGGTGGCCTGGAACGCCGCGCGGGTGCTCGGCGTCGCGCTGGGACTCCTCCTCGCGCTGTTGGCCAAGGGGTTGCCCCGGCTGCAGCCTAATGGGTGGCTCGGCATTCGCACGCCGTGGACCTTGCGCGACGCCACGGTGTGGCGGCGCACGCACCGGCTGGGAGGCCACAGCGGCGTGGTGGCCGGCTTGGCCCTGGTGGCGGCCAGCGTGGCCCTTCCCCCGGCCTGGTTGGGGGGCGTCGTCGCCCTTCCCCTGCTGTGGGGGCTTGGGACGGTGGTCGCCTCCTACGGATTTTTCGCCCAGGCGCGGAACCGGGAGGACAGAGCGTGACGCCGCCGGCTGGACGGGGTTCCGATGCCCAAGACGCGTCTTGTGCCCATGCCGTGCGCTGCTCGCCACGGAGGGGCAAATCCTCCGCGCCGCGGCGCCACCTCCCGTCGGCATCCCGGCATGACCGGGACCCTTCCCGATCCCGGAACGCCATCCGGGCCCCTTGGTGCCCGGATGCGCACTGAACCTCCGCACCATGACCCTCCCCCCCTGACCTGGAACCGCCGTCCGCGCTCGCCAGCCTGCCCCCGGCCGATCCTGAGCGGGCCGACGGGGATTGGACCGAGAACGCGGCCAGTGCCCGGTAGAACGGCGCCATCCCCCCGGGGGCCCAAGCTTGCCACGCCGTGCCTTCCGCTACCGCCTCGATCCGAGGGGACCCAGCCCGCCGAGTACCGCGATCGCGCAAAACCCCGACCCCAGCCCCGAAGCCCCGCCCTTCTGTCCTCCGCCTGTTCCATCATCGGCGAGGCGGCGCCGGCGGTTTGAACACCTGTCGTTCGAAGGCGTCTGCCGCGCGCAGAACCGTGGCCTCGTCTCCCCAGCGCCCGACCAACATCATGCCCACCGGCAACCCGCTCGAGATGGCGCAGGGCACGTTCATGGCCGGACGGCCGGTAACGGTGAAGGGGCTCAGGTTTTGGTTGGTTCCGGAGGCTCGCGCCAGATATTCGAGCACGGAAGCCTCGGGGGAGGAAAGCAGGGTGGCCTTCATGGAGAGCGTGGGCAGAACCAGAAGGTCGCACTGGGCCAGAGCCCCGTCGTAGGCCTGCCGCAGGACCCGGGCCAGATTCTGGGCCCGAGCGCAGTACTGGCCATGGGCCTCGCGCCACAAGTAGCCCCCCACCACCAAAAGTCGCTTGACGGTTGGCGGCAACTGGTTGGTGCCGTGGCGCCACGCCCGGGCGAAAAACGCTTCTAGGCTTCGCGGGTAATACCCGTTCCAGTGGCTGCCGAGGCCGTTGCCCCACGGCATACACGGCACAGCACCCTCGGTGGCGATGGCGGCCCAGATGTCTGGTCCATCGCGGTGCCATGGCGCCGAAACCTCCACGACTTTCGCGCCACGCCGCGAAAAGGCGCGACACGCCTCCTCTACGGCCGCGTCGACGTCGGGTTCGGACACGCCCGGCCACCTAAATCCCTCGACAAGCCGGCCAATCGGCATTCCCCGCACCGAACCGGTCAAGGCGGGAAGATACGGTGCCGGTTCCACTCCTCCCTGCCGGGGATCCAGGCCGTCGGGTCCGGCGGTTCCCTCCAACAGAGCCGCGACATCGCGCACCGAAGCCGCGAGTGGCCCGAGGTGGTCGAGCGTCATCTCCAACGGAAAGGCGCCGGTGTACGGCACGAGGCCATAAGTCGGTTTCAATCCATACACGCCGCACAAAGCCCGCTGGCGCCCGCACCGATCCGCCTTGATCACCGCCGAGCGCCAAGTCCACCGCTTCCACCACCACCAGTACCGCGCTGCCGCTGGAGGACCCCCCGATGAGCGAGTGGGGTGGTGGGGTTTTGCACCGGGCCGCTGTCGCCGGTGTGACTGCCGCCGGAATAACAGAGCGCCTCGCTGGTGGATTTTCCCAGGATCCCGCCTGCCTCCAAGATGCCGGTCACCACCGTGGCAACCACCGCGGGCACGTAGCCTTCCAGAGACCCGGCTGCCGTTGGTCATCGGCACTCCCCCCACGGCGATGCTGTCCTTGATGGCCACCGTTTTACCTGCCCAGGGGCCCGCTGTCGGCACCGCGCACGATGGCTTTCCAAGCCTAGGCGCCATAGAGGTTCTCCTCCGGCTTGGGCCGACTGCCCGGCGCCCGCGGGGACTTCACCACCGGTTTCGGCTCCGGTAACGGGTCGAGGCGGCGGTAGGCATGGGCGATGGCTTGGACGGACCCTGCGACGGCAACCAGTTCCTCGTCGACAGGTCCAAATTCCACAACTCGGCCAAGCGCCGAAGCTCGCCTGCTACCGGGATGCGGAGGGGCATCCTTCACGCCTCCTCCCCGCGCTTGCGGTAACCGGTCGGCGGCGTGTAGATGCCCTCGGCGACAAAGCGCTCGATGACCGCCAGCGGGTCGCGCACGGCCCGGGTGCGCGGCGGCGCTTGGGCAAACTGGTTGGGCGGGTAGATGGACCGCGCGTAGATCTTGCGGTAGATCTCGGTGCGAAGCAGGGTGGGGAAGTTGCGGCTTGGGTCCATGCGGCGCCGGCGGAGCTCCTCGAGGTTGATCACCGCACTGACAATGGCCTCGCCGGGAAAGTCGGCATAGGCCCGCACCACCCCGTTGTAGTCGACGATCATCGACTTGCCGGGAGCGATGTGCTTGGGCCGGCGGCCGCCCAAGAGCGCCCCCCAAGACGCGCCGACCACGTAGGCCACGTTCTCCCAGGCCCGCATCTTGTTCATGGCCTGCCAGAGGTCCATGGGCGGGGACATCAGGGGATCGGCCAGGAGCGGGTGCAGGATCACCTCGGCCCCTTGGATGCCGAGCGCGCGGGCGGTTTCAGGGAAATGGCCGTCCATGCAGGTGATGGTGCCGATCTTCCCGATCTCGGTCTCGGTGACGGGAAGAAAGCTCGACAAGGCGTCGCCGTAGCGCGCCACGAAGCGGTCGTAGACGTCGTGGGGGCTGATGGAAAGCCCGTAGTGGATGGCCTCGGTGACCTTGCGGTATTTGTGGATGACCTCTCCGCGCGGGTCGATGATGAAGTGGGTGTTGAAGAAATAACCCTCGGCGATCCACTCGGGGTCGCGCTCGAGGGCGCAACCGGCGATGAAGATCTGGTGTTCGCGGGCCTTTTGGCTCAGGCGGAAGGTCTCCTCGCCGGGGATCTCGATGAGGACGTGCTCGAGGTAATGTTCCAGCGGCCAGTGTCCCTCATGCCCTTGGATGAAGAATTCCGGAAAGCTGATGAGCTTGATGGGCGCAAAGCCTTGGTCAAACCCCTCCTTGGCCGTGGCCTGCACCTGGGGGGCGGCGTCGATGAGCTCAAGGCAACGCTGAAGGTTTTGGGCGATGTCGGCCCGGGTTTCGGCCACCCGAATCTCCGGCTGGATGGCGACCGCCGTATAAAGGTCATACCCCAATTTGGGTCCTCCTCCCAAGAATCCTGAATCGTCTCTGCTTTGTCTTAGTCCCGATAGGTTTACTCGGAATAAGATCGATTGACGGAATCGATTGACACCACGACATTTTGAGTCTACCATAGACGCCGGCATGAGCACGGCGGATACCGCTTCGGCGCTCGCGCCGCTGGGAGATGAAGACTTTTGGCAATCTTCCCTCTAAAAAGGAGGCGGCTTTGTGTCCGACTCATCTCCGACCACGATGAAGGCCCCGCCGTCGGCGTACCAGATCATCCAGATTCCGGAGCCCTACGCCGACGTCATCCAGCGCCGGGGGTTGCCCGGCGGCAAATACGTCAAGGCCGAAGACAGCCCCTGGGTGCCCTTCGGCGACAACGCCGCCATCCGGCACCTCGCCTTTGACGTGCGCAACAACATCGCCAGCAACATCCTGTGGGTCAAGTCCGGCGGCGTCATCGGCACCCATCGCCACCGCGGCACGGTGGTCATGGTCTGCCTCGAGGGCAGCGTGCGCTATCTGGAATACGACTGGGTGGCCGGACCCGGCGACTTCATCTACGAGCCGCCCGGCATCACCCACACCCTGGTCAGCGACCATCCCCAGGGGGTCAAGCTCTTCGGTTGGCTGCAAGGGCCGATCGAGTTCTACGACGAGCACGCCAACTTGATCGAAACCGTCGACGTCTGGTGGTACATCCACCACTACGAAAGCTACTGCCGCGCCCACGGCATCCCCATCAACGAGGAGATGTTCATCTAGGGCGCGGCCCCCGCATCCCGCTCGGCCTCGGGCCGGGGTCGGCCCCGGCCCGTCCATGCTGGGTAACCCTGGAAAAGGAGGTTCGCATGCAACTCCCCGAGACCCCGAGTGCCACCGTCTCTCGGCGGTATCTGACCACGCTCATGGTCATCGTCACCTTGGGCGTCCTCATCTCCGCCTTCGACTCAGTGGCCCGCAACGACGCCCTGCCCCTGATCCTCAAATACCTGCACATGAACATCGCCGCCGGCGGCATGGTGCTGTCGGCCGGGTTCATCGCCACCACCCTCGGCAACCTCTTCGTCGGCCCCATCATGGATCGGCTGGGCCGCAAGCGCGTCTTCGTCTTCTCCCTCATCGCCATTGCCATCACCAGCGGGTTTACCGCCTTCATCCAAAACGTCATCGAGTACGTGCTGGTCGGCTTCTTCTCTGGCGTGGTCCTGACCGTCATCGAGATCGGGAACGTGTTGGTGGCCGAAGAGGCGCCCAAGCAAACCCGGGGGCTGTTGTCCGGCATCGTTACGGCCGGCTTTCCCATGGGCACCATCGTCATCGGGCTCGTCGGGGCCGTGGTCCTGCCCTCGGGCAACTGGCGGCTGTTGTTCCTGCTCTCCTTCAGCTCCATCCTGCTCGCCATCATCGCCCAGTTCGCGCTGCGCGAGCCGCCGCGCTCGGCGGAGGCCTTGCGCATCAAGCACGAGCGCGCCCGCATCCAGCGCGGCGAGCACATCGCCACCACCTTCGGCATTGACGAGGACAAGGCCGTGCGCATGGAGTGGTCGCAGATCTTCGCGCCGGACCTGCGCAAGCAGACCATCGTCACCTCGTTGTTCGGGGTGTTGGTAAACTTCGCGGTCGGGTTCGTGCTGGTGATCGGCGTGGAGTACTTCGTGCTCTACGACCACCTCGGCATCGCCGCGGCCTCCTTGGCGTTGACGGTGGAGGGCGTCTTCACCCTGGTGGGGGAGATCGTCGCCGGCTGGCTCGCCGACCGCTGGCCCTCGCGCAACCTCCTCATCGTCTGGAACCTCATCGGGGCCGTCATCGTGGCGCTCTTCGCCGTGCGCGGCAGCGCCGTCTGGATCTACGTCCTCATGGCCGCCTTCGGCTTCTTCGGCCAGGGCTACCAGGGCACGTGGTGGCGCTACCTCAACGACTCCTTCCCCACCCGCGCCCGCGGCACCGGCAGCGCCTTCGTGACGGCCGTGTACTTCTTCGGGTTCATCTTCGCCCCCACCATGTACGGCGAGATCTTGAACTCGGGCCACCTCATCCGGGCCCCCTTGGTCTCGGCCGCGTTCGTGGTGGTAGGCTCCCTCATCCTCCTCGCCGGCCGCGTCATCCCGCCCCGACGGGAGTTGGAGGAACTGGCCACCTGATCCCATGCCAGGCGTGTCGGGCGTTCTCGCATCCCGACCCGGGGCGCGGGGGGTCCTTCCGACCTTCCCGCGCCCCGGGCGCCTTTAGCGGGCCGCCGTCCAACGCCGCCGACGCTGGCGGCGCCGTTTTTCCTGGTACATGGCGTGGTCGGCGCGTTGAACGGCCATCTCCCAGCCGTCGTCGGCAGATGACCACACCCCGACGCCGATGGAGACCCCAAGCGCCTTGAGATCTCGGCGAAGCCGCACTTCGAGGGCGGCCGCCGTGGCGGCGTCGGTACCGGGGCAGACCACCACAAACTCGTCGCCGCCCCAGCGAAACACCTGGTCAGTCCGGCGCACCGCCTGCCGCAGGGCTTGGGCCACGGCCCGCAGTTTCCGGTCCCCGGCCCCGTGGCCGAAGCGGTCGTTAATGGCCTTCAATCCATCCACGTCGACGAAGACCACCGCCAAGGCCGCACCGGTCCGCCTGGCGCGCCGCAGGCAGTCGCGCAGGCATCGCTCGGCGGCCGCGCGGGTGCCCAATGCCGTCAAGCCGTCGGTCGCCTTCGGCACCCGGTAGTGCAGAGCGAAGGCGTCTTCCGACTGGGCGAGGTAATGCCAGAGGGCCGCCTTAAGCGCGCGGCGCACGGCCCGCTCCGCCTCCGGGGGCGAAACGCCGAGCACTGCGGCCACCTCGGCGATAGCCGCCCGCCGCCCGATCAAGGCCCACATCGCTGCCGTCCGGACTTGAGCCCCCATGGCCCATCGCTCCCTCTGCCGCCCGCCCCAAGGCACGCCCTACATTTCCGGCCGCGCCTTTAGGCCGACGAGCGCCTTTCCTGTCTTTATCACTCTACCGGCAGGGGCCGAGGCCGTCAGTCCTGGATCCCGTCGCAAGCCGAGTCTCGTGCCCCGCTCGCGATGGCGGCCGCAGGCGGCAGCAGTTACTCCGAGCGGTCGGGGGGGTCGGGCAGGCGCACCAAGATGCGCCGGCCGATCTGAGGTTCCACCTGGTAGACCGCCTTTTCTTCCCCGTCTGGCCCCAAGGTCGCGATCTCCCGGGTGCCCCCTGCCGGTCCCCCGCGCACCCGCACCCGCGAACCCGGCAAGAGGCCTGCCTCCTCGACCCAGATCAGGACCGCTTCCACGTTCTCCAGCTGCTCGTAAATGCGGTCGACCACGTAGACCCCAGGGGGAACCACGGCCAAAGGCTCGGCCGGGACGTGCACGCCGACGCCCGGAATGGGGTTGCCGTGCGGACAGGTGGTGGGGCGTCCGAGCTCTTCCCACAGGGCATCGGCCACGCGGTCAGACAGCGCGCGGGCGATGCGCTCGGCCTCCAGGTGCGCCTCCACCAAGGACAGGCCCAGCCGGTCCTCGAGCCAGCGCTCCGCCAAATGGTGGCGGCGCAGTACGCTGGCGGCCCGCCGCCAGCCCTGCTCGGTCAACTGGATGGTGGGGGTGCGGGCGGCCACGTCGCCCTGTTTTTCCAGCCGGGTCAAGGCCCGGGAGACGCTGACCGGAGAGACCCCGAGGTACTCCGCCACCCGGGCCGCCACCACCCGCTCGGGCGGCTCCTCCTGGGAGAGCACGTAGATGGCCTCCAGATAAGCCTCCGCTCCGAGTTCCCCACCGTGGCCCGAGCGCTTGGGGCCGCGGGCCGATGCCCGTGGACTTACCATCTTGTACCCCGCCTTTCGATCAGCTATCATTCCCTTAGCCATAGCTAAGATCCGCCTACCAGCGCCTACAGGGCGGTCGGGAGGGATGGTCGTGTTACCGGTCTTGGTGATCTTTTTCCGCGAATCGCTGGAGGCCACCCTCATTGTTGGCATCATTGTCGCATATCTACACCGGATCGGACGACCGGATCAGGCGCGGCCGGTATGGCTCGGGGTGGGGTTGGCCGTCGCCCTGGACTTGGGCGTGGCGCTGGCCACCTATCACCTCATCCATCAGTACGACGGATCGCGCCTGCAAACTGCCCTCGAAGGCTCCACCTACTTCGTGGCCACCGCCATGTTGACCGGCATGAGCTTCTGGATGCAGCGCCAAAGCCGGGACCTGCGCCGAGCCTTGGAGAGCCAAGTGGCCGACGCCTTGGGGCGCGGGTCGCTTTGGGCGCTGGTGGGCCTGTCGGCCTTGACGGTGGGGCGGGAAGGATTGGAGACGGTCTTCTTCACGTTGGCCATCGTGTTGTCTTCCTCCCTGTCGCTCGGCGCCCTTTTGGCCGGCGCGGCCCTCGGGCTGGCCATGGGGCTCGGCACCTGCTACGCCGTCTATCGGCTCGGTCGGCGGCTGCCGCTCGGCCTCTTTTTCCAAGTGCTGGGCCTGTTGCTGCTGGTCTTTGCAGCGGCCCTGTTGGCCGGCGGAATCGAGGACTTCCAGGCACTGGGCTGGATTCCGTTCGGCACCCAGGTGCTCTGGCACACCGGGCGAGTGTTGAGCGAAAACAGTCTCCTCGGCGACCTCCTGCACAACTTCGTCGGCTACGCCGACGCGCCCACGGCCTTGCAGTTCGGGGCCTGGGCGACCTTCCTCCTCGTCACCCTCACGCGCTGGGCGCGCGGCCAGCGGCGGCCGCGCCCGGCCCTCGGCCGAGCCAACGCCCCCGGCGCATAACCCTCCCGAGCGAGCGGCATACTTCCGCTGGCGCCAGGAATTCCCTGGCGACCACCGCCCAAGGGAGGATCGCGATGGCCAAGTTGACACCGTCCGAATACCTGCAGATTCACGAGATCGCCTCGTCCCACGCCACCCTCCTGGCCAAGTTGACGGGGTATCTCAGCTTCGTCCAGGACCCGGACCTTGAACACATGCTCGAGTCTGCCCGGCGCAAGGCCGAAACCCACTATCGGGAACTTATCGAGATCGCCCAGGGCGAATCGCTCGACCGGAAGTTCGAAGGCCTCGACGGGGGGTTGCAGGGACGCCCGCGCAACCTGCCCGCGCGCTCGCCTGCCCCCGTGCAACCGCGTGCGGGCCAAGGCTTCTCGGACCGCACCATCGCCTCGGACTGCCTCGATTGCAACAAGAGCATGGCCGTACGCACCATCTGGGCCGCCACCGAAATCTCCCACGTGGGACTCCGGCGTGCGCTGTCGGAGATGTCCCGCTTCCACCTCGACGCGGCCTACGAGTTCTACAAGTTCATGGAGCAAAAGGGCTGGTACGTGCCGCTGGGCGCCAACGAAAACCCCGAGCGCTGGTTCCAGCAGCACCACCAGCAGATGATGGCCAGCTACCAGGACAACGACTGGGGCAATCCGGGATCGCCCATCCCTTCGTAAGGTCTTCAGGGCGCAGGCGAGGGCGGGGCCCCCCGCCCTCGCGGCCTGTCTTGGCTCCCCTTGCCCTGCCCCTTTTGTCTTCGCACCGCCCAAAGGGTCCCTTCTCCCAACTGCCCTACGGTACAATGGGAAGGAGCTTGCGCGAGAGAAAGGGGCGGGTCGCGTTGCAGCGGGATGAGTGGCGGACTCCCGATGTGTGGAAGATCGCAGGCTCCGCCTTCTTCGCCGACCTCGGGTATCAAGCCGTCCTGGCCATCTTTCCCCTGTTCTTGGTCCTGTCCCTCAAAGCTCCGGTCTGGGTCTACGGGCTGGCCATGGCCCTGGCTTATGGTCCCGGGTCCCTCATCGCCTGGTGGGGAGGACGCGTGGGCGACCGAGTCGGCCATCGCCGGATTGCCGTGCTCGGCAACAGCCTCATCCCGCTGCTTTCGCTCATCGGTCTTAGCGCAACCCCGCCGATGGCCGTGGCGCTCATGGCCGGCGGTTGGTGGGCGCGGAATTTTCGCACCCCCTCGCGCCGCGTGCTGTTGGTCCACCGGGTCCAAGACCCGGCCGCGCAGCGCGCCGCCTTTGGCTTTCTTCACGCCCTCGACGTGGGCGGAGGGGTGCTGGCCGGGCTCGGCGTCATTGCCCTCGTGGCGAGCCACTGGTCGCTGTCTGCGATCTTTCTTCTCACGCTTCTGCCCTTGGTCGCCTCCACGCTGCTCCTGACCATGCTGGGGCCAGAGCCGCCACCGCGCGGGGCAGGGGCCGGTCCGACGGCTTCAGCCGCCACCCCCGACCCCCGCGTCCAGCGCCTGCTGTGGGCCGCTGGCCTTTATGGATTTAGCTCCTACAACCTCGGATTCCCCATCCTGACCTTGGCCCAACACACCCGCAGCAACGCGCTGGGCGTGACCTCCTACGTGGTCTTTCTCGGCGTCTCGGCCCTCGTGGGATGGCTGTACGGACAGCGGTCACAAGGACGGCTGGGAGAGCTTGGGGTCTTGGGATACGGCGCGGCAGCCGTAGGTTCGGCGGCCCTCGCGGCGGCCGTCGCGCTGCACGGCGGCTTTTGGGCGCTCATCCTCCCCGTGGCCGCCTTGGGTTTTGCTCTGGGCGTCATCGAAACCGCCGAACCCGCGCTCGTCGCCCAGTGGGTCCCGGCCCCTCGGGGCGGTGGCGGCATGGGGGCCCTGACGGCTGCCCGCAGCCTGGGGCTGTTTGCGGCCAACGTGGTCATGGGGGTGCTGTATCACGTGACACCGGTGGCCGCCTACGGCTACGCCGCGGCGGTCGCGGTGCTGGCGGCCGGGATCCTGCTTTCGGCCCCAAGCCGCCGCTGACGCCACCGCCGAAGCCCCTCGCCCACCCTAATCGTTCGCTGCCGCGGGTCCTGTCAGTCCAATCCGCCCCGCCCACCGCTCGGTGTCTTGGTACAAGGCATCGAGAAAGGCTTGCGCCGACCACCCGAGGTCATCCAAGGGAGACGCCAGACGCCTTGTCAGCCCTTCCATCACCCGGAAGAGGTCCTCTCGAAGGTCCAACAGTTCTTGCCGGCGGGTGTCGTCGACCGTCTTCAGTTTCTCCGTCAGATAGCGGTCAGAGAAGGCTTGGTGGCGCGCTTCATCCACCACCGTGCGCCGCGCCAAGCGCCCGATGAGCAGATTGGGGTAGCGTTCGGCCAGCTGCCCGTAGAAGCGGTTGGCGAAAAGGTCGCTGATGAGGATGCCCCACAGCCAGTCCAAGGGGTCGCGCCGCTGCAAGAGGCGGGCGTGATAGCGCCACATTTCCGGCAGTTGGCGGGTCGACCAGGGTTCGAGCTGCCAGCGCTGGTACAGCCGCCAGAGGTTGCGGAAGTGCCGTGCCTCGTCCATTCCCATGCTGGCCAAGCACAAGGCCGCCTCCGGTTCGTGCCCGTTCAACATCTGCGGCAACATGGCGCTGACGCCGAGCATGGCCGTCTGTTCGCCCAGGTAGATCGGAGTCAAGACGGCCGCCATGGCTTTTTGGCTGCCCCGGTCCCACGTTTCCGGCTCCTCCCAGTGGAGGGTGTCGGTGCCCCACTGGCGCTCGGTCCCCCGATCAAACAGCCGCAGCAAGAGGTCGTCCTTGAGTTCAGGGTGTACGCGTAACGTGAACTCCACCTCCCAACGAGTGGCCCGCTCCGCCGCCCGAAACGCCGCTCTCCTGCCCGGCGGGGCATCGCGCGGCCCAAGCGTTACCGTAACCAGAATGGATCGCCTTGCCTAGGGCCATTCGTATCATTTGCGCCCGCCCGACGTGCCGAGGCGCGGCGCCGTGGGACCGAAGGCCCGGTCCAGGAGAACCAGGCGGGCCCCCCCGCGTGGGCCCCCCGATCTTCCGTCGGTCGTCGCTGCCATCCTGCGCCGCTCGGCCGTGGGCGCCGGCCCGGGCAAGAGTTACCCTCATTGCCAGAGAACGACAACGCACCTTCCCGAACATAAGGCGGGGGGTCTAGGGGAAAAAGGGGGTACACGTCATGCGACGGACCAAGTGGGCACTGGCGGCAGGCGCAGGGGTGTTGGGAGTGGCCATCCTGGCCGGCTGCGGATCCCAACCGGCAGCGGGGCCACAGGGGTCCAACGCGGTCCAGGTCCAAGCGCTGGCCCCGCGGGTGGTTACCGAGCACCTGACCATCGTGACCGGCAAGATGATTCACAAGCCGGGTTGGCCTCAGTTCCAACCCAGCACCTTCACGGTGCCTAAGGGAGCCACGGTGCGGTTGGTCATCACCAGCTACGACGACGGAACGGCTCCGCTTCCGGCCAACTCGCCCTTCCTCAAGGTCCAGGGACTGGTCACACCCGATGAGACCGTCAACGGGCAGCCGGTGAGCGCCGTGGCGCCGGATCAAGTGGCCCACACCTTCACCATCCCCGCACTCGGCGTAAACGTGCCCATTCCGGCGGCGCCGACGGGCAAGACGGTGACGGTCACGGCCGAATTCGTGGCCCAAAAGGCCGGCACCTTTACCTGGCAGTGCGAAGCGCCCTGCGGCACCGGTGCGAGCGGCTGGGGTGGCCCCATGATCACCCCCGGTTACATGACCGGCACCGTCACCGTCCAATGAGAGACGCACAGCGCGGCCCCGGGAAAACGCCCGGGGCCGCTTTATGATGTTGGAGCCGGCTTGGTCGGACCGGGATAGTAAAGGCGCCCACCCTCCGCGACGGCCCAAGGAGTTAACACGTGGGGGGCCGCAAGGCCAGCGCCGAGGTGGATCACCGTCCACCCCCGCACGACGAGGGCATCGGCGATGAGCCGGCGGTGGCACCGCCACCAGAGCCGTTCACTGCACAGCACGGCCACCGGATCCTGCGCGGCCCAGGCTTCCAGCACCGAGAGCGCTGCCCAAAACTCGGGCGTCTGCATGTAGGCCGCGTAATGGCGAAATCCCGCCACGGCCCACCCGGCCACGGTGGCCGGATCGGGGGCTTCGTCGCGCCGGCGCCCGCCGAGCTCCCTAAGCCAACGGTACCGGATCCCGGCGCGCGCCAAGACGGCGTCGAGCGCATCGGCGCTGAAGTGCGGATGGCGCCGCGAGGCGGGGAAACGGCGCACGTCCACCACAGTGCCCACCCCGGCCGACTTCAGTCCGGCCAAAAAGGCCTCGCAGCTTTGGCTGCCATGGCCCACCGTGTACACCGGGCCCATCGCTGCCACCCTTTGCTCATGCGGCCGAATCCGGCCCCGGACCCACCGCAAAGTAAAAGCATCCGTCGTGGCTCTCTACCCGATAAGGGAGGTCGAGGTCGTTTAAGGCGTCGTAGATGAGAAAGGGTCGGCGGGTGACGACCAGGACATCCAAGGGGCCGGGCCCGCGCCAGGCCGCGATGGCTTGCTTGACCCGTTCCATGCCCTCGGGCGCCGGAAGCGCCCGCACGTCCACCACCACCGTGTCCAATCCCGCCACCCAGACTGCCCAGCGTCCATCGGGCAACACCGCATCCAGGACCACCCGGTCGGCGACCGTCCGCATCGCTTCGGGATCCCGCCGCGAAAGGAGCAACGCCTGCGAATGGCGCGAGACCTTTCCCGGTGCCACCGGCGTCTGCGCGGCGCTCGACCGCTTTCTTGCTGCCACCCAGATCCCCCCCTCGGCTATGGGCATAGCTTAGCCCTTTCCCTCCGGTCCGGGGAGGGGGGCGAGCAAAAACGCCCGCAGGACCGGCACCTGACTTCGGGCCACATCTCGGCTGGCCGTCAGGAGCGCCAAGCGCCCGCCCTCGGCCAAAGCCCGAAGGTGCACCAGCGTGGGATGGCCGTCCAAGGCCTCCAGTTCGGCGCGGTAACGCCGGGCAAACTCCTCAAAGCGGGCGGGATCATGGCCGTACCAGCGGCGCAGGGCCGTACTCGGCGCCACTTCGGGGCACCACTCGTCAAAAAGGCCGGCGTCTTTGCGCACCCCCCGCGGCCAAAGCCGGTCCACCAGCACCCGCCGGGTGCCCGCGGCAAACCCGTCGCCCAAGCGCCCCATGGCCACTGCTGCCATACCCCCTCCTCCTCCCGCCTTAAAGGTCCGAGCCCGGACGGGGAGCCTCCCCCGGCGACTGCTCCCTGGAACCCAGCGCATTTGAAGTCCCACGCCGGGCGTACGCCATCGCCGCCAGGCTGACCACGTGCACCACCACCGCGGCCTCCAAGAAGGCGGCGCCAAGCCGCACCTGCCAGGCCTGGCCACTTTCCACGCCGCTCGTCACCCCCAAGACCATCGCCAGCCACAGGGCCGCCGCCATAGGGGGAGCCCACACCGGCTGCAGTCCCCGGGCCAAGTAGAAGGCCTTGACGGCCGGGCCTGGAAGACGCCGACTAATGGCAAGAGCCACGACGAACGGCAGGATGCGCGACTGATAGCCGAGGAGGAAAAGGCCGGCGCCGGCCATGGCCAGAGCCACGGCCGCCCATCCTGCCTCAGCCGACAAGGCCGCCGCCGCCACCCACAACAGCCATCCTGAGACGGTCGCGACGAACACCGGATCTGGTCGGCCGGGCGCTCGGCTGCGGGTGATGGCCAAGAACACCTGGCCCAAGGCCCAAACGGCTGCCCCGAGCCACGCCGCCGCGGCGAAAAACCCCGTCGAGGCGCCGAGCCACGGCTTGAGGCCAAAGAGGAGGTAGCCTAGACCGGCCAAGGCCGGCGGCCCCCCGGTCATCACGCCCGCAAGCGAGGCCATGGCAAACATCGGCACCAGTTTCAGCTCCACGCCCAACACCAAAAACCCGACCCACCCCACCAGGGCCGTGGCCAGGTGCAGCGGAAGCCAGAAGGGCACGAAGCCGCCGACGGCCGGCGTGTTCCAGGATAACGCCATGCCGAGTCCCAAGACCCAGGTCAGATTCAGCCCGACCAGGCTCGCCGAGACCGTCCAGAAGATGGTGTCGCGCCGGCGCGCGCTTTTGGCCATCCGCTCGCTGACCAGCAGGGTAAAGAGCAGGAGGGCCAGAGCGGCCACGCCGCCGCCCGCCGCCACCAAGGCCACGCTCCCCGAGAACCAGCCGGCCACGAAGACTCCGACTCCGCCCAACCAGATGGCCGCCTGGCGCACGGCGAGATGGGCAGGCACTGCCGGCACGTCAAAGACGACCGGAATCCATTGATAGAGGGTGCCCATCATGGAGGTGGTGAGAAATCCGAGCGTAAAGAGGTGCACCACCCCCAAGACCCCGAAGGCGGCAAACTGGTGAGCGGCCAGCGCTCCGGAAAGGCGCGCCACCCCCACCCCGACCGCAGCCAAAAAGCACCATCCCAGGGCGGAAAACCCCAAGACCAATGCGGCCGGAGGGGCCTGTTCGACGTTCACCGACGGCCGGTATCCGGCCCCGGCACCCTCCGCTGTCCTCGGCGGTCGATTTTCTCCCTGCAACGCCGCTTCCCCCTTCAGCCCTGCAAGCCCCACCGGTCGCGCCCGCCGGGATGTGCACCCAAACTTTGCCCTCATCTTACCCCCGAGCACGCTCCCGATGCCAATCCCATCGCCACTGTGCGCCGAACCCGCCCGCCCGTCCGTGATCGCGATCACCATGCTCGGAGGGGCGACTGCCGGATGCGCCGTTCGGGCCCTCTTCCCCGGCCCGCCTGACCCTTCTTCGCGCACCGGACGGCCCTTGGCCCCCGCAGGAAAGCCCTCGATAATGAGAGAAAGTAAGAGGTTCAAAGAGACGGCGCGAATTGGGAGGTGCCCCATGGGACCCGCCTTGGCCGACCCCTATTGGCATCGCCGCATCCACCTGGCCACAACGGCCGAAGGAGAAGCGTGGACCGAAGCGATGGCGCAGGCGATTCGGGAGGCATCGCCCGCGCTTCGGGCCGAGGTCGCCTCCGCTGCCTTGGCCCATTGGCGCGAGCGGGTCTTAGCCCACGCCGAAACCGAGGAGGCAGCGTGGGCACAGTCGCCGGCCTGGGCCGGCTTTCCCCACGCCGCGCTGAGCGCACAACACCGCGCCATCGCCGAAGGCGTCGACCGGCTGGCCGACTCCCTGGAAAACGCGGATTGGGAGGCCGTGCTGGCGCTGCTCCAAGACCTCGACGCCCTTTTTCGCCGCCACGCAGACGACGAGGAGGCGGCGCTTTGGGCCTGGCCACACGCTAGGCATCCCCGTCCGGCTCCGGCCTCCGAGTGCCCCGAGCCTGACGCGGGAAGCGGAGTCGCCGGCCTCGGCCTTTCCGCCCGCCCGCCCATCCGGCTGCTCGAAGACCGCCCATGAGCCGCGCCGCGGAAGGCGGCATGGACCTTGTGCATTTTGAGTCCCTCTACCGCCGATTCCCCTCGAAAAAGGCAGAACGCCGGGGCTGGCAGACGCTGGCCCGGGCCGCCGAGGAACGGCTTTTGGCCCTCGGCCATATCGGGACGCCGGCCCTCATCCCGAGTTTCGTCCACGCCCGCGTGGCGGCGGCGCTTTGGGCCTCGGGCGTGCCTCGGCGCGCCGCCCTGGCCGCGCAGTCGGTTCTCACCCTCGGCGCCCACGCCGGCCTTGAGGTGCGCATCCTGCGCGACCTCGGCGCCAGCCCGGTGGTCGGCGTCGAGCGCGACCCGAAGCTCGTGGCCGTGGGCCAGGCAGTGGGCCTCGCCGCCCCCACAGAACTGGTGGTGGCCGACCTGTGGGAGTTTTTGGCCGGGGACTCCCGCCGGTGGGACCGCATCCTGGTGCTGGCTCCGCAGGCCCTCTCGTTAAGCCGCCTCGTCCAGGCGGCCCGTCCCCGCCTGGCCCCGGCGGGGCGTCTTTCGGTGTTGGCCCATGCCGATCAGGTAGCGGACATCCCGCCGGCCCCGCGTCCGCTGCCAGCGCTGGAGGGCACCATGTGGGCCTGGGTGTTCGGCCCGTTCCCGGCCTGACACAAGCCTGCTCCTCGGCACCCTCGGGGCTCCGCCAAATGTTGCCGGCCCGCCGCCGCGCGCGGCTAGGGTATAATCGGGTCGAATCGCGGCGAGGAGGAGGGCGGCATGCGGCGCAGAGCCCGATGGGGACGCATAGTGGGACTGTGCTTGGGAGTTTTGGTCATGGCCTTGGGCCTCGGCGGCTTCGTGCTCTACCGTTCAGCCAAGGCGGCGCTTTCGGCCGTGGCCGCCCACAACCCTCCGCCCTTCCAACACACCATCACGGTGCTCCTGTTAGGGGAGGGATTGGTGGAAAACGGCGCCACCGACATCGTGAACCCGGTCAACGTCCCCGACCAGACCGACACCATGATGCTGGTGGCCCTGAACCTTCGCACCGGACAAGCGGGCGTGGTCTCCATCCCGCGCGACAGCCGCATCGACCTTCCGCAAGCCGGCGGGATCGCCAAGATCAACGACGCCAACTTCGTCGGAGGCCCCGCGCTGGCCCAAGCAGTGGTGGAAAAGACGCTCGGAGTGCCGGTCGACTTTTACGCCGAGATCACCATGGCCCATTTTGCCCAAGTCATCAACGCCATCGGGGGGCTTGACGTCTACGTCCCCTACGCCATGAACTACGGCACGGCCACCGGCCCCTACAGCTATCTGAACATCCACCTCCAGCCGGGAACCCACCACCTCAACGGATACCAGGTGCTGGAGTTCGTGCGCTTTCGCAACGAGGCGCTCGGCGACATCGGGCGCATCCAGCAGCAGCAGTACGTGCTCCGCCTCATCTTGCAAAAGCTTATGACTCCGGCTGAGCTTTCCCAATGGCCGCGGGTGATCGGCCTGATACGCCAAGACGTCCGCACCGACCTCTCCCGCCAAGACCTCTTCGCCTTGGCCCTGTTGGCGCGAAAGGTGCATCTGAGCCAGGTCCGTTACGCCACCCTCCCCGGCTCTCCGTGGACCCAAGGGGGCATCAGCTACTGGGTGCTCGACCAGCGACTTTTGCCGGTGGTGGAGCACGACACCCTGATCGGCGGTCTTACCCCCGAAGACCTCCACCGCCTGCGCGCCGAGGTGGCGAGCGGCACCGAAAGTCTTGCCCCGGCCACGAGCGTGGTCGACTGGCTGCAAAGCCAAGGGGTGACGGTAGGACCGGCCTTGTGGGCCAATCAGCATCACGCCACCCGCACCATCATCGCCAACTACACCGGTGACCAGTACCTGGCCGACCGCCTGGAGCAGGCACTCGGCGGCCCGGGGTCCGTAACGGTGGAGAACATCCCGTATCACGACGTCCCCGGCGTCGACCTGGTGATCACCGTCGGAAGCGCCTTGCACCTCAATCCGTCCGCCCGGCTGTGACCGCCTCCGCTCAACGGCCAAGGCCCGCCGCCACCAACCACAAGGCGTGGGCCGCCACGAGCCCCTTGAACCAACGGTCGCGCCGGCTTACGGCCCAAGGCCTCAAGTCCGGTCGGAAGGCCAACCAGGCGGCGAGAAGGCCGGCCACTGCCGTGCCCAAAAACGGTGTCCAGAAGGCTGCCGCGACCACGCCGCCTACGGTCACCAAAGCCGCCGCCACCCCGGCGGGAAGACGCGGGTCGCCACCGCGCCGATGGCGCCACCAAGCCGGCGTGGTGCGCTTTTGGGGCCGAGCCGACCAGTCGGTCTCCACATCGCGCAGGTGGTGGTGCAGGACTGCCGCCACGGTAAGTCCCCCCTCAAGCCCTGCCGCCCAGCCCACCGACCCGGTGAGGCCGCCTGCGGCAAGGCTCCCTGCCACTACTGCC
This sequence comes from Bacillota bacterium, assembly GCA_023511625.1. GTDB lineage: Bacteria > Bacillota > Sulfobacillia > Sulfobacillales > Sulfobacillaceae > JAIMAE01. The sequence continues at coordinate 303,762 of JAIMBD010000001.1, read as the reverse complement.
GCCGCCACCCCCGGAAAGATGGCCCCCCACTCCCCCCAAAAGGGACGATACGCAAGGCGCCAGGCCGGCACGCTGTAGGCCCATGCGCTCCATATCCCAAGCGCGGCCAAAACCCCGGCCCAAGGCCCCCGGAGGAGAACCCCCGCCGCCCCCAGGGCCGCATACAGCACCACTGCCGGTGCCACCCACCGGTCCCAGTCGCTAGCCGCTCTGGCGTCGGCGCCAGAGGCGCGATCTTGCCGGTCGTTCCAGGCGTGGGCCAAGACCCCTTGCACCACCCCCACGCCGGCGGCGGCCAACCCCAGCGCGGCCCAGGCGTGCGGCGCCCACGGGCGGCGAGCAAGGCAAGCCCCCACGGCCACCGCCGAAAGCCCATAGCCCAAGGTGGGCCAAGGACGCAACAGGACCCATCCCGACCATCTCGCCCCAACCATGGCACCCTCCGTGCCGACTCACCCTACCAGGCCAGACGGCGCCCATTCCCCGGGCCCACTGGCAACCCGGAAGCGGGCCGCGGCATCCCGCCCCCTTGATCCCCCTCGCTCCTGCTTGCCCTATCGTTCCCGGAACGGACCGCCGGGCGTAGGCGGACCCCCCTCAACCTGCACGCTGTGCGGGGGGTTGACATCCCGCCCCCCGGAAAGACTGGAAGGACGCCTCCCTTCGGCCGCCGCCCATAAGACAGAGGGAACGAAACAACACGGCCGGTCAGATCATAGCGAATGCTATCGATCCGCGTCAGCGTGCGTGCTCGAGGTCTTTCGTTTTCATTTGGGTTGGGGTGGCCACGAACCGCAGCGGCCCCTGACCGCAGGTGCCGCACGCTCCCTCCTCGGCTGCCACCGAGAATGGCCCAATATCCTATAGAGACTCTAGACAATATCTCTTATCTATGCTATTCTCCTTTCCAGCCTCCGTACGGTCTTCGGGAGGCAGACGCACCGACGTCCCATCGCTCGCATCGGCATCCGAAGGAGGGCATGTCATGGCCAACACCCGTCTTAGCACCGTTCCGGAAGACCGGCTCAAGGCCTTGGTCGATGCCGCCAATCAAGACCCGGCGGCGTTTAAAAAGGTCAGTCGCGCCGTCACCGTCTGCCAGGGCGGCTTTCTCAACGCCACGTACATTCGCGACCGCAATCCGGTGATGATCGACGAACCGCCGCAGCTTTTGGGCACCGACACCACCCCAAACCCGTCGGAGCATGTGCTCGCCGCCTTGGGCGCCTGCCTTTCCGTGGGCTACATGGCCAACGCTACCGCCATGGGCATCGCCGTAGAAGAGTTGCGCCTGGAACTGGAAGGCGACATCGACATCTCGCCCGTGTGGGGCGTACGGCGGGAAACGCCGCCAGACCAGGTGGCCGGGTTTACCGAAATCCGCGTCAAGGCCCACATCAAGGCCGACATGACGCCAGAACAAGAACGCGAACTCCACGAGCGGACGCTGCGGTGGTCGCCGGTGGCCAACACCTTGCGCAACCCGGTGCGGGTGGTGGCCGAGCTCAATCCCTGACCCCAAGCGCCGCCGGGAAGAAAAATGGGGGGGAAATGGCAAGACCCGTGGAAGGGTCAAGCGAGAGGCACACGAACCCCCCCGTGGACCCCAAAGTGGTCACGACCGGCAGGACCCGGGCACGTTGGGGAAGCAGGCGACGTAGCGCCGCACGGTCCGAGGGCGCAGAAAGACGCACCCGGAGCGGGGCAGCGTGCTGGGCCGAGCCACAAGGCCGGGTGCGAGACCCAGACGCCGGTGGCTTCAAAGCTGCGGCGTACGGCGTCACCGCCAGGGTGGGCAGCCCGGGCGGCGAGAGCCGGGGCCGGCTGCAGGGCGCCGCCGGCATCCGTGAGCACGGTCCGCCAGCCCCCGCAGGTGGTGGCAGTCCCCTCGGTGCAGGTGGCGGTCGCGGCGGACGTCGATTCCGCCCCACCCCTCGGGGCCGAGGTCCCGTCGGCCAGCCGGGCCCTCGCAGCCTTTCAGGGCGATCCGCGCATGGGTCCCGCAGGGGCGGCCCGCCGCGTCCTCTTGCACGCGCGGGCCCGCACGGGGGCGCACCGGCGGCCAAAGCGTCCGGCCCGTCTGGCGCGGGGCAGCAGTCTTGCGGAGCGCGGGGGCGCAACGCCCGTACCGGGCCTACACTCATTCGACGGCGAACGCCACCCGCTCCGGGCAGACAGGGGGGAGGGCGGCGGGAACGTCCCTGGAATCCCCCACGTCCACAAGGGGGGTCCTTGCCCCGGCGTCCCCCATCCTTTCCCCAAGCACGACGACGGCGCGTTTCCATCGCTCAAGACCCCAAGACAAGGAGGCGTGGCCATGCACAGCGGAAAGACGCCGGCCCCTTGGCACCGCTACCTCGAGGAGGCGGTGGCCCCCCGCCAACGGGCCATTGCGGCTGGGCAATATCCCGCCCAGTTACTTTCAGACCTCGGCCGGTTGGGCGCGCTCGGCGACCCCACGCAAGACCCCGCCGAGTGGGAGCGGCAGCGCTTTCTCCTCATCGAGGCGGTTGCGGCCCTCTCCCTCAGCGCGGCCTTCGTGGTGTGGTGCCACACGGCGACCATGGCCTACCTTGCGGCCGGTGCCAACCCCGCGCTGCGCCAAGCGCTGTTGCCCCAGCTGGCGGCGGGCGAAGTGGCCGGAGCCACCGGTCTTTCCAACGCCATGAAGTTTTACGCCGGCCTCGAACCGCTCCGGCTTCAGGCCACGCCCACCCGGACCGGCTGGCGCATTTGCGGCCGCTTGCCAGCCGTCTCCAACCTCACCCGCGACGGGTGGATGGCGGTGGTGGCGGCAATCTCCCCCGAACAGCGGCTTTTGGCTCTCATTCCCACCGCGGCGGCGTCGGTGAAGGTCCAGGAGCGGCGCCCCTTTGTAGCGCTCAACGGGACCGCCACCTACGCCGTCACCTTTGAGGGGGTCGAGGTCCCGCGCGAGTGGGTGGTCCACGAATGCGCCGACGCAGTAGTAAAGGCCATTCGCCCCGCCTTCGTGTGGACCCAGTCGGCGATGGCCTTCGGCGCCGCCGAAGACCTCATCGGACGCCTTGGGCGCATGGCCGACCGCTGGTGCGGGTGGGAGGACTTCGAGTGGCCGGGCTGGGGCACAGTGGCGGAAGCCATGCGGGTCCTACGAGACGCCACCTGGGAGCTCGGGCGCAAGGACCCGCTCGACCCAAGCCCAGCGCATTGGCAACAGGTCCTGACCACCCGGGCCCGCGCCGCCTGGCACCTCTTGGACCTGGCCCGCCACGCCATGGTGGGGCTCGGCGCCGGCGGATACTGCGCCGGCAGCTACGGGGCGACCCGCCTGCTCGAGGCGTACTTCCTGAGCGTGGTCACGCCCTCGCTCAAGCATCTGGCCTTAGAGCTGCACCGCCTCCGCCAAGCGGCGGAGCCGGCGCGCGCCCCGGTCGCGACCGGCCTCATGAGGCCAGCGGCCGCAAAATGGGCCCGGGAGATTTCGGGGGCCCCTGGTCGTTGATGCGCTGCAGGCAGAGCTTTCGGTCGCGAGGGGTCGGCAACAGTGGTTGGAAAGAAAGAAGGGGCGCCCATGTTGGACCGTGCCGTCCTAGAAGGGCCTGAACTGGACCCGTGGCCCTTGGAAGTGGCCTTGGTGCGCGCCGCCGACTTGGCCGTGCGCCGATTCCGCCTCCTGGTCTCCCGCCCGGTGGCCTTCGGGCTGCAGGCGGCGCTGGGCGGAGCCATGGTAGCCTTCGGCGCCATGCTGGCCCTTGCCACCTCGGCCGGCATCGCCGTCCCCGGGTTGGCCAACCTCATCAGCGGCGGCGTGTTTGGATTCTCGCTGGTCATCATCATGGTCTCGGAGGTCTCTCTGGTCACGGCCGACATGGCGTTGGGCATCCTCGCCGTCTACCACGGCCGGCTCCGGTTGCGCCAGTACCTCGGATTTGTGGGCGCAAGCTACGTGGGCAACGCCTTGGGCAGCTTTTGCTTCATGGCCATCGTAGCCACTGCCGGTGGTCCCTACTGGACGGCGCCGATCTTGATCCGCGCCCACGCCTTGGCGGCCAGCAAGATGGGCATGCCGGACTTTTCCACCTTTCTTTTGGGGATATTGTGCACGTGGCTTCTGCAAACCGCCATGATTCTCTACCTCAAAGCCCGAACCGACATCGGCAAAATGCTTCTGGCCTACTACGGCCCGTTGGCCTTCGTGGCCGGCATGACCGAACACTCCATCGCCAACATCGGATTCTTGGCCCTGCCCCTCTTGACCCAGCCGTTGTTCACGCCGGTCACCCATCTGGCCCTGACCGCATCGGGGCCCACGGCCTGGCTTCACTGGGGATTCGGGCGGTACGGATGGGCACACGACCAGCTGTTCACGCTGCTCGGCAACTTCGTCGGCGGCACGCTGTTCGTGGCCACGGCCTTCCAGTGGGCGGCCGACCCCGAGCGCCTGCGCGCGCTCTACCAAGGGCGCGCCCGGCGGGCGACGGGAAAAGCGCGGAGCGCGGGCTTACGGGTCGACACCGGGGGCACCCTTTAGAGAAGGAGAGGCGTCCGATGGCATACGCATGGTGGAATCCCCTCGTGTGGGGGCTCTTCGCCCTCCTCTCGGCTGCGCTTGGTGCCTCCCTCGCCCACTTCCACCGGCGCTGGGGCCGGCTCGCTGACGGCGGAAGGGAAGAAGAGCCCCTAGAAGGCTGGGCCCGCGACGGGCGCTGAACGCCACAGTCCCGGCCCCGCGGCCTTACCCCCGTCGACTGGGCCCAAAGACGGTCAGAGGCCACGCCCTGACGGGCTTTCGGCGCTTTAGCCGATCGGGCAGGGTCTAGAGAGCGCGGCGGAGGGCCTCCTGCGCCAACAGCGCGGGGAGATAGGGAGCCACTTCCCATTGCGCCGAGCGCAGCACCTCAAGGCCCGCCTCCCCCCAGGGCAGGGCCAGAAGCCGGGCCCAGTCGGAGGGCTTGCCGGCTTCAGCCGCCTCCCGGCGGGCCCGCGCACTCCGCTCCACGTCCTCCCACGGCGCAATGAGGTCAAAGCGCACCGCCAGGGCCAGAGGCCCCGTGGGGTCCCACACTGCCCCCACGAAGGCCGGCGGGCGCTTCAGGTCATGTTCGAGGTCGAGGCCCAACGCCGCCACGACGGCCCGGGACGCTGCCGGCACGGGCAAAAAGCGACCCCCTGCCACATCCTCCGGGGTGGCCGCGCCGCCAATGGCTTGGACCCAGAGCGGCCGCGCCGTCTCCTCGCTCATTTGCGCCACCACCAGATGGCCTTCGGCGGTCAGCGGGCAGGCCACGGCAAACACCGGGCGCACGCGCCAGCGGTCGCCTGACGGCAAATGGCGTCCGAACAGGTAGTGGGCGTAGTCGGTGAACTGGGCCAACACCTGGAGCCGGCCGGCCTCCTGCACAGCGGTGGCCACCGTCAACACCGGCCCTCGAAAGAAGCGGGGATGCTCGGCCACCTCGGCCTCCCAGTGGCGGTCGACCGCTCGCCGAAGCCAATCCGGCAGGCGCACCGGCTCCGGATGCACCTCCACCGCCAGTCGGTCTTCGGCAATCCATTCCACCGTCTCCTCGCTCCTATCCGTGCCTTCAGGCGCTTTTGGCCGGAACGCGCCCTGCTGCCTTTCCTGGCATTCCGCTTCATGATACAGTGGGGTCATGAGCGACGCAAGCCATTTTGGCTCCGACGCCTTTCGCGAAGAAGCGCCGCCCGGCGGGGCGCCCCTTCCGCCCGCCGCCACGGCCGTGCCCTTTCAGGCCGCCGCGAGCCTTGTGACGGCTGGCCTTTTGGTGTTCTTAAACCTCTACGACGTGCAGCCGCTCTTGCCGCGCCTGCGCCAGGTCTTTGGAGCAGGGGAGGCCGCCGTCAGCCTTGCCATCGCCTTGCCGGTGCTGGCCGTCGCGGTCTCCTCCTTGGTCATCGGGCCGCTCTCCGACCGCTGGGGCCGCAAGCGGGTGATGGTGGCCGGAACCCTCCTCATCGCGCTGCCGACTCTGGCCGCCGCCCACGCGCCGGATCTGTGGAGCTTTCTCGCTGCGCGCACTGCCACCGGCCTCGTGATCCCCAGCGTCATCGCCGTGGTCATCGCCTACGTCAACGAAGAGTACCGGCCGCCGGCCTCTCACGTCCTGATGAGTCTTTACGTCTCCGCGACGGTAGTGGGCGGATTGGTCGGTCGGGTGGGGACGGGGCTTTTGGCGGCGTGGTGGGGATGGCGGGCCGCCATCGCCACCGTGGGGTGGGTGACTTTGGCCGCTGGCGCGGTCTTGACCGTGGCCCTGCCGCCGAGTCGGCGGTTTCGGCCGAATTCGAGCTGGGCCCGCTCATTCGGCGACCTTGCGCGTAGTTTCGGCGACCCCACGCTACTTTCCCTTGGGTTTCTCGGATTCTCGTACTTTTTTGCGTTTCTCTCCAGTTTCACCTTCCTCACCTACGATCTCGCCGATCCCCCCTTCCGCCTCTCCCAAATCGCCATCAGCCTCCTCTTCTTCACGTATCTCTTTGGCGTGGCCGCCTCCCCCGTAGCCGGACGTTTGAGCGCGCGGGTGGGGCCGTTTCCGGTGGTGGGGGCAGGACTGGCGCTCCTCATCGCCGGCACCCTCTTGACCTTGGCCCCGAGCTTGCCGGTCATCGTGGCTGGGCTGTGCTGCGTCACCTGCGGCCAGTTCACGGCCCAGGCGCTCACGCCCGCCTTGGCGGGACAGGTGGCCTCCCACGGTCGCGGGGCCGCCGGGGGACTTTACACCGTCCTCTACTATCTCGGTGGCGCGGCGGGTTCGGCCGTCCCCGGCTGGATCTGGCCGCGCTACCACTACCCTGGCGTGGTGGCCCTCGACCTCCTCTGCCTGCTTGGGGCGGTGGGGTTTTGGAACCTGGCCCGGCGCCGCGTAGCCTTGAGCCACTAGCCTCCGCCATCTCATGCCCTCCCCGCCTACTCTGCGAAGGCTCGCGCTCCTCGGGTCTGCCGCCATCGCCGCCGGCGTCCTGCCAAAGTCACAAACCTGGTCATCCCCGAGCGCTTCCTTGAAGGACTACCCGCCCGGGTTTTCCGGCCTCGCCTTCGCGGCAGCGGCGATGGCGCTGGCGCCAGCCACCATCCGGTCCAGCGCCGCCACCAACCTCTTCACCTGCAACATCCGCGGCGAATCTAGCCACCTCCGGGCCACCTCCCCAGAGCCGTCGCGAGTGGCGAAAAAAGTTCCCGAGCGGGGTCCTCCCCTCTCCCCGCCGGCGCGCGAGTCCTGCCGGCCCTATGCCGCCGTTTGGGCGCGGATGGTCAAGTTGGCCGTGCCGTGGCCGTTGTGCGCCTCGCGGGGGGCGCCGAAGGCCGCGACCAGACCGAGCCGGCCGATTACGCTCGATGCCTAAGCCGCCGACCGCCGCCCATAGCCGCACGCTAAAAGGCCAAAGGGGTCTCCCGCGTGGGGACCCTGGCGTCTTTTCCCCCACCGTTTTCACCCCCCAAAATGGAGGAGGCCCCGCGGCGCACCGCGTATTCCTCTCCCCCAAAGCGCTCCCGCAAGAAGGAGAGGAGGTTTGGCGTTGCGCGGATTCCTTCGCTCCCGGCCGGCCCGGATCTTCGCGGCCGTCTTGGTCGGCATCGCCCCATTGGCCCCGGCCGTCCCCGCCGCATCGGCTCCCTTTCCGGCATGGCCCACACGCCTCGCCGGACCCACCCGGGCCGCCACGGCCGTCGCGGTGGCCACTGCCGAGTTTCCCGACGGCGTCCCAAGCCATCGTGCCCTTCTGGTTTCGGGCGCCACCCCGGACCTCGTCGATGCCCTGGTGGCAGGCCCCTTGGCGTTCGATTGGCACGTGCCCATCCTCTTGACCGACTCGCCGTCTTCCCTCAATCCCAGCACCCTTTCGGGATTGCGCGAACTCGGCGTGACCCAGGTGGTGCCGCTCGGAGCCGACAATACCCCGGCGATGACAGCGGCCATCGAGGCGGCGGGCTTCTCTGCCGCGCCCGGTATCGGTGGCCAGAACCCGGTGGCTACGGCCGCCGCCGTCGCCGCGGCCTTAAGCCAAGCGACGGGTCAGGCCACCTTCCCCACCGTCTTCGTGGCCAGCGACGCTCCCGCCAGCTTGGTCGACGCGCTCTCCAGTGGCCCGGCAGCGGCGGAAGCCCAAGCCCCCATCCTCTTGGTCCCGCCTCCCACCGACGGCACCACTGCGCTGCCGGCCGAGGAAGCGCGGTGGGTCCGCGGCACTGCCACTGCTTACCTCCTCGGTGCCGTGGGCCACGCCACCCTCACGGGCATGCCGCCCGGCGTGCAGCAGGTGGCGCTGGCCGGACAAGACCGTTTTGGCACGAGCGCCCGGGTGGCAGCGCAAGGCTTTCCGCAACCCGAGGGACTCTTCGTCGCCGACGGCCTGCCGCACCACTTCAGCGACGCGGTCACGGCGGCGCCTTTGGCGGCCCGATGGCATGCCCCCATCGTGCTGGTAGCTGGCGGCACGGTGCCCGACGCCCTGGTTCGCCGCTACCTCGGCCGGCTCTCCCCCACCCTGCCCATCGTCACCTTAGGCGGGACGGCCGCCATCCCGGCCGGCGACACCCGCCGGGTGCAGGACGCCCTCGGTTCCGCACGCTCCCCCATCGTGCGGCTTCCCACGGCTGTGCCCCAGCTCCCGGATCCCCGCTTCGGCGTGGCCAATGCCCAAGACAACCCGTCCGAGGCGGTCGCGCTCGGAGCCGGCTGGAGCCGGATCCCTTTCTTCTGGAACGACCTCGAGCCCAAACCGGGCGTATTCAACGCCTTTGCCACCGACGGCGACGCGCCGGAGCGGGCCCTGGCCGCATCCGGCGTGCACCTCGTGGGGGTCATCGAGGGGGCGCCCACCTGGGCCGAGGCTTCGCCCAAGCCGGGGGTCGAGACGGCCCCCAAGGGGCTCGACCTCCCCTGGAACGCCCCCGGAAACCTCTGGGGACAGTTCGTCTACCATCTCGCCAAGCACTACGAGGGTCTCATCAACACCTGGATCATCGGCAACGAGATCAGCATCCCCCAGGGGCCGTACGCCACCTGGGGCGGCACGGTGCCCGAGTTCGCGCGCCTGATCGCGGTGGCCTACGCCGCCATCCATGCCGCGAACCCTGCCGCGCACGTGCTTGGCCCGGCCACACCGTACTGGTACGCCCGCGGCAAGGTGACGGCGGCCTTGCTCCAGGCTCTGGCCGCGCTGCCGGGAGCTCAGGCCCACCACGACTTCCTCGACGGCCTCGACGTCAACCTGTACAACACCATCGAATACAACCCCATGATCTACGCCACCTACGCCGCCCTGCTCCAGTCGGCAGGGCTTCAAGGGCTTCCCGTGTGGCTGACCGAAACCAACGTCGCCCCTGCCTCGGCGGCCAACCCCAAAGGAGCCGACCCCATCGAGCAGGCCAGCTTTCTCGTCGAAATGCTGGCCACGAGCTTCCAGTGGGTGACACGGGCCGAAGCCTATCAGCTGGAGGATTCGGGCGGCGACTCCTACGGCCTCTTTACGGCCCAGGGCACGCCGCGCCTTGAGGCCACCGCCTTCCACACTCTGGTCGCGGCCCTGACCGGGGCCACCTGGCTCCACAACCAGCTCTGGACCTGGAAGCGCGGCTACCCCACTCCCTCGACGCCCGCCATCGCCACCTGGGGTGCCCCCGGCCGCCTCATCCAAGTGGTCTGGGACCAAGGCTTTCATCCCACGGTGGTGCACCTGGTGGCCTTGGCCCCGACGGCCACCGTCACCGACCTCACGGGCCATACCACCACCATCCGGGCCAAAGGCGGCACCTTTACCCTTGCGCTGAAGCCCGCCACCTACGATGCGACCTCGTTTCAAGCCGCCATCGGCGGCCCGCCCCTTCTCGTCACCCAAACCGTGGCCCCCGGCCAAGCCGGCACTCCCACCCAATGGGCGGCGCAAGACCAGTGGCCGTACCCCTCCAATGCCGCCTGGCAGCCGGGGGCGCCAGTGCCCTGGTCGGTGCGGCGCGGAGCCATCGCCGTGGCCGTCAATCCCGCCGCAAGCCAGGTGGTCATCCAAGACGGTCCCGCCCGGCATTGGGTCCACAGCCCGGGAGAAGGACCGCTCTCCCTGTCCCATCCCGTTGCGGCAGCCGTGGGGCCGAACGGCTGGGTCTACGTGGCCAACCTTGGCCATCACGACATCTTGGCCTATCTGCCCAACGGCCGGCTCATCGCCGCCTTTGGCGGATACGGCACCGGCCCGGGCGAGCTTTTGGGGCCAAGCGGCATCGCTGTGGCCCCGGACGGCACCGTGTACGTGGCCGACGCCGGGCAGGAGGCCGTGGTGGCGTACTCGCCCTCTGGCCGCTTTCTTCGGCGCTGGGGGCAGGGGGGAAGCCAACCGGGGCAGTTCGACGGCCCAAGTCAAGTCGCGGTAGGCCCGCATGGGACGGTCTACGTGGCCGACACCCTAAACGGGCGCGTCGAAGCCTTCAGCCCCACCGGAACCCTCTTGGGCACGGCCGCCGCCCCGTGGCCGGTGGCGTTGACCGTCACCGGTCCCGGGGCGCTTGCGGTCGTTGACGGCATGACCGGCGCGAGCGTGGCGGCCACCGTGACCCCGGCCTCGTAGCCCTCCCAGAGCCCACGTCAACCGGGGGGCCGGGACCCCGCCCGCTTTGGGCGCGCCCCGGCCCCCTGACCCTGCGGCCGGCCTGGCCTACTTCGGTTGCGACGCCGCTTGGATGGCCTGCCAGACCCGCTCCGGCGTCAGCGGCAGCCGTTGGAAACGCACCCCATAGGGGCTCAAGGCATCCTCTACGGCCCCGATCAACGCGGCGGGCGCCGCCACCATGGCCGACTCGCCCATCCCCTTCATACCGCCCGGCGTGCTGCTCGGCGTCTCGAGGTGCAGGCACTCGACGGTCGGCACGTCCGAGGCCAGTGGCAGATGGTAGTCCATCAAGGTGGTGGCCCAGGGCTGTCCGTCGTCACTGTACCCCATCTCTTCGAGGAAGACCGCGCCCACGCCTTGGGCCACTCCGCCCACGATCTGCCCCTCCACGATGTTGGGGTTGACCATGGTCCCGCAGTCTTCCACCACCACGTACCGCAAGACCTTGACGCGGCCGGTGTCGGGATCCACCTCCACCACCACGGCATGGCAGCCGTTGGAGAAGGTCATGGGAGGCGGCACGTAGCGGCTCGAAGCCTCAAGTCCCATCTCCATGCCCGGCGGCATCTTGCCGGGGATCCAGTAGGCCACCCGCCCGATCTCCCCCAAGGTTACGCGCCGCGCCGGCACCCCTTTGACCGCCACGGCCCCGTCCCCGATCTCCAGGTCCTCCACAGCCGCCTCCAACAGGTGGCTGGCGATGGCCAACACCTTTTCGCGCAACTTGGTGGCCGCCTCCAGGGCCGCCCCGCCGCCCACCGTGATGCTGCGGCTGCCGAAGGTGCCCCCGCCGAACGGCGCCGCAGCGGTGTCGCCGAAGCGCACGGCCACCGCGGAGAAGTCCACGCCGAGGACATCCGCCACCAGCTGCGCGATGGTGGTCTCGTGCCCCTGGCCGTGAGAGTTGACGCTCACCTGGACCAGCACTTCCCCGCTCGGCTCCATGCGCACCACGGCCGACTCGTAGGGCACCGTGGGCGGTTCGGGTTGCCACGCCCCGAGCGAGGTGGGCTCGATGAAGGCGGCGATGCCGAGGCCAATGAGGCGCCCCTGGCGCGCGGCCTCCGCCTTCTCGCGCGCGAAGTCGGCATAGCCGATGCGCTCCGCCGCAAGTTTCAGCGACTCCTGGTAGGAGCCGGGGTCGTAGACCACGCCGGTCGGCGAGTGATACGGGAAGTCCTCCTTGCGCACCATGTTCTGTAGCCGCATCTGGACCCGGTCAAGCCCGAGCTTTTCGGCCGCGCGCTCCAAAAGGCCCTCCTGCACCCAGGTAGCGGCCGGTCCCCACACCCCCCGGTAGGTGCCGAGCGGCGTGGTGTTGGTCAGCACCCCGTCGATGGTGAACCCTACCGCCTGCACCTTGTAGGGGCCCGGCAGCACCAACGACCCGATGACCGTCTCCAACACCGCCGCCGATCCGTCCAACATAAAGGCGCCGGCCGGAGAGACCATGCGGTCGCGGATGGCGAGATAGGTCCCGTCCTTGCGAAAGGCGGCCTCGGCCATGTGGATGCCGTCGCGGGCGTGAAAGTCAGAGATCATGGCCTCGATGCGGTCGCTGACCCACTTCACGGCCCGGCCAAGACGCGTGGCCAGATACGCCACGGCCACGTCCTCGGGGTAGATGCCGTATTTGACGCCGAACCCGCCCCCCACATCCGGCACCACCACCCGCACCTTGGACTGCGAGAGGTGCAGGGCAGCCGCCAACCCGTCGCGCAGGCCGTGCGCCCACTGGCTCGACCCAATGACGGTGAGCATCCCTGCCACCGGCTCCCAGGTGGCCAAAATGCCGCGCGGCTCCATCGGCACTGCCGTCTGCCGGTGGGTGCGGAAGGTCTCGCGGACGATGAGGTCGGCCTCTTGAAACAGCTGGTCGATCTCCGCCGGTTGGTGCTCGAGGTGGAAGCAGACGTTGGACGCCGCCCGGCTATTGGCCAAAGGCGCGCCCTCGGCCAGCGCCGCCAAGGGGTCTACCACGGCCGGCAAGGGCTCGTAGTCCACCGCGATGAGCTCGACGGCGTCCTCGGCCTGTCGCCGGGAGTGCGCCACCACGGCCGCGATGGGGTGCCCCACGTACAGCACCTCGTCCACGGCCAAGGGCGCAATCGGCTGCCCGGCAAAGCCGGCGTAGCGGATCTGCGCCGCCTCCAGCTCTTGTCCGGTCAGAACCGCCACCACGCCCGCCGCGCGTTCGGCAGGGCCGGGATCGAGGCGGGTGATGCGGGCGTGGGCGTGGGGGCTGCGCAAAAAGGCCACGTGCAGCGTGCCCACCGGTTCGTGGTCGGCCACGTACCGACCGCGTCCCGTGAGAAAGCGCGGGTCTTCCACGCGCCGAATGCGCTGCCCGACAAACCGCGGAGCACTGAGCACGCTCACGCTCTCCCTCCTTCCCCAGCCATCCGCACGGCCGCCTCCTCCACCGCCTCGACGATGTTCTGGTACCCCGTGCACCGGCAGATGTTGCCCGAAAGCCACGTCTGGATCTCGGCGCGCGTCGGCTGGGGGTGTTCCTGCAACAGCGCCCAGGCGGTCATCAACATGCCCGGCGTGCAAAACCCGCACTGCAGGGCATGATGGTTCCAAAACGCCTCCTGTAGGGGGTGCAACTGGTCGGGCCCCGGGGCCAGTCCTTCCACCGTCAGAATCTGGGCGCCGTCGGCCTGAACCGCCAACATCAGGCAGGAGCGCACCGGCCGCCCGTCCACCAACACCGTACACGCCCCGCACACCCCGTGCTCGCAGCCGAGGTGGGTGCCGGTGAGCCCCACCGCCTCGCGCAAGACGTCGGCCAGGGACTGCCGCACCTCCACAGTGCCCCGCCAGGGGCTGCCGTTGACGGTGAAGGCCACCGTCCGCTCTGCTTCGCCGTTCATTGGGCGTCTACCCCTTCCCCTCCGATTGCCATCGCCTGCACCACTGCCCGCTCGGTCAAGACCCGCGCCAAGTGCCGTCGGTACTCGGCCGAGGCGTGCACGTCGCCGCTCGCGTGCACGGCGGCCGCCACGGCCTCGCCTGCGCGCTGGGCCGCGCTGCGGCTCTTTTCCTCCCCCGCCAAGGCCGCCTCGGCCTCCACTACGCGCCGAGCCGTGGGACCGACCCCGGATACGCCCACCCGCGCCTCTTGGATCCGTCCGCCCGCATCCCAGCGTAGCGCCACCGCCACGGCCACCAGGGCAAAATCGCCCTCGCGGGGGCTGAACTCGCAAAACGCCGTTCCCTGAAAACCGCCGGCCGGCAGGCGAATGGCCGTCACCAACTCATCGGATGCCAGCGCCGTCGTGAAAAGGTCCAGGAAAAAGGCCTCTGCAGGCAGCGTCCGGCTGCCCCCGGCCCGGGCCGCCACCACCTCGCCGCCCAAAGTGGTCAAGACCAGCGGGATCTCCGCCGCCGGGTCGGCGTGGGCCACACTGCCGCACAGCGTGCCTCGGGCCCGGATCTGCGGATGGGCCACGTAGCCCAAGGCCTGAGCCAAAAGCGGCACCTGACTTCGCACCAAGGGGTCGCGCTCGGCGTCCCACTGTCGCACCAAGGCCCCGATCTCCACCCACCCGTCCTCGTGGCGGACGGCGTCGAGTCCTGCCACGCGGTTGATGTCGACCACCAACTCTGGCCGGGCCAGGCGCAGGTTCAACAGCGGCACCAAACTTTGTCCGCCGGCCAGCACCTTGGCCTCTGCCCCGTGCTGACTGAGCACCGCCAAGGCCTCGTCGAGCGTGCGGGGCGCCGCATACCGAAATGGAGCCGGTTTCATTCCTCACCGCCCCTCATCCAAAATCCCCCGCCTTGCGGCGGGCTTGTCCTCCGGGTTTTTGGATAAAACGTGCAATGAACGCGTTGGGAGGTCGCCCACCGAAACGGCCCTTCCGGGGGCTTAAAACACCGCCCACCTAAAAAATTCTCCGGCGATGGCGAAAAGTCCTTCTGTAAAGTGCTGGGGGAATGAATTTTGTGTCAGCGAGCGCCGCGACCGCCAAGCACCGCCTTTACCGTCTGCCAAAGGATCCAAAGGTCCAGGCCCAGCGAGCGGGCGTCGCAGTAGGCCAGATCCCAGCGCAGGCTCTCGGCTGTAGTCAACTCGCCGCGACCGGCCACCTGCGCCCAGCCGGTGATCCCGGGTTTGACGGCGTGGCGCCGATGGGCCTCGGGGGGATACAGGGCCACCACCTCGGGCACCTCCGGGCGTGGCCCCACCAAGGACATGGTGCCGCAGATCACGTGCCCGAGTTGCGGCAACTCGTCGAGCGAGGTCCGGCGCAAGAGCCGGCCCACGCGCGTGATACGAGGGTCGTCCTCGGACTGAAAGCGGTACGTGGCCAGGGCCGCGGTGTCGGCCGGAGGCACCCACTCCCGTTCGGCCCCCACCCGCATGGTGCGGAACTTCCACATCCGAAAGGGCCGACCGCCCTGCCCGATGCGCCACTGCCGAAAGAAGACGGGCCCCGGCGAGTCGAGCACGATGGCCAGCGCCACCACCACCCCAAGCGGCAGCGCCAGGATGGCCAAGGGCACTGCGAGCCCGAGGTCCATGGCCCGCTTCCAGACCGGATCCCTCACCGCTGGTAGCGCTCCAAAATGCGGGCGAGGGTGTCTGCGACTCGGTCGACATCGGCGTCGGCCATCCCCGGGTACAGCGGCAACGAGATCTCGGCGGCAAAGTACGCCTCGGCGCGGGGAAAATCGCCGGGTCGCCACCCGTACCGGCGCTGATAGTACGGGTGCAGGTGGATGGGGATGAAGTGGACCGAGGTGCCAATGCCCGCTGCGCGCAAGGCCTCGATGACGGCGCTGCGGTCGCAGGTCAGCTGCTCGAGCCGAAGGCGCAGGGGATAAAGATGCCAGGCATGGCCCACTCGCGGCCTTACCGCGGGCAGCACCACCGGCAGGCCCGCGAGCTTCTGGTGATACCGGGCCGCGAGAGCCCGGCGCCTGGCCTGCATCCCCTCCAGCTTTTCTAACTGCACCAACCCCATGGCCGCCTGCAGGTCGGTCATGTTGTACTTGTAGCCCGGCTCTTCGATGGCGTACGCCCATTGGCCGCGCTCGGTGTAGCGAGCCCAGGCATTCTGGGAGAGGCCGTGGAGGGAAAGCGTCCGCACCCGCGCCCGAAGCGCAGGGTCCGGCACCACCAAGGCGCCTCCCTCTCCTGTGGCCAAGTTTTTGGTGGCGTAGAACGAAAACGCGGCCAGGAAACCGAATGTCCCGATGCGCCGCCCGTCCCACTCCGCCGCCAGGGCGTGGGCGGCATCCTCCACCACCGCCACCCCGTGGCGCTGGCTGATCTCGGCCAATGCATCCATGTCTACCGGGTGGCCGGCAAAGTGCACCGGCAAAAGCACCCGCGTGCGCCGGCTGATGCGGTGTGGCACTGCATTGAGGTCGAGGTTGGCGGTGTCTGCTTCGACGTCCACCAGTACCGGGCGGGCCCCGACGTGTTCGATGACGTTGACGGTGGCCGCAAAGGTGTAGGGGGTGGTTACCACCTCGTCCCCAGGCCCCACCCCTAGCACCTTTAACGCCAAGTGCAGCCCCGCAGTGCACGAGTTGAGCGCCACCACCGGCATCCCGTCGAGATAGCGGGACAAGGCCGCCTCAAAGCGCTCAGTGACCGGCCCCCGGGTGATCCACCGCGAGCGCACCACCTCGGCCAACGCCTCCGCCTCGCGCTCATCGAGTTCGGGGCGGTTGAAGGGCAGAAACGGTTCTGGCATCACGATCCTCCCTCCCCCGCCGGGGAGCGGGGCTTATCGCCGGCGCAAGTCTTCCACGATGGCCGTCACGGGGTCGTCGGTAGGCGGCGCCGGACGCCCTACGGCCGCCCCGGCCTGGACCGCCGCGGCGATGCGGGCAGGGTCGGTGCCGGTCAACACCGCTTGGCCCGATTCCAAAAGCTCGCGCCACTCCGTCTCCTCGCGCAGGATGTAGACCGGCACCCCGAGCCACGCCGCCTCGCGCTGCACGCCGCCGGAATCGGTCAACACCGCCCGCGCGGCCCCCTCCAAGGTAATCATGGCCCGGTAGCCCACCGGGGGGATTAGGCGAAGGTTCGGAGGCAGTGGCAGGGCAAAGGCAGAAAGTCGCGCCTGCGCCCGGGGATGCACCGGCCACACCACCGGGCCCGGCAGGGCCCCAAGCCCCGCCACGATCCCCCCGAGCCGCTCGCGGTCGTCGGTGTTGGCCGCCCGGTGCACCGTGACCAGATAATATCCTCCCGGGACCAGGTCCCACCGGGCCAGGACCTCGGGATCTGGCGGGATGCGGCGCAACGCCACGGCCATGACGTCGCCGCTCAAGACCACCCCGCGCTCGATGCCTTCGCGGCGCAGGTTCTCCACGGCGTGGGGCGTGGGACAGTACAGGGCCGTCGCCAAGTGGTCGGCCACCACCCGGTTGATCTCCTCCGGCATGGTGCGGTCGTAACTGCGCAGCCCGGCCTCCACGTGAGCCAGGGGGACCTTCGCCTGGGCAGCGGCCAACGCGCCCGCCAGCGTGGAGTTGGTATCGCCGTACACCAGCACCCAGTCGGGCCGCACCGCCGCCACGATGGGGGCCAAAGCCTCGAGCATCCGCCCCGTCTGCACGGCGGCCTCCGCCGATCCCACCCCGAGCTCGTAGTCGGGCCGCGCAAGCTCAAGTTCGTCGAAGAAGACTGCCGACAGCTCGCGGTCGTAGTGCTGGCCGGTGTGCACCAGCACCTCCTCGGCCACCTCGCGCAGCCGCGGCGACACCACCGCCGCCTTGATGAACTGCGGCCGCGCCCCCACCACCGTCAACACCCGCATCTTAGGCTTTCCCGTAAAACGCCGCCACCAACTCCACCACCCGGTCCACCTCGGCATCGGTCAGCTCGGGGAACATCGGCAGGGAGAGTACCGTCTGGCACGCGGCCTCGGCCCGCGGCAAGCTCCCTGGACCTTCGCCGTATTCCGCCAGGGCCGGCTGCAGGTGGAGCGGCAGGGGGTAGTAGACGGCCGTTTCGACCCCGTGTTGGGCAAGGTGCTGGCGCAGCCGGTCGCGGTCGGCCACCCGCACCGTGTACTGGTGAAACACGTGGCCCACCTCGGCGGGCACCCGGGGCCACGCCACTACCTCCCCCAGGCCGAAAGCAGAAAACCCTGCCGCGTAACGGGCGGCGATGGCCGCGCGCCGCTGGTTCCACGCCGCCACGCGCGGCAGCTTGACCGACAGCACCGCCGCCTGCAAGGCATCGAGCCGGGAATTGATGCCGACCTCGGCGTGCACGTACTTCTGCGTCGCCCCGTGCACGCGAAGCCGGCGGACGCGGGCGGCGAGGTCGGCGTCGCGGGTGGTGACAAGCCCCCCGTCCCCCAAGGCCCCGAGGTTCTTGGTCGGGAAAAAGCTGAAGCAGCCCACCGTGCCCCATCCCCCTACCCGGCGCCCGGCCCACTCGGCCCCGAAGGCCTGGGCCGCATCTTCCACCACCGGCCCGGAGAACCCTTCTCGCAAGCGGT
Source organism: Bacillota bacterium (assembly GCA_023511625.1). Classification (GTDB taxonomy): domain Bacteria; phylum Bacillota; class Sulfobacillia; order Sulfobacillales; family Sulfobacillaceae; genus JAIMAE01. The sequence goes on along the minus strand of JAIMBD010000001.1, from coordinate 285,682 downwards.
CAAGGTCGCAAGGCCAGCCAAACAGGTGAACCGGCAGGATCGCCCGTGTGCGAGGGGTTACACGGGACAAGGCTTCCTCCGGTTCCATATTAAACGTATCCAGATCGATGTCGGTAAAGACCGGCCGCGCGCCACAACGCACCACGCTGCCAGCTGTGGCGAAGAAGGTAAAGGCGGGCACGATGACCTCATCGCCGGGCCCCACGCCGAGCGCCTTTAAGGCCAGGTACAAGGCGTCCGAGCCGTTGGCGACGCCGATGGCGTGCTCTACCCCGAGCCACGCGGCCACCTCGGTCTCGAACGCCGCCACGGCCGGGCCGAGGATGAACTGCCCCGTCTCCATCACCGAAGCCATCGCCGCTCGGATGGCATCGCCCAGCTCTCCGAGCTGACGGGTGAGGTCAAAGGCCGGAATCCGCATCGCCTGCCCCCTCCTCGGCCGTTCCCGGGGCAGCGGGTTCCGGGAACAGGCGCTGTTCTTCCGGCGTCGGGCGCACCACCCGGGCCGGCACCCCCATCACCACGCGGTACGGCGGCACGTCGCGCGTGACCACGGCTCCTGCCGCCACCACCGCCTCTTGCCCCACCTCCACGCCCGGCAAGAGCACGGCCGCCGCCCCGATGCGGGCGCCGCGCCGGATCCGCGGGCCGCGGATGGCGGCATGCCGCGCCTCGGTGCGGGCGAGGTAACGGTCGTTGGTGGTGGTGACCATGGGGGCCAGAAAGACCCAGTCCTCCACAGTGCTGTGGGCCGTCAAGTAGACGCCGGTCTGAAGCTTGGTGAAGTCGCCGACGGTGCAGTCGTTCTCCACCGTGGCCGCGTGGCCCACCACCACCCCCTGCCCAAGGCGGCAGCGCTCGCGGACCTGGGCGCCGTCGGCGATGAAGCACTCCGGCCCGATCTCGCTGCCGGCATACACCACAGCCAGCGCCCCCACGTAGCTCCCGCGCCCGATCCGCAAAGGGGCAAGCTCCGACAGCGCCAAGGTGCTGGTCCGGGCTCGGGCCGGGCGCATGCCCAACACGGCGCCATCACCCACCGTGACGCCATCCTCCAGCACCACGCCGGGATGGATCACCACCCGGTGGCCGATCTGCACCCCCCGGCCGATAACCGTTCCGGGAGCGATTACGCAGCCCTCGCCGAGGTTAAAGTCGCCGCTTGGCCCCTTCATCCGGCCATCACCTCGCTTAGCGGCACCACCCGCCGCTCGCGGCCCGACCGGGTCAGCGCCTCGACCAAGGCCAGGACCGGGAGCGCACTTTCGCCCGACAAGGCCGGCACTCCCTGGTTGCGGATGGCAGCCACGAAGTCGCTTAACGCCTCCCAATGGCTCTGCCATCCGGTGCGCGAAGGCGCTGCGGCCACCGCCTGGCGCATCGCGTCCTCATCTTCGCCCTCAATCCGCCAGTACAACAGCTGCGAGGGCGTCGGCCCCACGGCCACCGCCCCGTGTTCACCGATGACGGCGATGCGCTCCTCCAGGTTGGCCCGTGCCACGGTGGTGGTGGCCATCACCGAAGCCAGTGCCCCCGAGCGAAAGCGCACGGCTCCGGCCAGGGCGTCCTCGGTCTCGATCTGGTGGTTCAGGGTATCGGACCAGGCAAAGGCCGTCTCGGCCGGACCGGCGGCCTGGACCAGCACGTCGAGGGCGTGAATGGCCTGGTTGAAGAGAATTCCGCCATCCATGGCCCGCGTTCCCCGCCACGCGGCCTCCTCGTAGTACGACTGGGGGCGATTCCACGCCACCACCACCTCAGCGGTCAGGATGCGCCCGATGCGGCCGCTCTGACAGACCTCCAACATGCGGGAGACGGCAGGCAGGAACCGGTTGAAGTGGGTCACAGCCAGCACCCGGTTGCGCCGGCGCGCCAAGCCCACCACCGCCTGAGCCTCGCGGTACGACAGTGCCAGGGGTTTCTCCACCAACACGTGCAGGTCTCGCTCGAGGCACCGCCGCGCGAGCTCTGGGTGCATCCCCGAAGGCGTCGCGATGATGGCCGCCTCGAGCGGCGCCGCCGCCAAGGCCTCCTCCAAATCGGCGTAGGGGGTGGCGTCGAAGGCCACTGCTGCCGCCTCCGCCTGCTCGAGATCAGGGTCGACCGTCGCCACCAGAGCCGCTTCTGGGAGGTGTACCAAGGCCTGCAGGTGCTTTTGGCCGATCTTGCCGCATCCCACCAACGCCAGTCGCACCGGGTCCATGTCCGCCCCTCCTTTCCCCAACTCCTCTTCACCCGATTCGGCTCCGGCACTCCAGCGGACTTGGGCGCCCCGGCCGCGCCGCGCCCTCGGTCACAGGCGCACCACCCGCTCCCGGTGTTCGCGCACCGCTCGCGTGGCGTTGCGGGTGTCCACCACGAGGCGGCTATGGGAAACCACCCACTGATAGTCGATGCAGGAGTGGTCGGTGGTGATCACCACGCAGTCGGCCGATTCCAACAGCGCCGCATCCAGCGGCACCGACCGGATCTGGCGCCGGAAGAACGGGTGGGGCCGCACGGCCGGGATGTACGGGTCGTGGTAGACCACTCGTGCGCCGGCCGCCTCCAACAACTGGTAGACCTTCAGTGCCGGGGATTCTCGCTCGTCGTTGACGTCGCGCTTGTAGGCCACGCCCAACAGCACCACCGAGGCGCCGTTGAGCGCCTTTTTCTCCCGGTTCAAGGCGCGCGCGATCTTGTCGACGACGAAGAACGGCATGCGGATGTTGATCTCCCCCGCAAGCTCGATGAAGCGCGTGGGGAAGTCGTACTCGCGCGCCTTCCAGGCGAGGTAAAAGGGATCGAGGGGAATGCAGTGGCCGCCTACCCCCGGTCCCGGGGAGAAGACCTGGATCCCGAAGGGCTTGGTAGCAGCCGCCTCCAAGACCTCCCAGACGTCGAGGCCCATGCGGTCGCACAAGAGCGCCATCTCGTTGACCAGGGCAATGTTCACCGCCCGGTAGGTGTTCTCGAACACCTTGGCCATCTCCGCCACCCGCGGAGAGGAGACCGGCACCACCTGGTCCAGGGACTGACGGTAGAGGCACTCGCCGGCCGTGCGGCAGGCTTCCGTCACTCCGCCTAAAAGCTTCGGGGTGTTGTGGGTCTGGTAGACCGGGTTGCCGGGGTCTACGCGCTCAGGAGAGAACGCCAAGAAAAACTCCTCGCCCAGCCGAAGCCCGCTCGTCTCCAAGATGGGCTGCAGCACCTCTTCGGTGGTGCCGGGGTAGGTGGTGCTCTCCAACACCACCAACTGCCCCGGCCGCATGATCTTCCGCACCTTGTCGGCGACGCTCAAGATGTAGGACAGGTCAGGCTCCTTGTTCTCCGTCAGCGGAGTGGGCACGCAGATGGTGATGACGTCGGCCGCCGCCAAGGCCTGATAGTCGCCGGTGGCAGAAAGCCGCCCCGCAGTCACCAGGGCCGCCAGGGCGTCCTTGTCGACATCAGGGATGTAACTGGTGCCGGCGTTCACCCATTCCACCTTGCGCGGGTTGTCGTCCAGGCCGAGGACGCGAAAGCCGGCCCGGGCATGGGTGACGGCCAGCGGCAGCCCCACGTATCCCAGTCCCACCACGGCCACCAGCGCCGTCTTGTCCTCCAGCCGTCGGAGGAGCTCGGCGAGCCAAGGGGACTCACGATTCGATGGCATGCGCCCGTTCTCCCTCCGGGATTCGGATCACGCCGGCCCCTTCCGGCCGATACTCCGGCACCACTGCCTTGAGCTGCGCGCGGATGCGCTCCGGCCCGTCTTCGGCGCGGCGGATCAGTTCCTCCACCCCGCGAAACAGCGCCGGCACGTCCACCGGCGGCTCGGCGTGGATGAAGATGCGCTGATGCCGGGTCACGCGCGTGCGGTCTTCCGGAGTCAGGAGCTCCTCGTGCAACTTCTCGCCGGGCCTCAGTCCAATGACGGCAATGTCGATGTCTACCCCAGGCCGAAAGCCGGAGAGTCGGATCAAGTTGGTGGCCAGATCCCAGATGCGAATCGGCTCCCCCATGTCCAGAACGAAAATCTCGCCTCCACGGCCCATGGCCCCGGCCTGAATCACCAACTGGGCGGCTTCGGTCACCGTCATGAAGTAGCGGGTCATGTCGGGATGGGTGATGGTGACCGGCCCCCCCTGGGCGATTTGCTGCTGGAAAATCGGAACCACGCTGCCGCGCGAGCCCAAGACGTTGCCAAAGCGCACGCTGACGAAGCGGGTGCGGGAGCGCTGCGCGTAGCCGCGCACCAAAAGCTCGCCCACCCGCTTGGTGGCCCCGTAGACGCTGGTGGGATTGACCGCCTTGTCGGTGGAGATGAAGACGAACGACTCGGCTTCGTAGCGATGGGCCAGGTCCACCAACCGCCAAGACCCTTCGACGTTGTTGCGCACGGCCTCCTCAGGTTGCAACTCCATGAGCGGCACGTGCTTGTGCGCCGCGGCATGGAAGATAACCTGCGGGCGTTCGCGGTGAAAGACCGCCGTCATCCGCACCGGGTCGCGAATGTCGCCCACCACCGGCACAGTCGCCAGATCGGGAAACTCGGCCGCCAGTTCGCGGTGGATCTCGAACACCGAAGTCTCGTCCATCCCCACCAGCAAAAGCCGCCGCGGCGCGAACTGCGCCACCTGCCGGGCCAGTTCGGACCCGATGGTGCCGCCTGCGCCGGTGACCATCACCACGCGCCCGGTTAAATACCCAGCGATTTCGGCCAAATCCACCGAGGCCGGCTCGCGCTGCAGGAGGTCCTCGATCTGGACGTCCCGAATCTGGCTGACCCGCACCTGCCCCCCGATCACCTGGTTGATCCCCGGCAGGATCCGGATCTTCACGCCCAGTTCGCGACTTTCTTCCACCAGGGGGCGCAGCACCTTGCCCCCGGCAGAGGGCATGGCCACGATGGCCTGCTCCACCCCGTATTGGCGGACCACCTGGCGAAAGTGCCCAAGGCCCCCGAGCACCCGCAACGAGCCGATCTGCATCCCTCGCTTGCGCTCGTCATCGTCCAAAAACCCGATCGCGCAGCCGGTCTCAGGGTGGCGGGCCAGCTCTTGGGCCACGAGCTGCCCGGCCTTGCCCGCGCCGACGATCAGCACCCGCGGGCCGCGGGCCAGCCGGGGCACCCAAGTGAAGTCGTAAAACGAGCGCAGGAGAAACCGCCAGCCCCCGAGGAGCGCCACCGCCAAGACCGCGTACAAGAGATAAACGGCGCGAGGGTAGTGCGCCGCGCCCGACCAAAACAGGAGCGCTCCAAGCCAGATGGCGCTCGCCAACACGGCCCCGACCAGCACCTGCGCGTCGCGAAACCCGGCGTACTGCCACAGCCGGTGATACACCCGCGTCAGGGCAAACAGGGCCAGCGTGCCCAGCGTGAACTCCGGCATCACCTGCAGATAAGGCGTCAGGTAGGCTTCGGGAAGGTGCGGCGTGTCGAACCGCAGGTACAGCGCGAGGTAGACCGCAGCGTTAATGAGGGAACCGTCCAGCGCCATCGTGGCCCCGATCTTGGCGTAAAACCAAAGCCGCCGGCGCAAACGATCCCCCCCTTGTCCCCAGCACACTAAGCGACCCGATTATAGCACTTCCCGAATCGGGGGCGTAGCCCCCGAATCCTGGAACCCTGGCGCTCCTTGCGGGCGCCGCCCTCGCGGAGTGCCGAAAGCCGCCACCACCGTTTTTAGCCCCGTACCAAGAGCCAGAGCCAGGCCGGCACGGTGACGGCCGCAGCCAGGGTCGAGAGCGCCACCGCCTGGCCCACCACGAGCGGGGCCGCCTCGAACTCCTGGGCCAGAATGAGGGCGTTGACGGCCACCGGCATAGCGAGCTCGAGGATGAGCGCGCGCTCGGTGGGGCCGCTCAAGCCCAAAAGCTTCACCCAGGCCACGGCCGCCAGCGGCATCACCGTCAGGCGCAAGAGGGTCAATCCCCAAGCTGCCGGCCGATCCAGGCGCCGGTCCTCCCCCGCTCGCCAGTCGGCCAGGGCGCCGCCTAACACCAGCAGGACCGTCGGGGAGTAGGCTTCGCTTCCGGCGGAAAGCGCCCGGGCCAGTCCTACCGGTAGCGGCCAGCCGACCAGGCGCCAGGCGACGGCCGCCAAAAGCGCCCACAAAGCCGGCAGGCGCACGATACGCCCCCACGCCGAGCGCGGGTCGAGACCGCTCTGGCCGGCCAGATAAGCGCCTACGGTGTTGACCAGCACCACTTGGGTGAGGACGAACAGCACCGCCGCGTGGAGGCTTTGGGTGCCGAGGGCGAAGGCCACCACCGGCAGCCCCAAGTTGGCGGTGTTGGAAAAGGTGGTGGCCAAATCCCACGCCGCCTGCTCCGCTGGAGGCAGGCGAAACAGGCGACCGGCGGCGCGGCTTATGCCCACGCCGGTCGCCGCCATGGCCGCGGCAAACGCCCCGATGCCCCAAAGGTCATGGCCGGAGAGGCGCGAGGTGACGATCGATTGAAAGACCAGGGCCGGGCTGAAGACGTAAAGGCCCACCCGGCCAAGTGCGCCCATGCCTACGCCGAGGCGCCGGCGCAAAAGAAAGCCGGCCGCGACAAAGGCGCCGACGGGGATCAAGATGCCTCCAAGCCAGCTCGCGGTTTCGGCCATGCCGACGCCTCCCTGCCGGGGGTCCTGCACGCGATCCATAGACAGCAGAACCGCCAACCGGTATAGTATGTGGTCGGATTGACATCGCCGGGAGGTGACCGCTATTCACCACGTGGACGCCCATTCCGATGCCCATCGCATCTTGGTCACCCTCGCGGTCGACGAACGCCATCCCGAGGGGAGTGAGCCGGTCACGGTCGCCATCGAGCGGGACGCCCTACGCCGAGTCCTCGAGGAGGACCCGCGCCCTCCGGAGCTGTTGTTAGACCTCCTGGCAGAACGCGCCGTGCGGCGTATGCCGTTGCCCAACGGCGAGGGCAACCTGCGGGTGATCACCCCCCACAACCTGGCCTTGGTGTGGCCGAAGTAACCCTCAGGATCCAAACACGATCTCCCGCAGCTCCTCGCCTTCCAACGTCTCCTTCTCCAACAGGGCCAGCGCCAGCCGGTTCAAGGTGGCGCGGTGCTGCAACAGGATGGACTTGGCCCGTTCAAACTGCTGAAACACGATGTGGCGAATGGCTTGATCGATCTTCGACGCCACCTCTTCCGAATAATCTCGCTGCCGAATCAGGTCGCGCCCTAAGAACACCTGGTCTTGCCGAGTGCCGTAGGTCATCGGCCCGAGCTCTTCCGACATGCCGTACTCGGTGATCATCTGCCGGACCCAGTTGGTAGACTTCTCGAGGTCGTCGTGGGCACCGGTCGAGACCTCGCCGAACACGATCTGCTCCGCCGCCCGGCCTGCCAAAGACATCGCCACGCGGTCGAGGATCTGGTCCCGTGTGACCAGGTACCGGTCCTCCTCCGGCACCGGCAACGTGTAGCCGAGCGACATCCCCCGCGGGATGATGGTAACCTTGTTCACCGGGTCGCCGTGCGGCACCATCATGCCCACCAACGTGTGGCCCGACTCGTGAAACGCCACCACGCGCTTTTCCAGGTCGGTCACGACCCGCGTGCGCTTCTCGGGACCGGCGATGACCCGCTCAGTGGCCTCGATGAAATTGGCCATGGTGATCTGCTTTTGCCGGGCCCGCGCCGCCAAGAGCGCGGCCTCGTTGGCCAGGTTGGCGAGGTCGGCCCCTGTAAATCCCGGCGTGCGCCGGGCGATGGCCTCGAGGTCGACATCCTTGGCCAACGGCTTGTTGCGGGTATGGACCTTCAAAATCTGGATGCGACCCTTTAAGTCCGGACGGTGCACCACGATCTGCCGGTCAAACCGCCCTGGGCGCAACAGCGCCGGGTCCAAGACGTCCGGGCGGTTGGTCGCCGCCATCACGATGACGCCCTCGTTGACGCCAAAGCCGTCCATCTCGACCAGCAGCTGATTCAACGTCTGCTCCCGCTCGTCGTTGCCGCCGCCATAGCCCGCCCCGCGCATGCGCCCCACGGCGTCGAGCTCGTCGATAAAGAGGATGCAGGGGGCGTTCTTCTTGGCCTGCTCAAACAGGTCGCGCACGCGCGCCGCGCCCACACCGACGAACATCTCCACAAACCCCGACCCGCTCTCAGAGAAGAAGGGCACCCCGGCCTCTCCGGCTACCGCCCGCGCCAGTAGGGTCTTACCGGTGCCAGGCGGCCCATAAAGCAGCACCCCCTTCGGAATCCGCGCTCCGAGGTCCAGATAACGTTTGGGGTTCTTGAGGAAGTCGACCACTTCTTCGAGTTCCTGCTTCTCCTCGTCCACCCCCGCCACGTCGTCGAAGGTGACCTTGGGCAGGTTCTCGGACAGCATGCGCGCCTGCGATTTGCCGAAAGACATCATCCGGTTTCCGCCCTGGCCCTGCCGCAAGATGAGAAACAGGAAGCCGCCCACCACCAGGATGGGGAGGATGTCTCCCAATAGCGACAGCCACATGGAATTGGCTGAGGTGGGTGCGATGCTGACCTTCGCCCCTTCGGTGTTCAGGAAGTTACTCAGCCGTTGGGTGTCGTTGGGGGCGTAGACGGTCCGATATTGCTTGCCGTCGGGGGTGGTCCAGGTCACCACGTGGGACTGGGGGTCGACGTGGGCCGTTGCCACCTGATGGTGTTGGGCGCTGACCACGAGCGTGCTGTACGGCGCGTGGGTCGGCGTCTGCCCCGGGGCATTGAGAAAGTCCATCAGGGTTGAGATGAAGAGCACCACCAACACGATGGTGATGACCCCCCGCAACCATCGGTTCTGCATGACCCTCCCCCTTTCACGGCCTCTTCGCGTCCTTAGTGTAACCCAGTTGCTTTTCCGTGGAAAGGCGGCGCGCCCTGAAGCCCGCCAACATGCACCGCGGCGTTCTTGCGCCGCCCCCTCCCCGCCTGCAGTCGTCGTCCATCCGCTCGCCCTTCGCGGATGGTCCCAAAACCGGGTGATCAGTCGGTCCCCGCAGGTCGCCCAAGAGCGCCCCGATTCCCACGCGGATGGCGTTTCGGGAATTGCGTCGCATCGCGCCGGAGGGCTTAGGCCATCGGGAATGTACGCCATCCCGCACAAGGACCCTGCCGCAGGGCCCTGTCCTGGGCCGGGCCAAAAGCCCCCCGGGTCGAAAGTCACGGCCCCAAACGGCCGCGCCTTTCCAGGATGCGGCGTGGGTCTGGTCCCCGAAAAGCCGCCGGCCGCATCGGGCAATGGCCCAAAGCCCCGTTTTGGATTTCCCGCCTCGGTCAAAACGGTTGGGGTGGGCAAAGGATGTGCGCGCGATGGCTGCCAACGGCCCCGGCACCCGTCACGCATCCCTTGCGCCCATCCGGTACCTTCGGCCACCCTCGGCCGGGGACCCCCTTCAGGGGGTAGCGCCGGGACAGGCGAGCAGGCCCCTCCCTAAGGCCTTGGAGGATGGAGTCCCTGCCTCGCCGTTGCTAAAGTAGAGGGGGGCGCACCGTGGCTCGGAGGAATTTGCAGAAAAGGAGAACGCCGCCCATGGACCGCCTTCGCGAGCTCCTGTCCCTTTTGGCCTCTGCCACCAGCCTTGCGGCAGGCATTTGGGCCTTGGTGGGGGCATTTGGCATGGCCTGCACCACCGGCGGCGGTTGCCACGCCGTGAGCGTGATCACAGCAATGTCCCAATCCGGCTATCCCCAAGCGATTTTCTGGATAGTGATGGGGTTGACCGTCGGGGGCACCATTATCCCCTGGAAGCTTCGGCGGTACCGATGGGGATCGGTCCTGTGGGGCGCCGCCTTGATGGCCTTTTTTGTCCTCTCCATGGGCCTAGATTCCTACTGGGTGCCGAGTGCGCTGCTTTGCCTGCTGGCCGGAGGGCTACCCCGGCCGACGCAGAACGCGCGCCCTTTCGGCCCACCGCCCTCTTAGCCTTCCCTCCTATCCGGGCTACTTTGCGCGAAAACCGCACGCCCGCTAAAATCCGTCGCTCTGGCCCAACACCAGGGGGCACAAGATGTCGATATGGGGCAGACACGCCGGGCGGACAAAGCAAGCGGTGGCGGCGCAAGACGCGGCAACCACCTCCCGCGAATTCCACGAGCACGCAGCCCACATCCAAAAACCCGATGCGCGACAGCTCGCGGCCACCTCGGCGACCCTAGGGACCTCCCTCACCGGCTTGCCCGAAAACGCCTTCGGTCTTGCCCCCCTGTCGAGGTCGATTCCGCCGGCCGGCGGCGCCTTCGGCCTACGGCCGGGCTCCACACGCCCCCGAAGGCGCCGGCGTTCCCTTTTCCCAAGAGACCGACCAACCCGTCCGTCGGCAGCTCGTTCGTGCGCCGAAGAGGAAGAGGCTTTGCCCGAGGGACGGAGGCCGCGCCAATCACCCGCTGTAGGACTGGTACAGGGCGTACAGCGCCTCGACGTTGGCGACGTAGGCCTCGGTGTAGGGCAGCACCTGGTCGCCGTTGGCTTCCACGGCACCGGGTCCGGCGTTGTAGGCCGACAGCGCCAGCGACAGGTTGCCGTGGAACAGCTGCAACATCTGGTGCAGGTACAGGCATCCGCCGAGCACGTTCTGTTCCGGGTTGTACGGATCGATGCCGAGTTCGGCCGCCGTCCCCGGCTCGAGCTGCATGAGCCCAATGGCGCCGGTCACGCTGCGAGCGGCCTGGTTGCCCCCCGACTCTTCGGTGATGACCGCAATCACCAGCGCCGGCGGCAGGCCGAATTTGGCGGCAATGGGCTCGACCAGCGGCAACATGGCATCGTACAGCGCCCGCCGCGACAGGTAGCCCTGGTTGTACTGCGACAGCAGCTGATCCAATTGCGCCGCGATGCGGTCGATCTCCCCCGCCAACGCCGCCATCTGCTGCTGGAGGGCTTGCTGCTGCTGGCGCAGCTGGGCCATGAGCTGGTTCTCCTGCGCCATCTTGGCCGAGGCCAACTGGGCATCGGCTTGGGCCGCTTGTTGGAGCGCCTGGGCATGGGCCTCGGCCGCGCTCAAGGCCGCCTGTTCCTGGTTCAACAGGTTTTGATGGGCTTCGAGGGAGGCCTCATTGACCTTCAGCCCCGCCTCTTGCTGGGCCAAGGCCGCCTTCTCGGCCTCGAGCGCCAACTCCTCGTGGCGGATGCGGTCGACCTCCTGCGCTGCGGCGGCGGCGATCTGCCCGAACACCATCACCCGGCTGATGAAGTCCGAAAAGCTGCGGGCCCCGAAGAGCACATCCAGATACCCGAGGCTCCCGCGCTCTTCGATCAGCCGAAGCTGTCCGCCCAAAAGCGTCGCCTCGCGGTCAAGACGCCGCTGGGTGGTGGCGATGTTGGCCTCGGTGTGCTGGTACTCGGCGGTGGTGGTGGCGATTTCGGCTTGTAAGGTGTGCATCTGGGCTTGATTTTGCGCGATGAGCCCCTGCACCTCGCGGATCTGGGCATCGGTGGCCCGAAGCTGGGCGGCGGCTGAACTCGCCGTGGCCTGGTCGGCCTGCCACGACTGGCGCAGCTGGGCCAACTCCGCGAGGATGGAATTGATGGACGCCTGGCTTTGCTGGTACGCGTTGCGGTCCTGGTTGAGCTGTGCCTCGGCCTGGGCCTCCTCCTGCTGCAGCTGGCTGACGCTCGCCGCTCCGGCCCAGGAGGAGCCGAAGCCCACCACCAACAAGGCGGCGATCCCAGCTGCCCACCAACGCGCTCCCTGCAACCTGCTCCCTCCCTCGCACGGCGTCGGTCCGGCGCGGTGTGGACCTGACACGGTCTTGGCGATGGGCGATCGATTCGACACCCTGGGCCAAACTTCCTGCCGGTCCGACTTTGGGAGATGCTGACAAAAGCTGGGCGGCTTGGCCCGAATAGGTGAAGGGCAGGGCGGAAAGATTAGGGCGAAGACGCGCCCGCGTCGTGGGGTGGGCCGCGACCAGGGAGGGAAGCCGTGAACACCGAAGCCGTGCCCGACCTCATCACCCTGACCCAAATTTTGCAGTTTCGGATCGACGCGTGGTTGCCGCTGTTCGCTCAGGGACCCACGTCGGTCAACACCTTCGCGCCCGATCCCCCCGCCGTGCTGGCCCGCTTGCACGGCGGGATCGGGCTTAACCAAGACGTCTTCATCCGCCGGCTGAAAGTACCGGCCTGCCCACAGGGCCCGGTGATCCTGGCCTGCATCGACGGGATCTCCGACGCCCGCATGGTCGACCAGGACATCGTGGCCCCGCTCCTGACCACCCGGGAGCCCCCCGACACCTGGGACCAAACCGTATTCACCCCGGCCCATGTGGAGAAAGCCCGCACGTGGTCGCAGATCCTGCAGGCCCTGGCCGGCGGCAGCACCGTGGTGATCGCTCCCGGCCTCGGCCACGCCTGGGTGGTGGACACCGTCAAGTACACCCAGCGCGCCGTCGAGCGGCCACAGAGCGAGCAGGCCGTGCGCGGGCCGGAGGAGTCGTTCAACGAGGTGCTCCTGACCCAAAAGGCCCAGCTGCGCCGGCGCTTCAAGGACCCGGCGCTGCGCTTTTACGACCTACAGATCGGGCGCTATCAGCACAGCACCGTCTCCGTGGCGTGGCTCGAGGGCGTCGCCAACCCTGCCTTGGTGGAGACCATCGTCGAGCGCTTAAGCCACGTCCGCATCGACGGCTACGCCAACTCCTCCACCATCGCCGGCATCATCCGCGACCACCCGCATTCGGTCTTTCCCACCATCCGCGCCACCGAGCGGGTGGACATCGCCGTCTGGCGGCTCCTCGAAGGCAAGGCAGTGATCCTGGTCGACGGCGACCCCTTTTGCCTCGTGGCTCCGGCCCCGCTCATGGACTTCTACCGCACTGCCATGGACTACTCGAGCCCCTGGGTCGACTCGAGCTTCATCCGCGCCATCCGATTCGCGGGCTGGCTCTTAGGACTCTACCTGCCTCCGCTGTACATCGCCCTGACCGAGGTCAACCCAAACCTCATCCCGGCTCCCCTTTACGTCATCATCGCCGGAAGCCACGCCGGGCTTCCCTTCCCGCCGGCCTTGGAAGCAGTGCTGATGATCCTCATCATCGAGATCCTGCGCGAGTCGGCCTTACGCCTGCCGAAGCTCCTCTCCACCACCATCGGCACCGTGGGCGCCATCGTGGTGGGCACGGCCGTGGTCAAAGCAGGGCTGGTCAGCCCCCAGATGATCGTGGTCATCACGCTGACGGCCTTGAGCCTCTTTTCCACGCCGGTCTACGAGATGATCGGGGCGTGGCGCTTCATCGCCTTCGCGCTGCTCTTGGCTGGTGCCACGTTGGGCCTTTTGGGGATCCTCCTCGTCACCATGGGCTACATCGCCGAGATCACCACCATGCAGACCTTCGGCACGCCGTATTTCACCCCCTGGGCCCCCTTCCGCTGGAACGACTGGAAGGACGCGGTGCTGCGCCTGCCCTGGAGCCTCATGCGCACCCGGCCCACCGCCGGGCGGCCGGTCCGTCCCCTCTGGCAGCGACCGGTGCCTGTCGACGTGCAGAAAAGCTTGATCCGCCGCCGCCAGCGAGGATTCTAGGGCGGCCGCCAGAGAAGGGGGAGCGCGATTGCGACGGCGAGGCTGGATGGCGCTGCTGATGACGCTAAGCTTGGTCCTGACCGGCTGCTGGGACCAGGAATCGTTCACCAATCGGGCCAGTGCCCTCATCATGGAGGTCTCGCCCACCAACCGCCCCGGCGAGTACCTGTGGAACTTCATCTTTCCCAACACCACCGTGACGGTCAGCTCGCTGTCGTCGCTGCCGCCGCGCGAGCAACTGTACGCAGTCGCCGTGGAGGCACCGTCTTTGGCCAAGGCCTTCGTCCGCGTCCAGCAAAAGTTGGCCCGCGACCTTTACCTCGGCCAGCTGGAGGTGGTGATCTGGGCCAACACCATGCCGGTGGCGCGCGTGCGCCGGCTCGTGGCCTCGCTGAACCGCCAGGGCCAGATCCCGAAAAGCTTCTGGGTCCTCCTCGGCCGGCCCCCCTTGGTGCCTTTGGTAGAGGTCACGCCCCAAGAGGCCATCCCCTCCATCTACATCACCCGCTACTTTGACTGCCAGCAGTGCCAACCGGCGTTTTTGGGCCGCTACTTCTGGCAGGTGTGGGCCAACTTCGTGACGCCCGGCATCTCGCCGGTGGTGCCGGTGGCCTCCACGCGCACCCGCATCGACCGCATCGCGGTCTACGGCGACCACGGTCCTCCCACCATCTGGACGCGCCCCGAAACCCTGGGTTGGGCGTATCTCACCGGCCGCGTATCCAAGGAGGCGGTACATCTGGGCACCCCCTGGGGATACGTCGACGTGGGCCAGATGCGCGGCGAGACCTTCACGCAAATCCGTCGCCTGCCCCACAGCGTAGGGGTGTCGAGCCTGGTGGTCGTTCACGGCATTCTGGCCTCCTGGCCCTCAGGCGTGCCCCTGACCCAACCCCGGCTCAACCAGCTGCGGCGTCTCGTCGAACGGTCGGTCTGGCAGGACTGCGAGGCGGCCATCAGCGAGGCCAACCGCACCCACACCGACCCCTTTGGCTACGCCCGCACCCTCTTCTGGCAGGAGATGGGGATCTCGCCCTTGGCCTACTCCCCCGCCTTCACCCACCTTCCCATCCAAGCCCATATCGCCGTGCGCGTGGACCTGCGCGACGTGGGGGTCGGCGGATGAGGGCCCCGGCCGAACCCATCAGCCCAGGTCAGTACCTCATGATGGTGGCCATCTCGGTGGTGGCGGGCGGCGTCTACCTCTGGCCGGCCTACCTCGTCCGGGCCGGCGGCGCCGACGCCCTGTGGGGCCTGCTCCTCACCACCGCCGCGGCCATGGGCCTGTCCTGGCTGCAGACCTTGTGGGGCGCGCGCACCCGCGCCGCCACCTTGGCCCAGGTGCTGGCCCGGACCTGGGGCAAGGCCGGCATGATCCTCGGCCTTGGGGGCACCATGGCTTGGTGTCTTGCGCTCGACGGCTGCCTGCTCTCGCTGTACGGCGACATGCTCAAAGAGTTCTACTACCCCTTTACGCCCGCTTGGTTCACCACCTTGTGCCTGATGGCCATGGCGGGGTGGATCGCGGCCAAGTCGCTCAGCGGCGTGGCCCGCAACGTGCAGTTCTGGTTTCCTTTGGTCATCCTCTCCGTGGCCGTGGTCATCGCCTCGGGCCTTCCCAACACCCACCATTGGCGAGCCGCTCTCCCCGCGCCCACCCTGTACGTCGCCCCCATCGGCCGTGCGGCCCTCGGCACCTGGTTTCTCTACGTCAACGGCGGCGTGACCATGACCCTCTCCGCCCACGTCCGCCATCGCGGCCAGGCCCAGACGGCCCCGCTCGCGCTGTACGCCATCGCCTTTCAGGGCTTCATGCTCCTGGTCCTGTACGTGGTGGTGGTCTCCACCTTAGGGCCGGCGGCAGTGGCCGAGCTGCGCTGGCCCATCATCTACGTCTTTTCTCTCATCACCGTGCGCAGCTTCTTCGTCAAGGGCCTCGGCGCCTTCATCGTCATCACCTGGACGGTGGCCATGGTCCTCTACCAGACGGTCCACCTCTTCTGCGCCACCTGGAACCTGCAGATGGCTTTCCGCTGGCGCCCCGAGGGCCGCCCGGCCTTGGTGGCCGCAATGGGCATCGCCGTATGGGGAGTCTCCCTCGCCATCCCCTCGGACGTCGCCGCCCACCAGCTCATCTTCAGCGTCATCAACCCCTATGACTTGGCCTGGGTGGCACTCCTCACCGTGGCCTCGCTTATCCGGTGGCTCCTCTTTCCCCCGCGCCGGAGGCCGGCGCCGTGAGCCCGTGGTTACCGCTGGCGGCACTCGTGGCCGCCGGCACCGGGGGCGGGCTGTTTGCGGCCGGCGTGCGGAGGATGTTGGCCCGCGAGGAGCGGCGCCTCGGGGATCCGCCCGAGAACACCTGGACGGAGGCGCTGTTTACGTTAGACGCCATGTCTCTGCCCGACCTGCTCCTTACCCTGCAACGGGCCCAGCGCGGTGCCGCCGCCGAACACCCCATGGGCTCCCCGGAGGCTCGGCCCTGGTTCGACCGCATCGGGTTTGACCCCGCCACGCTCCGGCCGCCGCCTCGCCCCCGCCCCGACCCCGACGTGCTTGCCACCACCCTCGGGCCCCGGGCAGCCCGGCCCCTTACCTTGCGCCTGCCGGTGCTGGTCGCGCCTATGGGCTGGGGGATCGGGCTTCAGGCCGAGGCCAAGGTGGCCCTGGCCCAGGCGGCCGCGCTCGCCGGCACTGCCGTGGTCTCCGGGGAAGGGCCTTACCTCCCGGAGGAGCGCGCTGCCGCCTGGCGATGGGTGTTGCAGTGGAGTCGCGGGCCCTGGGCCCATCAGGCGGCGGTGGTGCGCCTCGCCGACATGGTGGAGATCCAGTGGAGCCAGGGTTCCGAGGGCGGAGTCGGCATCGCCAAACCGGCGCCCTCCCTCGAAGGGCGGGTGGCCCGGGCCTTGCCCGCAGGGGTGCGCCGGGCCCGCCTGCGGCCCGCGCACGGGGCTCTCGCCCAAACCCTCCGACATATCCGGGCGCTCAACCCCGAGGTTCCGGTAGGAGTGAAGATCGCCGCCAGCGACCACCTGGAGGAGGACCTCGAGGTCCTGGCGGGCCTCGGGGTCGACGTCGTCACCATCGACGGGCGCGAGGCGGGAAGCGCCGGAAGTCCCGCGGTACTGAGCGACCGCTTCGGCCTGCCCACAGTCCTCGCCGTGGCTCGCGCCGCCCGCTGGCGGGCGCGCGCCGGCCTTGTCGGCCGCCTGTCCCTCGTCGCCTCAGGAGGGGTTCGAGATGCCGCCGACATCGCCATCCTGTTGGCGTTGGGGGCCGACGCCGTGGCGGTGGGCTCGGTGTTGCTCCTGGCCTTGACCCACAACCAAGTGGCGCGCCACGCGCCCGAGCCGCCGACGGCGCTCATCTTGGCTCGCCCTCGGGGGCAGCAGACGCTCGACATAAACCAGGCCACCGAACACGCCTTTCGCTGGTTCTGCGCCACCGCCGAGGAGCTTACCACCATCCTCGCCGCCCTGGGGTTGGAGCGCCCGGACCAGCTGGGTCCCAACCACCTGCGGGCGGAAGACCCAAAGGTGGCCAAGGCCCTTGGCATCGCCTCCCTGGCCGCCGCCCCGCCTTACGGGCCGGCGGATAAACTCGGGCAATTGGTTGCAGAATACGACCGCCTCAACCGAATCCTAAGACAGCACCTCGAGCGCCTCGCCTACGCGGAGGGTTCCCCCCTACCAGGCCGGGCCCAAAGGAGCGAAGCTACGCCATGGAGCGGAGTCAAGCCCTAGACACCTCGCCATTGACGCCGACTTTCGACTGGATGGCGCCCCGTTACGAGCGCCAGACCGCCACCGTCTCCTGGGGCCGCTACCGACGGTGGATGGCGCGCACGGCCGCGGTGGCGGCGGCACTGAACCCCACGGTGTTGGTCGACGCCGGGGCGGGCACGGGCGTGCTGCTCCGGGAGCTTGCCCGCCGCCTGCCACAGTGCCGCCTGGTGGCCGTGGAACCCTCTTCGGGCATGGCCGAGATGGCCGGCCACGCGCCCGGGGATTGGCACCGGACCACGCTGGAGGCGTATGCCCTGGCCCATCCGGCCGAGTGCGAAGTGCTGACCACCACCTTCGTCCTGCGCGACCTCGCCGACCCGGTGGGCTATCTGCGCGCCGCGGCCCGAGTCCTCCGCCCGGGCGGCCATCTCGTCCTCTTGGAGACTCATACCCCCACCGGGTGGCGCGGCATCGGGTTTCGCGCCTACTTCCACGGCCTTTTGCCCCTGCTCGGCCGCCTCTGGCTGACGCGCGACTGGCCCTTCCCCAACCGCATTCCTCCCTACCGGTGGCTGTCGGAAAGCCATCGCCGCTGGAATCCCAGCGACCTGCCCGAGTGGCTGCGGCGGGCGGGGTTTGCCCCGCCCGAGGCCCACAGCCGCCCCACCGAGGTCATCCTCTTGCTCGCTGCCCGCAAAGCCCCTACGGCATGACCGGAAGGCATCCCTGCCAACGCCGATAGGCTCGGTTAAAGCCCTGCTTGACGAGCCAGGGCCACCGCCCTTCGGCCACCCATTGCCGGCGGCCGCCCCAAAAGACGTCAGAGACCACCCAAAGCCCCTGCCCGAAGCCGGTCTCCATCGCCCACAGCGTCAGGGGCCGGTAAGGATCCGGCAGCCGTCCCCGCCCGAGCCTGGCCGCCAAGTGGCCGACTGCCACCCGGGCTTGGACCATGGCGGCGTGGGCACTTTTGGGCCCCGGCTGGGCGGCGACGTCGCCGACGGCATAGACGTCCTCCCAGCGCCGATGCCGCCCGAATTCCGTGACCGGGACGAAGCCGGCCCCATCGGCAAGACCAGAGCGGCGAGCCAGTGCAGAGCCGGCATAGGGGGGCGTCCAGATCTGGGCGTCGGTCGGCAGCACCACGCCCCCCTCAAGCTCCAGGCGCCGCCCGGTGACGCGCAAAAACCGCGCTCCGGCCACCACCTCGATGGCGCACTCGCGCAAGCGCCGCAGCAAGGCGGCTTGGCCCTGGGGCCCGCCTTCTTCCCCGAGCGCCCGGGCCGCCGTGACCACGACCATCCGCGTGCGCCGCCGCACCCCGCGGCGCCGGAAGGCAGCGTCGCAGAGTAGAGCCGTCTCCACCAAGGGGCACTCGCACCCCGCCCGCGGCGTCCCCGCGTCATCGGTCACGAGGGGGCCTGCCGCGAAGACCAAGGTGCCGCCGCTCCACGCCCTTAACCGCCACGCGCTGCGATAGGCCAAAGGCATCTCGCACACGCCGCCCCGGTCTGGCCCGAGGCCAGAAATGTGCTCCCAGGCCGCATCGACCCCCGTCGCCAAGAAGAGGACGTCGTAGGTGAGCGGCGGGTGTGAAGCCAGCTCCACGCGGCGCCGTTCCGGGTCAATGGCCACTGCCGTGTCGTGAATCCCCGCGACGCCGAGCCGCCGCCAGACCGCCGCCAAGGGAAATCGCCATCGGGCCACCGCGTCCGCATCCCCGGCTCCTGCCACCACCAGGCCCGGGCGGAAGACCATCTCGGCGAATTGCTCCACCACCGTGACGGCCACGCCAGAGCCCAGTCGCCGACGAAGCCACACCAAGACCGCAAGGCCTCCAAAGCGCGAACCCAGCACCACCACCCGCAGGGGATGAGCGTTCAACGCCGTCTCCCCCGCACGCGGCGGGCTTGCCGCCTTGCCGTCGGCAACGGGTCAATCCGCCGCCGCCGGTCCAGCCGATACCCCCAGGGGATGACGGCCAAAAACGCCAAGAGCCCGACTCCGAACAGAATCGCCATGGCCCAGAGAAACGGCGTCACGGGCCACGTCTGCCCCCTTTCTTTCTCGAAGCCTCCCCGGCGCCGGCCCCGACTATGTACATCCCGCCGACTTTGGCGGTTGCGGTATATACTGGTAATGGACAGGAGGGCCCCTGGATACCACTCGGCGCTTTGGCTTAAAACCTGTCCCCCATATCGCGCGACGCGCACAAAGGAGGGAGTTTCGGTGCCGCGACTGCCCATCACCCGCTGGGATCCGCTGGAGAACTTCCGGCGCCTGTCCCAAGAGATGCTGAACGTCCTCGAGGGCAGTGGATACTGGCCCACGGGCGGCGACGGACTGGTTCCTTCGGCCGACATCGAAGAGACCGACGACGCCTTTTTGATCGAGATCGAACTGCCCGGTGTAAAGAAGCAAGACATCACCATCGACTTAAGCGGCCAGCGCCTGGTAGTCACCGCCGAATTGCGCGAGCGGGAACGGGTGGGCGTCCTGCGCCGGCGGACCCGCACCTTTGGCACCTACCACTACGAGGTCGTGCTGCCGAGCGAGGTCGACCCCGAACGCGCCGAGGCCTCGCTGGCCGATGGCGTGCTCACGCTGCGCCTGCCGAAGCCCGGCGGCAGCCGCTCGCGCTCTATCCCCATCAAGTAGTCGTTCGACGCCTGCCAGGCGCTGCCGGTGCGGTCTTTAACCGCACCGGCCGCCGGCCGATGGCATAACGCTTGCCCGCCGGCCTGCGCGACAAGCGGGCCCCTAGCGGCGGAAGCTCCCCAAAGTCCACCCATTAGAACGCTCTTCGGAAGGTCTGAGGTTGTACACGCGCCGCCTATTGCGGCCTTACGCCATCGCCCCTGCCGACGAGGGGCGGGGAAGCGAGCCGACGACCATGCCGTACCGCGACGAGATTCGCCGAGGCCGTTACCAGACGCGATTTTGGCGCCGGTGGTGGGATTGGGTGCCGAGCCCCGACCGGCTCGTCTTGCCCGGCCTTGACGCTCGCATCCGCCAAGGGCGCCGACAAGGATTCGCCTATCAAGCCGTGGAGTGGGTCGATGCCACCGGACGGGTGGTGTTCAAATTGGAACCGGGGGCTCGAGGACTCGAGTGCTGGCATCACAACCGCCATGGCCCGGGATTTCACCGCCACGGGACGGTGGCGTGGGACCGCGAGCCCGCAGCGTTCTGGATCCGCCATCTCCGCGCCCTCGACCCCGACGCCTGCCCGGTCTAACCGCAGCCGCTGGAGCGTAGGGGTACGTGAGGCCTCGCCATGAGGGAAGGGGGGCGCCATGACCCGGTCGCCTGCACGGAGGGATTGGATCCGGCGCGTCGAGCGCGGCCTTCTGGCCACAGGGCTCTATCTTTTGCCGTTTGTCTGGGGACGCCGCTTGGGCCTTCCGCCCATCCACTTGGCCTGGTGGCTCGGCGCCTGGTTCCCCCTCCCTCCGCGCGCGGCCATCGCGCTGGGCTGGGTCGCGGAAGGCGGGCTCGGGTACTTGGCCGCGTTCCTCTACGAGACGCTGGCGCGTTTTCGACCGGCGCCGCCGCTTGGGCAAGGTCTTGGTTTTGGCGCGGCGTGGGCCGTGGCCGTCGGGGCAGTGGGCCTGCCGCTGTTCGATCGGTTCAGCCCCTTGGTCCAGTCGGGGGCCATCTTGGCGCCCGGCCCCTTCGGGGCGGCCTACGGATGGGGAGCCGCCCTGACCTGGCTGGCCGCCGCCCTGGCCATGGGAACGGGGCTGGCCCTCGCCCCGAGCCGCGGCCCCGACTTCCCGTCGGTCCGCTGAGGCCTTCAGGCCGAAGGCGCCGCACCACCGCTCGCTGCCGGTCCCGGACCCCAAGCCAAAAGCCAGTCGGCCACAGACCGCTCGACCCAATCCGCCGGCCCCACCGCCTCGACCCAGGTGTTCCCTACCGAGAAGGCCTGCCATGCCTCCCCTCGGGGCAAAAGCGCCTCCTGCACTGCCCAGCCGTTTTCGGTCACGGTCGTGGCGACGGCGCCAGGCGGCGTCGGTACGGCTCCGTGCCCCTCGCTGACCAAGATCTGGGAGCCGTCGGGGGCCGTGTAGGTCAAGAGCAACACCGCCGGCGTCGAGCCCGCCGGGACGTCGACGTGGCTCAGAGTCAATCCCGCCGACGGTGGCGGCAAGAAGGCGGGAAAGTGCACTGCCGCCGCCGCCACCCCTAAAAGGGTCGTCCCTTGGGCCGGCGCCACGTCCAACGGCCGCGTGGGGCCGCCAGGGAACGGGGCCAGCGCCAGCGCGCGGACCGTGTGAAACGCCGTGACCTCGTCCTCGACGCGACCCCCGGCAAAGCGGGCCGAAAATGTCACCGGCGCCCCCCGGGCGACGTCAAAGGTCAGCCGGCATCGCGCCGTGCCTGCGCCCGGCAACGCGCCGGTCCACCGCAGCGTGACCCCTTCCGTCCCCAAGGCCGTGGCCGTCATGCCCGACGCGCTTCTGAGCGCGCCTTGGAGTGCAAGGCCGAGCCAGCGAAAGCCGTCGGGAGAGGGCGCCAAGGCCGGCAACGCCACGGTAAGGCCGCTGGCCCCAGACTGCCAGACCACCTCGTGGCCGTCTCCCTGAGCCGTGATGGCCGAAGCCCCCGGCGCCGCCACCGTCAGTCGAAAGCGCCCGGGCACCTCGACCAAGTGGACCGTGTAGTGCTGGGCCGGGTGACCCTCGAGTGCCACCGTTTCGGTAAAGGTCTCATCCACGCCCGGCCAGTTGGAGACGGCGCGCAGCACGGGCTCGACGAGGTGCTGGGGCGCGGCGCTCGGCGTCGGCCCGGCCGCAGGGCCGGGGCCTCCGCACCCTGCGGCGGCCAGCGTCAAGGCCGCCACTGCGGTCGTTCGCAATTGGTGTCGCCTTAAAGGCGTCGGGGCCCCCTCCTCTCGTGCGGACGTCCACCGTGGGCTGCCCTCAAGGCCTATTCGTTCGGTTTTTGCGCCTCCATCATATCATGGTCCCGGGAGCCCGATTGGGGGGCGGAGAAATTCCCGCGGCGTCCGCGGGATCAGGTACAATTGGGAGAAGACGCCTAGCCCAGCCGAGCCGACTCTTGCCCGTGGTCTTCGCGTCGCCCATCGTGGGGGCGATCGTCTTGGTGTAGGGGGTGCACCGTGGACTGCAGGCCCGAACGCGTCGCCATCTTCGTGGACGGCGCCAACATGTTTTACGCCCAACGCATCTTGGGCTGGCACCTCGACTTTGCCCGCGTCATCGAGTACTTTACCCGAGGCAAGGAGATCTACAACGCCTTTTACTACACCGGCGTGCAGGTGCCGCCCGACACGAGCCAGCGGGATTTCCTGACCGCGCTGCGCCACCTTGGCTTCACCATTCGCGAAAAGACCATCAAGGAAACATTAGACCAGAACACCAACACCGTTGTCCGGCGCGCCAACCTCGACATCGAGATCGTCATCGACATGTTCAACACTGCCAGTCGCTACGACATCGCCATCCTCATGAGCGGCGACGGCGACTTCGAGCGAGCCGTCGAGCTTCTTCGGTCCAAGGGCAAGGAGATCGTCGGCGTCGGCACCCGAGGCATGATCTCCTCCGAACTCGAAAACGCCTGCGACCGCTATATCAAGCTGGAGGATATCCGCGCGGAGGTGGAAAAGATCCGGTGAGGCAGCGCAATGGGAAGGATCGGCGAAGGCGGTGTTCTTGGGCCCCGGAGGAGCCCTCGCGGCGATGATGGCGTGGTGGAAGTCGTGGTTGGCGGCATTCTTGGCCTGGTTTCACCTCGGGCCCGTGGGTGCGCCAGCCCCCACGCCGGCCGCAACGTTAGCCGCCACCCCCTCTCCGGTGGTCGACCGGTTCACCAAAACCGTGACCTTTACCAACCGAGGCCGGGCCCCGGCCTTCGATGTCAGCGCCCAGGTGACGGTACTGCCCCCGAAGGGCGTCGATGCGAGCCTTACCGTGCTCACGGCGAATCCCCCGTGGACGCGGCTTCGCCGCGACGCCTACGGCAATTGGATAGCGGTGTACCGCTGGCCGGTGCTCCAGCCGGGGCAGACCGAAACCGTCACCCTGACCTTCGCGGCCAAGACGGCTCCCGTCCGCTACCGGTTGCCGGATGCCTCGGCCGCTTACGACCGGGCCGCCGCCCTGTACCGCTTCTACACCAGCCCGAGCTTGGAAGCCGCCGAGGGCGTCAACACCGGTGCCCCGCAGATCGTGGCGCTCGACCGGCGGCTGACCCCTGCCCCGATGGCCCCCGCCGCACGGGCGCGAGCGCTGTTCAACTGGGTGGTGACCCACATCCGCTACAACTACCGCCTCGTGCCCTCAGGGGGCGCCTTGGCCACGTTGGCCGCAGGCACGGGGGTCTGCAGCGACATCGCCGAATTGTATGCCGCCATGTTGCGCACCGACGGCATCCCTGCGCGCATCGTGTCGGGGTATGTCACCAACAACGGAGCCGGGGCGGGAGGATTTCACCAGTGGGACGAATTCTATCTCCCCGGCACCGGATGGGTGCCAGCCGACCCCACCTGGGGGGCGTACGGCTATTTCGCGGCCCTGGACGACGCCTGGCACATCCCGCTGTACGTCGGCTTGGGGGCCGACACCACCGTCCAGTGGCGCAACCCGCCCGACCAGCCGGGTGCCGCCGACGTGGCCATCGGCTTGCACTACCACTTCCCGCCGCCGACCGCTTCCCCGGCCCCGATCCCGGGGCCACCGCCCATCTTTCCGCACCTGACCTTGCCCCTGCGCGCGGCTTGGGCCGCTTGGGCCCCGTGGTGGAGCACGTGGACGGCGCTGCCGCCCGGGAATGGGACCCAAGTGGCGGGCCCATATTAAGGGCGGAGGTGAGTGCAATGGCCGAGCCGCATACGTTAGAAGAGTTGTGGGCGTGGACCCGCCGACGCCTGGCGGAAGGCCAGGGCCGCGGCCTGGACGACGAGCTTGTGGCCTTAGGCGAGGCCGCAGGCGGCGATCCGCCCCACGACCCTGCCGCCCGTTGGGCCTGGAGCGCCTTTCAGCAAGCCGGTCCCGACGAACGGCGCCGCCTTGCCCAGCTCTTCATCCAGGCCGTAGGCCACGGCGAGTTCGCGGCCGACTGAAGGCGCGGCGGGCAGTCGAGCTGCCCGCCGACTGCTTCAGAACAGGGCATGGGTCAACACCGCGTGCCCTGCCATGATGTGGCTGGCCCAAATCACGTAGACGCCGCCGAGGATGATCACCAGGCTGATGGCCTGCACCATGCCTCGGCCGTAGCGGCTCGGGTACCGCCACAGCCAGATCCCCACTGCCACGGCAGCCAGGCCCGAGATCCAGCCCCACCAGATCACCCTAGTCGCCTCCGATGCGGGGGCCCTGACACTCGGTGATAACCCGCGGGTGGTGGACCACAAAGCGCTTGGTCATCAAGGCGTCCTCGTAGTCCACATCGGCCCCGTCGATCTGATCGGCTTGGGCGGGGTCGGCGACAATCCGCACGCCCGCCACCTCCAACGCCAAGGCCGGGCTGTCCGCGCGCGGCTCCCACGTCCACGTAAATGCCATTTTGCCGCACGCGCACTCCGGGACCACTGCAAGGTGCAGGTCCTGCCCAGGATGTGCGCGCCCGAGGCGTTCTAACGCCTCGAAGGCCTTGGGCGAAAGGCTGAGATGAAGCGCCATGGCCACTCTCCTTCACTGCACGGTATCCCGAAGGCGCCCGGTGGGCCCCGTTCGCCGAGGCGAACCGGCCCCCAAAAGGCGCCGGCCGACACCCTCTTTGTTGCTCATCATACACCAACCGGCTCCGGCCTAAATCCCCCCGGCTTGTGGACACAGCCGCCATTGCCTAAAATGCGTACAGCTGCCAATCCCAAGGGATCGAGCCGGTTGGGCCCCGGGGGCGCACCGGAGCGCCCGCAGCCAAAGTACGGGAGGAGACCCCCCCATGATCGCCCGAGCCGACTACCGGCGCCCGGACACCGCCGCGGGCGATTCGGCGCGCCTTCGGGGTCGTACCCTGTGGGACGTGTTTTGGTCCACCGCAAAAACCCGTCCCGCACTCCCGGCCCTCATCGACCGCCGGGGGGCCTTGACGTGGTCGGCCTTGGCCGAAGCGGCCGAGGCCTTGGCCGGTCGCCTCTTGGGCGCAGGGATCGGGCCGGGGGAGGTGGTCGGCCTTTACCTCCCCAACGGTCGCGAGTTTGCCATCGCTCACCTGGCGCTGGCTCGTATCGGGGCCGTGACGGCCACCCTGCACCTCCCCTACGGCCCCCGCGAACTGGAAGCGCTCCTTTCGGCGGTAAGTGCCCGGGCAGTGGTGTTGCCGGCTCGGTGGAAGGGCGGGGCACCGTGGCAAAACCTGGTGGAGGTCTGGCCAAAACTGCCGGAATTGGCCTTGGCCCTGGTCACGGGAGGGCCCCACCCCCGCCACCCCAAGGCTTCTTCCTGGGGGCAATGGATCCGCCCGTCGTCCCCGCCTGGTACCATTCCCGGCGTGGACCCCGACGCGCCGCTGGCCCTCTTTTTTACCTCGGGCACCGATTCCACGGCCCCGAAGGCCTGCCTGCACACCCACGACACCCTGGTCTCCAACGCCGGATGGGTGGCCGAAGACGCCGGCATCGGCGCCGCTGACGTCATCTGTTCGGCCAGCCCTTTTACGCACCTTTTCGGCATCTTGGCGCTGCACCTGTCGTGGTGGACCGGAGCCACCCAGGTGGCCCTGGAACGTTTCGACGCCCGCACGTTTTTGGCCTGCGCCCGGCGCTTTGGAGTCACGGTGGCCCTCGCCGTCCCCACCCAGCTCTGGGACCTCGTGGCAGCAGTCGGAGCCGAAGCGACCTTGGCCCGGGGCCTTCGCCTGCGCGAGCTGCGCATCGCCGGCCAATGGCTTGCCCCGGCGCTGGCGGCGGCGGCCCACCGCGCCTTCGGGGCCGGCGTGGTGGTGCAGTGGGGGATGTCCGAGCTCGGAGCCGGGACCTACACCCGGCCGGAAGAGCAGGGCATAGCGGCCTGGAGCTCCATCGGACGGCCTCCTCGGGGCTCGGAGGTAGCCGTCCTCACCCGCGACGGCGCCGTCGCGACGGCCGCCGAGGCCAAAGGCGAGCTCTTGTTTCGCGGTCCCTCCCTCTTTTTCGGCTACTACCGCAACCCCGAAGCCACCGACCAAAGCTACGTGTTCCATGGAGGGCAGGCCTGGTTTCGCACCGGCGACCTCGCAGCCTTGCGCCGCGATGGGCGGGTGACGTTCCTAGGCCGTGCCAAAGCGGTGATCAACCGCGGGGGAATGAAGGTCAGCGCGTTGGAGCTCGAAGCCGTCTTGGCGGCTCTTCCGGGCGTGGAAGCGGTGGCTGTGCTGCCGGAACCCGACCCCCGCCTCGGGGAGCGGGCAGTCATGGTCTACGAGGGGTCCCCGGCGCTCACCTTAGACGCCATCCAGGCCTATCTCGCCACCGAGGGCGTCGCTCGCTACAAATGGCCCGAACGGCTGGTCCGGCTCGAACGGTTACCGCGCACCCCCACCGGCAAGCTGGCGCGGGCGGCCCTTCGGCAACACCTCGATGCCGACGTCTGACGGCCCCTCCCCCCTCCCAAAACGCGCACAGAGGCCTCAGGGTCATCCGCCCCGAGGCCTCGCCTTCCTTGTCAGCCGGAATCAGCCGGAGATCGCCTGCATCGGCGCCTCGGTCTCCAACCGGTCCTCCCCCGACGCTTCGCGTAGCGTCTGTCCCTTCGGTTCTGGCAAGAGCCCAAGCGTCAGAAGGGCCCCCAAGGCCGAGATCCCGGCCAAAAGCCCCATGGTGCCAGACAGCTTAAGGTGCAAGAGCAGGAGGGGGAAGAGAAACGTGGCCACGGCTGCACCGGCCTTGCCGGCCGAGGCCGACACGCCGAACCCAATCCCCCGCACAGTGACCGGAAACACCTCCGACGGGTAGACAAAGGTGGTGCTGTTGGGCCCGAATTCGATGAAGAAGTAGCTCACGGCGTAGACCAGGAGGAATTCCTCCGGCCGCTCGGCGATGCCGGGGATGAGCCACAGCGCGGCGTAGGCCAAGGCCATGACCGAAAACCCCAACACCTGGATGCGCCGCCGCCCGAGGCGGTCAATGGTCAGGGCCGAGACCCAATACCCCGGTGCCGCCGCCACGAGGAAAATCAAGAGCGAGGTCAAGGTGTTGCCGGCCAGTGTACCATGCGGTTCCAACGCCTTGAGGATCAGTCCCGAGGAGACGCTGTTGCCGTAAAAGGCCATGTCGAGGAGCATCCAGCACAGGGCCGTGCCCAACAAGGTGCCGAGGTAACGGCGCCAGAGCAGGCCCGCGTCTTGGGGCAGCGCGGGCGCCTTGCCCTCTACCGCCACCGCCGTCCCGGTCAGGCGCGAGACCGTCTCCGCGGCCGCCTTGACGTCTCCCTGCACTCCTGCCGCAAAGTGCGGCGTCTCCGCGATCCGCCGCCGCAGGTAGATCACCACGGCCGCCGGCACGGCGCCGAGCCCCAACATGATCCGCCACGCCGACTGCGTCGGCACGCCGGTCTGAAGCAGGAGGTAGGCTACCAAGGGACCGATGAGGAGGCCAAACCCCTGCATGGCAAAGACGGCATTGACCAAAAACCCGCGGCGCTTGCGGTTGGAGTACTCGCTCATGATCACCCCACTCATGGGGTAATCCCCGCCGACTCCCATCCCCACGAGGAACCTCAGCGCGAACAACATCCAGAAGTTGACCGAGAAGGCCGAAAGGAGCGCCCCGACCGTCAACAACAGCGCCTCGATGCCGTATACGGCCTTGCGCCCCCAGCGGTCCATCAACCGCCCGAAGATGAGCGCTCCCAATACCGAGGCGGCTAGGGCCGAGCTGTTGAGCAACATCAACTCCAGCGTCGTCAAGTGCCAAAGCGGCACCAACAGCGTCGTCACCACGCCGATGATGAAGAGGTCGTAGGCGTCGGTGAAGAACCCCATCCCGGCCGTAAGCCACGTGCGCCAGTGAAACCCCTTCAACCCTGCCTCTTCCAGCGGCCTGAGCACCTCATCGCGGATGCCTGGCCTCGGCTCGGCCATTTCCATACTGTCGAGTACCTCCTCCCGTATCGCTCCGCCCTCCAACCGTTCCCAGTCACCACCGCGCGGCGACCAGCCGCCGCAGCCGTTACCTCCGCAACACGCCAGAGCGTGGCGGGCTAGGACCGCACGTCGCCCGCCCCCCGCCCACGGCCCCGCATTCGACCGCTGGACCTCCCGGCGCGCCCTCTCGCCTGTCCCCGCAGGGTTGCCACTGGTACCCGTAGCGCGGCAGCGTTTTGAGGTGCTCGGGGCCGAGACGGTCGCGCAAGGCATGGATGTGCACTTTTAACGCCTGACGAGACAGGGGCGGCAACCCTCGGGCGGCCAAGGCCTGGTTGATCGCGGGAAGGGTCCAGGCGTGCCCCGGTTGCCCTTGCGACAAAACTTCCAAGAGTGCCGTCAAGCGGGGCGACAGCGCCAACGGCTGGCCCCGATGCCTCAGCGGTTGTCCTGGCACCCGCTCCACGCACCCCCCCGACGGGGCGGGGCGGTAACGCTCCGGCTCGTCGCGCCGCATCTCCCACCATTCCCAACCCCGGGCGGTTTCCACGGCCACCCAGATGGGCACGGCCACGATGGCCGCCAGCGCCAAGATGCCCGGCCACCACCCAGGCTCCACCCACGCCGGATCGAGCCACACCTCGGTTTGGCCGCCCTGGGCGCGGCTCAGGAGCGCCAGCAATTGGTTTAAGGTGTGCGCCGGCCGGACCTCTTCCCCCGGCTCCATCCACGCGCGCCACGCCATTGCCCGGGCCGGTTCGGCGGCCACGATCACCGGCACGCCGGCTCCTCCTCTCCCGCGGCGCCTCGCCTCTTTCGCCGCTCCGGCGCCGCCTTCGCCTCCACCGTACCAAGCGCCGGTTAATCCCCGGCGAAGGGTGTGTTAACGTGTGGTGAAGGATTGGTGAAGGCCCGCGGATCGCGCGGCGGCGCTCCCTCGTCGTCGCCCGCCACGGCCCGGCCGCCTCCGCGTTGTTTGGCGGCGTAAAGCCGCCGGTCCGCCACGCGGTACAGGGTTTGATAGGTATCGCCATCCAAGGGATAGAGGCTGATGCCCATGCTGAGGCCAAGGCCAAATCGCGCCAGCAGGGCGTCCGGAGCCAGGACCGCCAATTGCGCCCGCGCCGCTTCAGGGGTAGCCGTGCCGTCCAGGAGGAGGATAAACTCGTCCCCACCGAGGCGCGCGGCGGCATCGTTGGGGCCCAACACCGCCCGCAGGTGCTCACCGATGGCCGCCAGCACGGCGTCCCCGCTCTGGTGGCCCCAGGTATCGTTATGGGCCTTGAAGCGGTCGAGATCCCAAAGCACAAAGGCAAAGCGCGCCGCGAGTCCTCGCCGGCGCTCGATTTCGAGTTCGAGCCCGCGCCGATTCAAGAGCTGCGTCAGGGGATCGGTCAGGGCCTGTTCGGCCAAAGACCGGTATTGGCGCTGATAGGCCAGCGCCAAAGCGGCCACCCGCAAAAATCGGCCCAGGGCCTGGACTTGGGCCGCCCCCATGCCGTCGGCATCGCGGTGCCAAAGGCTCAACACCCCGACCATCTGGGTCCGGTCGACCAGGGGCAAAGCCACGGCCGAGCGGGCAGGCCCAAAGCGTTCCCCGGCCCCGCCCCGGATCCACACCGGCTGCCGGGAGCGGTCCACCTGTCCCACCAGCCCCGCGGCCGGCCCCCCGTCCTCCGCCAGCAGCCGCGCCGCCTCTGGCGGGTACCACCCCCGCAGCGCATAGCGCCTGCGCCCGTCTTCGACCTCGTGCACCAGCGCCCAGTCGGCCCCGGTCAAGATGGCCGCCTCGGCCGCCATGGCGTCGGCCACCCGCTCTTGGCTCAAGGCTTCCAGGATGCGCGAGTAGGTCTCGTGCAAGGTGGCGCCCGAACCGTGGCTGAGCTCTTCTAAGCTCTGTCGCTTGGGTTCCGGGAGCAGAAGGCAGGTGACCGCCACGCCGGCCAGGGCCGAGCCGGCCAATCCGAAAAACACCACCCGGGCTCCGAGGGCCGAAAGCGCCCACGGAAAGCAAAAAGCTGCCAACCACGCCCCGAGCTTGCCCCCCGCAGCTGCAATGCCGTGGCCCTGACCGCGCACCGGCGTGGGAAACAGTTCCGAGGGATAAAGAAAGGTGGTGGCGTTGGGCCCGAATTCCACAAAGAAATAGCTGAGGGCATACAGGATCACGAGCAGCAGCCCATTGGAGAGAGGCCGGCCGGCCATCACCGCCAGCAGGGCGTATGCTGCGGCCATCACCGAAAACCCCAGGGTCTGGATGGCGCGCCGGCCCATGCGGTCCATCTGCCATGCCGCAACCAGGTAGCCGGGCAGGGCGCTTAGGGCGAACACCGCCAGCGCAAGCGCAGGGGGCGACCATCCCGGAAGGGCCTGGCCTAACTGCGCCAAGACCGGTTGCGAGAAGATCCCAAGCCCGTAAAAGGCGACATCGACCAAAAACCACGCCGCCGTCGCCGCCGCCAACCGGCGGCTTAACGGGGGACGAAATAGCCGCCACGGCTCCGAAGGCGGTACGGCACTGCGCGCCGGAGCCATACTCGGCACTCGGCCGCCGACGACGCGGCTTACCGCCGCCCGGGCCCCCTCCACGTCTCCGCGCACATGCAGGGCAAAGCGCGGCGTCTCGGCCATGCCCCGCCGCAAGAAAAACGCGGCCAGGGCGGGAACGGCGCCCAAGCCGAGGCAAAGCCGCCAACCCCAACGGCCTTCGAGTCCCAGTGCCGCGAGGGCCAACGCCACACCCGGCCCCGCCAAAAGCCCGAGCCCCTGCATGGCGAAGACCAGCGTCACCAGCCGCCCGCGGTCGGAGCGGTTGGCAAACTCGCTGACGATGACGGCGCTGGCCGGATAATCGCCCCCCACCCCTAGTCCCACCAGGGCGCGCCCCGACAACAGCCCTAAAAAATTGGGCGCAAGCGCCGAGACCACCGCCCCCACCGTCAGAAGCGCCGCTTCGAGCCCGTAGAGCGCCCGTCGCCCGAGGCGATCCATCCACCATCCCAGTCCGAGGCATCCGGCCACCGAAGCCAAGAGTGCCGTGCTGTTCAAAAGCCCTACCTGCCAGGCGCCGAGGTGCCAGCGGGGTGCAAGCCAGCTGGTCGCCGTGCCGATGATGAAAAGGTCGTAGGCATCGGTAAAAAACCCAAGACCGGTGGTGAGGATGGTCCGCCAGTGGTAGGGCGTGACCGGCGTTTCGTCTAGCACCTGGAGCACGCTCTGAGCCGTCTGCTCCACGGCGCTCCTCCTTTCCCTGAAAGCGCGTGCGGCTTTTCCGGTTAAACTCGGTGCGACCCCTTCCCGGGACCCCAGGCGCCGGAGCTCCCCTTCCGAGGCGAGGCGCTCCCATCAGAGATCGGACGCGGCCGGCCCAAGAAATACCCCTGTCCGAACGGCACCGCCAAGGCGCGGGCGGACTGAAGAACGTCGGCGTCGGCAATCCCCTCCATCACCACCCGGATCCCCCCCGTGGCCAATGCCGCCACCCGCGCGCGCGCCGCGTCTTCATCTCCCCGGACACCAGACAGCGCCGGTGCCGGAATCTTGATCCAGTTTGGCGCCAGGCCCTCGATGGCACTCCAGTCACCGGCAAGGAGGTCCCAGTCGTCGAGGGCCACCTGCCAACCCTGGGCGCGGATGGCCCGTCCCACGGCGTCCCACTCGCTGCGGGTCAAGGTCTCGCGCTCGCGTTCGGTGACCTCCACCACTACCCGGCGGCCCCATCCCTGGCCGTCTCCGCCCAGCCCTGCAAGGTCTTGTCCGAGGAGCGTACGCGGCTCGGCGTTGAGAAACAGCCACCGCCCACCGGGCGCGCCCAACCCCGCCGCGCGCTGAAGATGGTGCGTCCACCACCACCGCTCGGCGTGGCCCAAGGCC
Source organism: Bacillota bacterium (assembly GCA_023511625.1). Classification (GTDB taxonomy): domain Bacteria; phylum Bacillota; class Sulfobacillia; order Sulfobacillales; family Sulfobacillaceae; genus JAIMAE01. Next base: position 253,589 of record JAIMBD010000001.1, on the reverse strand, counting down.
TCCGTCCCGCCCTCTACCTTGTAGGCGGCGATCCACTCCGGGACGGCGATCGGTTTGCGGCAACAACGGTCCACTATCCGCAACAGTGCCTCGTAGCCGACGACCGCCAAGGTGTCGAGTCGGCGGATGGGCTGAAACGCCGTCTGGATTCCCAAAACATGTCCTTGCCAGCGACTGGGAGCCTCCACGGCCGCCTTAAGCTCGCTCGACGCCGTGCCCACCGCCACTGCCATCGCCCCCATCTTTGCCCCGGCTAGCCCCAGACGGGCCGGGGGCTGGCGGCCGCGTCCCACGTCACCGCCGGCGCCTGCAAGGGCTCGCCGGGCTGGACCCCCAGCATTTCCCAGATATCGACCCCGTCCCAGACCGCAAGCGGCGTGACCGAGACCATGCCACTGGTAACGGCACTGGCGTCCTCGGCGGCAAACGGTGTGTGGGGAAGCCGACGTCGCACGAAGCGCACGGCGTCACGCCGACCCGCCCCCTGATCCCCAACCTCTAGCTGCTCCTCGAACCAGCCGCGGCTGAGCCGTGTCCATCGCGCTATCTGGCCCCCGAACGGGGGCAGATTGAGGTTAAAGACCACTCCAGGCCAGGCCACGGCCCAGCCGGCCACCAGAGGCAGGTAGCGCAGGAGGGTCTTGGCCACCCACGCCCAGTCGCTGCTGAGCGAGGACACCGCGACGGCAGGAATCTTGCGACAGGCCGCCAAGCGCGCCGCCCCGACGGTGCCAGAGGCGTAGATGTCTTCGCCCAAGTTGGGCCCGTGATTGACCCCCGCCATCAAAAGGTCGGGCTTTTGTCCGAGCCACCCCCCGGCCACGAGGCGGGCGCAATCGGCCGGGGTCCCGCGGACTGCATACCGGCGCAGCGGCGCCGCATCCGGCCGTCCCTCGCACTCCACCGGCCCGGCTACCGTAATCGCCTGCGATTGACCGCTCCGATCCTCGCCTGGGGCCACCACTGCGATCTCGCTCCCCAGCCCGCGCGCCACCAGCGTCAGGACCTTGAGCCCCACCGCCGCGATCCCGTCGTCGTTGGTCAGCACCACCAACACCCGCATCGCCTCCCCAAAGCCGCCGCTCCCTGTGGTCGCCGGCGGCAGATTTTCGCCTTTCGAGCCTTCGTCTTTCAGTACAGCAGAGCGGCATTAACATCCCGGGAAGGCGGCGTTGCGCCGCAATGAAGTTTGGGTTAGGCCAAATGCCCTAAAAGGGCCGATGGCTTACCGGGCCTTAACGGCGAATTTATGCGGGGTTTATCGCCCCTTAACAGGTCACGGTTAGGATGCAGAAGAAAGACCAGCGAGAGGGGCTAGGCGCAGGAAGGCAGAAGGCCCGAAGGGGACCCAAAAGGCCCCGGGTCCGCACGAGAAACGGCGCCAACGGGAAGACGGCGCGGGTACCGGAGTTCGACCAGGTTGGGGAGGGAGCAGAGCGTGGATGTTCGCCCCGGTGGCTTTGAAGGCAGCGGGCCGCCGTCTCGCACGGCCCCCTGCCGGGTGGTGCCGCTTCCGCGGGGAGGCCTCTGGCGTTGGGGGCCGTGGTTGCCTATCTCCCCGGCCCAACGCTACCGGTGGCGGCGCGTAGCCGCCGTCATCGCCATCGGCCTTGCCACGCTGGCCGCCACCACCTGGACCGGGTGGGCGCTATGGACCGGGCTTGTCGCCCGGCTGGCCTGGATGGAGCTTTGGACGGCGGCCTTCAGCGTGGCCGGGGCCGGAGCCCTGATCTGGGTCTGGCCCGTCCGCCGGTTGCGACCGAGCCGCCGCCGGCGGCCTCGACCGTCAGGCTGGCGGCTCTTGCGGTCAGAGCGGGCGCGGCGGTCCGCCCGGCGGCGTCAGGCCCCCGCCCCCCACGCGTCACCGTGGTCAGCGGACTGGCCGTAAGGCATCCCGCCCGTTTCTGGGGGCACCCGACGCCTTAACTCCCTCTTCACTAACTTAAGGGGGACCTTTCCCCTGCCGCCCATGACGGCCGGGCTCTTCTGTCGCCTTGCGTCAGCCCGGAGCGGATGGGGTTTTGCATCGAAAGACGAGGAGCAGCAAGCATGCGACGCACCGGGGCGAAGGGCCAAGCGCTCAAGGAGCCTGACCGTCGAAGGTCGGCGGACAGACTCCCGGACTTAGCGCCCAGCTAGACGGGGCCTTCTTCAGCGGCTTTGCACCAAGGCGGTGCCGGGAAACTTGCGCCGATTGGAGAACGGCTGCACCACGGTGGAGACTCCGCCGTTGTTCGCCCCGGCCACCACCACCAACACGTGGTCGGGGGAGGCGAGATACGGCCGCCAAGTGTCTGGCGCTGTCGCCGCCTGCTCTTCTGGCGTCGCGGGCCGCGTGAAGCGAATCGGCTCTTCGATGCCGTCTTTGCCTACTTTGGCCAATTCCGCCACCCGATGGCCGGCGTGCTCGTACACGTACTGCTGCACGTCGCGTTTGGAGTAGCCGCGGCGCGCCAACTGTTGGGCGTGTTCCGGCCCCATCACCAAGATGGCCCACTGCTGAGGGCGCACCAGGACGCCGGTGCGACACACGGTGTCGACCAGGTCAAACAGGATGGCCTCGGGGTCTTCGGTGTGCCGGTTGTCGACGAAGTCGCAGCTGCGGATGTGTAAGGCCGAGACCACGCTGTCTTCGGGTCGATAACCCAACTGAACGTGCAGCGGCTCCCAGGGACTCTCCTCTTCGTTTTCGGCGATGCAGAGCGTGTAGCGGCCCGGCGTGCCTTGGGTGGCCTGGTCGAGTTCGTGGGGCTTCAGGCCGAAGACGTTGGCGATGATGAGCCGGATGGCCCGACCGACGGTGGCATTGGCGCGAAACCCGGGGCCGAACACGTTGCCCCGCGCGTTGAACCCCAGCTTTTGGCGCACGGGGCCGTTGACGATGAGCATCGGCGCTCCTCCGGTGGTACTTTGCCATGCCCCGATGGCCGGAGCCCCCTCGTCTACCACGGCCTCAAACGCCGCCAGCACGACTGGGAAATACTCGGGCCGGCATCCGGCCAAAATGGCGTTGATGGCCGCCAATTCCACCGTGCACTCGCGCCCCAAGGCCTCCATGCGCCACAAGACCTCGTCTGGAGCCCGGTCGGTGGTCGCCAGGAAAGCCTGCAACCGCTCCGGCGTGGGAGGGATGACCGGCAGGCCATCGGCCCACCCTTGTTCGAAATAGTACTCGTTGGCGGTAAAAGCCGCCTCTGGGTCCATTGCCGCCGCCACCTGGGCGCCTCCTTTCCCGCGCGAAGGCCAACGGGCACTTTGCCCTTGGCCCTGGTTGCCGATTCACACCGTGTCGATCCGGGCACTACCCAAGCCCTGGAAGTCGGGGTTGAGACTGGCGCCGAGCGCGTGGGCAACCGCCGACACTCCGGCGTTGGCCGCACCGGCCACCACCAGCACGATGTCCTCGGGGCGCTGGACCAACCGGATCATGGTGTCCGGATCGGGTTGAGGGCCGTCCTCGGCTCGATGGGGCCTGCGCCAGCCCAACGGTTGGTCTACGGCCTCCTTGCCGGCGCGGGCCAGGTCTCGGTAGGACCGCACTGCCCGCTCCCACAGGGCTTGGCGAACGTCCGCCTTGCTGTAGCCCTGTGCGGCCAGCCACTGCGCGTGCTCAGGTCCTAGCACCACCAGCACGGTGGTGCGCGCGTTGACCTGGGCCCCGGTGCGGGTGATGCTGTTGGCCAGGTCGTTCAACAGCTGCTCAGGCCGGTTGGCTTGCCGGTTGTCCAGAAAGTCGATGCTGCGCACGTGCAAAGACGAGACCACCCCTGCATCCTTGGGGTATCCGAGATCGACGTGCAAGGGCTCCCAGGGGCTCTGCTCCTCGTTCTCGGCAATGCAACAGGTGTATTTGGCGGGAGTGCCCTGCGTGGCCTGTTCCAAATCGTGCGGGCGGATCCCAAAGACGTTGAGGATGATGAGCCGGATGGCGCGACCGACGGTGGCGTTGGCCCGAAATCCGGGACCGAACACGTTGCCGGCGCTGTTAAATCCCAAGGCCTGGCGCACGGGCCCGTTGACCACCAACAGCGGGGCACTGCCGGTGGTGCTCTGCCACGCGCCCACTGTGGCCACTCCCTCGGCCCGAATCGCTTCCAGGGCCGCGATGACCACCGGGAGGTACTCCGGGCGGCATCCGGCCATGACCGCGTTGGCCGCCGCCAATTCCACCGTGCATTCCCGCCCCACGTGCTCAAAGGTCAGCAAAACCTCGTCCGGGCGGCGGGGCGTCCAGCGCAAAAACTCGTCGACCTTCTCGCGCACCGGCGGCAAGACCGGCAAGCCATCGCTCCACCCCGCCTCGTAGCCGGCCTCCATGGCCAACACCGCGCCCATTTGGGCGTCTTCCGTCACGTCTACTCCCCCTCTCGCGGCCGTCAAAGCGCCGGGGGGAGCAGGCCGTGCCCGGCCCGGGCTCCCCCCACCGCTGCCATCATTCCTCGACCGGTAACGACAGCGCCACCTCGCGCACGCTCACGCCATGGCGGCCAAGGATGTCCTCGACCATCGCCGCAAGCACCGGTTCGGGCAACAAGCAGTCCAGGCACGCCTCGGCCCCCGCCGTGACCTTCAGGGCCAAGCGGCCGCCCTCCTGCCAATCCTCCACTTCCACATCGAATCCGTCTGCAGCCAACCCAGCCCGAATCTCCTGCAAGGCCTCTTCCAACGCGACGTTGGATGCCGCCATAGCCGGTCTCCTCCCCTCTCACCTGCTCCCAAGAAAACGGCGGTGCCGAAAAGCCCCCGAAGCCCCAGCGATTGCGCCCGGGGACCCCGGCGACTTCAGGTGTCCCTCCCCCATGGTACTACGAGCGAGGCGAAAGCGGGGAACTTCCTGATCCGGCCCGACAGGGTCATGCCGACGCCGGCGTCTCTTCGCGCCGGATCAGGTCCCAGTCCCGCGTCTCGGGTCCCATCAAGCCCGCCACCAACACCATGGCCCCGCCGAGGGCGATGAGCACCAGCGGAGTGTAGGCGTAGGGCATGACGGCACTCAATCCCAACAGCCAGAAGCTGTAGAGCGACGGAATGATGAGGCCGAACTGATAGGGAATGCTGACGCCGGTAGAGCGCAGCTGCACCGGAAAGCGTTCGGCCAGGTAGAGAATCACCGGCGCCAGGGGGTTGTCGGTGAGGAAGATGGCCAGGCCTCCCACCACCCAAAGCGCGAAGCCGCCGCCGTGGCGGGCGAAGTGGATCATGAGGTAGTAGAACAACGTGCTGAGCACCATGAACCAGCCGCCCATAGCGATGAGGAAGCGGCGGCGGCCCAAGACCTGGCTGAGCGCGCCGAACAGGATCACGAAGGCAATGGCCGGAATGTTGCTCCAGAACTCAAACAGGCTCACCGCCTTGGGAGACTGGTGGAGCACCGTGATGAGCAGCCCCGGCGTGAACGACAGCACGGGTTGCGCAGCCAGCCAAAACCCGGTGGTCAACAGGAAGACCTGGAGCAACACCTTCCCCTGTTCCCGGTTGAAGAACTCGCGCAACGGTTGCCGCGGCCGGTGCTCCCGCCGGCTCTCCAGCACCGCCTCCTGTTCCGGCACCCGCAGGAAGAAAAGGAGGTAGCCGAGCCCCAACAACACCCCGAAGAAGAAGGGCAGCCGCCAGCCCCAGCGGAGAAACGCTTGGCTGCTCACGTTGGCCGTGAGGATCACCATGAAGAGGTTGGTTAACATCACGGCCAAGGCCGAGGTCGAAGAGACCACACCCGCCACCCAGCCTCGGGCGCTTTTGGGAGCGCGCTCGAGCGCCAGCGGAATCGGCCCCGCGTACCCTGAGGACAGAAAGATCCCGCCCACCAGGCGCAGAAAGATCATCAGGGCCGGAGAGAGGTAACCCCACGCGGCATAGCCCGGCAGCAGGCCGATCAAGAGGGTCACCAGGGTAAAGCCGATCCCGGCGACGATGCCGACGTACCGGCGCCCCCACTTGTCGCCGAGGTGTCCCATGATCACGCTGCCGAGCGGCCGCCCGATCAGGGCCACGGTAAAGATCAGGCTGCCGAGCGTGGCCCGCACCGCCACCGGCAAGGTGGTGGGGATAAAGTAGCCAAGCGCTGCGGGCAAGACGAACGCCGGCAGGTAGATGTCCCAGGTGTCGACGAACATCCCGATCATCCCACCGATGATCGAGCGGGTCCTTGCCCGGTCTGGGCCGGGGATTGCGCCGACCTCGCGCGATGTGCCATCCATAGTTGAAGACGCCTCCCCCGCATTCAAAACCCATCGGCATAAGGCCAAAGGCAAAGGTGCCGCCACCCGTGCTGTGCGCCGAAGAAAAGCCCGAGCCTCTAGGGCGGCACCTCGGCCCTTCGAAACCGCCCCTGATTGTACCCGCCGGATAAAATGATTTCGAATACCTGTTTTGGGCGAATAATATAGCATCACTGCTATGGCAGCCACTTCCTCCTTGGCTCGATACCTTGCCCATCGCCAGGCTTTTGGCAATTGACACGGTTTTTCCTTGGTCCCGAAACGGCTTTTCTCCTTGACAGTTAAGGGAGTGGACGGTATATTGAGTAGCTGACCCGGGCAGTGGCTTTTGAAAAATCCTGAAGTCTTTCCGGCTTGGGTAAAGACCGCGACGAGAAGAAGGCAGGCGCCGCGCCCCATTTTCGCGCGGAGTCTTTGTCGTTATATCCCCGGCGAAAAGTAAAGGCCAACAGGGCCAGGGCGTTGGAACGAGAGGAGGCTCTACTGGGGATGGCCGTGGAGAAAGAGATCGTGGTGCCGCCGTATTTAGAATTGGAGCGCAAGTTAGAACCCGTTCGCGACCGGTTCGCGATTGTCGAGGGATTCATCGGACCCACTGAAGAGGACTCCCCATGGGTGCCCTTTGTGGACAAAGTGTGGATCCGCCATCTGGCGTTTGATGTGCGCAACAACTGCGCCGCCAATGTGCTTTGGGTGGAGGCAGGCGGCGGACTCGGTCGTCACCGCCACCGCGGGCAGGTGACCGGCTTTTGCCTCGAAGGCAGCTTCCGGTACCTCGAGTACGACTGGGTGGCCACGCCGGGAAGCTTTCTGCGCGAAAGCCCCGGGCGCACGCACACCTTGTACTCGGACAACGGCACCAAGACCTACTTCTGGCTCCAAGGGGCCTTGGAATTCCTGGACGAGAACGACAACATCACAGCCATTTACGACGTGTTCTGGTACATCAACCACTATCTGACCTACTGCAAGGAACACAATCTGCCCGTCAACGAAAAGCTGTTCCTCTAAGCCGTTCCGCGCGGTGGGGCGCCCACCGCCGAAGCGCGGCCGGCGCCCCCAAGATCGGGCCTGGCTCGGTTTGCCGCACGGCGGCGAGGTCGCGGACAAGGGGGAAGGATCACGATCGAACGGAGCTCTGAATCGGTGCTCCGCCTGGACCATCTGGTCAAGCATTTCGGCGGTGTGTACGCCGTCAACGACGTGACCCTCGATGTCAAGGCGGGGGAATTTCGGGCCATCATCGGCCCCAATGGAGCAGGCAAGTCCACCCTTTTCAACCTGATCACCGGGTTTTTGGTTCCTGACCAAGGCACCATCACCTTCCGGGACCGCCGGGTAGACCAACTTCCCCCGTACGAACGCGCCAAGCTGGGCATCGCCATCGTGTTCCAATCGGCCCGGATCTTTCGCGGGATGACGGTGTTGGAGAACATCATGGTCGGGGCGCACCCGTGGACGCACAGCGGATTTGTGGACGCCATCGTGCGCTCGCCCCGGGGGCGGCGGGAGGAGTCGACGATCCTCGAAGCCGCCCACGAAGCAGTGGCGCGGGTGGGGCTTGCCGGATGGGAAGATCGCGCCGTGGAATCCGTCCCTTTCGGTATCCAGCGCATTGTGCAGGTGGGGCGGGCCTTGGCGAGCCAGCCCAAGATCCTGCTCTTGGACGAGCCCGCTTCGGGCTTGCGGCCGGCTGAGCGCGAGGCCTTGGCCCAACTCTTAGAGCAGCTCAAGCAGAGCGGGCTCACCATTCTCTTGATCGAGCACGACGTGGCATTCGTCTCCCGATTGGCCGACGTGGTCACGGTGATGCAGCTCGGCGCCGTCATCGCTGAGGGCTCGCCCGACACCGTGCGCAAGGACCCCCAGGTGATTGCCGCCTACTTAGGAGCTGACGACGATGGCGCTGCTTGAAGTGCGAGACTTGGTGGTGCAGTACGGCCAAGCGGTGGCTCTGGACGGCGTACGCCTGGAGGTTCAGCCGGGCGAGCTGGTCACGCTGGTGGGCCCGAACGGGGCCGGCAAGACCACGCTGGTCAAGACCCTAGCCGGTGTGCTGCGCCCGGTGCGGGGCACGGTCCAGATTCACGGCCGAGCCGGATTCGTGCCGGAAGGGCGGCAGCTCTTCAGCGAGCTGTCGGTGGAAGACAACCTGCTTTTGGGCGCGTGGCGGGTGCGCTCGCATCGGCCGCCGCTCGATCTGGTCTATGAGATCTTCCCGCAACTGCGGTCGATGGCCCACCGTCGGGCCGGCACCCTGTCCGGAGGACAACAACAAATGGTGGCGGTGGGGCGGGCCTTGATGGGCGACCCGCAGCTTTTGGTGGTCGATGAGCTGTCGTTGGGGTTGGCGCCCGTCGTCGTCAAGGAGATCGTGCAGCAGATCACCCGGATTCGGGAAAAGACCAACCTTGCCCTCCTCCTGATCGAACAAAACGTGCGCCTGGCATTTGCTTGGTGCGAACGGGCCTACGTGATTGAGGGGGGGCGCATCGTCGCCGAGGGTGCCACCAAGGCGTTGGCCGAACAGCCAGCGATATACGAGGCCTTTCTCGGAGGTCGCGGGGGGGCAGCACAATGAGCCTACTGATCGAGTACCTCGTCTCCGGCATCGCCATCGGCTGTACTCTGGCTTTGGTGGGAAGCGGTCTCGTGGCGGTCTTCCGGGTGACGCGCGTCATCAACTTCGCCGCCGGCACCTTCTCGGTGGTGGCCGCCTTCCTCACCGCTTCGGCCCTGCAGACTTGGCACCTGCCGCACGGGCTGGCCGAGGCCATGGGCGTCGCAGTGGGGTTGGGCCTCGGCCTGGGCGTCGGTGCCGTGGCCCTGGGGCGGCGGGGGTTGTCGCCAATCTCCGCCTTGGTCATCACCTTTGGGCTGGCCATCGCCTGCTATGCCGGCGAACTCTTGCTGTGGGGCGATCTGCCGCAATCTTACCCCGGAGTCCCGGGGACGCTGACGGTCGGCAAGCTCTTCATTCAAGACCAGAACCTCCTCATCATCGGCGTCACTCTGGCCATCTTCGCCGGCATCTGGCTCTTCTTCAACCGCACCTACCTCGGCAAGGGCATGACGGCCTGTGCCGACAACCCCATGGCGGCAGAGATGATGGGCATCGACGTGCGTCGGATGGGGCTGTGGGCCTTCGGGATGGGCGGGCTTTTGGGCGGCATCGCAGGGGTCCTCTTGGCTCCCATCCAGCCCATGACCTTCAGTTCGGACGTCAATCTGGCCATCGGCGGTTTCGCGGCGGCCGTCTTTGGAAACCTCATGAGCCTCGACCTTGCCTTGTTGGGCGGCATCGTGCTGGGCGTGGCGGAGTCCTTGGTCGCGGGATACTTTCAGGCCTCTTACGAAAGCATCGTCGCCCTGGCGGTCATGATCGCAGTCATGACCTGGCGGGCCATCCAACGCCGCGACCAATCCGACGTCGAAGACCGCCCGCCGGCGCCTGCTGCTGCCACAGGCGGCGCGCGCGCTCTATGGGTGCGGGTGGCACTCCCCCTCTTCGGCATCGCGGCTGCGTTGGCCATTCCTCTGGGCCTTAATCAGTCGAACCTGACCGTGTACATCACCATGTGCCTGTACGCCGTCATCACCATCGGGCTTTCGCTCTTGATGGGCTTCGCCGGGCAGATCTCGGCCGGGCAGGCGGCGTTTATGGCCATCGGTGCCTACACGGCGGCGCTCTTGAGCTTGCACGGGTGGCCGCCGCTTTTGGCGTTCTTGGCCGCACCGGTGGTGTCGGGCCTCTTCGCGGCCCTCATCGGCATTCCCGTCTTGCGCATGCGCGCCAACTACCTGGCCTTCGCCACCATGGCCATCCAGCTGATGTTGGTCGCGCTTTTGAGCAACATTCCGGCGCTCGGCGGCTCGACCGGGTTGGTCTCGATTCCCAACTTCGGCATCGGCAGCTGGCAGATCCAGTCCCTGCGGGGCTATGCCTGGCTTTCGGTGGCCGTGGCGGTAATCATCCTCTTTCTGTCCCGCAACCTCATCGCCTCGCGTCCCGGCCGGGCGCTGCGGGCGCTGGCCACCAGCGAAGTGGCGGCAGAGTCGGTGGGCGTCCACGTGATGCGCTTTAAGGTGGTGGTGTTCGCCATCTCGGCCGCGTACGCCGGCCTGGCAGGAGCCATCTACGCCTTCTTCATGGGTGCCATTACTCCCGACGGCTTCTCCCTGCTGCTGTCGCTGGAATTTCTGGTCATGGTCATCGTGGGCGGGCTCGGTACCTTGGCCGGTCCCTTGGTCGGCACGGCGCTCTTGGTCATCTTGAACCAGGTCCTGAACACCTTGGGCACCCAGCCCGGGATGCCGGCGTACATGCCGGAGGTGCTCTCGTACGCCGTGTACGGCTGCACGCTGGTGGTGGTGCTGATCGCCTTCCCGCACGGCCTGGTCCCCTTCTTCAGCGGGCAGTTCAGACGGTGGTTTGGCCGGCAGCAGCAGGCACCGACCGCCAAGCCCGTACCCGGCGCGCCTGTGGACGTGGAGCCCCAGCGGCAAAGTTGGGGTTAGGGGCCCGCGTGCCGACTTCGCGCTTCCGTGGAGCGCCCTGCGCCCGCCATCCGCCCCTGGACTCTGGCGCTGGGCGCCCCGTTACGACGCGGCGCCATCCCGTGCCCGCGCCGGCCCCGAAGGAGGGGGCGGGCGCGGTGCCGGGCGTTTCCCAGTCCGATTGGCATCGCAATCATCGACATTGACAGTGAGGAGGATCATCTTCATGGGTACAGGCCCTTCCATGCGTTCCTTGAAGACCGCTGCCGTCGCCGCCACGGTGACTGTCTTGGCCGCCGCTTGTGGCTCCGGTGCCAGCGCGCCAGGGAAGTCTGGCAGTTCGGCCCCGGCTTCGACGGCCGCCGGTGGCGGAGCGGCGCCGATCAAGATCGCCCTCATCACCCCCTTGACGGGTCCTTCAGCGTTTCTCGGCAAGGGCGACCTGCAGGGCCTGACCCTGGCAGTAGACGCCGTCAACGCCCACGGCGGCATCGACGGCCATCCGGTCCAGCTCATCGTCAAGGATTACGGCACCTCCAGCAACCAGGCCATCACCGACCTGTATGCCGTCAACGGGCAGGGAGTGTTGGCCATCATGGGCCCGGTGGACTCCGCGGTGGCCGAAGCCTTCGCGCCAGTGGCCAACCGTCTGCAGATCCCGGTCCTTTTGCCCAGTGACGACGCCAAGGTGGTCACGCCGGCCCAGCCGTACATCTTCGAAGATGTGCCGCTGCCCAAATACTGGGCGCTGCCGCTGGTGCAATGGATGAAGTACAAAGGGATCAAGCGGTTTGCGGTGGCCTACGACACCACCAACCCCTTCGGCGTCGACGGGGTCCCGGCCATGATTCAGGACGCGAAGGCGGCTGGCATCCAGGTGGTGGCCCAGTATCCCTTCCAGGTCTCGACCACCGACTTCACCCCGATGCTGGCCAATCTCAAACAGACCAACGCCCAGGCCTTCTCGGTGTGGGGGGCCGGACCGGCCGAGGTCATCCTCACCAAGCAATTTGCGGCGGCCGGCCTCAACAAACAGATGCAGCTCCTGATGGGCGGAACCCAGTGCCTCTCCCAGTACGTGCAGCCGGCGGGGCCCGCTGCCAACGGCGTCGTGCTGGATTGCAACGACGCCGACCTGGGCACGCAGCTGCCCAACACCACGCCCTTTACCCAGATGGTGTTGGCGTTTGCCAAGGCCTACCAGCAAAAGTACGGTGGACAACCGCCGCAGTTCGCCGTGGACGCCTACGCAGGGGGCCAGCTGCTGTTCGCGGCCATGAAGGCGGCCCACCCCTTGACCCGGGCCAACGTGGCGGCGGCGCTCAATCACCTCTCCCTGCTGACGGTGGACGGATCCTATCACTACACGCCCACCCAACACGGCAGCGTCAGCGACGTCAACAACATCGCCGTGGTGCGGATCGAAAACGGCCAATTCGTGCCCACCAACTTCGAGAAGCAGCGCTTTGCCGAACTGCCGCGGTAACGCGTCCGGCACCGCAGCGTCAAGACGCACCGGCGGCGGCCTTGGAATGACGGGACCCATGGCTGCCGCCCGGTTTTTGGTCAGACCGGCATGGGCCCACCGGGTTCGCCGAAGGGAAGAGCTCACAACCCCTGATGCGCCGGCAGCCGGCGGGCCTTTGGGCAAAGACCGGCAGACGAGAAAGGGTTGAAGGAGGAGAGAGCATGGCCGAACACGAACCCCGTGCGCGATGGGATGTCGAGGGGTACCGGGTCGTCGTCACCGGAGCCGCCAGCGGCCTTGGCCGGGCCATGGCCGAGGCGATGGCGGCCGGAGGAGCCACCGTCGTCGGTGGCGATGTGGACCAGGCGGGACTGGAGGCCGTCGCAGCCGAGTGGCAGCAGCGGGGATGGCGCCTGATTCCGGTGCCGTGCGACGTGGCCGACCTTGAAAGCGTCCAACGCCTGTTCGACCGGGCCGTAGAGGCTTTGGGCGGCGTCGACGTGGCCTTCGCCAACGCGGGGGTGGCGTGGGATCGGGGATTTTTGACGCCGGGATTTGGGATTGAGGAGTTTCCCATCGAGCTTTGGCACCGCGTCATGAGCGTCAACCTCCACGGCGTCTTCCACACGCTCAAAGCGGCGGCCCGGGTGATGAAGCCGCAACGGCGGGGCAGCATCATCGTGACCGCCTCGACGGCCGGCCTGCGCTCGGAGCCCATGGTCGGCTACGGATACATCACCGCCAAGGCGGGGGTGATCAACCTCACCAAGCAGGCCGCCCTAGAACTCGCCGGCTATGGCATCCGGGTCAACGCCATTGCGCCCGGCCCTTTCAAGACCCACATCGGCGGCCATCAGGCGTGGAAGCCCGAAGACGAGGAGCCGTGGCGCGACGCCGTACTCCTCCAACGCATGGCGGACCCCAGCGAGATTCAAGGCCTGGCGCTGTTCTTGGCCTCGTCGGCCTCGAGCTTCGTCACCGGGGCGGTGTTCCCCATCGACGGCGGCGCAACGGCGTTGAGCCAGCTGCCTGCGCGGTCGCTGGGTCCGCGCACCTAAACGGCGGGAGGCCCTCTCCGGCCTCCGGGAAAGGAGTGGGGAAGGGATTATGCGTGCCTTGCGAGTAGTCCGGCCCGGCGAGCTGGCGGTGGAGACGGTCCCAGATCCGGTGCCAGGACCGGGCGAGGTCTTGCTCGCCGTAGAGGCGTGTGGAGTATGTGGTTCGGACCTGCATTTGTTGCAGATGGACACGGTGGCTCCCGGCCAGATCTTGGGCCATGAGTTTTCGGGCCGCGTGCTCGCCACCGGCTCACAGGTGCGCGACTGGCGTCCTGGGGATCGGGCGGCCGTCAACCCAGTCGGGCAGTGCGGTCGCTGTCGGTGGTGCCAGAGCGGGATGGGATTTTTGTGCGCCGAATATCCCAACTTGGGAATCAACGCGCCGGGCGGCTTTGCGGAGCTGGCCGTGGTTCCCGTCGAACAGCTCTACCGGTTGCCGGAGGCGGTCAGTTTTGAAGTCGGGGCCCTCATCGAGCCCTTAGCCGTGGCGTGGCGCGCCGTCGCCGTGGGCCGCCCCCGCCCAGACGACCGCGTGCTCGTCACCGGCGCCGGCATGGTGGGGCTTTGCACCACGGTGGCCCTGCGCGCCCACGGCGTCCAGGCCATCACGGTGGTGGAACGGGCGGAGAACCGCCGCCAAGTGGCTTCGGCCCTCGGAGCGCGCAAGGTCTTGGGCGACTTTACCGATCTCGCCCGCTATGCGGGACCGACGTCCGACCGCTTCGACATCGCTTGGGAGTGCTCGGGAGCCCCCGACGCGCTGAGCTGGCTGACGCGCACCGTACGGCCGGGCGGCACTCTGGTCCAGGTGGCCTTGACTGGCTCTATGCCTAAAGCGGCCATCTGGGATTTTGTCAACAACGGCCAGGCGCTCCTGGCCTCTTGCGCTTACGACCGCGACGTCTACCGCCAGGCCTACGAATGGGCCATCGCCCATCCCGACGCGCTCCAACCCCTTTTAGTCCACCGCAAGGTCGGTTTGTCGGAGGCCCCCGACGCCTTCGAATGGGTGCGCCACCCCGAGGCGGTGGTCGGTGCTGTGGTGGAGCCGCAACGGTAAGCGGCAACGCTAGCGTGGGCCACCGTCCAGACGACGGTGGCCGTTTATTTTGGCCCGAGGGGCCTACTTCCAATTCTTGCATATCCTGGATGGTAAGCACGAAACGGCCACCGTTCAGGAGGACGCCATGGCAAAGACCCCGTCGACCTTGCCTGCCATCCCCTTTGGCTCGCGCGCGCTGCGCCTCACCTGGCCCTACCTTGGCGGCACCGACGTCTGGATATTTCAGGTGCTGTACAACACCGCTCGCAACCTCTTGCAGTCGGAGACGGCCCTGGCCCTGCCGCGACTTTCGGTGACGGGGTGGTTCGACCGCAAGAGCGCCCAGGCGGCCCGGGCGCTCCAGGCGTGCTTTGGCCTCTCCCCTTCGGGCGAGGTGGGCCGGGCGACGTTTCGCCTCTTCGGCCATATTCCAGACGCCTACGGCGGCCCCGCCTTTGGCAGCCGTCCCCTCAAACTCGGCGACACCGGCGGCGACGTAGTGGTCCTGCAAAACCGGCTCAACGGCTTGCGTTACGCCGCCCTCTTGGGCCATCCCGCCGACGGCGTCTTTGCCACCGCCACCGCCGCCGCGTTACGGGCGTTCCAAGCCGACTGTCGCGTCTTTCGCAGGCAACCGGTGCCGGTCGATGGCACCCTTGACCCCAAGACCCTCCTCTTGCTTGAGGCGGTGGCACTCCTCGGCGGGCGCAACCTTTACGCCGGCGCCGACGGGGTAGACACCGCCGCTCTGCAGACCGTGCTCGCCAATCTCGGATTTTATCGGGGCCGTATCGATGGGCGTTTCGGGTCGATGACCCGACAGGCGGTCATGGCGCTACAGGCGCGGGTCGGCCAACGCCCCGACGGCGTTGTAGGCCCGGCGACCTATCACCGCTTGGGCTTAATCTCCCCCACCATGGCGTATTCCCTCGACACTGCGCCCCGCCAAAGCTTGGGTGCCCTGCGATCCCCACGCCCGGCTCTCCTTTTTCCCACTCCGGCCGGCGAGCACCAAGGTCCCGCGGGACTGACTGTGGTGCCTGCGACAGCCCCTCCCCCGGCCACGCCCACTCCCCTTGTGACGACTTTGGCCGACGCCAGCGGAACGGTGACGGCCGAAGGAACCCTCCACCGCTTAAGCGGCCGCACGACCGAAATCGTCGCCCGGTCCCGCCGCGCTCCCATCGGCCTTACCGTCGGCGAAGGTGAGACGCTGTGGGTGGTCAGCTGGGGCGACGACCCCACCGGTTCTGCCGCCTGTCTTGAGGTGCTAGAGCCGACCGGTGACGGCGACTGGATTGGGACCGGTGATTTTCCGTGGCCGGGGCTTCTGGGAGCGGCCTATAATTTTGGTCCTTGGTACGGCCTGCCCCCGTACTTGTTTTATCTCGCCGGGCCCGGGCTCGCCTTGTACCGGCTGCCCCTGTCCGATGGGCCGTCCCCTCCCATGCCGCTGCGCCCCGAGCCCCTGGTGGCACTCGCCCCCTCGGTGATTCCGCCTCAGCTCCAGCCGCTGGGCCTCTGCTGGGTACCCCAAGACGACACCCTGTACGCCGGCGATGGACACGGCCACCGCGTGGTGCAAGTTGTGGGCGCCTCTTCCCCCAAGGGCCCCTGGAAACCGGTACCGATCTTTGCCGGAAAACCGCTCGCGCATCCGGCGGCGCTGGCCTTCAACCCCGACAACGGCCACCTGGTAGTGGCCGATGGCAACGGCCCGCGCCTGTTCGAGGTCCATCCCCACACCGGCCGCCTTGCGAGCCTGCGCACCTTGGGCGGGTCCGTGGTGCCCACGCTCCCTACCCTGCCGGCTGGAATTTTGGGCCTGGCCTTGGCCTGGGACGCGACCGGCATGATGACCGTCTGGGCCACCGAACCCGCCCGCAACCGCCTGTGGCGTTTTGGCCCCTAAAGGAGAAACCGGCTCACGTCCTGCCGAACCCCCGCCATCCCCACCGCGCCGCTAAGATCCTCCCGTTCGCCGCCTGGCCGCCCCGCCACGCGCATCCGCGTGGGGCAGAGGAGAACCGGAGGACCATCCCAGAACGCCGTCGGACTTGTGCCGTGGTAGGCGTCCCATGCCCCGCTTCCGCCGGGATGGAGCGGACTGATCGCGGCCACAAGACCAGGCATCGGAGACTCGCTTGGGCCGAACCCTGGCCTCTTGCACGCCGCCCGTGCGGCGACGCCCTACTCCCCCAGCCACCGGCGCCCGGTCCGCACCAGCCAGATTGTCGTCGCGGCTCCTACCAGCCCCACTAGGCTTAAGACGGCCATCCCCAGCGAGAAATGCAGGCCGTCGAGAAACGCAGGGCCGGTAGGGCCGCTGATGAGATAATCCCGGGCGGCGAACACCGGCAATAGGGTGCCGAGAGACACATGGGCGGCAAGGGGCCACAACGACACGGTCAGGATGCCGGCGTAGACGGCATGAAGCAGGCGGGCCAGCATGTAGGGCTTCATGGAAATGTCGGTGTCGGCCAACACCGACGCCACCTGCCCATGCACAGACAGTCCCGACCAGGCCACAATGGCCGAGACCACCGCCAATTGCTGAATCAACGGGGCGTGGGCCTGGGCTGCCGCTGCAGCCCCCAAGTCGATTTCAAAGAGGCCTTGGACGGCCGCTGAAACCAGATGGGGGGAGAATCCGATCAGCCGGAAGATCCAGTCCAGTGGGGTACTGATGACGGTCAGGATGCGGGTTTCGGTCAACACCCGGAGCGTGACCGCAAACAACACAATGAAACTCATGATCATAAACAGGGTGCTCACCGATTCGGAAATGGCCTCGTTGACCACCCGCCCAAAGGGGCGGCCATCTTCCGCGCGGGCCGTCAACATCGCGTCTATCGCCCGACTCCACATGCCCTGCCAGAGGCGCGGCGGCTCCGGCGTCTCGGGTTTCCCCCGCCCGTAAAAGCGGAAGGTCAACCCCACCAACAACCCGGAGAGATAATGGGCGACGGCCAAAAGCGTACCCAACCCCGGCATGCCAAACATCCCCACGGCCACTGCCCCCCACAAAAACAAGGGGTCGGCCGAGTTGGTAAACGCCAGAAGGCGTTCGCCCTCCACCTTCGTACACAGCCCCTGGCGGCGAAATTTGGCCGTCAACACCGCATCCATGGGATATCCCGCCGCCAGCCCCATGGAAAACACGAACGAGCCCACGCCGGGTACGCGAAACAACGGACGCATCAGCGGCTCAAAAAAGACGCCGAGAAAGTGGACCATCCCCGTGGCCAACATGATGTCGGAGAGGATAAAAAACGGGAGCAGCGAGGGAAAGACCACCTCGAAAAACAGCTTCAAAGCGCCCACCGTGGCCCGATAGCCGTGCTCCGAGAAGACAATCAAGGCCACCGTCAACCCCAGCATGATAAACCCGGTCGCAATGGTGGCGCCGCGATGCTTGAAGGTCCCGTTATCGTCCATGGCCCTCGCCGACCCCCTCCCCGCCCTGCTGTCCCAACCTCCCTTCACCCTTATGTCCTCGACTGGCGGACTATGTCCTACCGTCTGCGACCACCGACCGGGCGAAAGGCCCCCGGCAATTTCCGGGGCCGTCTTGCGGTCCACGGCCTCGTACTTGGGCCGTGGGGACGGTGCGCCCGCCTTGCCTGTGCATCGCGTCTCGGGCTATTGCCGGCGGATCGTCCCCCAAGGGCTGCAGTCTACGAAGTTGACTCAAGGCAGTCTTGACCGATCGCTGCGGCGATTTGCCACGGCTCCCAGGGGGTGCCGAGGGAAGGAGTGTGACGGAGATCGAGGTCCTCAACGTCTTGCAACGGGAGTCCACAGGAGATGGCAGTGGCCATCACGTCGATGCGTTTGACGACGGCGACGCGCCAGGGGCCCCACCATCTGGGCGCCCAGCAGACGGCAGGTCGTGCGCTCTCCCGTCACCCGCAGGGGTAAACGTTCTGCCCCAGGGTCGTAGGACTTGTGGCCCCATGCCGTAGCTTCCTCTTCCCGAAGGCCCATGCGGGCGCGGCCGCCGCGTTTTGGCCCGCGGTGCACCCTGCTTGTGGGCAGTGGTCCCGAGGGGGAGATAGACCGGGCGGTAGAGCAGGCGGTGGTAGGTCTCCGCGAGTCTGCGGCAGCATCGGGGAACATTCGCAGACCCCATACGCATGGTATCTGCGCCAGCGGGCGACCGCTATATGCTGTTGCCTGAGGCTCCCATGGCAGGCGGAATTGCGGAGTGGCTGCGGGTGGCCACCGTGGCTTAGGCCTTCGGCGTGCCAGTGGCGCCCCCACGTTCCTCCCGAACTCCCCATCCATGGCGCCTTGGCGGTGCCCAACTGCCACGAGGTCGCGCACTGTCCGGTTGGACGAGGTCTTCGAAAACCTGCTGCCCATTGACGACGGCGGGAAGTCTCCCTGCAGCCAGGCCGCGGTTTTCCCGGAGGAACGCCGGGCGCGGTACCGCCTGGAAAGCTAGAAATTCCCCAGGTTCGGGAGGACGCCCTTTGACGGGTAAGAACCGCAGGGGCGGCCTCGCCGCGCTTAGGCCGAGCCTCCACCCGGGGGTTCCGAAGGCGCGGGTCCAGAAGTCGAGGCCGCGCTGGCTGGTGGGGAGAGCTCAGGGACCGGTTCGCTGGCCGCGTCGTGACGATAAAGTCGATTGGCACGACGGCCGGAATGCAAGGTCATCCAATGGCGGTGCGGTAAGTCCTCCAGGGCCACTCCAGGCGTAATGGGCACGGAAGGCGCCTTGGCCACCCGAATCCGCTGGCTCGGGTAGACGCTGTGGTGCCCAATCAAGATGAAGGCAGGCACGATGGCCATGAGGAGGGCCGGCGAGAGGGAGCTTCCAAAGATCTCCATCCCCATCACCACGGCGGCTATTGGGGCGTTGGCTCCGGCCGCCGTCACTGCCATCATGCCGATGGCAGCGCCATCGGCTAGCGGTAGGCCGAGCGGAAGGCTAAAGGCACTCCCCAGCGTGGCGCCGATGACAAACAGGGGCGTGATAATCCCGCCGCTCATGCCAAGTCCAAGCGTCAACGCCACCGCTGCCAATTTCTCCAGCCAAGCCGCCGCAGGAACCGGTTCCCCCGCCAACGCATGGTTCAAAAGTCCCAACGAGAGGCCACTGACCTCCTGTCCAGAAGCCGCATACAATCCGGCCAGCAATGCGCCGGCCAGCAGGGGAAGTATGGGAGGCCACCACTGGCGGTCTTGGCGAAGCCACTTCGCCACACGATGTGTCGCCTCCAAGGCAATGACCAAGGCGTAGGCCACCAGGCCCGAGGCTACGCCCAAGGCGGTCATCCGCACCCAAAGCCCCACAGAGAGGGGGAGGCCCACATGAGGGTGCGGATAGACCCAGGTCAGGCCCAGGCCCCGCGCGACCAAGTAGGCAGTCATCGCCGAGGCGAACGACGGCAAGAGCATGTCGTACCACAAATCCCCGATGGCCAGGACTTCGATCCCCAGCACGGCTCCCGCCACCGGCGTGCCGAACACCGCGGCAAAGCCGGCCCCGATGCCGCAGATGACAATGCGTCGCCGCTGGTCGGGCGAAAAGTGGAACACATCGGCCAAGGCCGAGGCCACTGCCGCCCCGATTTGCGCAGAGGGGCCTTCTTTTCCGGCCGATCCTCCTGCGGCGATGGTGGTGATGGTGGCCAGAGCCTTGATCGGAGCGACCTTCCAGTTGATCTGGCCGGCGCGGCGGTGCACGGCCCGAATGACGGCCTCCGTCCCGTGTCCCGCCGCGTCGGGGGCGCCATAATGAATCAAAACACCGGTCAGCAGTCCGCCGAACGGCAACGCCACCCAGAGGGCAGGGGCAGGCCAATGCGCGGTAGCCGCTATCGACCAGAACAGGAGTTTCAAAAAGTAGGTCACCACCACGCCCACCAGTCCGCCCGTCAGAGCTCCTAAGGTGAGCCAACGGACGAAGTGGCGTCCGAGCAGCCAAATTTCCCAGCATTCACTCAAGCCTCGGGATGCGACCCGGTGCAACATGGACGGCACCCTCCTGTGTCCGGCCCAATCCGTGCTCCCCCGGCTGTCATTGTACTATAGGCCCCCCGCTCGATCCTGGCTACGGTGCATGGAGGTTCACGGCGCCAGTGGTGGGGGACGTGGGCACTGTAGAGAAGACCGAGGGCCATAAACCGCCGTCCTCGAGCCACGTGGCCGCGGCGGGGAATCGGGAGTGCAGGGGTTCAGGGGGTTGCTGTCGAGCGCGCGCCTGCATCGCGGGGGCGAAGATCGTCCGGACGCGGGCGGCCACCATGGCCTGCGCAGAGCGAGGGACCGTGCTCAGCCGATGCCGCAGGCAATGCACGCGGCACCGCGGCCCCACGACGCCCTGGCCCCCCGGCTGGATGGCGTGCTGGAGGCTCTGGGGGGCGTCGCGGAGGACCAAGAGCCCCCCGGGTAAGGCCCCGCGCCCGCCGACGCCGGAGAAAGTTCGTCCCAAAGGCAGCCGGTACGCTCCAGCAGCCGTCGAAGCCTAAGACCTCCCGCGCGCCATGCTGAAACCGCGGTCCCTGTCCCGGAGTTTCCCGGGCCGAGCCTCCCGCCACCCGGGGAGGGATACCGGCCGTCCCGCGGGCGCCCCGGAACGCCGTGAGGCGGGCATCGCGCTCTTGGGCGATGCGGGACACGGGGCGCTTGCTGACCCCCTCCAGTTCAAGCGCCTGCACGCGTTGGTCGACCGTCCGGGGACTGACGCCATTGCCGGCAGCTTCCGGGATCCCTGGCCCCAACGCTGGTTCGCTGCGCTTTCGCGGTGTCAAGACCCCGGGGACGTCGCTGCCCTGACGCAGCTGGGGGCTGGCCAGAGGCCGGGACGGGCCCCCCCCCCCGCGGGGCCGATGCCCATTCCGGGACGTGGTGCGAACGGGGGTGCGGTCCCACCGCGCGGCCCCCACGCGCTCTATGACCTCCGCTTCCATCCACGGCTGCACGCGCCACTTGAGCTTGGCCGAAAACCCTCGGAGGCGGCGCCCATCTTGCGCACCACACGCTTGGCGACAACCAAGCACGCGATGGTGGGGGAGGATTCCCACGTTCGTGAAATGGCGCCGAATCCCTGCATTGCTCGGCCCGTCACGGACGTGGGTTGGAGAGCATTCCGGTAGATGCTGGCCTACACGGGCCCTTGGTCTGGGAGCCACCTGGTCGCCGCAAACCGATACCATCCGAGCAGCACCTGCTGGGCTTGTGGGCACGGGGTAAGGTCGTGCCGGCCTCGGATTGGCCGGTTTGCGGCACACATCCGGTTCGGGAGGTAAACGCGGCCCGGCCTGCTGGCAATAGCCAGCGGAAAGCACGTACCGCCAGTTCGGCAAGAAGGGACGCCTGGGGACATCAGAGGTGGCAGTTCGCAAGGCCAGTGCTGGTGGAGGAAACAGGAAGCAAGCAGGACCAGTATCGTGCGACGTGGGTCCCCGCGTTGCAGAACGAACCCCCCCGCAGTACAGCTTGGGAAATCCTGCCGGCGCTAGCCCGACGGCCCACCGTCGAAGCCAGACTTGACCCCCGCGCGACACCTATCCCGCTACCTGGGCCAAAGGTCGGTCGGCCCTCCTATCCCTAGCCGCTTCGCCAACCCCCGCACGCCTCGGCCACTCTGAGGTCAGCTACCCGCACAGCACGAGAGCTTGTCGACGTCTTGGTGAAAGGCCAAGGCCGCCAGCCGTACCCCCTCGGACAGGGTCAGATAGGGGAAGAGGGTGGTCGTCAAATCCTCCAAGGTCATGCCGAATCGGACGGCAAAGACTCCCACCTGGATGATCTCCCCAGCCTCCGCCGCCACCGCGTGCATCCCGATGACGCGTTCTGTGCCCGATTCCACGACGAGCTTGATGAACCCCTCGCGCTCCCCGTTGACGATGGCGCGAGGCACGTACGACAGCGGCAACGTCGAGGCTGTAGCGGAAATCCCCGCCGCGGCGGCTTCGGTTTCGGTATAGCCGACGCTGGCCACCTGTGGATCGGTGAAGGTGACCCGCGGCACCGCCGACCACTCCAATGCGCCGATCCCCGAGCCCCAGCGCGTGGGTCGCAGCCACGCTGCCCGCCTCCGCCGCCACGTAGACGCATTCGGCGTCGCCGGCGGCGTAGATCGTCGCCACCGACGACTGCATCCGCTCGTCGACCGCGATCCCACCGCGGGCGTTCAAGGCCACTCCCACTTCGGCCAAACCCAGACCAGCGAGGTTGGGGCGCCGACCGGCCGCCACCAAGACCGCCTCCCCTACCCACTGGAAGTGCCCCTCGGCAGTGCGTCCTTCGACGGTAAAGCGCTCCTGTGAGTAGGTCACGCGGTCGACCGCCGCCCCCGTGCACACCGTCATCCCTTCGGCCCCAAGCGCCTTGGTCACAACGGCACTGACTTCGGGATCTTCTCGGGGGAGGAGGCGTTCGCTCGCCTCGACCACCGTCACGGCACTTCCCAGACGGTGATACAGTTGGCCGAGTTCGATCCCCACGGCGCCGCCCCCGAGGACCAAAAGCCGCGAGGGCACAGCCGTGGGCGACAACGCTTCGGTACTAGTCCAATACGGAGTGCCGGCCAAGCCGGATATGGGCAGGATCCACGGTCGCGACCCAGTGGCGACGATACAGCGGGGCGCCCGCCACACCGTCTCGCCCACCCGGACCCGAACCGCAGGCTCCGCCGCTTCGATCCGCGCAGCCCCTTCCACCCAGCGCACGGTAGGATACGCCGCGAGCACCTGACGGTAGCGTTCTTCCCGCAAGGTCTCGACCAAAGCTTGTTTGTGCGCAAACACGGCTCCGGCATCCATCGCTTCTCCCCGAAGGCCGAGACCCTGGACCGGCGGGTTCAGGGCCCGCCAGCGGAGGTTTAGGGCGGCAATCAAGGTCTTTGAGGGCACACATCCGACCTTGACGCAGGTACCGCCCATGACCCCCGCTTCGATCAGCGCCACCGTTCGGCCTGCCGTAGCCGCCTTGATGGCCGCCGCAAAGCCCGCCGACCCACCCCCGATGACCATCAGATCTGCTGACTGCTCCATCGCGCCCCGCCCTCCCCGTTGCCCTACGCCTGCCCGCGCGCCTGCTGGCGACCGCATCACTCCCCCTCGGGTTCCGCCCCGTATCCGGCTGCTTCCACGGCCCGAGCAAGGTCCTCGACCGCCACCGGCGCATCGAGTTCCACCACGGCCCGACGGTGCAGGTACTGTACTCGGGCACTGTGGACCCCTGGCACCCCCCGGAGGGCAGTTTCCACCTTCCGCGCGCAGTCGAGGCAGTGCATCCCCTGGATCCTCAGACGCACCGTGTCCACTGGCTTTCGCCTCCTCGTTCCCCCTCATCCCGCTATCCGATGCCGCGTCCAGGGCCCCATCCCCAGTAATACACTAGGTAGCCGCCGGATGCGGCTACAAGGGCCCCCAATCCCCACGTGAGCCTTGGCACCACGCGCCCGACGGCTGACTGCACCAGGTCCCCGAGCCAGACCGTGCCTACGCTAAACCCCACCAACACGCTGGCCGTACCGGCTCCCATGGTGGCGATGGCCGCAGCGGTCGTCCACCAATTGCCGACGACGAGCGGGGCCAGCGCCGCCACAAACAGCGGCAAGGTGCAGCTTAAGGATCCCAGGGCATACACGGTCCCGGCCACCACCCCACTCCACCACGACCGCCTGGGTACCCCGCCGCCGGGCCCCAGGCCCAGCCACCGGTCGATCGGGGCATGCGCCCGGCCCAAGGCCACCGCCACGCCCCCAACGCCCAGGGCTAGCCCCAACCCCAGCATCAGCGGGCGCAACCCCCGGCTGATAAGGGCGCCCACGGCGTGAAACCCCACGGCTAACCCCGCGACCACCGCCGTGAACCCGGCGGCCATGGCCAAGCCTGCCCCCACGGCGGCCAGCGTGCGCCGTGCCGGGCGCGTGCCGGTGACCACATTCCCGCCGAGCCAAGCCAGCGAGGCCGGCAACAGCGCGACGCCGCACGGACTAAAGACCGCCGCCACTCCCATGGTCCACCACCAGCCCACCATCACGATCTCCTTCCCGCGCCTACAAGTAAAAGGCTTGCGATGCCTGGGCGCCCGTCGACGGCGGCACCTCGTGGGCCACCCCAATTGCGGTGGTCTCGCACCACCGCCGCCCCCAAATCTAAGAGCTGGACGATGCGGGGGTCGGCGATGCGGTAGTGGACGTAGCGCCCGCGACTTTGGGCCTCCACTACCCCCAAGGCGCGCAGACAGCCTAAGTGGTTGGAGAGGTGGCCCTGGCCAATCCCGATCCGCTCCACCAATTCGCCCACGTTGAGAACGCCCTCTGCCCGCAAGATGTCGAGCACCTTGAGGCGAATCGGGTGACTGAAGGCCTGCCAGAACGCCGCCAACCGTTTGGTTTCGCCCTGAGCCGCAGTTGCCATTGCGCCTGAACCCTCCTCGGCTGCTGGCGGGATTTCCCGCGGCCAGTATAGCGCCAAGCACTTTCCCAATGCCATGAAAGAATTCAAATCCAGATCCTCGCCGAGGCCCTGGCGCCAGAACGCATTGAGGGCCGGTGGCTGTGCGCCGCCGGCCCCCTCCCGATCCGTGCCCTTACGATGCGATCTCTTCCAGTTCGCGCCGCGGCTGGATCGATCGCCCCATGAACAGCACCAAGGCCCCCAACACCGAGACGCCGCCTGCCAGCCAGGCCGCCGCCGCGGCGTGGCCGGCGTTCATCACTGCCCCGAAGAGCGCCGGTGCCAAGGTGCCCCCACCGAGGAAATAGACGCCGTTGACAAACCCTACCCCCATCCCCCGGGCGCGTGTGGGGAAAGAGTCGGCCAAGTACCGGCTCCAAGAGCCCAAAGCGCCTTGGCCGAAGAAGCCGTACCCGGCCATAGTGGCCAATACCCACCCTTCGTGCCCGGGGATGGCCATCAACCCGACCGAGATCCCCCCCAAGATGGTCCAGAGAATGACCACGTTGCGCGGACCGAAGCGGTCGGTAGCGGCACCGGCGGCCAAGGTACCCAGGATGACGGCAAAGCCCTCGATGGCCAGGGCAAAGGAAGCCACGCCAATGGGCAGATGGTCGTAACTGGTAATGTAGGCCACGCCCAGGACCAGGATTAGGCCGGGGCTGAAGTTGAGCAGAAAGCCCACGATGCTGGTGACGATGGTTTGCTTGCGCAGGTCCGGCGCGAAGATTTGCTTCCACTCGCTGCGGATGGCCTTCTCCTCGTCGATCTGGAACTGCGTGCGCACCAATTCCCCGCGCGCCACCCGGTCGCGCTCCCGCTTGACGCGCAAGGCCTCCGCCGAGCGCGGCGGCTCCCGCAAAAGGGCCCAGGCCACCAATACCAGCAACAGGGGTGAAAACGAGAGATAGAACAAGACCCGCCAATTCCCGGTGGGCAAGATGACCGAGGCCAAAAGGCTCACCACGATCGACCCGGCGGCAAACCCCGAGTAGCTGATGGCCATCAAGGTGCCCCGCCATTTCGCCGGGGCCTCTTCCGAAATCAAAATGGTGGCAGGTTGCAACACCGCAAGGCACAAGCCCGCCAAGATACCGATCACCACATACTGCCAGGCGGCGGTGATAAAGGCGGTAAACCCACTGAACACTGCGGCCGCGATCAGGCCCAAGATGAAGGTCCACTTGCGCCCGATACGGTCCATCAGGGGCCCCATGACCACATCGCCGATGAACGTCATGACGAAGGCGCCGCTGAATACCAGCGACCCTTGAGCGATGTTCAGGTGCACCGTCTGCAGGATTAACGGCAGCGCCACGTTGCGCGCAATGGAGTCAAACGCGCACAAAAGAACTCCCAACGTGGCGATGATCACGACCGTGGCGACGTAACCCGACGAGGTCTTGGGTCCCTCGCGCGCCGCCTGGTCGGACATGGACCCTTCCACCCGCATCTCCTCCCTTTTTTCCTCTTCTCGTATGCCACCGACGGCGTAAGGAACCGGCGCCCAGGCCCCGAGCGGCATTTCATCATGGTTGTCCGATATTTTGCCAATCGGTCAGGTTACGCTATACGCCCCCTTCCATTCCTGTTGCCGATCCTGTCACCGAGTCCGGTCGGCTGGCCCTTTTCCCGCAAGGCGCCGCGACGCACAGCCCGAAAAGCCCCATCCCCGCGCTGGTGGGCAAACGGCCGCGCGCCTTCTTGGCCTCCGGCCGGAGCGGAACAGGCAGCGAAAAACGGAAAAAGCGGCCGCCCACCGAGACGGCAGGGCCGCGCCGGCAGCACGAGCAGATGCTGCCCAAAAGCGCAAGCCGGCGTCTACGGACAAGCCTTTCCGGAAGCGCCGAGATCCGCGAAAGCCCGAGACTGTGCCCCAAGCCCCTTCAGCCGAGGCGAAGGACTGCTCATGCCTGCAGAACGCGGCCCGGAGAGATGCCCGACTCGGCCGTGACCGGCAAAGCGCCCCAGGCGCGGCAGGGGTCACCGGTCCCGGTTCTTTGGCCGACCGGCCTTGAGCGTAAGGCCCAAAAGCCTCCCCGCTGGGGCCACATCCCCCCAAGGCCTTGCACTGTTTCCGAAAAGACTCTGGCCGGAAATGGCCCATAGCTCCCCCTTTCCCGCCCGAGCCCGCTTCGCCTTCTGTGAAGAAGCAGATGAACAGGATCTAGGCCGTGCTTTCTCCAGCGGTTCCTTTCGCGGACTTACGGCTTCGGCCACGGCCTAGGTGTATGGTATTGGGAATCGGTTCATCTGGCAAATTCATTTATTTAATCAGTCTATCGCAAATCGCGAACGCCTTAGGCTTTGTGGAGTTTTACGAGCAGGTAAGACGCCTTACCCGAAGGGCGTCAAAACGCCGAGCATGATGCCGATTAGCCGACACGGCAGTCGGGCAGCCCGGTCCCCCGCTCCAAAATGCGCCCAACGCCGGGAAGATCACCGCGCACCCAAGACACTGCACGTCGGCTGCCGCGGTCCATCACCCGCAGTCGGCTCCTTCCCGCGCGACCCCCAAAGCCAAGGGGGACCGACCGCCCCGCAATCCCAGAGGCAAGGCACTGGGCCCCCTTGCGCGACCGGCTCGCCTTTCGCGGCGGCAATCCGTACGGTAATGGGCACGCCGGCCACCCTACCGGCGACCTTTTGGCCCCGGGTCCTCCGCCCGCTTCCGGCTGACCGGGGAGAAAACCGCCGCCGGAGGCCATCGGTTCCGGCGGCGGCTGAGGGCCTCGCCTTCCAAACCCGGCAGGCTACCTGCCCTGGATGCCCCAAAGCTTCTCGTACCCCGTGATGTAGGCCGTGCCGTAACCATCCGGAGTAAAGAACTGGCTGACGTTGCCCGGCGTCCACAGGCGTTGCGCCACCACCTCGCGATTAGGCGGCGCCAGAGGCTCGCCGGTCATGTAGCGGAGGTTTTCGTCCATCACGGCGTACGCTGCCCAGTTGGCACTCGGCCCGATGTCGGCCGTGACCACGCCGTGGGTGGTCTGAATCAGCCGCACCACGCCAGCGCCGGCCCCGTACCCGTAGAGCTTCAGCCCAGGGCGATGGGCGGCCTCTACGGCCGGCAGGGCGCCTGGGATCATACCATCAAACACGGCGATGATGGCCGTCACCTTGGGGTCGTTGGTCAAAGCAGAGCTCACGGTGCTCTGGATGCGGGTGCCCCAATCTGCCAAGGGGATGTTGAGGATCTTGGCCGGGCAGGCCGCGCCGCACTCTTTCTGGAACTCCGCCAGCGCGGCCTGGGCGCCGCCTGGGCCAGCGATGGCATCGTCGGCAGTCAGGATGAGGGCGTCGAACGGCTTGCCGTGATTCTGGACGATGGCGTCATCCACCAACAGGCGCATCGAATTCTCCAGGTAGATGCCGCTCGCTCCCGTCGTCAAAGGCGGGATGGGCTGATTCGGCAGGTACCACTCGTCGACGATGGCCGCGACATGGTTTTGTTTGGCCAACTGCAACTGGGGGACCAAGGTCGAAGGCGTCACACCGCAACTGAGGTCGATGGCACGGACGTGGGTGGAGAACCCCTGCAGCATGCCTTGAACCCATTGGCTGGGTTGGCCGGTGGTGGTGTAGTAGGTGGTGGGCACGTCAATGGACTGGCCCAGTTTCACCAAATCGTTGGCCTCATTGGCACAGTACGAGATCTCGGAGTTGCCGGGGATGATCTCCGCCTTTTGCCCCCGGGCTTTGGCGGCGTCCACCGGCGGACCCGGCGGCGTAAAGGTGGGCACAGCTTCTGCTTGCGCCACGCGTTGCTCCAGTTTAGCCAGGGTGGCTGCCGAGACCGCTGCGGCAGCAGGCGCCGAGCTTGGCGCCGGCTTCGGCGCCGACGACTTCGGAGCCGAAGAAGCCCCCCCGCATCCCGCCAAGGCCAAAGCCGCCACCAAAACAGCCGGCACCCCTGCCACCCAGCGACCGAAAGACCCTGGGATACTCCCACGCAACAAGATTTTTGCCTCCTTACATTCCACTAGCCAGGCGGCTTGGCTTCCCGCCTCGACCGCTGCCGAAGATAGGCGCCATGGCGCCAGTGTCTTCGGTGCTACATTCCCCCAACCGCAGGGAGGGCATCCTCCGAGGGGCCAGACGGCGTCGGATTTCCGGCCAGACGTCAGGCCGCCGCCTTGCGGCGCAAAACCGCCGCCGTGTCCTGGTACTGGACGCCAATTTATGAATCTGAACGAAAATTTCGGCCTTGTCAAGGGGGCCCCGTTACCTCATCCCCCGTCCTATTGCGAGGGCGCAAGCGGCTGGCCGGTGCCGTTTGGCACAGGGGCGTCCGCCTCAAGGCCCATCTGAATGGTGCGACCCCCGGGGCGGCAGTCTTCCCAAGCCCGCAGACCACCTACGGCTGACGTCCCACCTCGGTCATGATCCGCCTTCGGCAACTCGTGGACCAATGTCTCAACCCCTGTCCCGGCTACTTCCTGCTTCCTGTACCGGCCCGGAAGGGCTTTTTGCCACCGGCTGCCGCAAAGCGTCCTCCGAAGGGACTGCTTCCGGCGAGGGAGCCGGCAGTGGTACGAGCGGGCCCTTCCCCCATGACCCGAAAGCGGCTGGCAGCGCTGCGCTCGGCGGAGTAGGCTGAAATCGATGAGCGGGGGGGCTTTACCCGGCGCGCTCGCACGACGAAGGGAGGAGAGCCCATGAAGACGTCAAGCGAGACGATGCCCCGACCGGGATCCCTCGGCGCCGCCGAGCGCATCCTGCGCACGGCCGCCGGAGCCGCCGTCTTGGCGGTAGGACTCCTCGGGCACACTGTGCTCAGCGACTTCTTTGACGGACGTAGTCGGGCTGGGACTGGCAGCTACCGGCCTTGGCGGATTTTGCTTGGTGTACGCCATCATCGGGGCGGGCCGGCAGTCGTAAGCCGCGCGCCCCGTGCGCTCTTCCCGCGTCCGCGAGGGAAGCGATAGAATGGGGAGGATTCGAGAAGGCGACAGAAAGGAAGCCCCTATGGCCCCACTGCAATCTACCCGCAGCGCCCCGATTGGCCGCGTCGCCGTCGTCGGCCTCGGGGCGCTGGGCACAGTGTACGCAAGCCGCATCCATGCCTGCGACCCCGAGGCCTTGTGGGTGGTGCTAGACCCCATCCGGCGGGCCCACTACCCGCCGGTGGTCTGGGTGAACCAGACACCCTACGAGTTTCGGTATGCCACCCCGGAAGAGGTCCCGGCGCCGGTCGACCTCGTGCTCCTCACCGTCAAACAGCACCACCTGGACCGCACCCTGGAGGAGATCGCCCCCTTGGTCGGGGCCACTACTCAGATCCTGCCCCTGCAGAACGGTCTTTTTAGTGAAGAGGTCACGGCCCGCGCCTTCGGGTGGGAGCGGGTGCTATACGCCTTTGCCGTCGGGATCGACGCGTTGCGCCAGGAGCGGACCGTCACCTACTCCCAGATCGGGCAAATCGTGTACGGGGAGCGCCAAAACCGCCCGCCCTCGCCGCGCGTGGCCCGCGTGGCCGCGTTTTTCGACCGGGTGGGGATCCCGTACGACATCCCCGAGGACATGCTCCGGGCCCTGTGGTGGAAGTTCATGATCAACGTCGGAATCAACCAGACCTCGGCCCTCCTCCAAGCCCCCTACGGCGTCTTTCAGCGCGTGCCGGCGGTGCGCGCGGTCATGGAGGCGGCTATGGCCGAAGTGGTGGCAGTGGCCGAGCGGGAAGGCATCGGGCTTCGGGCCGAGGACATCGTCCGTTTCCGCGAGGTGCTCGCGCGGCTTCAGCCGGAAGGCAAGACCTCGATGTTGCAGGACATAGAGGCCGGGCGCAAGACCGAGGTCGATATCTTGGCCGACGCCGTCGTGGCCCTCGGCCGCCGTCATGGCGTGCCCACGCCCCTCAACGAGGCCTTCGCGCAGCTTCTCCGCGCGCTCGAGGCCATGCGCGGGGTCGGCTGAGGGGCCGCTGGCCCCTCGCTATCCCCACACCGAGCGGGCGATCTCCACCACCAAGCGGAGCTTGGCCCACTGCTCGTCCTCCGTGAGCAAGTTGCCCTCTTCGGTCGAGGCAAACCCGCACTGGGGACTAAGACACAGCTGCTCTAGCGGCACATAGCGGCTGGCCTCGTCGATGCGCCGCCGGATGTGATCGGGATCCTCCAATTGGCCGGTCTTGGTGGTGATGAGACCGAGCACGATCCGGAGGTCCTTGCGCTCGACATGCCGCAGCGGCTCGAAGCCCCCAGCGCGCTCGCTGTCGTACTCTAAAAAGAACCCGTCGACGGGCAGCTTCTGAAACAGCGTGCGCGCAATCGGCTCGTAGCCCCCGGAGGCAAGCCACGTGGACCGGAAGTTTCCCCGGCAGATGTGCATGGTGACGCGCAGGTCAGCCGGTCGGCCTTCCAACGCCTTTTGAATGGTCCAGGTGTACTGGGCCTCGAGTTCTGCCGGGTCCCACCCCTTGGCGCGCATCTGCTGGCGCTGTTCCTCGGAGCAGAGCATCGCCAGGGCCGTGTCGTCGAGCTGCAGGTAGCGACAGCCGAGGTCGTAAAACGCGCGCAAGGCTTTTTGGTAGGCACGCGCCAAGTCGGCGAAGAATTCCCCTTCGTCGGGGTACACGCCGGGCAGAATCTGGCCCCGGAAGTGCAGCATATTGGGGCTGGGAATGGTCATCTTGGCCACATGGTCTCCGGCCACCGACTGCAGGTACCGAAAATGGTCGAGCATGGGATGGGCGGGGTTGAAGTCGACCTTGCCCACCACCCGCACGCTGTGCGGATTGGTCGTGGTCTGAGCAAACTGGATGCCGGTCCCTCCCTCGTACCCTTCCACGCCAATAAGCTGTTCGAGAAAGTCAAAATGCCACCACGCGCGCCGAAACTCGCCGTCCGTCACGGCCTGAAGGCCGACTTCCTTCTCGCGCGCCACCAACCGCGCGATCTCCTCGTCTTCCACGGCCCTCAAGGCCTCAGGGGAAATGGCGCCCCGTGCCCGCTCCGCCCGCGCCGCCTTGATCCGTTCGGTGCGCAAGAGGCTTCCCACCTGATCGGCTCGAAACGGGGGGACCTCCCTCGCCTTCACTTCGCCCACGCTGCTCCCCTCTTTCCGCTACCCGTGACAGCATCCCGCGCCTGACGGTCCGAGTGCCAGCCTATTCGGCCCCATCATACCGGCCCGCGCCGGAAAGCGCAACGCACCGTTGGGCGAAGGGAGTCCGGCGCCTTACAAGATCTTGTCCCGCACCCGATCGGCCAAGGCTCGGACCTCCTGGGCCTGCTGGGCGGTCTGCTCCACTGCCGCCCGGAGCTGCTCGACGGCTGTCAAGGCGGACTGGATGCGTTCGTCCATCGCCGCCACGGCATCGGCCACCTCCCGCACGGCCCGACCGATGGCGGTGTAGGTCGCCGAGACCTGGCTGATTAACCCTTGGCTGGAGTCTTGGGCCTTTTCGGCGCTGGCCATGGCCTGATTGAGCGCCTCCAACCCCTCGGTGATGCCGCGGATGGTCTCCTCAATCCGCCGGGTGGCATCGCGCGACCCCTCGGAAAGCTTTTTGACCTCCTCGGCCACCACCGCGAAGCCCCGTCCCGCGTCACCCGCCCGCGCCGCTTCGATGGCGGCGTTGAGCGCCAAGAGATTGGTCTGGCGCGCAATGTCCTCGATCAAGGTCGTAGATTGGGCGATGGCCTGGACCTGGCCCGCCAAGGCCCCCCGGGCGTTGGCCACCGTCTCCATGCTGGCATGCAAGCCGCCGGCCTCCTGGGTCAGCGAAGCCACCACCCCCTCGCCGTTTCCGGTCTCGCCGGCCGCCGCACTGGCCGACTGGCGGATGGTGCGCACGTGGTCCGCCAGTTCCTGGAACACCTGATGCAAGTGGGTGACGGCGGCGTGGGTCTCCTCGGCGGTCCCCGCCAAGAGGTCGGCGTGTTGCGAGAGGTCGCTCTCCGCCTCTTCCACGGCTTGGCGAATCGCCAACGACGTGATGATCCCGAGCGCCCCCACCGCCTTTCCTCCCACCACCACCGGAATCACCGTCGCCTGATAGGGAAAGCCGAACAGAGTGGCGTCCCGGCGGTCGGTCAAGACCCGCCCTTCGGCCAAGGCCTGGCGAGTGACAGCCCCCGGCGGCAAGGTATCCCCCACCTTCATGCGGCTTGACACCGTGCGCCCAGAGCGGATCGCCACCACCCGGAAGTCGGCGTCGACCAATGTGACCTCGGTATCATCTGGATAGGACTGCTGTAGTCCTTCCAGCATCTCCGCCACCACCGCCAAGGCCAGATCGGAGTCCGATATGGGGGCAGCGGCCGCCGCGGAAGCCTGGATCTCCTCTCTCATCGTCCGTCGTCCTTTCCCGGCCGGGCGCCACGCCGGCGCCGGCGCAATTGCTCTGGTTGGGCATTTTTCGCGACCTAAAGCCACATTCCTGCTTTTTCCCGCTCCCAATCGATCGGCCAGACATGCCTTCGCCTTCCGGCGGGCATCCTTTCCCGTACACAGGTCCCGTAAACAGGAAACGGGCGAGGCCTTTGGCCTCGCCACAAGGAGCGAACAGGCCGCATGCGGATCGCGCTACGCCTTTCCACGTCCCCCTTGGCCCCGATCCATCCCATTGTGGTGCATTGGCCGTTTACCCTGGTGGTCATCACCCTCGGGGCCGAGATCGCGTATAGGTTGACGCGAAAGCCGCTCTTCGCCCAAGTCAGCGGGTGGGGGATCGTGGCTGCCGTCGGCTTCATCGCCTTGGCCGACGTGACAGGTTTTCTCGCCGCAAGCCTGACCCGGGTGCCGGCTGCGGCCGACGTCACCCTCCGCCACACGGTGTGGTGCGCACTCGGCGCCACGGCGGCGAGCTGGGGCGCACTCGTGGCCCGGCTGACGGCGGGGGCGCCCCTGGAGGGCATGGGTCCCTTGCGCCGACCCACGGCCCTAAGCCTGGGGTTTCTCACCGCCTGCGCAGCGCTCTTGGCCATCGGCGACCATGCCGGCTATCTCCTCGTCTACCGCTATCTCGTCGGTACGGCTCCAGAGCGCTACCCAGAGTGGCGCCAGACCATCTCCCTGGCCTGGGGGGCCATCCCCTTGGCCGTCGCTGCGGCCGGGTTTGGACTCATCAGGGTGGCCCCGCACGTCGCCGGCTTGTATCTTCGGGCCCTGGTCCGCCGCGACCGCAAGGTGGGACGTCACCCGTGAAGCCCGACCGGGTGCGCGTGGTGGTGGTGGGCAGCGGCTGGAGTGGGACGGCGATGGTCCACGCGCTCCGCCGCCATCTCGACTCGCGCTACATCGATCTCTGGGTCGTCGACCCGGTCGTGCGCCAGGCGTTCGCTCCGGCCCTGCCGCAGGCCCTCGGCTGGCCGGCACTGAAGGCCCTGTGCAGCACCTGGTCTCCGCGGCCGCTCTGGCGCAAGGCCAGGGTGCGCTGGGTGCGCGACCTCGCCGTGGATCTCGACCCGGTGGCGCGGCGCCTGACTCTGGCCGTGCATCCGCCCCTCTCCTACGACCTTGGAGTGGTGGCGACCGGTGGCCGCCCGCATTGGGACGCCATCCCTGGCCTCGATGGAGGCCTGCCCTCGCTCGCCACCTTGGCCCACGCCGCGCTGGTGGCTGCCCGCCTGCCGCGGTTTGCTGCCGGCGGACGGATGGTGATGGTGGCCGCGGCCGCACCCGACGGCTCTTCGCGTCCGTTGCCGGACCTGCCGCTCGTCTCGACGCTGGCGCGATTTCGGCGCACCCCTCCGGCCCACGGCCAGGGCACCCACTGGACCCTGGTGGTGCCGACTCCGCGTCCGGCCCCCCTGCTCGGCCAGACCGGTTCGCAGACGGTCGCCCAACTCCTCGTCGAGTCAGGCGTCGAGCTCCTCACCGGGGCGACCGTCGTGGCGCGCCAAGGGTCGACCTTACACCTGGTGCGGGACGGGCACGAAGAGCGCCTGCGGTTTGACCACCTCGTGTGGCTGCCGCCTTGGACGGCCCACCGGTGGATCCGGCAGAGCGGCCTTGCCGGCCCAGGTGGGGCCATCCCCGTCACGGTTTGGCAACAGCACGTATCGCATCCGGATCTGTACGCCCTTGGCGACGCCGCCGACTCCGGTCCTCCCTGGGGGTCTTTGGCCACCCTGGGGGCGGAAGCGGCGGCGCTCCACATCGCCCATCGGCTCGACAACCGCCCGCTGCCTTCGTCGGTGCCCGATCTCGTGGAATGGATGGGATGGGTGACGCCCGGGCGGGGGGTGTACGCCGTGGCCTGGGGCGGCCGCACGGTGGCGTTCGTCCAGCCGTGGCCCACCGACTTCGCCCTCGGGTGGCAGGCGGCATGGGCCCGGCAACGGGGATGGATCCCGCTGTTGTACCCGGTGCGGCCGTCACGGGCCGAGCAACGCCGCGAGGCTTGAATACAGGCCACCGAGGTCCTGGTACCCCTCGGCCACCGCCAAAAGGCGCCGGCGCAACCGGTCCGCTGGGGCAGCGCCAAGCTCGTCGAGATCGAGCGCCCGGGCCACTTCGCTGTCGTACGCCGTCAGATGGTGCGGGCCGAGGTCGGACAGCCTGGCCTCCCCCACAGTAGCCGCCACCAGCGCCAGCTCCAGGCGGGTAGCCAGGAACCATTTGCTCGCGTGCAAGAAGGCCATGTCTGCGTCGAGCGGCTGGGCTTGCCCGCTGCCGCTGGGGAAGACCAAGGCCGTAGGAGCATGCCACGGCAGCACCCCCGTCACCTGCCGGTGTGCCAGCGCAAAAAGCAAACTCGTGCCCACTGCCACCGCATCGGCCCCGAGAGCCAAGACCTTGGCGGCGTCGGCGGCCCCGCGGATGCCTCCCGCCGCCACAAGACTCACCCGGTGGCGCAAGCCAGCGGCCTTCAAAGCCCGGTCGGCAGCCCGCACGGCCACGGCCAGGGGAATCCCGAAGTGGTCGTGGATGACGGCAGGACTGGAGGCCGTGGCGGCCTCCGCGCCTTCCAGGGTGATGAAGTCGACGCCCCACCGCGCCAGTTTCACCACGTCCTGGGCCACGTCGGGACCGGCCGGGATCTTGACCCCCAATGGCACCTCAGGATTGGCTGCCCGTAACGCCCGCAGCCACACCGGCAGCGGGCGCGGCAACCCCGCGCGGATAACCACGGGCGAAAGCCTCGCAAGGGCCCGACGCACCCGCCGGGGCAGCGAGCGCCGGTGTTTGACCACGGCTCCGCTGCCCTCGGCCGCCTGCCCCACCTGCACCTCCACGGCGTCGGCCAGGCGCACCAACGCGCGCTGGTGCGCCCACTGCCCGCGATTGACCTGCAGGATCCAGCGCCCGGCCCACGCCACCTCCTCCACCAAGACCGGCCCCTCGCCGCTGACTACAGCCGTCCCGGCGGCCTGGCTGGCCTGGGCCAAAGCGATTTTGGCTTCGGTGGTCAAACTCAGTCCCCAGGCCATGGGCGCCACCAGGACCGGCAGGCTCAGGCAAAGCGGGCGCGGGGCCATAGGCCCGAGGCGCACGCCAGTGTGCACTGCCTCGGCGGTCTGGGCGGGATGGTCGAGGCCTCCGGGGCGGAAGGCCATCCGGTCAAGCCAGTGGACATCGTCCCGCGACCCCATGGGATGGGCCGCCGCCGTGCCGCGGGCCGCGCGCTGTTCCGTGAGCGCGATCTCCTGCGGAGTGCTGGAGGCGAGACTAAAAAGCCATTCCCACACCGTGCGCTGGGGTGGCGCGCCCAGCCCGGCCTCAAGCCGCCCAGCCAGACTCCGCACCCAAAGCCAGCCCCACGCCAGGGCCCCGGCCCCGAAAACGACGACCAGGACGGCGAAAAACGTTCCCTCAAGCCCCCCGCGCACGCCGTCTCCCCCTCTCCGCGCCCGGTTCCGCCGCCGAGTCCTGCCGCTCTTCGGGCACATGACCCGTGCCGGGGCCTTGTCCCCAGCGGTCAGGGAAGTAGTCTTCCCCTCTGCCGTCGGTTTTGGGCGCGGTCGGCTCTCCTCACTCAGCCGCCCTTCCCAGGCGCGTGAAGACCGCGATGCCGCCCACGGCCACCGTCAGCAAAAGGCCCGCCAAATACGCCAGCGCCACCGCCTGGGGATACGGTTCTTGGACGAAGGCCCAGACCACGTAGGTGAGGTAGCCCACGGCGTGATGGGTCAAGCTCCACGTCGGCAGACTCTGCGACCACTCGGCGGTGTAAAGGAGCGGAGCCGTCTCCCCCATGGCGATGCCCAAAGCCAGCACCAGCCCGGTGGCCAAGCCGCCCCGGGCCTCTGGCCACAGCACGTACCAAACCATGGCGGCACGGGAAAAGCCCAACGCGAGCGCCGCCTCCTGCCGTTCGCGCGGCACCGCGTCCAAGGCCTGTTGGGCGTTGCGCACGAGGTAGGGGAGCACCAGCACCGCCAAGGTCACGGCGGCCGCGAGCGCCGAAAACCCCCAACCGAGGCCGATGACCAGGGCGAGGTACCCCACGTACCCAAACACGATGGACGGCACCCCCGCCAAGACGTCGCTGGCCAAGAACACCGCGCGCCGCAGTCGCGGTGTCGCCCAGACCATCCCCCAGGTGGCCGCCGCCACGCCCACGGGCGCGACCAAGAGCGCGGTCCAAAACAGGAGCCACAGCGTGCCGACGATGGCGTTGGCCAATCCGCCACCCAATCCCTGGGTAGTCTCCACCAGCGACCGCCACGTCAAGGCCGGTGCCGCGCCGCGCACAAGGTCGGCCAACAACCAGGCCACGAGGGTCACGGCTGCCCACGCCGCCACGCCCCCGGCCGCCGTCCACAAGGCAGAAGACGCCCGGCGCCACTGCCGGCGCCCACGCGCCGGCTCGCTTGGCGCCTCGTACCCCGCGCCTTTCATGTCCCCATCCTCCTGCTCCCGCCTCACCATGCGGCCCGCCGGCCTGGGCCCGCCCCTGCCACCGCCCGGGCCGCCAAGTTGGCCACCACCGTCAACGCGAACAGCACCAGCCCGAGTCCGCCCAGCGCCCGCACGGCCATCCCGGTCGGGTCGGTCAGGGCCGAATCCAACTGCCCGGCGATGGTGGCGGCCAGCGTGGCCACGGGGCTATACCAGTCGTGCGGCAATACGTTCAAGGCGTTGCCGCTGACCATCAACACCGCCATCGTCTCCCCCAAGGCACGCCCCAGGCCCAAGAGCATGGCGCCGGCGAGCCCCGTGCGCACGTAGGGCCACACCAGGTGCCAGAACACCTCCGCCTGGGTCCATCCCAAGGCCCGCGCCCCGTCAAGCCAATCCCGCGGCGTCCGTTCCATCCGGGCCCGTAGGGTCGCGGCCTCGATGGGGAGAATCATCAGGGCCAAGACCACCGTGGCCACCAACAGGTTGGTCTCGCTCTCGACCGGTCCGGACACGAATGGCAGCGGAGTCAAGAGCCGGTTCAGGGCCGGTGCCACCACCCGAGTCAGGACCGGGGCCAGAGCCAAAAACCCCCACAAGCCATAGACCACACTGGGGATCCCGGCCATGGTCTCCACCACCGCCGCCAAGAGTTTGCGGGCCCGGGGCGGAGCGCCAAAGGTGGCATAAGCCGCGACCAAAAAGGCCCAAGGGGTGGCCAAGGCCAGCGCCAAACCCGAGGTCAGTCCCGTTCCGACCAAAAACACGGCAGCGCCGTACTGGGCCCCTGGCATCCATGCCCAGCCCCCGCGATGAATGGGCTGGGCGTAGAGGTTGCCGAGCGTCCACTGCGTGGAGGTGATGAACCCCAGCCCCATCTCCCGCAGCACCGGGTAGGCCGACCAGCCCAGGTAGGCCGCAAGCCCCAGGGCGGCCACAAGGGGAACCAGGGCGGCGGCGCCGAGCGCCACCGCCATCGTTCCGTCAAGCCGCCGCCATCCACGGCGCGGCGCCATCCCTTCGCCCCCTGGCACCGGATCAGCCATGGATCGCGTCCACCTGCGCCTGGCTTAGGCGCACCACCGAGGGCGGCAGGGGCAAAAAGTGCACCCGGTCCAAGAATGCGGGCCGATTTCCGCCCTTGGGCGACATCGCCCAATCGAGGAAGGTTTTCAGCGCCGCCGCCGTCTGGGCATTCGGCTGATCGGCCTTCACGATGGCGTACTCGTAGTTGATGATGGGATAGGCGTCGGCGCCGGGGGCGTCGATGAGGGAGATGCGCTCGTCCTTGGGAGTCTGCGGCACCATGGCCTCAGCGGCGGCCTCGATGGCGCCTTGGGTGGGCAAGACGTACCGCCCGGCGGGGTTTTGCAGCGCGGCGTATCCCAGGTGGTCGGCCTCGATCTGGTTGAGGTAGGAGATGCCAACATAGGCAATGGAGTCAGGATTGGCGTGCAGGAAGTCCACCATGCCTCCGTTGCCGGTGGCGCTGGCCTCGTTGGGTACCGCCGGCCAAGCCGGGCTGGTGGCGTAGCCGACCGTCCAAGCCGACGGCGCACTCTTGGTCAGGTATTGGGTAAAGAGAAAGCTGTCCCCCGAGCTGTCGTTCCGGCGCACCGGGATGATGGCCTGATGCGGCAGTGCCAGCCCGGGATTGGCCGCTTTGAGCGCCGGGTCGTCCCAGTAGCGAATCCGGCCGGTGTAGATGCCGGCCAGGATCGGCCCGGAGAGGTTGAGGTGCTGGTTGTTTAAACCGGGCAGGTTGTACGCCACCACCTGGGCCGAGATGGCCAGCGGAATGTTCAAGATGTCAGGACGCATCTGGGCGTCGCTCATGTAGGCGTCCGACGCCCCGATCTGCACCGTGCCGGCCAAGGCCTGGGCGATGCCGGTCCCGCTGCCGGTGCCCGCCGGCGTGATCCGCACGCCGGGATGGCCCGCCTCATAAGCCGGAACCCACGCCTGGAACAAGGGGTACAGCAGGGTGGACCCGGTCTCCAAGAGCGACACCGGCGCCCCGGCCGCCGCCTTGGTCCCACTTGGCGCCGCCCCTTTTGGTGCGCCTCCTCCGCATCCCGCAAGCCACAGCGCGCCTGCCGCCACTGCCAACCATCGCGTCTTGCCTTGCGACACCATCGTTGCTCCTTTCTGCTTCGTTCCCGCGTCTATTGAAGGGGCGAAGAGGATGAAAGCCCTTGCAGGTACTCGCGCAGGGCCGGCGCCGCCCCGGCGCCGAACACCGCCTCGGTGCGGTCTAAGGCCGTCAGGACCCCATCGACCAACACGCCGGTGTAATCAGCCACGCTGACCGCGTCGTCGAGGTGGTGGGTCACCAGCAACACCGTGACCTGCCCGCGCAGGGCGGCGAGGAGTTCGCGAATCCGCCCCCGGGAGACCGGGTCCAGGGCCGAGGCGGGCTCGTCCAACAACAACACCGCCGGCTCGACGGCCAAGGCCCGCGCGATGCACAGCCGCTGCTGTTGACCCCCCGACAGGGTCAGGGCCGGCTCGCGCAGGCGGTCTTTGACCTCGTCCCACAGCGCGGCTCGCCGCAGCGCCTCCTCCACCCGGTCCGGGATGGCGCGCCGGGGTACCCCCTGGACGCGCAGGGGGATGGCGAGGTTTTCGTAGATCGACCAAGGAAACGGAGTCGGACGTTGAAACACCATGCCGATGCGGCTGCGCACCCAAGTGACGTCCACGCCAGGCCCGTAGAGGTTTTGGCCTAAAAACCAGACCTGGCCGCTCACCCGGGCCCCTGGTATCCCATCCCACAGGCGATTGAGCACGCGCAAGAGGCTCGACTTTCCGCTGCCGCTTGGCCCCACCAGGGCCGTGACCGTCCCCGGCTGCAATTCGAGGTAAATCTTTTGCAAGATGGCGCGGTGCCCCACCGTCAACGACACATTGGATACCCGAAGCCAAGGAAGCCCCGCGCGGTCGGTCGCGTTTGGGCGCGCGTCGGCCTTGCCGTAAAACATGTTCCACCTCCCGGCGGCTACAACTCCCGCCGTCAATCCGGGAGGATCATAAAGCGCCGAGGTTATCGCCCTGCGATCGCAGGGTTAAGACGCGGTGAAGATGCGGTTAAGGCTTTTTCGCTGGGGAAGGCAAAAGGTCGCGGGCCGTCGCCACGCCCACCTTGGGGCACCAGCGGGCGACGGCGCAGCGCTCACAGGCCGGGCGACGGGCCCGGCAGACCTGGCGCCCGTGCTGGATCAGGCGGTGGTGGGCAGCGTTCCACTGGCGGCGGGGGATGAGCGCAGTCAGTTCGCGTTCGGTTTCGGCCGCCGTCTTGGCCCGCGCCCAACCCAAGCGGTGGGCCACGCGAAAGACATGGGTGTCTACGGCCAACGCCGGGCGATCAAAGGCGTTGGCCGCCACCACGTTGGCAGTCTTGCGCCCCACTCCGGGCAGGCGCAAAAGCGCCGCCGGGTCCT
This sequence comes from Bacillota bacterium, assembly GCA_023511625.1. Classification (GTDB taxonomy): domain Bacteria; phylum Bacillota; class Sulfobacillia; order Sulfobacillales; family Sulfobacillaceae; genus JAIMAE01. The sequence continues at coordinate 212,659 of JAIMBD010000001.1, read as the reverse complement.
CCGGAACGGCGTTGCCGTACTCCTCCGCCACGATGCGCGCCGTAGCCAAGAGATTGCGCGCTTTGGTGCGGTAAAGTCCGCAGTCGCGGATGAGCGCCTCCACGGCCTCGATCGGCGCCGCCGCCAGGGCGCGGGCGTCGGGGTAGACGGCGAACAGGCGCGGCGTGATGAGGTTGACGCGCCGGTCGGTGCACTGAGCAGACAGGATGGTGGCCACCAACAGCTGCCACGGGTTTTGGTGCCGCAATTCGGTCCGAGCCTCTGGATACAGGGCCGCCAAGGTGTCCAACACCCGACGCACCCGGTACCGACTAGGACTGGGCGAGAAGCTCGGCCAATCGTGCTGCGACTGCTTCGACGTGGCCGTTCACCTTCACTTTCCGCCACACGGCCCGGATCCGGCCTTCGGAGTCGATGAGAAAGGTGGTGCGCTCAATCCCCATCCTGGGTTTGCCGTACTGCATCTTCTCCCGCCACACCCCATAGCGCGCGGCCACTGTCGCATCGGGGTCAGACAAGAGCGGAAACGGCAGCCGGTATTTGGCCGCAAAGTTCTGGTGGCTCTTCAATGAGTCGGTGCTGATGCCCACCACCTCAGCCCCCCATCGCCGAAAGGCGTCGAGCTGGTCGCGAAAGTCACACGCTTCCGTAGTGCAGCCGGGGGTGTTGTCGCGCGGGTAGAAGTACAGCACCACCGGGCGCCCTCGGTGGCGGGAGAGCGTCCACGGCCCGCCGGTCCCCTCGAGGGTAAAGTCGGGAGCGAGGTCGCCCTCCTTCACCGCCGCCTCGGGGACGGCCGCCTCCTGTTCTGCCATAGGCTCCCTCCTCGCGGTGATCTGACGGCATTGTAGCACATCGCCGCCCCTCACCCGAGCCGCACGAGATCGCGCGGCAGGCGGGAGAGCACCCGCCCACCGCCCTCGTGCACCAAGACCACCTCTTCCAGGCGGATCCCAAAGGCTCCCGGAAAATACACCCCCGGTTCCACCGAAAAGGCCATGCCCACGGCCTGCTCCTCGCGGTTGCCCTCGACGATGTCCGGCGCCTCGTGCACCTCAAGGCCGATCCCGTGGCCGGTCCGGTGCACGAACCGTTCCGCCATGCCTTGGGCCCGGATGACAGAGCGGGCGGCTTGGTCCACCGCTTCGCACGGTTTCCCGGGGCCCACGGCCGAAAGCCCGGCCTCTACGGCCGCCTCCACGGTGGCAAAGGCTTCCCGAAAGGCGGGGGTGGGCTCGCCCCAATAGGCCATCCGCGTCATGTCCGACGCGTAGCCGGCGTGATAGCAGCCGATGTCGAGCAGCACCGGTCCCGGGCCGAGTCGCGTGCCATCGGGTTGGTGATGCGGTTCGGCCGTGTTGGGTCCAAAGGCCACCAGGATAAACGCCGGGCTGTCGGCGCCGGCCAAAAGAAATCCCTGCCGCACCGCCTCGGCCACCTCCTGTTCGGTGATGCCGAGCCGAAGGGCCTTCAAGCCGGCCTCCATGCCCCGGTCGCACAGGCGCGCGGAATGGGCCAACTGCGCTTGTTCTGCAGCGTCTTTAATCAGCCGCAAGGGGCGCAAGATGGGGCTCGCCCGCTCCAGGCGCACGCCCGCCACCGCTTCAAGAAGTACAGCGTGGTCAAACCGCCCGGCGTCCGAGAAGGCCAGACGTCCCCCTTGCCATCCGCACGTGGTCAAGGCCGCCGCCGTGGCTTGGCCCGGCCCCTCCCCGTCGGTCCAGGCAAAAACCCGGCCCGCCTCCCCGAGGACCTGTTCGGCCCGCGCGGCGTTGAGGGCAGGGACGGCCAAGGCCACGCCCTTGGGGCCGACCATGAGGAAGGTCGGCCGCTCGTCGACCACCGGGCTCCACCCGAGGAGGTAGAGGAAATCCACGCCGGGCACGAGACATGCCGCCATCCCTGGCCAACGCGCCAGGCGCTCCCGCAAGCGCTCAAGATGTGGATGCACCGTCCTCCTCCTTGCTCGCCGGGGCTAGTGACTGCCTACCACGGCCTCGGCCAGGACGCGGAACCACTCAAGACGCTCCGCGTACGGCAAGGTCGAACGCCCGCTCGGGTTGGGCGCCACAAAGACCGTGGTGCCGGCCAAAGCCGGCTGCCAACCCCAAGCCACCGGCCTTCCCGCAGGAAGCTCCGCCGTCGCCCGCCAAAGGTTCTTCCCTAAAAAGGCCGTCACCCTCGGGCAAAGTTCGGTCAAGCGCTGGCGCAGGCGCTGGCCGCCGGCCGCCATCTCTTCCCGACTGAGTTCGCCGATTCCCGGGGTCACCCGGTCCACGAGGTTGACGATACCGATTCCCCACTCTAACAGCCGTTGGTCTTGCTCGGCCGTCAACAGCACCGGCGTGAGGCCAGCCTCGAACAAAAGGCGCCAGAAATGGTTCCCCCGCCCGGCAAAGTGGTGGCCGATGGCCCCCGACCGCTGTCCCGGATTGTAGCCGACGAACAACAGGCGCAGGCCCGGTCGGATCAAATCCGGCACCGGCGGCACTGCCTTCCCCTCGGTCATGGCTTCCATCCCGCCCCGCCCCCTCTCCCGCCGACGCATCTTAGGAGAGCCGTTCCTCCCGTTCCACCAGCCGGCGCACCGCAGCCATCCCGCTGCCGAAGGCAGTCACGAGGCTGCGGTAGGGCGCCTCATGGGCCGCGTCTCCGGCCACGGCGAGCCTTCCTTCGGGGTCGCTGACCGGAATCCCGGGCGCCCAATCTGGCTCCATGCCGATGCGGACCACCACGTGGTCGACGCGCACGGTCAGCCGCCGCCCCGGCTGCTGCAATGCCACCGCCCACGCCCCCTCCTCGCGGGCGATGGCGCGGACCGACGTGTTCCACCACACCTCGGCCCCCGAGGCCGCCAGCCGGGCGCGCATCTGGGCTCGGGCGCGGAACCGATCGCGCCGATGCACCACCACCGTGGGGTGCCCGGCCTCGGCCAGGCGCGCGGCCGCCTCCAGCGCGCGGTCGCCCCCGCCCACCACGAGACACCGGGCCGGGCGCGAGCCCATCCGGGCCAAGAACGCTGCCACCGACTCATCGGACAACGCCTCTTCCCCCGGCACCCCCAGGCGGCGGACGCGCAGGCCAGGGGCGTAGACCAGGTAGCGGCAGACCACGGTGGTTCCATCGGCGAAGGTCAGCCGTTCCCGAGCCGGGTCGTAGGCCACGGCTTCCACTCCGAGCTCGACCGCCACCCCAAGGCGCGCCAAGTGGTCTGACAGGCGCTCCAACACCTCGCTGGCCGGCACCTCCGGCCATCCCGGAAGGTCCGGAATCGGCAGGCTGATCTCCCCCAACTGCCCCCCGAGCGTCGGGCGGCGTTCGACCACCACGGCCTCCCACCCCAATCGGTGGGCCCAGATGGCAGCGGAAATCCCGGCTGGACCGCCACCCACCACATAGACCCGCTGCCGCACCAGACCGCCTCCCCCGGGGCTTGCGCCCGCATCAGGGCCGCACTGCAGCCCGGCCTGCCCCCAGGACTTGCCGCACTGCCCGCCAACCCGCGTACAGGCGCAGGACGCCATAAAAGAACGCATATCCGACCAGAGCGACCAGCCAGGGTGCCCAGTCAAAACAGGGAGGCGGCACGGCTCCGGGATGGCTGGCCCAAAGCGCCGCCGCCGTCCCCGCCGCGGCCAGGCTGGCTCCGGACTGGGTCGTAGGGTCCTCCAGGGCAGCCGCGACGCGATAGCCCGAGGCCATCCAGGGCATAAGCCCTGCCCCCACGGCCAGCACTGCCGTCAGGCCCCATTTGAGGTGCCACGGCCAGCCGGATACGCCTGGCATGTCCACCCACGGCAGGACCGCCGCCACGCTCGCGGCCAGGCCGCTGGCGGCCCCCAGCCCAAGCCCGCGCCACCACGCCGGGGCCATCCTGAGCCGAGTGCCTCGCCACTGCCAGCCGTCGCCCCATCCGTAGGCCACCCCTGTGGCCACGATGCCCCACGCCGCCACCAGACGCCCCCAAAGAAACCCGGGCAGGTATTGGGTGCGCAGACTGACCACCGTCACCAATAAGCCCAAGGCGGCCTGCAACAGCGTCACCCACGTCGCTCGAGGCCCGGTGGCGAGCTCGGCCTCCACTGCCGCCTTAGGCGATCCCAACCGCTCCATCGCCGCCACGGCAGCCTCGGCCGGCGCCATCCCGCCCGCGCACAGCCTGTCGACGTCCGCCAACAGGCGCCGGCGCAGGCGCGCGCTTGCCCGCCGCCCCCGATACTTGTGGCCTAAAGCCCGTTCGGCTTCATCGAGATATCGCTCAACCGCCTGCCACGCTGGGTCCACGCCTGCCCTCCCATCGCGGCCATGTTGGTTGGCTGTATTATACCATCGGCGTTGTATAATCCAGGTGTATCGGCAATTCGGTTTGGCGGGGGGCATCGCGCGTGCGCCGCCCGGCCACTCCGCACGGTTGGTTGCACGACACGAGAAGGAGCATCGCGATGGCCACGCCTACCATCCTGGCGATCGGGGCGTATGTGCCCCCCGCCGTTCTGACCAACGACGACCTCAGCCAGCGCCTCGACACCAGCGACGAATGGATTCGCACCCGCACCGGCATCCGCCAGCGCCATGTGGCAGGAGCCGATGAGACCACGGCCACCTTATCCCACGCCGCGGCCCAAGCCGCCCTGGAGGCGGCCGGCATGCCGGCCACGGCCGTGGACTGGATCCTGGTAGCCACCGACACGGCAGAGATGTGGTCGCCGGCCACGGCCTGCTTCGTCCAAGCGCTCTTGGGGGCCGAGCGGGCCTCGGCCATCGATTTGACCGGCGGTTGCGCCGGCTTTCTCCAAGCCCTCACGCTAGCCGAGGGGTTGGTGGCCCGGGGCCACACCGTACTGCTCATCGGTACCGAGGTCTTGACCAAAGCCGTCGACTGGAGCGACCGCAGCACGGCGGTGCTCTTCGGAGACGGTTCCGGGGCCCTTTTGATGGCGCCCGACGGCGCCGGCATCTATCCCAGGACGGCGTTTTCCCAAAGCGACGGGCGGCAAGCCGACATCCTCAACAAGCCCTACGGGGGCACGCGTCACCCCTTGACGCCGGAATTGGTCGCGGGCGGTCACCATCACACCATCCACATGGAAGGGCGCAAGGTGTTCCGCCACGCTGTGCACCACATGTCGGAAGCCGCTCGCCAGGTGCTGGCCATGGCGGGACTGGAGGCCGACGACATCGCCTGGGTGGTCCCGCATCAGGCGAATCAGCGCATCCTCGACGCCGTGGCGCGAGAACTTGCCATCCCTCCGGCCAAGGTCTTCTCGCATGTCGCGTATTACGCCAACACCGGCTCGGCATCGGTCGTTCTGGCCTTGGCCGACATGCTTGCCCAAAACCTGATTCGCCCCGGCGACCGGCTGTTATCGGTGGCCTTCGGCTCTGGCTTTTCCTGGGCCGCGCAGCTGCTAGAAGTCGGCAGCCTGCCTCCCGCCCGCTTCCTCAACCGCGACCGCTGAGCGCGCAGGTCCTCGCTACCCCCGCCAGGGGCGGTCTTGGCGCAAGGTGACCCAGTCCCCGGCCTCCATCCCGGGACCCACCGGCCCGAGTTCCCCCAAGAGCCAGCTCGCCACTTGGTCTGCCGCGTGCGGCGACGTCGGATGGCCAGACTGGCCCGGGAAGACCACCCCACACGATTCTTGGGGGTGCCCGAGGTCCATCACCAGGCGCAGGCCGGGAACCACCAGCGCCGAAGTCGGCCACCGCCCCTCGGGGTCTAGGTCCCAGACCAGCTGTTGCACCGAGTACAGATCGCCCCCCGCAGCCAGCGGCCGGAAGGCGAAGACGGCCCCGACGCCCCGCACTCGCCCGAGCGGGTGCAGCGGCACCACCGGGCAGGCCTCCCCCCAGCGCCAGCGCGCGCGGTCGTGCCCGAGGTCCCGCACCACGCGCTGATGCGCGCGCGCCAATGCCGGCTGCACCGCCACGGCGTCCCAAAACCGGAGAACGGCAGGAGCCAACCGCTCGTACAGCAGCCAGCCGAAATGGGCAGGGTGCGCAAGCCCCAGGCCACCCCGAGGCGCCTCCGGCCAAAACGGTTCTCGCAACGCCCGGCGCACGGGATCGGGAAGTGCTTCGAACAAAAAGGTGTAGAGCAAGGTGGGGGCCACCGCCTCCGGCCGCACCTGCCCGTCAAAGGCCTCCAAGGCTTCCCGCCACCCTTCGGGCAGCGTCGACTGGGCCAACAGGCGCTGGCAGACTTCCCAAAGCGGAGCCGAGTAGCAGTCGGTGAAGAGGGCGGCCATGGTCTTGGGCGTATGGTGCTCCACGGCCAACAGGCGCTCGGCGATGCGCCGGGCGCGGTAGCCCAGGCTGTGGAACCCTGGGACCGGCACCTCCCCGCCGGGAGGGTTGTTGGCCGCCACCAAAATCCCGCCCGGGGGATCGTAGGCGCGGGGATGCGCCTGCCAGTCCCAGAACCGCAAAAACGCCCCCTCGCCGGCGTTGCCGTCGACGAGGCCCGGGGCGGTGTCCGAAGCTGCCGGCAGCCGCCCCACCGCCACATAGCCGATGTGTCCCGACCGGTCGGCGTACAACACGCTCTGCACCGGAACCCCCCACTCGGCCAGGGCCAAGTTGAAGCTCTCCCAATCGTGGGCGCGGTTTAACCCGAGCAAGGCCTGGACGGTGGATTGCGGAGCAAAGCCGGTCCAGTGCAAGACCACCACTTCCTTGGGCGAAAGCTCGGTCACCACCGGTCCGAGATGGCTGTCGCGGCACCACTGCACCACTTCCCCCTGACCGCGCACCCGGATATGCTCCTCGCGGACCCCGAGCCGTTCCCAGCGGTCCTGAACCCGGTAGCGGCCGCCGTCGCCGGTCAATTCCAGCCGCACCAGCCGGTGGACATCGGCGTTGAGGTTGGTAAAGGCCCAGGCGATCTCTTGGTTTTGCCCGATAACCACGCCTGGTGCCCCTGGCAGTGTGGCCCCGAAAGCGTGCAAGGCCCCGCCCTCAATCATCATCAGGTACCACGGCGCGGGAAAGGTGGGAGCGAGATGGGGATCGTTGGCCAGAAGGGGAAACCCGCTGGCGGACCGCCACGGCGCCACGGCCCAGCTGTTCGACCCGAGGCCAACCCCGCCCACGGCCGACCCCGTGCCCGACACGATGGTCGGCGCCGCCTCCGGCAGGGGATCGAGGAGCCACGCCCGCACAAGGGGGTCGCCTCCCAACCGGTGGTGGGCCCAGTGAAACCACCAGCCGCGATTGAGCAGCCAGCTCATCCAGAAGATCAGGAGATTGGTGTCCGACTCCCGCCACGGTTCGGGGCGCGCGCGCAACAGGCGGAACTCGGTGGCGAGCGGCTTGGCCGCCCAAGCCAGGTTCACGCCCCGAGCGTAGGCCGCCACATATCGGCGCGTGTTTTCCGACCAAGTGGCCGTCGAGGCCTCTGCCCAGTGTCGGAAGTTTAAGCGGCGCATGAAACGGTCGTGGGCCACCGCCGGCGCCCCAAACCACTCCGCCAACCGCCCGGTGGCCAGCCGCCGCCAGAGATCCATCTGAAAGCCGCGCTCTAATCCGTGCAGGTACCCTTGGGCCAAGAGGGCGTCCTGCATGCTGCGGGCGTGGATCCAGGGAATCCCCCGCTCGTCGCGTTCTACCAGGACCTCCCCGTCCAAGCCCGCCACGCTGAGCTCCTGTGGCCCCCGAGGCGGTGGCGCCACCAATCCCAAGCCCTGCAAGATGCGCGTGACGGCAGCGCGGCCGGCGACGCCAAGGCGCAGACCAGCCTCCATGGGGTGGATGCCTCCTTACTGCCGGGTCTTGCGGTCCGACCGGTCACTCGCCCCGAGTGTACCGCCGCTGGCGGTAAAGAGACAACTCCGCACCCCCGCGCAGGGTCCAGGCCCTTAGGGTACGCCGGGAAGCGGATCACCGGGACTGGCCGCCAAAGGCGGCCCGAGCCTTCTGAACCGGTCGCGGCGCACCTCACAGGCTCGTCCTGCCCCCAAAGGCCACATCCCCTCCTCCTTGTCTCCTCCTTGGCCCGCCCCTGGCCTCATCCGGGACGCAGGACCTGAAACGGTTTCGGCCGTTCCTCGACCTGGCCCGGGTCAAAAAAGAGCCGTCGCCCGTTGGCGTTGACCACCGCCTTTATCCCCGCCGATGGCAGATCTGGCGCCAACGCCTGCCACTTCCCCCATTCGCGGGAAAAGTCGGCGCGGGATCCGCCGCTTCCGAACACCAGGCGTTCGGGGCCCAAGGCCGCCCACGCCTCGCGCACTGCCTCCGGCGGCGCCTCCGAGGTCTCCAGCCACACCTGCCGGTGGCGCTCGGCCATCCGCAAGGCCTCTTCGAAGAACGGCGAGCGCCCGCCCAGGTGGAGAAAGACCACCGGCACGTCAGGAAAGCTGAAGAGGAAGTCGTCCCACTCCACGGGCCGCGCAAACCGAAGTGGCGCGCCCGCCTCCACGGTTTCCACCACCATCGGCCGGCGTGCCCGTTGCAACGCCGCGCCCACCTGCATGAACGCGTCTGACCACGGATAGACGCGGTCGATGCCGGGACACGTAAAGCCGCCACCGGCCCCACCGGCCAACAGGCGCTCGACCTCCCGCACAGTGCCGGGGCGAATGGGCACCAACACCACCTGGCGGGGGTTGTCGGTCGCGGCCTCCAGCGCCGCCTGGGCCGCCGGCAACCAATCGCTGCTGCGCAGCCACCGCCAATCGGCCACCACCCGCCGTTCGGCCTCCGGCGCCACCTCGCGCTTTGGCCCCAGGCTGGCCGAGACATCGGTGACCCCGAGCTGCACTGTGGGCGCCTCGACCTCGCCCAAGACCCAGACCCCCTCCTGGTCTTCGGCCGCCAGCACCAGCTCCCCGTCCTGGGCCAGGACACCGCCGCCCACGTGCTGACTGCCCGAGAACCGCCCCATGAGGGGAACCCAAGCCACCAGCCCCCTAAGTTCCCGGCTGCGCGTCACGGCCAGCGCTCGCAACGCGTCGCGCTCGTGGGGCGAGCGGGCCAAGGCGGTCATCACCACCAAGTCCGGACCGAGGTGCAAGGCCTCGCGCCACAGCTCAGCATCTAAGGCATCCAAGCCCAACAGCAGGACCACGCATCCCAAACGGGTGGCGATGGGGTTCAGCCCGTTGCCCGGTTCGAACCAGGGCCGCTCCACCGGCGCCACGTTCAGTTTGGCCTGGGTGCCGACCAACCGCCCGTCGCGGTCGATCACCAGACCGCGCTGCTGTTTTTTGCCGGTTTCCGGATCCAAGGCCCGCACGCTGCCGGTCACCACCAAAAGGCCAAGTTCGCGGGCCCAATGCCCAACGGCTTGAACCCATCGGTTGGGAAGGGGCTCGACCGGGTTTAAGCCCAGATACCATTCGGGAAAGAGGATCACCTCGGCGCCCCGCTCTGCCGCCCATTGCATCTGGCGACCTAGGCGCGCCAGCGCCAGCTCGGGATCGCGCACGTGCGGAGCTTGAGCCATCGCCACGCGAGGCTTCACACCGGTCCCCCCTGGGTCTTTTCTTCCAATTCTACCTGCTTTTTCCATTCGCGCTCAAGGGAAAACTGGATGCGGCACCCCGCCGAGAGGCGGCCGGCACGGTATAATGGGGGGCGTGGCGAGCCGGGTTCCCCGGCATGTGGGAAAGAAGGCGGTCAACCAGTGTCTGCCCGCGGGTTGTTGCGCATGGCCTGGCGCGAACTGTGGCAACGGCCGGGCCTGTTGCTGTTGGCCTTTTGGAACGTGCTCCTCACCTCCTTGGTGGAGTATTTCTTCATGAGCCGGCTCGGACCGCAGATCCAGCCGTGGCTGACCCGCATCGGGTCGTCCGGGTCTGGGTTGAGCGGACTTTGGGCCATGCCCTCGACCCTCTGGGTGAAGATCGGGCTCGTCAACCTGACCATGCTTCTCATCGTGCTCCCCTTTACGTTGGGCGGGCTTTACGGCGGCGTGTCTGCGGCGTTGGGCCACGGCGACCGCCTGCAAGGATTCTTCCGCTTCTTCCACTTCGCCGTCGAGAACTTCTGGCGGTCTCTGGCGGTGATGGTAGGGATGTTGGTGGTGGCCGGTGTCATCGGACTTTTGGCAGGAGCCATCGCGCTCGGCCTTGGGCTCTTGGCCCAAAGTGCCGCCGTGTCCACGCTGTTGGCGATTTTGGCCGTGGCCTTGACCTTGGGCTTGGCCTTCTTGGCCTTGGCGTTGGTGCTGTACTGGCTCGGCGCGGTCTACTACGGTCGGACGGGGGTGGCCCGCGCTCTGGGCGCCGCCATCGGCTGGCTTCGGCACGATTGGTGGCTCGGCCTGCGCGTGGCCCTGATGCTGTTCTTCGGGGTCATTCTCCCGGCGTTGGTGGTCAACGGCTTGGCGACCCTGGTTCCGGTATTGGGCGGGCTCGTGTCTTTGGTCGCGGAAGGAGTAGTGATGGGCATGCTGGCAACGGTGGCCGTGCTGCTCAACCGCGAAGTCGACCGCCACCAAATTCTGCCTCCCCTCTAGGTCGGCCCGCTCTTTAGGAAAAGCTGGTATAATGACCTTGAGTTGCGCTAGGGGTGCCCCCTTTGGGCTGAGAATGGTTGTAGCCATACCCTTGGAACCTGATCTGGAGCAGTGCCAGCGGAGGGAAGCGACCCATTCCAACGCCCGCATGCCTGCGGGCGGTTTTGGTTCGCCCCGCAAGAGAGGACGCGGTGGCCGAGATGTTGGTGGCCCTGATCGACCTTTCGCGTTTCCCGGATTCGGGATGGGAGGCGTTGCCCGAGGTGGCGGCCGCCGTCGACGCCATCCTCTTGCGGGGCAAAAGTTGGGGGGCTTCGGCCCTGCTCCGGGCGGGGGAGCGCGTGCGGCGGCAGGCCCCGAAGACTCCCTTGTGGGTGGCCGAGCGGTTGGAGGTAGCGCTGGCTTTAGAGGCAGAAGGGTGGCATATTCCTGCCGACGGCTTGGACGTCGGGCGCCTGCGAAGGTTCTGGTCTCGCCGGCTCAGCGCCGCAGTCCACACCCCAGAGGAGGCCCAAGGCAAGGCGGGAGCCGACTACTGGATCTGGGGACACGCCTTCCCTACCACCTCGAAGCCGGGTCTTGCCCCGAGGTCGTTGAGTACTCTTAGCCACGTGCTGACCCGGGCTACGTGTCCCGTGTTGGCGATTGGAGGCATCGCGCCCGACAACGTCGGGCGCCTGGCCGGATGGGGATTGTCCGGCGTGGTCGTGCAAGACGGCATCTGGGCCCAACCCCATCCCCCCGACGCAGCGCGGGCACTAGCTCGGGCCGTCCAGCGAGCCGATTGGCGGCAAGGAGGCATCCATGCAGCTGACGATCAACGGTGAGGTGCGGACGGTGGCAGAGGTCGACACCGTGGCGGCCCTGTTGGACCACCTCGGCGTCACCCACCAGGCGGTGGCGGTGATGGTCAACGGGGCGGTGATCCCCCGCGAACGGTACGCCTCCACCTTCCTGGCAGATTCCGACGCGTTGGAGATCGTGCGATTTGTGGGAGGAGGCTAGGGGAAGCGGTGGAACGCGATGATCAGTTGGCGGTGGGCTCTTATCGCTTCGGCTCGCGCCTGTTCGTAGGCACGGGAAAGTACCAGAGCTGGGAGACGATGCAGGCCGCCATCGAGGCTTCCGGCACCGAATTGGTCACGGTGGCCCTGCGGCGGGTCAACCTGGACAACCCGGCCGAGCCTTCGCTGTTGGATTTCATTCCCAAGTCGGTGCAGCTGTTGCCTAACACCGCCGGGTGCCACACCGTGGAGGAGGCCCTGGCTGTGGCGGAGTTGGCACGGGCCTCCGGCATCGGGGACCTCATCAAACTGGAGGTGATCGGCGACGACCCCTTGCTGTGGCCAGACCCCATCGCCACTGTGGAGGCCACGGAGCGCCTGAGCGACCGCGGCTTTACGGTGATGGTGTACACCAGTCCCGATCCGGTCCTGGCGGTGCGGCTGGAACGGGCAGGAGCAGCGGCGGTCATGCCGCTCGGCTCTCCCATCGGGTCGGGCCGCGGAGTGCTGGACACCGAGTCGGTGCTGCGCATCAAAGAGCGCGTGGCGGTCCCAGTGGTGGTGGACGCCGGGATCGGCGGCCCGGCCGATGCCGCCTTGGCCATGGAGATTGGGGCCGACGCGGTGCTGATCAACACCGCCATCGCCAAGGCCCGCGATCCGGTAGCCATGGCCCGCGCCATGCGCCTGGCGGTGGAGGCCGGACGGATGGGGTATTTGGCCGGGCGCATGGCACCGCAACCGGCCGCAGTGCCCTCCTCGCCCACCACCGGCATGATCGGGCGACCGTAAGAGCAGCCGAAGGAAGGAGGTGGCGGCCACGGCCGATCTCGACTGGCCCCTGGCCGACAAAGAACGCGTCCGACGACTGTTGGCCCTCCCAGGCGTGCGCCCGCACTCGCTCGAGCGGCTTTTGGCGGCGCGGGTGGCCGTGGTCGGGATGGGAGGGCTCGGCTGCGCCGCCGCGCTGTACTTGGCCGGCCAAGGGGTGGGGCACCTTACCCTCATCGACCCCGACCGGGTGGCGGCCCATAACTTAGGACGGCAGGTGCTCTATGCCCCCGAGGATGTGGGGCGCCTCAAGGTGGAAGCGGCAGGCTCTGCCCTGCGCCGGTTGCGCCCTGAACTTTCCCTAAGCCTCTGGCCGCACGCCTTGGGACCCGAGAACGCCGACTTTCTTTTGGCCGGACACGACCTCGTGCTCGACGGTCTCGACCAGGGCGTGCCGCGCGACCTGCTCAACCGGTGGGCCGTCGCGCACGGCGTCCCTGTGGTCTTTGCCGGAGCCATTGGCTACGAGGCCCAAGTCTTGGTCGTGGCCGGCGGCCAGCCCTGCCTCTTCTGCCTCTTCGGCTCGGTGGCCGACGCGGCTCAGGACTGCGCCGTCGAAGGCGTATTGGGACCGGTGGTGGGCATGGCCGGGATGGTCCAGGCCCAAGAAGCGCTCAAACTTCTCCTCGGGGTAGGCCGGCCCCTGATCGGGCGGCTTTGGACCTGGGACGCCTATGCCGGCCGCACCCGCATCCTCGCCGTGCCTCCGCGGCCGGACTGTCCGGTGTGCGCGTCAGGACCGGTCGCGGTCGGCCAGGCCCGCATGGGAGGCCAGCACCGTGGGTGAGCGCTACGACGTGATCGTGGTGGGAGCAGGGATCATCGGCGCCATGGCAGCGTGGCGATTGGCGCAGCAAGGTCACCGGGTGGCGCTGGTGGATGCCGGACCGCCTGGCGGACAGGCCTCGAACGCCGCCGCTGGCATCCTCGCTCCCTCCGCCGAAGTGGATGCGCCCGGTGCCTTCTGGCGGCTGGCCCACCAAAGCCTCTCCGCCTATCCGGAGGCAGTGGCGGCCCTTGAACGCGACAGCGGCATCCAGGTGGACTTTCATCGCAGCGGCGTACTGCAGCTGGCTGCCGCACCTGGGCCCGAGGCGGCGGCGGCGTTGGCGGAACGCTTTCGTTGGCAGAGCGCCCTCGACCCTTCGTTGAGCTGGCTTGACCCCCAAGGCGTCACCGAGCTCGAGCCGGCTTTAGACGGTCTTGAGCGACCGGCCATCTTTGCCCCCAACGAGGCCCAGGTCCACGCCCCCAAGATGGTGCAAGCGGCAGTGCGCGCCGCGGTGGCCCGGGGGGTTGAGCTGGTCGCCGGCACTCCCGTAGAGGCCTTCCTGCAAGATGCCACGGGGCAGGTCGAGGGGGTCGTAGCCGGAGCCCGCCGGCTCCAAAGCCGCCGCGGGGTGGTGTTGGCCGCTGGAGCCTGGACCGGCCTCCTGGCGCGGCAGCTGGAGCTGCCGCTGGCGTTGGAGCCGGTGCGGGGACAGGTGCTGGGACTGCATCACGACGGCCCCCGCCTGCGCCGCATCGTGTTTTGGGGCTCCCGCTACCTCTGCCCGAAACCCGACGGCCGGCTCATTGCCGGGGCCACCGAGGACGCCGCAGGCTTTGATGGCCGCACCACCGCCCGCGGCGTTTTGGAGATCGCCGAGGCGGTCGCCCAACTCGGGCTGCCCCTCGACCATCTCATCTTCGAGCGGGCCTGGGCCGGCCTTCGGCCCAAACTGCCCGACGGCTGGCCGGTGCTCGGCCCGGTTCCGGGGCGCGAGTCCCTCTTCTTGGCCAGCGGCCACCACCGCAACGGCGTCCTGCTGTCGGTGATCACCGCCGCCATGGTCGCGGCGTGGGCCGCCGGCGAGTCGCTGCCGCAGTGGGCCCAATTCTCCCCTGCCCGCCTTTCTGCAGCGCCGCCAGAGCACTGACAATCTTTTCAGGGCCGGGATTCCTCGCGGCGCATGATAACTGCAGGCCCTTCCCGCACCGTCTCCAATCGGACCCGCACCGCCACACCGCGCCGCTCCGGGTCCCGGTCCAACTCGGGCTGGGGGATCAGGCGCATGATGCGCTCGCGTTCGGCCCCCTCCCGGATGAGCTCTGCTTGGCCGTAAAACCGCCAGAACTTGCGCTGTTCGGGGTTCGAGTACATGATGCAAACCCGCGGGTTCTCGGTCATGTTATCGAGTGCCGTGCCGCGACTGCGCTCCCAAAACGCCAAATGCTCTGCATCCAGCACTACCACGCTGCCGCGGTAGCTGACGTCTGGCCACCCCTCGCGGCTGGCAGTGGCCAGGACACAGAAGCGGCGGTCGCTAAAGGCCTGGCTGAGCGCCTCCCGCATCTCCTCCGTCAGGCGTACCATCGCTCCTCCCCTTTTCGTGGCCTTTTCAGTTCCCCAGATCGGCAGGCTGGGGCCCCTCCCATCATAGTCCGGAACGGCGCGCCCCGGCCAGCGCCGGTGTGAAGGATGCGCAGCAATGGGGCATGCTAGCACCGCCACAACCCGCAAAAAGAGGGAAAGGAGCGAGCCCAATGCGAACCGGTGCCTGCGTGTCCAGTTGTTTGGCCGGAGTGGCGGGACTGATGCTCGGGTATATGGCCGTGGCGCGATTTGGCCTCGGCATCTACGTCGACACCCTGCCAGAGGCTTGGCTGCGCGCGATAGGAGTGGCCATCATGGGGCTTTTGGCCGTTGCCGGCGGACTTTTAGCGCGGTCCCACCCCAAGTGGAGCGCTTGGCTGAACGCCGTCGCCCTCTTAGGTGGCGCCGTCCTGGTATCCTTCTTCTGGCTCCTGCCAGGGGTGCTGCTTTTGAGCGCGGAGGTGATGCTCTACCTCTCCACGGACGAACGGCGGCGCGCCTTGCGGCAACCGTAGGGCGCGGGCGCCCAGGGCGGGCCCGCTCAACTCCTCAGTCGCCGCCATGGGGTCCGCCCGGACCCGGAAGGCTAAGCAAAGTCGCCACGTTGGCATCGGCGGCCAAGATGCCCGTCAGTCTTCCCTCCGCGTCGCGCACCGGCACCGAGACCGTCAGGCACCACTCGCGCGTGGCCGAAGAAAGATACAGCGGAGAGACATAGGGGGCGGCGTGGTCCCACGCCTCCCGAAAGTACGGCCGTTGCCCGCGGTCGACGCCCAGCCCTTCGACGGCGATGACCTCCTGGCGCGAGGGGTGAACCACATTCGGCGTGACCTGCACGCCGCGCCGATCCATCAAGTACAGGAGTTCAAAGACCGGTTGGGTTCCCACCACAGCCTGAAGGTAGCGCGTCGCCGCCGCCCCGCCCTGCTTGAGCGCTGGATGGGCCGCCAGGGCCTCCAGCTGCTGCACCAACGGCTCCTGCCACTGAGTGCGAAACCCTCCCACTGCTGTCACCAGGCCTTCCACCGCCCGGTGCAGTGCAGCGGCCGTGCCCGCCGTGGCCGTGACCCATCCAAGTCCGCCTTCGGCGCGTCTGTCCGCCTCGGCCGCCGCGGTATGAATCGCCGCCGTCGCCGCCACCTGGCGGTCGACCGTCTCCTTTAAGGCTGCCAAGGCCGGCCCCAGTTCCTGCACCCGACCCCAGATCCGCTCAAGCCGGGCGGCTTCTTCCGCCTCCCGGTGGCGCATCGCGTCCATCGCCGCCCACGTCGCCCGAGCCTCCTCCACCATGCGCCGAGTATCCTGCTGAAGGCGCTCCACCACTGCCTGCACTTGGTGCACGGCCTCGCTGCTCTCACGGGCCAACCGGTCGATGGCCTCTGCCACCACTCCAAACCCGCGCCCCCGAGACCCGAGGTGGGCCGCCTCGATGGCGGCATTGATGCCCAAGATGCGCAACTGGCGGAGAATGGGGTCGATGACGGAGGCCAACCCCAAAAGCGCCTCGGCCTCGGAGGCAAAGCTGCCCACCACCTCCCAGACCGTGCGCACCTTTTGGGAAACCTCAGCCAACGCTTGGAAAAATTGCCCCGCCGCCCGGCGCTCTGCCTCCACCTCGGCGTCCAACTCCTCAAAAAACGCCTTCAAGGCCTCAGTCACCTCGACCAAGCGCGCAATATCGGCACCGAGTTGTCCCGTCGCCCCGGCGATGCTGGCGGCGGCGGCGCGGGTGGTCTCGGCCGCCTCGCGGAGCGGACCGAGGCGCATCTTCAGGGCCAATGCATCGTGGGACACGGCCAAGGTCTGTCGCACCACCGCTTCCACGGCCTCCGCCAGCCGGTTTAAAAAGCCGTTGACCGTTGCGGCCAGGGGATGGGCCCCTTCCAACCGTCGCGTCAAATCCCGGGGGTCGGCGAGCACGACCTCGACGGCAGCCAAACCCTCCTCCGCCCTCATATCCTCGCGCATCGCCGCCATCGCCCTTCGTCACCATTCCTCTCGTCAGGCATCCTTCGCTTCCTGAGCCGCCCACGGCCTTGCGCCTGCGCACGGCACCCGCTGCCCCGGCGGCGTCGGCACCGGCCGGGGAACCTCTAAGCCGCGCAAGGCCTGCCAATCCAGCCGGCGCAGGTACAAGGCCCTCCCCACGATAGCGCCGCGCGCCCCCACGGCTTTGAGCGCCTCTACTGCCTCCAGCGTCTCGATGTGGCCTGCGGCCCACACCACAAACCCCTGATCCACCCAAGGGGCCACGGCATCCCGCACCGATTCCGGGTTCCAGGCCGGCCCGCTGAGCACGGCCTCGGCGACTCCTAAAGCCCGCGCCGCCTTCAAGAGGGCGCCGGCCCCCTCGGGCAGGGGCAGCCGGACGCCCAAGACGAGGCGCTCGGCCCCCACTGCGTCTGCCAGGCGGCCAAGCCGCCGGGGGTGAAACCACGCCGCGTGCACCACCAAGCGGGCTGCGCCGGCCCCGACCAGCGCCCGAGCCTCGCGCGGTTCCCAAATGCCACCGCCGACCTGAATCAGGGCCGGACCGGCCTGGCACCCTAAAACCAGTGCAGGGAGGGTAGACGGGGCATTGCCCCGTCTCCCCCCGCGGTCCTCCAGGTGTATGCGGCGGGCGCCCGACGCCATCCATCGCCAAGCCAGCCGCAGCGGGTTGCGCTCCGCCTCCGCCTCGGGCACCACCCGTCCAAAGGCCACCGGAATCGACGGGACCACCGTAAACATCCGCCTGCCCCCTTCCCTGCGATGCTCTTGGGCGCGGGGATTACCCTTGCTCGATGACCTCCTCAAGGTGCATGGCCGCCGGCGTTGGCAGCGGCGAGCCAGTCGGCACCACCGGCTGGTGCTCGAAGGAGGTCTCGCCGGTGACCGCGTGATCGCCCCGAGTCAACACCGCTTCGGGCCAACGCAGCGGCACCACCAACGACACGGCCTTGAGAATGCCCCAGGTCATCGCCGCATCGTAAGCCACCACGGCCAAAAGCGCCTCGAGTTGCACCACGAACTGGTGCGGGTCCCCGTACAGCCACCCGGTCACCGCGACCGGCGCCCCTTTGGTGGCCAAGTACTCCACCATGTGGGGATCGGCCAGCACTCCCGTCAAGAGGCCCCCGATGGCTCCGGCGAAGGCGTGGGTGTGGATAACGCCCAAGGTGTCGTCCACGCCGCGAAACGGCCACCGTTCGCCCAACCGGTTCATGGTCCACCAGGGGATAAGGCTGCCTACCACCCCGACGATGAGGGCGCCGGCCCCGTTGACGTAACCGGCTGCAGGGGTGATGGCCACCAGTCCGCACACCATGCCGTTGATCATCCCCACCAGCGAGGGCTTGCCGTGGCGCCACATGTCGAGGATGAGCCAGGTCAAAAGCGCCGCCGCTGTGGCCAGGTTGGTGTTCAGCACGGCCGCCGCCGCGTCGGCGTTGGCGAAGTAGGGGTCGCCCCCGTTAAACCCATTCCATCCGAGCCACAGGATACCGGCGCCGGCGAAGGCCAAGAGCAGGCTGTTGGGGGAGAAGTGGCGCTGGTCCTCGGCCAGGCGCGGCCCCACCACGGCTGCGGCCACGAATCCAGAGACGCCAGCGGCGACGTGAATCACGTAGCCTCCACTGTAGTCCACTGCCCCGAGCTGCGACAGCCACCCGCCACCCCACAGCCAAAAGGCGTTGACTGCGTAAACCAGCGTCGACCAAGCCGGCACGAAAATCATCCAGGCCTTCCAGTTGATTCGGCCCAAGACGCCGCCGGCGAGGATAGCCGGAGTAATGGCGGCAAACACGAACTGGAAGAAGACCAGCGTTGCCGACGGAAAGCGAAATGCCGGCATGGCCCCGTTGAGCAAGGGGATTTGGGCCTGGCCCTGTTCAGCCCCGGCCGACAGCGCCGGGTGAGGAATGCCGATGAGGTTGGACAGGATCCCGGGACCGATCTTCCAGGGGGCGCCGAACCCCATCTGGTACCCCCACAGCAACCAGACGATGAGTACCACGCTAAAGGCGTAGACCACCATCATGGCCGAGTTGATGGCCCACTTCTTTTTGACCAAGCCTCCGTAGAGGATGGCCAACCCCGGAACCGACTGCAGGCCCACGAAGGTTGCCGCCGTCAGTTGCCAGGCGTTGTCCCCGGGGTTGAGGTACGCCGGATCTGGCACGTACATGATTGTCCTCCTTCTCTTGCCCTGGGCCAAGCGCCGGCCCTGCCAAGGCCGAAACCGACCCGCCCGATCCTCCCCGAGCCCCGCCGACAGCTCCCTGCCCCGCCCGCCCTGCAGTCCTTCAGTCGAAGGCGCGTTCTGGTGCGTCCGGAATCGGGCGCGGGGGCAGACGGGAGGTGCGGTGCGCGGCCGCAAAGGCCGCCCGGCGGGGTTTTCGAGGGCGCGGCCGAGACCGCGGCCACAACACCAACACCGTCACGGCCCCCACCAAGCCAAAGCCGATGGTCCACAGCTCCATGCACGCCAGCCGCATGACCTCCGCGCCGAAGAGGGTCGTGGCTACGGGCCACCCGGCCGCGATCACCAAAAGCCACCCCATTCCCACGGCGCTCACCGTCAGGCGGCGCCGCGCGCAGGCTCCCGGCGGCACGCGCACCATGCGCCAGCGCCCAAAACCTAGGCGATACAGGCGCACCGGTCGGCGCCGGCACTGCGGGGCGTCACTCGGAGACATCGCCATCCCTCCTTGGCCGCGTCATCTCTGTCAAGGTCTTTCTCAACTGGCGTGTTCCAATGAGAGGCTTTGACTTTTCCATGACCAATATACTCGAAAACCTTTCGTTGGTTCAAGGCCTTATCCGATATTCTTGTGATCTTTTGAGCGATATTCCCACATTCTATGTGAGGTTTAAGGATCGGGCTCGGAAGCCTTCCTCGGGCGGCGGCGAATCCGACCCGACTGCCGCTGTTGCCCGCTGGGCCACCGGTGTACAATCCCTTACAAGGAACATCCTGGCCGGAGTGAGGCCCCGCGCCCCTCGACGTTCCCATCGAGGGGCGCGTCGAGACCTCCCGGGGAAAGGAGGAACCCGGCCCCGGCGTCGCTCCCGGCGATGCCGCCCGGGGACAAAAACGGTGGAAACCCGCGACCCGCTGGTGCAGCACCGGCCTGAAAGGGGCCGCATCCTCCTACGCGACGGCACCTCCGCCGAAATCCGGCCCCTTTCGACCCTGGATCGCGAGCGCCTTTTGGCTTTTCTGGCTCGCCAGTCCCGGGAAACCCTTCAGCACCGCTTTCACGGCGCCGTACGGGTGGACCAGCGCCTCGTCGACCAGGTGCTGGCGTTGGCCGACGCCTCCCCCCGTACCGCCTTGGCCCTGGTGGTAACCATGGGTGACCTTTACGCCGAAACGGTGGTCGCGCTCGGCTCCTACGCCCGGGACCCGGTCGGGAGCACGGCGGAACTGGCCCTATTGGTCGACGACGCCTGGCAGGGGCGCGGACTGGGCACCATCCTCTTGGAACGGCTGGCCATGGTCGCCTGGCGGCACGGCATGACGGCCTTTCGGGCCGCCATGCGCCGAGACAACCCCGCCATGGCCGAAGTGCTGGCCCACAGCGGGTTTCTGACCCACACCCAGTCGCCGCTGGTCGGAGACGAGGAGACGGTCTTGGTGACCATCGTCCCCACTGCCACGAGCTTGGCCCGATTCGACGACCGCGACCGCGAAGCCACTGTGGCCTCGCTGGTCCCCCTCTTCTGCCCCCGCGCCGTCGCGGTGGTCGGCGCGTCTCGGGATCCCCGCAAGATCGGTCGCCGGATTCTCGACAACCTGGTGCGAGCAGGCTTCGAAGGTCGGGTCTGGGCGGTCAATCCCCACACCGACCATGTCGGGCCCATCCCAGCCGTGCCGAGCCCGCGCGAGCTCCCCCCAGGTATCGACTTGGCCGTGGTGGCCGTCCCCTCGGAGGGCGTGCTCCCGGCGATGGAAGGTCTGGCTGCGGCAGGCGTGCGCGCAGTGGTGGTGGTGACGGCCGGCTTTGCCGAAATCGGGGGCGCGGGCCAAGCGCGCCAGGAGGCCTTGCGCCATCTCGCCTGGCACGGCGGCATGCGTGTGGTGGGGCCAAACTGCCTCGGCGTGCTCAACACCGACCCCGCCGTCCACCTCAACGCCAGTTTCGCTCCGACCATGCCGGCTTCCGGACGCTTGGCCATGGCTTCGCAGAGCGGAGCTTTGGGCCTGGCCCTTTTGGATTACGCCGCCGCTCACGGGCTTGGTGTCTCCTCGTTTGCCAGCACCGGCAACAAGGTCGACGTCAGCGGCAACGACCTCCTGCAATACTGGGAGCAAGACCCCGCCACGCACGTCATCGTGCTCTACCTCGAATCCTTTGGCAACCCGCGCCGGTTCGCCCACATCGCCCGCCGCGTCAGCCAGAAAAAGCCGATATTGCTGGTCAAAGCCGCCCGCACCCAGGTCGGAGAACGCGCTGCGGCTTCGCACACCGCCGCCCTGGCCACCCAAGACGCCGCCGTGGAGGCGTTGTGCCAGCAGACTGGAGTGCTGCGGGTAGAGACGGTGGAGGAGCTGTTCGACATCGCTGCCTTCTTGGTCCGCCAACCGCTGCCCCGCGGCCCTCGCGTGGCCATCCTCACCAACGCCGGGGGGCCCGCGATCTTGGCCGCCGATGCCCTGACTGCGGCCGGGCTCGAGGTGCCTCCCCCTTCCGACCCCTTGCGGTCAGCCCTCGCCACCCTCCTTTCGGCCCAAGCCAGCCTCGGAAACCCGTTCGACGGCACCGCCGGCGTGACAGCCGATCAATACCGGCTCGTGCTGCGCCAGCTGTTGGCCGACGACACCTACGATGCCGTCTTGGCGATTTACGTGCCCCTTACGGCCGCCGACCGCCCGGCCTTCCTGGCGGCCATCGCCGAGGAGACCGCGGCCGCGCGGGCAAGCGGCAGAAGCCAACCGGTTCTGGCCTGCGTCATCGAGGGGGCGCCGCCTCCCGTCTTGGATCCAGGTGGAGGGGAGGTGCCCGTCTTTGCTTGGCCGGAGGCGGCCGCGCGCGCCCTCGCTGCGGGCTGGCGTTATCAGCGCTGGCGCTCCCGCCCGGTTGGCGAGGTCTTGCACCTTCCGGACCGCCAGGAGGAAGCCGTACGGCGCATCCTGCACCACGCCGCCACAGACGCACAAGGGTGGATGGCACCCCAGGATGTCTTCGCCCTCCTTCAGGCGGTGGGCTTGCCAGTGATTGTGCCGCAGATGGCCGCCACGACCGAGGAGGCGGCGGCGTTGGCCGCGGCGGTTCCCGGCCCGGTGGCCCTCAAAGTGGTGGCGACCGGCGTGGTCCACAAGACCGAAGTCGGCGGAGTGGCGCTTGGGCTACGCGGCTCCGCGGACGTGGCCGAAGCCGCGCGGAAGATGGCCGCCCGCCTTGCGGCGACGGCGCCCGCCCTAAAGCTCCAGGGCTTTTTGGTGCAACCCATGGCTCCACCGGGTCTCGAGTGCTTGGTCGGCCTGACCGTCGACCCCCAATTCGGGCCGCTCGTGGCCTTTGGGCTCGGGGGGATTTGGGCGGAAGTCATCGGGGACGTCGCGTTAAGCGTACTGCCGTTGACGGAAGTCGACGCCGCCGAGATGCTCGACGCCATCCGGGCGCGCGGCGCGCTGGCCGGCGCCCGCGGACGTGCCCCCGCCGACCGCAGTGCCTTGGTGGACATCCTTCGTCGCGTGGCCTGGATCGGGGAACGGCTCCCGGAGGTGGTTGAGCTCGATCTTAACCCGGTGGTAGTGGGCAGCGAGGGCCAAGGGGCCTGGGTGGTGGACGCCCGCATCCGGTTGTCCCGGGTTTGAAAGCGGCCGTGGAGCGTGGTACCCTGAACCTAGCGCGCGCGGGACCCGATCCCCGGCGCCGATGGGGGCTAGGAGCGCGTGGATCCGGTGCTGTTCTTAGAAGCCGCCCCGGCCGACCTCCGCGTGCCGGTGGTCGACCTCGAAGGGCATCGCCTGACTCCCTGTTCGCCCGCCAAGGCGTTACAAAACCTCGTGGATGGCCTGGCGGATCTAGACGAGGCGGGCGTGTTGCACCTCCGCTATCGCCCGCTGGCCCATCGCAAGGTGCTGCGTCAGGTGCGGCGCCGCGATGGATGGACCTGCGCGTGGTGCCATGGGCCGGGTTCCACCGTGGACCACGTCATCCCGCTGTGTTGGGGCGGGCGGACGCGGCTTGACAATTGCGTCGTGGCCTGCCGGGCGTGCAACCACAGCCGCAACAACGCCCTGCCCTCGGAGTTCATCGCGCGCACCGGTTTTCGCCCTACCCACCCCGTGATCTTGCGGGTGTTGGCGCGCGAGCAAGCCTTGCTCCGCGAAGCCGAGCGCTCGCTGAGGAAGCGCCCGCTGTCGAGTTGCACCAGCAAAGAAGAGGCGCAAGTCTGGCTGTTGGCCCACCAAGCGCCGGAAGCGGGGCTAAAGCCGCCTCCACCCGGCCCTGTGGTCACCAAGTGGAAGCCGTCCCGTCACCCCTTTCCCGAATTGTACCTGCCTTAAGACGGCCCGGCCGGGGCCGCCCCCTCGCCCTCCGGTAAAGCCCAAGCCGCTGCCCGCCGTCCCCGTCCTGGCCCCATGCCCCAAGGGGCTCCAGGGCGACGCGGCGACTCCGACCCTTCTGATCCCGACTGCGACCGCTCCTAAGACCGAAATAGAGCCCCGACTGGCGACGGCCATGGCTGGCCTCTTCGGGTATCGTGGGGAGAGAAGGCCGGAAAGCATCGCGGGACCGTCCCACGATCGCGGAAGAAGGGAGGCGGCCAATGGAGCGGATCGGTTGGGGCCTGACGGTGGCCTTGGAGGCCGTCGCAGGTCTTGTAGGATTCGGCGGCATCGCGCTGGCCGACAACGGCGCCTGTCATTTTGTGGTGACCCAGGTGTCTTTGGCCTCCTCGCACTCCAGCGGGGGCGTCACGACCTTCGCCGTGGGCGTCACGGTCTTCGACGACGGCGTGGTGCCCGGCACCTTTGGCTTTCCCGCGCCGACCGACCCCAACATCCAAAACAACCCCGAAGCCCTGCCGGTCATCGCCCTCACCGATACCCAGACCGGAACCGTCGTACAGATCCCGGCCACCGGTCTTTTGGCGCCCTCCGGCCTCTTGACGCCTGGCCACAGCGCCTCTGCCACCTATACCTTTGCGGCGTCGCTCGGGCATCCCCAGGACCCCTACACCGTCGCGCTGGTCGACCGACCCCATACGGACCACGTCTTCCACGTCTACCAAATGATCGACGGCGCGCTGAATGATCAAGACACGGCACCGGTGTGCAACGGCAGCAGCACCGCCCCCGTCGGCCAGCTACCCGAAGTGCCGTGGGCGGCAACCCTTCCCCTCCTCGGAGCAGGGGCCGTGGGATGGCGATGGCAAGGCCTGAGGCGGAGGCCCCAAGGCCGCGCCTAAGTCCTCACATGCGTTCTGGGACCGAGATGCCCATCAGGCCGAGCCCGCGCTCGAGCACGACCAACACCGCCCGGGAAAGCGCCAAGCGGGCAGCCGCCTGGGGCGGCGGAGCCTGCAGGATCCGGTACAGGCGATAGAACAGGTGGAAATCGCCGGCCAGCTGGTGGAGGTAGCGCGGCAAAAGATGCGGAGCGCGCGATTGGGCAGCCTTGGCCACGAGGTCAGGAAAGCGCGCCAAGTCCAATAGCAGCGCCCGCGCTTCCGGCTCTTGGAGCTGGCTTAGATCAGGATCCGGGAGCGATTCGGCCGGCGCCAGGCGAGCCAGGCTCTTGATGCGCGCGGCGGCGTACTGCACGTAGTAGACTGGGTTGTCGTTGCTCTTGAGCTGAGCCAGGTCCAAGTCGAAATCGAGCGGCGTGTCCATGGCCCGTTCCAAGAAGAACCACCGGGCCGGGTCGACCCCCACCTCGTCCACGAGTTCGCCCAAGGTCACGAAGCTGCCGCCCCGCTTAGACATGCGGACCGTCTGGCCCCCACGCACCAGCCGCACCAGCTGGACGATATGCACCTCGAGGCGCTCGGCGGGATACCCCAGGGCTTGGACCAACGCCTTCAGCCGCCCGATGTAGCCGTGGTGGTCAGGCCCCAAAAGGTCGATGGCGACATCGTACCCGCGCGCCAGCTTGTCGGCATGGTAGGCGGCATCGGGCACGAAATAGGTCCAGCTGCCATCAGACTTGACCATCACCCGGTCCTTGTCGTCGCCCCAGCGCGTGGAGAGAAACCACTCGGCCCCGTCCGCTTCCACCAACAACCCTTCCCTGCGCAGCCGCTCCAAGAGCGCCTCGCAGGCGCCCGACCGGCGCAGGGCCCGTTCCGAGAACCAGCGGTCGTAGCGCACGCCGAAGCGCAACAATTCTTGCTCCTGCTCGGCCCGCAAGGCCTCGGCAGCCCACTCGCCGAGCGCCTCCACCGTCTCGGGCGTCGGCCTTCCCGCCGCAAGCCAGCGCTGGGCCAGATCCCGCACGTATTCTCCCGGGTAGACCCCTTCTGGCCAGGGATCCGGCAACGGCTGGCCCCGAAGCTCGCGCAGGCGCAGCGACATGGCCTCTCCCAGCCGCTCGATCTGGTTGCCGGCGTCATTGACGTAGTACTCGCGCTCCACCTGCCATCCCGCCGCTGCCATGAGGCGGGCCAGGGTATCGCCCACGGCCGCCGACCGCCCATTGACCACCACCAACGGGCCGGTGGGGTTGGCAGAGACAAACTCCAACAGCGCCCGCTGCCCCCCGCCGACGTCACTCGACCCATAGCGGGGCCCGGCTTCCAGCACCTCCCTTACCACCTCGGCCAGCCAGGCAGTCCTCAGGCGGAAGTTGAGAAATCCAGCGCCCCCCACTTCGGGCGGTTCCAGCGCTGGATGCGGAGACCATGCCGCCGCCAGCTCCTCGGCCACGGCCCGCGGCGGCCGCCGGAGCGTTCGGGCCAAGCGGAAGGCCACATTGCTGACGAGGTCGCCATGGCCGGGCTCGGTCGGCTCTTCCACCGCGATCGCTTCGGGCACCAATCCTGCGTCCCACCGTTGAACAAGGACCGACAGTTGGTTTTGAATGGCGGCCTTGGCCTGGGCGTACCGCGAGCTCACCCGCGCGCTCCCCCTTCCTTCGGTGTCCCCCCGGCGATCCAGGCCAGCGCCTCCCGCACCAGCTTGGCCGCCAGGATGCTAGAGCGCTGGGAAAGGTCGTGGGCAGGCATGGTTTCGACCACGTCGAGCGCCACCACGTCGAGGCCCCGAAAGCTGGCCAACGCGGCCAGTGCCTCCTGCGCGGTAATCCCACCCGGTTCCGGCGTGCCGGTGCCGGGCATGAAGGCAGGGTCAATCACGTCGACGTCGATGGTCACGTACAGCGGCCGCCCTTGCCACTCGGGGCGACAGGCCTCGAGCGGGCGCCGCACCTCGTGGGGGAAGAAGTGGTGATGGCGACACGCCCAATCCACCTCCTCGCGCGTGGCCGACCGGATCCCGAACTGATACAGGTGGCCTGCTCTGAGCGTCTCCGCCACCCGGCGCAGCACCGTGGCGTGGGAGAGCGTCTCGCCGAGGTACTGGTCGCGCAGGTCGGCATGGGCGTCCCAATGCACCACCACCAGGTCCGGATACCGAGCCACCACGGCCTGCACCAAGGGGAGCGTAATCAGGTGTTCGCCGCCCACGGCCACAAATCGCTTGCCATCGGCCAAGAGGCCCTCGGCGGCCTGGCGGATCCGGTCCAGGCTCTTGGCCACGTTCCCGAACGGCAGCTCCAAATCCCCGAGGTCACACAGGCTAAGCTCGGTCAGGTCGCACGCCGCAGCCAGGGAGTAAGTTTCCAAGGCAAAGGACGCCTCGCGGATCCGGGGCGGACCAAAGCGCGACCCCGGCTGAAACGAGGCCGTGGTGTCGAACGGCACCCCCATCAGTACCCACTCTGCCTCGGCGTAGGTCGCCTCCATGCCCAAAAACCGGTCTTGCCGAGTAAACCCTTCAGGCATCGATCAGCTCCTGGACAAAAGGCGGCAGACAGAAGGCCGCCCGGTGGACCGCCGGGGTCCAGTAACGCAGCGACTGGGCCCACTCGCCCACCATCTCCGGCACGGCCTCCGGGTCTTGACGCTTGGAACCCCAGGTAAAGCTCCACAGTCCACTCGGGTAGGTCGGGATGGTGGCCAGGTAGACCCGCGTAATGGGGAAATGTTGCCGCACGCCCTGGACGATCTGCCGCAAAAGCTCAGGCTGCAGAAACGGCGACTCCGATTGGGCCACCATGATCCCGTCGGGCGCCAAGGCCTCGTACAGGGTGCGATAGAAATCGGGGGTAAACAGCCCTTGTGCAGGTCCTACCGGGTCGGTGGAATCGACCAAGATCACGTCGAAATCGCGGGCTTCGCGAGCCCAGGCGATGCCGTCGGTAAAGTGCAGACGCGTGCGGTCGTCGGTCAGGCCCACGGCGATCTCGGGGAAAAAGCGCTGCGCCACTTCCACCACGCGTTCGTCGATCTCCACCAGATGCGCCTCTTCCACTTCAGGGTGGCGCAGGATCTCTCGAATGGCGCCACCGTCTCCGCCCCCAATCACCGCCACCCGCCGCGGGTGAGGGTGGACCGCCAGGGGCACCTGGGCGATCATCTCGTGATAGACGTACTCGTCGCGCTCGGTGGTCTGAATGGCTCCATCCAGCACCAGGGTCCGGCCGTAGGCTTCGGTATCGACCACGGCCAATTCCTGATACGGGGTCCGCTCCCGCCACAACACCGCCTTGACTTTGAGCCCGATGCTGACGGCATCCGTCTGGCGCTCGGTAAACCACACCTCCACCGTTTTCGCCTCCTGACCTAGTACCAGAGGGCGACGGCCGCCAGGGCGCACCCGATGGACCGCACCTGGTGCTCAGTGGCCTGCACCAACACGCGTTCCAACTTGAGGCCCCGTTCGGCAAAGGCGGCTTCGGCCATCTCCCGCACTGCCGCCTCCGCCTCGGCCCGACCGCAACGCCCCGAAAACTCCATGATGACCCCGTAGCGGTCTCGATCCCCAATGCCCACCGCCACGGCTGCGGCGATCCACTCGCCCGCAACCTCGGAGGTGATGGTGCCATAGGCGCAGGGCAGAAGCGTTCCCGGCGGCACTGCCAGCGTCGGCACCTCTTGAGCGCCCGGCGGCAGGATGGAGCTGACCCGCACGAGGTTAAGATTCCCGATTCCGGCACGAAGCAACGCGTTGTCAAAGGCGTTGAGGCGCGTCGGCCCTTCGGCCGATCCGGCGACCAGGGTGAACTTGGTGGGTGTGGGCAGCACGCGGATCCCCCTTTGTCTCAAAGTCCTCGCCAATTATAGCAAAAACCTCGAAGCCCGCGAGGAGGGATGAGGGACCGCGCGGTCTCCCATACTAGACGCGGTAGGCGGGTGGGCGGCGCAGGCGGCCGCCCGCCGCCCTTTCAAGGGGAGGCGATACCGGTGGACGATCAATCCGGGCGGACCCGTCAGAAGGGCTCGGGGATTTTCGCCCTGGGGCGTCGACTGTGGGACACGGCCGCGGCGGCGAGCCTGCCGGTGTTGGTCCTGGCGGCCGTGCTGTGGCTGGCTCCCACGGCCGTTACCCTGCCGGTACCGACCCTCCCCGCCGACACCCAAGTCTTCGACCGCTCTGGTCACCTCATCGCCCTGCTCTACCAAAATCAAAACCGGCTGCCCATTGCCGGCGACCAGATCCCGGCGGTGATGCAGAACGCCATCGTGGCGGTGGAGGACGACACCTTTTGGGTCGAGCCCACCGTCGACCCGGTAGGCATCTTGCGGGCAGCCGTCGTCGACCTCGTGCACCGCCAGATTCTCCAGGGCGGCAGCACGCTCACCCAGCAGCTGGCCAAGAACCTCTACCTGTCCAACCGGCGCACGTTGGGTCGCAAGCTCAAAGAATTGTTGCTGGCGGTCAAGCTCTCCACCGTCTACTCCAAGCGCCAAATCCTGACCATGTACC
This sequence comes from Bacillota bacterium, assembly GCA_023511625.1. Taxonomy (GTDB): domain Bacteria; phylum Bacillota; class Sulfobacillia; order Sulfobacillales; family Sulfobacillaceae; genus JAIMAE01. The sequence goes on along the minus strand of JAIMBD010000001.1, from coordinate 184,094 downwards.
TCAACGACGTCTACTTCGGCGAGGGGGCATGGGGCGTCGAGGCGGCCAGCGAAACCTACTTTGGACACCCCGCCCAAGACCTGACGCTGCCGCAAGCCGCGCTCTTGGCCGGCCTGGTCAGCGCGCCCAGCTACTACGACCCCCTCGTGCACCCGAACGCCGCCCGCCTCCGCCGCAACCTGGTCCTAAAGACCATGGCCAATCTGCACTACCTGACGCCGGCTCAAGCTCGGGCCGCAGCTCAAGCGCCCCTGGAACTCAACCCAAAGGGACCGATTGCCACCGAAGCTCCGTACTTCGTGGCCTACGTCCAAAGCCAACTGCCCCACCTCGCCCCCGAAGTGGCGCGCACGCTGTACACCGGCGGGTGGCGGATCACCACCACCTTAAGCGCCACGGCCCAGCGGGCGGCAGACCAGGCCGTCGCGAACTGGGCCCCCCCTACGCACCTCGTGGATGGTGTTCCCGAGCCCGAGGTGGCGCTGGTGGCTCTGGACCCCAAGACGGGCGCCATCGAGGCCATGGTCGGCGGGGACGATTACGCCCTGACGACCCTCAACCGGGCCACCGATGCCGCCCGCCCCCCGGGATCGGCGATGAAATTCTTTCTGTACACCACCGTCATCAACGACGGCTACCCCACCGCTTCGGTCAAAGTCTCGGCCCCGGTGCGGTTTCCCAACGGCCACGGGGGCTATTACGTGCCGCACAACTTCGGGGACGTCTACAACGGTCCCCTGACCATCCGCCGGGCCATTGCCCTGTCTGACAACATCGTGGCCTTGAAGTGGATGCAGACGGTCACCCCCGCCGCCATGATCCGCATGGCCCATGCCATGGGCATCACCAGTCCCTTAGCGGACAACCTCACGACGGCCCTCGGGTCTTCCTCGGTCACGCCCCTGGAGATGGCCCGTGGCGTTGCCACCCTCGCCAACGGCGGCTTTCGGGTCGACCCCTACGCGATCAGCCAGATCGCCAATGCCCAAGGACAGGTGGTGTACACGGGGGCAGCGCACCGCGTCCGGGTCCTCTCCCCCCAGGTGGCGTACATCGTCACCAATCTCTTCTCGGCCCCGCTGTTAAATCCCAAGGGTACCGCCCACGACCTTGAGGCCATCATTCACCGCCCAGCGGCAGCGAAAACCGGCACCTCCTCCCAACAGCGGGATGCCTGGCTGGTCGGATACACCCCCGACTTAGCCGCAGCCGTATGGGTAGGCAACGACAACGACACGCCCTTAGGCCTGACCGGCGACCTCGGGGCCGGACCCATTTGGGCGCACTTTCTCGCCGGTGCGCTGGCCGGCGTGCCGCCCACCGGATTCCCCGTCCCTCCGAACATCGTCACCCGCCGGGTCTGCGTGCGCACGGGATTATTGGCCAACGGATGCTGTACGGCCGTGCGCGAGGTGTTCATCCGGGGCCACACGCCCCGCCAAGTCAGCCCTGGGTGCGGTCTCGGCGGGGGCGGCACCAACGGTGCCGCCCCGCCTACGCCGAGTCCGATCATCCCCCCGCCCACCTTCGGTGGCGGATGGCTTCCGCCGTGGCTGCGCCAGTGGCTGTAGGCGTCAGGAGACTTGGGGAGACGGTGGCTTCAGGGTGGCGTCCGGTAGACTCAGAAGATATTCCGCCGTGCCTTCTGCCCACTGCCCGATGGGTGGGGAAAGCGGGGAGAGCGCGGCCGCTTCTGGGCCAAACAAGGCGTCTCCCAAAGCCACCTGCCGCAATGCGAACCGCTGCCACACGCGGTGGATCCACGCCTCGACGTTCATGCTCCACCCCCGAGCCAATGCCCGGCAATGATGCCGGCACAAGCCGCCGCTGCCGACACCAGCACAAACTGGATGCCGCTCTTCCACCAGTTGCCTTTGGCCACCCGCGCCTTGACCACGCCCAAGACGAAGGCCGTGCCCATGCCGAGCCCCAGCGTCCACGGAAGGGCATCCGCCACCCGCGGCAGCAAGAGGAACGGCGCCAACGGCGGCAGGGAGCCGAGCAGCACGGCCAGGGCCATGACGCCTGCCGACTGCCAGGGGTTGTCGAGGCGGTCGAGGTGGATGCCGAGCTCTTCTTTCATCATGAAGTCGATCCAGCGTTCCGGATCTGCCGTCACGTGATCGGTCAGGACACGGGTCAAATCGCGGGGGAACCCTTGCGCGCGGTAGATCCCCTCCACCTCGGCCCGTTCGTCGTCTGGCATCTCGCGCACCTCTCTGGCCTCGCGGGCCCGTTCGGCCAAAAAATACTCGTTCTGGGCAGCCGTAGACAGATAGGCCCCGAGTCCCATGGCCACCGTGGCTGCCACCGCCGCGGCTATCCCTGCCTTGAGCACTTCGGGCCCGGTCATGTGCGAAGAGGCCACCCCCACCACCAGTCCCGTGATGGAGACGAGCCCGTCGTTGACGCCAAACACCACCTCGCGAATGGCCCGGGCCGCGGGCGTGTGGACCCGGTCCGGCTGCATCACGGGCGATGCACCTCCCCTGACGGAACCCCCCGGAACTCCCTGCCGCCCCCCTAAGAGGCGCTCGGCCTACGCCCCCGCCTCTACCGGGCGCGGGCCTAAGACATCCAGCGCCTGCGTCTCCCAGTGGGTCTCCAGTACCGCCTCCAAGGCCGCCACCAGGTGCGGCTTGACCACCTCGACGGACACCGGTCGTCCGAGGAGCCGCTCGAGCGAGGTGACCCCCCGGTCGCGGATGCCGCAAGGGATGATGCCAGCGAAGTGGGCCAGGTTGGGACAGACGTTCAGGGCCAAGCCGTGTTGGGTGACCCAGTGGCTGGCCTTGACGCCGATGGCCGCGACCTTCTCCTCTTCCACCCACACGCCGGTGTGGGGCGGCAGGCGCTGGGCCGTGACGCCGAAGGCGGCCAGGGCGCGAATGATGGCCTCCTCCAGGGATCGGAGGTACCGGTGCAAATCCCGCCCCCGCGTCTTGAGGTCGACGATGGGATACGCCACCAGCTGACCCGGGCCGTGATAGGTGATGTCCCCGCCGCGGTCGACCTCGAACAGCCCGATCCCCGCCGCCCGGCGCGTGGCCTCGTCCCACAACAAGTTCTCGAGCGAGCCACGGGCGCCGCGCCCCACCGTGTAGACGGGGGGATGCTCGACCAAGAACAGCACCTCTGGGTGCCGGCCGGTACGCACGCCGTGGGCGGCATGCCGCTGCCAGGCCCAGGCTTCAGCGTATTCCATGCGCCCGAGGTCGATGAGCCACCCCGTCCGGTTCATGGGCGGGCCGCCTCCCTCGGGACTTGCGAAGCGGCGTGATACGAGCTGCGGACCAACGGCCCCGCCTCGACGTGCAGAAAGCCGAGCGATTGTGCCTCCTCCCGCAAGGCGTCAAATTCCTCCGGCGCCCAAAAGCGCACCACCGGCAGGTGGCGCGGGTCAGGCCGAAGATACTGCCCCACCGTCAAGATGTCGACCGCATGGTCCCTGAGGTCGCGCATCAAGCGGCTGACCTCTGCGCGGTCCTCGCCCAACCCTACCATGAAGCCCGACTTGGTCAACACCTCGGGCTTGAGCGCCTTGACCCGGGCCAACAGTTCTAGGCTGCGGGCATAGCGGGCGCGCGGGCGCACCCGCGGGTACAGGCGTTCGACGGTTTCGATGTTGTGGTTGTAGATGTCGGGCCGTGCCGCCACCACCGTCGCCAACGCCTCCCAATTGCCTTGGAAGTCCGGCGTCAACACCTCCACACCGCAGCCGGGCACGGCCTCGCGGATGGCGCGGATGGTGGCGGCAAAGATTTCGGCGCCCCCGTCGGGAAGATCGTCCCGCGTCACCGAGGTGATGACAGCGTGGCGGAGGCCCATGGCCCGCACCGTCGCGGCCACCCGAGCCGGCTCCTCGCGGTCGAGCCCCTTGGGGCGACCGGTGGTAATGGCGCAGAACCCGCAGTTGCGCGTGCAGATGTCCCCCAAGATGAGGAAGGTGGCCGTCCGCGCCTCCCAGCACTCGTAGATGTTGGGACAGCGGGCCTCTTCGCACACGGTGTGCAGCCGCTGCGAGCGCATGAGGTCCTTGAGCTCCTGGTAATTCGGCCCAAGGCTCAGTCGGACCCGAATCCAGGGGGGGAGGGCAGGGCGAGCGCCTGATGGGGCGCCCTGCCGAGGAAGCTCAGCCATGGGCGCACCTCCTTTCCCGATACCCGATGGCGACACCCAAGACGTCGCCTAGGGGTCTTGAACCCGTTAATAGAGGGCGCTGTCGGGGCCCAAGGCCTCGAGGTGGCGCTTGAGCACATTGAGAAAGCGGGCCGCATCGGCGCCGTCCACCACCCGGTGGTCAAAGGACAGGCACAGGTTGACCATCGAGCGGATGGCGATGGCATCGCCCACCACCACCGGTCGGCGCGCGATCGACTCCATGGTCACGATGCCGACCTCGGGGGCGTTGATCACGGCGTAGGTCAAATAGGTGCCGACGGCCCCGGTATTGTCCACCGTGAAGGTCCCGCCGCGAAGGTCGTCGACGGTCAACCGTCCCTTGCGGGCCCGTTCAGTCAGATCGTGCACGGCGTGGGCCAATCCCACCACGTTCTTTTGGTCGGCGTCACGAATCACCGGCACCACCAGTCCTCGCTCGGTGGCCACGGCGATCCCGAGGTGGATCCGCTGCTTGTAGATGATGCTGTCGCCGTTCCACTGCGCGTTGAGCTGCGGGACGGCCCGCAGCCCCTCCACGGTCGCGCGCAACATGAAAGGCAGGTAGGTCAGGTTGACTCCTTCCCGCTCCTGGAACTGAGCCTTCCACCGCTCGCGCAAGGCCACCAACCCGGTGACGTCCACCTCCACCATGATCCAGGCGTGGGGGATGGTGGTCTTGGCCTCGACCATGCGTTCGGCCGTCAATCGGCGGATTTGGCTGAGCGGCTCCACCCGATCGCCGGGCTCGAGCGGCCGCGGCGAGGCCGCCGGCTTTTCCGCTGGAGCGGGGGCCGGTGCCGGAGCAGGCGAAGGCGCTGGGGTCGGAGCCGCCTCCGGCGGCGTGTCTGGAGCAGGATGCGCCGCGCTCTCAGCCACCCGCAGGATGTCCCGAAGCGTGACCCGTCCACCTGCACCCGTGCCGGCCACCGACGCCGGGTCGATGCCGTGTTCGCGGGCCAGCCGCCGCACCGCCGGGGAAAATCGACCGCGTTCGGCCGAAGGACTCGGGGCCGCCACTGGGGCGGCCGCCGCCGCCGGAGCCGACACAGCCGCCGCCTCGGCCGAGGGCTCGGCCGGCGCAGCCGTCGGGGCCGCCTCCCCCTCTGCCCCTTCCACCGCGATTTCGGCGATGGGCGTCCCCACCGGGACGGTTTGGCCTTCTTCCACCAAGATCTTGGCCAATACCCCGCTGGCCGGCGAGGGCACCTCGGCATTCACCTTGTCGGTGAGGATTTCCAACAGCGACTCGTACTTTTCGACCGGCTCCCCCACCTTCTTCAGCCAATGACCGATGGTCCCCTCGGTCACCGATTCGCCCAGCTGTGGCATCAGTACCTTTTCCGTCATCCCGCCGGACCTCCTTCCCCGTCTCGCCCAAGACCTCGCTCAAAAGCGCGCAAGTTCGCGGGCGGCCTGGGCGATTTTCTCCGGCGTGATCATGAACGCATGCTCCAGCGGTGGGCTGTAAGGCATCGCCGGGACGTCCGGGCCGCACAGGCGGCGAATCGGGGCGTCGAGGTAGAACAGCACCTCCTCGGCCAGGATGGCGCTCACCTCCGCCCCGATTCCGCCCGTCTTGTTGTCTTCATGCACGATTAACACCTTGCCCGTCTTCTTCGCGGTCTCTAGGATGGCCTGCCGGTCCAGCGGCCGCACCGTGCGAAGGTCCAGCACCTCGACCGAGATGCCCTCCTGAGCCAGGGCCTCGGCGGCCCGCAGAGCGTAGCTGACCATGAGGGAGTAGGTGATGATGGACAGGTCCTGGCCCTCGCGCTTCACATCCGCCTTACCGATCGGAATCAGGTAGCGCTCCTCTGGCACCTCCCCGCGCAGGGAGCGATAGGCGGCCTTGTGCTCAAAGAACAGCACCGGGTCTTCGTCGGCGATGGCCGCCGCCAAAAGCCCCTTGGCATCGTAGGGCGTGCCCGGCACCACCACCTTCAGGCCCGGAACGTGCGCGAAGAACGCCTCCACCGACTGGGAATGATACAGCGCACCGTGGATGCCGCCCCCAATGGGCGCGCGAATCACCAAGGGCACGTGGAAATCGTTGTTGGAGCGGTAGCGCATGCGCGCCGCTTCCTCCACGATTTGGTTCATGGCGGGGAAAATAAAGTCACCGAATTGAATCTCGGGGATGGGGCGCAGGCCGTTGATGGCTGCCCCGATGGCCACGCCCACGATAGCCCCTTCGGCCAGTGGCGAGTCGATGACGCGGTCCTCGCCAAACTCTTGTTGCAAGCCTTCGGTGACGCGGAATACACCGCCCCGGACCCCCACGTCTTCGCCCCAGATCACGATGCGCGGGTCGCGCTGCATCTCCTGGCGCAAGCCGGCGCGAATCGCCTCGAGATAGGTCATTACCGCCATACGCTTTGCCCGGCCCGCCCCTGCCTTGGCCGGATTTCCCCTCCTTGTCCAAAGTCTGGGCTTGGAGCCTTACTCGGCGTACACGTAGCGCTCCAACGTGGCCGGGTCCGGCAGCGCCGCCTTTTCGGCGTAATCCGTGGCGTCGTTGACCAAGTCCCGGATCTGCTTGGCCATTGCCGCCTTCTCTTCCGCGCTCAAGATACCCTCGGCCTCCAACCGCTGTTCAAAGGTGACCAAGGGGTCGCGCTTCTTCCACTCCATGACCTCTTCGCGACTGCGGTACGCGCGGTCGTCATCGTCGCTGGAGTGGGGGACGAACCGGTAGGTCTTGGCTTCGATCAAGGTCGGGCCCTCCCCCCGGCGGGCCCGCTCCGCCGCGGCCCGCGTCACCTCCCAGACCTTGACCGGGTCGTTGCCGTCGACGATCACCCCGGGGATCCCGTACCCGGCCGCCTTGGCCGCCACGTCCACCACGGCCATCTGCTTGCGCTGCGGCACCGAAATGGCGTAGCCGTTGTTCTCGTTGAAAAACACCACCGGCAGCTTCCACACCGCCGCAAAATTCAACGCCTCGTGAAACTCGCCCTGGCTGGTTGACCCTTCGCCGAAGTAGGCCACGGCCACGCGGCCGTCCTTTAGCATCTTGGACGCCAACGCGATGCCGGTGGCGTGGGCGTTTTGGGTCGCCACCACCGACCCGCCGCTCAGGATATGTAAGCGCCGCATCCCCCAATGGGCCGGCATCTGCCGGCCGCCCGAGTTGGGATCTGCCGCCCGGGCCAACACGTGCAGCATCACCTCGCGCGGCGTCATCCCCCACGCCAGCACCAGCGCCAAGTCGCGGTAGTAGGGCGCGATCCAGTCCTCCCCGCGCCGGAGCGCAAACGCCGACCCCACCTGGGCCGCTTCATGGCCGTTGGAGGAGTAGACCACCGGAGCCTTCCCCTGCCGGTTGAGGATCCACATGCGGTCGTCCACTGCCCGGGACAGCGCCATGTAGTAGTAGATCTCCTTCATGAGCTCAGGGGTCATCTCTGCCTCAGCCAAGCTCTTCCCTCTCCTTTCCGCCTGTGGCGCCGAGGGGACCGCCCGCCGGCCCCCCCGGGGAGCTGGTCGCCGAATATTTATGCTTAAGACCAGTTTTGCCCCCGCCTGTCCCCGGACCGTCGCGGTCGGGGTCTTTTACTGCTCAAGGCGTTGCGATCGGCGGGAGGGTCCGGAACTCTCCTAAGCGCCATCGCCATTGTAATCCTTCCCACTGCCCAAGGGTAGTCTTTGGGGCCCTTACCCGGAAAACCTGGGGATTCACCGGCCATTGCAAATTCTTACACATGAATTGCATGACCATCCAGGGCCAGGGCTGCCTCGTGCAGGACCTCGGAGACGGTAGGATGGGCGTGTACGCTCTCTGCGACCTCCCAGCCGGTGCTCTCCAAAAATCGCGCCAAAGCCATCTCGTTGACCAGGTCCGAAGCGTTGGGGCCGATGATGTGCGCCCCCAACAGGGCATCGGTTTCCTGGTCCGCCACCAGCTTCACCATCCCCTCGGCTTCTCCTAGGATGAGGGAGCGGCCGTTGGCCCGGAAGGGGAAGGTGCCCACCTTGACGCGATGCCCTTGCGCCTCAGCCTCCGCAGCCGTCCAACCCACCGAAGCCACCTCGGGCCGGCAATAGGTGACGCGCGGTACACGAAGCGGCGACAGGCCCTCGGGATCTTGGCCGGCCATGGTCTCCACGGCGATCATGCCCTCGTGCGCCGCCACGTGGGCCAGGAGATAGCCGCCGATGACGTCGCCGATGGCCCAGATCCCGGGTACGCTCGTGCGGTACCGGTCATCGACGCGGATGAACCCCCGGTCGGTGGCCACGCCCACTGCCTCCAGCCCGATCCCCTCAGTCAACGGCGCGCGTCCGATGGCCACCAACATCCGGTCGGCCCGCACGGTGGTGACATCGCCCTGTCGCGTGGCGATGGCCGCCGTCACGCCGCTGGCGTCGACCTTTAGGCGATCGCGCAAAAGCTCCGCCCCGGTCAGGACGTGGATGCCGCGCTTGGTGAGGATCGTCTCCAAGGTGTGGGCGATGTCCACATCCTCCGACGGCAACAGGTGGTCCATCATCTCTACCACCGTGACCTCCACCCCAAAGTCGTGGTACATGGAGGCAAACTCCACCCCGATGGCGCCTCCGCCGATGATCAGGATCGAGCCGGGCAGGTCTTGCGCCGTGAGCACATGGTCCGAACTGACGACCCGTTGGCCGTCGAAGGGCACGCCGGGCAGCGGCCGCGGGACCGACCCAGTCGCAATCAAAAGGTGCTGGCCCAAGACCTCCTCCGGCCCGCCGTCGGTCTCCACGCGAATGCGGTGGGCGTCTAACACCGTTCCGCGCCCGCTGATGGTGGTCACCCCGTTCTTTTTCAGTAGGTACTGCACTCCGCGGTAGAGCTGGCCTACGACGCGTTCCTTATAACTCAGTGCCTTGGGGTAGTCCAACGCCACCGACTCCACGGCCAATCCTACCTGGTCGCCGTGGCGAACCTGGTGCAAGAGCTCCGCCGTGTGCAACAAGGCCTTGGTGGGGATGCAACCGAGGTGCAAACAGGTGCCGCCCACCTTGTCCTTTTCCACCACCGCCACCTTCATGCCGAGCTGCGCCGCGCGGATGGCTGCCACGTAGCCGCCGGTTCCACCGCCCAACACCACCAAATCGTATTGCGCGTTCGCTGCCAAAGGAGCGCCTCCTTACTCCATCAGTGTGCGCGAGGCGAGGGGGAAATATCGCCCTCGCCTCTACAGGCCTAAGGTCTGCCCGATCCCCCGCGGGTCGGAGGCCCCAGCCCACCCGTTGGCTACCCGCTGCACCACCTGGACCGACCCCCCCGCCCCCCAAGGGCCGACCATCTTTAGGCGATGCCCCCGGCGTTCCAGGTTGGCCACCACCTCCGGGCTGAAGCGCGCCTCGAGGTGCACCACCGTCGGGTCGTCCAGCGTATGGGCATCGGTGGCGGGCAATACCGTCAGGCGGGGCAAGGACACCGCCTCCCCCGGTAGGCGACCGCCTGCCACGAGGTCGATCAACACCTGGAGGTTCCACTGGGGCTGGCCGTCTCCGCCCATGGTGTTCCCCGCCAGCACCGGCTCTCCTCCGCGCATGGCGATCCAGGCCAACAAGGTGTGCATGGGGCGTTTGCCCCCTTCCGCCTGATTCGGATGGCCGGGAATGCGGTTGAACGACCGCCCCGCCCGGTTGTTGAGGAAGAATCCGCCTTCGGGCACGAAGACCCCCGAACCGAAGGCCAGGCCTAAGCTGTGGATGTAGGACACCACCAGGCCGTCTTGGTCGGCCGCCACCATCGAGGTAGTGTCCCCGGGGGTCAAGGCCGTAGGCAGCCTCAAGGCCGAGCGCCCGATGCGCCGGCGCTGGGCCGAAAGATGCACCGGGTCTAAGACGGCCCGGGCATCGTAGGCCACCCGTTCCGGATCCCCAGCCGCGTTCCGGCGGTCGGCGAACGCCAACCGCAAGGCCTCGATCACGCGGTGGACGGCCTCGTCTGACTGGCGCCAGTCCGGCTCCCAGGCCTCCTCCCGCAAAATGCCGAGCGCCTCCAGCAGCACCACCCCCGCACTGGGCGGGGGAGGCGTCAACACCGTGAAGGGACCCCACGCCAACTCCAGTGGCGCCTCCTCGCGGGTACGGTGGTGGGCCAGGTCGGCCGCGGTCAGAAATCCGTCTTGCGCCTGCACCGCCGTCGCCACGGCCGACGCCAGCCCGCCGCTGTACAGCGCCTCGCCTTCGCTGGCCACCACCGCCTCCAGGGCCGTGGCCAACTCCGGTTGAGCCAGCCGTGCGCCCTCTGGGACCGGCACGCCCCCAGGCAAAAACCGGGCCGCCGCGGCCGGGTCTTGGGCCAACAGCGCCTGACATTCCGCCACAGAGCCCGCAAGCCGCGCATCCACTAAAAATCCCTCGCGCGCCAAGCGAATGGCCGGCGCCGCCACCTCCGTCAACGAGAGGCGGCCGTAGCGCCGGTGCAGCGCAATAGCGAGCTGCGTCGCTCCCGGCACGGCCACCGCCGCCCCCCCGCGCAAGGGCAAGACCGGACCCGGCGGAAGTCGTTCCTCGCGGTATCCGGCTGGCAAAGCTCCGCTGCCGAGCCACGCCCGGGGGTCGTTCCCTCCACCGGCCACCACCGCGAAGGCGTCGCCGCCGAGTCCGCACATGTCGGGCATCACCACTGCCGTGACGAAGGCCATGGCCGCGACCGCATCGGCGGCATTACCGCCCCGCTGCAACATCCCGAGACCTGCAGCGGAGGCCAAGGGATGGCCGCTCGCCACCATGGCGCGTGGCGCCCACACCGTCGGGGTAGGATGCGCCGCCCCCCACATCGAGAACATGGCATCACCTTCCCCTGTTGTATCCCTTTTCCGACCCCGGTGCAAGGCGACGGCCATGCCCGGTAGCCAGCGGCTTAGGCCGAGGGCTCTTCACCCGGCGGCGTCTTGGGCGTCCAGCGGTGGGCGTCCCGCGCTTCGTACTTGGCCATCACATCCAAGAAGGCCGTCTCCAGGTCGATGCCGAGCGCGTTGGCGAACGACACCAGCACAAAAAGCAGGTCCCCGAGCTCCTCAGCCAGGGACCCTTCAGGTTCTGACGCCTTCTTCGGCTTGGGGCCAAACCGGTGGTTGACCTCCCGGCTCAATTCGCCCAGTTCTTCGGCCAGGCGCAGGATCATGATCGGGGGAGAGAAATACCCTTCGGCAAATCGCCCGATCCACGCGTCGACGCGCTCCTGTATTTCCCGGAGTTCCATGCCGCCCCACCTCCTCCAGACGGTAACCTACGCCTGCGGCGCCGCTAAAAACTCGGGAGGAAAGGCGCGCCAGTACTGCTTCGGCACCTGCACGCGCCCTCCTAAGGCCTGGGCAGCGGCGTTGGCCCAATAGGGGTTGGCCAGAAGCCCTCGTCCGATGGCCACGAGGTCGGCGTCCTCCCGATTGAGGACGGCCTCCGCCAGCGGATACGAGTCGAGCGCGCCCACGGCGATCACCGGTACGCGAAGCTGGCGCCGAATTTCGGCCGCGAAGGGCACCTGGTACCCCGGCGTCGGGGTCACCCGCACCGGCGAATTGCCGCCCGACGAGACGTCGAACAGCTCCGCACCGGCGTCGCGCAGCGCGCGCGCCCAAGGGAGAAACGCCTCCAGGTTGTACCCGGCCGGATCCCATTCCGTAGCCGAGACGCGAATGGCCAGCGGCACGCGGTCTGGCAGCTCCCGCCGTACCGCCCGAATCACCTCCGAGGCAAAGCGGGTAGGCTCGCGATAGGCGTCTTCGCGGTGGTTCGACAGAGGAGAGAAAAATTGGTGGATGAGATAGCCATGGGCGCCGTGAAGCTCCACCAAATCCACCCCCGCCTCGACCGCCAACCGCGCCGCCCGCCCGAACGCCGCCACGATCTCCGCGATTTCGGCGACCGACAGAGCATGCGGCACCCGATAGCGCTCCGAGAAGGGGATGGGGGAGGGGGCCACCGGCCGGAGGCTGGGCGATTCCGTCTTGCGACCGGCGTGGGCGATCTGAATCCCCACCTTGGCTCCATAGCGATGGATTTCGCGCACCAAGCGAGCGAGCGCCTCCGCCTGCTCCGCATTCCACAGGCCGAGGTCGTGGACGGTGATCCGCCCATCGGGCACCACTCCGGTCATCTCGATGATGATCAGCCCTACACCGCCCACTGCCCGACTGAGGTAGTGCACCCAGTGCCACTCATTGAGCACCCCATCTTCGGCCCATACCGAGTACTGACACATGGGGGACATGACCACCCGGTTCTTCAACGCCAGCCCCCCATACTGGAACGGCTCAAACAACTTCGGCATCGTGTACCCCTCCCTTCGCCGACTATCCCTTATGATAGGGATGGCCGGTCAGGATTGTAAACGCGCGGTACAGCTGCTCGAGGGCGACCAACTGCGCCACCTCGTGAGCCAGGGTCAGGCGCGACAGCGACCACTGCCAGTCCGCCCGGTCCAGCACCCGCCGGTCGAGCCCAAAAGCCCCGCCCACCACCAACGCCACCGGCCTTCCGGTGGCACGCCAGCTTTCCAGGCGCCGGGCAAAGGCGAACGAGTCGTCCTCGACCCCTTCGACGGCCAACGCCACCACCCAGTCGCGCGGTTTCAGGGCGGCTAAGACGTGGGCCCCTTCCCAGCGCCGAATCCCGTCCGGGTCGGATCCGGCCCGCCCCCGAGCCTCCGGCACCACCACCCACTCCACGGCCTCCCAGCGCGAAAGGCGGCGCCGGTATTCCTCCATTGCGCTGGCCAACCCCGGTGCTCGGGGCCGGCCCACCGTGACCATGCGCACCGTCGTCGCCCCCTGGCCTGTCCTAAATCCAGTGCGGTTGGCATATAGATTACCGAAACACTTCGCCCCAAGAGAAACCCGACCGGCCTCGGGCCAAAAGCGGAAGCGGGCGAAAGAGCAGGAAAATTCCGGAGCCATCGCGAATGTTTCGGGCCATCGATGAGGCCTGTGAGGAGAGGGGGAGCCGTGGCAGCGATGGAGGACGAAGCCCGCAAGGCGCGTCAAACCACGTTAAGCGCCCTGTTGTGGACCTCTGCGCTTTTGGTTGGCAGCATGTCCGGAGGCGCCTTGGTAGCCGACGCCGCCACCCGCCGGCCCACTCCGCAAAGCGCCGTGGTGGTGCTGGCTTTGACGGCGTTGGCCGCCTTCCTCGGCTTAAGCCTGTTCTGGGACCTCCGTCCCAGCCGTTCTTGGCCGCTACCCCAGCTGATCCTTTGGGTGTCGGTGGCGATGGTGTGGTTGTCCTTGGCTGGAAGTTGGGCCGTGCCCTGGTACTTTCATTGGCTGGCGGGATTTGCCAGCAGTTAGCCGGCCTGACGCGGTGAGGTGCCGGCGCCGCTTGGGATAGGTGTTTGGCCGACCACCAGGGGCGCCGACTGGGCCTCCCCCGCCCGCCAAAATCGCACCACGACCGTCTCGCCCACGTCCAGCCGAGTCAGCGTCCGGCGTAAATCGGCCACGGTGTGCAAGGGATGGGAACCCAATGCCGTCACGAAGTCTCCCGGCCGAATGCCGGCCCGCGCCGCCGGCCCCCCCGGTGCCACCGCGACCACGAATAGCCCGACGTCCCCCGGCCTCGCTGTAGCCACCGTGATCCCTAACCACGGGCGCCGCACTTGTCCATAGCGAATGAGTTGGGTGGCTACGGTCCGCACGACGTCACTGGGAATGGCAAACCCGATCCCCTCCACGCCGGCCTGAGCGATTTTGCTCGAGTTGATGCCGATGAGCTGACCCTGGAGGTTCAACAGCGGGCCGCCGCTGTTTCCCGGATTGATGGCGGCATCGGTCTGAATCAGGTGGAATTCCCAGCCGTCGCGGTACAACACCCGCTCCTTGGCCGAGACCACTCCCACGGTGACGCTGTGGCGCAATCCGAGCGAGTTCCCGATGGCCACCACCAAGTCCCCGGGCCGAATCTGGCCCGAGCTCGCAAAGGTGATGGGAACCAAGGGCCGCGTCGAGCGGATGCGGACCACCGCCAAGTCGGTGGGCGGATCGGCTCCCACCACCACGGCCGGGTAGCTAGACCCATCGGCCAGCTGCACCGTCACCCGGCTGGCCCCCGCGATGACGTGGTAATTGGTCACGATATCCCCCGCCTGATCGATGATGACCCCAGAGCCAATGCCCTTTACCTTCTCCTGCGGAGGGCGCCCTTCGTGATTGACCACCATCACCACCGAGGGGTTGACCTTGGCCACCACCTGCGCCACGGGCCACTGAAACTGGCTTTCGCCGCCCCGAATAAGCCCCCATACCAAAAAGGCTCCGGCCACCACCCCAAGAAGCCCGACCCAAAACGTCGCGGCCAGTCGCATCCCCATGCTCGCTCCTTGCCCTCCTTTTGGGGACTAGATATGAGCCGGTCCCCGGCTTTAGGACCTGCTCCCTTAGTGCTTCGGGGCGGGCGACTCGGACCGGCCGCGCCCCAGCGGCGGCCCTAAGCCCCAGGGTTTTGGAGGATGGGTGGGAGGGCGACCAGGCTCCCCTGCTCTCGAAAAGGCCCCGCGGGTTCTGGCCGAGTTGCCCCCAAAAGGGGCCTTGCGGAAGCAGTCGACATGGGGCGCCCCGGGGGCGTTCTTCCAAACGCAAAACGGCGGTCCACGCAAGACGGCCACCACATGGTGGCGACAGGGGTGCCCAAAGCGCGCTCTGCCCTCTTAAAGACCGTGCCATCGCAAGAGGCCCGGCCGACTCTCGATTGGGACGGGCAGGCGGGGAGGGGAAAAGACCGCCGAGCCGGCGGCCGCCCGAAACCTTTGGGACGTCACCCCTGCCACGAAGGGCGTCAGGCGCTCACCGGCGCCCACGGAGGCGGTGGGCGCTATGCCGCATCTTGGGAAGCCGCGAGGGAATCGGCGCGCCCTGAGTCCCGACAAAGACGGCCTTCGGGATGCTTTCACCCCTGAAGGCCAGGGCGTCTCGATCTGCCCCAGTCCCCGGCGAAAAAGCCCCTCCCCCACCGCCCGTCTCGGCTGTCCGGCAGGCGGCGTGCCCTCAGACGGATCGACTGGGGAACGGAGCCCAGAGCTACGGAGCACCGCCGCATGGGCGTCCCCCACCACAGTGTCGTCTAGCACCGCGCAGCAGGCCGTCTGGTAGCGCCGGCTTTCGACCGATAGTTCTAGGCCGTAGCCCACTCCTCACCAGCAGGAAATCTGACGGAATCCCGCGAATCCTCCGTCGCGAGGTGAGGTGCTACGGCGCGGTTTGTCCGACGGTTCCTAACGGCGGTCGCCGCGGCGGCGGTATTGGCCGCCTGGCCTGCCTCCGCCGCCGCTCAGGGGGTGCCCACGCCCGAACCTGCCTGGACGGTGTCGGCCGGGCAGTCGATCACGGTGGCCGCGCCTAACGCGCCGCCGGGCGCCTCCGTGTTCTGGTTTCTCATCTCCGCCGAAACCGGTGCAATGTATCCCCTGTTGTCGGCGACCACCACCCCGGCCATCTTGCAGATCCCGCAGGCTCTGCCGGGCGGCCTGTACACGTTGGAGGCCGACATCGGCGCAGGACCACTGCGGTCGATGTGGACGGGGCCGGCCCTCGCCGTGACGCCCGATGCTGTCGTGCGCAGCCAGATCACCGGTCAGGGTCTGTTCGACCCTTTCTTCGTCTATCGTCACTACCACGTGCTGCCAGTGTTCCAGCAGGGCGATTTTGGCCAGGGGCAGACCATCGTGTTGTACGAGGCGAGCGATGTCCTCTGGTCGGATGTGGCCCAGTTCGATATGCTGTTTGGCCTGCCGCCGGTCTCTGCAGCGACGGTGGCGCCTGACGGCCCGATCGGCATCGTGGGGGCTGCGCAGTTGGAGGCTACCATGGATGTGGAGTGGGTCCACGCCATGGCGCCGCAAGCCCACCTCGTGCTGTATGAAGCCCCCTACACGGGGGACGCCTACAACCACGCCGTGCGGTACGCCGCCGCGATTGGCGCCGCTGCCTTCTCTCTCTCCTACTACGATCCCAGGGGGTTCCGCGCTGAGGGCTATCTCACCGCCCCCGCCGACAACCTCGAGATCGAACGCGCGGCGAAGGCGGGGGTCGGCCTATTTGCCGCCGCTGGCGATTTTGGCTTGGCAGGCACACAAGACCGCTTGGATTGGCCTGCCGCCAATGAATACATGGTCGCCGTGGGCGGCACGATGATCACGCCGCTCGGCCAGGACGTCTGGTGGCAAGGGGTGCCATACCCCTGGGACGCCGGGGGCTACGGCTTTTCGGACTATCCCATGGCCCGGTGGCAGGCCGACGAATGGGTCCGTTTAGGCCTCTTGGGCTCGCCCCTCGACGCCCTGGTGCCCGGCCTGGTTCACCGCTACCTACCCGACGTGAGCTTCCTGGCATGGAACGCGCCGATCGTCGCCAACGGCGTCCTCCAACCCAGCGGTGGCACAAGCCTCGCCGCCCCCTGCTGGGCGGGCATCTGGGCCTTGGTCCAGGCGCACTACGCCCAGACCTATGGCGCGGACCTGCAGGGTGCCATCGTGCCGGATGTGTTGTACCATGTGGCCAACGCCACCGGCCCCGCCCCCGAGGTGCTCCCGGCGTTCCTCGACCAGGCGTTTGGCTGGCCCGCGCCCTTCACAGCCCAGATCGGCTTCGGCCCGCCGAACGTGGCCAACCTGGTCTACGATGTGGCGGCGCTCTACGCGCCGGGCCAGTCTGGTTCGTCTGGCGATGGGTTCATGATCTTGGGTTAACGGCGCGGAAGGCCGTAGCGGCGGGGAACCTCTACGGCTCCCAGCCGTCGCGTGGTGACCGGCCACGGTCTCCACGACCCATCGCGTAAACGCGCACGACGAGGGGCTCTGCGAACCTCCCTGGGGTCGCGAAATGGACTATGAGGGCCATTCGCCGTGTGCTAGTGCCCGCGGAACAAGCTTTTTTCGTTGGTCTTTAATCAGGCAGGAAAGCCACTCCATCTAGGAACAGCAGCACCCGAGACACGGCCGAGGAGATGAGAGGGGGGATTTCCGCAGGCAAGATGGGGCCCGAAGTGAGGCTTGACAAAGCTGCTCATTGGCCTACGGTCTATAGATCATTTGGGGCATGTCCAGATCCCGTTCATTCTGTGATCACCGTCTGAACCGACGAATCCTCAGCCGACTCCCCGGCTCCCCACCCCATTGAGATGCCGTCCCTCCAACCGAGCCTCCTGTCACTACCACCCTCTGGGCACCGAAGCCGGTGGCCTCATGGATGCCACCGGCATCCGTGGGGTCACAACCCCCATGCGCAACAGGCGACAGGGGTTAACGGCCTTGGGCGTGCCGTTGTACATGCGAGTTGAGCCCAGCTGATCGACAGTCGGAAAATCCGGGACAAGCATCGTTGGGGAAATTCGTAGAAAAATGAAGCGGACCTCGATGGCGTGCCCCGCAGTGCAACCCACCGCGGGGCACGGAACGATGTCGGCACGGGAGTCGGCCCTTCGCAGGCGACCGTGAGGTCTTAGGCAGAGACAATGGGCAGCAGTAGGTAAGCGGGGTACGGACCACCGGTGTAGACCCGGTGCAGGCCCCGGTTGACGCTCTCCTCGTGGCGGCAGTACACCGCCGGTTTGGGGTACTTGTTGACGTCGGTTCCCTGCACGACGAGGCGCAGGCCCTCGCCCGCGTCGAAGTGGGTCGCAGACGGCCAGATCTCGATGTCCAGCGGCACGATTTCGCCCGGCCGCACCGGCAGTGCGCGGCGGTGCGCCAGCACCGGCTGAAATTCCGTGGACCGTTCCGGATCGAGCTCGCGGTGCGAAGCGCGGATCCACCCCAAGGCCACCGGCCCGTCATTGAATTGCGCGTAGTACGGGAATGGCACCACCTGTCCCTCTCGGTCCAGTTTCCAAATGGCGACGAAGACATCGAGGTCCTCCCCCTCTTCCGCGGCCATGTAAAGGCGCACCGCCATGTGGCCGACCACGTCGGTCGGCTCGGTAAAGACCCAGTCGAAGGTGGCGCGGTGAGGTCCGGGTCCACCGCCCAGGGAGTGGTAGACGGCGTGGGAGGTCGTCGGGGCCGGCGCGGTATCTAGGGTTCCGCGGGCAGTGTCGAGGTAGAACTTGATGTAGCGGGTTTCCGGCAGGGGCCAGTCACGGGCTTCGCGCCAAGTGCCGACGTAAAACCGATGGGCCAGTTCGTAGCGCACCCGAGGCCACGACAATACCGCGTCCGATTCTCCTTTAAGAAAATGGTCAAAGAACCACTTCAAGCGCTCTTTACTCTCGGGCTGATAATAGTAAGCCCACTTCTTGCGTCGGTGGACCTCCAACCACTTCTGTGGCGAGGCGATGCGCTTGAATCCCTCCAGAGTGCCCCTCAGATGTAGTCCCTGGTCCGAAAAACTGGCCACCACATAAGCGGGAACGGTAACCCGCTCGAGGGCCGCCGCTTTCGACTCCCAGAACGCGTCGAAAAAGGGATGCGCTTGGGTCTCGGCGACCAGATCTTCCACCTCAAAGCGGCCGAAAGTCATTTGCGTCTGCAAAAACGGCCAAAACCAACTGTCGGGAATGCCACCGTGGGTAGCCACCTCGCGGTAGGTGTCGGTCCAGCCCTCCCAGGGGTTGATGGCGGCCAAGTGCGGCGGGTGGAGTTCGGCGACCCTCCACTGCATGACCGCGAGGTATGACACTCCGGTCAAGCCGACCTTGCCGTTGCTCCACGGTTGGGTTCCGGCCCATTCGATGAGGTCGTAAAAATCTTGGGCCTCCTCAGGCGAGAAGAATGTGGCCTTACCCTCGGAATTCCACACGCCGCGGATGTCGGCGTTGATGACGGCGTATCCGCGGGGGACCCAATAGAGCGGGTCGGGGCCTTCGAAGGCGGCGTACGAGGAAACATGGTCCGGATTGACCTCGCTGCCAGGGAAAAAGACGTCGTATTGGATGCGGGCGTGCTTACCGTACGGCGACCAGCCGATTAACACGGGGACTGGGTTCGACTCGTCAACCGGCCGAAAGAGGTCAATGTAGATCCGGGTGCCGTCACGCAAGGGGACGGCCACGTCGCGTTCAATCCGCATCCCGTCGGCCACCGTCTGGCGATAGGCGGGCATACCGATCCCCCCCGCCTCGGGTGGGGCAATTGGCGCGCGAAACCGATAGGTAAACTCCGCCATGCTCTCCCTCCCTCCTAAGCAACCATCGCTCGGCGAAGCAACGGCATTATAAGGGATCATAAACCAAATCCGCCATACCAGAATTTATTACTATTTTGTCGGGATTCCGTAGATTACCGCGATCGCGGTGAATCCCCAAAGAGGCAGAGCGGGCGCCTCGGAACGGCTGGGAACGGCGTGGGAGCGGGATAGGCGGTTTTGACTTGGTCTGAGGCCAAAATTTCAGGTCGCGACGGCGCCGTTCAAGACGGAGCCTAGCGCAGGTCTTGGGGCCGAACGGAGGAACTCGGCTTCCGCGTCTTATAGTCGCCGGTTGTCTGGATTTTTTGGGGGTGGCTTAGCTGGGTTCGCCGCGGACATACCAGGGGATGCCCAGCCCTTCCCACACCCGTTGGGCGTGCGGGGGCACGTGCCCCCATTGATACCAGGGCCGGCCACGCGTCCATGGCCATCGCAGCCAGAGGGACCGTAAGGTTTCCAAAATGCCTGCACCGGCGGAGGCCGAGTTTGCGGCCATCGGGCAAGGCCACGACGGCAAAGAGGCAGTCCCGTCGCTCTCCCACCCGCCGCGCCCGGCCCCCGCCTGTCTCAGGCGCCCATGTCGCCGCCCTTTCCCTGCTTTGTCGGATTCGACGGCCCATTTCGTGATCCGCCTCGGAATCCTGCTCACGCTCCCGAGCCACCACTCGCAGGGCGTGGCACGAAGGATGGCGATTGATGGGGTGGAGCACGCCCCGCCCGCCGAGGTAGGGATCCGCCGCCCCGGCGTCGAATCCCTGGCCCTGGCAACCGTTGCGAAGGGCAAGGGGGGATCCTCCCATGGCCGGGTCTGCACGATGGTGGACCGCTACCGACCTTGTCGACTTCCTCGCCTGCCCGCACCGCCTGGCCTGGGTGCGGTGGGCGGAGGCGGGACGAATCGCTGGGCCGCCGGCAGGCGACGACACCGAGCGGGCCATGGTCCAGGCCCTGGCGGGGACCCAGGAGGCCGCCGCGGCCACCCGGTTCGAGGCCCAGGGGCGGGCCGTGGCACGGATCCCCGGCGATGGCGATCCCGCGGCCCAGGCCGCCGCCACCGCCGCCGCGATGCGCGCGGGCGCGCCGGTCATCGCCCAAGGCGTCCTGCTCGACCCGCCCTGGTTCGGGCGGCCCGACTTCCTGGTGCGAGTCGAGGGGGCTTCGGACCTCGGCCCCTGGCACTACGAGGTCTGGGACGCGACGCTCGCCCACCACCCACGGGTGCTGGCCTGGGCGCAGACGGCCTTCGACAGCCTCTTGCTGGACAAGATCCAGGGACGGCGGCCGGCGTCCATGGCGCTCATCCTCGGCACGGGGGCGGAGGAGCGGCTCCCCGTGGCCCACGCCGACGCCTTCGTGGAGCGTGCCCGGCGGCGGCTCCTCGCCGCAGCCACAGCCCCGCTCCCGGACGCCCTCCCCTGCCCTGACCGCATCGCCGCCTGCGGAGAGTGCCGGTGGCAGGCCCTGTGCGACGCCCAGCGCCGGGCGGCCGACCACCTGAGCCTGGTGGCCGACATCCGCCGCGACCAGATCCGCAAGCTCCGACAGGCCGGCGTCCGCACGCTGGCCGACCTCGCCGCCTGGGACCCGGCGCGGCCGGTGCCCGGGATCGGGGCCGCGCCCCTAGAGCGCCTCGTCCGCCAGGCCCGGCTCCAGCACCGGGCGCGGGAGACCGGCGCCCCCTGCTGGGAGCTCCTGCCCCCCGCCCCCGGCCGGGGCCTCGCGCGCCTCCCCGAGCCCGACCCGGGCGACGTCTTCTTCGCCCTCGAGGGCGACCCCTGGGCCGCGGGTGGGCAGCGCGAGTATCTGTGGGGCTGGGGCTACTGGGACGAGGACGGCGCCTGGCAGTACCGATGCCTCTGGGGCCACACCCCCGAGGGCGAGCAGGTGGCGTTTGCGGCGTTCATCGACTGGGTGATGGCCCGCTGGACGCAGCATCAGGGGATGCATGTCTACCATTACAACCACGACTACAACCACGACGCGGTGGACGCGCTGCAGCGCCTGGCCGGCCGCCACGGCACCCGCGAGGCCGCAGTCGACCGCCTCCTGCGGGGCGAGGTCCTGGTGGACCTTTACCGCGTCGTCCGCGAGGCGGTGCAGGTCTCCGAGGCGTCGTACGCGATCGAGGCCCTGGAGCACCGCTACCGGGGCGCCGGCCGCACCACCGCCGTCCAGAAGGGCGGCGCCAGCGTGGCGGCCTACCGCCGGTGGCTGGCCACCGGCGACGACGCGCTGCTAGCGGAGCTGGCCCGGTACAACGCCGACGACTGCCGCTCCACCGCCGAGTGCCGCGCCTGGCTGGAGGGGTTGCGGGCGGCAGCCGGGATCGCCGAGCGCCCGCCGCGCCTCGATCCGACCCCCTCGGAGGCCGTGGAGGCCCAGGAGCGGGCGGCCCAGGAGGTCGCGGCCGCGGCGGCGGTGGGCCGGGGCCCGCAGGCCGACCTCCTCGCCCGCTGCTGCGGGTGGCACCGGCGGGAGGACCGGGTCGCCTGGCAGGCGTTCTACCGCCGGCGAGCAGGGTCGCCGGAGGCGTGGTGGGACGACCCCGAGGCCATCGCCCACTTGGAGCACCTGGAACGAGCGCCGGCCGGCTCCCGCGCCGTCGCGGACGCCTACGCCTTCCCCGCCGAGCAGGAGGTCAAGATCCGCGTGGGCGACACCGTGGTCGACCCCGAGACCGGCCGGGAGGCGGGCGTTCTCCAGGCCCTCGACCTCCGCCGCGGGCGGCTCGTGCTGCGCCGCCCCGCCCACCACGAGAGCCACCCCCTCCACCTCATCGCGGGCGGGCCGGTCGACACTCGGCCCCTGCAGCGCGCCGTCCACCGCGTGGCCCTGGCCCTCGCCGCGGATCCCGGCGCCCACCCGGCGCTCGCGGCGCTCCTGGCCCGCACCCCGCCCCGCTTCGCCCACGGCGCGGCGCTCCCGGCCCCCGGTAGCGACCCCGTGGCGGAGGCCGTCGCCCTGGCCTTGCGCCTCGACCAGAGCTACCTCGCCGTGCAGGGGCCGCCCGGCACCGGCAAGACCTACCTCGGCGGCCGGGTCGTCGCGGCCCTGCTGCGGGCGGGCCACACCGTGGGCGTCACGGGCCCCAGCCACCTCGTCATCCGCAACCTGCTGGCCGCCATCAAGGGCGCCTGGGGGCCGGAGCCCCTGCCCGGCGTCCGGGTCGGGGGGCGGAGCGAAGCGCCCGCGCCCGGCGAGCCCGTCCCCGTCGTCACCGGCTCGGAGGCTGGCTGGCGCGCCTTCCGGCAGGGGGCGCGGCTCGTCGCCGGCACCGCCTGGGTCTTTGCCCGCGCGGAGTGGGACCGCCAGCTGGATTACCTCGTCGTCGACGAGGCGGGCCAGTTCGCCCTGGCCGACACGCTCGCCGTGGGCGGCGCGGCCCGCAACCTGATCCTCCTCGGCGACCCCCAGCAGCTCCCCCACCCCGTCCAGGCCCATCACCCCGACGGCGTGGCCGTCTCCGCCCTGGGCCACCTCCTCGCCGGCCGGCCCACCATGCCCCCCGACCTCGGCCTCTTCCTCCCCGTCACGCGCCGCTGCCACCCCGCCATCGCCGACTACCTCGGCCGCATCGCCTACGGCGGGCGGCTCGGCAGCGCCGAGCACTGCGGCCGGCAGACGGTCCTGGGGCCGGCCCCCTGGGGCGGGGCCGGGCTGCGGTGGGTGGAGGTGCCGCACCAAGGCCACCGCACCACCGCACCAGAGGAGGTGGAGACGGTGGCCGCCATCGTGGATCAGCTGCTCCGGTGCCGGTGGCGCGAGGCCTCGGGCCGCGAACGGGCGCTGGCGCCCGCCGACATCCTGGTGGTCGCCCCCTTCAACGCCCAGGTCCACCGGCTCCAGGCCGCCCTGCCCGAGGGGGTGCAGGCCGGCACCGTCGACCGCTTCCAGGGCCAGGAGGCGCCGGTGGTGCTCTACTCGCTGACCGCCTCCGACCCCGACCACCTGCCCCACGGCCAGGCGTTCCTCTTCAACCTCCACCGCATCAACGTCGCGATCTCGCGCGCCCAGGGGCTCGCGGTCCTGGTCGGCAGCCCCGCGCTCCTCGACGCCTTGCCCGCCCAGCCGGAGGCCCTGCCCGGGGTCAACGCGCTGTGCGCGTTCGTGCAGGAGGCTCAGGCAGCGCCGCGCGCCACCGGGTAGCGGGGACGTCGAGCGGGGCGCCAAGCCGCCCCCAGTCCGGAGCCAGGCTGACCGCCTTCCTCCCCCGGCGCCTCGGCGGCCAGGTTCGCGCCCATCGACCCCGTGGTCATCCCGGCCAGTGTGCTGCAAAAGGGTCGGGCCCAGCGCCTTCCCCCGCCGGATTTTGGAAGAAGGCGTGAGGTTGTGAGCGAAGATTTTCTAGACAAGGCCGCCCTGTGGCTGGGTCAGGCCCAGGAAGATTCCGAGACCGCGAAAGAACTGGCCGCCCCGCGCCCGTACGTAAGTTGCTGCTGCGCCCGGCAAAGCGCCGGCAAGGCCCTCAACGCCGTGTACGCCGTCAACGGCTAGGAGGTGCCCCGCATGCATTCGGTGGCCGGGTTACTCCACGGTCTGCGCTCCCGGTACGCCGATTTAACCGCCCACCGAGACGTCGCGGCGCTGTTGGACACTTTTTACCTCGCGACCCGCTATCCGACGGTGTCGTTGGGCGTGGGGCCGGCGAGGACCTTGACCGCCCAGAACGGCAAAGACGCCGTGGCCGCCACCGATCGGGTCTTGCGCACGTGCCAGGCGAACGTTGGAGGACGCGCCACAGCCCATGAGGTGGACGTAGATCGCAACGTGGATGCATGAAGCTGGATCCCCGGGGACGGCTGGCTGCGAGCCGCACGACAAGGAGGCGCCTTTCGTCCCTGCATGCCCATGGGAGATCCCGCCCCACCGGGAGCCCCTTGCCATCCGGCGCGATAGCCAACGTCTAGAGGGTCTAGCGCGTGACGGCCCCACACCGGCCACGCGAACCCAGTCCTCCCGCCATGGCCAGTCCACCGCAGGCCGGAGGCGGCAGGACGCCGCGCGGGGAAGCCCCGGCTGTTGCGCCACTCGGACGCCGAGCGCCGCATGTTCCGCCAACAGCAGCCGCCTACAGGGTTTTGGTATAGTGGAACCAGAAGACCCTGTCGCCGGTTCGAGAACGGCAAGGAGGAACCGATGGCAACCGAGGGCCCGCGTCGAATCGCTCCCGGCGTGTACGAAGTGCCGGTGCCGGTGCCGTTTTCCCTGCGCCGGTTGAGCGCCTACGCCGTCGACACCGACGAGGGGTGGGTGTTGATCGACCTCGGCCCGGACCTTCCCGGAGCCCGTCGGGCCTGGATGGCGGCGGAGCGCCGGCTCGGTCTCAGACCCGGCCGGGTGCGGGTCGCCGTGGTCACGCACGCCCACTGGGAGCACGTCGGGTTGGCGCGTTGGGCCGAAGAACGTTGGCAGGCTCCCGTGGCGCTCTTGCCAGCGGACGCGGCGTGGTCTGAGGCGTTGTTCAGGTCCTGGCAGGGATGGGAGACCCTTTTGGCCCACTATCGCCAGCACGGAGTGCCAGACATCGACCTCGCCCGCATCCGGCGGCGCGCCGAGCGGCTACGCCTTACGGTGCACCTGCCCAGCCGTTGGCTCATCCTCCAGCATGGAGATGCCTTTGGACACGGGGCCAACCGCGTGGTCATCCTGGCCCAGCCCGGCCATACCGATGGGAACCTGGTGGCCTACCATCCAGCAAGCCAGATCCTCTTCGCCGGAGACCAAATCCTCTCCCGCGTCACGCCCAACATCGGGTATCGCCCGGGAGGACTGGCCGATCCGCTGGGGGCGTATCTTAAGGCACTTCCGGCCTTGGCGGCGCTGCCGGTGCAATGGACGTGGCCGGCCCACGAAGACCCTCTCGCGGCCCTCAGTCCGCGCATCGAGGCCTTGGAGGCCCACCACCGCCAGCGCCTCGAGGCCGTGCGGCAGGCCGTGGGCACCGGCGCACCGGCATACGCCGTACTGCAGGCCCTATTTGGCCCGCGCCTGACCGCGACGCACCTGCAACTAGCCCTGGACGAAACGCTAGCTCATCTCGAACACCTGCGCCACCACGGCCTCTTGCGGTGGCGGGACGGGCGGTACGAACCCGCTTGACCCAAGGCGTGGCCTGCGACCTGCCGTCAGCGCCCGTCGAAACGCGGCGCCCGCCGCTCGCGGAACGCCTCAAGTCCTCGGCGATGGTCCTGGCTCGCCGCCGCTTGGACCTGAAACGCCACCTCGCGCTCCATGGCCTCCTCCAGAGTCGAGTGGGCCGCCGCGCGAATGGCGCGTTTGATCCATCCCTGCGCCAGCGGCGGTCCCTCGGCCAGACGCCGAGCCCACTCCCAGGTCGCCTCGCGCAGGATCTCCGGCTCCACTACTCGGTTCACCAGGCCCCACTGGTACGCCGTGGAGGCATCGATGGGGTCGCCCAGCAGAGCCATCTCGAGCGCCCGACTCGGGCCCACCAGGCGCGTCAGAAAGTAGCTCGACCCGGAGTCGGGCACTAGGCCGATGCGGACAAAGGACTGTACCAGAGTGGCGGTGGTGGCCGCCACCTTGAGGTCGCAGGCCAACATCAAGGACATCCCTGCTCCGGCCGCGACGCCATTGACCATGGCCACGGTGGGTTTCGGGCACTCCACCACCGCCCGGATCAAGGGAAGATACCGGGTTTTCAGATGCTCCCCGACATCGCGGTCGGGTTGATATTCCTTCAGGTCCTGGCCGGCGCAAAATCCCCGCCCGCGCCCAGTTAGCACCACCGCCCGCACGCGGTTGTCGTGCGCGGCGCGGCCAACGCCGTCCAGCAACGCCTCCAAGAGTTCGTCGTTGAGCGCATTTAACGCTTCCGGCCGATTCAGGGCCAAAAGCAGGATCCCGTCGTCGCGTTCCTCCTCCAACACCGGCATGCCCCGAAACGCTCCTTTTGCCCGCATTCGCCTCCAAGGCCAAGCAGCCGTGGGTTCGGGCGTTTTTCTCCCTTTTGGCTCGAGTATACTAAAATAGATCGGTAGGGGGGCGGGCACGAGTGGAGAAGTGGGCGTTGTGTCCCAAATTCGAAGCGGCCATGGCCATTTTGGGCAAGCGCTGGACCGGTCTCATCGTCGAGGTCCTGCTCAACGGCGCCGCCCGTTTCAGCGAGATCGCCCAGGCCATTCCTTCTGTCAGCGACCGGATGTTGGCAGAGCGGCTACGGGAGCTCGAAGCCGAGGGGATCGTCATCCGTCGGGTCTTTCCCGAAATCCCGGTGCGGATCGTCTACGAACTCTCTGACAAAGGAAAGGACTTGGCTCCCGTCTTGGCAGCCGTGCATCAGTGGGCCGACCGGTGGATCATCCCGCCGGCGCCCGAGCCCTCTGTTTCCGCCGAGGGCCGATAAGCGATCACGAGCGGGCCAGTCGCCGCAGTCGCTCTAGGGGATCGAAGCGCGGAGGCTTCGGCGTCGCCGGTGGACGGGCGCTCTGCCAAGCACGGTAGGCCTCCCGCAGAAGGTCGGCAGCCTCGGGAGATGGCTCAGCGACAAAGCGATCGTATGCCTCCAGGACCGCTTGCGCCAGGGGCGAACCTGCCTCGGCGTCGGCAGCGATGCGCTCGCTGTCGCCGGTCGTCCGCCAGGCCTGAATCAGGTCGGCAATCATGATGGCGCGGTTGTTCTCCTCTCTCCTCAGTTGGGAATCCCACTTGGAACGACGTGGCGCCGGCCAGGTACTGGAAGTGAGGCATGCGGCACGTCCTGGCACCCCGAAGGGTCCTTCTCGACCCTTCAGCACGGTCCCTCCGTCAGCGCTATTTTAGCATACCACCACACGGATGGACCCGCGTCGCCTCTGGCGCAAAAGCCCCAAAGCCTGCTTCGCCAAGAAGGCCCATCCTGCCCAAAGCCGACCGCCCTCCTGGACATGTAGGGAATGTCGTGGGGCCACGGCGTTTGAGGAGGGTGGTCAAACGGCGCGGGCGCCCCGATCCTTTAACCAGCCCACGGTGATGCGCGCCACCTCGCGCTCAAGCCCCAGGAACCCGTGGGCCACGGCCGGGGGAAGCCGCGGATGAGCCGGAGGAAGGAGGTGATAGGTGACGGAGCCCGCCAACTCTCCCGGCAACAGCGCCCCTTCCGCAAAGTCGTCCCCATGCCGCACGACCAGCACCGGCAACCCGCCCAGCGTATCGGTATGCCCCGGCATGACGGCGGCAGTTCCCGGCCCTCGCTTATCCAAAAAAACCGCCTGTTGGTGAAGCAACGGGCGGCCGAAGGGGCTGATGGCCGGCAAGACCACCAACGCCTCACCCTGTCCCCGAGCCACTGCCGCTTCCGCTTGGCGGCACCATTCGCGATATCGCTCAAGGCTTCCTAGAACCCGGACCGTGGCCTCGCGCAAGTCGCGGAGGGGGGCATACCAAATCTCGCCGACCACGCGGGGATCTCGGTGCCGGACCGCGTAGTGCGCCGCACAAAGGGTGCCATAACTGTGGCCCGCCAGGACGACCTGGTCGACCCCGCGCTCGGCCAGGGCCTCCACCCCTAGCGCGAGGTCGTCCACCGCCTCTCGAAATCCGTGGAATCCAAACTCCGCCCCGTGATCCCGCCGATTGAAGACCAGCACCGGATACCCGGCCTCGGCAAGGTGCGCAGCAAGACGAGGCAAAAAGCCGCTGTAGAATTCGGCACCGGTTCCCCCGGTCAAAAGCAGAGCCGGCGTGCCCCGCTGTTTGGCCTCGGGCTCGAATAAGGCGCCATGGAGGACGGTTCCATCGTCGGCCGTGACGGTCACGAGTTCAACAGCCTGCCATCTCGTTTCCATAGTCTCCCCCTGCTGGGAATCAGGGCGCGTTCGCTACAGGTTCCATGCCAGCGCCCGGTTCTTCGTCGGCGCCGAGCGCCCCTCCGGAGCGAGCGCGCAGCAACACCCCCGCCACGCCGCCCAACAGCGCGCTGACGGCAGCCACGCCAAACACGGTGGGCAACCCGGCGTGGTCCGCCACCAAAATCCCGCCCACCAAGGGCGAGAGGATGGAGCCCAATCGGCCCCAACCCAAGGCCCAGCCCACGCCGGTGGAACGGGCGGCCGTGACGTACAGGGCAGCCGCGAGAGCGTTGATGACAAACTGGGTGCCCAGGACGAAAAATCCGTTGACAAAAAGCAACACAAAGAGCGCGGCAGGGCTCTTGGGAAGAAGGCCCAGGAGCAACAGAGATAAGGTTGTGGCCGAAAAGATGCCGACCACCAAGCGCTTCTGGTTGGTCATGCGCTGTAGCAACCAGGCGCCCATGACGAGTCCTCCCAACACGCCGCCCGCAGTTTCCATCTGGGAGGCGTAGATGGCTGTGGCCAGCGAAAGCCCAGAGGCGTGCAGAATGGTGGGCAACCAATTCCCTAAGAAGTAGACGATGGCTAGATTCATGAAGAACATGACCCACAACAGCGGCGTGTTGCGCGCGTTGGCGCCGACAAACAACCGCGACACCGGAAACGCCCGGCTCGTCGCCTCCGGTAAAAAGAAGCGCGTCTCTGGATCGAGGGCCGCACGGGAATCGATGCGCCGCAGGATCTGGAGGATTTGCGGCGCGGGTTTTTGCTGCACCACCAGGTACCGGATGGATTCCGGTAGCCACAGGAAGTCCACCACTGCCACCCCGATCGCCGGCAACCCCAACACGTCGATGAACAAGGGCGGCCACCCGCGCGCCGGCAACAGATGGGCCGCAATTAAGGCGGCCAGCGAACCGCCCAAGGGAACGCCGATAAACATGATGCTGACGGCGGCCTTCTGGGCGCGACGGGGCGCATATTCGTTGGCCATCGCGATGACGTTGGGCATGGAGCCACCGAGGCCAAGCCCTGACAAAAACCGCCATAACACCAGTTGCGGCACCGAGGTGGCTGTGGCCACGAACAGGGAAAACACCCCAAAACTTAAGACAGACAACACGACCACCATCTTGCGCCCGATACGGTCCGCAAGCGGCGAACCGATGAGGGCGCCCACCATCAGCCCGAACAGCGATGCCGAAAGGGCTGGGGCCAGAGCCGCCGGCGCCACGTGCATGGTGCGCACCACCACCGGAGCCGCGTACGCCAGCGCATTGAGGTCGATCCCGTCCATGATCGCAGTCAAACCGCAGAGGAAAAACACCCATAACTGCCAGGTGCTGATGGGCCGCGCCTCTATCCACTCCGCCACGTTAAGGCTCCCCATGGCTCTCCCCCCTGCACGGAGACCGGTGCTTTGCCTGACGCTTCTCGCAAATTCATCTTCGCTTGGAATTCAGCCAGTGTCAAGGCAAGGCGAAGGCGTCATGGGTTTGGTCGGGAGAAGGCAGGGAAACAAAAAACTGGAGCTAGCGGTGGGGCTCGAACCCACGACCTGCGGTTTACGAAACCGCTGCTCTGCCAACTGAGCTACGCTAGCAACGCAGTCATTATACCAGGGGGCGCCGTGCTCCACAAGGATCTGGCCCCGTTGCGGGAGTGCCTGCCTTTGCCCCTGTACCTTTGCTAAATTGCTAAACCCTCCCGATTATGTTGGGGTTCCTCGAGCCATTAATGGCAGGCGCGCGGTTTCTTCGGCGTTTTCAAGCCGTGGCAAAGCCAACGGCACGCGGCCCAGAGCCCGGCTCCAGAACCAGACGCCGGGAGCTAGGGGAGGCCGAAAGGGGGCGGCTCCAAGTCCGGCTACCGGATCGCCCAGACCCCCGGCCGAATCGATCAAGGTGGCGGCGTGCTCTCCTTAGCCGCCCGCGGCATGGCCGGCGGATCCCGAGAACGGCCCGCCCGCGGGGACCTGAGAAAGCCGTTGTCGCCCGCGCGGTGGTCACGGGGTGATCCCGTACGGTGCCCACGGCTGCCAAGTCTGCCCGCCGTTTTCCGTCGTCTGGAACCCGCCGGGCTCACCGACCGCCGGATACCGCCAGCCCATCGTGGCACTCACAAAATCCAGCGATCCCCCGGGCTGTACGTTGGTCGGGACAGCGGTCCAGGTGACGCCGCCGTTCACGGTGTGGTAGAGCTGGCCGTCCAATGCCCATCCCACCGTGGGCGAGATAAAGTCGACGGCAGTCGCCCGCCCGGGGAGCGCCGCGCCCGGCATCCAGTGGGCGCCTCCGTCGGTCGTCCGGTAGACCACCGTGTGGGGAGTCCCGCCCGAAACCGGCGTCAGATAGGCGGCCATCACCGCCTGGGCGGGGCCGAAGAACTGGGGGATGGCACATGTCACGAGGCTTGGGGCGCCGCTTGCGGGGGGCACGACGGCGGGCTGCCACGTCCGGCCGCCATCTTGGGTGTCATACACCCACGCGCCCGGTGCCGCTTGCTCCCCGACTGCCACGCCGTGGGCAGGGCTCCCAAACGCCAAGCCGATTTTGTCCCCGCCGAACGGCAAGGTGCCGGGGCCGGCGCGGTTGAGGCCGGCGCCTCCGACCAGCGTCCAAGTCTTGCCCGCGTCTTGGGTCTGATAAATACGGACGGCCTCGCTCCCGGCAGCGCCGCCGAGCAGCGTCTCCAGCCAGCCGTGCCGGGGATCCGGCATGCTCAGGGCGAGGACGGGTGTGCCGGCATGGGGAAGGTTCACGCGGAACCAGGAGGATCCCCCATTTTGGGTGGCCCATACCACCACGGTACTGCTGCCTTGAGTTTGGGGGACCGCCACCACGGCCTCCTGGGAACTCGGAAATTGGGCACCGGGGTAGGCACCGCGCGCATCCAGCGGGCCCGCCCCGGGGAGTCCGGGGTATCCTTTTGGCGTCACATTGTCCCACCGGCGCCCCCCGTCCTGCGTGCGGTACACCCCGCCCTGGGTCAGTGCCCAGCCGAGCTGGGGGGTCACCATCGTCAGACTGACGAGGGCCAGCGGCGCCTGGGGCGGCGTTGGGCCACCTGACGGGCGAGCCGAAGACGCGCCGGGAGCGTGCGCCAGCGCCCCGGTGCCGCTACTGTGCGCGCTCGCTCGGCTGAACGAGCGCGGGGAGGGGGGAGTGGGCCTGGCAGCAGTCGGACGCCCCCCACAGGCGGCTATGACGACCCCCATGCCGAATAGCCCAGTGCCCCACATCATGCGCTGACGTCGGTTCACGAGGCCACCTCCCCTCGTAGCGATTACCCGGGCAGCGCGTACGCGCTGCAGAGAGCCCCCCGGACCATTGGGAGCCGCTTAGGAGTTCCAGGTCCGCCCGCCGTCCGTACTGACGACCTGGAACCGCATGCCGTCCATGAGTTGCGCGGTCAGGATCAGACGGCCGTCGGCAAAGCGCGCCAAGTGCGGCGGTTGGGTATTTACCGGGGGGCTTGGGCAGGCAATGGTGCTGCGGCGCCACGATCGGCCCCCGTCGGTGGAGCGATACACGATCAGGAAGGCCCCTGCATCCGCGGGCTGGACGATCACCCCGTCGTGGGCATTCCAAAACAAGAGTCCAGGGACCCCGACCGTGTCGGGAAACGTCTTGGAGGCCGTCCAAGTGGTATCCGCGAGGAGTGTCCACCGCCGCCCGCCATCGGTGGTGCGAAAGAGAAACCAGGGTTCCTGCGTGCCGGCCGGCGCCCCTCCGGCCAACAACCACCCGGCCCCGCCTGCCTGGGTCGTGGCCAGCGGGGGGGCCGCGCCGGGGGTGGGCTTGGTGAGCAAGAGGTGCACGGCCTGGGTGACCGTGGCGGGGGGCGGCAGGGTCATCGAGTGGAGCACCGCCTTGGCCGTGCCGGCTGCATCGGCGGGGGCTCGGAGCAGCACCTGATACAGCGTCCCCGAGCCGCTGAGGTCCGAGACTCTCGCAATCAGCATTCCGTGTTCCTGGGCCCAGGTCTCGGTGAAGAAGGGGCTCCGGTTCCAGGGGTTCGCCGTAAGGTCGGGGGGTTTGGGCAGCTGGGGCACCAATTGAAAGAACGTGCCTGCGACCGGATCCTGAAACTGCAACGTAACCTGCACCCCGTCGCTGCCTGAGATGGCCAATGTCGACCCAGCCGGGGGCAATCCGGTCGCTGGGCCTACCACCCATCTCGCGGGAATCGCGATCGAGAGTCGGCCAAGACGGACACGCCGAACGGGCGAGGGCGCACGAGGGGAGGATGGGAGAGGGGCCGGGGGCGTTGGCGAGAGGTGGGACGTTCCCAGCGAGGGCGGCGTAGACGGCTGGAATGGCGAGAGGCTGGCGCTGCCACAGCCTGCCAGCGCGAATAGCGCCGCCCCAATCCCCGCCGTTGTCCATCGCGCGCATCCCATGCGTCTTCGCCTCCTCCGGCTTTGTGCGAGTCCCGCGATCTCTATAACGCCGATGGAAGGGAAGGGGTTACCGCATGGTAACGGCATCCGCAGGCCCGCGGTCGTCCCGGTGGCGGGCGGGCTCGGCCCAGGATTCGCGAGCCGTCCTCAAACGTCTGAACACTTATTTATTCGGACGCTTTGGCTCCCCATTTTATTTTCGCGATCGCGGCCCGGTTCAAGTCTCCCGAGCGAACCCGGACGTTGGCGGCTCGCAGCGCCTCCTCTGGTAATCGGGCGCTTCCACCCCGATCGCCTTTTGGGAGTCCCGAAGAAGTCCACCGGGCCAACTCCGCGACCGGCTGGACAGATTGACCGACCCGCGCGTTCGGCGCAGGTTGCCGTAGGAGGTCAGGTGCGCCTTCACCCCCGTTCTTCTCCGCGACGGCAGGGCCCACCCATGCCCGACGGCAGTCGCTGCTGACAGGGTCTGCTGGCAGCGTGGTCATCCGTCCCGTCCCGTAAGATCCTACCCCCTGCCGGCCCCAGACGACGAGCCGCCCGCCATCGCTCGGCTACCTCGCGATCCACCGGGGGTCGCGCAAAACCGCCCCGATTTCGGTGGGTTGGCGCAAGCGCTGTCTCCTAACCTGGAGGATGGGGCCTTCCACCGAAACGCTTTTCAGGCCGAGTTGCTGCTTGCGGCGCGGCAGTAAATGCCTTCAGGCGTTCGACGGTAGCGGCGTCGGCGATGCCGGTCGGCGAAAGGCCTGTCATGGCCTGAAACCGCCGCACGGCCTCGGTGACGGCGTCGGTGTAAAGCCCTTCCAGGGGCCCGGGGTAGACCCCGGCTTGCCGCAACAGCCGCTCCAGCTCCACCACATCCTGTCCAAGGCGCCCAGGCGTCAGGGTTCGTCGGATGGTGGCATAGGGAGTAGGCCCAACCACCGTGACCGGTGTCCCGATTTGCACCTGGTCGTACAGGGCTTCGACGTCGCGATTGTACATCCGAAAACAGCCGTGCGACGCCACGGTACCCACTGTCCAGGGCTTGTTGGTACCGTGAATGCCGTAGATGCCCCACGGTACCGAGATGCGCATCCACCGCGTGCCGAATCCATCTCCCCAGATCGCCTTCTGGGTGATCACAAACTCGCCCCGGGGACTCGGGGTGTTGGGCTTGCCCACTGCGACAGGCCACGTGGCGATGGGCGCAGCTCCCCGGTAGAGCGTCAGGCGCCGCGCAGCGACGTCGATGACGATGTGCGTTGCGGTCGCTGGGGGTGGGGCACCGTGACTGACCGTCGGACGCAACCCCGTCCAAACCAAAGCCGCTGCCAAGGCCCATAACCCGCGGTGAATCCAGGTCCACCTCGCCTCCTTCATGTCCCCACTTCCCAACTTGCCCACAAGGTGTAACTCAGCCAAATCGCCGCCATCACTTTGGCGGTGGGAAAATCCAAGAGCGCCAACAGGCTTTGTACGCCCGCCCAATTGGTGAAGGTCCCTCCGGGAACCGTCGCGATGGCCAAGGCCGGCAGTCCGTGGACCACGAGGCGAAACCGATCGGCACGCAGGCGCATGCCCTGTCGAGTCCACTGCCGCAGGCGGCCCACCTCCATCACGCCGAGCGCCACCATCGGCCAGAGGATCATTTGCCACGCCATCCACTCCGGCCGCTCGTCCAAAGGTAGGTCCCGAAACCCCATCGTCACTACTGCCATCCCTACCACCATGAGTGCACTGGAGGCCAGGATCATCAGTTTCCGCGCCACCTCTTGTCCGCCCCCTTCTACCTTGGGTGTATGCGCGGCCCACGCGTCCAAGACCACCGATGGCATGTTCTCTCAGAGCCCCTCATACCTCAGGACAGAAGGCTCGCAACGGGCAGGCGCAGTGCCGCAGGCGCGCGCCGTGCCTGGTTCCTGTCTGCTACGCTCAAGGTCGAAGGCATCGAGGGGATCGAGGACTTTTGGAGGGAAGGCTTGCAGGTCAGATCCAAGGAGGAAAGTGCATGCGGCCCTGGGGCACGCTGACTGGAATCGCCAGCTTCCTGCTGGTGGCTCCCAATCTGCTATGGTTGGCCGGGCTTTCGCCGACGTGGCTTCCGTGGCTCCATCTCGTTAGTCTGGGCTTGGTGGTCCGCCTCCTGTTCTTGGCGGCCCAAGCCGCCCGCGATGCCGGCGAAGTGGTGTGGCTCGGGGGATGGGCGGGGATGATTGGGGGGCTTGTCAACCAGCTGATCCTTCACCTTCCGGCACCAGAGATGGCAGTGGCCCGCAATCTCGCGCTCTGGGAAGGGGCTGGCCGCATCGGATCCTGGGTGATGGCGTGGGACCTCCACTCCCTATGGTGGCCCTTCTGTTACGCCGTGCTGCTCGCATTCGTCTTCGCCGCCATCGCGTGGGGATGTTACCGCGCCGGCGGGCGGCGCCCCGGCGTGCGGTGGTCGGCCTGACCGTAGTGAGCCAAAGCCTGGCGCACGCGATCGAGTTCGGGCGTAGAAAGCTGGATGGGCTCCCCAACGGCAAGACTCCGATAGTACAGGGTCGCTAACCACTCGGCATCGAGGGCGTGTTGATAGGCCTCCGCCAGGCTTCGACCGACCGCCACCAATCCGTGGTTTTGTAGGAGGATGGCCTGGGCTTCTCCGATGCCTTCGGCGGCGGCATCTGCCAAGGCCTGGGTCCCGAAGGTGGCGTAGGGCACCAGCGGAATGGCGTCGCCCAGTCGGGCGATGACGTAGTGCAACGGGGGGATGGAGCGGCCAAGACAAGCCAATACCGTGGAATAGGGGGCATGCACGTGCACCACCGCCTGCACGTCCGACCGGCGCAGGTACAGCGCTTGGTGGAGGCGCCACTCGCTCGACGGACGGCGGGTTCCAGCCACCGGCCTCCCCGAGGGAAGCTCGATCTCCACCAAATCGGCATCGGTGAGATGGCGGTACGCCATCCCGCTCGGGGTGATGCGAAATCGATCTCCTGGCACTCGGCGACTGAGATTGCCCGAGGTGCCGTGGGCCAAGCCATCTTGCTCCAGGCGCCAACCAAAGAGGATCAGGGGATCGACCACGACCCGACCTCCTGGACCACAAAAAATAAACCCTCGCCGGGCGAGGAAAAGACTGGAGCGGAAGACGGGACTCGAACCCGCGACTTTCGGCTTGGGAAGCCGACGTTCTACCAACTGAACTACTTCCGCTTTTCGCCGCCTATTATAGCTGTTGGCGCAACCCCTGGTCAAGGGGCGGCCGGCTCTCGCCCATCGCGATGGGATGGCCCTCGGGGCACGTCGCCTACGCCCAATCGCGCCCCCAGAGCGTAGGCCCCGGCGGCGCTTTAGCCTAGGGCCGACCGGGGCTTCCAGACCGCAGAAGGGGCCATCTCCCGTGGCCCCCTCCCCGGTACCGGGGGATGCAAAGATAATGAGCAGGGGAGCGCAGTCCGGTACTTTTGAGTGCTCTGGGCGCGGGCGTATGTGGTCCGGGTTTACTCGCACGCCCCGAAGATGGTCCGATCGCCCCCCTCACCGTCAAAAGAGCTCGCGCAGGGCAATCGTGCAGGCGCGGTCCCGCCCCACCGACACCAAGGCCAGGGGGACTCCGGTCAGTTCGCTGATTCGCTCCAGGTAGCGCTGAGCTTGAGGCGGAAGGTCTTCGAATCGGCGAACGTCCCCGATAGGTTCCTGCCAGCCGGGCAAGGTTTCGTAGACCGGCTCGACCTCGTGGAGGATGTCGAGTCCGTCGGGAAACTCGTACATGAGTTCCCCTTGATAGCGGTAGGCAATGGCGATTTTCAGCTCCGAGAGCCCACTTAACACGTCGACCCGGGTGACTGCAAGCCCGCTCAACCCGTTGACGCGGGCGGCGTGGCGCAGGACCACGGCGTCGAGCCACCCGATGCGGCGCGGCCGGCTGGTGGTCGTGCCGTATTCGTTGCCCCGCTCGCGAATCTCCTGCCCCAAAGCGTCGTCGAGCTCGGTGGGAAAAGGCCCATCGCCGACGCGCGAGGTGTACGCCTTGACGACTCCGTAGACGGCGGTGATCTTCGTCGGCCCAACGCCGGCGCCGATGCAGGCGCCGCCGGCCACGGGGTGGGACGAGGTCACATAGGGGTAGGTGCCGTGGTCGATGTCCAACATGGTCCCTTGAGCTCCTTCGAACAGCACGCGCTCCCCGGCGTCGATGGCGTCGTTGATCACCACCGAGGTGTTGGCGATGTAAGGGCGCATGGCCTCGCCGTAGGCCAAGTAGGTCTGCAAGATCTCGTCGAAGTCGAACCCGGGCATGTCGTAGGCCTTCGCCAACAGGCGGTTCTTCTCGTCCAGCACGCGCTTGAGGCGCGCTGCAAAGGTGGCGGGCCGCAACAAGTCCCCCACTCTGAGGCCCACGCGGGCCGCCTTGTCCATGTACGCCGGCCCCACGCCGCGGCGGGTGGTCCCTAATTTGTGTGCCCCTGCCCGATCTTCCGCCAAGCCGTCCAACAGCTCGTGGTACGGCATGATCAAGTGGGCGTCGGCCGATACGCGCAAGCGGTCGGTGGAGATGCCGCGGTTGTGGAGATAGGCCACCTCGTCGAGCAAAACCTTAGGGTCCACCACTACCCCGCTGGCGATGACGCACAACTTGTCGGGATACAAAATGCCCGAAGGGATCAAGTGCAGCTTGTACTCGGCGTCTCCCACCACCACGGTGTGTCCCGCGTTGTTGCCCCCCTGATGGCGGACGACCATGTCGGCCTGCTCCGCCAGGTAGTCGATGACCTTGCCCTTGCCTTCGTCCCCCCACTGGGTCCCCACCACGATCACGGCTGGCATTGGCGCTCTCCCCTCTATCTCACTCACTGAGCGGCGCGGTGTTAAAGAATTTGCCGATCTCGCGCTTGAACAACAGGCGCACAGTGCCCGTCGGTCCATTCCGCTGTTTTGCCACGATAACCTCGGTCAAGTCCGGCTGCTCGGCCTCCCGCGAGTAGTAGTCTTCGCGGTACAAAAAGGCGACCACGTCCGCGTCCTGTTCAATGGCCCCTGACTCGCGCAGGTCCGACAACATCGGACGCTTGTCGGTTCGGCTCTCGACCGCCCGGGACAGTTGGGACAGAGCCACCACCGGGATGTTGAGCTCGCGAGCCAGCGCCTTGAGCGAACGGGAAATGTCGGAAATTTCTTGCTGCCGATTCTCGGACCGGCGACCCTGCATGAGCTGCATGTAATCGATGATGATCAACCCAATGTTGTGCTGCGACTTCAGTTGCCGGGCCTTGGCGCGCAATTCCAGCGCCGAGATGGCCGGCGTGTCGTCGATGAAGATGGGTGCCTCCCCGAGCCGCCCGAGGGCGATGCTGAGTTGTGCCCACATCCGTTCGTCGAGTTCGCCGCTGCGCAACCGATGCCCTTCGATCTCCGCCTCAGCCGACAACAGGCGCAGAGCCAACTGCTCCCGGGACATCTCCAAGCTGAAGATAGCCACCGGCACCTTCTCCCGGGTCGCGACGTGCCGCGCCAGATTGAGGCAGAACATGGTCTTGCCCATGGAGGGGCGCGCGGCCACCACGATGAGGTCAGAGGCCTGCAGCCCCGCCGTCAGCCGGTCGAGGTCGATGAACCCGGTGGGCAAGCCTACCAACTTGCCCCGGTTTTCGTACAACTGCTCCAACCGGTGAAAGGCGTCGATCAGGACCTCGTGCAGCGGTACCACCTCGCGCTGTCCGCGTTGGGTCAGTTGGAAGAGGGCGTTTTGCGCGTAGTCAAGCAACTCGGCCGGCGCCTTCTCCCCTTCGTACGATTCGACGATGAGGTGGTTGGCAGTGGCGATCAGGGCCCGCCGCAAACTGGCCTGGCGGATCACTTGGGCGTAGTGCTCGACGTGCGCCGCCGTCGGCACAAGGGCCGCCAGCTCCATGAGATAGGGAAGCCCCCCCACGGCGTCGAGTTCGCCCCGGCGCCGCAACTCCTCGCCCACCATGACCACGTCCACCGGCTGGGTGGCTTGAAAGAGCGCCGTCATCGCTTCAAAGATGCGTTGGTGCGCCTGTTGATAGAAATCGCCGGGCTCCAAGATCTCCATCGCCTTGGCTACGGCTTCGGGATGCAGTAACATGGCGCCCAACACCGAAGCTTCCGCCTCGGGGCTGTGAGGCGGCAGACGCGTGGCCGGAATACTCACGCCAATACCTCGCTCAAGACCGCGTCGACTGTATCCAACGCCATCACCCGAGGGCCATCGGGCAGGTCCGGCACGTCGTCGCGGTTTTCCCACGGGATAATCACCGTCAAGACGCCGGCCTGTCTTGCCCCCAAAATCTTCTCGGGAATGCCCCCCACCGGCTTCAGGCGCCCGCTGAGGGAGATCTCTCCCGTCACAGCGACCGTTTGCCGCACCGGCGTTTGCGTCAAGGCGCTGTAGAGCGCTAGAAAGATGGCCAATCCAGCCGAGGGACCGTCGATGTTGCCCCCGCCGACCACGTTGACGTGGATGTCGTATTGCGACAGGTCGCGCCCTAACAGCCGCCGCAGCACAGCTCCCGCGTTAAACACCGAGTCGCGCGCCATGCTTCCGGCTGTCTCGTTGAACCGCCACTGCCCTCGCCCGGCCTCGCGGGCGGGAAAGACCGCCGCCTCGATCTCCAGGACCACCCCGATGAACCCTGCCACGGCCAAGCCTAAGACGCGGCCCACCTCCGGCGCCCGATCGCCTACCGGCGGTTTGACCGATGTCAACCGCGCCCCTGCGATGGCCTTGCGCACCACCGCTTCGTCCAGTCGCTCCGGCGCGGCCTGGTCGCGCAGGTACCGCAGCGCGTACGCATCGAGGACCAGGGAGACCGCCCGCCGCCCCTCTAGGGTGTAGCGCCCGATGAGGTCAGCCGCACTCGGCTCCAACTCCACCCCCAACCGCCGAGCGGCATTCATGGCGATGGTGCGGATCTCGGCCGGCGTCAAGGGATCGAAGTAGACCTCGGCGCACCGCGAGCGCAGGGCAGGGCTGATCTCCTCCGGGCTGCGGGTCGTGGCCCCGATGAGGATGAAATCTGCCGGCGCCCCCTCCTCGAACAGCTTGCGCACGTACTGAGGCACGTTGGGATCCGTCGGGTCGTAGTACGGAGAGTCAAAGTACACCCGCTTATCTTCCAGGACCTTCAACAGCTTGTTTTGCAGGAGGGGGTCCATCTCCCCAATCTCGTCGATGAAAAGGACCCCGCCGTGGGCTTCGGTCACGAGTCCCGTGCGGGGCTCGGGAATGCCGCCCTCAGCCAGCTCCCGCCGGGCCCCTTGGTAAATGGGGTCGTGGACGGACCCAAGGAGCGGATTGGTGACTTCTCGCGGATCCCAGCGCAACGTCGCGCCGTCTACCTCGACAAAGGGCGCATCCTCGGCGAAGGCGCTGTGCGGCACCTTGCGCGCCACATCCAAGGCCAAACGGGCCACGGTGGTCTTTCCTACCCCCGGCGGACCGTACAGCAGGATGTGTTGGGGGTACGGCGAGCAGAGCCGGGCCAAGAGACTCTGAATGGCCTGTTCCTGTCCCACCACCTCGGACAGGTCCCGCGGGCGCACGGTGTCCCCGAGGTGTCGGCGCAAGCCGCCTTCGTCGTACTTGATCAGCTTGGCCAGCTTCTTCAGGGTTTCCGGTGTCTCGGGCCCGGCGTCCTCTTTGAGGATCTGGGCCCGAATGTCTCGCACGTACTCTTCGTGCCGCTCCTGCATGCGCTCGTTGATGCGCTTCTCGAGGTCCTCCTCCAAGGTGCGGCGGGCGAGGAGGTCGGCCAAGGCATCTTCGAGGCTGCGCAAGATGGCCGGGATCTCGCGGCGCGTAGGGACGCGAGACAACGAGGGGTCATCCAGGATCAGCTTCTGCAGGGCCAGGACGCGTGCCCCTAAGTCCTCGGATCGCAACCCCTTGAGCGCCTGCAGTTTACCGGCTCGCAGCACCAAGCGCTCCGGGCCGTAAATCTGAATGAGGATGTCCTGCAGGGCATTGACCCGCCGTTCCAAAGACCCGCCCCGCGACGGTTTCTGCGCCTCTTCGGCCATGAGCGGCCCCCCCCCTTCCGTTCCCTTGGGCTTACGTTAATTGCACGCGCACGGTGATGTGCGCTTCCACGCCCGGTTGAAAATGAATTTTGACGCGGTGGTCTCCCGCCGTTTTGATGGGATCCATGACGA
Organism: Bacillota bacterium; assembly: GCA_023511625.1. Classification (GTDB taxonomy): domain Bacteria; phylum Bacillota; class Sulfobacillia; order Sulfobacillales; family Sulfobacillaceae; genus JAIMAE01. Next base: position 143,499 of record JAIMBD010000001.1, on the reverse strand, counting down.
TTTTGCGCCGATCCACATCATATCCCAAGGCCCGCAGGGCTTCGGCCACATCGGTGTTGGTCACCGAACCGAACAGGCGCCCATTCTGCCCGGCCCGAGCCGAGACCGCCACCGTCCGACCGTCGAGAGCCTGGGCCATGTCTGCCAGCCGTCTGGCCTCTTCGGCCTTGCGGGCCGCCTCTTGCACCTGACGCTGGCGCAGGTCGCGCTCGCGACCCGGTGTGGCCTGTTCCGCCAAGCCGCGGGGGATGAGGTAATTCCGCGCAAAGCCGTCCTTGACCTCAACGATCTCTCCCTTGCGGCCTTGTCCTTTGACATCGGCCAAGAGAATGACCCGCATGATCCCCCTCCTTGCGCATCGGCCTTGCCCGGCACTCTGCCCACACGCGGCAAGCCGGCGGGGCGCTCGCCCTCGCCGGCGCCGGGGCAGAAGGCGACTATTCGAGGGTGAAGGGCAAAAGCCCCATGATCCGCGACCGCTTGATCGCTACCGTCATCTGCCGCTGATGCTTTGCGCAGTTCCCGGAAATCCGGCGAGGCAAGATCTTGCCCCGCTCGGTTATAAACCGGCGCAGGCGGGCAGCCTCTTTGTAATCCACCCACTCCACCTTGTCCACACAGAACTGGCAAACCTTCTTTTTCGGTCGACGTCCCCGTTCCTTGCGCATGGTCCCTCCTTACGCTCCGTCCGTCCTCTTTGCCGCCGTCGCGCCGATGGCCCCAGCCGGTCGCATCCCTTGGCTCTTTGGCCCAGGGAGAACGTCCGGTGTCTTCGCAATAAAAAGGGCTAAAAGGGCAAGTCGTCTGGCAGCGGGACCTCTTCTTCGCCGGCCAATTCCGGCTCCACCGGCGCGCCGCCTTCTCGAGGCCGATCCAAAAACCGGACCGTGTCTGCCACCACCTCGGCGACCCGCCGCTTGGTGCCATCCTGGGCGGTGTAACTCCGCACCTGCAGTCGGCCCTCTACGGCCACCAAGCGCCCTTTGGCCAAATGGTTGCCTACGGTCTCCGCCAACTTGCGCCACGCAATGCAGTCGATAAAGTCGGTCTCACGCTGGCCCTGCTGGTTGGTGAAGGGCCGGTCTACGGCCAGCGAAAACGCCGCCACCGGAGTGCCCTGCGGCGTATACCGCAGCTCCGGATCGCGCGTCAGCCTCCCGATTAAAATAATGCGATTCAGCACGGCCCCTCTCTTCTTTCGGGCAGCTTATTCCGGCAGGCGCACCACCATGCTCCGGAGCACGTCTTCCTGGATACCCAACCAGCGCTGCACCTCGTTGGCGATGGTGCCGGTGCCGGTAAAGGTCACCACCACGTAGACGCCGTCGTTGTACCCTTTGATTTCATACGCCAACCGGCGCCGACCCCAGCGGTCAGTCTTCTCGGCCTGCGCTCCGTTGCGCGCCAGAAATTCGGCATACCGTTCAATGTCGGCGGTTTGTTGCTCCTCACTCAAATCCGGCCGCAAAATATACATGAGCTCGTATCGAGCCAAACTCGTTCCTCCTTCTCTGGACCCCTACCCCGGGGGCTCCGCCCAAAGCGGCGGAGCAGAAGTGGGAGGGACCGCCTCGTCCCAGGCGCCCTCAGTATAACAGGGCTCGAAGGGCGGCGCAATCATTGGCCGGGGGCGGAGGTCTCGGCTTGAAGAGCCACGATCCGCCGTACCGCCCGTTCAAATTTGGAGCGGGGAATCAGCACCCGGTGGCCGCAGCCCACGCAGCGCAGGCCGAAGTCGATGCCCGTGCGCAGGATGACCCACTGGGTGCTGCCACAAGGGTGGGGCTTCTTCAACTCGACGATTTGGTTGACTTCGTAGCGAACAGGGACCATCGTTTCCTCCTCGGCTCAGGCCAGACGCAGTCCATCCCGGTACACGGCATCCAAAATCGCCCGGCGGATAGCGGTTTCACAAGCCACTTTGTCCTTGGGCGCCACCCGCGCCTCTACCGTCCACGTCACCTGCCCAGGGCCAAAGGCCGTGGCCGGACTTAGCTCAACCGTAGGCCATCGCTCCCGCAGCGGCGCCAAGACGCGCTCCAAGCTCTTGCCCAAGGCCTCAGGGTCTTGGTCGGCTGCAAACGGTACCGGCACCGAGACGGTGGCATCGCCCCGGGAGAAGTTTTGCAGCTGCAAGATCAACCGGTTGGGAACGATGATCTCTTCGCCGCGCGGGCCCAGGAGGCGGGTGATGCGCAGGCCGACTTCCTCGACGGTGCCGGATAAACCGAGTTGGGGCAGCGAAACCTGGTCGCCTACGGCAAACTGGTTTTCGTAGAGCAAAAACACGCCCGTCACCATGTCCTGAACCAATCCCTGTGCTCCGAAGCTTACCGCCAGGCCGACCACCCCGGCTCCAGCCAAAAGCGAGGTGGCGCGCACCCCCAAGGTTTCCAACACTGCCACCAAGGCCACGAAATCGATGGTATAGCGCACGGCTGAACGCAAAAGTCGCCACACGGTCGCGCGGCGCGCCGCCAGGGCTTCGGTCGGCGCCGCCCGGCGCGCCATGCGGTCCATCGCCGCACCCACCAGGCGCGCGGCGATAGCAAACCCCAAAAGTTCCGCCGCGACGCGTCCCAAAAGCAACAGCCAATGGTCGATAGCCGTCATGGGATATGGCCTCCGGTCACGGCTTCGAGGCGTTGGGTCCAGCCCGTGAGGGCCATGGCCAAGGGGCTGTGTTGCAGCGCGGCGGCCACCGGCGTGTGGGCCAAGGGCGCAAACCCCAAGACCACCGTCATCACCACTGCCGCCACCACGCCGTGTTCCAACACGCCAGCGGCTACGCCGCCGAGGGCATTTAAGGTTCCGGTAAACGGCACGACGCCCACCACCCGCGTCACGATGGCGCCCACTGCCCGCGCCACGCGTTCGGTCAGCGCGATGACGGCGATGAAGACCAACACCCCGAGCAATGCCTGGGCGAAGGTGACCGCTGTGGCGGTGGTCTGGGATGAGAGGGGCAGCCCGGGCGGCCAGGCGCTTTGCACCCAGCGGGACAGCGGCAGGTGACTCGCCACCCAATGGGTCAACGCGTACTGGTAGCGGGTCGCCAAGGCAAATCCCACGAGGTACCCGAGGAGGGACGCCGCCACCAGGATAAGACCCCGGCGTAGGCCACTGAGGGCTCCCCAAAACAGGTACAGGGCCAACAGCCACGTGACCCAGCTGGCCGCACTGTGCGCCACCGGCATCCCCCCTTCCGCCGCCGCGTTCAAAGGCCCCATACGGCCAAATACCCTGCCGCGACGCCCTCCAGCGCTGGATCCACGGGACCGCCTCCGGCCGCCGCCGCAAGGTGGGCAGAAGCCCATCCTGCCACTGCCAACAGCCCTGCCGTAACCACGCGCATCAGCGGTCCCCGGGCCGCGCGACCCGTGCCTAGAAGCGGGAGCCAGCCTGCCAAGAGGGCGGCCGCTGTGGTGATCCCCCAATCTGCCAACCCGCGAACGAGGTGGAGATGGGGGGTCAGGGCCATGACCACCACCACCGGAAGAACCCATGAGCCCAACAGGCGCACGATGGGATACCGCGGCTCTCCACCGGCCTTGCGCGAATGTCGGCGGCTCACTTCAGCTTACCCGCTGGTGGGGGATCAAAGACCCCACGTCTTGGGCCGAGTGCACGCAATCGCCTCCTGCCCCCGATCATACCCCGCCCGCCGCCTACCGTCCACGGTCGCTGCCCGACGCCCCAAGCCCTAGCGGCGCGCCCGGCACCAGAGCGGCAGCCACAATCCGGCGGAAGCGGCGCCCAAGAGGGGATAGAGACCACCGACCAACGTCGGCAACGGCCACAGCGCTAAGACGGCGGCCAAGCCCCAGAAGACCCAGTGGCGTGGACCCCACCGCTCGCGCAGGGCCAACCCGACCCCGAGCGCCGTCGTCAGCAGCGCCGCCAAAAGGACCCCCATCCACAGATGCCCCCAAGCCGGATTGAGGGCGTGGGCTACGGCCCACAGCGGAAGGTCCGCCGGTTGATCCAGCCGGAGCAGGACCAGGTGTTCGCCCCACGCCGCCAGGTACAACAACCCGCCCGCCGTGAAGGCAGCCAGCCACGGCTGCCACGGCGCTGTCATCGTGGCCCCCAGGGTAAAGAGGAGGGGAAAGACGGTCAGCAGGTTGTAAGAGGCGTAGGTCAAGGCCATAACCCACCAAGGCAGGAGGGGGGCCGGCGGCGGCAAGGTCAGAGGGAGCCGTAAACTCGCCCACGTCAGGACGGCCACAGCCGTCAACAAGGAAGGCACCACCCACCGCTGCGCCTGCAGCACCGCGCCGGCCCCGGCATTGGCCCACCACCCCACGGCGCCGAGAAACAGCACCGCCCCCAGGGGGGCAGGACCGCCCACCGCCGTGTGGCCGATGCTTCCTGCCGCAGCGCCCACGGCACCGAGCGACACGGTCAAAAACGCGGCCACGAAAGCGTCCCAGAGGTCGGCCCAACGGCCGAAAACGCCGCGTAGATACTCGAGGTAGGTCTCCCCGCAACGGCCGCGCTCTAACGCCGTACCGGCGGCCAGGACCATCAGGCTCATCGCCAGCGCGATGCCGAGGCCGGCACCAGCACCGTAGCGGGTGAAGAATTGGTAGATCTCCTGCCCGCTGGCAAATCCGGCGCCGATCACGGTACCGACGATGGTCAGCGCCACCGACACCCACCGCGACACGGTCACCCCTCCTTATGGGAGAGGTGTATGTTGTCTGGTCAGGCCTTACGCCTAGGGCAACCGCCGCGACATCGCCAGGGCGATGGCTTGCCGCTCCTCTGGCGTGAGCACGTGGCGACTATGTTCTTGCGCCACCTCTTTGGCGTAAACCCGCACCTCGTCTCGGCCCCACAGCCCGGTGAGGACCAAGCCATCGCCGCCTTCCGTGAGCAACGCCAACGAGAACGAGAGCTCGGCCGCGGAATCGGGAAACGCGTTGTAGCGGACCAACCCGAAGCGGCTCAAGGTGTGTTGGCCCCGGCGTTGGTACCGCTCAAGTTGCTCGCGCAAGTCCTGAAGTTCGGCGCCTTGGCGCAAACTTTGATCTAGGGCTTCTTTCAGGGGGCTGTCTAAGGGTCCGTCGAGCCAAACCCGTAGCCTCCGTTCCAAGCGAGCCGCTCGCCGCCAAGCCACCAAGGCGCCGAGCCCGGCCAGCAGGGCGAGGCCCACAGCCACTGCCAGTCCGGCCAGGAGTGGAGCAGGCGCAGTTCGTATCCAGATTGTCCACCACGATGCCATGCCCTTCCCTCCGAATGGGCGCGGTTAGAAGCGAATCGGCGTCCGCGCCGTAAATCCAGCCAGCAGGGGTGCCACGACGATGGCCGGCAAGAGGTTGGCGACGCGAAACCATGGGCGCGATGTCACGAGATTCGCTGCGATGGCTAGAATGATAAGTCCTCCTTCCCCGTTGAGGGCGTGCACCGTCGGCGCAGTCAACAGGCGCTGTAATGGGGCAGCGAGTGCCGTCAAGGCCCCTTCGTAAGCCGTCGTCACCACCGCCGCACCCAGTACTCCGGGTCCTGTAGCAGCCGCTAGCAGGGCGGCGGTGATCCCGTCCAGGACGGCTTTGGCCTCCAAGATAGAGGCGGTTCCGGTGGTGCCGGCCTGTACCGAACCCAACACCGCCAGCGCCCCCACGTTGAAGATCATCGCAGCTTGGATCAATGGGTGGATCCACGAGCCGAACCGCCCGAGGGCGGCGTCTTGCCAGCGCGCCAGCCGCTCCTCGAGCTGGAGGGCGTCCCCGATCCATCCGCCCACCAAGAGCGCCGCCATCAACAGCGCGGGCGAGGTCGGTCCGTTGGCCATCCCGAGCCCAATCCATCCCACGGCCAAGCCCAACAGCCGCTGCGCTTGGATGCGAAATCGGTCCGACAGGCGGCGCCCGCCGATGAGGCCGAAAAGGCCACCCGCCAGGATACCGAGGCCGTTGACCAACGCCCCTTCGAACACCGCCGCCCCTCGCTTTCGCTCCCCGCAAACGGGAATGTTCCTCAAGGAACACCGCACTGCTCCGGCCGCGATGTTCCTCAAGGAACATTCCGGATCACACCACAAACTCCGGACCGACTTCCGGTTCGCCCTCCAAGGTCTCGAGAATGCGCTCGAGTTCCTCGAGATTCCGATACCACACCTCCACCCGTCCTCCCTCGCCCCGCGGTCGAATCCTCACCGGGACTCCAAGCCTGCGCCGCAAGGCCTCCGCCGCCGACTCCAAATGGACGTCCTCGGTCTTTGCCCGATCTCGACCGCCTCGTTCAGCCAGGCGCCGCGACAGTTCCGACACCGTCCATCCCCGCCGCACCGCTTCCCCGGCCAGCGCCACCCTGCGCGCTCCGGCTACCGCCAAGAGCGCCTTACCGTGAGCCGCGGTCAGTTGTCCGTCCGCGATCCACTGTCGAATCTCCGGCTCCAACTGCAACAGCCGGATCATGTTGGCCACATGCGGGCGGGACCTGCCCACCCGCTCAGCCAACGCCTCCTGCGTCCAGCCAAACTCCTGGATCAGCCGGTGATAGGCTTCCGCCTCTTCCATGGGATTGAGGTCTTCCCGCTGCAAGTTTTCGACCAGCGCGAGCTCGGCCATGGCCCGGTCGTCACACTCTCGAATCACGGCCGGCACTGCCTCCATCCCCGCCAATTGCGCCGCCCGCCACCGCCGCTCCCCGCTCACCAGTTGAAACCCGTCCCCCGTCCGGCGCACCACCACCGGTTGCAGAATCCCATGCCGGCGGACCGACTCCACCAACTCCTCCATCCGCCCCGCGTCGAATCGACGCCGCGGCTGAAACGGATTAGGCGCGATGCGGTCGACCGGTATTTCTTGCACGCCGGCCCCCGCCTCCGTTCCCGCCGGCGGCGGAATCAAAGCCGACAACCCCCGGCCCAACCCTCTAGGCCGTCCCACGCCGGACCACCTCCTGCGCGATGAGCCGATACACTTCTGCCGCCCGCGAGCGGGGATCGTACCGCGAGATCGGCAGGCCGTGACTCGGTGCTTCGCTTAATCGCACGGTGCGCGGCACCGGCACCGGGAACACCCGCTCGCCGAGAAACCGCCGCACCTCCGCCGCGACCTGGGCCGCCAAATTGGTGCGGGCATCGTACATGGTCAAAATCGCCCCTTCAACCTGCAACTGTGGATTAAGTCGCCGCCGCACGAGCTCGATAGTCTGCAACAGCTGGCCTAACCCCTCCAGGGCGAAGAACTCGCATTGCACTGGAATCCACACCGCATCGGCCGCCACTAAGGCGTTGACGGTCAAAAGACCCAAGGACGGCGGACAATCGATCAGGATGTAGTCGTAGCGCGCAATCACGGGGGCCAAGGCCTCACGCAGGCGCCGCTCGCGCCCCTCCCGCGCCGCCAGTTCCACCGTCGCCCCCGCCAACTCGATCGTGGCCGGGACGACGTGCAACCCGACAACCTCCGTGGCCACCACCGCTTGCCCGATAGGCAATCCGTCCATGAGCACCTCGTACAGCGTGGCCTCGCCGGAGGCCTTGTCCACCCCAAGCCCAGTGGTGGTATTGCCTTGCGGATCGAGGTCGACGGCCAGTACCCGTTGGCCCTGATCGGCCAAAAAGGCCGCCACATTAATCACCGTCGTGGTCTTGCCGACGCCACCCTTTTGATTGGCGATGGCCAATACCCGTGCCACGGTAGCTCCTCCCGCCGTGCCGGCGCTTCTGCCGTCCCATCCTAGCCATTATACCGCGCCCGGCCCCGAGCGCGCGGGCGGTCCAACGGCCTCCACCCGTCCCAGCCTTGGCCGCCGGCGCGGAAATCGGTCGGGGGTGGGCCGCACCTTGCGCACCACCAAGAGCGACCCCGCCAAGGTCCCTTCCACCGGCTGCAACGAGACCACCCTTTCGAGGACGCCCCCCAACCTTTCGAGCAACCCTTCCGCCTCGGAAACCTCTTCCCTTGCCCGGCTCCCGCGCGGTAGCAACACCACCCCGCCCAACCGCACAGCCGGTAAGGTAAGCTCTAGGCTCAGCCCCAACGGGCCCACAGCCCGGGCCGAGGCTCCGTCACACCCCTCTCGCAACACCCCCACGCGCCGCACGGCCTCTTCCATGGGCTCCGCCACCACGTGCACCGCCTTCAACCCTAACTCGCGGCACACCGTCTCTAAAAAACTGGCCCGACTCACCCGCCGTTCCACAAGCCACATCTCCACCGTCGGCCGAGCGATGGCCAGCACCAGCCCCGGCCAGCCGGCCCCGGTGCCGACATCGACCCACCGGTGAACCCCGTCCAGCCACGGCAAAAGGGCCAGCGATTCCAACACCCCGCGCGCCCACACGGCCTCCCCCGCAAACCCAGTCAGGTTCCGCGGCTCTGCCCGCAGCCGCCGCAAAAAACGGAAGACGCGGTCGGCATCTACCCCCCGCGCCGCCAACTCCTGGCTGTAATCCATGGGACTCGGCTCGCCCTGCCCTCCATCTGATCCCCACGAGCCCTTCACCGAGCCGCCCGGGCCCCCGTCGCCTTTTTATCCATGGGCGTGCGCAACAACAGCAGCGTCTGCCCGAGCTGAAAAAGGTTGGATACGACGTAGTAAATGGACAGCCCTGACGGAAACTGCAAGGCGACGTAGCCAAAAACCACCGGCATCAGCCACAACATCATCTTTTGGCTGGATTCCATCCCCGGTTGCGGCGGAGTCATGGCCATGGCTTGCTTTTGCATGAAGAACGTGCTCGCGGCGACCAACACCGGCAGCACAAAAGTGTGGTCCGGCTGGGCCAGATTGTGCCACACCAGCCATCCCATATTAGGTTTGTAGGGAAACCCCCGCAACACGTCGAACAGCCCGTACATGACCGGGATTTGCAACAAGAGCGGCAAGCAACCGGATGCCGGGTTGACCCCTTCCTCTTGGTATAGCTTGGCGATCTCGGCCTGCAACACCTGCGGATTGCCCTTGTGGCGCTGTTGCAGTTCCCGAGTGCGGGGACCGAGTCGAGCCATCTTTTGCAGCGACCGCGCCTGACTGATGCCGAGGGGAAGGAGAATCAACCGCACCAACAGGGTGAGCAAGACGATGCCCAAAACATAATTGCCCGTCCACCCAGTGAACACCAACAACAGGTGCGTCAATAAATGCAAAAACCCGTTCCAGACCCCCATCCCCGATCCTCCTCGGTCCTCGCCTACGGTACCGGATCGTATCCGCCGGCATGCAACGGATGACAGCGTAGGATGCGCTTGAGCCCAAGCCAAGCCCCTCGCCACGCCCCATACCGCTGGATCGCTTCTACCGCATACTGGGAGCAAGTCGGCACATAACGGCAAGACGGCCCGGTCCAGGGCGAAATCCACCGCTGGTAGCCCCGAATGAGCCAGATCAACCCTTTGCCCACCATCACCCTGCACCCCGGTCCTGGGGATCCCGCTCCGCGCGAAGCCGCCGCAGCATCCGCCGCGTCCCGTCGACCAGTTCTCCCCACGGTGCGTCCAGTGCGGACACCTTCCCCAACCAGACCATCCGACCTTGGGCGGGAAGCTCCTCGGCCAGGACCTGTGCCAATGCCCGCAGTCGCCGCCGGACCCGGTTGCGCCGGACCGCTGAACCGACCGCCCGCTGCACGGCAAACCCGATCTCTAGCCGCTGGCCGCCATCCCCGCCGTCCCTGAGCCAAAACACCACCACGTGCCGACTGCCCAGGGTGCGCCCCTGCCGCAGCACCTGGGCGAAAACCTTGCGGGACCGAAGGCGGAAGGCCCGTTTCATGGCTCAGACCGTAAGCCGCTTCCTCCCTTTGCGACGCCGCCGCTTTAAGACCAAGCGGCCCGCTCGGGTGGACATGCGCTTGCGAAAGCCGTGCACTTTGGCCCGATGGCGGCGGTTGGGCTGATACGTCCGTTTCACCGACCTCTCACCCCCTACGCTGGGCAAATGTAGTCTTCATTATAGTCGAGCCCGATCTTCAGGGTCAAGGAAGCCCACGCTCCCTCCCGGTGCACTGTCCCCGCCGCACGGCGCCAAGCGCGCGCCCCGAGCGGCCCTTGGCCGTCCTGTGGATTAATTCTCCCCTCCCGATTGAGTTTGCCCAACCGCCTTGGTATGATTAGGAACACACCTCCCGACCCGTCCGCGGAGGACCTCTTATTTTATCTGCCATTGGGACTCGGGATATCTTGCGGATAACCCTGTGGACGGGATGCGGATGGCTTAAGCCGTCCCGGTTTCGCTACGGTTGCCAGCTCAGGAGGATTGGGAATCATGTTGGAAGTCGGCGTCGACGCCCTGTGGGCCCAAGTCGTGGAGCAACTGCAGAGCGGACTACCCACTCCCAGTTACGAAACCTGGGCCAAGGCGATCACGCCACGCGCCTGGGAAGGCGACGTGATCCTACTCGAAGTGCCGATGGAGTTTACGCGCAATTTGATCATGACGCGCTACGCGGAACTCTTGCGCGAGACCTTGAGCCGTGTCGCGGGCCGACCGCTCACCTTTCAGTTATCGGTCAACCCGGATCTTCAAGCTAGTCAGGAACCAGAGCCGGTGCCATTCCCGGTGCGGCCCCAACCGGCGCCGAGCGCGCCGTCGGCGCCCAACCCGTCTGACGTGGAGAGCCGGCTAAACCCGCGCTACGTCTTCGAAGCCTTTGTCGTGGGCAGTTCCAACCGCTTTGCCCACGCTGCCTGCCTGGCAGTGGCCGAGATGCCGGCGCGCGCCTACAATCCGCTATTCGTCTACGGCGGTGTCGGGTTAGGGAAAACCCACCTGATGCACGCCATCGGCCACTACGTCCTCAAGCATCATCCCGAGTCCCGGGTGCTCTACGTCTCCTCGGAGACGTTTACCAACGAGCTCATCAACGCCATTCGGGATGACCGCATGGTCCAGTTCCGCAACCGCTATCGCGGCATCGACGTGTTGTTGATCGACGACATCCAGTTTGTAGCCGGCAAAGAGCGTACCCAGGAGGAGTTCTTTCACACCTTCGAAGCCTTGCACGGAGCCCGCAAGCAAATCGTCATCTCCAGCGACCGCCCTCCCAAAGAGATCCCCACGCTGGAGGAGCGCCTGCGATCGCGGTTCGAATGGGGTCTCATCACCGACATCCAACCGCCAGACTTGGAGACGCGCATTGCCATCTTGGCCAAAAAGGCACAGCTCGAGGGATTATCGGTACCGAGCGACATCATTCACTTCATCGCCTCCCGGATCGACACCAACATCCGCGAACTAGAAGGGGCGTTGATCCGGGTCATCGCCTACGGCTCCATCACCCGCCGGCCATTGACGCCGGAACTGGCCTTAGAGGCCCTCAAAGACGTCATCCCGGACACGCGGGCCCGCCCGGTCACCATTCGCGCCATCCAAGAAGAGGTGGCCCGCCACTTTGACCTGAGGCCCGAGGATTTCAAGGCCAAAAACCGTGCCCGCGCCGTGGCCTTCCCCCGCCAAATCGCGATGTACCTCGCGCGCGAGTTGACCGACGCCTCCCTGCCCAAGATCGGCGAGGAGTTTGGCGGGCGCGACCACACCACCGTCATGCACGCCTGCGAAAAGATCGCCCAAGCCCGGCTGAGCGATCCGCAATTGGCCCAGACCCTAGACCAGCTCAAGAAACGCCTAAAGCCGCGATGATGGTGGGGATAACCGCCCGCACAAGGTGTGGACAGGCCGGGGGAAAAGGCGGGGAATATCCCCAGCATTCCCGCCCCCCCGACACGCGTCGCGGGACCGTGGGGAAAACCGTCGAGTTATCCCCACCGCCATCCCCGCCCGAAAACCTTGTCGATTCGCGGCGGAGCTGGCTTATCCCCACTATCCGCAGTACCTACGACGACGACTGTCTTTTACAATACCCTTATCAGCAGTAACGACCGCCCCACTGCCCTGGACGAGGAGAGGACCATGCGCGTAACGGTTGAACAAGCCTCCTTAGCTCGAGCTCTGTCCCAAACCACCCGCGTCGTCGCACCGCAGAACACCTTGCCGGTTTTAAGTGGGGTAGAATTGACGGCGCAAGGGCAATCCCTTCACCTCTACGCCACCGACCTCACCACGGCCCTCGAAGCCGACGTGCCGGCGGAAGTCTCCGAACCCGGCCACATCGTGTTGCCGGCCGGGACCCTGACCGACCTTATCCAGCGCCTGCCGACGGCGCTGGTCGACATTGCCGCTGAGACCTCGGCCCAAGCGGTGATCCGGTACGGCCGCAACCAGGCCACCATTCACGGGTTCGCCGAGGACCGCCTGCCAGAATTTGCCCATCTTCCCCGCAACGCGGCCGTGGCCGTCACCATTCCGGGCCACGTCTTGGCCGAAGTCGCTCGCCAGGTCTTGTTCGCCTGCGCGCGCGATGAGGCGCGTCCCATTCTCAAAGGCGTAGCCATGGAGCTCGGCGAGGGACGGCTGGTTTTCGCGGCCACGGATGGGAGCCGACTCTCCCAGGTTTGGTATGCCGTCCCAGACCATCTCGAAGCACCGCGCCAGTGGGTGTGGCCGGCCAAGGCGGTCACGGAAGCGTCGCGGTTGACGGCCGGACTCGACACGGTGACGCTGTGGATGAGTCCCCATGTGGTCCAGTTGGAAACGGCGGGATTCCGGTTGACCTCGCGGCTGTTAGAGGGTCAGTACCCGGAGTACCAACGCGTGATTCCCCAGCAGTACGTCGCCGAATGCCGCGTGGAGTTGTCGGCGTTGCGCGGGGCCGTGGAGCGAGTGAATCTCATTGCCCAGAAGGACCGATCGGCGTCGCTACGCATTGTTCACGAGCCTGGGATGCTGGAGCTCGGCACGGTGTCGCAGGACATCGGGCACGCGCGCGAGGTGGTGGAGTGTCAAAGCACCGGCCAACCGCTCGACCTGTTGTTTAATCCCCACTTCATCGCCGACGTGTTAAAATCGCTCAGCAGTGCGGAAATCGTCGTGGAGTTCGCCGGCACGCAGTCGCCTGCGCGGTTTCGGGAGGTCGGGGGCTCCACCTACCAACACATCCTCCTCCCGCTGCGCCAATTGGTTTGATGCCGCTGCAAGCCGTCGCCATCCGCCATTTTCGCAACATCGCCGAGGCCGACATCCTCTTGGCTCCTGCGCTGACGTTGTGGTTGGGAGCCAACGGGCAGGGGAAAACCAACGGGTTGGAGGCCATTCACGTACTGCTGACGGGACGGGGCATCCGTCCGGGAGGTGAGGCGGAATGGACCCAACGCGGCAGTGCCTGGATGGGAGTGAGCGGGCGCTGGGAAGAGAGCGGCGGCGTGGCCGTGGCGCTGCGCTATCAGGTGGCGTGGCACCCAGTGAAAAAGCGCCTGCGCGAAGGCGGGGTGCGACCGGTGGTCCTCTTCAGTCCGGACGATTTGGCCCTGGTCAAGGGCAGCCCGACCGATCGGCGGGCGTTTCTGGACACCCTGCTCGAGGGGGTCGATCCGGCCTATGGGCGTGCCCTGCGCCAGTACCAACGCGGCCTGCAGCAACGCAACCGCGCCATCAAAGACGGGTTGGGCCGAACGGTGGTGGACCGGTTCGGCGAGGTGATGGCAGGGCCAGCCGTCTACGTGTGGAAGGCGCGGGCGGCAGTCGTCACCGCCTTGGAGCCGCGACTGCGCGCCTTTCAGGCGAACGTCGGGGGCAACGAACAGGTGGCGATTGGCATGAAGTGGGGAGGAGCGGCCGAGCCTGCAACCGATCCCGAAGGGTATTGCCGCCTCTTGGCGGCCCGTCGATACGAGGAGGAGGCCCGCGGGATGACGTTGGTGGGGCCGCACCGCGACGATCTGCTATTGTGGTTTGAGGGTCAACCGGCCGGGCTTTACGCCTCCCAAGGCCAGGCGCGAACCATGGCCCTTGGGATGAAACTGGCGACGCATGCCTTGATGGAGGAACGGCTGGGAGTGCGTCCGTTGGTGTTGTTGGACGACGTCCTATCGGAGCTGGATGGCCGGCGCCGCGAGGCATTGTTGCGGCTTTTGGCTGCTGGCGACCAGCAGGCAGTGGTGACAGACACCGGTGGCGAGGCCTATCGGGACCTGGCGCCCTGGGTGTACCGGGTGGAAGGGGGCCGGTTCACACGGACACGGTGACCCGCGCTCCCATGGCGTTGGCCGGCATCCTGCGGCGCCAGGCCGAAGCGTGGGGGTGGCAGCCGGCGCTCTTCGGGGCGGCAGTGGCGGCCGTTTGGCGCGAAGCGCTGGGAGAGACGCTCAGCCGCCATACCCGCCTATGGGGATTGCGGGAGCGGACGGTGGTGGTGGCCGTGCCGGCATCGACCTGGGCGCAGGAGTTGACCTATTGGAAAGGAGAAATCCTGCAGCGCCTCAATGCCCGAGTGGCCGAAACCGTGGGGCCGATTGAGGACTTGAAGGTGCGGGTCGAGCCGCGCGCCTTTCGGCGGGCGCCGGTCGGGATGGGCGAGGGCAGAGAACGGGGCGGAGGCGGGCTTCCCACGGCGCGCGCCCAAAGTGCCGTCGAGGCCCTGGATCGCGCGGCCCGGAGCCATTTGGCGGCCTCCCGGGAATGGTTCCGCCTGGATTACCACCCCTGTCAGCGCTGCCACAGTCCTACCTTGCGCCCTTATGTCCTCTGCGCCACCTGCACCTATAGGGAAAACTTCTGAGGCCGTCGGCGAGGCCGGAAAACAAAGGGGGGAAGAGCGGTGTACCTGCACATCGGGCACGACGTCACGGTGCCGCAAGGGGAGGTCATTGCCATCATCGATCGCGAGCTGCTGCGCCGGTCTCCAGAGACGCGGCAGTGGTTCAATCGGCTTAGGGGGTTGGGTCAGATTTTCGGTGACGAGCGCGAGGCGAAGTCGCTGGTCATCGTTCCCAACGGGGTCTACTGTTCGCCGATCTCGGCGGTAACCTTGATGCGCCGGGCCCAAAGCCGGGCTCTGCAAGACGAATAAGGGCTCTATGATATACTAAAGAAAAGACCCGCAGGGGTCTCATCGTGTGTTTTTGGGAGGAGCCCGATGGCAGAGAAGCAGGGCACGGAATATACCGAAAGCCAGATTCAAGTGCTCGAGGGCTTGGAGGCGGTGCGGCGCCGACCCGGCATGTACATCGGGTCGACCGGCAGCCGCGGTTTGCACCACTTGGTGTACGAGATCGTGGACAACTCCATTGACGAGGCCCTGGCGGGAGTGTGCGACCGCATCGAAGTCACGCTCTACCGCGACGGTCGCGTGGGAGTTCGCGACAACGGTCGCGGCATCCCGGTCGGCATCCACCCCAAGGTGGGGATCCCCACCCTGGAAGTGGTGCTGACCATGCTGCATGCGGGCGGGAAGTTTGGCGGCGGCGGGTACAAGGTGTCGGGCGGGCTTCACGGCGTGGGGCTGTCGGTGGTCAATGCCCTTTCGGAGGAGCTGTGGGCCTATGACCGGTATGGAGGCGGTCTCTACCACCAGCAATACCGCCGCGGCAAACCGGTGACGGCCCTGACGCGCCTCGGGGATACCGACGAGACCGGCTTTGAGGTGATCTTCAAGCCGGACCCGGAAATTTTCGAGGAGGTGGCCTTTCAGTACGACACGCTGGCCAATCGCCTTCGGGAGCAGGCGTTCCTCAATGCCGGCGTTTATCTCTCCCTGACCGACGAGGCGAGCGGCCGCTCCTGCCGGTTCCTCTACCGAGGCGGCGTGCGCTCGTTTGTCCAGTATCTCAATCTCGGGCGCGAGGTCTTGCACGATCCCCCCATCGCCTTTCAGGCCGTGCGAGAGGGAATCCAGGTGGAGGCGGCGCTTCAGTACAACGACAGTTACGTGGAGACGCTGTTTACGTTTGCCAACACCATCCGCACGCTGGAAGGGGGCAGCCACGAGGCAGGGTTCAAGGCGGCCTTAACCCGCGTCTGCAATGAACACGCGCGCAAGCTCGGGCTCATCAAAGACAGTGACGGCAACCTGATGGGCGAAGACGTCCGCGAAGGCTTGACGGCAATTCTGTCGGTCAAGTTGGCCGAGCCCCAGTTTGAGGGACAAACCAAGACCAAGCTCGGCAATTCCGAGGTGCGCGGAGTCGTCGAGGCGGTGGTGGCAGAACACCTCGGCACTTTTTTCGAAGATCACCCGGCTATTGCGCGCAAGATCCTGGAAAAGGCGGTGGCGGCAGCGCGGGCGCGGGAGGCGGCGCGCAAGGCCCGCGAGCTGACCCGTCGCAAGAGCGCGCTCGAGTCGGCGTCGCTTCCTGGCAAGTTGACCGATTGCACCAGCAAGGACCCTGCCGAGTCGGAGTTGTACCTGGTTGAGGGCGACTCGGCCGGCGGGTCGGCCAAACAAGGGCGGGACCGGCGCTTTCAGGCCATCCTGCCCTTGCGCGGGAAGATTCTCAACGTGGAGCGCGCCCGCATGGACAAAATTTTGGCCAACGAAGAGATCCGGGCCATGATCACCGCCATCGGTACCAGCATCGGCGAAGATTTTGACCTCTCGCGGGCGCGCTACCACCGCATCGTGATAATGACCGACGCCGATGTCGACGGCTCGCACATTCGGACTCTCTTGTTGACGTTTTTCTATCGGTACATGACCCCCTTGATCGAGGCAGGTTACGTCTACATCGCCCAACCGCCCCTGTACCGGGTCCGCAAGGGCAAGCAGGAACGGTACCTGTACGACGACGCCGCCTTGGAACGATTGCTGGAGGAGTGGGGTCGGGACCGAGACGTGGACGTCCAGCGCTACAAGGGGCTTGGGGAGATGAATCCCGAGCAGTTGTGGGAAACCACCATGAACCCCGAGACCCGGACCTTGCTCCGAGTCGAGCTCGAGGACGCCCTGGCGGCCGACTGGATCTTCACGGTGCTGATGGGCGAAAAGGTGGAGTCGCGGCGCGACTTCATCCAGGAAAACGCGCACCAGGTGCGAAACCTCGATACGGTCGGGTAATGATCGCCGGTATCGGTATGCAGAGAAACGGAGGATGGCGGTAGATGGCAGAGATCGGACGAGTCTTGCCGGTGGATATCGAGGAGGAGATGAAACGCTCCTACATCGATTACGCGATGAGCGTCATCGTCAGCCGTGCGCTGCCGGATGTGCGCGACGGACTGAAGCCGGTTCACCGCCGCATCCTCTACGCCATGTACGAGCTCAACAACACCCCGAACCACCCCCATAAAAAGTCGGCCCGCATTGTGGGGGAGGTCCTGGGCCGCTACCACCCTCACGGAGACGTCGCGGTCTACGACGCCATGGTGCGCATGGCGCAGGACTTCTCCATTCGCTACCCGTTGGTCGACGGCCACGGCAACTTCGGTTCCATGGATGGGGATGCCCCGGCAGCCATGCGGTACACCGAGGTACGCCTATCGCCGATAGCCATGGAGATGTTGGCCGACATCGATCGCGACACGGTCGACTTCGTGCCCAACTTTGACGAGACGCAGCAGGAACCGGTGGTGTTGCCGGCCAAGGTTCCCAACCTGTTGATCAACGGTTCGGCCGGCATCGCGGTGGGGATGGCCACCAACATTCCCCCGCACAACCTGGGCGAGGTGGTCGACGCTGCCATCTACCTGATTGAGCACCCTGAGGCCGACTTGGAGGCCCTCATCGCGCGCATTCCCGGACCAGACTTTCCCACCGGTGGCGTCATCTTGGGTCGGGATGGCATTCGCCAAGCCTACGCGCGCGGCCGCGGAATCATCACCATCCGCGGTGTGGCCCAGGTGGAAGAAGGGTCAGGTGGGCGCAGCCGCATCGTGGTGACCGAGATCCCATACCAAGTCAACAAGGCGCGGCTGTTGGAGAAAATCGCCCAGTTGGTGCACGAGCGCCGAGTGGAGGGGATTTCAGACCTTCGGGACGAATCGGACCGCAATGGCGTCCGCATCGTGGTCGAGCTCAAACGCGACGCCGTGGCTAAGGTGGTCTTAAACCAGCTGTTCAAGTACACCATGCTGCAGCAAACCTTCGGCATCATCTTGCTCGCCTTGGTCCACGGCCGCCCGCAGATCCTGTCCCTCAAAGACCTCTTGCGCTACTTCATCGAGCATCGGCGAGAGATCGTCATCCGGCGCACGCGCCACGACTTGGCCAAAGCCGAGGCCCGGGCCCACATCCTCGAGGGCCTCCGCATTGCGCTCCAGTTTTTAGATGAGGTCATCGCCCTCATTCGCGCCGCCGAGTCTCCGGATGCCGCCCGCAGCGGCTTGATGGAACGGTTTGGGTTGAGCGAAAAACAGGCCACGGCTATTTTGGAGATGCGGTTGCAGCGCTTGACGCAGCTCGAGCGGGAGAAGATCGATGCCGAGTACGCCGAAGTGGCGGCAGAAATTGCACGCCTGAAGGCCATCTTGAACGATGAGCGGTTGGTGTTAGACCTTATCGCCGAAGAGCTGCGGGCCGTCAAAGAGCGGTACGCCGACCCCCGCCGGACCCGGATCGTAGACGAGGCAGAGGACATCGCCATCGAGGATCTGATCACCGAAGAAGACATGGTCATTACGGTGACCCACCGCGGGTACGTCAAACGGGTGGCTGTCGACGCCTACCGCGCCCAGCGTCGTGGCGGCCGCGGCGTGACCGGTGGCACCGTGCGCGACGACGACTTCGTGCGCCATCTCTTTATCGCCTCGACCCATGCCGCCATCTGCTTCTTCACCAATCGCGGCCGCATCTATCGGGTCAAGGTGCACGAGATTCCCGAGGCCAGTCGGCAGGCCAAGGGGATGCTCATCAGCAATCTGGTGCCGCTTTTGCCCGACGAACGGGTCACGGCCATCCAGGCGTTGCGGCCGGAACCAGCCGACGCCTACTGGTTTTTCGCCACCCGCCACGGCGTGGTCAAGCGCACGGCCTTGTCGGAGTACGAAGCCTGGCGGGGAGGCGGTATCATCGCCATCAGCCTCAATCCGGACGACGAACTCATCGGCGTGGAGCGGACCGACGGCCATCGCGATATCCTTTTGGCGACGGCTTTGGGCCAGGTGATCCGCTTTTCGGAGGATGAGGTGCGGCCTATGGGCCGAGGCGCGCATGGAGTGACGGGGATCCGGTTGCGGCCCGAAGACCGGGTGGTGTCCTTGGCGGCCGTACGGGATGAGCCCGAGATCTTGGTGCTGTCGCAAAATGGGTACGGAAAGCGCACGCGCCTGGACCAATTTCGGCTGACGGGACGCGGTGGCATCGGCGTAATCGGGTTTCACGTGACGCCCAAGACCGGTGAGTTGGTGGGCATTCGACCGGTAAACGGGCAGGAGCACTGCATGGTCATCTCGTCCGACGGGACCCTCATTCGTCTCGATGTGGCCGACGTCTCCCTCCAAGGCAGACCGTCCCAAGGCGTGATGGTCATGCGTCTCGAATCCGGTCAGCAAGTGTCGGCTTTTGCGCTCTTGAACACGGATGACGAGCCGCGCCAAGAGGGGTAGAAAAAGGAGTAGGCCATGGGCCGCATGCGGCTTGTCTGCAAGCGGCAGGGGCGTCTTGGCCCCGTGGGTTTGGATTGCATGTAAGGAGGCACCAGGATGACAGAAGCGGCAGGGCAAAATCCCACTGCAGAAAAGCGTACCGGCACCTTCACGGTCAAGGCCGGGTTGGCAGAGATGTTGAAAGGCGGCGTCATCATGGACGTCACCACACCGGAGCAGGCGGTGATCGCTGAGCGGGCCGGGGCAGTAGCCGTTATGGCGCTGGAACGGGTGCCGGCCGACATCCGAGCGGCGGGCGGGGTCGCGCGCATGGCCGATCCCCGCGTGGTGAAGGAGATTATGGCGGCGGTGTCGATTCCCGTCATGGCCAAGGTCCGTATCGGCCATTTCGTAGAAGCCCAAGTGTTGGAGGCGCTCGAAGTCGACTACATCGACGAGAGCGAGGTGCTGACGCCGGCTGACGACCAGTACCACATCGACAAATGGGCCTTCAAGGTGCCCTTTGTCTGCGGGGCGCGCGATTTGGGCGAGGCGTTGCGGCGGATTGCTGAAGGGGCTGCGATGATTCGGACCAAGGGCGAGCCGGGGACCGGCAATGTCGTGGAGGCCGTGCGCCACCTGAGGGCCATGAACCGGCAAATCCGCCAGGTGGTGGCGACTCCCGACGCCGATCTGCCCGATTTGGCCAAGGAATTGCGGGCGCCGTTGGAGCTGGTACGCCGGGTGAAGGAACTCGGCCGTTTGCCGGTGGTGAACTTCAGTGCCGGGGGAATCGCCACGCCGGCCGATGCCGCGTTGATGATGCAGCTCGGTGCCGACGGCATCTTCGTGGGATCGGGCATCTTTAAGTCCAAGAATCCCGAGGCGCGGGCTCGCGCCATTGTTCGGGCCACGCTGCACTATAACGACCCCAAGGTGATTGCCGAGGTCTCGGAGGACATCGGGGAGGCCATGCCAGGGATCGACGTGGCGCTGTTGACGGCAGCCGAACGGATGCAGGAGCGTGGGTACTAGCGATGGTGCGGATTGGCGTCCTGGCGATTCAGGGGGATGTGCGCGAACACCTCGCGCACCTTAGGGCCTTGGGAGTCGACGCGGTCCCGGTTCGCAGTGCCGAGGCCGTCCAGAGCGTGGACGGCCTCATCCTGCCGGGCGGCGAAAGCACCACCATCGGGATGCTGATGCAGGAATACGGTGTGGACCAAGCCATCTTATCCCGCCGCCAGGCTGAGGCCCTCCCCATGTGGGGCACGTGTGCGGGCACCATTCTGCTCGCGCGCGAGGTGCACGGCTGGTCACCGGCGCGGCTTGGGCTCATGGATATCGCCGTAGACCGCAACGCGTATGGACGGCAGCTGGCGTCTTTCGAGGTGGCGGTGCCGATTCCGGTTTTGGGCGAGCCCCCCTTTCCCGCCGTGTTTATCCGAGCGCCCCGCATCACCCGCCTCGGCCCCGGCGTGCGCGCCTTGGCCTCGCATGATGGCAGCGTGGTCATGGCCGAGGCAGACGACCTTCTGGTTACCACCTTTCATCCTGAAATGACGCCGGACCGGCGCGTTCACGCGTACTTCGTGGACATGGTCGCGCACCGTCGGCGCCCCCGCCAGTAATCCCGTTCGCACGGCCTATTCAAGGAGGACCTTTGATGTTGGACCTGCGCAGAATCCGCGAAACCCCTGACGAGGTGCGTCGCTTGCTGGCCATCAAAGGGGTGGACGCACCCATCGACCGCATCTTGGAGCTCGACCAAGAGCGGCGGCGACTGTTGTTTCAGATCGAACAGGACAAGGCCGAACGCAATCGCACCTCCACGGCCATCGCCGAGCGGAAGCGGCAGGGACAAGCCGCCGAGGAACTGGTGGAAGCCATGCGCGCGCTGGGCGACCGCATTGCGGCCCAAGAATCCGCCCTCCGGCCGATCGAGGCCGAGCTCGAGGAACTCTTGTTGACCACGCCCAACACGCCCTGGCCCGATGTGCCGCCCGGGCGGGGAGCCGAGGACAACGTCGAGGTCTACCGTTACGGTGAGCCTAAGGCTTCCGGGGCGCAGGCGATCCCGCACTGGGAACTCGGAGAACGGTTGCAGATGCTGGACTTCGAGCGGGCGCACAAGCTTTCAGGGGCGCGGTTTACGGTATTGACCGGCTGGGGCGCGAAGCTTTCGCGAGCGTTGATCAACTTTATGTTGGACCACGCCACGGCCCGCGGGTATCAGGAAATGGAGCCGCCGGTGCTGGTCCTGCGGGAGGCGATGGTCGGTACCGGTCAATTTCCCAAGTTCGTGGAGGACGTTTTTCGGGTGGTTCCCCACGAGTACTATCTAATTCCGACCGCTGAAGTGCCGTTGACCAATTATCACCGGGAGGAGATCCTGGACGAAGACACCCTGCCTCGAAAGTACGTGGCTTATACCCCCTGTTTTCGTTCCGAAGCCGGTGCGGCGGGACGGGACACGCGCGGACTCATCCGCCAACATCAGTTTGACAAGGTAGAGTTGGTCCAGCTGGTGCGCCCGGAGGATTCCGCCGCGGCCCTGGAGGCCATGCGCCGCGATGCCGAGCTGGTGTTGGAACGGCTGGAGCTACCGTTTCGCACGGTCCTGTTGTGCGGCGGCGACATGGGGTTCGGTCAAGCCAAGACTTACGATCTCGAGGTGTGGATGCCGAGCTACGGCCGCTATGTGGAAATCTCCTCGGTGAGCAACATGTCGGATTTCCAAGCGCGCCGGGCCTCCATTCGCTATCGCCCGCGAGGGGCCAAGCGAACAGACTGGGTGCATACCCTCAACGGCAGCGCGTTGGCGGTGGGGCGGACGTTGGCCGCGATCTTGGAGAACTACCAGACCGAATCCGGTGGGCTGCGCATCCCGGAGGCCTTGGTCCCGTATCTAGGGGGGATGTCCACCATCGATCCCACGGTATCCACAGGCCTATCCGGGTGATTATCCACAAAGTTATACACCGCCTGTGAGTAACTCAGCGTTTGCCGGGATTCGCCACATCCGGCAGGGTTAGGCTCCCCGGGGGCGTGAGGCCTCGGATTCGTCCAGGGCTGCGTCCCATAGCACCACATGGGTGGTCAGCGCGCCGAACCCGTCGCGGGAATAAGCCAATCCCATGGCCACGGCCCCCGACGTGCCCAGGATTGCGTTCCAGACCGGAGGGATGCGCCACGGGTCGCGGTCGCTCCCGGTACCCGCGGCGCCGATCAGCTGTGCGAGGCGGTTTAAGCGTTCCCAAAGGAGGCGGGGGTCAACCCAACCTGGTACGGCCACGGTGGCAAGTTCCAAACCAGGACGGTGTGGCTGAAGCCCTGCCGCGGGGGTGGTCTCGGTCATGTATCGGTCACGGCCCCCTTGCCCAACATCCTGAATTGAGGGCAGCATAGCACAAGCGAGGGTCGAAGCTCGTCGAAGCTTTGCACTTTGCCCGGCGTAAATCGCCTGTCCCATCGCGGTCACCCCGGGGCGGACTCGGAATGCGGTCTAGGGCAGGGACGCGCAGAGGCTCCGCCCCCTCCTCAGAAGGTGTTGGAAACAGCGGGTTTTGAGGGGCGGGCACATCCGGTCCATCCTACCGGCCCGTCCCGAGGAGGGGCCTCGGCAGGCGGAACCGATGACCTCTGATCAGTTCCTTGAGGGACCGCGATGGGCGCGGCGGCGGAATTTCCCTTGACCCAAGGACCGTCCAGGGTCCCGGATGGGCACACCCGGTGCGCCTCTTTCGTACAGTCTTCTCAGCAAAGCCTCTGCGAGTCGACCGGCCAAGGCCCGGTTGAGGCAGAACCGAAGCCGCGCATCGCCTAGCTCATTGCTTCGGCGTGGGGAGGGGGTGGGCGCAGCCGGTTGTCCGGGGGAACGCCGAAAAACGGCGCAGGCCTCGGCGATGCCCACTTTTCCGTTGGAGCTGCCCCTCGGCCCGTTTCGGGTCGAGGGCGTCGACGACCGCTTGCGGTATCGCGCAGATCCCGCTCCGGATGCGCTTGGGGCAGGCGTCCAGCACGTATGGATGCATTGGGTCTGGCACTGTGGTCCAAAGACCCCTGGGAACTCTTGGGGCAGGGCTCGCACGATCCCGTTGTAGAGGCCCGAGACCGCACTGGAGCCCTTGGATCCGCCTCAAGTGGCCGAGGATCCGGGGACTTTTGGCAGTGGCCGCGGGGAGAGCGGAAGGGTTGTCGGCACCCGAGAGAAAGACGTGCCGGGCGGCATCCAACGCACGGCTTCTCGAGCAGGATCTGGGGCCGTACGCGGCCTTCGGCAGACCGCCAATCCTGACTGGAGTTTGCACCTTCCTCCGCATCCATCGTTAACTATCCCTCGGAAGACGGAAGAGCATCCGGGGACCTGACGCCCCCGAGACTTGCTGGAATCCTTAGCCGCCGCTGGTGCCGGGAATCTGCGCGGCCCTACCTGAGGAGGTGACGTCGCCCAGCACGTGGTCGGAGACGGCAGTGGATTCCCCATTATCCAAATCAGTTAATTCGATGGCACCTCAGCCAGGTACACAGCGCTACGGCTCGGCCGTGCGGCGGGATTGGTCACCACGAGGGGAATGCCGTTGCTTCCCGCGCGGTGCCGCCGACCACGCGTCGACAAAGGACCCGGCGCCACTGCCGTTCGCCGCCACCACAGTTCCCGGCGCGCCTGGCCACGTGACGGTCACTTTCCCAGGCGTAGCACAGTCGGCCAACGGCGTACCGCTCAGGTCCACGGCCTGGCTCACAGGAATGGCGACCTCTGAAGGCGGCAACGAGGAGAGCAGATTGACGCAGGGATGGGGGGGAATCAAGACCGCGATCGGTACGCCGTTGGCCCCCAATACTTTGGGGTGACTGGAAAACCAGGGGCCAGCCAGAAAACCCAATGGTTCCCGGCGCTCGGCAGGAACGCACCGAGCGCCGGGAGGAGAAGCCGGTTACGGATTGGCGCCTCCGGTCGGGATCTGGCCTGCCAACGTGGCTTCGGATTCTGAGAACACCCAGTACGCGTAGCCGTTTTGCACGAAATGGGTGGTGTCTTGCCCCGGGTTGGAAACGGCTTGGAGACTGCCGTTAGGGTCGACCAAGAGCGGCACCGAACTTGACGGCATCCCATTGAGAAACGTTTGATCGCTTTCGGTGTCGGTAAGCGAAGAGGGTCCCACCAAATTCCAACCCGGTTGCAGCCCGTACTGGGGCGGGGCATTGAGGGAAGAGGCTGGAACCAAGGTGGCAGTGACGGGGCCGCTGCCGCTGCGCAACTCCAGGAACACACCCTGCATGGGAGCAGGCAACGGGCCGGTCACCTGCTGCCAGCAATCGCCGGTTGCGGCCTCTTGGCTGGTCGCGCAGTCGTAAGTGAGGGCCAGCATCAGGGAACTCGCCTGGTCCGACAGGACGGCGGCCAGGGAATTGCTGTTGGAAGCTAACGGGAAGGGGACGGAGAGGGTATTCCACCCTGCGGACAAGGTTCGGGTCAGGGTGCTCAAAGGGGTGATGTAGGTGAAGGTGGAATTGGGTCCGGCGGAGCTGACCCCATTGGCGGTGACTACCGTGACGGAGACCGTGCCGCTGCCCGGGGGCGCCGTCGCGGTGATTTTGCTGTCGGAGACGACGGTAAAGTGGGCGGCGGGGGTGGATCCGAACAACACGGCAGTGGCCCCGGTAAAGCCGCTTCCGCCGATCACCACGGAAGTCCCGCCAGCGGCCGGACCTCCCGAGGGAGTGACCGAAGTCACTTGCGGGGCCAACACTGAGGTGCCGTTGTAGGTGAACTGGTCGGCCACGCCTGTGCCACTGATGGCGGCGTCATTGCCCACGCGCACGTCGACCGTGCCCAAGCCCGGCGGGGTGGTGAAGGTGATCGCGGTGCCGTCCGGGGCCACGGTGAAGGTGGTGATGAGGCTGCTTCCAACGTATACGGTGGTGGCTCCGGTGAAGCCGAGCCCTGAGATGGTCACCGAGGTTCCCCCCGTAGTGGGACCGGAATGGACGCTCAGCCCAGTCACGATGGGCAGGGGTTCGAAGGTGACCGACGCCCGGTCGACTAGGTTGGGTTGGCCGTAGACCTCCGCCTCCACCGAGAGGGTGCCAGGCCCAGCGCTGGTCAAGTTGACCGAGGCCAGCCCGTTGCTATCGGTGTAGACGACTTCGGTGGTAGACGACTGGCTTCCGGAGTTCGAGATGAGGACGGGGACATTGGACAAGGGCGACCCCAAGCCATTGAGTAAGGTGGCCAAAACCTGGGCGCTGCCCAATCCAGCCACGGAAACCGGAGGATTTACCCCTAAGGACAGGCTCCCCGGTCCCGCACAGGCGCCGTTCGAGGTGGTACAGGCGCTGGAGGGGGTATAGGTGAATTGATCCCCCGCGTTCGGCGTGCTCCATCCGCCTGGCCCCATGACCTCGATGTCGACGGTTCCGGTTCCCAACTCTGAGGGAGGAGCCTGCACCAACAAGGTATTGCTGTCGATGACTTGGACATTGCTGGCTGGGCTGCAGATGACGGCCCCCGATCCGCAGAACTGCACCTTCGGCGGGATCAACAGGGTGGCGGTCTCCCCGCCAGGACAGCCGTAAACGGTACAGGCCACAGACTGCTGAAGGTCTTGGAAGCCGCTTCCGTTGACTGTGACCATCATGCCGCCGGTGATGGGGCCGCTGGAGGGGCTCACTGCCGTCACCGTCGGCGGGCTGGCCGTAGTGCCCGAACTGGCGGAAGGCGTACAGGTGGTGCCGGCGCCGGAAGTATAAGTGAACTGATCAGCCGGGGTGACGGTGCTCCAGCCGTCGGTACCGTAGACGGCCACCCAGACGGTTTCGGCTGCGGCCACCGGCGGCGCGCAGGCCACGATTTCGCCGTCATTGACGACCGTGAAGGGCGCCGGCGAGAGCGTCGGCAACCCGTTCGGAGATCCCGATTCCAAGTATTGGTTGTAAAGACCCGGATTGTCTTGGGGAGTGGCGGTGCCGAACCACACCTGCTGGACGCCCTCCAGATTGGCTCCGGTCAGGACCACGGCGGTGCCTCCCCCATCGGGCCCGGAGGAGGGACTGACACTCGAGACGATGGGAAAGGTGAGCCCACTGGACTCGGCCTGCTGTTGCGGGGTTTCCACCGTAAACTGACTGGCTGCGCTGCAGGTACTGGGTCCTCCGGCATCGACGACTTCGATGCAATACGTGCCGGGGGGCACAGCGGGGACAGTGGCCGAAAGGGTCGTGTCTGAGGAGACCTGGCTGGAGGTTGCGGAGGTACAGCCGGTCGAGGACCCGATCGGACAGAACTGCACGGCCACTGGACCGCCGTAGAAGTCTTGGCCGGACACCTGAACCGTCAGGCCCCCGGTCCCAAGCCCACTGCTTGGGGTCACGGAGGTCACCTGGGGTTGAGGCACCTGAAACATCAGGGTGTCCCATCGGGTGTCCAGGAAAATCGAGGTCTCAATCGGGTTCAAGAGGTCGCTTAAGGTGGCAGAGGCTGCCTCTTGAACGACTTGGCTGGCAGTTTGGGACTGGCTGTAGGTGATAGTCACCGACTGGCCGGACCTGATCGTATTCTCGAAGCTCACCCCACCAGTCGGTTGCAACACCGGCGGCCCCACTCCGGCCGAGATGTCGGTGCCGTTGGTGATGCTGGCGTCGATGCTAGCGGTAAAAGCGGAGGTCTGTTGGGCGCTGTTGGTGGTCTCCTGACTTTGCGACAATTGGACCATGTACGAGCCGTTGGTACCCTCTCCGGGCATGCCCGCGCTGTAATGCTCTACCGGAATGGCTAAGTTGCCGATGGCGCCGGCGGCCGAGGTGGAACTGGGATCGAGTGATTGGGTCCCGGCGGCAGCGAAGGGGTCCAGCTGTAAAAGACTCTGACACTGGGAGGGGGTCAACTCCTCTGACGGGTTGGTGCCGGGAATCGGCATAGCTGTGCCTTGCGCACACGCCAAGAGGTCTCCGGCTCGGATGTCGAACTGAGTCGGCTGGGCGCCCAAAAGGGTCCACACCGTGCTGCCTTGAGCGGGCAAGGGCTGGGCTTGGCCGCTGCTGTTAACGCCACAGTCGCTGGTGCCGTCGGTACACCAATAGCCGTCGTAGAGCGCGAATTGAGGATGCACCTCTAGGACGAACTCGTCGTACATCCAGGGCTGCGTCCCGGGGGTGTCCAGTTGCGGTAGGCCGTTGTTGTTGGCAGACGTATACGATTGCCACTGCTGGTCCTCGGCGCTGGTCCAGGCCACCGACTGACCCTTGCTGATGGCACTGGTGTTGGCTTGGGTGACCGTCTGATCCCAAGTGCCGGAGGTGTTCACCGACCCCACATTCTCGGCCGAGAGCCCGAGGTTCCAGGAGAGGGTGTTGCTGGTGGAGACGGTGTTGGTCGTCTCCTGGGCGATGGTAAAGTCGGTCTGGCTGGAGGCCCCTTGGGACAGGGTAAACTCGGAGTGGCTGTTGTCCCCCGGCGGCTGATACAGGATCTTGTAGGGCATCACGGCGACCTGGAACTCGCTTAGGGGAAGTTGAGCGAGGTTCAGCGTGCGGGAATCGTTGTAGGCGGAAAAGGCCAGCACCTGGCCCTGGCCCAGCGAAGAGGCCGTGGTGCTGTTTACCTGGCTGTACGTCCCTTCAAGGCCGGTGTTGAGCACCTCGGCCCAGTTCGCAGAATGGGTGGAGAGGGCAAACATCCCCACAAAACCTTCAAAGGCGCAGCTGCTACTCCCCCAGATGTTCCCAAATGCGGCATACGCCGAGGCGCCCCCTTGGTTTTCTTCCTCTGCGCCCAGGTCCCCAGCCAGGCTGGAGAGCATGGCCGAGACTTCGGTGGTGACGAGTTTGATTTGAGCGGAGATACCGTTCAGCGGGATCAACAGGGTGGCGGAGGCCGTGCCTACTCCGCCCGAACAGTCGGGCATGGGCACCAACGTCAGTCCACCCGGCGCGTTGATTGGACCCCAGCCGCTGCTGACGTAGTCTGGGCTGTTAAGGGAATTGTTGGCACTCGTCGGCACCTGGGACTGGGGCGAGACGACGGGAACGGTCGCGGGCTGGGCGATCGTGTTGACCGCAACCTGCGGCATGGTGAAGGTGGTGCCGTTGCCGAGGACGAGACTAACGGTCCCCCCTTGGGGGTTGATGACCTGGAGATTGGGCCAGGGGTTGTTATTGGCGTCCTCCACCTTGACGTTGCAGGCGGTGACCCAATTGGGATTGGAAGTGCACTGGACCGGGATTTCGACCGCCGCGGCGTTGGTGAGATAGTACGAGGTGGAACCTACTGTACCGATGACCTCGGTGCCATTGATGGTGGTGGTCTGTGTATCCAACGTTTGGCTGTTGCTGGGGGTACCCCTGTTAAGGGTATCCCCTTGATTGTCAAAGCCCAGGGTGTAGGGCGAGAAGTTCGAGGAGGTGCTGTCGCTTCCCGGTAGCGAGGCCGGTGGCAAGGGCGCCATCTGTTGGCCGATGACCAACGAAGGGCTTTGAACGGTGGCGGGTCCAGATCCGGTGGACGAACTGGCGGGGGATTGGAAGGTGACCGTGGTGCGCGCCACGTCCATAAAGTTGTTAGCTGTCGGGGTGAGGGTCAGGGCCACTGGGACTTCCAGCTCGGTCTGCCCAGTAGGGACGGTGGGGTTGGTGGTGTTGTAGGCTTCCACCGTCAACGTGGCACCGGCGGGCACCAAAGCGGAGGTGGTCAAGGCAAACGCGCCTCCACTGCCCAAAGACACGGTAGCCGGTACAGGGGTATGGTTGATGCGAAGGACATAGTCGGCGGGGTTGCTCGAAAACCGCGCGCCTTGCACGCCTCCCGAGTTGTTGACCACCAACCCGGACGAAAAGGCCGCCGTCGTTTGCACCGAAAAGGTCCAGGTCACGCCGCTGGCTCCACTGAGGGACGACGAAGTCTGAACCGACAGCGGCAGATAGGGCGCGTTGAAGGTCAAGGTGGTGGAGGCGGTGCTGTAGCTAAAGGCATTCGGCGGATAGGCCCCTAACACCACCGGAACCGACAGAGAGGCCTGGCCAAAAGTCACAGTGGGATTGGTGGTGTTGAGCGCATAGAGCGTTAACTGGGCTCCGGCGGGAACGGAGGCATCCAATACCAGATCGAATCCGGGGCTCGCGGGTCTTACGGTTATCGGGATCTGAGTGTTGTTAGAATTAGACGATAAGCTGTAATATAAACTGTAATCCTGGGAGTTGGCAGAGAACGTCACCCCCGGCGCGGAGTCATCAAACAACAAGGTCCCCGAGGCCAGGCCGGTCGGAGTAGTAAACTGAAAGGTCCATTGTGTATTTTGTGTGGCACTGACGTAATTTCCCAGGCTAATCGAGAGCTGGGCGATGGGTGTGCCGCTGGCCACGGCGGTGCCGGCGGGGAGGCCAAATTCGGCTGCGCCGACCAAACAGGCGAGCAAGATGGCGGCGATCATCCGCCTACTGTGTTGCCAAAAGCGTCTGAGTACCACTGTTCTGGACCTCCTTTGGCCTGACATCGGCCGCCGCCCACGGCCTTTAGCCGCACGGTGATGGCGACCAGTTGGTTCTTCGGCGCGACTCTTAGCACAAAGTGACTATGCTAGCATAGGGATTGGCGGTCATCGGTCGCGTCCGTAACTCTCACGGATTTTCTGAATCACCTGGTCTGATTCCGTGGGCTCGTTGACCAGAAACCTTGGCGGCGCAAGCCCCGGACGTTAGCCCTGGGGATAATCCGCCCGGTTGGGGGGGGGGGTGTGAGATAGGTCCACGGGGTATCATCACCGGATGAGCCGGCAATTTGGTTCGAATGGCAACGTGGTGTCCTCCTGCCCATATCCCGTCGTAGGCTGCGAGTGCCGGTGGCCGGGTGATCGAGTTTTCCCCGCGCCACACGAAGCTCTCCCAGGTCTGCCATGGTTGCGAAAGCATCCAGAAGAAGCCCCTTTCCCAGCGCGTCTATGCCTGTGCCTAAGGAGTCGAGATGCAACGCGATCTCTGCACCGCATTCCTTGCACGGTGTGTCGGAGAAGGCGGGCTGCTCCACATAGACCTCGCGCGCGAGCGTTGGTCAGGTGCGGGACTGCTGATTCGGGCGGCGTGGAGGGCAGGCACCCCACCTGCGAGTGGGAGGGCGTTTCGCCCCTCCTCCTTCGGGGCCTCGCCCCGGACTCAGAGCGGGTCGCCCGCGAAAGAGGGGACCGCCAACACGGAGGCCCCGGGAGGCTGTAGCGCGCCCTGGGGGCATGGCGAGAGCCGGGGAGAGGCGGAGGTTCAGTGACAGTCCAGGGTAGGACCTTCTAGCTCCGTCGACCGTCCTAGCACCCTCCAACGCCGGTGGAGGAAGGTGTGGACCAAACGTTCCGGGACGGCATCGCCCGCTCCGGGTGGAAGGAGGTCCGATGTGCGTGGACCCGACGAGTGGTGCTTAGGGCGAAGGCAGGAGCGCCGGTGGATTGCCCGAGCCCTGTCACCCCCCCGGCACCTCCGGATGCTGCTGCTTGAGGGGCCGCCGGGATCTGGCAAGAGCGTGTTGGCGGCGTTCGCTGCCTTGCTCGCCAAAAGCCGTAACTGGCAGGTGGTTGGGGCGCGGGTGGAAGCCGGGGCTGCGGGCTGCCGATGGGTAGTGACCCCTGAGCCGTCTGCGACTTGCGCCGAGCCCTCGGGCCTCGGGACGGGCAGCGCCGTCCCGCTTTCACAGGGGTCTTCGGCCGCAAGCCTGATCGATGTGCTTCGACCACTTGGGAAAACCGCTCCGTGTCTTTTGATTCTCGAAGATGTCCACCGGCTCGAGGAAGCTGCTCTCGAGGGGCTCCGACTCATCTCGGACCGCCTCGATCCGGCCCCGGTCGTGGTCCTGATGACCGCTCGCTGCTATCCCGTGTCTGCGCAGTTGGCGGCCTTGCGCTGGGCACTCGACCCGGCCGCTTTTCTGGCCGTAGGACCCTTGCCGGAGGCGGTATTGCGCACTCTGGCGGAACGCGAGTTGCATGGCGCACTGGGACCTGGACTGATTTCCTGCCTTTCCCAAGTGGGTGGCAACCCGGGATTCCTTGGTAGCTTTCTGCAAACGCTTCGGCGTCATCGCAGCATCACTTGGCGAACCACGCCCGGGGGGCCCTCGCCTATTGCAGACCTGAACCAAGACCTTCCCCGGCAGCTCTGGGAAGATCTCGTGGTGGGAGGGTGGGACCTGTCTCCCGAGACTCGGTACTGGTTGAAGTTGGCCTCGGTCTTAGGGCCTCGATTTTCTCTGCGCGCGTTCGTCCAACTGACGGGGCGGCACGCGGCCGACCTTCTAACGCTCCTGGAGGAGGCGTTGGCTGCCGGCGTGCTGGAAGAGCGGGGCGGGGAGGTGGCCTTCCGGGCGGAGCTGTACCAAAAAGCGCTGTACGCCACGGTACCTGGCGCTCTTAAAGCGGAGTTGCATCGCGACGCGGCGAAGGTCTTAGAACACCTTGAAGCTTCTCCAGAGGCGGTGGGATGGCATCTCGTGCGGGCGGCCGGCAGTGGATCACGCCAGGAGACGGTGGCGTGGTTTCGCAAAAACGCGGCGGATCTTGTCGCCGCCTCGCCGCACGAGGCTGCCGACCTTTTGGCGAAATCGGTGGCGCTATGTTCCCCGACGGACGCCGATTTCCCAGAGCTGGTGGCGGATGCGGCCGCGGCGTGGGTAGCAGTGGGGGAGGTAGGACAGGCGGAACGGTTATGTCGTCAAGCCCTGGGTCACGTGGCCGACGCACGCCAACGGAGCCGAATAAGAGGGTACCTGGTGGAGGCGCTTTTGCACCGCTGCCAGCTTAGCTTAGCCGCGCAGACGTTAAAAGACGAGGAAGAGATTGGTGCGGTTGAGCGCGAGGAAAATTTGAGGGCGGAAGCGACGGCGGCCCTGATTCGCCTGTTGTGCGGCGAGACCAGAGCGGTGGCGCAACAGGTGCCCATACTCAAAGCGCGGAGTGTCGCCGGTGGGGATCGGCTTGCGTTGTCGCGGGCGTTGTTGGTGGACTCCCTCGTCAGGGAACGCGAAGGCGATTTGGGAGCGGCCCTCCGATTGGCTGCAGAGGCCTCGGCCTTAGGGGAGACGGCCGGCGAGGGCTCCTTCACCGATCCGTTTCCCGCTTCGGCGCAGGCGATGTTTCTCATGGATCTGGATCAGTTTGGGGCTGCGCAAGCGCTGCTGCGTCGTCAGGGGACCTCCCAGCGGGCGTGGTGGCCGTTCATGAGATTTCTGATGGGCTTCAGCTGGTTTTGGTCGGGGACCTGGACGCGAGCGGCGCGGGAGTTCGAGGCGGGCATCGGAGAGGCGCTCCATCACGGTGCGGGCTGGCGAGTAGCAGCGCGGGGCCTCTACGCTCTCATCTGCTATGGCCGGGGCGATAAAGAGACTGCACGGGAGTGGATGGCGATCGCCGAGGCAGAGTGGGCGTCCGGCGATCGCGGGTACCGGGTGGGATGGTTTCTGCTGGCCAAGATCCTCATCGCTCATTGCGAAGGCGCGGTGGACGAGGCCGCCTATTGGGCGTCTCGAGCAGAATCCTTGAGCGAGAGCGGAGGGGTATGGGCCACCATTGGTCCCTGGGTCGTGCATCATGGCCGTGAAGACCAGAAACCGGCGTTGGCCTACAAGGTGCTCGGAAAGTTGGAGGCGATGGTTGCCCGGACCCCGACGGCGCTTGGAGCTTCGGCAGCCCTTCATGCCGTGCGGGGGATGGTGTTGGACGACCCGACGATGTTGGCGCAGGCCGCAGCCATCTATGCCAAGTCGGGTCGTCTGTTTGAGCAGGCTCTGGCCTGCGAGGGGGCCGCATGGGTCTTCGCCCGCCGGGGTGAGGAGGATCGGGCGCGCGAACAGCTTCGGGTCAGTCTGGGCTGTTTTGAGAGGTTAGGATCTGATGTGCTGGCTAAGCACGCGCGAAATCGCCTGGCCTCTGAAGGCGTTCGGCTGACGGTGGGACGTACGCGGCCCATCACGGGATGGGAGGCGATTACGGCCAGCGAGTTGCGTGTGCTTCGGCTCATTGTCCAGCGCCGGACTAATCCCGAGATTGCAGTGGACCTGGCGATATCTCGACGCACGGTGGAAACGCATGTATCCCACCTCTTAAGTAAACTTGGAGTGGAGTCCCGCTGGCAGTTGGCTGAAGAGGCGGCGCGGCATTTCGGCTGGCATCTGTCACTCAAAGACAGCCAAGACGCCTGATCTGAAGCCCATGAACAAGGGTGGTAAGCAACGCGCCCGGGATTCCAGTTACCCAAGTGCCGCCGTTTGTTCGACTTCGTGCTCGGACGAAACAAGAAACTGCTACCCTGATAGGAGCATGGCCTTGAGGCTTGGGGGGGACACACTTAGGAAGGCTCTGGGACAGGGCCGCAAGTGACGCACCCAAGAGCCGATCCAGGTCGGCGGAGGCCAAAACCCCAGGGACCAGCAGATGCCCCGTCATTTCAATTCCTGGCGGAAATCCTTCGTACCTGACACCAAGGCCGAGCCGCCCGGTGCCCCCCGCAGCCGCAATTCTTTGGCCGGCAAGGCGTGGCCCCGTTCATTCTCCACGCGCGTTTCCAGGGCCCCCCGATTCGCGGCTTTGGGCAATGTGGTGATGCGTCCGCGCCGCCTAACAACCAGCAGGTGCCGTCCAGCACCAGCTTGTCCTGGGCCAGGTGCCCGGGACCGCAGCACTACCCTGTCGCCTATTTTTCAAGAAAGGACGCCGAGGGTATGGCTGGCAATCCCCCCAATTGCCTTGGGAGCAACCCGGAAAGCTGCCCCCAAGGCATAAGGGAGAACGGGATGCTTAGTGCGGCGCTGCGGTGCAACCGGGGGCGTTCCCGCTAGACATCCACACCACCTCGGCCGGATTGTAGCCGGCTTGCGTCAAGGAAGGACTGGTGATGTCCACATAATACGGCAGACTGGAGTCGGTTAACTGCAAGGAGAAGGTCCAAGTGTTGCCGCTCGATCCAAAGGAATAGAGATTGGTGGTCCACGGCAGCCATCCTCCGGTTAGCCCGCCTTGCCACATGCGCACGTTACTCACATCATTCGGTGCGTTGATGGTCACCTCGATCAAGGGTAGTCCGCTTTGCGGATCGCTGGCGGTAGCGAACGACACCTCGAGCAGTGGAGTGTGCCCATCCGCGGACAGGATAGAGGCCGCATTGTTGGCTACACAGACCGGGCTGGCAGTGGTTCCCGTTCCGGAGGAGCCGGGCCCGCCTAAAGGAGTGGGGCCGGGAGCGGGAGCCGGTGAGGGATTTTGGCCCGCAGACGGCTGGCTGCTCCCGCGGGATCCTGTCACCTGAGCAAGTAACGTGGGATCCGTAGCCATCGAACCTCCTAGCAGCACCTGGGAGACATGGGAGGCACTCAGAAACTGGGCCGACGCGGCGTAGTGACCCGGTTCCGCCAGCAAGAGCGGAGCGCCCCAGGACGCCGCGAGCGGAGCCGCGGCCAAAGTCCACTGCAAGCCGCTGTCATCCCCAGGAGCCACGATCGCTCGCGCCGCCGAAGGAAAGAACTTTTGGGCGATGAGACTCGCGGTCTGGTTGCGGGTTGAGCCGCGGAGGAAGGTGACGTGGGCGAGGTCGTTGTTGACGTTGGCATAGCTCTGCCCGGCCGCCGCCCCGATCACATAAGTTTGACTGGCTGCACTCGCCAAAGACGCCGGGACGGGTGCATTGGGACCCTCTAACACCAATGGTGCGCCTTGTAGGGCCGCCGCGGGCGTGGCGGCGACGGCATCCACCAGATGTCCGGGCTCGCCGGAACTGACAAACAACGTCGAGGAGGTCCCCAATTGGGCGGCGATGGCGTCGGCGGTCTGGAAGCGGTCGCGGCCGGTGACCGGAATCAGGTGCACTCCGGGCAGCAGTGCGGTCAGCGCCCCCGCGATGGTTGCTTGGTCCGAGCCTCCAAGCACGCCAATCAGGTAGATGGTCTGGATTTGATTGGTTTTCAGATAGTAGGCCAAATCCGCGCCGAGTTCGGTATTGGATGCCGTCATCAGGAGGGGAGCCTGCAAGTGATAAGCCAAGGGACCAGCAGTGAGGGCGTCGATCAAGTGATTGGGATCGCCCGAAGACAGCACCGCAGTATGACTGGTTACGCCCGAAGGGAACTCGGTCTGCGCAATGCTGACCGTGGTCTGGTCGGCCTCCGACCCGGCGGGAAGCGCCGTCACCGTGATCGGACTCGTGGTCACGGTGGTCACTTGTGGAACGGGTTGGGGATAATCCCCCGTTCCGGCCGGTGGCGTCGGCGAGGGACTTGGCTGAGCCGGGGACGGCGTCGGGATCGGAGTCGATGGGGGAGTGGGCGCACCGGACGACCCCGAAGATCCGGAGGCGTTGGATACCGCAGTCTGCATCCAGTAGTTGAAGGACACTCCATTGGCGTTGACGCTTTCAATTTGCACCAGGACGTAATGCCCCGCCCTATCCAACACAATAAGCAACTCCCCAGGCGTAGGATTGACGGTAGCGGAGGTGGGGACGGCCAGCGTCTGCCCCGATGACACCGGTTCGACGTTGCCGGTCAAGGTGAGGTTGCCGCTACTGTCCGTACCGAGCTCTAGATCCCCACCCCCGAGCGCGTTGCCCGCTTGGCCTGACTCGAAATCGAAGGTCGTGGTGACATAGCCGCTCCCACTGCCGACGGCCCCGCTCTGGGGCGTCACCCCAAAGGTCACCACTTGGTTACCCACGGTCACACTTTGGCCCGATGAAAGCCCAGAACCTGGGGGTGGATTCGGGGAACTTTGACTCCCCGCAGTGGACGCACCGGTCCCTTGGATCACGTAGTTAAAGCCTACCTGGGCAGCGTTGGCGGTAAGGATCTGCATCAACACGTAATTCCCTGCGCTATCTTGCACCAACAGCAGCTCTCCAGGAGTAACGCTTACCGTCGAGGGGCTGGGCACCGCGACTGCCTGCCCTAAGGTGACGACTTCCAGATTGCCTGATAGGGTGGGGTTGCCGTTGCTGTCGGACCCGAGCGTAACATCGGCGCTTCCTATCCCACTCACGGCCTGCCCGGACTCCAGATTAAAGCCGGTGCTGGTGTATCCGCCCGTATTGCCAACCGACCCGTTTTGCAGGTGGTTGGGAAACGTTACGGTCTGATTGCCCACGGTCAGAGTCTGGGGCAACGACAAGGGGGCGGGGGTTGCGGGAACCCAGGGAGGCAGCGTTGGCGTCGCCAAAGACCCATTTACAGCCGTGACCACGATGGCGCTACCGGTGCTGGTAAAGGCCCGGAATGTGAGCTCTCCGGCGTCGTTGAGGGCCGTCGCCCCAGGTGTGTCCTCGCCACTGAGATCCACGCTGGTTACGGTTTGCCCGTTCAGCATGTCTCCGGTGCCCAAGATTCGCAGCACCGACTGGCCGTTCCAGACCTCTAAGGTTCGTGTACCTCCATTTCGCTGCACGATGAAGGCCACCCAACCATTGGCATTGACAGCGGGCCAGTCGGGACCGATGAAGGCTGCGCCTTGCATGGAGACGTCGCTCCCTTGCGTCACCTGGGCCACCTGGGTCAAATTTCCCGGTTTGCCTACATACAACGCCACCGTACCGGTGTTGCACAGAGCCGACGAGGATCCTAAGATGGCCGTGAAGGCAATCGTGCCATCGTTACCCAATCCCGGATGTCCTAGGTTGCAGATATATTGGCCGCTACCTGCGGGGTCCTGGTCCCCGGTGTGAAGTACCGCTTGAGCGCCATTGGGACCAAAGAGGTAAATGCCCAAGCCATCGGGGGTCCCCTGTGAGTTGACCGTGTCCATCAAGACGGCCACGGTTCCCCCCGCGTTCATTGCCGGTCCATACTGAACGCTGTACATTCCCCCAGCTGTGCGACCGTCGGGTAAGGTGTCGCCTTGGGCCACCAATTTGCTGAGCGAGCTTTGATTGAAGAGATAGAGCCCGTCGGCTCCCTGGCCCCCGCTGGAGAGCACTTTATGCGCAGTGAAGGCCACCTGCCCGGCGTCATTCACCGCCGGTGGTCCAAATCCCATCACATCCTCGGGGCCCGTGGGAGCAAAGGTGCCATCCCCTTCGGGGGTGGGATCTCCCTGGTGCACCACCCTGGTCCAGTTGCCCTGACTCCAGAGGTAGATGCCACTGGAGCACGTCGCCCCATTGTTGGTACACGGTCCGAGCTGAGTCAGAAGTGCCGCGGTGCCGTTAGGACTGACCTGCGGCGGCACTTCTAAATCGAAATCGAACTGGAACTGGGCCCCATCTGGTGTAGGGTCTCCCGATATTGCGGCTTTGGTGGTATTCATGAAAACGCCCGCACTGTCGGCGTACAAGTCATTGCCACCCGCGTAAAAGTCCCCCACATAAAATGCGTCCCCTGCACTGTCCAGCCGGGGTGTGAACGGAAAGGCCCCGGACCCGTTAAAGTCCCCAGGTGGGGCGGCAAAGTAACCCACCCCAGCCGGGGCCGGGGATCCTTGCAGGGCATACGGTTCCAATTGGCCCGGGCTCCCCAGGTACAGCCCTGCCCCGCCGTTTAGTAGACCCTGGAATGACACCAGTCCTTGACTGTTGATCACCGGGTCGCCGAACGCAGTAAAATTGCCGCCTCCCGGCGCTGACTGCCCGGAGGCAGCAATCACGGTGAAAGAAGGGCCGGTACTGGCGGCGGCGAACGGCTGGGCCACTCCCAGCATTCCTAGCCCTAAAATCCCTCCCACCAGTTGCCTTGCTATCGCATGGCGTTTACCCATGTCACCCTCCCTCCCTACGGCTTTGGGGCCGTAGGCTTTTGAGACACGCACCTTTAGGGGACCCATGATGTAGTCGCTAAAATCCCCAGCGCACTCGGTGAATCAAGCAACGGTCGAATCGACCCCGTGTCCTCGGTCCTCCTTCCGAAGAACGTGGTTCGGGCAGGCGACGGTACTGATGAAACCTCTTTCGGCACAGGTTCTCTCGCTGCCCCGATCCAGCACGGAAGAGGCCGACGATATCCGAGTCTGAAAGGAATCGTAGACCTTGCGCCGTTTCCCAAGACGTTTCTGGCAGCGTTCCTAAGTCATGAAGGAGGGTACTGGCTCCGTATCGAACGATTCCTGTCGCAACCGTTCCCAAAGTAACAATTGACTTATAATGGAATTGCCCCGTATCGGAACGGCCCCCGTCCGTCAGGTCGTAAGGTCGACCGTCAGCGTCAATAGGAGCAATAAACCATGTTGGATATTCACCTGCTGGGAAACTTTTATTGGCTGTGGAGGGGGCAACCCATCGGTTGGGGCGCATCGCGCGGAGTGCGCCTGCTTCTTGCGGCTATGGCCTTGGTCCCCGACCACAAACTGGAACGGTTTCGGTTGGCTGAGATGCTGTGGCCGGCCTCATACGAGGATCAAGCGCGCACCAACCTGCGCAAGATAATCTATCAATTAAAGACGGCAGTGCCCGATTGCGAGCAAGTCTTTGACCTCGATGGCCCACGCATTGGCTTGCGCG
This sequence comes from Bacillota bacterium, assembly GCA_023511625.1. GTDB lineage: Bacteria > Bacillota > Sulfobacillia > Sulfobacillales > Sulfobacillaceae > JAIMAE01. The sequence continues at coordinate 104,748 of JAIMBD010000001.1, read as the reverse complement.
ATCCACATCAATGGCGGGTTGACGTCCAAGAATTTTTGGCCTGTGCGTCTGCGGGCTCTTTGGACGCCCAGCGGCGGGCGCTGGACCTCTATCGGGGCGACCTGTTGGCCCGGGAAGAGTTAAACGGGCTCGAAGTCGAGCGGGAGCGCTTGCGCAACCTTCATGCCCGGACTGTGGAAGCTGTGTTGGACGAGGTCATGGCCCGTGGGGACTGGGAAGAGGCGCGGCACATCGCCCAGCGGGCTGTAGCCGCCGATCCCCTCCGGGAGTCTCATTGGCGTCGGCTATTTCTCACATTGGGGTACCTGCGCGATATCCCGGCATTGCAGGCGTCCTTTCGCCGGGCCCGCTCGTTGCTTGGGCGGGAAACAGGACTGGAATTAAGTCCGGAGACGGTCGAAAGCTATGTTCAAGCCCGGAAACTGGCCCAACGCGCCACCGCCAATCCCCTGGTTTCTCGCACAGCAGCCGTGCCTTACTACCTCTCGCGCCCGCATCTGCTTCAGGTTTTTCGCGATTGGCTGACCGCCGATGGTGGTATCTTTAACCTGTGGGGTCCTGGGGGTAGTGGCAAGAGCATGCTCATGCGCTGCTATCTAGAGGCGAGCCAAGAGGCCGGGTATTTTACCCTCTTCTTGGATGGCCGCGACGTGGCCTCCCCCCAAGGCCTGATCGCCGCTCTGCCGTGCGAGAAGGCATCGGACCCTTGGCAATGGCTGGCCCACCTAGCGTCTCCCGTCCTCTTGTTCATGGATTCGGCGCGTGCCCTTGGTCCTCTCGCCGCTTTTTTTGCGGAGCAATGGCTGCCCCGCCTTTACCCCAAGGCGCGGGTGGTCATCGCCAGCCGCGGACGGCTGACCGATTACTGGCCTCTGGACAATTCCTGGCGGTCCAGCGTGCGCGAACTTCGCGTCGCCGACTGGAGTGCACGGGAAGTCCACCGGTATTTGCAGATGCGGGGAATCACCGACGCCGCCACCATCAGGGCGCTACTGGACAACTTCGGCGGCCACCCCCTGGGATTGAGTCTGGCGGCCGACTTCCTGACCCAGCCCTCGGTGCCGGTTTTGACCGGACCGGAAGTGTGGTCTGGAACCATGTCAAAACTTGCGCAGCACATGTTGCGAGAAGTCGAGAATTCCTGGCACCGTCAAGTCCTACAGGGAAGTGCGGTGGTAGAGGAAGTCAATGAAGAGCTGATGGACCGGTTTGCCCAGGTCCTGGAAGTTCCGAAGGCCGTCCGCCAAGAGCTGTTCGGACAGCTGAAGTTCTTCTCAGCTCTCATCCCAGGGGAGGGCGGGCTGAGATGGCACGGCGAGGCCCGCCGTTTTTTAGCGGCGGATTTACGTTGGCGCTCCCCCGCGTTGTACCGAAAGCTGAAAGCCGTGGCTTGGGAGTACTACCGTCAACTCCTGCAGGCCCAGCGCGCGGGCCGGGAGCGGCTACTGACCGCCGCGCTCTTCTTGTTGGAAAACGGGTTCCTACGCGAACTCTTGTTCCCTGGCGATATACAGCAAGACTGGGTGCTTCGCCCGGGTAGAGCGGGAGACGTGGCGGCGTGTATGGAGCTTTGGAGTCAGTGGATAACTCTCTGTGACGGCTACCCCCCGCAAAAAGACCGCTTAAAGGCATTGCTGTTGGTCTTGGGTCAGGAAAAAGTCCGATGGCGGACCCTCTGGAGCCAGCAAGCGCTGGTTGGGTTCACTGCCTCACTGCCGTTGTGTCAAGAGACCCGAGACCTCCTCGAAGCCAATCCAGAGGTTGGCACTGTGGTGAACTGGTATTCGACCCAATTGGCTCCGCGCGACAAGGACGTGATCGTGCCCCCTTCGTGCATCGTCTCCGCCTACACTGCCGTCGATCCGGAGCTTGGTCGCCCGGCAACGGCTCCGTTGTTGCGCGACTTCACAACCCTTTTGGCGCTGGAAGGCCGTTATCTGGCTTCGTCGGCCCATCCCCATTGGCAACGTTGCCTTGAAGCCCTAGGCTTCTCCGAGATACCCCCCAGCGGAGAATCGTACGGCCAGCAGGATACGGGTTGCCGCCATTATCTCCTCGATGTGGCCAAGACGGGACTGGTCGGGTGGCTGGAACAACGTCTCAGCGCATCTTAGGCCAAGAAGGCACATGCCACCGGCAACCCACGGTTTCAAGCACTTCCACCATGGTGCCGCCAACCCCCTGTCAGCGGGAGGCCCGGCGTTGTTTAGCCACATAAGCGGTTTCTAACACCATGAGAAGGCCGGCGCTCTCTCATGAAACCCTCTGGGCTCCCGTGATTCCGTGGCTGACGGATGAACCCGGTGTGGGTGGAGGACCGGGCCGGAGTCCACTCCGCTTCAACGGCGCGGCTGGCAGCAGAAATGTGCAGGAAGCACCGTCGATGAAGTGCTGTGGTGACTATCAAACCTTTACCTCGAATGTTTTCAGGGATCAGGGTATCACCACTCTGCTAGCTCTGCTGGGATGGGAGGTGATCGGCTTGGAGGAACCGCGGCAGGCTGGCTCCTCGGGGTGGATGCGCCGCACCGCTAGGGGACCTTCGCACGTCGCCGGGCGGTTGGCCTGCAGTCCGCGGCGCAGACTTGGGTACTGCGCCGCTGGCGATGTGTCGAGTGTCGTTAGGTGGTCTATCCCCGGCCTTCGGGGCTGCGTCTGCAGACCGAAGGCCACCACGGGGCGGGATCACCCCGGCGACCTCGTGCTCGGCCCCGACGAACATTGCTTTCGCGGTCAGGACTTGCTCATCACCGTGGCCCTGCGTGCAGTTTTGGATGTACCTCGCGATGCTTGGCATGCAGCTCTTACTCCTTCAGGCGACGGTTGATCGCCCGCTTTTCCCGACCGTGGACATTGCGGCGCACCCAATGTCGAACGGACTCCGCCGCCTCCTTGGCCTGATGCGCGCTGGACGTCGTCACCACGACATAGAGAAAGCGTTTGCGTTGACTATGTCATGAAACTCGTCTCCGAATCCGTATACTGCACTGGACAATAACCGGATGCCCGGTCCGGAAACGTCCGGGACGGGAACCGAGGCTTCAGCATGGCGCTTGTGGTGGCGATCGGCATTCGCGAGACGGGTGAGCGGACAGTCCTTGGCTTCGACTGCGGTTGGACCTTCTGGATGGACTTTCTGCGGCGTCTCCGGGCGGCGGGGCTTAAACGGGATCCTCTTGGTCATCAGCGATGCCCACCAGGCCCTCCAGCATGCCAGCCAGACGGGGTTCCAGGGCGTCGTCTGGCAGCGAGCCGCGTGTATTGCCTGCGGAATCTCCTGAGCACGTGGCCGCCCTGGTCCGGACCATCTTCTCCCAAGCGACGCAGACGTGCGCCAGCAACTCCAGGCTGTGGGTGAGCAGCTGCGCGCCCGGTTCCCCGCAGCGGCCACGTTGCTCGAGGACGCGGCCGAGGAAATCTTGGCCTCTAAGGACCTTCCCGACGGAGCACTGGCGGCTACTCCACTCGACATTCCGAGCGGCTCAACCTGGAGCGGGCCCGGCGGTGCGGCGTCGTGGGCATCTTCCCGAATGCCGCGGCGGTACTCCGTTTGGCCGGCGCCGTCCTCCTTGAGCAGCAAGACGAGTGGGCCACTGCGCCCCGTCGCTACTTCAGCCAGACGTCGATGGAGAAGCTGCAGCCCTGCAAACCAGACGGCCTTGACCGCCGCGGACGGGGCTCGCTAAGGTGAGAGCAACACCGCAGGAAACGCGACGTTTTTCCACCACACCCTGGGACTCTATCGTCCCAAACGGCCAAGCGCTGCTCCTTCCTTCGGCGTCAGCCGAGGCGTCCGTGCTGAACCACTTGGTTACGAAGCTCAACACCCTGTTTTCTTCCCTGCACAGTCACAACTTTCAAGCGGCGACGTTTCTCGCCGCGGCAGGCCCATGGAGTGCGCAATGGTCGCAGGTGAACAAGAATTTACCAGGAACCTATGAGCGGCTGCGGATGGCTCCTACAGCGACGCTGGTCGCCGCAGCTGGGGCACGCGGACGTCCGGATCACGCTGCAGCTGTACGCGCACGTGCTGCCAAGGGGTAGCAGGCGGACGCCGCGGCGGCGCTGTGGCGGCCACTCGAGGAGTCCCCCGCAACCGACCCGTGACCACCGGTGCGGCCCGTGGGCCGCGGCGCCGGTCGAATGGGCAAACAAAAAGCCCCGCACACCTTGTGTTCTACGGGGTTTCAGTGGTGCGCCCGGTAGGAATCGAACCTACGGCCTCTTGATTCGTAGTCAAGCGCTCTATCCCCTGAGCTACGGGCGCCTTGCTCCTGGCGGAGGGAGTGGGATTCGAACCCACGCTAGGTGTTTTGCACCTACTAACGGTTTAGCAAACCGTCCTCTTCACCAGCTTGAGTATCCCTCCGCGCACCGGTGAATGATATCATGCTTCGGCGGCCACTGCAAGAGTGACGGCTGCCGCCCTTTTGCCGCCTGGCGGAGGGGACAGGACTCGAACCTGCAAGCCCAAAGGGCGGTGGTTTTCAAGACCACTGCGTTACCAATTACGCTACCCCTCCACCATTCTCCCTGTTCATTGTACCGGGTGATGTGGGGAGAAGTCAAAGCCTCGGCGCGGCGCCGATTTTTCTAGCGGTCCATAGGGGAACTCCTGGCGGACAGGAGGACTCGACAGCTCCGAACGCTCTCGGATATGCTCGACATGGTCCATCTGGCAAGGCGGCGGACGCGGCCTCGGCCCCGCGTCAACCAGGGGGGCACGCCGCTCGCCGAGATGGCGGACGTGTAGTCAGTACGCTCGAGCATGCTCGGGCTTGGGTGAGGGGAGGAACGGAGAAGCCATGGCCCGCAGAAAGTCGATCGAATTGCCGAACATCGCCCATGCGGCACCGATTCCCATGGGTTCGCGCATCGGGAACCTCGTGTTCTCTTCGGGAATTTCCGGACAGGACCCCGATACCGGCCAACTTCCCGACGACCCGGAGGTGCAGGCCCGCAATCTCTTTCGGAACATTCGCCACTTCATGGAGCTGGCCGGGGGCACACCGGACGATATCATCCGCGTGACCCTCTACCTCCGCGAAGAACGGTACCGCGAGGTGTTGAACCGCGAATGGGTGACGATGTTCCCCGACCCGGAGAGTCGTCCCGCTCGCCATGCGCTGACGCTACCTCTCAGAGGGCAGGTGCTGTTTCAGGCTGAACTGGTGGCCGTGCTCGAGTAGGTCACGGCGACCGGGGGACCATGTCGGTGGGGGAACCTACAGGCAAGGCGGCCAACCAATGGGGATCGGGTTCCGCTAGCTGGCGCGCGCATTCCCACAACAAGGCCAATGCCGCTTCCGAACCGGCTCGCGGGGTCTTGTGCTCGATCCAATAGCAGACGCGCTCCGGAGGGGGGTCCGCCAACGCGTAGCACGCGAACTGGCCGGTAGCCGCAAAGGCCCGGGCCATCGATTGGGGCACCACCGCCCACTGTTCTGGATGGGTCATGAGGGCCATGATGAGCTGGGCGGTATCCAGGACCACCAAGGGACCGCCTCTTGGCCCCCACCACTGGTCGTGCCAGGACTGAAACAAGGGGCTCCAGTTGATGTACAGCTCGTATTGGGGATCGAGGTCATGCGGGGGAATGGGTTGACGGGGCGGATCGGCGCCACGCGGTTTGAGGAGGACCATCGGCTCGCGGAACAGCGCTTTTAACACCACGTTAGGCATGAAGCGCTCATGCAGGACAAACGCTACGTCCAGCTCCCGCCGCTCCACCAACTCGTACAGTTCCGCCGATTGTTGGGTACGCAGCTCCAGTTGCAGTTGCGGGGCGCGTTGGCGCAGGAGCCGGTACACCGGGGGCAGGATAAAGGCGTTGACGCTGTCCACGGCTCCAATCGCCAAAGAGAGCGATCCTCCGTGCCGAAATTGGCGAATCTCGCGGCGCAGCGCATCCCATCGCTCGGCGATGGCCAAAAACCGCTCCCCTGCCGGCGTCAATTGCACCGTGCGCAGGCCGCGGCGACGGTCGATGAGCTGGACCCCGACCTCCTTTTCCAGTTCCTCAAGCCGGTGGCTGACGGTAGACTGGGAGAGGTGCAGGTGTTGGGCCGCGCGGATGAAGTTGCCGGAACGAGCGACTTCCAAGAATGCCTCGATGCCTAAGGTGTACAGGCTGGTCACCCTTTCGCTGGCTCCAGCAGAGGTTCCGAAATAAGCGCAATTTATTATCTAAAGGAGCCATAAAGGCCTCGACGTTGATGGTATAAGGTTAAGTTTGAAGTCCAAAATAGGTCAAGGCTGGGGATGGAAGAGAAGGAGAGAGGCCATGGCCAGTATTCCAGAACGGTTGGCCCGACTCGATTCCTGCGCGGTCTCCGACGCGTTGGATCGACTCGGTATGAAAGGCGCCACGTACGGGATTCGGCCCCTGTGGGAAGGGGCCCGAGTGGTGGGCAGAGTCCAGACGGTGAAAGTCAAGCCGGTCGGGCTGGAGCCGGCCCGGGAACATCTTGGCCTGGCGGCCATCATGCAGGCTCAACCCGGCGACGTCATCGTGGTCGACAACGGGGGGCGGATCGACGTCTCTACGTGGGGTGGACTGTTGGCGCTGTCGGCACAGAGTCGGGGCATCAACGGAGTCATCATCGACGGGGCGTGCCGAGACCTCGATGAGTTCCGCACCATGAAATTCCCCGTCTTTGCCCGCGGCGGCGTGCCCATGACGGCCCGGGGACGGGTCATGCAACAGGCGGTGAACGTGGAGATCGCGTGTGGCGGCGTATTGGTGTCGCCGGGAGACTGGGTGATTGCCGACGCGAGCGGCGTGGTATTTATTCCGGCCGCCAAGGCTGAGGAAGTGTTGGCGGCGGCTGAGGCGGTGGCGGAACGGGAGGCGCGGATGGCGGAGGCCATCCGGCAAGGCGTGCCGCCGGACCAGGCGCTCGGTGGCTATGAGGGCATGCTGCGGAGGGATTAAGCGATGGACAGCATTGTCGAGGCGTTTCGGGCGTTGCCCATCGCCGCCGTTTCCGATGCCTTGGACCGGCTAGGCATCGCGGGCACCTGTCTTGGCATCAAACCGCTGGTCTTTGGCTGGAAGATGGTGGGCCGGGCGTTTACGGTGGAGTATCGGCCCTGCGGCATCGAGAAGGGGACCGTCGGCGACTTTATTGACGACGTGCCGGAGGGTGGCGTGGTGGTGCTCGACAACGCCGGTCGGTTGGATTGCACGGTGTGGGGAGACATCCTCACCCTGACGGCCCACCGCCGGGGATTAGCGGGCACTGTGGTGTGGGGCGTGTGCCGCGACGTGCGCAAAAGCCGCGAGCTGAACTACCCCATCTTCAGCTGTGGGCATTTCATGCGGACCGGCAAGGACCGCGTGGAGGTTTCGCACATCAACGAGCCCATCACCGTCTCCGAGGTGCAGGTGCGTCCGGGGGACTTGGTCATCGGCGAGGACGACGGCGTGTTGGTGGTGCCGCGTGAGCGAGAAACTGAGGTGTTGCGCGTGGCGCAGCAGATCGAGGCGGCCGAGTCGCAGATCTTAGACGCGGTGCGCGACGGGATGCGGTTGGTCGATGCCCGCGCCCGCTTCCAGTACCACACGCTGCAACGCCGGGAGTAGCCGCCTCGGAAAATCGGCGCGAAGACCGCCCTTTCCCGCCGTCGCCCTCCGGCGACGGCGGGATCTTTTTGCGAGGGAGCCCTTGACCTGGCAGGAGCTGGGGAGAAGATGTCGAAGATATTTCGTCCTAAAAACCTCTGCGCCAAGCAGGGAGGAGGCCTTCACCGAAAGAGAGGTGGGACGTCGTGCGGGGAGAGCGGTTTCGTCCCGCAGTGGTGGGGCTCAGCCTGGATCCCGAGCTTCGCGCGCGATGGGAGGCGGCGCTGGCCAGCGACACCGAGTGGGTGTGGCGCGGCGCCTGGGCCCACCGGTCGGAGGTGGCCGAGTGGGAGCAGGAGCATGCGGTCGGCCTGTTGGATGCAGACCACCCGGAGGCGGGCCAGGTCTTGGCTCAAAGTCAGGACCGCGCAGGCGCGGGCCTGCGGTGGATCGTGGTCGGGCGCCGGCCGCCGGAAGCCTGGCTCGGGGCGGTGGGCGGATGGTTGCCCGAGCGAGGGGATGCGCAGGCACTCGGGGCCGCCATCCGACTGGTGATCCGCGATCTGGTGGTGGCTGACCGGCAAGCGCTGCGTGCCTTGGCCGAATGGGAGGAGACCGCACGGCGCACGGGGCAAGAGCTCGCCGAGGCGAAGGCCTACCAGCGGCGGCTGCGCCGCCTGTCTCGCGGAATGGCGGCCATTGCCAGCCTGCGCTCGGTGGAGGTCATGCTCCAGCGCGTGGTCGAGTTGGCGCGCGAAGTGGTGGGGGCCCGTTATGGCGCGTTGGCCGTACTCAACCGCGACGAGAGCATCGCCCAATTCATTACGGCAGGGTTGGCGCCGGAAGTGGTGGCCCAGCTCGGTTCCTTGCCCCGGGGGCGGGGGCTCTTGGGCGAGGTCATTCGCACCCGGCGGCCGCTGCGGGTGGATGAGATTGCGCGCCATCCCGCCTCGGTGGGGTGGCCGCCGCACCATCCGCCCATGCATGCGTTTCTCGGCGTGCCCATGATCTACCAAGACCAAGTGGTCGGACACCTGTATTTGACCGATAAGGACGAGGGGCGGTTTACTGACCAGGACCAGGAACTGATTGAGCTGCTGGCGGCCCAGGCCGCAGCCTTGATCTCCAACGCGCGGTTGAACCAAGACATCGAGCGGCTGGCGGTGGTCGAGGAGCGGCAGCGCATCAGCATGGACCTGCACGACGGCACGCTCCAGACGATCTTTGCGGTGCTGTTGGGGCTAGACACGGTGCTCCAGGAGTTACCGGAATCGGCCGGCCGCGCCCGCGAGGCGCTCAACGCGGCGGCCGACCGCCTCAGTCGCGCCACGCAAGAAATTCGCCGCTACATTATGGACCTCAAACGCACCAGCCAAGACCTCTTGGAATCCATCCAAACCGTCACCCACGACCTGGCCATCGCCGATAAGGTACACATCCACACGGCCGACTACGGCTATCGCGCGTTGAGCCTGGACGAGGTGGAGCACCTGACGGCCTGGGTGCGCGAGGCGCTGACCAACGTGGTGCGCCACGCGCACGCCGAGCGCGTAGACATCACTTGGCGGCAGACGGGAGACCAGTACCAGATCGTGGTAGAAGACGACGGCGTCGGCTTCGACCTTGCCGAGCTTCCCCCGGCCGGTCATCACGGGTTAAACCACCTGCGACAACGGGCCGAGCGATTGGGAGGCCGCGTGCAGATTCATAGCCGACCCCGCCACGGCACGCGGGTCGAATTGGTGGCCCCGCTGACCGGTCGCGCGGGGTAGGCAGAGGGGTGGGGCCGCAGCCTATCCCTTGCCGAAATGGGCCGGATCCCCTATCGTAATGCTCGACTCGGTATCATCCCATGGCCTTCTCCGTCCCGCGTCCAGCAGGACAGGCAGGAGCAGGCCGCAAGAAGGGAGCGACTGCCATGATGACATGTACCGCGGACGTGCGCTGGACGGGGCAAAAGACTACCGTGGAAGCCACAGTACGCGGCCATCGCCTGGTGGTGGACGAACCAGTGGCGATGGGGGGCGATGACCGAGGACCGACGCCTATCGAATACCTCTTGACGGCGTTGGGCAGCTGCCTGACCATCGTGGTGATCAGCTTGGCACCGCGGTTCGGGGTCGAGGTCCGTGGGGTCCAAGTGCATGTGGAGGGCGATCTCGATCCCGAGGCCATGATGCGCCCCGAGGCGGGCGGACGACCCGGGTTGCAGGCCGTCCGCGTGCGCATCGAGGTCGACTCACCGGCGCCCCGGGAGGCCGTCGATGCCCTCGTGGCGCGGGCCGAATCGGTCTGTCCGGTGCGCGACACCCTGCGCGGCGTGGCCGTCGCGCTGGCTTCCGACTCGCTCACCTGAGCGGGGAGCCTTGTTTAGGATAGGCCAAGCCTGGCCTTCAGGGCCCGGCGGTCAAATCCGATCAAGATCTCGCCGTTGAGCGCGATCACGGGGATGCCGCGCCGGCCTTGGGCAAGACGCTTGGCCGTCGCGGCGGCTTCGGGATCGACCAGCGAATGGTCGCGGTAACCAAATCCATACGACGAAAGAAACTCTTTCGTGCCGTTGCAGACGCTTCAGGTGGGCGCCGTGTACAGCTCGAGGTCCGGCAGCGGCACCGGGTCGCCTAAGCCCACCGTCAAGCCTTCAGGGCGCTCGGGGGCAAGATCCGGGGCCAGCTCAAGGCGGTAGCAGAAAAACTCTCCGGCTGCACCATCGCCCCACCAGGCTTCCGCCAGCTGGGCCGGGTCCCCGACGGCGCTCTCGGCGTCCCACAGCCAGGTATCGCCGTACGGTTTGTGGTCGAACACGGTGACGGCCGGCGGCGGGGGATCGGGGCGGTCGGTGCGGATGCGGTAGCGAAAACGAAGTCGGGCTTGGCGGTATGCCTCCTTCAGGGCCGATGCCGCCCCTTCGGTTTTGGCCACCAGCACCAACCCGGCATCCTGGGGACGAAGGGGGTAGATCACGCCCGGGGCCACGCTGGTCTCCATCTCCGCAAGCCACCGATTGGCCTGCAGCAAGGCGTTGATCAACGTCCCCCGTGCCCCGGCGTGTTCTGGGTAAAGCCGCATCCCAGCCGGTTTTCGAGCGACGAGGAGGGTTGGCCCCTCGTACCAGAGCTCCACCGGGACCACATCGACGGCTAAAAGCGGTCGGCGCTCCATTGTACCTTGCGCCCCTGGGCGGGGCGCCTCCTCCTCTCTCCCTGGGCGGGTCACAGGGCCAGCGGGGAATCCACCCTGTCCACCTAGCTGAGGGTTGTGTATAAAGGTATTGTGAAGAACGCGAGGTCTTCTGTCGAGAGAGACCTCGCCCCGAAAACCTCGGTGGCACTGGGCGGCGGGAAGAGCGGCCTAGAAAGGGCGGGTTGACATGCGCAGCGACCTTATTAAGCGGGGGCTGGACCGCGCGCCCCACCGCGCGTTGTTGCGGGCAACGGGAGTGCGGGACGAGGATTTTGGCAAACCGTTTATCGCGATCGCCAACTCCTTTGTGGAAATCATCCCGGGTCACACCCACCTCGCCCGCGTCGGGCGAATCGTGGCAGAGGCCATTCGTGCCGCTGGGGGCGTGCCCTTTGAATTTAATACCATTGGCGTCGACGACGGCATTGCCATGGGGCATCTCGGCATGCGGTACTCCCTACCGAGCCGGGAACTCATCGCCGACAGCATCGAGACCATGGTGACGGCCCACGCCTTTGACGGGTTGGTCTGCATTCCCAACTGCGACAAGATCGTGCCAGGGATGTTGATGGGAGCACTGCGGGTCAACATCCCCACGGTGTTCGTCTCCGGCGGACCCATGGCCGCTGGGAGGCTGGAGGACGGGCGGGCGGTCGACCTGATCTCTGTATTCGAGGGCGTGGGGGCCGTGGAGGCCGGCACCATGACCACCGCTACGTTGGAGCGGATCGAACGCGTGGCCTGCCCGAGCTGCGGCTCGTGTTCAGGTATGTTCACTGCCAACTCCATGAACTGCCTGTCAGAGGCGTTGGGAGTGGCTCTGCCCGGTAATGGGTCGATTCTGGCCACCGATCCCCGCCGCGAAGAACTCTTCCGCCGGGTGGGCAGCGTGGTGGTGGATTTGGTGCGGCGCGGCGTCACCATGCGCGACATCGTCACCGAAGACGCCATTGCTGATGCCCTGGCACTGGACATGGCCATGGGTGGCTCGACCAACACCATCCTGCACACCTTGGCCCTGATCCACGAGGCGGGATTGGACTTTCCGCTCGAACGCATCAATGCCATCGCAGCTCGGGTCCCGCATCTGTGCAAGGTCTCGCCGGCCTCGGCGTGGCACATGGAGGATGTGGACCGCGCTGGGGGAATCCCGGCCATCTTGGCTGAACTTGGCCGCATCCCTGGACTCTTGCATCCCGATCGGCCTACGGTCACCGGCGAGCCCTTCGCCACCTACTATGCCGGGCGCACGGCTACCGACCGCGAGGTCATCCGCCCGCTGGAAAACCCGCACCGGAAAGACGGGGGCCTGGCGGTCCTCTTCGGGTCGCTGGCTCCAAAGGGGGCGGTGATCAAAACGGCGGCCATTGAAGGCGGGCGTACCGTCCACGAGGGGCCGGCCCGCGTGTTCGATTCCGAGGCGGCGGCGTTGGAAGGCATCCGGAAGGGGATCGCGCCAGGCTCGGTGGTGGTCATCCGTTACGAGGGGCCGAAGGGCGGGCCCGGCATGCCGGAAATGCTATCGCCGACCTCACTTTTGATGGGGATGGGCCGCGGCCAGGACGTGGCCTTGGTGACAGACGGCCGGTTTTCCGGCGGAACTCGGGGATTCTGCGTCGGGCACGTCTCGCCGGAGGCGGCGGCCGGCGGGCCCATCGCCTTGGTGCAAGACGGCGATCCCATCCGCATCGACCTCGAGGCCCATCGGATCGACCTTTTGGTCGATGCGGCCGAGCTCGAGCGGCGCCGCGGGGCGCTTCAGCCGTTTTCCCCCCGCATCCGCAGCGGGTGGTTGCGGCGTTACAGCTGGTTTGTGACCTCGGCCGACACCGGCGCGGTCTTGCGCGACGATCCACAAGGGTGGGCCTAAGCCGAGGCGGTCGTGATGGAGGCCAGTTCCAGGCGGTGGCCGCGCACGGAGACGGTGACGGCCACCGTTTGGGGCGGGCCGCCGTTCCAGGTGACGCCGTGCACCTTCAGCGACACGGCTAAAGGTCGTCCCTCCTTGTCCAACGTCACGGTCACATTGGCGGGTCCTGCCGTCTTGGGGAGAAATCCCCAATACGGCGGCAAGGCCGTGCCGGGAGGGGTCATGGCTCGCCACGCCGCGAGGTCGCGAACCGCCGACAAGTGGTTGGCGGCGAAGAACAGGCGCAAGGCCTGGGCGATGACAGTGTAGGCCGTGGAAGACTCCTCAAAGGCCAAGGCGTGGCTTTGGCCGCCCTGGTATCGCAGGGTGCCCATGAGCATGGGGTTATCATTCAGAGAGAGGTCAAAGCGCTGGGCGACCGCCGGGGGGATCGCGGCAGCATACGGCCCTGACCCGGGAAGGCCCGGCAGGACTGTCGATGTCAAGCGGCTTTGCACCAGGCGGGCCGTGACCACGTACCGCCAAGGGGTCAGATACAAGGCGTCGAGTGGATAACACGCCTCCAAGGCCAAGCTCGGGCGCACGGTGTTGCGCAACGGTGCCCCCGCCCGCACGATCCGGCTTCCCGTCACCTGAAAGCGGAAGGCTCCCTGCGCCGTGGCCACGGCGATGGTGTCGCCGGGGCGCAGTCGGTCCAGATGGCGGAAGAAGGTGGCGTTGTGGGCAGCGATTACGGCCGTGCCAGCCTGGCCGGGAAGCGCAGTCGTGGTCACCCAGCCGGGGGCTGCCGCGAGAAGCGCCTCATTGGTCCCGGCGACCACCACAGCCGACAACTTCAGGACCGGAATTTCCAGTCGAGCCACCACCGCCCCTAAGGCCGGCGCCGGCGTGGCGGGAGCAGGTACGGGGGCGGCCGACGCCGGATCGGGTGGTGAAAGCGGTGGCAGTGGTTGCGCCGCGTTCACAAGCCGGCGCTGTTGCCACGCGGCCCACGCGCGCACGCCCAGGGGCGCGGCAAGCGCCGCTAGCCCCAGGGCGACGAGCAGGAATCCCAGCCAGCGGGCGTACCGGGCGGTCATGACTCCGTCAGCGCGCGGGGTTGGACCGCCGCGTCAACAAGTAGGCCCCGATCCCCACTGCTGCGGCCCCGGCTCCCATGACAGGCGCCAGCGGCAACCCCGTGGTGGGCGTCGTGGGCGGCGCCGGCGAAGTGACTGCCCAGCCTACGACTGCCGCCGCGATGGGATGCGTCAGGGTGTCTCCCTGAATCTTCGGCGGGATGGGATTGAGCACCCACTTTCCCTGGGCCGTGATGTTCCAGTATTGGCTGTGCGGGCCGATGTCGGGGTTGGTGAACGTGAACAGGACCGGTTTTTGGAACTGCTCTACCAGCTGCCCCGAGGCGGTCTTGACCACGAAGGCAAAGTTGGTCAACACGGTGTCGCCGGCAGGCGCCCGCTGTTGCCAGTACGCGTTCTGATTCGCGACCACCCGGAAGACCACGGGACTGGTAAAGGCTCCGGCCGGAATTTGGATCGTGAGGGCGCCGGCGTGGATGGTCGCAGGTTGGTTCGGGGCGACGTTGGCCGTGGCGACGACTGTGGGAAACTCGCCAGAGGCCATCAGATCGACGCCGGTGGTAGAACTCATGGAAGCGGCGAAGGCGGGAGGGCTTGCCGTCAAGGCCAGGGTGCCGACGCCTGCCGCAAGCCAGGCCGCAGCCGGAAAGAGCCAGGGGTTCGTGCGCACACCATCTCCTCCTTGTTCGGGGACTTGATGCCACAGGGCACCGGGCCGGTGGCCCATCGGGTCCCACCACGGCCCCTGCTTTTCCCTTCGCGCTCCGACTCCCGTTGGTTTCATCGCCTGCGTTCTCACTTTGACGGGTTAAGGCAACTCGGCGTAATATTCCCGAGGACCCCGGGGCGCCGCCGGAGGCGGCCACGCTTCCCGCGTCACGCCCACCCCGGTGACCCCCGCGAAGTGGCGCGGGGAATACAGCCAGACCGAGACGCCGCCTTGGGGCGCCGGTCGGAACGCTGCCGCTTCTACCCGCTGTTGCCGATGCACGATCCACCAGGCCACGTAGACTTGGTCGCGGGGCAAGGGGGGCAGATGCCGGCCCACCAACAGCGCCCAACCTGCCCGGGTCCAGTGCAGCACCACCGTGCCGCGCGGTGCGGACACCCGCTGCAAGGCGGTGGTCCGACCGAAGGCCAAGGCTGCCACGCCATCGGGTCCCCATGGGGCCGGAGCTGGCCACAACACTTTGGGCCAAATCCAGAAAGCGACTGCGGCCAGAGCCACAGCCGCCCAACGGCCGAAGCGTCGGCGCGGGGGGCGTGGCCGCAGCAACGGGGGCACCGGCTCGGTGGAAGCGGTCCAACCGGCCAGGCGTGCCTGCCAGCTTTGAGCGCGCGCCTGGCAGGCCGGGCATCGGTTCAAGTGGCGGACAGCGGGGTCGTCCGCGCTGCGAAGCCCGGAGGCGGCGCCGATGAGGTCCACGTCATCGAGGTGCGTCACGGCCCCTTCTCCTCTCCTTCCTGGCCGGGCTGGACGTCCCCCAACAGCATCCGGCGCAACTTTTCCAAGCCGCGGTGTCCCCATGTCTTGACGGTGCCCAGGGGGACTCCCCAGGCTTCGGCGATTTCGCGCTGGGTAAACCCCCCGAAATAGGCCAATTCCAGCACCGCGCGCTCCCGGGGACTCAAGCTTCCGAGCGCTTGATCCAGCGCCCAGCGCTCCTCCCTGCCCTCGCTCGGCGGTGGCGGTGGAGGATCCGGGAGCGGGTCCCATCGAGGACGGCGGCGAAGGCAGTCGATGGTGCGGCTGCGGGCTAGCTGAAACAGCCAACCGGCTGCGGGCCCGCGTTCCGGGCGGTAGCGTCCTGCCCGGGTCCAGATTTCGAGAAAGATGGATTGAATCAGATCGGCCACCTCGTCGTCGCCGACTCCGGCCCGACGGGCCACCCATGCCATGCGCGGGGCCCAGCGGCGGTACAAAAGCTCGAGCGCGTCGCCCTGGCCTTGGGCCACCAGCGCTAACAGCCGTTCATCAGACGGTTCTGGGGGCGTCTGCACCCGGCTTTTCCTCCCCCCTGCTCCGCGGCTTACGTTGCCATCGAGTATACACCCGCTCCACACCCTGGACACTGACATTTACAGTATCCAGGGGGAGCCGTATAATAGCGGCAACGGGGAAGGTCTCGTCAGCCGGGGCGGGACCGGCTCAACAGGCGGATGCGACCGGCAGGTTGGAGGAGAATCCACGCAGTCACAGAAAGGCAGGCGGACCCATGACTTGGGAAAACAAGGTCGCGGCCGCCAAGGAAGCGGTAGTCGAGGCGGCGCGTCTGCTCGCATCCAGCGGCATGTTGTTTCGTGGTTCGCACGCCAACCTTTCCGCCCGTCTCGATGAACGGCGGTTTGTGATGACGCGGGGAGGTTCGGTGGCGGCCCTGGACGTGACAGGCTTCGCCATCCTCGACGTCGACGGTACCGTCCTAGAAGGGGAGATGGACCCTACCAATCAAGAGGTCATTGCCATGCACGCGGGACTGTACCGGATTCGTCCCGCGGCAGGCGCCGTGATCCACACCCACGCGCCGCATCTGACCACCTTCGCGGTGGCGCAGGAGCCGGTCCCATTGGTGTACGAACCGGTGCTGCGCTTTGGCATCACCGAGCCGATTCCTGTAGTGCCCTGGGCCCCGCGCGGGTCGGAGCGTTCGGTGGGGGGCATCTTGGAGACGGCCGAGACCCACCCCGGCGTGTCGGCGGTATTGCTCGCCAACCACGGGGTGCTGGTGTGGGCGGAAGACCCCGACCGGGCTTGCCACTTACTCATCAACCTCGACGAGATGGCAGAACTGGCGTTGATGGCGCGGGCGCTTGGGGGCGCCAAGCCCTTGCCCGACCGGGCCGTGGAGGCGGTGCGCGAGCGCATGGCCGCGTTTGGAAGTCGTCACTGAAGCGGAAGAACAGGGTCCGAAATCCTTGTCTTAAGACCAGGGGGCGGCCAGACGGTCGCCCCCTGGTCGCATCCAAAAGGCGCCCCTTGCGATACCGGTGGGGGAACCAAGAAAGATTGCCGGTGGTGGCGCAATTATCTTCCCGAAGGAGAGGCTAGACAGCCGCGTCGGGCATATGCTAATATACCCATACCGGTATTGGGAGGAGGGGGATGGATGATCTGGACGCCGTTTTACGATGCCGTCCACGGTTGCAGTTCCTACCTGGTTGGCGACGAGGTCTCTGGGCTTGGGGTGGTGGTTGATCCCCTGGCGGAGGTAGGGGCCGAGGAATATCTGCTGACGGCTCAAGAGGCGGGCCTGCGGGTGGCATGGGTAGTGGAGACGCATGTCCATGCCGACCACCGGTCGGCGGGCCGGGAGCTGGCGGAAGCCGCCGGCATTGCCGTCAGCTTCCACCATCGGGCGCCGGTCTCCTATCCCGTCCACCCGTTGCGAGACGGTCAGCGGCTAGAGCTGGGCGACGTGGTGTTGGAGGTGTGGGAAACGCCGGGCCACACCGAGGACAGCCTCTCGCTATTGGTCTACGACCGCCGGCGCGCGGAGGAACCGTGGGGGGTGTTGACCGGCGACAGCTTGTTTGTGGGCGATGTGGGCCGACCGGACCTCGCGGTCTCCTCGCCGGAGGCGGCAGTGGCGGCGGCGTCGGCGCAGTTCGACAGCGTGCGGCGGTTACTGGCGCTCCCGGAGTATGTGGCGGTTCATCCCGCGCATTTTGGGGCATCGGCCTGTGGAGGCATTTTCCTCAGCCGCACGCCGCACTCCACCATCGGTTTTGAACGGCGGCACAATCGCTTGGCGCGGATCGAGGATCGACAGGCGTTTGTCGACGAGGTGCTGCGGCATTTGAAGCCACCGCCGGAGGCGGCGCGCTCCATCCGCGCCGAGAACCTGGGGCTGGCAGTCAAGGCGGGTCGATCTGCCTAAGACGCCGGATGCGACGAACCGAGACAGATGAAGAAGGGGGACAGTCATGGCGGTATCTGCGCAAGCGCTGTGGCAGATGATGGAACACGGCCAGGTCACGGTGCTCGACATTCGCCCACAAGGGGCCTATGCTGCGGCGCACGTACCGGGGGCGGTATCGGCTCCCTACAGCCGGTTTGGATGGGCCGAGGCCGTGCGGCGATGGGTGCAAGAGACGGCTGCGGGCCCAAACGGCGCCCAGATCGCGCTCTTCGGGGACAACCGGATGCTGGTGGAGGCGGCTCAGCGGGCGCTAGATCACAGCGGCGTGGCCGTGGCGGCCACGTTCGATCAAGGGGTTGAGGGGTGGCAGGCGGCGGGGCTTCCGGTAGTGGCGGTGCCCAATCTCACAGCGGACGAACTGGTGCGCAATCTGCAGCATTGGACCGTGATCGACGTCCGCGAGCCCTACGAGTGGCGCACCGGCGTGATCCCCCAGGCGCTGAAGATTCCCCTGGGGGAATTGCCTCACCGCATCCAGGAATTGGACCCAAGCCGCCGCTATGCTATCGTGTGTGCATCCGGAAACCGCAGTCAGGCCGCGGCAGCATTTCTGGCGGAGCGGGGGTTTGAGGTGAGCAACCTGGCAGGCGGCATGTCGGTGTGGCTCGGTTCCGGGCATCCTATCGAGCGCGGGTAACCGGGCCCACCGGCACCCGCCCGGCTCGACATCAAGGGGGGAGTCCAAGATGCCGTTGATCACCGAGGCGGTGGCCCCGCATGTGCGGGAGGCCCTCCGGGGGCTTCATACCCCCGTCACCTTGAAATTCCATCCCCACCCGGCCTCTCCAGCCTCCGAGGCCATGGAGCAGTTGTTGGCAGAGCTGACCGCGTTTTCGGACAAGCTGGTGGTCGAGAAGGTTCCCGATCTGCCGGATCCGGTGCCCCCGGAAGAATCCGCGGATCTTGAGGGGTCCGTGACCGAGGTGTGGGTGGACGGCCATCCCACCGGCATCCGCTACCTGGGCTTTCCCGGCGGCCACGAATTCGGCGCGTTCCTGGAGGCGTTGGTCGCGGTTTCTACCCACGCGGAGCCCAGACTGGCTCCCTCCACCCGGGAGTGGTTGGCGAGCCTGCGCCAGCCGTTACACCTGGAGGTGTTTGTCACCCCGACCTGACCCTATTGCCCGCGGGCCGTGCGCCTAGCGCAAGAAATGGCACGGGCCAACCCCGGTCAGGTGACGGCGGACATGATCGATGCCGAGAGCTTCATGCGCCTGTCCGAACGGGCCGGCGTGTTCTCGGTCCCGCTGACTTGGATCAACGGCGGAGAGCAGGTGGTGGGGGCAGTCCCCGAATCGCAGTTGGTAAAGAAGATTCAAAGCGCGATGGCGTGACCGACGGACCCCGGGCGGACGCGCCCGGGGTCGTGCTTTGGGGGGCAGCAGTCTCCGAGGGAGGTGGCGGCGATGTCTGCCCTGCAGGTGGTACTGGCGGTGGCGTCCGGTGGCGTGGTCGGATTTGCCCTGGGGCTGATCGGCGGGGGAGGCTCGATCCTGGCCGTTCCCCTGATGCTCTATGTGGTGGGATTGCGCAACCCCCACGTGGTGATCGGCTCGTCGGCCTTGGCCGTGGCCGTCAACGCCTTCTTCAACCTCTTCCCCCACTGGCGGGCTGGACACGTGCGCTGGGGCACCGCTGTTGAATTCGCCCTGCCGGGAGCTGCGGGAGCCGTGTTGGGTTCGGAGATCGGCAAGGCCGTCAACGGCCAGGCGCTGTTGTTTTTCTTTGCTCTCCTGATGTTAGTCATCGCTGCCACCATGTTGCGGCGACCGCAACCGTCTCGGATCCCTGAGCGCGCGCATCCCGAGCGAGTGGTGCCCACCGGTTTTCTCACCGGGGCCTTGTCGGGGTTCTTCGGGATTGGGGGCGGATTTTTGATCGTCCCGGGGTTGATGTTCTCGGCCGGTCTGCCGATGATCTGGGCAGTCGGCACGTCCTTGGTCTCAGTGGGGACGTTTGGGCTGGCGACGGCCGTCAACTACGCCTTGGCCGGGCTGGTTAACTGGGGAGCTGTCGGCGCCTATCTCGTTGGGGGTGCCGGCGGCGGGTGGGCCGGCAGTCGATTGGCCAGCCGCCTCGGGGCCCAACGTGGCACCCTGACGGAGGTGTTTGCGGCGACCATCGTGGTGGTGGCGCTGTACATGCTGTACCTCAACGGGAAGGCCCTGCACCTGATTCCCCCTGGGACGGTATAGCCCCTCGCCCGGCGGGGAAGGTTACCCGCCGACAGGGGGGATGGGTGTGAAAGGACGACGTTGGTGGATGGCAGGGGGACTGGCTTTGGCCCTGACCATGCTGTCTGGCGCCAGCGCCGCGGCCGCAGGACCGGCGCGACCGGCACCAGGGACGCGGTTGCCGCGCCTGGCAGCGTTGATGCATTGGAATCCTCACCTGGCCCACTACCAGAAGATCAGCCGCTGGGTGGCCGGCATGGGGATCCACTGGGGACATCTGGGGCCCTCGTTGGTGCTGATGACCAACAACCGGGGCCAGGTGGTGGGGGTCGAGCAGACCTTTCCCAGCACGTTGCCGTACCAAGCCTGGATGGACCCCAAGACCACGGAGTACAACGCCGGTCGCGCCATTTACAGTCAGCACCTGATGTTTGTGCCGCCGGCCGACGTGACGCCGTCGATGCCGGCCAATGTACCGTCCGACTTGGCCAGTTGGGATCGGTTCAAGGCCGTCAACGGTTCGCGGGTCACGCCTTACTCGCAGCTGAAACCCTTTCGTCCGGGTGTCGGCGCCATCTGGGGGCCCGATGGACCGGCTCTACGGGTGATCTTAAATCGCCAGGAACGGGTGGTGGGCGCCATCATGGCGGTACCGGCCCGGTACGGGTGGAATCCGTGGTACGACCAACCGCGCGGCAAGCCGGTACACGATCCCATTTTGGGCACGGTGTACACCCAGACGGTGTATTTTGTCCCCCGCTCCCAAATTCGCTAGGTTCTGCGATCGGCGGCACCGGGGTTGTATAATCGGGGACGAGGGCATGTGCCCGCTTGGAAAGGAGCGTGACCCCGGTGCCGCAGGTGATCATCTACACACAGGTGGGATGAGGCCCGTGTCAGCAGGAGAAAGCGTGGCTTTCTCGCCAAGGTATCGCCTATGAGGAGCGCGACATCCGCCAAAATCTCGAATGGCAGCGCGAGCTCATCGCGCTCGGGTCGATGGGAACCCCTACCACCGTCATCGAGGACGGCAACGACCGTCAGGTCATCATCGGCTTCAACCCCGCCAAACTGGCCAAAGCCTTGGGCCTTTAATCCCCATCGCCAGCCACCTCGGCCGAAGCCGGAGGCCATGGGCCTGCCGGGGTGGTATCGTGATCGGGCGGCAGGTGGGCCCAGATCTGAAACAGTGCCTGGCCGTCTGGGGAACCCCATCCGGTGACGGCATCCCAACCCGGCTGACAGTGGTATCCTTCCACGCCCCAGTAACTGTTGTTGCCCTGCACAATGTCGTGTAGCGGCCCAATCAAGGGCGGGGTGTAGAGCGCAGGGTGCAGGTAGCCCAGCGGCGGGAGCCCGCGGAGGTGGCGCCCTTGGGTGACTCGAGCCAGGAGCGCCGCCCACACCGGGGCCGCTACGGAGGTGCCGCCCACCGGCACCACTTGACTCTGGAAGACGATGGCGTAACCGGTGAGGGGGTCGGCGTTGGCGGCGACGTCCGGCACGCCGCGGCCGGGTTTGAGCCCGGGTCGGAGCGGTAAGCGCAGAGCGCTCTGATAGGGCGGCACCATGAAGACCTGGCTGATGCCTCCGCCGGAAGCGCCGTTGTTGTCGATATCGGTCCATCCTGTCTCTTGGGCGATGGCGCCGTCGGGACCCACCACCAAATGCGTGCCTCCCACGGCTACCACCCAGGGACAGTTGGCCGGTGCGTCCACGTGCGGGATGAGACGGCCGGGCTCCTGCAGTCCGAAGGCGCCGGTGTCGCCCGAGGCGACGAAGGTGGTGACGCCGGTCATGGCCCCTTCAAAGAACAGGGCCGCCCAGGCCTGCATGGTGGCGGAGGCAAAGCGCGTCTCCCCGTCGCCGTAGCTGATCGACAGCACGCTTGGCCGGGGACTGGCGTGGTGCAGTGCGAAGCGCACGGCGCGCAACAGGGAAAGGCCGAAGGCGACGTCGGTGCTGCCGGCCGAGGCCTCTAGCACGGTGATGCGGGCGCCGGGGGCCAGGGCGCCGGCCCATTCCACATCTAAGGTGGCCTCCATATCCCAAGGGTTTTGGCCACCATCGTTGGGCGTGCCGTCGACGGAGCAAAAGTCGACCGTCGGCGGCTCCACCCCGGCTTGCTGCCAAAATGCGGCCAGGTCTTCGGAGCTATATCCGTTGGAGAACTCCAAAATGCCGATGGTGACGCCGCTGCCGTCCAGTTGCGGCGGGAAGCGGTAGGCGCGCTCGATATCTTTTGGCCAAAACCCTGGCACCTGTTGGGCCGTCGGCGTGCGGAAAAACGGTCGCGCGCGGGTAAGGTTTTCTACCCCGACCAACCCTGCCACCCAGGCGTCGAACGGCTCGGGCAACTCGGGGTCGCGTACGGGCGCGAAGTGGCGACGCTTGCCGTCATCGCGCACTTGAAAGGGCATGTCGAAGGTTTCCACAAACTGGCGCAGGCTGCCTTCAAGCAGAAAGACCAACCCTTCTTGGCGCACGGCCAGGCCCTTGCGCGCCAACCACTGGCGGAGGTCTTCGGCCTCCTGGGCCGGAATGCCGTGACGGCGGTGAAACTCGGCCTGGCTGAGGGGCCCTTCTTGGACGACCCGCGCCAGCGCCGCCTCGGCGTCGCGAGGCTTCAAGACCAACTCGGCTTTTAGGTGGCGGATGGCCGGATGGGCGTAGACCTTGCGAAACCCCGAGCCCCTCACGGCCACTTGGTGACCTGAAATGCGCGGCATGTCACACCTCCAAGCGATGGATGGGTTCCGGTTTCTGCCAATCTATGCAGACCGTGGCAGGGAGGGTGACAGCGGTGCCTCCGCACGCCGAACGCGGCATGCGGAGGCGTCGTCGCGAAACGGGTCGCAGGGCCCGGGTCTTATACGCCGACCACTTGGTAGCCGGATTCCACCAGTTGGACCAACACCTGTCCGGCCGGTTCCAACACGATGCCCTGTTCAGTCATCCGCGCCGATACGCCGTATTGGTCGGCGATGGCCGGACAGGCGCGCATGGGGATGTCCGCCGACCGCAAGGCCTCGATGGCTTCTTTCATGCGGCCCTCGGCCTCGGCGGCGAGCCGGATCCCGGGTCCAAAGAAATACACCTCAACCTCTTGGCCCCGCTGCTTCTTCAGCCGTTCGGCCATCACCAGATTGGGCAGCACCTTTTCCGCCAATTCAGGGCCGGCGGTGATCCAAAACGCGATCTTGGCCATGGTACCTTCACTCCTTCCCCGGTGGGACCTCGCGCCCACCGCCTTCCAGGGTACATCAAGGGCGTCTAGGGTTGTATGACCAGGCGCGCGTGACCCTCGCGAGCCAGCACGTTGACGCTGACGGCGGCCCCGTTCTGCAAGAACTCGAGGCTCATGCGCGATCCCGCCACCTCAAGGTGTTCGATGACCACCCGACGGGTCCAGGGCGGCAGCATCGGTTGGACGACGTAAACGGTGCGCTCGCGCACCGAAAGCCCCAGGAAAAGGCGCAAAAAGAAAAAGGGAACCGCCGCCGACCAAGCTTGGGGGTCGCAGGCCACCGGGTAATGGACGGGCCCGTTGCCCGCCTGCCGGTGAAAGCCACAGTATAACTCCGGCAGACGGCCGCCCTCGAAGTAGTTGGCGGCTTCGTAGAGTTGCTGGCCCAACGCGGCCAGTGCCTGGCGGGCGCCCGCCACTTTGAATCCCCAGGCGATGAGGGCGTTGTCGTGCGGCCAGACGGTGCCGTTGTGGTAGCTGATGGGGTTGTAAAACGGGGCCTCTGTCGACAGGGTGCGAATCCCGAACCCGCTGGCCAGGTCGGGGCGCAACAAGCGCCGGACGAGCGGTTGCACCTGCTCGGGCGGCAGGATGCCAGTGAACAGAAGATGCCCCATGTTGGAGGTGGCTACCGAGACCGGCCGCTTGGCGGCGTCCAGCGCAAAGGCGTAGGTGCCTAGCTTGGGCAGCCAGAAGTACCGCTGGAACTGGGCCTGCAACTGGCGAGCGGCTTCCCGCGCCGCCACCGAACGCGCCCAGTCGCCGAGCTCCGCGAACAGCGCCGCGGCGGCGTTGAGGGCGTAATAGGCATACCCCTGCACTTCCACCAGGGCGATGGGGGGCGTCAGCGGGCGTCCGGTTTCATCCAAGACCGCGTCCTCGGAGTCCTTCCACCCTTGGTTGAATAGTCCGCGGGGTGACTGGCGGGCGTATTCGATCAGGCCGTCGCCGTCGCGGTCGCCGTAGCTCAAGATCCACCGATAGGCGCGGCGCAACGGCTCTTCGAATTCCAAAAGCCAGTTGCGGTCTTGGGTGAACAACCAGGTTTCGTACAGGGCGATGATCCACCACAAGGTGCTGTCCACCGAGCCGTAGTACGGCGTGTGGGGAATCTCCCCGCACCGCGCCATTTCTCCTCGGCGGAGCTCGTGCAGGATCTTGCCCGGCTCCTCGTCCCGCCAGGGGTTGATGGCAGTACCTTGGAACCGCGCCAGGAATCGTAGGCTGCTCTTGGCGATGTCGGGGTTCAAAAGGAGCGTTTCGATGCCGGTAATGCAGGCGTCGCGCCCAAACGGCGCCACGTACCACGGGATGCCGGCTTCGATGACCTGCCCTTCGCCCGGATAGGTGGTCAGGAGCGCGCGCATGTCGAGTGTGGCCTGGCGCAACATGCCGTTGTAGATGGCGTTATCGGTCTCAATGTGGGTGCACTGGTCGATCCAGGCGCGGTTGGCTCGTGCTTGGCGCAGGGCCACCGCTGCGAACACGCGGCCCAAGCGCGGCTCGTTCCACTCCACCGAGGGCGTCTCCCCGCCGATCTCGACTGCCACCCCAAAGCAGCGGTAGACCTTGACGTGCGGCTCGAGCTGGATGCGGTAACTCATCGCTGCCCGCCCCGGTTCCGGCACGTCCCAGGCATCGGGGGCCGGGTCCGGGCGGATCTCGGTTTCCCGAAGCAGGCCGTCCAACCCCCGGTAGCGAAAGCGCAGGCGATCGGGGCCTAAAACCGGCGACTCCAATTCGCCACGGTGGGGGCGCACGGCGCCGCGGACCTCGAAGATGTCGCGAAAGTCGGCCGCAAACTCCGCCCGCAGCACAATCGGCAGCGGGACACCGGCAAAGTTCGTCAAGCGAAGGCGATAATACAGGCGATCGGCCACCAAGATGGTGGCGCGAAGGTGCAGGTGGTGGGCCGGCACCACTTGGCCCCCCACCACCATCTCAGGATTGGTGAAGTCGATCTGGGCTCGGGACCCATCATAGACGCTGGCCGACAGCACGATCGGAGTCTCGTGGCCGATCTGCCAGCCGAGAAACTGCCAAAACCGCGTGTCGCGGTAGTACAGCCCGGCCCCCGCGTGCCCGGCGTGGCTGTACTGCACGTAAAAGAGCTCGCCGTTCTTCAGGACGACTTCCGGCCGGTCGGCCGAAACATAGCGATGATGCGCAGGGTGGTAGCGAGAAATCTCATAGCGCGAACGAACGTCCACGGCCGCGCGACCTCTCCAATCCGGCTTGGGCTAAGATGTGCTCAGTATTGTCCACCATTGCCGCCGCCGTAAAGTGGGTCTTCACACGCTGCCGCGCCGCCTCGCCCAGCTTTCGACGCAATTCGCCGTCCGTGAGGAGCTGGACCAAGGCCTCGGCCAATTCCTCCACCGATCCGGGACGGACGATGAACCCGCTGACACCCGGCTCGACCAGTTCCGGCATCCCGCCGCTGGTGCTGACCACCACCGGCCGACCGCGCGCCATGGCCTCGATCACCACGATGCCGAACGGTTCAGGGGCCACCGAGGGGTAGACCACCACCGTCGAGGCATCATACAGGTCGCGCATGAGCGACCAGGGGTAGGTGTCAACGCCGACACTGTCTGCTAAGCCCAACGCTCGCACCCGTTCAAACAGCTGTCGCACCTGCCCGGGCTGGGAGTGCCCCCAGTCGACGGTCTTGTCGGTCCCTGCCAGCATCAGGTAGGCATCGGGCACCACCCGTCGGACTTCGGCGAAAGCCTCCACCACGATATGGGACCCCTTGCCGAAACCCATGCGGGCCGGGTGGAAGATCACCGGGCGTCCCTGCATCCCCTGGTGCGGATAAGTGGGGTGCGGAGGGGCCGACAGCCATTGTGACTCCACGCCGTGATGGACCACCGAGATGCGGTCGGCGGGATACCCCAAGCGAATCAAATCTTGGCGAATGAAATGGCTGACGGCGATGACGTGGTCTAAGTCCGACGCCAAGCTCCCCACTTCGCGAAACAGCGGGTCGTCCCACGTGTTGTGGGCCGTGAGGACCACCGGCACGTCGCGGCGGCGGGCCCACTCCTGGATGACGCGCAAGGGAACCGGCGAGAAGTAATGCAGGTTGTGCACATGGATGACGTCGGGCTCGACCTCGCCCAAAAAGGCGTGGAGGGTCCGGGTGACGGATTCCTCCGCGCGGCGGAAGCGAACCTCAGACATCTGGTTGAGGTCCAACCAAGGCGTTCGCACCACGGTCATTCCGGAATACTGGGATCGAGCAGGAGTCCCCGACGGCTGTCCGGTGAGAAGAAAAACGGAGTGCCCTTTGGCTGCCAGGGCGGGTCCCAGGATGGCGAGGTGGGTTTCTACCCCTCCGATGGTGGGGGCAAACGCCCAGTGGATCTCCGCGATGCGCATGTCGTGGCTCACTCCCCCTTCTGTTTATTCCGGAGCGACTATAGGGTAGAACCGTAGGAAAGGGTTCCCCATCCGGCGCGGTTCATACTCCCGCTTATCTTATAATCCTGGAAGGGGTTGCCGTCAAAGGGCGCAGCGCGTCACGCGCCCTGGGGCGTTTTCGGGGGCTTCGCTGACAGCGAATGACACCGGTTGCCAGCTTGGGTGCCGGTGCAGTCGGAGAGGTCCTGGGCGGGAGGTGGGACCGGAGGACGGGAGCCGTCGAATTGCAGGGGGCGCAAGACAACTTCTCATGGCCCCCGGACCTGGACAATTTGTCAAAAAGCGGCTAGAGAAATTTAGACCAAAGGTCTTATACTGGGAACTGTATTCGGAATTAGCATTCTATACGGCAGCTGACGGAGTTATCGATCCGTCTCGCAGGAGACGGCGCCTGCGATACGGGATAGGTGGCATCCTCATCGGTCTTTCGGGCCATGTTTCGGCCTATTTTAAGGAGGAATCGGCAATGGATGGCGTGGAAGCCGTGAGCCACACGGCGGTAGAACAGGATAGCGCGCGCCGCCGGTCCTTGGTCGGCGGCATGATCGGGATGTTTGTGGACAGCTTCGACATTTATCTGCCGGCATTCGTGTTGCCGGCAGCCTTGAGCTACTTCATCCCGACCACTCTGCCCACGGCCATTCAGGCCACGTTGGGCACGCTGGTGTTTACGGTCACGCTCCTCGGCCGCCCCTTGGGCAGCCTCTTCACGGGGCATCTGGGCGACAAGTACGGACGGCGTAGCGTGGCGTTAATCGCCGGGGCCGGGTTCACCGTGTTTACCTTGTTGATTGCGCTTCTACCAGGCTATGCCAGCTGGGGCTACCTGTCGGTGGGCCTGATGATCGCATTCCGCCTCTTGGCAGGGATGTGCCTGTCGGGCGGCTATGCCGGTCCCATTCCACTGGCCATCGAGCGGGCCAAGAAGGAGCGGCGCGGTCTTGCCGCAGGTCTGGTCTCCATGCCGGCCGGTCTCGCCCTGTTGGCCATCACCCTCATCAACTTGATCGTCACGGCCTCGGTCACCCATGCGCAGTTTGTGGCCTGGGGCTGGCGCATTCCGTTCTTCGTCGGCGTCCTGCTCGGCGTCGTCTACCTGATCTACTTCGCGCGGGTGCCCGAGTTGCATGCCGTGGAGGAGGTGCGCGAGCGTCAGCGGCACCGCTCGCCGCTCAAAGAGTTCTTTGCCGGCGGGCACGGCAAGACCTTGTTTGAGGTCTTCTTGCTGACGGCGGGCTTCTGGCTGGCTTCGCAACCGGTGCTGTCCTTCACCCCCACGTTGTTGATCACCGTCCTGCATCAGCCCCCGGCCGCCGTCAGCCAGTTCGAGTTCTGGGTGCAGTTCCCGGGATCGGCGCTGGTGTTGCTGTGGCCCATGCTGAGCCAGAAGATCGGGCGGCGCACTCTGTTGCGCCTGATGGGGGCGTGGTTCGTGCTCCTCAGCAGCACGGTCTACTTCTTGATGATCCACTTGGCGCAGGCTCACGCAGGAGTCTGGGTGTGGATCATGGGCGGGCTGGCCATGGCCTTGACGGCCAACCCCTTCGGCGTGGTGATTCTCTACCTGGCCGAGCGCTTCCCGGTCCAGCTTCGGGCCACAGGGGTGGCAGTCCCTTACCAGTTTGGCTTGATCCTACCTTCGCTCTACAGCTTCTGGTTGCTGTGGTTGAGCCACCTGATGCCCTACGCCTACACCGTCCTTGTTCTCATCGTCCTCGGCGGCATTGGCCTGTTCATCGCCGGGATGATGGGCCAAGAGACCCGCGATTGGGACATGCTTCGCCAAGAGGTACAGCCGTCGGCCTGACGCCGACGGCTTTGGCCTTTGGCGCGGGGCTGCGCCCTCACCGGCCGATCCGGCAAGGGCGTAGCTTTTTTCGCGGCAACTCCACCGCCCAAAGACCCGATCGCGGTCCCTCGAGCCAGTCTCTGGCTCCTTCACCAAGATGGTCCGGGGACTCCTTGGTGGAATGGGGGAGCTGCCTCGAAATCTAGGCCCGCGCACGGACGACCGGCGGACGGGTCGCTGTCGGAGCAATCTAACACCGGTGGGCGGCATCTCCTCCAGGGGACGGGGCCGGGCGCAGGCGCCAAAGACCGCGCATCTCGAACATCGTGTCCAGCAAGGGCTTGGGCGGCCATTTGCGCCGATGCTTCTGGCCGGTCTTGCCTTCGCGAAATCGGTCTTCTCGCTGGTGAGGCACCGCGTTTGGCGTGTAGGGGCAGATTCGCAGGCGGTCGCGGCCCCTCCGGCCCGAAGGCCTTCGTGGTCGGCTGCTGTCCCCAAGGGGCGACGGGCGCGCGAGCGGTGCTTGAGGGGACCGACTGATCGGCGTACCCAGCGCCGCCGCGGGGTTGGCCGCCGTGTCAGCAGTTGCGGCATGCCCCTGGTCGGGGGGGCGGGGGTGAACCGTGGCCCACTTTTGGACAGTGCCTGCCGGCGATGGGAAGATCTCGCCAAATTAACCGCCTTGCCTTGGAAGGACGCGTTCCCAAGACGCTGCCGACCCGAGGCATTCTCTCGCGTCGGGAGGATGTTGGCTTGTTTTGAGCTTCTTTCGGGGGAGGGGGCCTTTAAGGGACCACCCGCGAAGCCGCCCGGGCCGGACCGCACGGCTTCGCGCGACGGAACGACTGGGTCAGCTGGCGGCCTTTAACCGAAAGCGCTCGACTTGGCGTTGCAAGGCTTGGGCCTGTTCGGTGAGGCGGCGGGCGGCGTCGGCGGTGTCCTCGGTGGAGGCGCCGACTTCTTCCGCAGAGGCCGAAATCTCCTCGGCCGTGGCCGCCGTCTCCTCGGTGGTGGCGGCAATTTGCGCCACCGCCTCGGCAACTTGGTCGGCGGCGCGCGTGACCTCCTGGCTGGCGGCGGTGTTGTCTTCGGTGGCGGCCTCGAGTTCGGCCAAGACCTGGGCCATCTCTCCGGTGGCGCGATCGACGGCCTGGACCGACGTGCCGATGCCTTCGGCCTCGGCCAGGGCTAATTGGGCCGCGCGGTGGATCGCTTCGAAGGCCGCGCGCGTCGCCTCGACGCGACTTTGTCCGGCGGCGATCTCTTGCGATTCGCGCTGGATGCCGGCCACCGCTTCGGCCGTGCCGGATTCGATGGTTTGCACCAGGGCCGAGATGCGGCCGATGGCCTCTTGGGTCTGCTGGGCCAAGGTGCGAACCGCTTCGGCCACCACGGCGAAGCCGCGGCCTTGTTCGCCGGCTCGCGCCGCTTCGATGGCCGCGTTGAGGGCCAAGAGGTTGGTTTGCTCAGCGATTCCAGCGATGAGGGCCGTGATCTCCCCGATCTGGCTCGACTGGGCGGCCAGCGCCTGGATGCGGTCGGCGGTGGCGGCGGCCGAGGATTGGATGCGCTGCATGCCTTCCAGGGTGGACGTCAGCGCCGTCTGGCCGTTTTGAACTTGGGCGAACGTACTCTCGGCACCCGAGCGCACACGCTCTGCCGCTGCCCGCACTTCGGCCACCGCCGCCACGGCAGTGGCCAGGCGTTCACTGGCTTGCGCCACGGCGCGGCTTTGGGTCTGGGCCACTGCGGCCAGGTGCTGCGCAGTCTTGCGCAGGGCCTCGGCCGTGGCCGCCACCCCCTGCGTCGCCCGCGACTGGTCGTCGGCGCCGCTGGCCAGTTCGGTGACGGCTTGCGCCACCTGTTGCACGGCCTGGTTGGTCTGTTCGGTGGTGGTGCGCAGGGCCGCAGCGGTGGCGCTGACCTCGCGGCTGGTGTCCTGGACCACCTGCAAAAGGTTGCGCAGGGCCGACTGAGCCTGGTTAAACGAAACGGTCAGCACCCCGATCTCGTCGCGCGAGGTGACCGGCACCTCCTCGGTGGTCAGGTCGCCGGATGCCATGGCTTCCGCCGCGCGGGCAATGCGGCGGGCGGGCGTGGTAAGGGCCCGGGCCAGCACCAGCGCCCAGATCACGCCCACGGCGATGGCCACGGCCACCCCGATCCAGGCGTCGCGGATGGCCTGGGCCACCTTGGCGCCATCTTGCGCAGTGCGCAGGGCCACGCGGTTCTCGGCCGCAGAGATGGCGAGGGCGAAGCCCCGCTGGGCGGCCATGGCTTGGAAGGTGCTCAGTCGCCGACCGCCTAAGGCTGCCGCGGCCTGGGACAACCCCCGGTCTACCGCCGCCTGCGACACGTTCCCTTGGGCCAGAGCGCGCGCCTGCCGCAGAGCCTGTGCCAGATCCCGGCGCACACTGGCATCCGGCAGGTACTCGGCGTCCAAGGCGGCGATCTCCCACACGTCGCGGTTGGCTTGCCAGAGGGCCAAGGCGGTGGGGTCGGTCTGGGTCAGGGTGTAGGTTTGGTCCTGGATGGCCGACGACAACTGCCCTAAGGCAAAGGCCAGACTGGCCAGGTTGAGGGCCAGGACCACGGCCATGGCCAAGAGCAGCTTGGCGGCCAGGCTACGAAGAAGACTCTGCACAGGGCACCTCCCTAAAGCTTCCCGGACGGCGGGCCGTCCCGGAGGGTTCGACCGGTTTCGACGCGGTCGCTTTTAGGGGTAGGATAACGGACGTCTTGCGCCGATCCAAAATCCTGAGCCGAAATTGCACCCCAGGGCCTGAAGGCCGGGGCGATTGTCCTGCGGAGTGGTTTGAGCTATCTTCAAGGTCAGACGCATTGTCTGATTGCGAGCGGGGCCGCGAGACGATTTGTCTTAAAGAGCGAGGGCATCGCCGATGCTGACCGTGCGCGACGTGTTACAGCGCCCCGCCTTTCAAGGCGCCGCCGTAGTAGCGGGAAGCCGGGGGCTCGGGCGCGAGGTGAAGTGGGTGCATGTGGGGGAGATTCCCAACCTGGCGGAGTTCCTGTCGGGGGGCGAGTTCATCCTGTCCACGGGGATGTGTCTGACTCAAGTCGACACGGCCCTGCAGTTTGTCGGCGGGCTCATCGATGTCGGCGCTGCGGCGCTGGCGGTGGAGATCGGGCAGTACGTCGACGCCGTTCCGGCTCCTGTGGTGGCGCTGGCCGAGGCGCGCGACTTCCCTCTCCTCGCCTTTCCCCGACCAGTCCGCTTCCGCGACCTTTCCTATGACGTCAACGCGCTGTTGTTTAACCAGCACTACCGGGATCTCGCCGACCTTGAGGACCTCAGCAGAAGGTTGCGCCAATCGCTCCTGAATACCGAGGGGATTCCAGCGCTGTTGGGAATCCTCTATCGGGCCCTGGGGCGTCCCCTCTGGTTTCAGTCGCGGATGGACACGCACCCGCCGGTGGTGTTGGGACCGTGGGCCGGCAGTGCGCCCCCGCGAG
This sequence comes from Bacillota bacterium, assembly GCA_023511625.1. Classification (GTDB taxonomy): domain Bacteria; phylum Bacillota; class Sulfobacillia; order Sulfobacillales; family Sulfobacillaceae; genus JAIMAE01. Next base: position 73,022 of record JAIMBD010000001.1, on the reverse strand, counting down.
GCGGGCCGACCTGTTCCAAACCTGAACCGACCGGTGGAGATCCGCCCCGATTGCTGCAACAGTCGGTGGTGGTCTTCGGGCGTGCCGTCGCCGATGTCTTCGTGGAGCTGGAAGCGGCCACGGTGCCGGAGCGGGTCTATCTGGCCTTGGACCATGCCGTCGCGGCCATCGCGCAAGAGTACCTACGCTTGGACGCCCTCGACCGGGTGCGGCGGGACGAGGATGCCGCGCTGTTGGAGCCGCTCTTGTCGGCGCCGGTCCATCTTGCTGCAGCCCGACGCTTCGAGTCGGTGGCGGGGCTAAATCAAGGCCGCCTGTACACGGTGGCCGTGGGAGCGGGTTCCTTGACTGCGCTGGGGCGAGATCTGGAGCCGTTGGTGCCGGGCTTGGCGGCCTTTCACCTGCATACCAGCGAACAGGAGCTGGCGGTCTTGGTCTTCGACGCCGGCGTGCCTGTGGCGCGGGTGGCGCGCGCTTTGAGCACGTGGGCCCGGGAGCGGCAGACGGCCGTGGGACTGTCTTGGCCGCATGGGCGGGCAGATGAGATGGCTTTGGCCGTGGGCGAGGCCCAGGGGGCGTTGGAAGTGGCTCGCCGCACCCAGACTTGGTTTCAGGATTACGGGGAACTCGGTTGTTACCGGCTGTTTTTGGCCCTCGACCCGCGGGAGCTCCATCGCCTGTTGGTGGAACCCGTGCTCGGCCCGTTGTTGCGGTATGAGAAGACTCACGGGTTGCCGTTGGTGGCGACCTTGGAGGCGGTGTTGACCTCCTCGGACTCTAAACGGGCCATCGCAGAACGGTTGCGCATCGGCCGGCAGACGCTGTATTACCGGATCAAGTTGCTGCACCGCCTGTTGGGGCCGCGGGCCTTTTCGGACGCCCATCGGGTGACGCTCGAGGTGGCGCTGTTGGCCTACCGGTTTCTTTCCGGCCGCGACGCGGGCGACGAACGCCTAAGGGGGGTCTCGCCGGCGACACCGGGTCTGTGACATTGGACAAGGCGTGCAACGAAGGTGGGGGAAACTGGGACGCTTCGTCCGATATCGAGGGGAACCACCCCCGAGTAGTATTAAAACTGTGAAGAGATGGAGGGTTTGGGGGAGATGGCGGAAGGGGTCAAGCCCGCACAAGACCCGAAGCCCACAGGGCGGCCGTCGGCGGCGGCGCTGTACGACCGCTATGTAGCCCACTCGTTTCTGGCCCCGGAACCGCTGGAGGTGGCGCGTGCAGAGGGCGCCTACGTGTGGGATGCCGCCGGCCGCCGGTACATCGATTGCTTTGCCGGCATCAGCGTGGTCAACGTGGGCCATGGCCACCCCGCCGTGCGGGAGGCGGTCCGGGCCCAAGTGGATCGGCTGATCCACTGCAACAGCTACACCTATTACGTGTGGGAAGTGGGTCGGCTGGCCCAGCGCCTGGCCGAGGTCATCCCGGGTCCGGCCAGTAAGACCTTTTTCTCCAACAGCGGTGCCGAAGCCGTGGAGGCGGCCCTGCGCATGGCCAAGGCCTACACCGGCCGCTCGGAGTTCGTGGCCCTGACGCGCGGGTTTCACGGCCGGACGCTGGGGGCGCTCGGCGTGACCGGCAACGCCGGCCGACGCCACCGGGGCGGCCCTTTTGCCCCGGGGGTAGCCTTCGCTCCCGCCCCCATTCCCCGCCCTGGGGAGACCGTCGAGGAGGCGGCCGCGCGGGCCATCGCGGGGATGGAAGAGGTCTTCCGCTACGGCACCAGCGGGCAAGTGGCGGCCGTGATCGTGGAGCCGGTGCTGGGGGAAGGCGGGATTTGGCCCTTGCCCGCCGAGTACTGGGCGGCGTTGAAGCCGTTGGTCGAGCGCTGGGGCGCCCTGCTGGTCGTCGACGAGGTGCAAACCGGGTTCGGACGCACCGGTCGGCTGTTCGCCTGCCAGCATTTCGGATTGGAGCCGGACATCGTGGTGTTGGCCAAAGGCATCGCCGACGGGTTCCCCCTGGGGGCCACAGTGGCCCGCCCGGAGATCGCGGACAGTTTGGGGCCCGGCGAACACCTGTCGACGTTCGGGGGCAATCCGGTCAGTGTGGCGGCGGCCTTGGCCACGTTGGAGGTGTTGTTGGCGGAAAATCTGCCGCAGCAGGCGGCCACCAAGGGCGCCTGGGCGCTTGAGCATTTGCGGGGCTGGGCCCAGACCAGACCCGAGGTGGCCGTGCGGGGACTGGGGCTCATGATCGGGATCGAGCTTCGCGACCAGCGGGGCGAGGCCCGCCCTGATTGGGCCCGGGAGGTGCGGGCCCAGGCCCGGGAGGCCGGCGTCCTCATCGGGGTGGGAGGGCCTGAAGGCAACGTGTTGCGCCTGCAACCTCCTCTGGTCATCGCCCAGGCGGACTGGAACCAGGCGGTTCAGGTGGTAAAGGCGGCCCTGGACACGGTGCTGGAGCAAGCGGCGGCGCCCGGCGCGCAGCCGTAGATGGGGCGGACGGGGAGGTAGGGAGGGACCTGCAGGCGGTCGTGCCGCCTGCAGGAGGGAGTCTGTCCCGGAAGGAGGTCCGTTGATGTCGCTGTTTATGGATCCGACGGGGCGCACGCGCAGTCAGACGGTTCAGCTCTCGCAGCGCCTCAAGACGCTCGACGGCTGCCGCCTCGGGCTTTTGGACAACACCAAGCCCAATGCCCGGCGGCTTTTGGAAGCGGTCGTCGACGAATTGAAGGAGCGCTACCAGCTGGGCGAGGTGGTGCTGCGGCAAAAGCCGGTTCAAGGGTTACCCGGGCCGGAGCCCATCCTCGACGAGTTGGCCCAGTCGTGTGACGCGGTGTTGGTGGCCGTCGGCGACTGAGGGTCGTGCAGTGCGGCCAGTGTGGCCGACGCGGTGCTGTTGGAGAAGCGAGGCACTCCAGCGGCGGCAATTTGTACCGACGCCTTGCGGGCCAGCGCCGATGCGATGGCCAAAGTGCAGGGGTTCCCGGGGTTCCGCTACGCGGTCGTCCACCATCCGGTAGCCAACCTGGATGACGCGGAGATTCGCGAGCGCGCCCAGGAAGCCCTTCCGCAAGTGTTGGAGATTCTCCTGGGAACGTCCGGCGGGCACTGAAGCCGCCGGACCGGTGTCCTTGGGGCCGGCGTGCGAGGGTGCAGGGCGGGGCGCGAGTGGTTCCGGCGTCCTGCACCTGCCGTGCCCGGCGCGCGAAAGGGGGGAAGGAGGCGTGGGGGTGCCACATGGGGACCTGGAGGCGGCCATGGCAGCCATCGAGTACTGCTACGACCAGGGGTGGACAGACGGCTGGCCGGTGGTGCCGCCAGATCCCGAGCGGGTGGCGGCGTTTCTTGCCACCACGCGCCGTCCGCCGGACCAGGTGATCTGGCGCATGGAGCACGTGGGACGCGAGTGCACGGTGGAGCTGGCGGCTATCAACGCGGTGATGGCCGGCTGTCGGCCGGAATATTTCCCGGTGGTCCTGGCGGCGCTGGAGGCGGTTATCGACGAAGGATCCCCCAAGATCGGGGCGTGGCAGAGTACCACCGGCGGGGCCCCGATCCTGGTGGTCAACGGGCCGGTGCGGCAGCGGCTTGGGTTCAACAGCCGCGGCAACGTGTTCGGGCCCGGCTTTCGGGCCAACGCCACGGTGGGTCGTGCCATTCGCCTCATCATCCTCAACGCCTACGGGATTCGACCGCACGGCCTGGATCAAAGCACCCAGGGCACGCCCGCCAAGTATACCTGCTGCATTGCGGAAAACGAAGAAGACAGTCCGTGGGAGCCGTTGCACACCGAACTGGGCTACGACCGCACGGCTGATGTCGTCTCGGCCCTGCACGTGCGCAGCATCGATTTTGTCGATAACCGCCAGACGGCGGACCCCGAGGCGCTGCTGAACGACCTGGTCGATACCGCCTCCCGCAGTGGGGCGCTGCGGCGGCTTGAGCAGTGCACCCTTTTCATCTTGGGCCCCGAGCACGCCCAGCTCCTGGCCCGTCACGGGTGGTCCAAAGCCGAGGTCAAGCGCTACGTGGCGGAGCGGGCGGGCAAGACCTGGGCCGAGCTTCGCGCGGTCGGGAAAGACGCCACCGAGCCGCCGTTGGGATTCGCGCGTCCCAGCACCGAAGCCGAGCGGGCTGGCCGCGACGAGACGGCCTGGATGCGGCCGTTCCGAGACCCCTCGCAGGTGTTGGTAGTGGTGGCAGGGGCGCCGAACGCCGGGGTGTCGGCCGTGGCGCAGCCGTTCTCGACCCGCTGGCGCAAGGTGCCGGGTCACGCGCGGGTGGAAGGGAACTGAAGGGCGGGGGCCGTGAAGACCGTCCCCAGGGGATGGCCAAGACGGCGAGACCATTTTTGCGGAAGGTTGGGTGACATGCGAGGACACATCATCAAGGGGCGCGAGGTATGGGATGGCGAGGGCCAGTGGCCGGTGTTCGACCCGGCGCGAGGGGAGGTGTTCGACGCCGTTCCGCAGGCTCGGCCAGAAGTGGTGGAGCAGGCAGTGGCGGCAGCAGTGGAAGCCGGTCGCGAATGGGCGCGCGTCTCCACCTTGGAGCGGGTGCGCCTGTTGTTCCGTTACAAGGCGGTGCTCGAAGAGCACTTTGAGGAACTGGCGGCGCTGGTCACGCACCAGCACGGCAAGACCTTGGAGGAGGCCCGCGGCGAGGTGCGCCGGGGCCTGGAGGTGGTGGACTTCGCCTGCGGTGCGGCGACTCACATCCAGGGGCGCACGTTGCCGAACGTCGGCGGCCAAGTCGACCAACTCTGGTACCGCCAACCGGTGGGCGTGGTGGCCTGCATCACCCCCTTCAACTTTCCGGTCATGATCCCGTTGTGGATGGTGCCGCTGGCGGTGGTCATGGGCAACACCGTGGTGCTCAAGCCCTCTGAGCGCACTCCGCTCGGGGCCGTGCGGCTTGCGGAATTGGCGCTGGAAGCGGGAATCCCGGCCGGGGTGATCAACGTGGTGCACGGCGACGGGCGGGTAGTGAACCAGCTGGTTGAACACCCAGCCGTGGCGGCGGTGTCGTTTGTGGGTTCGGCGGCCATTGCCCGCCGGGTCTACGAGACGGCGGCCCAGGCCGGCAAGCGCGTGCAGGCGGCAGGCGGGGCCAAGAACCATCTGGTGGTGATGCCGGACGCCGATTGGGCGCAAGCTGTCCCCGCCGTCATCAATTCGGCCTTTGGCAACGCCGGCGAGCGCTGCCTGGCGGGCAGCGTGGTGGTGGCGGTGGGCGAGGCCTACCGGCCTTTGCTGGACCAGGTGGTGGAGGCGGCACGGCGGTTGAAGGTGGGGCCAGGAGACGAGCCCGGCGTCGACGTGGGTCCCTTGATTCGGGCCGAGCACCGCGACCGCGTGTGCGGCTACATCGCCCAGGGCGAGCGCGAGGGGGCGCGGGTCGTCCTCGATGGCCGTCCGGGGTACTTGGAGCGGCCGGGCTTCTTCCTCGGACCGACCATCCTCGATGCAGTGACGCCGTCGAGTGCCGTGGGGCGGGAGGAGATCTTCGGCCCGGTCCTCTCCGTGATGCAGGCCGAAAGCCTAGAGGAGGCGCTCCGCATCATCGAGGCCAATCCTTACGGCAACATGGCCGCCATCTTCACCCAATCCGGGCGGGCGGCGCGCCGGTTCCGGGAGGGGGTGCAGTGTGGGATGGTGGGCGTCAACGTTGGGGTGGCGCAGCCCCTGGCCTACTACCCCTTCTCGGGGTGGCGCGAGTCGTTCTTCGGGGACCTGCACCTGCACGGGCCGGACGGCGTGGAGTTCTACACCCGCAAGAAAGTGGTGGTGGAGCGATGGTGAGCGAGGCGGAGGCGCTGCCCCGCACCATGCGCGCGGCGGTGCTGGAACGCGCAGGAGAGCGCTTGCGCATCGAGACGATTCCGGTTCCGGTGCCCCGGGCGGGGGAGGTCCTCTTGCGCGTGGAGGCCTGCGGGGTCTGCCACACCGACCTGCACGTGATCCGCGGCGAAGTGGCCTTCCCCACGCCGGCGGTGGTGGGCCACGAGGTGTCCGGCACGGTGGTGCAGGTTGGGCCCGGTGTGGATTCTGTGGCCGTGGGCCAGGCCGTGGTGAGTCCCTTCATCATGCCGTGTGGCACCTGTTGGGCGTGCCGGCAGGGCCGCGACGATCTCTGTGAGCGCTTCTTCCAACTCAACCGGCTTAGGGGCACGCTCTACGACGGCGAGACGCGGCTACACCGCGCTGACGGCTCGCCTTTGGCCATGTATTCGATGGGCGGGATGGCAGAGTACTGCGTGGTGCCCGCCACCAGCGTCTTCCCCTTGCCGTCCGCGGTGCCACTGGCCGACAGCGCCATCCTCGGGTGCGCCGTGTTCACGGCCTACGGGGCAGTCCGCCGGGCGGGCGACGTCCGCCCCGGTGCCCGGGTGGCGGTGGTGGCGGTGGGCGGCGTGGGCAGCACGGTGGTGCAGCTGGCCCGCATGCTCGGGGCCCTGGAGGTCATAGCCGTGGACGTGCGCGAGGAGAAGCTCGCGGCCGCGCGGCGGCTCGGCGCCACCGATGTCGTCAATAGCGCCCAAGAAGACCCGGTGCGGGCCGTGCGGGAACGGACCGGCGGGCGCGGAGTGGACGTGGCGTTTGAGGTCTTGGGCCGCCCGGAGACCTTCGCCCAGGCTCTGGGCATGGTGCGCGATGGCGGGACCTTGGTGGCGGTGGGCATTGCGCCCGGCGACGCCTCGGCGCCGGTCCCCATCACCCATGTCGTGCGGCGGGGGATTCGCATCGTCGGCTCGTTCGGGGCGCGGGCGGGCGCGGACATGCCCACCATCGTCGACCTGACTGCGGCCCAACGCATTCGCCCGTCGGAGATCATCACCGAGCGCGTGAGGCTAGAGGATGTGCCTGAGGCCTACGAACGGTTGGCTCGGGGCCAGATCGTAGGCCGCGCGGTGGCTGTGATGCGGCCGTAACCTCTCGAGAAGGGGCGGCTGAGGAAGGAGGCGGTCAGGCGATGAAAAAGACCCTGCCGGTGACCAAGACGGTCGACCGCCTGGCGTTGATCACCGATGTGGTGTATGGCCAGGTGTACCCGTATCCGGGTCGACCCATCAACATGGCGCTGACCATGCACGTCATCAAGCCGTTTTGGGCCGATGGGCGCCAGCGTCCCGCCCTGCTGTGGTTGGAAGGCGGCGGGTGGATGTCGGTCGGGCACGCGGTGTCCATTCCGTGGCTGATGGGATTTGCCGAAGCCGGCTACGTGGTGGCCAGCGCCCGCTATCGCACCAGTGGGGAGAGCAAATTCCCGGCGCAGATCGAGGATGTCAAGACGGCCATCCGCTACCTCCGGGCCCATGCCGACCGCTATGGCATCGACCCGGACCGCATCGCCGTCATGGGCCAATCGGCAGGCGGGCACTTGGCGGCGCTGGCAGGGACCACCAGCGGCACCGACCTTTTCACCACTGAAACCTGGCCGGGGGTGTCGAGCGCTGTCAGCGCCGTGGTGGCGATTGCGGCCCCGACCGATTTCCTGGCCCAGCTGGACTATCCGTCCGAACTTAACCACGCCGGTCCCCAGTCGGCCGAAGCGCTGCTCTTGGGCGGCCCCTTGGCTGAGCGCCGGGAGCTCGCGGCGCAGGCCAACCCCTTGGCGTACATCGGTCAAGGCCCCTTGCCCCCGTTCCTCCTCATCCACGGCGACCAGGACGAAATCGTGGCCTACAACCAATCCGAACTGCTGTACGAGGCGCTCATCCGCCAGGGGGTCGAGGTGACCTTGGTGACGTTGCCGGGTGTGGGGCACACCACCCATCCCGAGCCCTGGCAGCCGCCGGTCAAAGCCGTGATCTTAGAGTTCCTGCAGCGCCATCTGCCGCCGTCGTAAGGCCTCGGGGGTGGCGTTTTCCCCTCTTTCGTGTCGTCTATGGTGTCGTCAAGGAGGCGAGAGCATGGCCGAACCAGACGCCCGCGCGGCGGTGGAAGCCATGGAATACTTCTTCGAACAAGGGTGGGCCGACGGCTTGCCGGTCGTTCCTCCCACGCCGTCCCGCGTGGAGGCGTTCCTAGCCACCACCCCCCGCGCCCGCGACGAGGTGCTGTATCGGTTGGATTCGGTAGGGCGCGAGTGCACAGTGGAATTGGCGGCCATCAACGCGGTGATGGCCGGGTGTCTGCCAGAATACTTTCCGGTGGTGCTGGCGGCCTTCGAGGCGGTGGTGCGCGAGGACGCCGCTTATTTCGGGGCCTGGCAAAGTACCACCGGCGGAGGCCCGCTCCTCATCGTCAACGGCCCGTTGCGCCGAACGCTGGGCTTCAACGCCGCCGGCAACGTGCTCGGTCCGGGATTTCGGGCCAACGCCACCGTCGGCCGCGCCATTCGCCTGATCATCGCCAACGTGTTTGGCCTGCGGCCGCACGAACTAGACCAAGCCACCCAAGGCACCCCGGTGCGCTACGGTCTTTGCATCGCCGAAAACGAAGAGGATAGCCCCTGGGAGCCGTTGCACGTGGCCCTGGGCTGGGCGCCGGAGGACACCGTGGTTTCGGCGGTGCACGTCCGCAGCGTCGACTTTCTCGACAATCGCCAGACCAGCAACCCCGAACACATCTTGCAAGACCTGGTCGACACCGTCAATCGCACCGGCGTCATGGTGCGGCCGCGACAGTGGGCCATCCTGATCCTGGGCCCCGAGCACGCCCAGCTTTTGGCCCGTCATGGCTTTAGCCGGGCCGACGTCCAGCGCTGGGTCTACGAACATGCGGGACACACTTGGGGCCGGTTGGCCTCTGTCGGCAAGGATGGCATCGAGCAGCCCATCGGTTTCGTGCGCCCGGCCACTCCGGAGGAACGGGCCGGACATCCCGACGACGAGTGGGTACCGTTCCTGCGCTCGCCGGACCATGTCTTGGTGGTGGTGGCAGGGGCGCCGAACGCCGGGGTCTCGTCGGTGGCGCAGCCGTTTTCCAACCGCCGCGTGTTTCCTGGCACGGCGCGGGTGGTCACGAAGTAGACCAGCAGACCAGTCGAGGGAGCGCCCTGTCTCGGACCGGTGTCTGGGACAGGGCGTCGTCGTTTATGCCCCGCGATGGGGATGGCCACGGAGAACCCTGCCGATGGCCTCTTGCCGGGACCGCTGGGAAGTGTGAAAATCCAGACAAGACCGGATACGGTCTTGCTTGAGGAGGGAATTGCCGATGTCCGATCGCGATCCCGACGCCCGGCGCACGGGCTGGATGGCCGAGGGGCTGACCGCGGCCTATCGGCGGGGCGAGGCCCAGCATTCGCCGGTCTTTCAACGGGTGTTGGAGCACCTTGGGCCGGAGCGGACGGTGGCCGACATCGGGGCCGGAGTGGGCCGGTTTGCCGTGCCCCTGGCGCGGGCGGGATGTCGGGTGTGGGCCGTGGAACCCTCGGAGGAGATGCTGGAACGGTTGCGCCAGCATCTTGGCGAGGCCGGTGTCGAGGACCAGGTGGTGGTGGTGCCGGGGTCTTGGCCCTCGGTAGACGTCCCGCCGGTGGAGGTGGCCCTGGCCGGATACGTGCTGCAGTTGGCCGAGGACCCGGTGGGCTTCGTGGCGGCGTTGGATCGCCTGGCAACGCGCAGGGTGGTCATGGCGCTGCACGTGGACCCGATCCAGATCCCCGAGGTGGTGGCGCGCTGGACGGGACGGCCTCTCGTGCCGCCGCCGCAGTATGCGGAGCTGGTGCCCCACATCCGGGCGGCCGGCGTAGAGCCGGAAATCGAGATCGTGGAAGAAGACCACCGCCCGCCGTGGGAGGACCCAGACGGGGTGCGCAGGTGGTTGGCCCGGCTGGGTGTGCCGCCGAACGCTCCCGAGGCGGCGGAACTGGAGCAGGCGCTGTTGGCGCACGCCCACGGAGGGCCGCACCATCGCCGGTCTGCCATCCTTTCGTGGACGCCACGCAGCCGGGGGTAGGGGCCTCGGAGCCGCGGCGCCTTTAACGTTCAGGGCATACGAAGGGGGAATGATCGTGGAGCGGGTGCACGAGCTTTTGGGCCGCATGTTGTTCATGCGGCGGTTTGAAGAACGGGTGATCGAGCTCTTTGAGCAAGAACAATTCGAAGGGCACTACCACGTGTACAACGGCCAGGAGGCGACGGCGCTTGGGGCCATGGATGCGGTGCCGCGCGACGATTACATGTACACCACCCATCGCAACCACGGCCACCTCTTGGCCCGCGGCGCCGATCCCGTGGCCCTCATGGCCGAGATCCTGGGCAAGGCCAACGGGCTCGTGGGCGGACGCGGCGGCAGCTATCATGCTGCCTGGCCCGAGGGCAACGTCCCGGTAACCTCGGCCTTGGTGGCCGGGAACATTCCCCAGGCGGCGGGCACGGCCTTGGCCGCCAAACGGCGGGGGACCGGACAGGTGGTGGTGTGCTGGTTCGGCGACGGCGCAGTGGAAGAAGGCGCCTTTTACGAGACCATGAACCTCTCTGCGCTCTGGAAGTTGCCGGTGCTCTACCTGTGCGAGAACAACAGCGTGCCGGCCCGCTATCGCGCCATGGGCCAGTATCCCTCGTCGACGCACGCAGCCCCGGCCTTGACCGAGGTGGTGCGCCCGTTTGGCATCGAGAGCCATGCCGTAGACGGGACCGATTACGACGCGGTCCACGACTTGGTGCGCCAACTGATGGAGCGGCTGCACCGTGGGGAAGGGCCCTTCTTCATCGAGGCGCGCACCTCGCGTTGGCCCGGCAGTTACGGGGTGTGGCCGCAGCTGACGGGGGGACGGTTCCAGATCGGGTGGGTGTTCGACCCTGCTTCGGCCCCTGAGGTGGTGCGGGAATGGACCACCGAGAGCGATCCCATCGTGCTGTTGGCGCGGCGGGCGCTCGAGCGCGGGGCGATCGACCGGCAGGGGTTAGAGGCGCTCGACCGCGAGCAGTCGACGGCTGTCGACCGCGTAGTCGAGGCTGCATTGGCGGCCCCTGATCCGCGGCCGGAGGACACCTTTCGCCACGTGTTGCGGTGAACCGGGTAAAAACGCCCTTTTTAGGGACGAGAAGGAGGAGCCATGCCGGTCAAGACCTATGCCGAAGCGCTGTGTCAAAGCCTGATCGACACCTGTGAAGCCGAGCCCAACCTGATCTTCATCCCGGCCGCCTTCGGGGGCTTGTCGCCCCATGCCGCCAGCTTTCGGCCTTTTTACGCCCGGTACGCCGACCGCATCTTGGGAGCGCCGATCGCCGAGATCGCGCTCTGCGGCATCGGCGTAGGTGCTGCCATCGGGGGCCTCAGGCCAGTGATTGACGTGTTGTCGGCCAGTTTTCTCTACCAGGGCATCGCCCAAGTGGTGAACGAAGCGGCCAACGTCCTGTACATGACCGACGGCAAGACGGCCTGTCCCGTTATCTTCCACGCCATGCAGGGGGTCCTGCCGGGCGAGGCGGCCCAGCACAACCGTTGTCTTTCGGCGGAATTGTGGAACTCGCCGGGGCTGGAGATCGTCTTGCCCGCCTCGCCCGAGGACGCCGCAGGGCTGTGGAAGACCGCCGTGGCCTCACCCAACCCGACGGTGTTCATGGACCACCAACTGCTGATGGGCCTGACGCAAGACGTCCCCGACCACGTCGACCCGATCCCCTTCGGCCAGGCGCGCATCTGCCGCGAGGGCAAGGACGTGACGGTGGTGGCCACTCTGGCGGCGGTGCCGCGCGCGCTGGAAGCGGCGGAGCGATTGGCCCGGGAGGACGGCGTGGCGGTAGAGGTGGTGGATCCCCGCACGCTGGTTCCCTTTGATGAAGAGACGGTGGTACAGTCGGTGCGCAAAACCGGCCGCGCGGTGGTGGCCGACGAGACCATCCGGAGCTGCGGCGTGGCGGCGGAGATCGCGGCGCGCATCCAAGAACGGTGCTGGGGGGTCTTGAAGGCTCCCGTCAAGCGCGTGACCCTCCCTGACGTGCCGATCCCCTTCAGTCGGCCGCAGGAAGCGGTGGTGTGGTTGACGCCGGAGAAGATCGCGCAGGCTGTGCGCGAGGTGCTGGCCTGGCGCTGAGCCAAAGCCGGCCGAGGCCAACGGCCCTCCTCCTAGGGCGCGGCGCCGCCTTTAGGAGGAGGGCTCTTTGCCTTCGACGACGCGGCTTAACACCGCCTGGACCCGAGCGCGGTCGCTCAGGTCTTCTCCGGGAAGGCCCAACAGCCCTTCGGCGACGCTGCAGGCCTCGATGATCTTGGCGATTTTGTCCAGCGCCCCGCGCACGGCTGCGACCTGCATCAGGATGGCGTGGCAGCTCTCCTGGCGGTCGATCATGGCCCCGATGCCCCGGATCTGACCTTCGATGCGGCGCAGCCGATGCTTCAGTTCGTCTTCTTTCCAGAATACTTGGCGTTCTTCCATCGGCCATCCCCTTCCCGGCGCACGAGGCGCGCCGCGGAACCTCGCCCTTTCCCGCGCTCGATACCATTGAGGGTATTCGGGGAAGCGCCGCCCACCCCGGGTCGGGCGGCGCGACCCAGGGCGGGGACAGGGGCCGCCTGGGCGTGGTCAGCCCGACCGCAACCCCAACGCGCGGTCCAACTTGGCGCGATCGAAACCGACGACGATCTTGCCGTTGACATCGATGACCGGAACCCCGGTCTGGCCGGACTTGCGCATCAGCGCCCTGAGGCCCGCCTCTGACTTGGTGACGTCCACCTCGTGAAACGGCACCTTGCGTTCCTGCAGGTAGCGCTTGACGTTCCGGCAGTGGGGTCAGGTCGGCGTGGTGTAAACCGTGACCATGCTCTCGCCCCTTCTGGTTTTTTAGGCCGACGCCCCGGACGCGGCCTCTTCGATGGCGGCGCTTAACAGCGCGTCCACTTCATCGGCCAAGGCGTCTAGGCGCGGGTCTGCCAAGAGGTCGGTCATCAAGCGGGGCCGCAAGAGGCCGATGCGGGTATTGCCGGCGTCGGTGGCGTAGACCACTACCTTGCAGGGCAAAAAGTAGCCCACCTTTTGGTTGGTGTTCAAGGCCGCCTGGGCACGTGGGGGCGAACACACCTCGAGGATGTGAAACGGGAGACCACCGGAAAGCCCCTTTTCCTTCAACTTTTCCGAGATGTCGAGGTGCCACAGCACGCCAAACTGCCGAGCCGCCAGAGCTTTTTCCACCGCTCGGATGGCTGCGTCCACGGACAGGGCCGTGTCCACGGTGTAATGCGCGGCCGTCTTCTCGCCCACGCCCATCCCTCCCTTCGGGAATCTTGTAGAAACGATGCCAGGGGCTCCCTCATTCCCGCTGTGGCCCGTCTCTTCATGCAGAGTATATACCCTGGATGGTATCTAGGCAAGAGGTGCCGTGCCGACTTCGGTGGCGGTGGCCGCTTCGGGGTACACCACGCGTCCCGGATCTTTGGTGAACATGGACCGGTGTAGGAGAATGGCGACCAAGAAGAACCCGGCCGGAGCCACCCAGTGCGACCGGTACACCAGCCCGAAAGCCGCCACCTCGATGGCCAGCGCCAAATACAACGGAAGGGGGGTCGGTGCAGGCAGGTGAATGCCGTGGGCCGATTCGGCCTCGGCAGCGGGAGCCGCCAGCAGCGTGGCTTGCCCGGCGCGCTTTTCCACCCACCAAGGGTCGCGGCCTCGAACCTGTGGGATGTAGGCGAAGTTGTAGGCCGGCACCGGGGCAGGTAAGGCCCATTCCAAGGTGCGCCCGTCCCATGGGTCCTGGGCGGCCTTTTGGCCATGGACCCACGAGGCGATGAGGTTGACGTAGAACGCCACCAAGCCCGCCGTGAGCAACAGGATGCCGGCGGTAGACACCTGGTTCCAGAAGGTCAGCCCGAGATGGGGCGCATAGGTATAGATGCGCCGGGGCATGCCCATCAAGCCCAGCAGGTGCATGGGGAAGAAGGTGACGTTAAATCCGAGGAAGACCAGCCAGAAATGCCACCGGCCGAGTCGCTCGTCCAAAAGCCGGCCGGTGAACTTCGGAAACCAGTAATAGGTGGCGGCGAAAAGCGTGAAGAGACTGCCTCCCACCAAGACGTAGTGAAAGTGGGCCACCACGAAGTAACTGTTGTTAAACTGCAGATCGGCCGGGGCCAAGGCCAGCATCACGCCGCTCATGCCGCCGATGACGAAGGTCACGAGGAAGCCAAACACCCAGAGCATGGCGGTGTTCAGCTGCACCTGTCCGCCCCACATGGTGGCGAGCCAATTGAAGACCTTCACGCCGGTGGGGACCGCGATCAGCATGGAGGTCAGGGCGAAGATGGCGTTGACCCAAGGGCCGAAGCCGAGGTCGAACATGTGGTGGACCCAGACCATGAAGGAGAGAAACCCGATGGCCATGGAAGAGAGCACCATGGCGGAGTATCCGAAGAGCGGCTTCTTGGACATCACCGGCACAATCTCGGAGATGATCCCAAACCCCGGCATCATCATGATGTAGACTTCAGGGTGGCCAAAGACCCAGAACAGGTTGGCCCACAGCAGCGGAGCGCCGCCGCTGGATACCGTGAAGAATTGGGCGCCGAACAGCCGGTCGAATGTCTGCAGGAAGAGGTCGACCGTCAGCGGCGGAAAGGCGAAGACGATCAACAGGGTGAAGACCAGGGTGGTCCACACGAACATCGGCAGGCGCAGAAACGACATCCCCGGCGCGCGCAGGTTCAAGATGGTGGTCAGGAAGTTGATCCCGGTCAGCAGCGTGCTGACGCCCGAGATCTGAATCCCGAGGTCGTACCAGTCGATGCCGAGCCCGGGGTTGTAGGCCAGTTCGCTGATCGGCACGTAGTTGAACCACCCCGAATCCGGCGTCCCGCCCAAAAACCACCCGGCGTAGAGCATAACCCCCGCTCCCATGAAAAGCCAGAGGCTAAGCGCATTGAGGCGCGGAAAGGCCACGTCGCGCGCGCCGATCTGGATCGGCACCACCAAGTTGATGAACCCTGTCATCATCGGCATGATGACGAGGAAGATCATGGTGATCCCGTGCATGGTAAACAGCTGATTGTACAGGTAGGCACTCACGAGGTGGTTGTCGGGACGGGCGAGCTGCAGCCGGATGATGACCGCTTCTACCCCCCCGGCGATCAGGAACAGCAGGGAAGTGCCGATGTACATCATCCCGATGCGCTTGTGGTCGACGGTGGTCAGCCAGCTCCACAGCCCGCGCTCCGGGGGAACGGCCTCACGGCGCGCGCGCTCATTTGGGGTGGCAACAGACGGATTTGCCGACACGGCAGCTCCTCCTTGTTCGTCGGTCCCCATCCTCCCGACGGTCGCTCCGGCATCGCCCGACTGGGGGCAGCCGGTGGCGGCCGTGGGGTGGGGCCGTCGCGGTGTTTACGAGTAATCTGGTCTTGGCTGCTGGCGGTTATTCCCACGGCTGCGATTTGAGGCCGGGGGGCAGCGCCGGTATAATCGAGGCGCGAATACCCCAGGGGGTGGAGAAACGTGGCGCACTGGGTGGTGTTGGGCGCCGGACCGGCGGGTTTGGCGGCGGCTCGGGAGGCGTTGGCGGCGGGCGAAGCGGTCACGGTGGTCGATGCCGTGGGTCCCGGCGGACACGCCTTGCACAACAGCTTGGCCCCCAGCAAGTGGGGCATCGCCCTGGCGCGGGCGAGGGCGCGCCTTCAGCCCTACGGCGGCATCGTGCCGGAGGATTTCTGGGCCCGGCAGCGCCCGGCACAGGCCGAAGCCATCGCCCGCGTGGCGGGATGGCACCGCAACGCCCTGGCTGGGGCCCGTCTGGTCTTGGGCCAGGCCCGGTGGGTACCCGGAGCCGGTCCGATGGGTCTGGCCGTGGCGGTAGAACCGGGTGGCGAGGAGCTTTTGCCGGACCGGATCATCGTCGCTACCGGCTCGCAACAGCGGCTGGTGCCCGGCCTTCCGCCCGACGGCAAGCAGGTGCTCCTGCCCAGAGCCTGGGCCCAGTTAGACCGGCTGCCCCGCCAGCTTTGGGTGATCGGGACGGGCGCGACGGGCCTGGAAGCGGCTGAGGGCTTTGGCCGCCTAGGGGTGTCGGTGACGCTGGTCGGATCGCAGCCTCGCCTCCTCCCCGATTGGGCGCCGGAGGTGGGCGAACGGGTGGAGCGCCACTTAAGGGCGCTCGGGGTGGCGATGCGGCTGGGGATGCGGGTCTTACGCCTGGCTCGCGATCCTCGCGGCCGCGTCGAGGTGTGGGGCGAGGCCGGACCGGTCGCCGCCGTAGAGGCGGTGCTGTTGGCCACCGGGCGGGTGGGCGCCTTCTCGCCGGCGGCCTTGCAGGAGGCTGGCCTGGCGGCGGATGCGCGCGGCTTCCTAAAGGTGGACGGGCGGGGACGCACCAACCGGCTTGGGGTGTGGGCAGCTGGCGACGCTGCCGGTTACCCCCTTTTGGCCAGCAAAGCGGCAGTGGAAGGGCGGCGGGCGGCGCTCGACGCCCTCGGACGAGACCCGGGCCCTCGTCCCCCGTGGGTGGAAGCCATCTACGTCGAACCCGAAGTGGCGCGGGTGGGGTGGACCCCCACTACCGGAGCCGCGCGCCCCTTTCGCCGGCGCACGGCTTCCCTGCCGCCTGCGCCGATGGCAGTCGCCGCCTGGCACCCAGGGGAGGGCTGGCTTGCGCTCTACACCGATCCGGCCGACGACCGCGTGCTGGGGGCTGAGGCGGTAGGGCCCGAGGCGGCGGCACTCATCTCCTGGATCGGGTTGGCCGTCACTGCCGATCTGCCCTGGGGGGTGGTGCAACGCGGCGCTTTCGCGACGCCCTCGAGCCTGGAGTGGCTTTGGTACCTGAAGGACCTCGAAGGCGGCCGTTGACGCGGTCCCTGCCGGCCCATGGCCTGATGGAGTGGGGAGCAGGGGGTGGACGATGGCCGGAATCGAGGCCCTGGGACTCTTCGTCGCCGTTCTCGGGTTGGTGTTGTGGCAGCCGCGGCGGATCGGCATCGGGTGGACGGCTGGCCTTGGGGGGGCGGCGGCGGTGGCGCTCGGCCTCGTCACCTGGCGCGAGGTGGGTGAGGTGGTCCAGCTGGTCTGGGACGCCACGGCGACCCTCGTCGCCCTTTTGATCCTCTCGGCCATCTTGGACGAGGCGGGTCTGTTTGCCTGGGCGGCCCTGACCATGGCCCGCCTCAGCGGAGGGCGCGGGTGGGCGGTGTTTTGGGGCGTGGGCGTGCTCACGGCGCTGGCGGCGATGGCTTTTGCCAACGACGGCGCGGCGCTCATCGTCACCCCCTTGGTGCTGCAGCAGGCGCGGGCCCTGGGGCTTTCGCGGTCTGCGGCGCTGGCGCTGGCCGTGACCTGCGGCTTTGTGGCCGATGTCACCTCGGTGCCGCTGGTGGTGTCAAACCTCGTCAACATCATCTCGGCCGACTTTTTTCATCTGGGCTTTTTGGCCTACGCGGCGGTGATGGTGCCGGTCGACCTCGTGGCCTTTGCCGCCGCCATGTTCCTGTTGTGGGCGTATTACCGCCGGGATCTGCAGTGGGTGGCTGCGGTGTCGTCGCTGCCGTCTCCCCGCTCGGCCGTCCGCGATCCGGTGCTGGTGCGAGCCGGCGGGGTGGTGCTCGCGTGCCTGCTGGCGGGCTACACAGCCAGCCAGTGGCTGCATTGGCCGGTGTCCATCTTTGCCGCAAGCGCGGCGGTGGCCATGGCCGCTTGGGCGCGCAGGAGCTCGGCGGTGTCGTTGAGACAGGTGGTGCGCGAGGCGCCCTGGCGCATCGTGGTCTTCTCCATCGGCATGTATGTGGTGGTCTTTGCCCTGCGCGACGCCGGGCTCATCGCAGGTTTGGCGCGGGGGTTCGGAGCGTTGGCGGCCGAGGGTCCCTGGGCGGCAGTCGTGGGCACGGGAGGCGTGACGGCGGGGTTGGCTGCCGTCATGAACAACCTTCCGGCCGTGATGGTGGGGGCGCTGGCCATCCACGCCTCGGGAGCGCCCCCCGGGATGCAAGAGGCCATGGCGTACGCCAACGTGGTGGGCACCGACGTGGGCACGAAGTGGACCCCCATCGGGTCGCTGGCAACGCTCTTGTGGATGCACCTGGTCGAGCGTCGCGGGCTTCGCGTGCGCTGGGGCGAGTTGGTTCGGGTGGGCCTAATCCTGACCCCACCGGTATTGGCCGTCACCCTCTTGGCCCTCGCGGGCTGGTGGACACTGCTCCAGCCTACCCTGGGCGCCAAGTAACGGCTCGGCTTAACCAAAGGACAATCTCAGCTTAACCAAAGATTAACCCGATGGCGTTACCGTGAAGTCGGGGGATCGGGGCCCTGTCAAGGGGCAGGCCAAGCCGCACCGACCCCGGCGAGGAGGCGGAGCCATGGACCACGGGTATTCAGTCCACGAGGTATTGAACCGCGCGCCCCTTTCGCGATTTCATTACCGCGCGTTGGTGACCGCAGGGATGGGATTTTTCACCGACGCCTACGACCTTTTCATCATTGGGATGGCGCTGGTGTTGATCCGCCCGGCCTGGCACCTCGGCGATTGGCAGGTGGGCCTCTTGGGGTCGGCGACGCTGCTGGCCTCCTTCGCCGGGGCCGTAGGGTTCGGCCGCCTCGCGGACCGGTGGGGGCGCAAGCGCATCTACGGGGTGGAGGCCGCCATCATGGCCGGGGCGGCATTGGCTACGGCTTGTGCGCCCAATTTTTGGTGGCTGTTGGCTTTCCGCCTGCTGTTAGGACTGGGCGTGGGGGGCGACTACCCCGTTTCGGCGGTGATCATGAGCGAGTACGCCAATGCTCGGGACCGCGGACGCCTGGTGGGCATGGTCTTCGCCATGCAAGCCGCCGGGTTGGTTGTTGGGCCCTTGGTGGCCTTGGCCCTCTTTGGGGCAGGGGTGCCGACGGACTTCGCCTGGCGGGTGATGCTGGGGCTCGGGGCTGTGCCGGCGCTGGCCGTCATCGGGCTCCGGCGCCAGCTGCCAGAATCGCCGCGGTTTGTGGCCCGCGTCCGCGGTGACGTGGAGGCTGCCGCCCAAGCCGTCGAGCGGGTATCCGGCGGAGTCTTGAGGGTGGTGGGTGGGGAGGGATTGCGCGTCGAGCGGCGCCTTCGGGATTACCTGCGCGTGCTGGTGGGTACTGCGGGCTGTTGGTTCCTGTTCGATTACGCCTATTATGGCAACACCATCGCCACGCCTGTCATCTTGCGCTGGGTGGCCCCCCATGCCTCGCTGATCACCGAGACCTGGTGGACCCTGGCCCTGTTTGCCGGCGCGGCTCTGCCGGGATATGTGCTGGCGTTCTCCACCATGGACCGCGTCGGCCACCGGCGGTTACAGCGGTGGGGGTTCGTGGCCATGGCTCTGGCCTTCGCCGTCTTGGCCGCCGTGCCGGGCTTGACGACCGCCGCCGCCCCCTTCTTGACCTTGTACGGGTTGAGCTACTTCTTTGCCGAGTTCGGGCCCAACACCACGACGTTCGTCTTGGCCGCGGAGGTCTTTCCGGTCAACCTGCGCGCCACCGGGCACGGGCTCTCTGCCGGCGTCGCGAAGCTCGGCGCCTTTCTCGGGGTCTTCCTCTTTCCCATCTTAGCGGCGCACCTCGACTTGGCTGCGAACCTCGCGGTGTGCGCGGGCGCGGCGGCGGCCGGGGCCCTACTCACCGGCATCCTTCCCGAGCCGGCCGGGCGTGCGTTGGAGGAGGTGGCGGGCGAGGAGGCGGCACTGCGGCGCATCGAGCGCGTCGGGGCTTGAGGGGCGCTTTTACGCCCCCTCCCCGGCCTCAGGGGAGGCGGCTTGGGCCTTCGCCTGCTCGAGCCAGGCCTGCAAAAGGGGCTGGTGGTCTGCTTGCTGCCGCAAGGCTTCGGTCAGTCCCGTCTCGATGCGCAGGGCTTCCTCCGGGTGGCACCAGCCGGTCAGGACGCCTAAGCGCGCGAACGAGGCCGTCAGAGTGGCCACATCGCAGGCGCAGTAGGCCGCCACCAGCTCATGTTGGCCGCTCTCCCAGAGTCCCTGCACGGCTTGCCCATCGACGCCAAGTTTTCCCGGCACGCCCAAAAGGACCGCCAACTCGTGTTGGCTCATGGCGACGGTGGCGCCGTAGTCCGAGAGGAAGTCCATAAGGTCCAGGTGGTCCTCGCGGTAGCGCATCCGGTACGGACTTTGCCACCACCAACTGGGGCGAATGGCGCGGTACAAGGCCCGCTGAACCAGCACCGGTAAGTCGAAGCGACGGCCGTTGAACGTCACCAGCCTCAACGCGGGGGCAGCGGCATACAGCCGCTCGAACCCTTCCCAGAACCGCCCCAACACCTCGGTTTCGCGTTCCCCTGTCCAGAACTTAAATTGAGCCACACTGCCATCCGGGCCGAGATGGCAGACCGCCACGGCCACCACCTGGTGGTAGAGCGGCTTTGGCAGCGAGCGCTCGTCACGCGGCAGGGCCGCCTCGGGGCGGCCGCGCTGCCAGAGCGCCGCATCGAAGACGGTCTCGATATCCACCAACAGGGCCGGCCGCATTGCTACCATCCCCTTCCGGGCGATCCGCCGATTTGTCACCATATAACGAAAAAATATGGGAACCATAAGGAAAGGCGCCTTCCTTGACTCCATGGCCCGGCGTACGGTGAAAGTGTCGAGCAATTTCATTCAGATGCCGGGTGTTCTGGGGTCGTCCCCAAAAGGAGGGGTCTTCCATGGTTCGCATCCACGCGCTTTTGCCAGTCGTCGGCGCCGAGCGGGGGTTCGAGCGCTGGGCCCGCCGCCTGGTACGGAAGGCGGGAGGACCCGGCGAGGCCCGGGTCGAGCGCTACGTGCGCCGCTACCTTGCCCACCCGCGCGAGCCTGGCGACGTGGCGCTGGTTAATTGGGCCATCGAGACCGGGGCGGCGTTTCGCCTGGGCGAGTAGTCGCCCCGGTGCGGCCGTTTCCCGAACCAGCGCCTTGTCGGCTCATTCTAGCATCTCTTCGACCCTCTCTTCGCGGTGCAATCCGAAAGGTCGCTGGATGGGAGCATCTGTGAACGAGAAGAGCACGGCGTCGGTCGCTGCGCGATGGCGGTGCGGCGTCCACGACGGCACCACAAAGACGTCGTTCGGTTCCCACGCGAGCACCGTATTTCCGGCTTGCGTCTGTCCCGTCCCTTCCAGGGCCACGTACACCGAGCCGTGGGTGTGGCGATGAGCCTGCCCCTCAAAACCGGCCGGGAGGAGCTGGAGGAACGCGTCCATGGTCGGCAGAACGGGTCCCCCCGTCAGGGGGTTGATGTACTCGAGGCGCCACCCTTCGATGGGATCCGGCGGATCGGTGCGGGAGAGGCGTTCCAAGGCGGCGCGGGCAGTGGTGTAGCGGTAGTTCAAGATCGGGGAATACAGTGGCGTCGTAAGGGCGGAGTTGGAAGGCCGTAATCCCTGTCCATACCGGTAGAACGAGTCGTCCCCGTCCCGCTCTACCGGCTGCCGCCGGATGCCACCGGGAGCCGTGGGGTACTCCGACTTGAACATGGCGTTCGCAGTGTGGACGAAGGGAAAATCCAGGCCGTCCAACCACACCACGGGGCGGTCGGAGTCGTTGCCGTGGTCGTGCCAGCTCCAAATGGGCGTCGTGACGAAGTCGCCGCGCCGCATCACCGTCTTTTCGCCGTTGACCACGGTATAGGCCCCGTCACCTTCCAAAATCAGCCGAATGGCGTTGGCGGCATGGCGGTGGGTCGGTGCGATCTCCCCCGGCAAGATGATCTGCAGGCCAGCGTTGAGGTAGTGGGTGACGGCGGCGAGGTGCCGGTGGGCGGGATTGGTCATGGTCAGGACTCGACGCTCGGCCTCTTCGGCCCGAATCTGGCGACACGCCTCGTCGAGCCATGGCCGCAGCGCCTTCCAGGACCAAAGATACGGCACCTCCGGCACTTCTGGGGTGTCGGTGATGAGGCCGCCCAAGACCAGCCAGAGCGGGGTGACATTCAGGGGAGCGACGGCCTCGGCCAGGGCCTTTGACTTTGCCAAATCGTACGTGGCCAACGATACCGCTCCTTTCTGGCATTTCGTACATCCAAAGCCATTCTGGGGCACGTCGGACCTGCCTCCGGGACCAGGCCCGAGGTGGTCAACCTCATCATACGCCTTGGGCAGGCATCTTCGCGGGATGGGACCAAGAAAAACCCGGGCGGTGGGTTGAACAGGGCCGCCCGGGTTTTCGGGATCTTGGGGATTTTACGGGCTTAGAAACCGAGCGCCATGGCCGCAAACCCGGTGAGAAGGCCGAGGAGCGCCACGGCGACGGCCAGGGCCACGAGTACGCGGGCCGGCAGCGCGCGGCCGACCATGGCCAGCGAGGGCAAGCTCACGGCGGGCAGTGTCAGGAGCAAGACCCCGGCGGGACCGGCTCCAAGCCCAAACCGGGACAGGGTTTGAATGATGGGCACCTCACCGGCGGTGGGGATGACGAAGAGTGTGCCGGCGGCAGCCAGGAACAGCATCAGCCCGATGCTGTGTCCAACGGACGGGTTGATGGCGGGAAACAGCCAGGCCCGAACGGCACCCAACACCAGCAGGATCACCACGTACTCCGGCAGGAGCCCCTTGGCCAGTTGCCACAGGGCGGCAAAGTACTGGGAGACGACCGACTGTTGGCCAGCGGGGCGCGCGGCTGCCGCGACCGCTTCCTCGGCTGCGCCGGGAAGGTCGTCGGGGGCAAGCCAGCGCCCGATCCACGGCGCGATGCCAAAGACCAAGATCGCGCCCACCACGATGCGCAGGAAAGCCCATTTCCAACCCAAGACGAACCCGATGAAGACGATGGTCGCCGGATTGAGGACCGGGTTACCGAGCCAGAAGGCCAGCGTCGAAGCCACCGAAGCGCGGCTGCGGGCTAAGCCCACGGCCAAAGGGGCCGAGCAGCAGGTGCACATCATGGCGGGCACGGCGGCCAGGCCGGCCGTCAAGGGACCGCGGTAACTCGCCCCGCCGAGGACGCGAACCAACCAGTCGCGGGGCACCAGGGTCTGGATCCCAGCCCCCACCAACAGGCCCACCACCAGCGCCTGCCAGATGGCGGCGCCGTAGCTGAGCGCGTACGATACGGCCGCCTGCCACGATGGTGCCGGCGGCGCATTACTTTTGCCAGAGACGATGGACGCGCCCAGCGTATGATGGGCCGCCGCTACAAAGGCCTTGTGGAAATAGGGGTCCCACTTGACGTAGAAGACCCCGAGCACAAAAATGGCGAGAAACACCACCACCCGCCATGCCTGACTGGTGGCAGGCCGGGGCGCGGTCTCGGTGCTGTGGAGCATGGACATCCTCCTCTCCCTGCCACGCCGCCGGGCAGCGACGAGGTTCGGGACGTTCGCTCCCCTCCATAATCCATAAAAGGAATAGATCAGGCAATGGTTATTCCAAATTTGAATATATCCTCCGGTGCGCCGGCGGCGACGGCGGCTGCCGCTTACGGCTTGGAGGGATCAGGCGGGGGCGGGGTGGTGGCGAGGTGAAAGGCGTGCCGCCGAGCCCAGGCCGCCAGGGCCTCCAGGTCCGGCGCGGGATCGTCCAGCCACAACACCCGCGGGCCGGTGGGAACCCATTCCGCACCGAGACTCGCCCGGCACTGCTCGAGTGCTTCACAGGCGGCCTCGGGGGTGTCGCCGTGGGCCGCAAACCAGCCGGTGTGTCCGGCGTTGTCGGCCCAGGCGATCTCTGCCACCCAATTGGCGGGGTCGAGGTCGGAATGACTCCATCCCACGTGCAGGGCCGGACTCCAATGCCACTGCGGCTCGGGGCCCCGCGAGCGCTTGGCCTCGGCCGGGCGGCGCGAACGCGGCGGCAACGAAATGCGATACGGCCGAAGACGCACTCCTCTCCCCTCCCTGGTTCCAGGAATCGCTTGCCGGGACAATGTCCTCTACGCCATGGTGCAACGCCGAAAAGGTCGGGGTCAACCCCCTTGCCCGGCCTTGCTCGGGGTAGCCGTTCCGGCGCTTGAGGGGTGACGGAAGCCCCGGGGGATCGTGCCCGCCCGGGGCTTCCGTCGGTTGATACCAGCGGTCGGGACCCGAAGGTCGCGGCCAGTTAGGAGTGGATCCCCCAGAGTTTGTCGTAGCCGGTGATGTAGCTCGTGCCGTAGCCGTCTGGCGTGAAGTACTGGCTGACGTTGGCCGGCGTCCACATCCGCAGCGCCGGGTACTCCTTGTTAGGCGGCAGCGGCTTTTGGCCGGTCATGACCCGGAGGTCTTCGTCCATAAGGGCGTACGCAGCCCAGTTGGCGCTCGGCCCGATGTCGGCCGCCACCATGCCGTGGGTGGTCTGAATCAGCCGCACCACGCCGGCGCCGGCCCCGTAGGAGTAGATCTTGAGGCCGGGTCGGTGCGCCGCCTCCATGGCCGGCAGGGCGCCCGGCACCATCCCGTCGAACACCGCGATGATGGCCGTCACCTTGGGGTCAGCAGTCAGTGCGGAGCTGACGGTGCTCTGGATGCGGGTGCCCCACTCCGAGAGCGGGATGTTGATGATTTGGGCCGGGCAGGCTTGGCCACAGCGCTTCTGAAACTCCTGCAGGGCCGCTTCGGCTGCACCGGGTCCAGCGATGGCGTCATCGGCCGTGAGGATCAGGGCGTGGAACGGCTTGCCGTGATTCTGGACGATGGCGTCGTCCACCAACAGCTGTTCGGCTTGGTCCTGGAATGTACCGGTGGCGCCGGTTACAGCGGAAGGCACCGGCTGGTTGGGCAAGTACCACTCGGCCAAGATGGTGGCGACGTGGTTCTGCTTCGCAACCTGCAGCTGCGGGCCGAGCGCGGCTGGCGTGATGCCACAGCTTAAGTCGATGGCGTTGACATGGGTGGCGAAGCCTTGGAGGACGCCTTGCACCCATTGGCTAGGACGTCCTGTGGTGGCGTAGTTGCTGGTGGGAATGCCCAAGGATTGGCCGAGTTTGACGAGGTCGTTGGCTTCGTCGGCGCAATACGAGATCTCCGAGTTTCCAGGGATGATCTCCACCTTATCGCCGCGGGCCTTGGCCGCGTCGACCGGCGGTCCAGGGGGCACGAAGGTGGGCGTGGCTTCGGCTTGGGCCACGAGCGCTTGGAGGTGGGCCAAGGTGGCCGGAGAGACCGCTGCCGCCGGTTGGGCGGCGGCGCTGGGGGCCGCAGGGGCCGTGCTCTTCGGGGCCTGTGAGGCGGCGCCGCCGCACCCGGCCAGGGCGGCCGCCGCCACCAGGGCCGCCGGCAGCGCTACCGGCCAGCGCCCGGCGCGGGAGGTTTTTTCCTGATTGCTGCGGGTGTTGGAGAACAACGAACACCCTCCATTCATTTGGAATTGTCCCATTAGCAAGGCAAAATCCCCTGCTCCCTGGGCAGCGCCTCCGCGGATCTCCGCCGAGGGCTACCAGGGTTCGGGAAGAATCGACGCCCCCAATATACATAATCGGTATGCGGGGTGCAATTCTGCGCGACGGTCGGCTTCGCGGTTACAAGGGGCGATTGAGATCGCGGCGGGGACGGCGCTCGAGCCGCCACAGGGTCCAGGCAGAGGCCACGGTGAGGGCTGCGACTCCTACCGCCGTGGTCCACACCGCGTTGAGCGCGCCGGCGTACAAGAGCCCTATGAGGCTGTCGCTGGCGAGAATGCCTAAGGCCGACGTCCAGGCGAAACTCCACCAGTTAACGCCGGCCAGCCCGGCTGCGTAATTGAGGGCCGTGAAGGAGACCACTGGGATAAATCGCAAAAGCAGAAGCCCCGTGTCGCCGAAGGTGCGGATGCCCTGGTCCAATTTGGCCAGGGTTTCTGGAGGGACCCAGCGGCCTACGAGCGGACGGCCTAAGCCGCGGGCCAGCCAGTAGGCGGCGATGGCCGCCGCCAAAGAGCCGATCCAGCTGTACAGCGCTCCGCGCACCGGTCCGTAGACGCCGAAGGCGATGAGCATGGGCAGTTCCACCGGGAGGAACAAGAGGATGCTGTGCAGGCAGAGCAGGGCCATCAAGACCAGGGGCCCCCGCCAGCCTAAGGCCACGATGTGTTGCTTCCAGCGGAACAGGCGCAAGCCCCAGGGACCGGAGAGGGTATCGACGTGACTCATGCCCCACATCAGCGCAGTGAGGACCAAAGCCACGGCGAGCCACAGGAGAATACGCACCCAAAGGCGCGGGTGGCGATCCTCCAGGGCAACCGGTTCGACTTCGGGCTCGATCGGTTCCTTCACATCCTTCACGGCGTCACCCGCCTTTCCCTGGGCCGGGAAGGGTACCGGTGGTGGGGTCGTAGCAGCTATCCGAGGCACCTATCCAAAACATCCAGACCCCTTGAGCGCGAAGCCTTGGGGCGGGGATGGCCAATCGACGGCGCGTCGGGCGCGCATCGCTATTATACCACGCTGCCCCCCGCCGCCCTCGGCCGCACGCGCGCTTGCGGTCTTAACCAAATCTTAACGCGATCCTAATCGGGGCATAATACCGCCTAAGTACCCTGACTACAGCAGAAGTCTCGCCATTCACCGTCCGTGTTCGCGGCGACAACAGCGTGGGAAAGGGGCGACAGGATGAGCACGGCGCTTCAGGCGTTAGACGAAGCGGGGGTTGGAAAGTTTCACTGGCGGACCGTGTTTACGGCCGGGATGGGGTTTTTCACCGATGCGTACGATCTTTTCATCATTGGTACGGTGACGGCCATCCTCACCCCCCTGTGGCATCTCTCCACGGCCCAATTGGCCCTGCTCAACAGCACGTCCTTGGCGTCGGCGGCGCTAGGGGCGTTAATTTTTGGGCCGCTCATGGACCGTTTGGGCCGGCGCCGCATGTACGGCCTAGAGGTGCTGGTGCTCACGGTCGGCGCCATCCTCTCTGCCCTGGCCCCGTCCTTTGGGTGGCTCGTGGCCTTCCGCGCAGTGGTAGGCCTCGGGGTTGGCGGCGACTACCCCACGAGCTCTGTGATTACCAGTGAGTTCGCCAACCGCCAAAATCGCGGCTACCTGGTGACCATGGTGTTCGCCATGCAGGGGCTCGGCCTGTTGATCGGCCCCGTGGTGGCCGCGGCGCTGTTGTGGAGCGGGTTGCCCCATGATTTGGTCTGGCGGCTGATGCTGGGCCTGGGCGCAGTGCCGGCGGCGTCGGTCATCTTCCTGCGCCGGCGGATGCCGGAGACGCCGCGCTATCTCTTGGCCGTCAAGGGCGACAGCAAGGCCGCGGCCGAGGTGGTGGCGGAGACCCTGGGCGGACAAGCGGTGGCCGAGGAGGCGTGGCGCCCGCGCAGCCAGTCCCTGTGGACGCCGAAGCTCCTCCGGCGGCTTGTGGCCACAGCCGGCAGCTGGTTCTTGATCGACGTCGCCTTTTACGGCAATGGGGTATCGTCGCAGCTCATCCTGCACTGGCTTCTGCCCAAAGCTGCGCTGACCACTACCGTTTTGGTCACGGCGCTGTTGTTCCTGGTGGCGGCGTTGCCGGGGTACTTTGTGGCCGCTCGCCTCATGGACCGCTTGGGTCGGAAGACCATCCAGGCCACCGGATTTCTCGTGATGATGGCCGCCTATGGCGTCATCTTCCTCGTGCCGGCGGTGGTAGCAGTGCCGGTGGCGTTCTTGGTGCTGTACGCCATCAGTTACTTCTTCGTGGAATTTGGGCCCAACACCACCACCTTCTTGGTGCCGGCGGAAGTCTTCCCGACCAACCTGCGCGGGACCGGCCACGGGATCTCCGCCGCGGCCGGCAAAGTCGGGGCTTTCGTGGGGGCGTTCTTCCTGCCCTTGGTGCTCAAGGCCACCGGGCTAGGGCCGACCATGGGCCTTCTGGCAGGCGTCTCCCTTTTGGGGGCGCTTTTGACCCTGCTGTGGCTGCCAGAGATGCGCCAGCGCTCGCTGGAATGGACCGAGGAAGGGCTGGAGAGCCCCGATGCCGGCCCGAGCTTGACCGGCAGCCGCATTTCCTGACCGTCTCTTACCGCGAGCGGCGCCGGGTGTCGAGGGGGATGACCTCCGGCCAGTCTTCCGGGCCGTAGTAGTGACGGGCCACGGCGGCGGTAGCTGCCTTGATCTGGGCGATTTCCTCGGCCTCAAGCCGCCGCAGCCACGTGTAGCGGGCTGCGCGACTGTTTCGCCGCACCGGCCCGGGGTCGTGGGGCATCACCTCGGCCGGCTGGTCGGGGCCGTTCCAAGCGGCTACGCGACGGGCCACTGCTGGGGTGAACGCGAGGCCGAGACGGCTGTAAAGCCAGCGCATTCCGGTTACCGGATCGGCGGCCAGGGCCTCGTAGCGGACAAACAAAAAGTCGGGACGCGTCCTCTGCCAGCGATGGACGGTGGCGTAAATGGCGTTCCACAGAAGCGTCGCCTGATCCAACAGCGGGAGGTTGGTGCGGCTGGCTTGCTCGATCTCGGCCGCGAAGGGGCTGAGCCAGTCGCGCAAGAGGAGCGGCTGCTCGGCCCAGTGGCGGAAGTCGAAGTGCCACCCGAGGCGCTTCAAGCTCGAGGCAAAAGCCGCCGGATGGCGCACCAAGACCACCACGCGCACGCCGAGGCGGTCGGCCATCCACGGTGCCGAGAACAGGGCCAGCGGGTCTTTGATCAAGGGTCGGCGCCGGGCGACGCGATGATGCCACGCATTCCACGCGTCGGCGGCCAGCCGGCGGGCACCGCCCTGCTGGCCCAGTCGGGCGACATGGTGCCGAACGGGATAGCGCCAGGTCATGAGGGCTTCCAAGGCGGCGAGGTACTCGGCCTCGTTGTCGCGACAGACGTATTGGTACCAATGCGGGACCGGCTCCGGGAGCCAGCCCGGCACCCGATCGCAGTTGAAGGGCTCGTCGATGTAACCGGCCTCGCCGGACAGGCAGAGCATGCGGCCGACCCAGGTGGTTCCCGAGCGGTGGGCACCGGTGACAAGAATGGGCGGGCGTGAAGACATCGGGCATTCCCCTTTCTTGCGCGGGGCAGAGGGGCCTTGGGGGCGGTGCCCGTCAGGCTACCGGCTGCCCCGCCTGGTAGGCGCTGAGTACGGCGGCCACGGCAGGCGGGTAGGCCCAGGCCGAAGGTGGCGTACCGGCACGGAGTGCGGTGCCGGAAAGCGCCACCCGCGCCGAGTCGGGATGGGGACAGCGCGCCTCGTCCGTCGCCGCCTGACACCGGGTGCACCAAAAGACCGGCCCAAACGCCAGGGCCTGGATCCCGATCCGCGGGGCAAAGACCTCGAGCATCCGCTGGGCTGCGTCGGGCGTGTAGTACTGGCCCACGCCGGCGTGGTCGCGGCCCACCACGAAATGGGTGCAACCAAAATTCCGCCGCACGATGGCGTGCAACAGCGCCTCGCGAGGGCCGGCGTACCGCATGGGCCCGGTGAAGGCAGCGAGTAGGACCCGCCCCGAGGGCAGGGCCTCCGCGAGTGCGGCGCGGTAACAGGCCCACCGCACCGAGGCCGGCACGTCGTCGGGCTTGGTGGGCCCCACCAAGGGGTGGAGCAACACCCCGTCGACGTGGGTCAGTGCGTCCTGGATCAGGCGCAGGTGGCCCCAGTGCAGGGGGTTTCGCGTCTGAAACCCAGCCACTTTGCGCCATCCGAGCCGGGCGAGGCTTTCGCGCACCGCCTTCGGGGTCCACAGCACCTCCGGATCTGCCAGCGCCGTCAAATCCGGCGGCTCGGCGTCTGCCAACAGGCGAACCGGGCCGGCCACGTAGGTGGCGCCGCGGGCGAGGAGCGCCGCCACGCCGGGATGGCGCCGGTCTTTCGTGCCGAAGACCTGTTCGGCCTCCCGTTCTGGGTCGCCGGTGTAGACTTCGGTCACCCACAGCACGCCGTGAACCGTCCCCGTCGCGTCTGCCAGCGCCACCGGGCGCCCTTGCGGCAGTTCGCGGGGCGGAAGCCCGCGGAGGGGGAGGGTGATGGGAATCGGCCACGGCTGGCCGTGCGCGAGCTCCATCCGCTCAAGGATGGCCGTATAGTGGTCCTGGCCGACGAATCCCTCCAGGGGGGTGTAGGCCCCGGTCCCCAACTGGTAGAGATCGGCCAAGGCGATGCGGTCGAGCACAAGGCGCGGATAGCCCAAGACATCTTGCCGCACCGCCTGGGAGACCTCTGGAGAAAGACGCTGCATGTCAGGCCCCCCTTCTGCCGGTCAGGGCCGTACGGCCCCAAGGGCATCGGCGGTCAGTCGTCCGGCGCCTTCGACTCCTATGGTTCCGGTGCCGGCAAACGCCTTGGCCCAAGCAGCTGGTACCAGGTTGAACGCGACCAACGCTGCCCACAGGCGCGCGAGGCTGGTGCTGACGTCCCATCGCCCAGTGACCAAGGTCAACTCGGGGTCCTCCGGCGCCTCGTAGGGGGCGTCCCAACCCGTCAATCCTCGCAGGCGGCCTTCGCGTGCCGAACGCCAGAGGGCTTTAGGATCCCGCGACTGGAGAATGTCGAGGGGACAGTCTAGGTACACCTCTAAAAACCGCCCCGGCGGGAAAAGGGCCCGAGCCTGCTCGCGGTCTTGGCGATACGGGCTGATGAGAGCCACCAGCGGCACCACGCCCGCTTCGAAGAGGAGTTGGGCCACGTACATCGTTCGCCGCGCCTGCTCATGGCGGTCCTGGGCCGAGAACCCTAAGTCCCGGCAGAGCCCTTGCCGCAGCTGGTCTCCGTCCAACACCGTCACCGGGACCCCTAGCGCGCGCAACTGCGCGGCCAACGCTTCGGCCAGCGTGGACTTGCCTGAACCGGGAAGCCCGGTAAACCAGACTACAAAACGCTGCCACGTTCCAGATGGTAAGTGATTGTCGTGCATGTCGCGCCTCCCTCCCCGATTTCCCTGACCCAAGTCCACCACAGACTTGTTTCGGGATTGTTAAGGGGGTGGGGCAGGCGCGGCTCCGGAGCCCGCAAACCCGCAACCGGAGCGGGTTTGCGGGCCGTTGAAGATTTCCTGAAGCGAAGCTCGGACGGATCAGTCGGGCAGGTCCTGCCGCGGAGGAATGGGCTGCAAGACCCAGAACTCGCTGCGGGTGAAGCGGATGACCCCATGCTCGGGGTCGTATTCGGCATTGGGGACCGGCTCTAGCGCGCCGCCGGCCTCCATTTCCGCGTGCAGGTCGAGCTCGTTGTCGCGTTGCAGGCGGCGAAGAAACATGGTCCACACGGTTTGGCGATCCCACTGGGCGGGGGCCACCAGGAAGGCTTCGTAGAAGGGATTGCCTTCGCTTTCCTCAGACCCCGGCTGGCGGCAGGCTGCACGGTACACCCGCCAGGTTTGCGGCGCCATGGAACCACATCCTTTCTGGGCTCCTCCTGATCATGCCGCGAACCGTGGGCAAAAATCAATCGTTCGGGGGCTTGAGAGCCCGGGGGAAGCGCTTTAGAGGCGGCGAAGCAGGGCTTGGCTAAGGCGCCGGACTACGGTCGGGGGGTGGGGGGGGGGCGCTCACTGCGGCCTGGTCGGCGACCAGGCGGATGCGACCGCTGGCGGCGAGGAGGACAGGATTGGCCCAACGGCCAGGCAGGGCCGCCGTCGGAGGGGAGAGCTGCTCCAGCGCCAAACGCGCCGCAGGCACGTGGCCCAAGCGCCATAACCAAACGAGGTCGTCAGCCAACACGCCGGCGAACGCCGTCGCCAAGGGGCGGTGACCGTCAAAGGCGGTCCAGTGATGGGCCACGAACGCGGCCGTCTTGGCGGCCGCCTCCAGGTAGGCCCGCTCGTGGGTCGCTCGGTACAAGGCGCAGTCGGCCCCGATCACTGCGCCTTGGTTGTAGCTCAAGAGGTGCCGATCGACGGTGGCCCCCCGGCCCAGGTGGTCCCACACCGCGCCGGTCTTAGGATTGACGAGATGGCGCTGTTCCCACGCCTTCAGGCGCATGGCCCAACGGAGATACTGCGGCCGCCGGGTCACGCTGTAAAGCTCGGCCGCCAGTTCCGCAGCGGGGGCATTGGCGGCGGTGTTGCGCAGCAGGTGTCGGTCGTTCCAAAACAGGCCGCCCCCGTGGGGGTCCCAACCGGTCTCTTCGTAGCGGAACAAGGCCTCGGCGCGCTGGAGGTATTGGGGACGATGGGTCAGTTGCCAGGCAGTCACCAGGTCCAGCCCGACCCAGGCGTTGTCGTCGTAGAACTTCACCGTCTCCGGCGTCGGGTCGGGATACGGCGCGTAGGCCGGTGTGGGAGCACCGGCATCCCAGTACGGTGCCAGCCCAGCCACAAGGTGCGGGATCTCGGCGCGCCAAGTACGGCCGCCGGGCAGGCGGGCCAAATCTTCCACCGCGGCCAAGCCCCAGGCGTAGCTCCAGAGGCTGACAGGCGCTGCGCGCGCCGGGAGGGCCGCTTGGGCAGGGCTCGAGATCAGCCACAGGGCGAGGCTCAGGCCCACGCCGACTACTCGGCCGAGAATGCGCCGCACCGTCACTGCCCCCTTCCCCTCCGGGATCCATCCCAGGGAGGGGAGAAATTCGACGGCAAGGGCTTAAAATCCTGGCTCAAAGCACGGGAGGCCCGATCGGGGAGCGCCTTACAGGAATGGAACCCCCTGCCATGAGGCGGCGTAGCATGAGAGCGGCGCGGGCGTGCGGTGTCGAACCGAAGAGGGAGGGGTTCCGCGATGGAGGTTACCGATCTGACCGCATATCTCGTGTTGGCCTACTTTGCGCACACGGCGGCCAACGTGACCAGCGAGCTCGTGCCGGTGAAAAACCCGCGCGACTTACGCCGGATTCGCGACTGGCTGTCCTCGGGGTTCGGCGTCACGCTGGCGGCAGCGACCGGTGTCGACCTTTTGGCGGATCTCGGCATCAGCCTCATCTGGCCTCCGGCTGGTATCTTGGTGACCGGCATCCTGTTGGGACAAGGATTGAAGTACGGCCTACGCCTTCTGGGCCAGTTGCCCCGCATCCCCGGGCGAGCGGACGACTGAGGCCTTCCGAGGCGTAGGGGGCGCTCTGGGGCGGGCGCCGGGGCGACCCGCCCGAGGGGCCGAAGTTTTCGTCACCAGGCCTGCCCGAGGCCCATCGGCCCCTCTGCCAGGACTGCCAGCGGCCAGGTTCGGAGCGGTGTCGCCAGAGCGGGTCGGAAGGCCATGTGGGGGAAGATGTCGCGGTCGGGGTCGATGCCTGGAGCCACTTCGGTCAACGTGACTTGGCCGTCGAGGAGTTCAAAGGTGGCACGGTCGGTCACATAGGTTACGGAAGCCTGGCGGCGCGCGGCCTCGGGTCCCGAGAAGGTGCGTTCG
Organism: Bacillota bacterium; assembly: GCA_023511625.1. GTDB lineage: Bacteria > Bacillota > Sulfobacillia > Sulfobacillales > Sulfobacillaceae > JAIMAE01. The sequence continues at coordinate 40,066 of JAIMBD010000001.1, read as the reverse complement.
GTCACGCGGGCGACGAACTTCTGGATCTGCCCTTCCGCCAGCACCTCGATGCGGTCGGGACCGATCCGGTAACGATTGCCGCCGGTGGTCAGGCGGCCCACCAAGATCAGTCGGCGGGCGGGGCTAGAGATGTCGATGTAGCCGCCTGGCCCCGGCATGGCCCGCGCAAACCGACTGACGTTGGCCGACCCCGACGCGTCGACCTCGGCCGCGCTCAGGATCCCCACGTCCAGTTGGCGGGAGTGGTAGAGCGCGAAGATGTCTGGCGAGAGGAAGAAAAATCGCGGGTTGCGCGTGGCTCCGAAGGCCTCGACGCCCATGGGGATGCCCCCCACCGGTCCGTGTTCCACCGTGGCCACCAACTGGTCGTGAACCCCTTCTTCGGCCAAGATGCGGGGCAGCAGCGCGGGCAGGCCGAATCCGAGGTTGATGACCTGGCCGGGCTGCAACATCCAGGCCACTCGGCGCATCATCACCTTTTCGATGGTGAGCGGGAGGGGCCTAAGTTGGACCGGCACCGGCCATTGCCCGGATAGGCTGGGATCGTAACGCCCGAGCGCCGTCTGCGGCTGGTCTTCCACCACCACCACCCCATCGACCAAGAACCCCGGCACTTCCACCAGGCGTGGGGGGATGGCTCCGCGGCGCACCAGCCGTCGCACCTGGGCCAGCACTGGGCCGCCGCCGGCCCGGGCCGCCAAGGCCATATCCAAGGCCGCCTGCCGGATGGGCTCCTCGACCAAGGAGAGGTTGCCGTCCTCATCGGCCATGGAGGCACAGAGGATGGCACAGTCGATGGGCGGCGTGGGGAAAAAGAGCCAGGGTCGACCGTCCACGACCATCCGCCGCGACCACGAGGGCCGTCGCTCACCATCGGCGATGCCGTACCGCGTGCCCTGGACGGCCGGGTCGACAAAGGTATCAAGGCCGACCTGGGTCAAGATCCCGGGTTGGGCCGCCGCTCGAGCGCGGATGAGGTGGAACAGCACCCCCATGGGAATGCAGTGGGCTTCGACGGCGCCCGCGCGGATGCGGTCGGTCAGTTGCGAGACGTGCCAGATGTCAAAGCAACTGGCAAAGACGGTGTCGACCATGCCGGGTGGCGCCAGGTGGTCGATGCCGGTACCCGGCCCGGTGCCCACCACTACCGGATATACCACCGTCAGCCCCTGGGGATGGCCGGTGGTTTGATACCGCGTCTCCAAGGCGGCGAGGATCGCCTCCGGCTGCAAGAGGGAGCCGTTTCCGCTCACCACCACCGTGGCGTGGTCCCTGACGTTTGCCGCCGCTTCGCTGGCTGCCATGACGCGCATGCCCTACGCCCCCTTCCCGTACCCGTGGGTTGCCCGCCGGGGCCGCCGCCGTGGCGGCCGCTTCCATCATATGGAGGCACCCGCGGCGGGGTCACCTCGCGGGGCGGGAGGGGCTAGAACATGGCGTTCATGACGGCAGGGTCGAAGAAGCGGCCCAAGCGCCCGGGGTCGCTGCGTAGGCGGGCCCTAAGCGCCAAGGCCGATTCGAGCGCGGCTCGGGTCGCGGCCAGGGAGGGATGGACGAGGACGGCGCCCCCGGTCGGGGCCGAAACCGTGGCCCAGGCTTGCCACAGGATCCGGGCATAGGTGACCACGAGCTCGGGGTGTTGGGCGTTGAAGGCGTGGGTGGTGGCCAGCACCCATCCGGGGTACTCGGGGACTGCAGCGGCCGCGGGACCGAAGTCGCGATATCCCGCCGCCAGGGCCCGGGCCACGAGAGGGCCCGGCAACACCGCAAGGTCGACCGCGCCCGCGAGAAGGTGGTCGAGGCGGTTTGGCGCCGAGGCGACCGCGACCCACTCGACGGCCTCGGCGTTGAGCTCGTGGCTGGCCAGAAAGGCCTCGAGCAAAAGGCCGTCGGCGCGGTCGCGCCCTTCCACGGCCAGCCGACACCCCCGAAGGCCTTCCCACGCGGGAAGGTCGGCACGGCCGACGGCGCGGCGGTCCCATCCCAACGCGGGGACCAACACGATGAAGGCGCCGATCTCTGCGGGCGCCGTGAAGATGGCGTCGGCATCGGCGTGCACCATCGACCAACGTCCTTCGGCCAGCCCTTCGACGGCCTCGAGGCCGCTTGGGGTTTCTCGGAATTCGACCGATAGGTCGCCCGAATTCCAGCGCTGGACGGCTTCGGCTGCCTCGATGCCGGGATCGCGTGGACCGGCGATGATAAGACGAGTCATGCCTGCGCCCCCTCTCAAAGCCCGGGGAGACCCCGGGCGGGCTCTTTTCCGTCGCCGAAATGCCCGAAAACCACATCACGTTATGCGGACCAGAAAGGCTCGGCGCCCAGCGGCTCCCGAAGCCTCCTCCTGGTCTTCCCTGCTTTCGCGATCCGGCTCGCAAATCCTGCCGGATCCCCGCGAAAGTGGCGCCATCGTCTAATGTCTAGCGGGCGCCGAGGGGGCGGCTCTCCTCCATGGGGTCGCTGGTCGGGGACCGAGCGGCAATGGTACTGTACTCTTGTTGGGCTCTTGGGTGCGCTTGGCCGCCCGGGGGCGGCACCATGGCGGAAACGGGGGCAAGAGGCATGCCGTCCAACTCCACGGCGAGCGCGTCAACGCGGACGCTGCCGCGGTTGACGCCGGAGGTTTGGAGCCTCCTTTTGACGTTCAGCGGCGCGCAGGCAGCCAATGCCGTGGCGAGCGTGTTTTTGAACCTCTTTGTGTTTGTGGTCTCTGGTCAGCTCGGGGGGCTGGTGGCGTTCGATGCCGCCTATTTCTTCTCGTTGACCTTCGTCTTCTACGCCGCCGCCGCCTGGTTCCGCAACCGGCCGCCTCTGGCGCCCTACCGCGGGGGTCTCGTGTTGACCATCGCCTTTTACGCCGTGATCCTGGGATTAAATCGCGGCGCCAGCCACTATGTGGCGCTTTTGGGCCTGCTGTACGGGGTGGCGCAGGGGGTGTACTGGTTCGGGGTCAACTTGATGAGTTTTGACACCGTTCCCCGGGATCACCGCATCGCCTTTTACGGCTATTCGGGCGCCATTCAGAGCGTCACCCGGGTGGTAGGCCCAGGTTTGGGCGGCCTCTTGACCGGGCTTTTGCCGGGCCTCGGAGGCTACCTGGTGGTGTTTGGCTTGGGAATGGTGCTGTACGCGGGTGCGCTTGCGGCCAGCCTCCGGGTGCCGCTGGGCCCTCCCATGCGGACGGGCGGTGCCGCTGAAAGCCTGAGGCTATACCGGACGCGGCCGGATTGGCGGCTGGCGTTTCACACTATCGCCGTGCGCGGGACGCGGGAAGGCATCGCCGGCATTGCCGGCGTCTACCTCGTGTACCTCGCCACGGGCGCCGGTTGGGCCGTCGGCGCCTACGCGGCCTTGACGGCCCTGGCCCAGATGGTCTCCTCGCTGGCAGTGACCCGCTGGACTACCGTAGAGCGGCGTGCGGCGTCCATCTTAGCGGGGAGCGTGGGGATGACAGTGGGGGCCTCGCTGCTCTTGGTGGGAGCGAGCTGGCCGTGGGTGTTTGCCTACGGCGCCGTCTCGGCGCTGGCCATGCCCTTCTACACCATCCCCAACGCGGCGGTGCCCCTCGATGTCATGGATCGCGACCCCGCCATCGCCGACCACCGCGTCAGCTATACCCTCAGTCGCGAGGTGGCGCTGAATGTGGGCCGGTTGGCCTCGATCGGCCTGTTGGCGGCGGGGGCCGGCGCCTTGGGCGGGCCTTTGGCCTTGGCGGCGCTCTTGGTCGGCACCTCTGCCGCCCAGGCCTGGATCGCTCAGGCCGTGCGCCGCCTGGCGGTCGATTTTTCCACCTAAAACGGCCGCGGCGTCGTCCCCGCCCTATGCGCCGGGGGGGTGGCGGCGGGCCAGACGAAGCCGCCAAGCACCAAACCCCCGTGCGTCGAGCCAAGCGGCAGTATCGCCGCGCACCACCACCGGGCGTTGGCGCAAGGCCTGCCAGTTGCGGCTTCCGGTCAGCACCAACAGGGTTTGGAGATCGCGGTGCAGGGCGGCAAGAAACTGCTCGGCCCGGGCTTCCCCGTCGGGTTCAGACACCAGGCGCAGCAGGGGACCGGCCATGCCGACGGCCGTCGCGCCGAGCGCCATGGCCTTGACGACATCGTGCGCCGTGCGCACGCCGCCCGAGGCGATGACGTCGACGGCGCCATCGACAGTGGCCAACACCTCGCTTAGGGTCACGACGGTGGGCAGCCCCCACCGTTCCCACTCGGGGTCCAGCGACTCGCCGCGCCGCCAAGCCTCCACGGCCAGGAAATTGGTGCCGCCGGCGCCTCCGACGTCGATGGCTCGCACGCCGGCCTGGACGAAGCGCCAGGCCTCGGGTCCGGCAATGCCTTGTCCCACCTCTTTGGCAATGACCGGCTGGGGGACCTCGGCGCAGATGGAAGCCAACGCGTCCATGGCTCCCCGGAATTGCCGGTCTCCCTCGGCCATGAAAAGCTCTTGGGCGACGTTCCAATGGATTTGCAGGATCTGAGCGCCGATTAAGGCAATGGCCGCGCGCGCCTCTGCCACCGAGGCATTGAGTCCTAGATTGGCGATGAGCACTCCCTCCGGGTATTCGCGCCGCGCCACGGCGTAGGTGGGGGCCACCGACGGATCGCCCAAGGCTGCCCGTTGCGAGCCGACGGCCATGGCCAAACCGAAGCGCCGGGCCACCCGCGCCAGCCGGCGGTTGATGGCCTCCGCCTCTGGATGCCCACCGGTCATGGCGTTGATGATGAGCGGAGAGGGAAGTCGGATGCCGCACAGGGTGGTCTCCAGCGAAACCTCGGTCCAATCCACCTCGGGGGCGCAGTTGGGGACCAGGGCGACATCTTCGAATCCCGGCGACGGTCCGCGATCGCCTAGCCCGCGCACGGCGGCGAGGTGCTCTGCCTTGCGAAGCTGGCGCAATACCTCTTCGGAGTCTGGCACGGCGTGTTTGGCTGTTCCTTTCCAGCACCCGGCTTGGACGGCGATCCGGCCCTGCAAGCTGCAACTTTAGGAGGCGATCGGCCGGATTCGCCCGTGCGATGCCTTCATTGTACGAGGTGGCGGAAACCTGCTCAAGGGGCGCCCACGGCCTCTTCCCGCGGGGCGGACCGGGGCACGGCCCAACTCGCGGCCACGAACACCACGCCGATGACGGCCAAATAGGCCAATCCCGCCGCGAAGCCGCCGGTGAGGTCCCGCAGGCCCCCGACGACGAGGGCGCCGGGGACTGCCCCGAGATAGCCGATGGCAAGCAACACGCCGGCCACTACGCCCACCCGCTCGGTGGGGGCAAGGTCTGCCGGGGCCGCAAGGCCCAGTGTGAGCGCGCCCGAGGTGCCAAGGCCGGGAAAGGTGCTCCACAAAAGGCCCCACGCGGGAACCAGCCAAAAGCCCACCACGCCGAGGAAGGTGAGCGCGCCGAAGGCCAGCATCGGCAGGCGGCTGCCGCCCCAGCGGCGGGCCAGGGCCGTGGCCACCCAGGGGCCGGGAATAGAGGCCAGGCTCATCAGGGTGTTGGGCCAGCTGGCAGCCGCCACCGACCATCCGTATTGCACGTAGTAGGTGGGCAACCAGGTGGCCAACCCGTAGAAGATGGCGCTCTGGCTGGCAAAGACGATGGCGTACGGCCAAAGTCCCGGCAGCTTCAGGGCCTGCCACCAGCCCGATTGCAGGCGCGCCGTGGCGCGGCGGGGATTGGGGAGCGGCAGCGCCAGCCATCCGGCCCCGGCCCCAAGGCCCAGCAGGGCCCACATTCCCATCACGCCCCGCCAGCCTGTCGGCCCGGCCCACCGCACCAGCACGGTGGCGGACAACACGGAAGCCAAAAACGCCCCGATGACGAAGCCGTTGGCGTACACGGCAGTGGCGGTGGTGGCCCGCGGCGCGATCGATGCCGCCATCCGCGCCAGGGCCGGTTGGGAGATGCCGATGGCGCCGCCGAGAAAGGCCACCGCCAGTAAAAAGACGCCCGGGCCGGGCGCCAACCCCCGCAGGCCCCCAAAGGCGGCGAGGCCGAGTTGGGCCAGGATCAACACCACCCGGGGGCCGGCCCGATCCACCGCCACGCCGGCCGGGATGGACGATGCGCCCATCACCAAGAGGGGCAGGGCCGTGAGCGTGCCGCCTACCGTGGCAGACAGGTGTAAATCCCGCACGATCAGCGGCAACAGCGGGCCGGTGGCCACGAGCGGTGCTCGGCAGTTGACGGCGGCGATCCAGAAGAAAAACCAAGTGGCTGCCCGTTTCAGACGCACCGTGACAACCCCCTTCCGGAAGGCGTAGTGGCGGCGGTAGATCCCGACCGGATTGGGCGCCCGGCGGGGGTGTTGGCAACCCTGCGCGCCCCGCTGGCTTTCGGCCCGGCCGGGGCACCGTCGGTCAGCGACCGGGGTCCATCGAGGCGGATGGGCTCAGGCCCCGGTCGAACCGACCAGATCCGGTTCCCCCAAGGCCGGTGCCGGAAGGGTCGCGCAGTTCGACTACGAGGTTTCGCGCACGCCCCGATTATGCCACAATTCGCCCGGGCTGCGGGCTTGGGGTCCGGGTGATGTTGCGGCGCGAGGCTGCGTGGTATCTTGAAACCAAGGGGACGGAGCATTGGGGGAGGGGGGAGCGGGGTGGCAGAGCAGTCGGTGTTTGCCCGCGAAGGATTCCCGTCGCCGGTGGGCCCCATCCCGTTCTTGGGACTCGCGGTATTGTCGCAGACCGCAAGCTCGCTCGTCCAGCAAGGGGTCCCCGTGCTGGGGGCGTTTTTGCAGGCCAGGTTTCACCTCTCTCTGGCTGGGATGGGAATGACCGTCTCCGCATCCACCTTGGGGATGATGGTCAGCTTTGCCGTGGCCGGCAGCTTGGCCGACCGCCTCGGCCCCCGGCGATTGCTGTTCTGGGGGTCCTTGGGCACGGCGATGGCGGCGCTGGCTGCCGCCCAGGCGAATACCCTGCCGGCCTTGGTGGTGACGCTCTTTTTGGTCGGGGGCACTCTGGCTACCGTCCCGTCTGCAGGGATGAAGGCGGTGTTCTCCGCCTTTGCCGGCAGAGCCCGGGGATTACCCATGGGCATCCGGCAGACAGGAGTCCCGGTAGGAGCCGCCTTGGCGGCGTTCTTCCTCCCTACCATAGTGGGGGGGGTCGGATGGCATCGGTTGTTCGAGACCTTCGCGGCGGTGCTGCTGGTGGTGGGGGTGGGCTTCAGCCGCGTCATTCCGCCAGGGGGCGAGGCGCCACCGAGCGGAGTCAGGTCCCGGCGCCTGCCCTGGGCGCCTCTGGTCGCGCCGATGGTGGTGGCGCTGTTGATGGCTGCGGGCCAATACGACGTGTTGACCTTTTCCATCCCGGATCTGGTGCGCCATGGGGGGTTGAGCCTGGCCCAGGCCGGCACCGTGTTGGCCGCGGCGCAAATCGGGGGCGGCGTGGCGCGCATCGGGTTCGGTTGGTGGAGCGACCGCATGGGAGGAAACCGGCCGCGGATGATGCTGGTGTGTGCGGGGCTGGGGACGCTGGGCGCGTTGGGGGCGGCCGTGTTGCCCGGACGGCTGCCGGTGTGGGGACTTGGGGGGGTATGGTTTGCCTTAGGCATGGGTGCCGTGGGCTGGAACGCCCTTTTGGCGACGTGGTCGGCGGAGCGGGTCGACCCGTCCCATGCCGGGTTTGCCATGAGCGCGACGGCCACTACCGTCTTCATCGGCGCCGCCCTCAACCCGCCGCTGTTCGGGGCCGTGGTCGACCACTGGCATCACTTCTACTGGGGCTGGTTGACCTTGGCGGCGATTTTGGCCGCTGCGGGAGCCGTGCTGTGGCGGGCTGGGGCCGGGTCCACCGCCGACGCCGGGGCGGGATCGCTGGGAGCGCAGGCCTCCTCCTAGCTGCCTCCACGGCCGGCACCGGTGCCCCCCTGGAGCCTCTGGGAGGCCGTCGAGACAGGCGGCGACGGTCAGTCGCGGCGGGCTCCCTCCGGGCCCGACGGCGCGCGCAGGTGGTGGTGGAGCCGCGGCTCGATCAGCTGACCGCTGTAGAACAGGAGCGGGTCTCCTTCCCCTAGTTCCACCCATTCCACCTTGCCGACGAAAATGGTATGGTCCCCCCCTTCCAGGGGCGGGGGATAGAGTTGGCAGTCCAAGGTGGCGAGATTGCCCTCGAGGCACCGCTGTCCGCTCGGGGTGCGGCCCAGGGCGATGTGGGTCCAGTCGGTTTTTTCCTTCTGGGCGAAGAATTGTGCGGCGTGGCGCTGGGCCGTGGTCAGGATGTTGACCACAAAGCGCTCGGCGCGGTGGAGCACGGCATGCGTGGTGGCGTTTTTGTCCACCGCCACCAAAATCAACGGGGGGTCGAGGGACAACGAACTGAAGGCATTGGCCGTCATGCCGTGTAAGCGGCCGTCCTCGGTTTCCGCAGTGATGACGGTGACGCCTGTGGCAAAGCGCCCGCAAGCCTGACGAAAGGCGCGCGCATCCATGGCAACTCCCCCTCCCCGTCCGAAACTTCCCGCACCGTTCTCCTGCAACGCCTCCCGCGGCTCCCGGCCTGGCCCGGCCTCCAAGGGAGACGCGGCGTTCCCTTGCAACTTCCAGTATACGATACGGCGTGGGTCGGCTTTTCGGCGAGCGCCGGCGGTCCGCGGACTGCCCGCGATGCTCTGCCTCACCCGAAGCTACCCCCACCGTCCGTCTTGACAGGCCGTTTTTCATGGCGATAATGAAGGTTAGCCATGAGTAAGTAAAAGTTTCTGGAGAGTTTTCTGGCGGAGGGCCCGCGAGGGGGAAGGCCAAGATGGAGACCGAGCCCTGGATCGAGACGGTGCGGCGGGGCGCGTGGCCTTGGGCTTGGGTATGGGGGCCTGGCCTTCTCGTGATGTTGGCCGACACCGACGCCGGAAGCCTCATTACGGCGGCCCAGTCCGGAGCCCAGTGGGGCTACCGCATGGTGCTGCCGCAGGTGATCTTGATCCCCATTCTCTACATGGTGCAGGAAGTGACGGTGCGGCTTGGGCTCGTGACCCGCGAGGGACATGGCGAAGCCATTCGCCGCCACTTCGGCCGGGGCTGGGCGTTCCTTTCGGCGGGGACGTTGTTTCTTTCGGCCATCGGGGCCTTGGTGACGGAATTCAGCGGCGTCGCCGGAGTGGGACAGCTGTTCGGGGTGCCTCCTGCTGTAAGCGTGGGCTTGGCCACCCTGCTCCTGATCGCCGTGGGCCTGTCGGGCAGCTATCGGCGCGTGGAGCGCATCGGCATCGCCATGGGGCTCTTTGAACTCCTGTTTGTGGTGGTGGCCGTGTGGGCGCGGCCCGCTTGGGGGGCCGTGTGGCAGGGGACGGTCTTCATCCCCTGGTCCAACCCCAGCTACCTGCAGTTGTTGGCGGCCAACATCGGCGCTGTCATCATGCCCTGGATGATCTTCTACCAACAGGGCGCTGTCGTGGATAAAGGGCTTGCTCCCACCGTGGACACATTGCGCCAGGCTCGCGCCGACACGGCCGTGGGCTCGGTGGTCACCCAGGCGGTGATGGTGGCGATGGTGGTGGCGGTGGCGGCCACGCTGGGCCGGACGCAGGGCCACGCCAGCCTCGACACGGTGGGGGAGATCGCGGGGGCCTTGGAGCCTTTTTTGGGACATTGGGTCGGAGCGGTGGTGTTCGGCCTGGGGATGTTGGGCGCGAGTCTGGTCGCGGCCTTGGTGGTGTCGGTGGCCGGCAGCTGGGGTTTGGGCGAAGTCTTAGGCTTTCCCCACAGCCTCAACCACCGGGTAGACGAGGCGCCCTGGTTTTACGCCGTCTACACCGCCGCGCACGTAGCGGGGGCCTTACTGGTTATCGCCAGCACCAATCTCGTCGGCCTGACCGTCGACGTCGAGATCATGAACGCCCTCTTGTTGCCGATCGTGTTGGGCTTCCTTCTGGCCTTAGAGGCGCGGGCGCTGCCGGCCCATTGGCGCATGCGCGGGATGCGGCGGGCCTTGGTCTGGGGCGCCAGCGGACTGGTGATGGCGTTTGGCCTCTACACGCTGTTCACGCTGTGAAGCAGACCGGCCGGCTTCGGCCGGCCTCGGCCTTTATTGATTTTTCAGGGGCGAAGTGTATAATAGCTCCGGGTGCGATCGCGGAACGCGCCGCGCCGCCGCGAGGGATGGGGACCGGAAGACGCGAGGAAGAAAGGAATGTGCGCCCGTAGCTCAGGGGATAGAGCAGAGGTTTCCTAAACCTTGTGTCGGTGGTTCAAGTCCGCCCGGGCGCACCAACCCGCCGCCCAGCGAATGGGTGAAAGCCATGGCGCGGGCTTTGGACATTGCCCGCAGTGCCGCCCGTCGGGGAGAGGTGCCGGTAGGGGCGGTGTTGTTGTCCCCGGAAGGCGAGGAATGGGCCTGGGGCGACAATCGCCGCGAACGGGACGGGGATCCGACGGCCCACGCCGAGATGGTGGCGCTGCGCGAGGCGGCCTGGCGGCGTGGAGGATGGCGGCTGGAGGGCACCACGATGGTGGTGACGCTGGAGCCGTGCTTGATGTGCGCGGGGGCGTTGATCCTGGCGCGCGTGGCCCGGGTGGTGTACGGCGCGGCAGACCCCAAAGGGGGCGCCGTGGACACGCTGTATCAGGTAACTCGAGATCCGCGCCTCAATCACCGCGTGGAGGTGGTCGGCGGGGTCTTGGCCGAGGAATCCCAAGCCCTCTTGCGGTCGTTCTTTCAGGCTCGCCGGCGGGGCGGTCAAGCGTGAGGCGATTTCCCCAGCGGCCTTCAAGGAGTATGCGGAGAGGTGTCTGAGCTGGCCGAAGGAGCCCGACTCGAAATCGGGTAGGCGGTCCAAAACGCCGCCTCGTGGGTTCGAATCCCACCCTCTCCGCCATTGTCGTTGTGCGAGCGCGCGCCCAAAACGCGGCGGCTTTTTGGATGGCAAGACGATTCCCGGAGGGGTGGCCGAGCGGCTTAAGGCGCACGCCTGGAAAGCGTGTTGGCGGGACAAAACCTGCCTCGAGGGTTCGAATCCCTCCTCCTCCGCCATTTTTGTCTTTTTAAGTTCGGTCGGGTGCGGCCCGAACGTCGGAGTGTTCGCCAAAGGCCGCGGAGCTGCATCGACTGGGTCCCACGCGGGCGGTCCCCGTGAACCCCGTCAGGCCCGGGAGGGAGCAGCGGTAAGCGGATCGGCCGTGGCGCCGTGGGTCGGCCTAGTCGGTGCAGCCCTTTGGCCTGAGGCAAAGACGGCAAGGAGGCGGGCATGGCGCGGCAAGCGTTGTACCGTCGCTATCGACCGCAGCGGTTCGCCGAGGTGGTGGGGCAAGAGCGCACGGTGGACATCCTGCGGGCGGCGGTGGCCCAGGGACGCTTGACCCATGCCTATCTGTTTTCGGGGCCCCGGGGGACCGGGAAGACCAGCGTGGCCCGGATTTTGGCCCAGGCTGCCAACTGCGCCCACCCCGTGGGCGGGGAGCCCTGTGGCGCGTGCCCCTCTTGTCAAGCCGCCGAAGCCGGGCGCCATTTGGACATCGTTGAGATCGACGCCGCGTCCAACCGCGGCATCGACGAGATTCGCGACCTCAAAGAGCGGCTTGCGCACCAGCCGGTACAGGGCTCCACCAAGGTCTACATCATCGACGAGGTCCACATGCTGTCGGCGGACGCGTTCAACGCGTTGCTCAAGACCTTGGAGGAGCCGCCTCCCCACGTTCTCTTCATCCTCGCCACCACCGAGCCGCAGAAGCTGCCGGTGACGGTGGTCTCCCGCTGCCAGCGCTACGAGTTTCACCGCCTGAGCCCGGTGCAGATTGCCGAGCAACTGGCACGTGTCCTCACTCAAGAAGGGGTGGCGTTCGAACCGGAAGCGCTCGAGGTCTTGGCCGAAGCGGCCGACGGCGCCTTGCGCGACGCCCTGAGCCTGGCCGACCAGGTGGTGGGGGCCGTCGAGCCGTTGACCGCAGAGGCCGTGCGGCCGTTGGTAGGCAGTCTCGACCGCGGGCGGCTTGGGCGCCTGTGGGAGGCGGTCACCGGCCCGAGTCCAGCGGCGGTGGCGCAGGCCCTGGAGGCTGCGTACCATGAAGGGGCCGAAGTGCGCCTGGTCTTGCGCGAGATGGCCCAGTTGCTGCGGGACGTGATGGTGTGGCGAGAGGTGGGCCCCGAGGCCTTTCCGCCGTACCGTCGGCGCTGGCTCGGCCCGTGGGCCGAGCGCCTCCGGCCCGATCTGGACGCGGAGGCGTGGCTCTTAGCCCTGGAGACCCTGGCCGAGGCCGAAGGCCGCTTGCGCGGCGGCTTCCCTCCCTTGCTGGTGGCGGAGTTGGCGCTGTTTTGGGTCCAGCGCCGGATAGGAGCCCAAGCGTCTGCCCCACAGGCGGAGGTGCCGTCTTTAGCCGCCGAGCGGGCGGAGCCCCGGGCCCAAGCGGCCGAACCCCCCCAAGAGCCAGAGCCTGCCGGTCCCTTGGCGCCGCGGTGGCCAGAGGTGATGCAGCGGGTTCGGGAGCGGCGCTGGCTGTATGTGCTGCTGCAGCAGGCACGGGTGGAGGAGGCGCCGGACGGTTTGGTGCTGTGCTTTCCGTTCGAAGGGCTGAAGGCACGGCTTCAGCGCAGCGACTTGAAACCGGTGTTCGAAGAGGCGCTCCGCCAGGTCTACGGGCCGGCGGTGCGGTATCGGGTGACCACGGGTCCTGCGGCCAAACCGGCGGCCAGCGAGGACCGGGCAGAGGTCAAGCGCCGGATTCGCCAGATGCTGGGCGACGAGGTGCGGCTGATCGGATTTGAGGAGTGACGCCGTGGCCCTTGGGCCAGCGCAGGGGAGGGGAATGCGCCGTGGGGTTCAACATGAAGGACATGCAGCGGATGATGAAGCAGGTGCAGAAGATGCAAGCCGATGTGGCCCGCGTGCAGGAGGAGCTGAAGCGGGAGACGGTGGAGGTGGAGTCGGGGGGCGTGGTCAAGGCCACCTTCAACGGCCATGGGGAGATGCAGTCCATCACCATCGCGCCCGAAGCGGTCGATCCCAACGACGTGGAGATGTTGCAGGACCTGATCTTGGCCGTGGTGCGGGAAGGGCAAAAGCGGGTCCAGGCCTTGGCGTCGGAGCGGCTGGGAGCCGTGACCGGGCAACTCCAGCTGCCGGGGATGCCGGGCGGGTTTTGACGCACAGCCATGTATCCGGCCTCCATCCAAGCTTTGATCGACCAGCTAGGACGCCTGCCCGGCATCGGGCCCAAAACGGCGCAGCGCCTGGCCTTTTTCCTGCTCGCCGAGCCGCCGGAGTTGTCCCGCGCGCTGGCCGATGCGGTGGTCAGGGCTCGCGAGACGGTGCGCTACTGCTCGGTGTGTTTCAACTTTACGGACATCGACCCCTGCCAGATCTGCCGCAATCCGGCGCGGGACCCCAAATTGGTGATGGTGGTGGAGCATCCTAAGGACGTGATCGCGATGGAGCGCACCCGCGAGTATCGGGGGCGCTACCACGTTTTGCACGGCACCATCTCGCCCATGGAAGGGATCGGGCCGGAACGACTGCGCGTCAACGAATTGGTGGACCGGGTGGCGCGCGAGGCCGTGGCGGAGCTGTGCATCGCCACCGGGTCTTCGCTGGAGGGCGAGGCCACGGCTCTGTACCTCGCCCGCCTGTTTCAGCCTCGCGGTGTCAAGGTGACGCGCATTGCCCGCGGGATTCCCATGGGCGGTGATCTCGATTACACCGATGAGGCCACGTTGTTGAAGGCCTTTGAAGGACGGCAAGAGATCTAGTGCCGGTGCCCAGACCGATGGAGGGAAGCCAAACGGGGCAAGCTTCTGTCGGGAGGGGTGGCATGCAACTGGATGCCCACCTGTTGGGAGGCGCAGGGGACCCGGCCGTCTTCGTGCGCTGGGTGGCGCCGGAGGCGCCCCGGGCCGGCGTGGTCTTCCTCCACGGCTCTATGGTGCACTCAGAGTACTACCTGCCCTTAGCCGTGGGGTTGGCTGAACGAGGCTTTTGCTGTTGGCTGCCGGACCTCTCGGGCCACGGGCGGTCCGATGGGGAACGCGGTCATCTCAGGGCCGTCGACCAGCACGTCACCGACGTGCTGCGGGTGGTCGAGGCGGAGGTGCCGGCCCATGCGCCCTGGATTTTGGGCGGCGAAAGCTACGGCGCCGTCGTGGCGGCCTTGGCGTTCCACCACCTGCCCTCGCACCGGCGGCCCGGGGGTTTGGTGCTGGTCTCGCCGGCGGTGCGCCTGAGGGTCTCGATGGCCCCCTGGGCGAGGGGGCTTGTGCGCGCGGCGGCCGAACTTTGGCCGCGCTTGAGGCCCCCCATCCCGGCCGGCCTGCGCGGCGTGACGGCTCATCCGGACATCGAGGAGCTGGTGCGGCGCGATCCCCTCCTGTGCCGCCGCTACAGCCTCGGCTTCTTCGCTGCCCTCTTGGAAGCCCAAGACCGGCTGGCGCAGCTCGAGCCGCCGGCAGCCCCCACCTTGATGTTGGTTCCCGAGTCTGATGTCGTGGTCGATCACGAGGAAACGCTGCGATTGGCGACGCGTTGGCCGGACTGCCGCGCCGAGGTCCTAGCGGGAGGCCTGCACGCTCTGTGCGTGGACCGCAGCCGCGAGGTGGCGGAACGCATCGCCGGCTGGTTTCTGGCGGCGCCCAAAGACTTCCGTCCCCAGTGCTCTCCGGCTTGATGCCGCCGGCAGCGGCGCCGCTCTACCCGCACTTCGGTATAATGGGACAAGCAGCGCGCACTTGGGGAGGGAAGGCCGTGGCAGGTGAAAGATGGCGGCGGGCCTTAGGGGTGTTGGCGGTGGCGGCAGTCGTCGCAGGTTGCGGGGCGGCCTCGGGGGGCGCTCGCCCGGCTCCCCACCCGGCGGCGCCGTCGGCTCGGATGCCCACCCCTGCGAAGACCACTGCCTTGCCGTGGGGCAGCCACCACGCCAGCGCCATTTTGCCAGGAGATCTGCTCATCGCCGATTCTCACAACAACCGCATCCTCCTGGTCACGCCCGGCAAGCGCATCGTGTGGCAGTTCCCGCCGCCGGGTCACCCCTCGCCGCTATACGATGACGACGACGTCTTTTTCGGCCCCCATTTTGACGAGATCATCACCAACGAAGAGGACAACAACACCATCGCCATCATCAATTTCAAGACGCGCCAAGTGGTGTGGAAGTACGGACACCCCGGAGTGGCTGGTTGGGCGCCGGGGTATCTCAATACGCCAGACGACGCCTTTCTCTTCGACGGCCCGGGCGGCCCCTACATCACCGTGGCCGACATCAAAAATCAGCGCATTCTCTTCATCCGGCGATCGACCAAGGCCATCTTCCGCCAGTACGGCCAGACTGGGGTGTATCGGGCCGATCCCCCCACCACCTACGCCGCGCCCAATGGCGATTTTCCTGCTCCCCACGGGGGGATGCTGGTGACCCAAATCGGGGGCGACGATGCCATCCTGCTCAACCGCCAAGGCGTGCCCGAGTGGACGGTGCACTTCCCGGCACCCTTCTACTACCCCAGCGACGCCAATTTCACGCCCAGCGGCAACATCATCTGCGCCTTCTACACCAACCCCGGCGGCGTGGTGATCATGAGTCCGACGGGTAAGGTCCTATGGCGGTACTACGTGACGGCAGGCCCGGGTCGGCTGAACCACCCCTCGTTGGCCGTGCAACTACCTAACGGCTTGGTGCTGCTCAACGACGACTACAACGACCGGGTCATCGTCATCGACCCCCGCACCGATCGCATCGTTTGGCAATACGGCCACACGGGGGTTCCCGGCAATGCCCCCGGATACCTCAACATCCCCGACGGGCTGGATCTCTTGCCGGCCGGCGTCGTGCCCGGCGGTTCCAACCCCATCGGCCACCATCTCTGGAGTTATCCCGGCAACGGCTACTGACTGTCCGCCGGTCTGAACCCGGGGCGCGGCGCATAGCCATCGAGTGGCGGAGCGCCCGAGACGGAGGGATGGCAGGATGCCCTGGGGAGAAGGCCTGGCGTTGGCGGCCGGGGCGGCAGTGCTCCTGGCTTTGGGCCCGTCGGCCCCGCGCTTTGTGCGGTTTTTAGGGCGCTGGCTGGGGAGCTCGGCCCTGGCGGCGGTCGGCCTGTTGTTGTGGGACCATCTTTTGGCCCGGCAGGGATTGGCGGTGGGCGTCAACCCAGTGACCGCCGCCACGGTCGGTCTGTTGGGGCTCCCCGGATTTGGGCTGTTGCTGGTGCTGAAACTGGGGCTTTGACCACTACGCCCTCAAATCCGGGAGCGGTGCGCGGTGTCGATGCCGAACAGGCGGTAGACCAGGCAGAACCCGCTCAGGCCGGTGGCCAGCAACAGGGCTCCCACTACATCCCACAGCCAAGCCCAAGGGACGCCGGCAAAGATGCCCAACCCTAAAACCACTGCGCCGACCACGATGCGGGCGATCCGGTCGGTTGCGCTTTCGTTGACGTAACGCATGCTGGTTCCCTCCTTCTTCCTGCTTCCTGCTTCCTGTGGCCCTATTCCTGTGGCTTTATTCCTGGGGGCAGAGGGCCCCTCGCCCCGTCGGGCAGCGGGCCGGATGTCCTTCAGTGTGCGCGGGGCCGGTGATTCCGATGTCACCGTACTGCGCCGGGCCCAAAGCGCCTAGCGCCGTTTGGCTCCTTTTTCAGGTACGGTCGGGGGTATAGGGAAGACACCTTCGGACCGGCGCCGATGACGGCGAGGCGGCCGCCGCAACGGGCATCGGTATGGTATCATCTAGCCACGGCCAGAAAATTCGGGGGACAGGCCGGGGGATCGGGCGCCGGGGAGGCAACCGGCCCTCGGTGTTCGGCGCCCGCGATCTTTAGGGGAGGGACTGGTAATGGCATCGTCGGAACCGGGGCAGCGCGAGCTCGAGGCGTTACTGCAAGAGACGCGGCGCTTTCCGCCGGACCCCACGTTCGCCCGCACGGCCAACGCGCGCGACCCGGCCATCTACGAGTGGGCGCGGCGCGACCCGGAAGGATACTGGGCCGAGCAGGCCCGCCGCTTGGCCTGGTTTCGCCCGTTTGAGCAGGTTTTGCGCTGGGAGGAGCCGCACGCCCAGTGGTTTTTGGGCGGACAGCTGAACGCCGCCTACAACTGCGTCGACCGACACGCCGAGGGTGAACGCCGCAACAAGGCGGCCATCATCTGGGAGGGAGAACCAGGGGACCAGCGCATCCTGACCTACGGACAGCTTCAGCGCGAGGTGGCGCGGTGTGCCAACGGGCTCAAGCGGCTCGGGGTGCGGGCGGGGGATCGGGTTACCATCTACATGGGCATGATTCCGCAATTGCCCATCGCCATGCTGGCCTGTGCGCGCATCGGGGCCGTGCACAGCGTGGTGTTCGGCGGCTTCAGCGCCGAGGCGCTGCGCGACCGCATCAATGACGCCCGCTCCGAGGTGGTGTTGACGGCCGACGGCGGATGGCGCCGGGGCAGCGTGGTCCCGCTCAAGGCACAGGTCGACTTGGCGCTCGAAGGGGCTCCGAGCGTCAAGCACGTGGTGGTGGTGCGGCGAGTCGGTGAAGCTGCCGGCGCGAGGTTTTCGCCCGGACGGGATCGGGACTGGGAGGAGTGGCTTGCGGCGGAGTCGGCCGTGTGCGACCCCGAGCCCATGGATAGCGAGGCGCCGCTCTTCATCTTGTACACCTCCGGCACTACCGGCAAGCCGAAGGGCATCGTGCACAGCACGGGCGGATACCTCACAGGCGTGGAGACCACCTGCCGGCTGGTGTTCGACCTCAAAGAGCGCGACGTCTACTGGTGTGCGGCCGACATCGGGTGGGTGACCGGACACAGCTACGTCGTCTACGGCCCCTTGGCCAACGGGGCCACCGTAGTGATGTACGAAGGAGCACCCGACTTCCCGGACCGCGGCCGGAACTGGCAAATCATCGAGCGCTACGGCGTCAACATTTTCTACACAGCTCCTACGGCCATCCGCGCCCACATGCGCTGGGGCCCCGAGTGGCCGGCGCGCTACGACCTTTCTAGCTTGCGGCTTTTAGGGTCGGTGGGCGAGCCCATCAATCCCGAGGCGTGGATGTGGTACTGGGAACACATCGGGGGCAAGCGCACGCCCATCGTGGACACGTGGTGGCAGACGGAAACCGGCGCCATCATGATTGCACCGCTACCTGGACTGACGGAGACCAAGCCGGGATCGGCCACTCGTCCCCTGCCCGGCATTGAGGCCGAGGTGGTGGATCAACAAGGGCGCCCGGTGCCGCCGGGAGCGGGTGGTTTTTTGGTGTTGACCCGGCCCTGGCCGTCGATGTTGCGCACCATCTGGGGCGACGACCGCCGCTACCGCGAGACCTACTGGAGCCGCTTTCCTGGGCGCTACTTTACCGGCGATGGGGCACGGCGCGACGAGGATGGGTATTTCTGGTTGCTGGGTCGCGTCGACGACGTCATCAACGTCAGCGGGCATCGCATCGGCACCATGGAGGTGGAGTCGGCCTTGGTCGACCACCCGGCTGTGGCCGAGGCGGCGGTCATCGGTCGCCACGATGATTTGAAAGGTCAGGCGATTGCCGCGTTTGTGACCCTCAAGGAGGGGGTGGCCGTCGAAGACGGCCTGAAGGAGGCGCTGCGGCGGCACGTGGCCGGCAAGATCGGAGCCATTGCCCGACCCGATGACGTGTTTTTCGCCGCCGAACTGCCGAAGACCCGCAGCGGGAAGATCATGCGCCGGCTCCTGCGCGACATCGCCGAGGGGCGAGCGCTCGGCGACACCACCACGCTGGCCGACCCGGCAGTGGTGGAGGCGCTGAAGGCCCAGTATCAGGAGGAGGCGTGAGTGCCTCGCGGGGCTTGGCTTGACCCCTTCCCAGCGCTTGGTTAAACTACTGCAAGCAATTGCGCGCGGGAGGGACGGTCTTGGTCCGAGTCCGTTACGCGCCGAGCCCCACCGGAGCCTTGCATATCGGTGGGGCGCGAACGGCGCTGTTTAATTTTCTCTTCGCCCGTCACCACAGGGGACGGTTCGTGCTGCGGGTAGAAGACACCGACCAGACGCGCCTGGTCCCCGGCTCGGAGGCGGCCATGATGGCGGGGCTAAAGAGCCTGGGCTTGACCTGGGACGAGGGACCTGATGTGGGGGGCGACTTTGGACCGTACCGCCAATCGGAACGGCTGTCTTTGTACCGCCGCTATCTCGAGCAACTGGAGGCGGAAGGCAAGGCGTATCGCTGCTACTGCACCCCCGAGGAGCTGCAAGCGGAGCGTGAGCGCCAGCGGGCGCAGGGACTACCGCCCCGGTACAGCGGGCGCTGCCGGCATCTTTCGGCGACGGAACGGGCGGCGCGGGCCGGGCGCCCTTCGGTGTTGCGGTTGAAGGTGCCCGAGGGCGGGACAACGGTGGTCGACGACCTCATCCGCGGTCCGGTCCGATTCGAGCACGCCGTCCTCGACGACTTCGTCCTGTGCAAAACCGATGGGACGCCGGTCTACAATTTCGCGGCGGCCGTCGACGATCACGCCATGGCCATCACCCACGTCATCCGCGGAGAGGAGCACCTATCCAACACGCCCAAACAGATCCTGGTCGCCGAAGCCCTGGGCTTCGCCCTGCCCCAATACGCCCACGTGCCCATGATTTTGGCTCCCGACCGGTCGAAGTTGTCCAAGCGCCACGGAGCCACCTCGGTCGAGGAGTATCGGGCCCAGGGGATTCTGCCGGAAGCCCTGGTCAATTATCTCCTCCTTTTGGGCTGGTCGCCGCCGGACGGAAACGAGCTGATGAGCCTGGAGCAGGCAGTGGCCGCCTTTGACCTCCAGCGCGTGCAGCACACAGCCGCCATCTACGACCAAAAGAAGCTGGAGTGGATGAACGCCCAGTACCTGCGGCGGCTGTCGCTGGAACGGGTGATCGAGGCCTTGGGCCCGTTTCTCGCCGCGGCCGGGGTGGACCCGGGGGGAGGACCGCCTCTTGCGGCGGCCGTGGCCTTGACCCGGGAACGGGCGCGCACGCTGGCGGAGCTGGCGGACCAGCTGACCTTCTTCTACCGCGCCCCGGAACGGTACGACCTGGAAGGGGCCGCCAAATACTTCCGGCATCCCGACACCGCCGAGCGCTTGGAGGCCTTGGCGGAACGGTTGCAGCCTTTGGCTGCGGCGTGGACGGCCCTTGCATTGGGCGAGGCGTTCGAGGAACTGGCCCGCGAGTGGGGCGTCAAGCGGGCAGAGATCATCCACCCGGTGCGGTTGGCAGTGACCGGGCGCACGGTGGGGCCGGGGCTCTTCGAGTTGATGGAGGTACTCGGGCCGGGTGCCTGTCTTGACCGGATCCGGCGCGCGGCGCAGGCCATTCGCCAGGGCGTGGTGGGGAGGTGAGGCCCACGGAGGTGCAGGAGCGGCGGGGGACTTCTGCGGTACGGCTCAAGACGACTGAGGCGCGGGTGTTCAAGGGCTGCCCGTGGGTCTACCGGGGCGAGATTCACCATAGCGATGCGCCGCCGGGTGCGGTGGTCTCGGTCTGGGATCCGGAGCGGCGCTACCTGGGGCAAGGGTTCTTCAATCCGCGCTCCGTCATCGCCGTGCGCATGGTGACCCGGTTTCGCCGCGAGACGGTCGACGAGGAGTTGTTTCAGACCCGCGTGGAGGCGGCGCTCCGCTACCGGGCCACCGTGGTGGGCGACCGGGAGGCGTACCGCGTGATCTACTCCGAGTCCGACGGCCTGCCGGGCCTGATTGTGGACCGCTACGGCCCCATGCTGGTGGTCGAATGCACCAGCCTCGGCATGGCCCGATTTCTTCCGGCGGTGGTCGACCGCTTGGTGGACCGCCTTCATCCCGAAGGGGTGTGGGAGCGCGGGGACCTTCCGGTGCGGGCGCTAGAGGGCTTGCCGCGGCAGAACCGACTACTCTACGGTCGCATTCGCGAAACGGTATGGGTGCGCGAAGGGGCGCTCACGTTTGCGGTAGACCTTGTCGGAGGGCAGAAGACGGGGCACTTTCTCGACCAGGCCGAGAACCGGCGCCGCGTGGCAGAGTTGGCGCGCGGGCGCACGGTGTTTGACGCTTTTTGTCATACCGGGGGCTTTGGCCTGCACTGCGCAGCGGCAGGCGCCGAGCGGGTGGTGGGGATCGACCTCGACCGGGAGGCCATCGCGCGGGCACGGGAGAACGCCGCCCGCAACGGATTGGCACAGCGGACAGACTGGGTGGTGGCCAATGCCTTCGACTGGTTGCGCAGCGAAAGCGAGCGGGGGGCCCGATACGACCTGGGCATCCTCGACCCGCCGGCCTTCACCAAATCGCGCGACCGGGTGGCCCAGGCCCGGGCAGGGTACAAGGAGATCAACCTACGCGCCTTGAAGCTCATCCGGCCGGGCGGGATTCTGGTGACCTGCAGTTGCTCGTACCATCTCTCGGAGGCCGAGTTCATTCAGGTGGTGGGCGAGGCGGCGACCGACGTCCATCGGCGGGTGCGTATCCTGGAGATTCGCGGACAGGGTCCGGACCACCCGGTACTGCCGACGCTGCCGGAGTCCCGATACCTAAAATGCCTGATCTTGGCTGTAGAATAAAGTCGGCGGCAGAGTCCTCCGCCGCCGGCGCAGCCACGCGCTCCGGGGACCCATTACGGCAATAGGCGCACGCCGCCGTCAAACCGCTGCGCCCAATACGCCATCCCCATGTTTTGGATGACCACGCCCTGTTCCGGGGTGGTCGCAGAGATGAAATTGCCGTCGCCGAGGTAGATGCCGACGTGGTCGGCGAACACCCCGCCGGTGGTGAAAAACACCAGGTCTCCCGGTTGCAGGGCGCTGTAGCTCACGTGCGGACCGGCATCCCACTGCGCGAAGGAGGTGCGGGGAAGGCTCACTCCGACTTGGCTGAAAACCCACTGCACAAAACCCGAGCAATCGAAGCCTGTGGCCGGGGAGGCGCCGCCCCAGGCGTAACGCCAGTGGTCGTAGCGCAGCGCGATGCCTACCACTGCCTCGCGCGTGGCGGAGACGACGCCGCGGCTCGGTTCAGCGCTGGCCGCGGCCTCGGCCAAGGCGCCGTTCAAGGCGGCTTCGGTGGCGGCATCCAAGGTGCCGGTCGGCGTAAGCCCGTGGGCAGACTGGAAGGCGATGAGCGCGCGCTCGGTCTCGGGACCAAAAATGCCGTCGATGCCGCCGGGCGAGTACCCGACGCGCTGAAGCTCGGTTTGCAGGGCAGCCACGGCGCTACCGGTGGCGCCAGGTCCGAGGACCGGCGCCGGATCGGCCGCGGCGGGGGCTTGGGCCAAGCGCTGCAACAGCGAAAGGGTGGCCGCATCGGCGACTCCCGTGACCGGCAAGCCGTGTTCGGCCTGAAACAGTCGGACGGCTTGGTAGGTCAACGGGCCAAAGTCGCCGTCGACCGCGAGATGCGCCCCCGTTTGATCCAACCAGGTCTGCAGCGTCTTGACGGCGTCTCCCTGGTCGCCAAGCTCTAAAGTGGCCGGAGCCGCCTCGAAGGTGGGGGAAGCTTGACTTGCCCCGCCGCTCGCGTTCAGCGCCGCGTCCAAAGCGCCCCAGGTGGCGGGGCCGATGACACCGTCTGTCACCAAGCCGTGCGCCCGTTGGAAGGCCTCCGTCGCGGCAAGTAACTCTGGTCCAAATATTCCGTCAATATTGCCGGTATAATACCCCAACTGCTTGAGGTCAGATTCCGCAGTGCGGACCGGCGCTCCCTCGGCGCCCTCCCGCAAGGTGGGAGCGGATGCGGCGTGCGCCATCGGTGAGACGGCCGGTACGAGGGCAAAAGAGAGGCCCGAGGCAAACCATACCAGGCGTCGATAACTAGCCAACCATCCGACATCCTTCCTTCTATGTACTGCCTCCGAGGTTAGTACCGGGAACTCCCGTGGTTCGGGGGAGAAGGCGCCCCCTACTGACATCCGTCAGATTCACCGTGCGATCCCCTTGCGGGGACCCAAATCCCCCGTACCCTGTCCAAACGACAGGGATTCGGCTCGAAACAGACCGGATTTAGTCTAGGGCAATCGGTTTTTGGGTGTCAAGAAATTCCGGGGATTTTTTGGCGGGCCGGGGCGCGGTCCCATCGGTGGCAGGGGTGCTCCTTCGCGGGCGCAGGATCGGTGGTATAATACCTCCGATGCGGAGCTGAACCGAGTGGGGGTGCATGGATGCGGGCGACCGATGCCGCCTACCAGGTCCTCAAGCAGCACGGAAAACCCCTCGACGTGCAAGATCTGCTGGACGAAACCCTGGCCCTGTTAGGGCTAGACCGGGAACCGAAACGGGTGGCCCAGATCTACACCGAGATCAATTTGGACGTGCGGTTTGTGTATCGGGGGTCGTCGCAGTGGGGGTTGAAGGAATGGAGCCCCAAAGGGGGCGTGGCCAAAACCTCCGGCGGCGGGCGGGAACGGACCGAGTTTGGGGGAGAAGACGAGGACGGGGACGAGGGCGAAGACGACGAGTGGTAGGGACGCCTCGCCCCCGTCCTTCACTTTGAACCCTGGGCGGGGGCAGAAAGGCGGTGCGGGTAGCGGGCCCCAGGAGGAGATCGGGATGGCAAAATACATTTTCATCACTGGTGGGGTGGTCTCTTCCCTTGGGAAGGGGATCACGGCGGCTTCTTTGGGCAGAATTCTCAAGAGCCGCGGGCTGAAGGTTACGGCCATGAAACTCGACCCTTACATCAACGTCGACCCGGGGACGATGAGCCCCCTGCAACACGGAGAGGTCTTCGTGACGCAGGATGGGGCCGAAACCGATCTCGACCTCGGCCACTACGAGCGCTTCATGGACGTCAACTTGGGACAGGCCAACAACGTGACCACCGGCCGCATCTATTGGACCACCATCAACAAGGAGCGGCGCGGGGACTTTTTAGGCGGGACGGTTCAAGTCATCCCCCACATCACCAACGAGATCAAAGAGCGGATCCATCGGGTGGCGGAAGCCAGCGGAGCCGATGTGGTGTTGGTCGAGATCGGGGGAACGGTGGGGGACATCGAAAGCCTTCCCTTTCTGGAGGCCATCCGGCAGATGCGAACCGACGTCGGACGCGATTCGGTGCTCTACCTGCACGTCACCTTGGTTCCGTATCTAGCCAGCAGCGGGGAGGCGAAGACCAAGCCGACTCAACACTCGGTCAAGGAGCTGCGGTCCATCGGGATTCAGCCGGACGTCATCGTCTGTCGGAGCGGGCGCTCGCTGTCCCGCGAGATGCGGGACAAGATCGCCCTGATGTGCGACGTGGACCGCCGAGCCGTGATCGAGAACGTCGACGCCGACTCCATCTACCGCCTGCCGCTGATGCTCCACGCAGAAGGATTAGACGACATCGTGCTCGAACGGTTGGGCCTTGCGGCTCGGGAGGCAGACCTTGAGGCCTGGGCGGCCATGGTGGAGCGGGCCACGCATCTCGAAAGGGCCGTGACCATCGCCGTCGTGGGCAAATACGTCACCCTCCGCGACGCCTACCTGAGCGTGGCCGAAGCTCTGACCCACGGGGGATTGGCGCACCACGTGCAGGTAGACATCCGGTGGGTCGACTCGGAGGACCTCGAGGGGCAGGATGTAGACCAGGTGTTGCGAGGAGCCCACGGGATTCTGGTGCCCGGGGGGTTTGGCTACCGCGGCGTGGAGGGGAAAGTGCGCGCCATCCGCTGGGCGCGGGAGACGGGGACTCCGTTTTTTGGCATCTGCATGGGCCTACAGGCGGCGGTGATTGAGGTGGCGCGGCATCGGGCGGGACTTAGCGAGGCCAACTCGACCGAGTTTGTGGCCGACACGCCCCATCCCGTCATCGACCTGATGCCCGAGCAGCAGGGCATCGCCGATCTCGGCGGCACGATGCGGCTCGGGAGCTATCCCTGCGTGCTGGCACCGGCCTCGCGGGCATTCGGCGCCTACGGCCGTCCCTTGGTGTTCGAACGGCATCGCCACCGATTCGAGGTCAACAACCACTACCGGGGGCTGTTGGCGGAGCATGGCTTGGTGGCGACCGGCACGTCGCCGGACGATCGCCTGGTCGAAGTGATGGAACTGGAGGACCATCCGTGGTTTGTCGGCACCCAGTTTCATCCGGAGTTCCAGTCTCGACCCAGCCGGCCTCACCCCCTCTTTACCGGATTCATCGGCGCGGCGGTGGCCCACGCCAGCCGGCGGCGCTCTACAGAGCTGGTTTAACGCGGGGCGTAACTGAGGCACATGGCGTGGTCCTCTGGCGCGTTCAATTGGGTCTGGGCCATGTCCCAATACCCGGCGAACTCGCTGCTGTAACCGAGGGGATGGGAGGCGATGAACTGCAGCCCATCCGGTTGCCAGGCCGACGGCGAGGGGCGTTCGGCGCCGGGGCCGACGGACACGCTCCCCAAGGTGCACAGGCGCCGCTCGTTGAAGCGGCATCGGGTCATCAGACAGTGGACCGTGGCCATCTCGTCCTCCTTCCCGCACCGGCCAACGACCGGCTGTGGGTCCCCGCCACGCCATCCAGCATGCGTCGGCGCGCCGGGCGCGATTCCGGCAAAGCTCTGCGGTTTTGACAGCCCTTGGGGCCAGACATATACTGGGGGCAAAGAAGGGAGGCGGGGACATGGGGTTGCTTTCGCGGATGTCTACGATTTTCAAGGCCAAGGTCAGCAACGTGCTGGACCGGGCGGAGGACCCTCGGGAGACCTTGGAATATTCGTACCAAAAACAGGTCGAACAGCTGCAGAACATCCGGCGCGGGATCGCAGAGGTGGTGACCTCCAAGAAACGGTTGGAGCTGCAATTGGCCCGTTTGGAGCAACAGGTGCAGCAGTGGGATCAAGACGCCCGCGACGCCGTGGCGGCCGGGCGGGACGACCTGGCACAGCAGGCCCTTGCGCGCAAGCAGGCAGTGGAGGCCCAAATCGAGCCGTTGCGCCAGCAGGTCCAGGAGCTGGCGCGGGAAGAAGAGCGCCTGACAGACCTCCAGCAAAAGTTAGCCCTGAAGGTCGACGCCTTCCGGACCCAAAAAGAGGTCATCAAGGCGCAATACTCGGCGGCTCAGGCGCAGGTGAAGATCGGGGAAGCCACTACCGGCCTCGGGGAGGATATGGCCGACCTGGCCTTGGCGTTGCAGCGGGCGCAGGATAAGACCGAAAGTCTACGCGCTCGGGCGGCGGCCGTGGACGAGTTGGCTGAGAAGGGTGCCTTGGCGCTGGAGCCCGGTGAGCGCGACCCCATCCGCGACGAGCTGAAGAAGTTGCAGGCCCACGACACGGTGGCGGAGGAGTTGGCGCGGCTCAAGGCGGAGATGGGGAAAGGCAGCGGGTCATGATTGTGCGGGTGATGGCCGAGGGCCAATACCGCGTGGACGAGGCACGCTGGCGCCAAATCCACGCCTTGGACGACGAGCTCTTAAAGGAGCTCGAAGCCGGGCACGAAGCGGAGTTCCGGCGGCTGGTGGAGCAGGCGGTGAGTTTGGCGCGCGGCGGTGAACCGCTGGCTCCCGACCAGTTGGTGGCGTCAGACCTGATCCTCCCGCCGCCCGACATCACCTTGGACGAGGCGCGGCGGTTTTTGGCCGAAGCGGACCGGTAGGCGGGGGAGCTTACAGGGGCGGATCCCAGAGCGCATACCATCGCTCGGGATCTTTTTCGATCGGCAACCACGCCTTTAAGGTCTGGCCCAATCGAAATTCGCGGGGCTGGTCACGCCGGTTGCCCGGTAGCGGAACGAACGGATAGAAGGCAGCACGGCGAAAACTGTAGATGAGGTACCAGTCGCGGGGCTGGAATTTAAACAGGGCTGCCAAGAGTCCGTCGGCGTAGCCCCCTTCCTTGAGGAGGTCACTGGCCAAGTAGATGGCGTTGAGCTGTTGTTCTGGGTCAGGGCCGGCAAAGACCATCCACCGGTAACCGAGGTTATCCTCTACGCTGCGGACCTCGACCGGCAGGTCTTTTCCCCCCACCTTGAGAGTGGCTTCTACCTCGCGTTCGAGGGCTTCATACTCCGAGTTGTCGACCATGCGCAGCACCAACGCCGACTCGGGCCCTGGCTTGGCGTTGAGTTTGGCCTCGATATCCAAGAGCGCGGTGCTCAACGCGAACAGCGGGTCGGCCTTGCCCGGGGGCACACGGGTGCGCCCGAAAAGGGCGTCGAAGAACCCCACCCCTCCTCCTCCCTTCCCGGAACCGATGCGCGGGGCCTATTTCTCCATTTCTTCTTGCAGTCGCTCTAAGTAGGCCAACCGGTGCTCGAGGCTCGGATGCGTGGAGAAGAGTTCCATCAAAGAGTCGCGACTGATGGCGGGGAAGATGAAGAAGGCGTTGAGCGCCTCCGCCGAACGCAGGTCGGTGTTAGGGGTGCGCCGCATGCCCCCTTCGATTTTCAACAGGGCACTGGCCAAATACCCGGGGTGGCCCGTCAGAATGGCCGATCCGCGGTCGGCGGCGTATTCGCGGTAGCGGGAGAGGGCGCGGATCAGGATGTAGCTGATGGCCCACACCAAGAGCGAACCCACCCATACCAGCATGATGCCGCCCGCGGCGCCGTCCCGACGGTCGCGCCCCTCGTCCAGAGAGAAGCCGACGAAGAAGATCTGCTGGACGATGAACGAGGCCAGCATGGCAAAGAAGCTGGCGATGGTGATGATCTGGGCGTCGCGATTCTTGATGTGAGTCAGCTCATGAGCCAACACAGCCTCGAGCTCTCGCTCGTCCAACCGGTCGAGCAGTCCCTGGGTGACCACGATGACGGCGTTCTTGGGATCCCGTCCCGTGGCAAAAGCGTTCGGCATCCGAGCGGGCATGATGGCCAAAGCAGGGATGGGGACGTCGGCCAAGTGGGCGAGGCGCTCTACGATCCGGTACAGCTCAGGCGCTTGGGCCGGCGAGACCCGCCGCGCGCGCGTCGACCACAGCACCAGTTGGTCGGAGAAATAGTACTGCGACAGCAGCAACAACCCCATGATCAAGACCAGGGTCGGTAGCGGCACGCCGGCTTGAAAGAGGAAAATCAAAAAGGCCAGATACAAGGCCGCCAACAGCAGCATGGTCACCGACATGCGCACGGTGAGCCCCATGTCCCGACCATACCACGGCTTTCGGGTGGCCATCGGCTTCTCCCCTCCTCTCCCGTCTACTCCCCTCTCTAGTCTATGATTTTCCCCGCCTTCCCTCAAGCCCGGCCGAGGGAGGGGGCGCGGCCGCCCTTTGGGCCCGGTCCAGCCATTCCCCGCTGGGGGCGTGCCCAACAGCGCATGCCGTGGCTTTTTGCCGAACGCCTTCTGAGAGCATTGCCAGTACCCAAAATTTTTGATAAAGTGGAGCGACGCGACGGCGATGCCTTCGAGCGGGAGGGTGAGGAGGCGGGGACGATGCGCATCATCGATGCCGACATGCACCTGCGCGACGAGGATGGCGAGATCCGCCGGTATTTGCGGCCGCCCTGGAACGCCGGGCGGCGGACCCTGTACCCCTTCGACAACTTCGACCGCACGCTGGGCGGGCGCCTTGGGCGCCCGGCCCAAAGCCCCCAGGCGCACCTTGAAGACATGGAGGCCGAGGCCATCGACGTGGCGGTGTTATACCCCACCAACGGTCTGTTTATCGGCGAGGTGCGGGAACGCGCGTTCGCGGTGGCGTTGACCCAAGCCTATAACGAGTGGGTGGCGCGGTTTTGCGAGACGGCGCCGGAGCGGCTGAAGGCCGTGGCCATGGTCCCCATCCAGGACCCCGATGCGGCGGCGCGGGAGCTCGAGCGCGCGGTGCGCACCCTGGGGTTGGTGGGCGCGATGGTTCCTACGTTTTGCCGCGTGGGGCCACGCAATCCCGGCGACCGCTGGCTTGACCCCCTGTATGCGGTCGCCGAGATGCTCGGTGTGCCGGTGGCCCTGCACGCCAGCGGAGGTGTGACTGCCGCCAACGACCGGTTCGCCACCTTTCTCGAAATCCACGCCTTCTCCCACGTGCCGGAACAGATGGCGGCCTTGACGGCGGTGGTTCTGGGCGGGGTGTTGGAGCGCTTTCCACGCCTGAAGGTGGGGTTCATGGAAGCGGGGTGCGGCTGGGTGCCGTTTTGGCTGGAGCACTTGGACGAAGAGTACGCGCTGCGCCGGGAAGAGGCGGACCATCTCCGGCGCGCGCCAAGCGACTACGTCCGCACCGGCGCGGTCTACTTTGGCGTCGAGCCGGAGGAGCAGGGGATCAGGCTTGCGGCCGAATGCGTCGGCCCCGATCGCCTGCTGTACGCGTCGGACTACCCGCATTGGGACTCCGGGTGGCCGAACACCAGCCGGTGCCTTCGGGAGCGGACCGACCTCAGCGAGCAGTGGAAAACCCAGTTGTTGGGCGAAAACGCGGCGCGATTTTACGGGCTTTAAGCACTTTTCGCACAGGAGGGGAGTCCATGCCGACGGTGGTGGTCTTGGGCGCGGGGGCGATAGGGGGCTTGTATGCGGCTCATTTAGGGCACGTCGCGACGGTATGGGCCGTGGACCCGTGGGCGGCCCATGTGGCAGCTATCAATGCCGGGGGACTGAAACTGGAGGGGCGCGGCGCAACCACGGTCACCGAGGTGCGGGCGGTCACCGAGGCGGCGGCGCTGCGCGGCATGTCGGTGGACCTGGTGGTGGTGGCGGTCAAGTCGACCGATACCCGGGCGGCGGTGGGAGCCCTGGCTCCGGAACTCGCCGGGCGGCCGGTCTGGCTTTCGGTCCAGAACGGCCTCGGCAACGAGGAGGTCATCGCCGAGATTGCGGGCGGGCCCGTCTTGCAGGGCATGACCATGAACGCCGCCACGGTGCTGGCGCCAGGGCGCATCCGGCACGAGGTGGCTGGCCCCACCTGGTTTGGACCGCATACGGGGGTGGGGGTCGACGAGGTGCAGTGGGTGGCGGAATTGCTCCGGGCTGGGGGCATGGAACCGCGTCTGGAGGCCGATCCGCGCGGCGCCATCTGGACCAAGCTGTTGTTCAACGTGGGGTTGAACGCGGTCACGGCCCTGACCCGCCTACCTTCGGCGCGACTGGTAGAAATCGAGGAAATGCGGGAGCTCATCGCCGGCGTCATCCGCGAGGGGATGGCTGTGGCCGAGCGCTTAGGCATCCGATTGGAGGAAGACCCGGTAGAGTTGGCCACCCGTCCGCGGCGATCGGGCGGTCCCGCGCACTTTGCTTCGATGGCGCAGGACATCTTCCGGGGGCGGCCGACCGAGATCGATGCGTTAAACGGCGCCATCGTCCGCCTGGCGGAGGCCCACGGCCTTTCGGCGCCCTTGAACCGGGCCATCACGGCCTTGATCCGAGGGCTCGAGCGTTCTCCGTGGCGGGAGATGGCGATTCCCGAAGACGCTTAGCGGGTCGGCGCGTGCGGGACGGAAAGGCGCGATGAGGGCGTCAATTCTGCGCTTTTCTGTCGCCTCGCTCTTGACCGGATTGGCCTATTCCTGGGACACTTTGGGCGTGCGCCGAACGCGAGGCTTCAGCCGGGGGGCGGCGTCCGACTGCCCGAGTTGGCGGACGGGGCCGAGCGCGGGCGGGCGGTCGTCCCGGTAGGCTCAAAAGGGGGTAAGAGAACCATGGCGATGGCTCCCCATGCCCCGGTGTTGGAGCGGGGGCGAGCGATCACGGTGTCGGAATTGAAGGACAAGGCGCGCTGGTTGCGCTTAGAGGTGCTCCGCTTGATCGAACAAGCGGGGCTCGGCCACTACTCGAGTACCATGTCGTGCGTGGAGATCCTGTTGGCGCTGTATTACCACGCGCTGCGCCTGTGTCCCACCGATCCCAATTGGCCCGATCGGGACCGGTTTCTCTTAGGCAAGGGCCACGTGGCCGTGGGGCTGTGGCCGATTCTGGCGGACCTCGGCTATTTCCCCACGCAATGGTTAGACGAATACGGCAGTGCGCGGGCGGCTCTGACCGACCACCCCAACATGCGGTGGGTGCCTGGCGTCGATTTCAGCTCGGGGTCGTTGGGCCATAACCTCTCGGTGGGGGTGGGCATGAGTCTGGCCGGGCGCCTTAAGGGACAGGACTACCGCGTGTTCGTTCTGTTGGGCGACGGAGAGGTTCAGGAGGGTCAGGTCTGGGAAGCCGCGATGGCGGCCGGGCACTATCACCTCGGCAACTTAGTGGCCATCGTCGATGCCAACCGCTATTCCGGTGGGGGCGCCACCAACGACGCCATGACCATCGAGCCGTTGCCCGAGCGGTTTCGCGCGTTTGGGTGGCAGGCGGAGGAGGTCGACGGCCACGACTTTGCCGCGCTGATTGCGGCCTTGGATGCTCTGCCACCACCTTCCAGCGACCGGCCGGTGTGCCTGGTGGCCCGTACGGCCAAAGGACACGGGGTGGCGATGATGGAGGCCACGCCGCAGCGGTGGCACCTCGGGCTTCTGCCGCCAGAGCTTAGGGAGACGGTGCGAGAGGAAATCGCCCGAAGTTAGCGGGGCGGCGCATTTCAGGCCGGGAGATCGCCCTGGCCATGAGGAGCCCGGACAGGAGCCAGGAAGGAGGGCGTCGGGTGAGTCAGCCAACTGAGGAGAAAATGGCCAATGTCTTTACCGAAGGGGCGCGGGCCACGGGGTTGCGCGAAGCGGTGGCCCAGGAGTTGATCCGCTTGGCCGAAGCCGACGAGCGGGTGGTGGTGTTGTCGGCCGACATGGGGGCGGCCGTGGCCGCCTTCCGGGAGCGCTTTCCCAACCGGTACTTCGACTTTGGCATCGCGGAGACCAATACCATCTCGGTGGCGGCAGGCTTGGCCGCCTCCGGATTTCGCCCCTACGTCATTTCCATGGCCCCCTTCGGAGCCATCAAGTGCGCCGAACAGATTCGCACCGACTTGGCCTACACCATGATGCCGGTGCGCATCTTGGCGCTGTTGTCGGGCGTGGCCATGGGGTTCTTCGGGACCAGCCATCATGCCGTAGAGGACATCGCCATCCTTCGGGCCATCACCAACATGACGGTGGTGGCGCCGAGCGACGTGCCCTCGTTTGCCGGATTGCTGGAGAGCACGCGCGAGGCGGCGGGTCCGGTCTTTTTCCGCCTGTGCGAGGGTACCGAGACGCCCCTTTACGCCGAGCCGCCTAAGGTGGACCTCGGCCGGTGGCCGGTCTTGCGTGAAGGACGCGACCTGACCCTCATCGGCACCGGCGTCGGCACTCAGATCGCGGTGCAAGTAGCCGATCAGCTGCGCCACCAGGGCCTGAACTTGCGGGTGGTCGACGCCTTGAGCCTAAAGCCTCTGGATGAAGCCCAGATCGAGCGCGCCGTCGCCGAGACGCGGGGGATTGTCACGGTGGAGGAGCACAACGTCGTGGGAGGGCTCGGCAGCGCCGTGGCGGAAATCCTCGGGCGGCGCGGCTGGGTGGCGCCGTTGGCCACAGTGGCCCTGCCCGACGAAGACTTGGAGGTGGGGGTCCCGGCGTATCTGCGCCAGCGGTACGGGCTTACGCCCGAGGCGGTGGCCGACGTGACGCGGGCCCTATGGTCGAAGACCGGAGGGACGCGGGCATGAAGGCGGCGGTGCTGACCGAGGACGGAGGGCTGGGTGTCACCACGCTGCCGGACCCTGCCCCGCGCCCTGGGGAAGTGGTGGTGGCCGTGGCCGCCTGCGGCGTCTGCGGATCTGACGTCCACCGCGTCGAGCGCCGGTTGGGCCCTCCGGGCATGGTATTGGGCCACGAGTTTGGCGGCGAGGTGGTGGAGGTCGGGGCCGACGTCACCGGCCTGAAAGTGGGTGACCGGGTTGCGGTCAATCCCGTGGCCGGATGCGGACAGTGCGAGACCTGTCGGCGAGGCATCCCATTTGCCTGCAGGGCGCGGCCCAACATCGGCATTAACGCTCCCGGGGCCTATGCGGAGTACGTCGCGGTCCCGGCCGACCAGTGCCTGGTGTTACCGGAAGGGATGGACGCCCGCCGGGGCGCCTTCCTGGAGCCCCTGGCGGTGGCACTGCAGGCAGTCCATCTGAGTGGGGATGTGCGCGGGGCCGACACCTTGGTCTTCGGCACCGGGAGCATCGGGCTCAACCTGGTGCTGGCGTTAAGAGCGCGGGGAGCCGGCCGCATCGTCGCCATCGGGCGCTCCCCGGCCCGGCGGGCCATGGCCGAACGCCTCGGGGCGACATGGGTCATCGACAGTCGGCAGGATTCCGTGCCGGAGGTGTTCCAAACCCGGGACTATCGGTTCTGGGCGGCGTACGAGTGCAGTGCGGCCCCCGATGCCATCGACACCTTGATCGAGGCCGTGGAGACAGGGGGCACGGTGGTCGAGGTCGCCCTGGCCGAGCGCCAACCGGTCAACCTCCTCGGCCTGGTGGCCAAGGGCGTGCACCTGGTGGGCTCTTGTGCCTTCGACGGGCCGACCTACCGGGAGTCGTACGACTTGGTCTTCCGTCAAGGCGTCGACCCCGAGCCTCTGGTGACCGAGCGCGTCGGGCTCGACGAGTTGCCGGCGGCGATGGCGCGGCTTTTGGGCCCGAATCCACCGGTCAAGGTGATGGTGGAACCCGGGCGGCGGAGCTAGGCCGAGAGCTCAGAGGGAAGGGACCGACCACACGAGGGGGGGATCGCATGGCAGAGCAGAGTTGGCGCGGTGGCGTGGCCGTCGTGACAGGGGCCGGCAGCGGGATGGGTCGGGCTTTTGCCCGGCGGCTTGGCCGCGAAGAAGGGATGCGGCTCGGCATCCTGGATGTCGAGGCGGCTGCCTTGGAAGCGGTGCAGCGGGAGTTGGAAGGGGAAGGCGTCGAGGTGGTGGCCGTGCGAGCCGACGTCTCCGATGCCGCGGCGGTGAAGGAAGCGGCCGACGCCATCCTTGGGCGGTGGGGCACGGTGGATGTGCTCATCAACAACGCCGGGATCGAAGGGTACCTGGACGGCCCCATCTGGGAAGCCGAAGCCAGCGATTGGGCCTGGACCTTTGGGGTCAACTTCTGGGGCGTCGTGCACTGTACCCAGCAGTTTTTGCCGGCCATG
This sequence comes from Bacillota bacterium, assembly GCA_023511625.1. Classification (GTDB taxonomy): domain Bacteria; phylum Bacillota; class Sulfobacillia; order Sulfobacillales; family Sulfobacillaceae; genus JAIMAE01. The sequence continues at coordinate 6,262 of JAIMBD010000001.1, read as the reverse complement.
CTGGCCCAAGACCGGGGGCTCATTGTCAACACCGCCTCCATGACAGCTTTGGTGACCAGCCGCAACATGTACGCCATCACCAAGCACGCCGTGCTGGCGTTCAGCGAGACCTTGCGCCAAGACCTGGCGCAGCGCGGTTCCAAGGTCCAGGTGGCGGCGCTGTGCCCTGGGATCGTGGCCACCCGCTTGTTCCAGGGCAGCCGCAACCGGCCTGCTCGGTATCAGCGGGAGAGTAAACCCAGCGAATGGGAAAAGGGGCAGGCGCTGCGCGAGACCATGCACCAGCGCTTGGCCCAGGGCATGGATCCGGCTGAAGTGGTGTCGATTACCTTGGACGGGGTGCGCCGGGGCAAGTTTTACATTCTCACCGACCACGAGTGGGACCCGCAGATCATCGAGCGGCATCAGGAGATTTTAGCTGGGGCCCCCTGAGGGTCGCGAAGGGAGCAGATGGACGTGACCCACAGAGCAGCAGAGGAAAGCTTGGCCGGCAAGGTGGCCATCGTGACCGGGGCCGCGGGCGCCATCGGTTCGGCGGTGGCTCGGCGGCTTCGAGACCTTGGGGTGTCGCTCAGCCTGGTCGACCTCGACGGCGAAGCCCTGGCCCGTCTGGCCTCTGAGTTTCCCGAGGCGTTGACCATCGCGGCCGATGTCACCAGCGAGGACGCGGTGATGGATTATGTGGCCCGGACCGTGGAGCGGTTTGGCGGGGTAGACCTGTTCTTCAACAACGCCGGCATTGAGGGGAAGGTGGCGCCCATTACCGAGATGCGCCTGGAAGACTTCGAACGCGTGATGGCGGTCAACGTGCGGGGGGTCTTCTTAGGACTCAAGGCGGTATTGGGGGCCATGAAGCGGCAAGGTCGCGGGGGCGCCGTGGTCAATTCCGCCTCTCAGGCCGGGATTCGGGGAGGCCCGAACATCGCCCCCTACATCGCCTCCAAGCACGCCGTGGTGGGGCTGACGCGCACGGCGGCGCTGGAGGCGGCGCGGTACGGGGTGCGGGTCAACGCGGTGGCTCCGGGATACATCGAGTCCCGCATGTTGCGGTCTCTGGCCGCCCAAAATCGCCCCCAAGACCCCGAGGGCGGGCTGGCCGAGCGCAGCTTCTCGGTTCCTTGGGGTCGGCTGGGTACGCCGGACGATGTCGCGCGCGCCGTGACCTGGCTTTTGAGCCCCGGCGCCGAGTACATCACGGGAGTCACGCTGTTGGTGGACGGTGGCGTCAACGCCTAAACGGCCGGAAGCGGGCAGCGAGGGGAAAGCCCCTCGCTGCGCGGCTTTTTGCGCCGGGGTCAAAGACTTCGCTGCCCGGAAGAGGCACCCCCGGCGCCTTAGGCCTCCCAGGAGGCTGTTGCCGAGCCAGTTTGGTCTCCAGTTCGCCCGTGGCCTGTTCAGGGGGGCTGGACCGGGTTGCCAGGCGCCACGCCCGCCCAGGTCGGTGCGACTGCGCTCTGCCGCATCCCAGCCCCTGCCCCCGGCGGGATTTTGCTCCCCCGCCCGCGGGGCCTTCCGGGCGCCAGTCATTGCATGTGCAACAGATCGACGTGGTTTGTCTCCGGCCCCGCCCAGGCGCCCCAGGCGATGAGGAGTCCCGCCAGTGCCACCAGGACCAACACCGTGTACTGGTAGGGTATCAAGGCGCGCAAGGCCAGGAGGTAGAAGCTCGAGAAGCCGGGGATGATGGTGGAGAGCGAGTACACGGCACCGAATCCCGTAGCCCTCAGGTTCAAGGGATACCGTTCCACGAGGTAGGTCAGGCCCATGCCCGAATACGGCGCTCCGCCCAGCACGCCGACCAGCACGCCGGTGATGATGATGGTCCAGTACGACCCGTGGGTGGCGGCGGTGTGGATCATCCAGAAATAGAGGGGAGTGACAATCACCAAGGTCCACAGGCCGCCCCAGATGAGCCCGCGGCGCCGGCCGACGCGTTGGCCGACGATGCCCATGGCGATGGCGGCGAACAGCGCCCCGATGCTGCCGATGGTCACGATGGTGTTGACCTCCTGCGGCGGCTGGTGCAGGTAGGTAATGAAGAGGGTGGGAATGAACACCGGGATGTTGATGGCGATGAAGAGAAAGCCGAGGTACATGAGCATGCTCTGCGCGAAGATGGCCAGGTTGCGCCGGGAGAAGACCTCGACCAGGGAGGAGCGGCGCCGGGGGGAAGGCCGCTCGGCGGGCGGGGCGGCGAAGTAGGCCAAGTCTTCGGTGCGCAGAGTGAGGAGGGTTTCGACGACGCCCAGGGCGGCGCCGAACCAGAACGGCAGGCGCCAGCCCCAGGCGACAAAGCCGGCGGGGCTGTGGGCGACGGCGAGGCTGGCGGACTGGACCAACGAGAGTAGGATGATCCCGAGCGTGGGGCCGATGCCCATCAGGGCGCCGATGACGCCGCGGGCGGCTTTGCTGGTGCGTTCGAGGGCCATGGGCACGGCGCCGGCCGGGGAGGAGGCGGCGAAGACGCCGTTGCAAAAGCGCAGGAAGAGCAAGAGCCCGATAGACCAATAGCCCCACTGGGCGTAACCGGGCAACAGGGCGATGGCGGCGGCGATGACGGTGTAGCCGATGTTGGTGATGAGCATCAGGGTGCGGCGGCCGAGCCGGTCGGCCACCGGGGCCAGCCCGATGCCGCCTACTGGGTTCCCCAACGTGGAGACCACGCCGGTCAGGCTGACAATGGTGGCTTGGATGACTGGCGGCAGGGACGCCGGGATGAAGTAGGTGATGGCGGCGGGCAGCACCAGGGCCGGCAGGGAGATGTCATAGGTCTGAAGGATCATAGAAATCAAGCCGGCCGTGACCGGACGCCGATTGGCATCCGTGAAGATCGCAGACGGTCGGAACGCAACCGAGGTAGCCATAGGTCTCCCCCTTCCGTGGGCGTTGGGTGCATCGACACCATTTTCGATGTCGCGCGTCAAGGAAAGCGAATGGACTGATCCAATGCGTGGATACCACGTATATTCTGAGAATATCAAGAAGGGGAACGTTGGGTGTCACGCTATTCTATTCCGTCGTCTGCGGTTCCATCCGGGCGTTCGGGGCTACTGCCTTCTTTGTGCGCCCTGGGGGGCGTGGCGCGCTTTCTCTCTTCCGAAGCGTCGCGCCTAAAGGGGCTTGCGCGCTCCGGAAAAGCTGCTATAATGAATAGCCGTTGGGGGATGATGTAGCGGTAGCATAGGTGACTCTGGATCACCTCGCCCAGGTTCGAATCCTGGTCCCCCAGCCAAGTGTGAAAACCATGGCCCCATAGTCTAGAGGCCTAGGACGCCGGACCCTCATTCCGGAAACAGCGGTTCGAATCCGCTTGGGGCTACCAATTGACCCCGCTCACCGTACAGGTGGGCGGGGTGTTTTGTCCCTCTCTACCTTGACCAGGCGGAGCCGGGCCCAAACAATGGAAATGTGTTCCGGTGCGCGGAGGAGATCCAGGGGGGAATTTCAGAAGCGAGGCGTCGTTGGGTGCGGGCGACATGGGATACGGTGGTGCGCTGGGCGGACTGTGACCCGGCAGGCATCGCATATCACGCGCGGATCTTTGACTGGTTTTCGGAGGGCCGCATCGCATGGCTGGCCAAGATGGACCTGGATTATTATCAGATTTTTCGGCCCCGCAGGATCGAGCTTTTGGTGCTGGAAGCGGGTGCCCGCTTCCATCGGCCCCTCTATCCGGGAGATGCGGTGTCGGTCGAGGTAGCGCCTGCTCGCCTGTCTCCAGTGCGGATGCGCTTTCGGTACCGCGTGGTGCAAAAGTCCCAGGGCGTGGCGGCCGAGGGCTTCACGGAACACGCATTTGTCGTGGATGGGCGTGCCGTGCGCTTGGATCGCCGCTTTCCGGAGGGGTACGAGCGGTTGCTGCATGGTGCCCTAGACGCTGGGGGAGGCTTTAGGACCGGGCCCGGGAGCGCGAGCGGAGAGGGAGGGGAAGGTCATGGCAGTGACGCCGTTCGTCAATGAACCTTTGACCGATTTTGAACGCGAAGAGAACCGGCGCCGCATGGAGGAGGCCTTGGCGGCCGTGCGGGCTCAGTTGGGAAGACATTGGCCCCTACGAATTGGGGGAAAAGCCGTGGAGACCCCCGAGCGCATCCGATCCTTGAATCCCTCGCACCCCGACCAGACCGTGGGGTGGGTTGCGAAGGCTCGGCGCGCCGAGATCGATGAAGCCGTGGAGGCGGCGTGGAGGGCATACGCGCACTGGAAGACGGTGCCGGCTTTCGCCCGCGCCCGCTACCTCTACAAGGCTGCGGCCATCATGCGTCGGCGCCGGTGGGAGTTGGCGGCGTGGCAGGTCTTCGAAGCCGGCAAGCCATGGAGTGAAGCCGATGCCGACGTGGCCGAGGCCATCGACTTTTTGGAGTATTACGGGCGCCAGATGGAACGCTTGGCCGCACCGGTTCCGGTGCACCCGGTGCCGGGTGAGGACGACCAGGCGTTCTATATTCCGTTGGGGGTCGGCGCCATCATTCCGCCGTGGAACTTTCCCCTGGCGATTTTGACGGGAATGACGGCTTCGGCGGTGGTGGCGGGCAACACCGTGGTTCTAAAACCGTCGAGCGATACGCCGGTGATGGCCGCGCAGTTCTGCGCAGTAATGGAAGCAGCCGGCCTGCCGGCGGGGGTCATCAATCTGGTGCCGGGAGAGGGCGGGGAGGTCGGAGACTACCTGGTGGGGCATCCCCGAATCCGCTTCATCAGCTTTACTGGATCGCGTGAGGTGGGGGTGCGGATCCACCGGGTCGCGGCGGAGGTGGGACCGGGGCAGCGGTGGATCAAGCGGGTCATCGCTGAGATGGGAGGCAAGGATGCCATCATCGTCGACGAGACGGCAGACCTCGCAGCGGCGGTCGAGGGCATCGCGGTTTCTGCGTTCGGGTTCCAAGGGCAGAAGTGTTCGGCCTGTTCGCGGGCCATCGTGCTGGACGCCGTACACGACACGGTGTTGGAAGCGCTTCGGCAACGGGTGCAGGCGCTGAAGGTGGGGCCGGCCGAGGTGTACGAGCACCACTTGGGCCCCCTGATCAACGAGCGGGCGGAAGCCAAGGTGCTGGACTACATCGCCTGGGGCAAGGCCCACGCTACGCTGGTGGCAGGCGGCGCCAAGGTGGAGGGACCGGGGTACTTCGTGCAGCCCACGATTTTCGCCGACGTCAAGCCTGGATCGAAACTAGAGCAGGAAGAAATTTTCGGACCGGTCCTTTCGGTGATCCGGGCTCGGGATTGGGAGGAGGCCCTGGCCATTGCCAATGACACCGAATACGGCCTGACGGGGGCCGTATACACCGAGCGCCGCGACCGCATCGAGGACGCCCGCGAGCGGTTCGAGGTCGGAAACCTCTACATCAACCGCAAGTGCACGGGGGCCCTGGTGGGGGTGCACCCCTTTGGCGGCTTCAACCTGTCCGGCACCAACTCCAAGACCGGAAGCCCGGATTACCTGTTGTTATTGATGCAGATGAAGTCGGTGGCGGAACGCCTTTAAAAAGTTTTTCGCCCCCCCTTGTCAAGCGGCGGGGGCGGTGTTATCATCATCCGTGCTGTCGCAAGGCAGTCGTCGGTCCTTGAAAACTATATCGTCGTGCGACCTGGTTGACCGTGAGGGGGACCTTGCGGGAGCGGGGACTCGGACTCGCGCTGCGCGTGGGGCTGGCGCCCGGGAGGGGGCTGGTAGCCGCGCGCGAGGTGATGGAGAGTTTGATCCTGGCTCAGGACGAACGCTGGCGGCGTGCGTAATACATGCAAGTCGAGCGGGCGTGGCTGGGGGACTGGTCACGTCAGCGGCGGACGGGTGAGGAACACGTGAGTGACCTGGCTCTGGGTGGGGGATATCGGGCCGAAAGGCGCGGCAATCCCGCATACGCCCTGGAGGGGGGCCTTCAGGGGAAAGCTGGTGACGGCGCCCGGAGGGGGGCTCGCGGCCCATTAGCTAGTTGGGGGGGTAATGGCCTCCCAAGGCGACGATGGGTAGCCGGCCTGAGAGGGTGGACGGCCACACTGGGACTGAGACACGGCCCAGACTCCTACGGGAGGCAGCAGTAGGGAATCTTCCACAATGGGCGCAAGCCTGATGGAGCAACGCCGCGTGAGTGAAGACGGCCTTCGGGTTGTAAAGCTCTGTCGGTCGGGACGAGGACCCGCGGGGGGCCGCGGGGGGGCCGGTACTGGCCGAGGAAGCCCCTGCAAACTACGTGCCAGCAGCCGCGGTAAGACGTAGGGGGCGAGCGTTGTCCGGAATGACTGGGCGTAAAGGGCGTGTAGG
>JAIMBD010000006.1 GCA_023511625.1 Bacillota bacterium | reverse complement strand
GCGGTACGTGAGCTGGGTTCAGAACGTCGTGAGACAGTTCGGTCCCTCTCCGTCGCCAGCGGAGGATGTTTGCGGGGGGCTGCTCCTAGTACGAGAGGACCGGAGTGGACGGACCGCTGGTGAGACCAGTTGTGCCGCCAGGCGCAAGGCTGGGAAGCTAGGTCCGGGAGGGCGAAGCGCTGACCGCATCTAAGCGCGAAGCCGGCCCCAAGATGAGACATCCGCGCCCGGGGAACGGGCGACAGACCCCCGCGAGACGAGCGGGTGGATAGGCGGGCCGTGGAGGCGCGGTAACGCGTAGAGCGAGCCCGTACTAAGCGGTCGAGGACTTCCTCCTCGGAAGTTGTGAAGGGCCCGTGGGGCGCCGGAGGAGTTGGGCTGGTGCGAGGGGGTTGGGTTCGACCCGTTCCCATGCCGCACACGGACGTCCCCCCGGCCTCCGCCCGGGCTACTGGGGGCCGAGCCCCTGGGATCCCGGGTGGTGCCAGCCCAAGCCTGTTGTGCCGCCCTCCGCTCCAACCAGCGGAGGGCGTTGACGTGTGTATAAGGAGGTCCCATGCGATACCGGTGGTCGCACCGGAATCATCCGCAGGCCATTGCGGAGCGGCAGGCGCTGCTCCGCCAGCGGCCAGACTGGACGGAGGCGGACGAGTGGCCGTTCCGGTGGTCGGTGGATCCGGAGCGGTTGGGGCGCTTTCAGGAATGCCTGACCGGGGAGATGGTGTTGCCGGTCGGAGTGGTGGGCCCGCTGCTGGTGTCGCTGGGGCAGTATACGATTGAGGACGGCGGCGTGGCCCGGGAGGTGGGGCGCGCCACCGATACGGTGTTCGTCCCGCTGGCCCATACCGAAGGCGGTCTTTCGGCCTCCATGCTGCGCGGCATGCGGGCGGCGGAGGCCGCGGGCGGCGTGCGCACCTATTTGTTGCGGGATGCCATGACGCGCGATTCGGCCTTTGTCTTTCGAACTCCGGCCGAGGCAGTGGCGCTGGCCGAGTGGGTGCGGAGCGAGGAGGCGGGGCTCGTCGCGTGGTGCAACGACCCGGCCAACCCCCTCAAACAGCCCGGGGGGCCGGGGCATCCGCTACCGGTCATGTCGCAGCACGCGCGGCTGTTGGGGGTGGACACCCGCGTGGTGGGGCCGGTGTGCCATCTCCTGTACCGGTTTTGGACGGGAGAGGCCTGCGGTCCCAACATGATGACCCGCAACGCGTACGCGTTGAACCGCCGCGTGGTGGAGTTGTCCCGACTGGTCCCAGACCACGTGTTTCTGGAGGCCAATCTCGGGGGCGACAAAAAGCCTAGTCACGAGTACTACGCCGGGGGCCACGGCAAGACCGTGTTGGCCACCGTGACCTTGACCCACGACGTGCTGCGGCATCATCTGCACATCACTGCTGAGGCGCTCAAAACCCTGGAGTGGGTGGGACTGCACGGCGCCCACGCTTCTGCCATGCAGTCGTTCGGCTTTACGCCCGCCTCGGCCGTCGCCGCCATCTTTGCGGCCACCGGCCAAGACCTCGGGATGGTCGGAACCAGCAGCATGGCGCAGGGGTCGCTTCACGCCGTTCCCGAGGGCATCACCTTCTCGCTCCAACTGGGCGGCCTGGAAGTTGGGACCGTGGGTGGTGGCACCGGGCTCCCGCATGCCCGCGCCTGGCTTCGGATGATGGGATGCGAGGGCCCCGGATCGGCGCAGCGCTTGGCGCAGATCATCGCCGCCGCTACCTTGTGTCTTGAGGTCTCGGCGGCGGCTTCGATGGCGAGCCGGGGCAGTGAGAACTTCTTCCGGGCCCACTGGGAGCGCGGGGGGCACCGCAACTGAACCTGCCGGGGCTTACGAAGAGGGGACCGGCGCCGACGGCGGCTTCACCTCTACCCTCAGGGCTTCCAGCCCGCCCGACGGCGTCGGCACCACCGACACTTGGACGCGGACGCCGGCATGCAGCGGGTGACGCGATCCGGCCGGGAAGTAGTAAGCCGTCGAGGGCGTCAAGGCGACTTCCATGGGTTGTGGCGCGCCGGCGAGGCTCAGCGTCAAGCGGCCGGGTCCCACCGCCTGCACCACTCCAGTGACGGGCGGGAAGGTCACGCGCACTTGGGTCGCCTCAAGCTGCGTGCCCTGGGTGGAGCCGGTCACGGTGACGCGCAGCCCGGGATGCAGCCGGCCTAGCCCAGCATCTCCGACGGCTACGGGCTGGCCGGGATAATGGTATTGGGTCGTGCGGCTTAAGGCCACCTGACGGGTCACTTCGGTCAACTGGCCACTCGGTCCCGCCAATTGCAAAGACAGCTCGGGCGGATCGATGGCGAGAATCTCGCCGGTGACCGTAGTCGGCAAGGGTGCCGCAGTCGGAGCCAGGACGTGGTTGGGGGCAAAGGCCCAGCGGTAGATCACCATAGCGGCGAGCATCGCCATGAGTCCGATGGCGGTGCGCCGACTGACTTTCCAGCGCGACGGCATGGTCCATCCCTCCCTTGTACGCCATATTCCGCATCCAGGCGGGTTAGAATGAAAACGCAAGACGGAGGCGAAGCCCCATGGCCCCCCGAGCTCAAACGACTCCGCTGGTGGACGCCATGCGCCGCTTGGCGCGGACCATCGAATGGCGCTGGCACACGCCAGGCCACAAGGGGCGCGCGCCACAGGGCGCCGACTTCCTCGCCTGGGAGATGGATTGGACAGAAGTGGGCGCCTTGGCCGATCCCGAGGGCCCTTGGGCCCAAGCGGAGCGCAAGGCAGCGGAACGCTTCGGCAGCCGGCGAAGCTGGTTCTCGGTCCAAGGAGCCACCTTGCCGGTGCTGGTGGCGATATTGGCGGCGTTTGCTCCGGGGAGCCGAGTAGCCGTGGACCGGTATGCGCACCGGTCGGTGCTGTCGGCGCTGATCTTGGCCGGTCTCTTCCCTAAGTGGCTGTATCCGCGGTGGGCGCCGGGAGGGGTGCCGGTGCCGGCGGCGCCGAACTGGGAGGCGCTCGCGGCCGAGACCGACGGGCTCGTCCTCACCCGGCCCACCTATGAGGGCATCGCCCTGCCACGCGCCGCTTTGGAGGCGGCCATTTTGGCCTACCACCGGCGGGGCAAGCCGGTGGTGGTGGACGAGGCCCACGGCGCCCATTGGTGGGGACGGCAGGGGTTTCCCACCTCGGCCTTGGCGCAAGGCGCCGACTTGGTGGTGCACGGCCCGCACAAGACGGAGCCCGCGCTGACGCAGACCGGCGTACTTCATTGGCAGGGGCAACATGTAGACGGCGACCGCATCGAGGCGTGGTGGCGCCGGCTCGCCACCTCCAGCCCTTCTTACTTGTTGTTGGCTTCGCTAGACCATTGGCTGGCTCGCTGGAGCGAGGTCGGCCGGGCATGGGAGGCCTTGGCCGCCCGCGCGGGGGACGAATGGCGGCGGCTTGAGGCGAGAGGGCACCAGGTGTGGCAGCTTCGTGCGGCCGAGGCGGGATGGGAGGTAGATCCGGCGAAGTTGACGCTGTTGGGTCCCGGGCTTCGATGGCGGGAACGTCTTGCCCCGCGGCATCAGGCAGAGAAGGCCGATCCTGGGAGCATTACCTTTATCCTGGCGCCCCACGTGCCCACGGGCCGATTGATGGCGGCGTTGGGGGCGCTTTTTCCCGAGCCCCCGCCGGCATGGACCGGCGAAGGATGGCCGGAGCCCCCGGTCCGCATGGCCCCTCGCGAGGCGACCGAGGGTCCAAGCCGCTGGGTGGCGCTGGACCGAGCTGTGGGACAGGTGGCCGCCGAGGCTTTGGTCCCGTATCCCCCCGGGGTGCCTCTGGTCTGCCCGGGCGAGGAGATCACGCCGGAGGTGGTGGCCTGGGCCACGGCGTATCAACAGGCGGGAACGGTGGCGGGAATGCGAGCCGGGGCCGTTCGCGTGGTGGAGTCCCGGACGCCGGGCCCACGCTTGTCCCCGGATGCTGCTTTACGGTAAGATGCGGCTATCACGGGCAGGGCAGCGGGGGAAAATGCCAGGCAAGCTCATCAGCTTTGAAGGGGTGGACGGTGTCGGCAAGACCACTCAGGTGGAGTGGGCGCGCCGGTGGTTGACGGCGCTGGGAATGACCGTGACGGTGGTGCAAGAACCGGGATCCACGCCGTTGGGGACGGCAGTCCGCCAGCTGTTGTTGGACGGGCCGCCCATCGCCAGCGCGCGGGCGGAGGCGCTGCTCTTTGCGGCGGCGCGGGCGGAATTGGTGGAGACGGTGGTGCGGCCGGCCTTGGCCCGGGGAGAGGTGGTGCTGGCGGATCGCTTCGTCGACTCCACCTGGGCGTATCAGGTGTACGGGCGCGGGCTTGACGCCGGTTGGGTGGAGGCGGTGCACCGCGGATTTCTGGAGGGAGTCTGGCCGGATGGCACCATCTGGCTCGAGGGGCAGCCCCACCGCACGCTCGATCAAGACCGCATGGAGCGAGAGCCCGAACCGTTCCGGCGCCGGGTGGAGGCCGGTTACGCAGCCTTGATGCAGGCCGAGCCGTACCGGTGGGTCCGGATTGCCGCCGATGGCAGTCCGGCCGAGGTGTTTTCGGCGGTCCAGGCGGCTTTGCGGCGGTGGCTGTCCATCCCCGAGGAGGAGGCGCGGCCGTGAAACTGGTGGTAGCGGTGGTCCAAGATCGCGATGCCCAGGCGGCGTTGGCCGAGCTCAATCGACACGGGTTCGGGGCCACCAAGCTGGCCAGCACCGGCGGGTTTCTGCGCCAGGGCAACTCTACGCTGTTGGTGGGGGTGTCGGCGGATCGGGTGGACGAGGTCCTAGCCATTCTCCAGCGCACGAGCCGGGTGCGCCATCAGTTGATCACCCCTGACGCCACCGGGGCCGGTGTCGAACCAGGCGCCGTGCCGGTGGAGGTGGCCGTGGGCGGGGCGACCGTGTTTGTGTTGACGATCGACCGCTATGAAAAGTATTGAGTCGGGCCCACAGTGGCTGGACCCGTGGCCGCTATTGGCGGCGGCTGTCCGGCGCGACCGCTTGGCGGCGTCGGTCCTCCTGATTGGGCCCCAGGCGGAGACGTCGGCTGCCGCGGAAGCCCTGGCGCGCGTTTGCCTGTGCGAGGAGACAGGGCGGCGCGACTGTCGATGCCGCGCCTGCCAGGTCGAGCTCGCCCAGCATCCCGATGCGGTCTTCATCCGCCCGGACCCGAAGAGCATCCGCCGGGAGGCCGTCGCGGCTGCCGTGGAGCGCGCCCGGATGTTTCCGCTGTGGGGACGCCGGGTGGTGGTCGCCGTGTTCGAGGCAGACCGGATGACGGTGGAGGCGCAAAACCACCTGCTGAAGGTGCTAGAAGAGCCGCCGCCACACCTTACGGCCCTGCTGACCACCGATGCCCCAGACCGCGTGCTGCCCACAGTGCTCAGCCGCTGTCAGCGGTGGCGGATCGGGGGACAAAAGCCGGTCCAAGCGCCCGAGACCGTGGATTTTCGGGACCCTGCAGCCGATTGGGGGGAGACGTTGGTGACGGCCGCCTACCTCTTGCGGCGGCGCTATCTGGAGACCGGGCGCCCGGATGTCCTGCAGCTGTGGGACGACGTCATCCGCTTGTACCGCGATTGGGAACACCACGGCAATCCCCAGATGGGGCGGGCCCTCATCGAGGAGGCGTGGCGGCGTGTCCGACCTTAAGCGGCCGTGGTGGGTGTACTGCCTTTCTTGTGGCGACGGGACCCTGTATATCGGGGTGACCACCGACGTAAGCCGCCGCCTGGCCCAGCATCGGCGGGGTCGGGGCGCGCGCTACACGCGTGGCCGGGGGCCGGTGACGCTCCTCGGCGTGGAGGGCCCCTTCGACCGCGGGCAGGCGCTGGCGCGCGAACGCTGGTGGAAGCGAAAGCCGCGGGCGGTCAAACTGCGGCACTGGGCAGGAGGCGCGACGCTGTGAGGGAGGGCATCGAGCCGGGCGTGCTGTACCTGGTGCCTACCCCCATCGGGAATCTCGGGGATTGGTCGCCGCGGGCCCGTGCGGTGGTCTCGGCAGTGGACTTGGTCTTGGCCGAAGACACGCGCGAATTCCGAGTGCTCTGCACTGCCCTCGGGATCGTTCCGGCGGCGGTCTGGTCCTTCCACCAGCACAATGTGGGCCAGCGGCTGCCTGCGGTCTTAGACCGGCTGCGCCAGGGGCAGGCAGTGGCGCTGGTGGCCGACCGGGGAATGCCTGCCGTCTCGGATCCGGGCCAGGAATTGGTCGCGGCGGCACTGCGAGAGGGACTGCGCGTCTCGCCGCTGCCCGGGCCAAGCGCCGCAGTGGCCGCCTTTGCCGCCTCCGGGTTTCCCCACCCGTTTGTGTTCTGGGGGTTTCTACCAGCCCGGGGCCGCGCCCGCGCCGAGGCGCTTTCGGCGGTCGCCGCCACCCCCTGGACCCAGGTGTTGTACGAAGCGCCCCACCGGCTGGAGCGGACCTTGGCCGATCTCGCGAACCTCGTGGGAGAGGAACGCGAGGTGGCGGTGGTGCGCGAGATTTCGAAGCGGTTTGAGGAGGTGTGGCGCGGGTCGCTCCGGGCGGCCCGCCTGCACGCGGGCGGGTGGCGTGGGGAGTTGGTGCTGGTCGTGGCGCCGAAGTCTCCCCAAGGTCGCGACGTAGCTGAACCCGACTGGGATCGCTTGCTGGAGGCGGTGCGCCGCGCCACGGCTTCGGGGCAATCGCTCCGCGATGCGGTGCGGACCGTGGCCGCTGAGGCCGGGGTTTCGCGGCGCCTCCTCTACCAGCGCGCGCAAGAGGACCCGTCGGTTACACCGCCGCCGACGTCAACTCCTTGAGGCAGGTGCGGCAGATGTTCTTGCCGCGATACTGTTCGATGTCGCTGGCGTTGCCGCAGAAAATGCACGAGGGGCTGTACTTGCGCAGAACGATCATCTCGCCCTCGACGTAAATCTCCACCGAATCGCGGTCTTTGATGTTCAAGGTGCGCCGAAGCTCAATGGGCAGCACCACGCGACCGAGCTCGTCCACCCGGCGCACAATTCCCGTCGATTTCATCGGCCGATCCCCCTTATTTCGACAATGCCTGCTTTAATGTACCAGAAATGCCAATTTCTAGTCAACGGGACAGGCGGCGCGGGGATCGGAAATTTTACCCCTTGCCGCCAAGATTTTGGCAAGGGGCAGCTTTGGGAGGGGATTACCCTTCGAGCAAGAGGCGTTCGGGATCTTCGATCAGCTCCTTGATGCGGCGGAGGAACTGGACTGCGTCTTGCCCGTCGATGACTCGATGGTCGTACGTCAGGGCCAGGTACATCATGGGCCGCACCACCACTTGGCCGTTGATGGCTACTGGCCGTTCTTCGATGGCGTGCATGCCTAAAATGCCCACCTGCGGCGGATTGGGGATGGGTGTGGAGAACAGGGAACCAAACACGCCGCCGTTGGTGATGGTGAAGGTGCCGCCCTGAAGGTCTTCCAAAGTCAGGCGGTTCTCGCGGGCCGCTTGGGCCAGGCGCGCGATGGCCCGTTCGAGTTCGGCGAAGTTCAGCCGATCGGCGCCGCGGACCACCGGAACCACCAGCCCCTGGTCCGTCGCGACGGCGATGCCGATGTCGTAGTAGTGCTTGAGGACCAGCTCTTCCCCGTCGAGTTCGGCGTTGAGGGCCGGGAAGGCCTTGAGCGCGCCGACGGCGGCTTTGGTGAAGAACGACATCAACCCCAGCCGCACCCCGTGGCGCTGTTGAAACTCTTCCCCGCGCCGGTGCCTTAAGGCCTGGACGGCCGAAAGGTCGACCTGGTTGAAGGTGGTCAAGAGGGCGGCTTGTTGTGTCATCGCCACCAACCTGCGGGCGATGGTCAGCCGCCGCCGCGACAGGCGCAGGCGGGTTTCCTCGCCCATTTGCCCACGCTCCCCCTGGCTCGGGGCAGGCGGTGGGGCGACGGTCGGGGCGGGCTCGGATCGGCGCAAGGCTTGCGCCAAGTCGTCGTGGGTGACGCGCCCGCGACGGGTGGGCAACGCTTCGAGGTCCAAGCCGTGGGCCCGCGCCTGGCGCCGCACGTCTGGCGTGGCTCGGGGCGGTGGGGAATCGGAGGGAGCCGGCGGCTCGGGCGGCGGGGTCGCTGCAGGGGGCGCCGGCGCCACCGCCTCGGCTTCGATGGTCCCCAAGGTGTCGCCGGGGTGGACCGTGGCCCCGGACTCCTGGACGATCTGCGTCAAGCGACCTGCGGCAGGGGCTGCGACCTCCAGGCTGACCTTGTCGGTTTCCAGTTCGACCACCGCTTCGCCGGCTTGGACCACATCGCCCGGCGCCTTCAACCAACGCCCTACGGTGGCTTCCGTGACCGACTCCCCAAGTTCCGGAACTGTGATGGCGTGCATGGCCGTACTCCTTCCCGTGTGGGCTCTGGTGGGTTAAAAGACTCTAGAGTTCCGACAGCGCCTCTTGCACGATGCGCGCCGCCTCCGCCAGATGGGCCGTGTGGAAGCCCTCGGCCGGGCTCGGGCGGGGCGGGCGACTGACGGTGGCAAACCGCACGCCGGGGGGCAGCGACGCGGAGAGCTTCGGCGCGAGAAAGGGGAGCGCTCCCATGTTGGCCGGCTCCTCCTGGACCCACTTGACCGCCCGAAGACGCGGCAGTTGCGCCAACAGTTCGCGCCACGCCGCGTCGGGAAAGGGGTAGAGGCGTTCTATGCGCACCACCGCCCACTGTTCCGGGTGGGGCTGCAGCGCCACTTGTTCGGCCAGTTCGAGGCCCAGTTTGCCGCTGGTGACGAGGAGCTGGTGAACCTGGGCCAGGTCGTGGCCGTCGACCAACAAGGGGCGGAAAGTGCCGCCGGTCAGCTCCGCCACTGTGGCTCCGGCGCGGGGGTGGCGCAACAGCGATTTCGGCGTCAGGACCACGAGCGGCTGGGGTCGGGTGCGCGAAGCCCAGGCGTGCTCCCGCAGGAGGTGAAAGTACTGAGCGGCAGTGGTAGGTTGGACCACCTGCCAATTCTCATCGGCGGACAGCTCCAAAAACCGTTCCAAGCGGGCGCTGGAATGCTCTGGTCCCTGCCCCTCGTAGCCGTGGGGGAGGAGCAGGACCAAGGCCGAGTCCTGTTGCCACTTGGCGCGACCGGCAGCGATGAACTGGTCGATCATCACCTGGGCCACGTTGGCAAAATCGCCGTATTGGGCTTCCCAGAGGATGAGGGCGCCTTTGGCCACGACGCTGTACCCGTATTCAAACCCCAGCACGGCGGTTTCGGTCAGGGGGCTGTTGTAGACGGCAAAGGCCGCACGGGCATCCGGCAGGTGCTGTAGGGGGCAGTAGCGGGCCCCGGTCTCGGCGTCGTGCCAGACGGCATGGCGCTGGCCGAAGGTGCCCCGTTGGCTGTCTTGACCGCTGAGCCGCACCGCGATGCCCTCGCTCAGGAGCGTAGCCCAAGCCAGTTGCTCGGCCCACCCCCAGTCGATGGCGGATTGGGTCAGGTCGTGGCGTCGCTCCAGCGTGCGGCGCAGCCGCGGATGCAGGGTAAATTCCGGAGGTACCGCGAACAGGGATTGGTTCAAGGCGGTGAGGGTCTCGGCCAAAACCGCCGGCGGGCGGGGCGCCGGGTCGGAGGGAACCGGGACCGGCGCGGCCGGTGGCGGTAGCCGGGGGGTTTGCTGGTACGCCGCTTCCAGACGCGCCTGGATTTCGCGCCGCCACGCCTCTACTTCGGCAGCCGTCACTACGCCTTCGCCCGTCAATCGGTCGCGGTAGAGGCTTGCCACGTCGGGGTGGTCGGCGATGGCGCGGTAGAGCAGAGGTTGGGTGGGGGCGGGGTCATCGCCCTCGTTGTGCCCCCACCGACGGTAACCCACAAGGTCGATGACCACGTCGCGATGAAAGCGCTGGCGCCAAGTCAGGGCCAAGGTGGCGGCGGAAAGACAGGCCTCGGGGTCGTCGGCGGACACGTGGACCACCGGAATTTCGAACCCCTTGGCAAGGTCCGTGGCATAGGGGGTGGACCGTCCCTCCTCGGGGGTGGTGGTGAACCCGATCTGATTGTTGACCACGATGTGGATGGTGCCGCCAGTCTGGTACCCCTCTAACGCGGCGAGGTTCAAGGTCTCGGCGACCACCCCCTCGCCGACAAACGCCGCGTCGCCGTGGACGGTCACGGGCAGGGCTCGGTCGGCGTCCCACTCGGGGGCTCCGGCGCGGTCGCGGCGGTCCTGCAAGGCGCGGGCCATTCCTTCGACCACGGGGTTGACGAATTCCAGGTGGCTCGGGTTATGGGCCAGATGGAGGTGCATTTCGACCAGGTTGGGCTCTTCCACCGTGTTCTCCGCACCGAGGTGGTAGCGCACGTCTCCGGTCCAGCCGTAGTTGAGCCCGGAAGAGCCTTCGGAGGGGACCGCCTCCTTGTCGGGCGCATGGTGAAACTCGGCAAAGATGGCCGCGTAGGGCTTGCCCAGGAGGTGGGCGAGGACGTTGAGCCGCCCGCGGTGGGCCATGGCCAAGACCACGTGGCGGATTTCGGTGGTCTCGGCGGCCGTTCGCACCAGGTGTTCCAGCAGCGGAACCAGCACGTCGGTGCCCTCCAGCGAAAAGCGCTTCTGGCCGGGATAGGTGCGGTGCAGGAAGCGCTCGAATTCGCCCGCTTGAAGCAGGCGGTAGAGGAGCGTCCGGCGCACTGCGGCCGGCCACTGGGCTTCGGCCTGGCCCGACTCCACGGCCTTCCGCCAAAACTCGCGCGCGGTCGCGTCGGCAAGATGGCGGTACTCGAATGCGATGGGGCCGGTGTATCGCCGGTACAGGACGTCTACGGCTTGAGCGGCATCAAGGTGCGGCGGGGCCTCGGGCCAGATCGCCGAGGCCGGCAAGGCCCTGAGGTCGGCCTGGGTGATGCCCCACGTCTTGAGGTCCAAGGCCGCTGGCAGGGCCGGCGGAGGCGCCAGCGGATTGATGGCTGCGGCGCGGTGCCCTCCTTCGCGCAGGGCATCGGCCCAGCTCTGGAGCCGGTCCGCGACCGTCTGGCGGGCCTCGTCGGTGCCTTGGACGGGGGCGTCGGGCCAAGTCGGCGGCCCCCAGCGGGCGAAATATTCGGCCAGGGCAGGGTCGACCGCTGCCGGGTCTTGTTGGTAGCGGTCGTAGCATTCGAGCAAATACGCGCGGTTGATGTCGGTGACGTCTTGGTACGGGTCGCGGGGGACTGCTCTACCGTCCATGGGTGGTGCCGCTCCTCTCCGTGGTCCCGAGTCTACGTTCGATCCCAGTGTTCCCCGTCTGGGCCGGACGCGGGCGGCTTCGCCCGATGGCCCAGAACGCTTGAAGAAGGCCATGCCCCAAGGCCAGGCCCTGACATCCGAGGCCGATCTCCCACGCCCAACGCTGGCGCCACCAAGCGCCTAAGACCGCCACAGCCACGCCGCCGGTCCACCCCACGAGGGTGGGCCACACCGTCTTAGGCGGCAGAATGTCTGCCACATGGGGGACGAGAAGACCGGGCCCAGGCCGTTGTCGGAAGCGGTGGTGCCACAGGGCGAAGGGCAGGATCTTGGAAAAATACGCCAGGGACGCCAGGCCAAGCCCTCCGAAGGCGAAGAGCCAGGCGGCTGCCAGGGGGGATCCCGCCAGCTTCAGGGCGGGGACGGCGAGGAGGCTCGCGACGGCGGCGAGCATGGCCAGGACTGCGGGGTCGAGTCGGTGGCTGCGGCGTTGGCGCCAGGTCGCGAACAGGTCGGCCGCGTACAATCCCCACGGGCCCCACCACGTGCAAAGCCACCAGCGCGGCCACCCTCCGCGAGCGACCACCCAGCCCACTGTAAGGAGCAGCACGAGGAGGGTCCACGCCAAGACCAGCCAACCCCAACGCGGTTCGCGGCGACTGGGCGAAAACATCGGAAAGAGTTTGTAGGAAACGCCTATCAAGGTGAGCAGAAACCAGCCGCCGAGCCCAGCCGTCAGATGCGTTCCTACGGTGGTCCAAGACACGGGGCGGCCTCGAGCCAGCCCGAGGGCCATCCCGAGGCCGAGTCCCACGGCGACGCCCAGGCTGGCTTGGCCGGCGGCCACAAACCCCAAGGGCACCGGAAATGGGCGCGCCGTAAACAGCTGGCGACTGTGGAGAGCGAGGTGCCAGCCGACCGCTACCGCCAAAAGACTGCCCCCCACGGCTGCCCAGGCGAAATCCCAGCGGGCCATGCCTGCCACCAAGAGGCCTACGCCCAGCAAATAGGCCGCGGTCGCCACCTTCGCGCCCTCGCTTCCTCTGCCGTGCCCCATCCCGGGCCGGTTCGTGACTACCGGCAGCCATTGGGTCAGGGACCCCAGCATCATCGGGGTCATCCAACCGAGGGTAAAGAGGTGCACGGCGGCCAGCACTGCCGGCGTCCCCCAGGCCGCATGCCACACCGGGTCGGCGTGCGCGGCGATCCAGCCCATGAGGGCTGCCCCACCGCATAAGGCGGCCAACCAGTAGCCGAGCGGCACAGCCAGCGCCGGGGCTTGTTCGGTATACACTTTGCCAAAGGCCATCGTCATTCCCCTCCCCCCGACGCGGGCGCTCTGACTGCTTCCCTCGTGGGGTATTGTACCGCCCAAGGCAGCCGATTGGGCACCGAGGAGGCGTCACCCCGCAGCGCCGTGGTCCACTGGGCGGGTCACCCGCGCCGTCTTTCCTTCTCGTCACTACTCCCGCCGGGGCCGGCGATCCGTGATCCGGCTCACGGTGGTCTGGCCCTCTCTCCCCCTCCTGCCCTTCCTTGCAAGCCCGTCCCGCCCGGCTTAAGCTCTTAGCCATAAGATTGCGAGGCGCCACCCAACAGGCCAAAGAGGGGGCCGAGATCGGTGCAGGGAACAGCAGAGGGCGGCGCGAGGGGCCAAGGCCGGCGCCGCAGTGCGTGGCTTAAGGGCTTGGTGACTGTGACCGGGGCCGGGGTGATGGCGGTGGAATTTGCCGCCGAGCGCCTGCTGGCACCGTTTTTCGGGAATTCCGAGTTGGTGTGGGGGCTACTGATCGGGCTTATCTTGTTGGGGTTGAGCCTCGGCTACCAATGGGGTGGACGCCTCGCCGACCGCCATCCCGATCCGCGCTGGCTCGGAGGCGTGGTGCTGGCTTCGGGCGTGTGGACGGCCGCGCTGCCGTCGGCGGCCGAGCCGCTTTTGCGTGTGACTGCGCAAGGACTTTTGGCAACTCCGGCCGGCTTGGTGGTGGCGGCCTTGGTGGGGGTGGCGGTCCTGTTTGTGCCGCCGGTCGTAGCGCTCGGGGCCGTCAGCCCCTATGCGGTGCGGCTTTCGGTTTCGCGGGTGGCCGACTCGGGGGAGACGGCCGGAGCGCTCTACGCCTGGGCCACCCTGGGCAGCCTTCTCGGGACCTTTGTGCCGGTGTTTTGGACCATTCCCAGTTTTGGAGTGCGGGCCACGCTGTGGGGGACGGGAGCCGTCTTGATCGCGGCCGGGGCCTCCTGTGCCGGCCTGCCCTGGGCCTTTTTGGCGCTGGCGGTGCCGCTCGGGTTGGCTCACGCCGCTCCAGCCTGGTTGAAACCGATGCCTGGCCTTTTGGCAGAGGTGGAAACCCCCTATCAGTTCGCGGAGGTCTGGCGCTACGGAGCCGGCGGTGTGGCCCTAAGCGTCAACGACGGTGCCGGAATTCAGTCGGTGTGGACGCCAAGCCCGCTGACGGGGCTGTATTACGACGCGTTCGTGGTCCTGCCGTTTTTGTTTCCGCCGGGCCGGCCGATTTCGGCACTGGTGCTGGGCATGGGGGCAGGAACCATTCCCACCCTCTTTTTTCGCGATGTCGACCCGGTGCGGGCGGCGCCGGTGCGGGTCACCGGCGTGGAGATCGACCCGGTGTTGACGGCCTTGGGACGGCGGTACTTTCACCTGGTGCCCGAGGCGGCGACGGTGGTCCACGAAGACGCACGAGTCTATCTGGAGACGCACGCCCAGCGGTTTGACCTCATCGTGGTCGATGCGTACAGCAACGAGATTTACATCCCCTTTACGCTCACCACCCGCCAGTTCTTCGAGTTGGTGGCGGCGCACCTGATGCCTGGGGGGCTTTTGGCCATGAACGTCAACGCCGTCGACCCCCGTGCTCCCCTCTTGCGCGACCTCGAGCGCACCCTGGAAACGGTCTTTCCTTGGGTCGGGGTGGCTCGGGCGCCAGGGGCGTACAACTACTTGGTGGTGGCTGCCTTTCATCCGTTTCCGGCACCGGACCCCGCCTCTTTGCCCCGGACCCTGCGCCCGCCGGCTCGGCTTGTGGCTGCCACCTGGCACCGCGCCCATCCAGGGCCTGGCCTCGTCTTTACCGACAACCGGGCTCCGGTCGAGACCTTGACCAACCAAATGATCCTCTCCCGGCTCTTGCCCGCCTTGCGGGCATCGGCCGGGGGCCAGTAGGAGGAGCAGATGGGTGTCGGCGCCGACCGGCGGCTTTGATTGGCGGCGTGAATTTTGGTAGAATTGGCCAGTCGATAGGCGAGGCGCCCCTTCGGGGGGTCGGGACCGCTTGTGGAAAGGAGCCTCCATGGGTCGTTCGGTCTATTACATCACCACCCCCATCTACTACCCCAGCGACAACCTGCATATCGGCCACGCCTACACCACAGTGGCCGCCGACGCGTTGGCCCGTTATCACCGCCTGAAGGGCGAGGCGGTGTGGTTTGTGACCGGAACCGACGAACACGGGATGAAGATCAAAAAGCGGGCCGAAGAAGCCGGCGTTTCGCCCCAGGCGTTCGTGGACCAGATCGTGGCCTTTATCCGCGATCCTTTGTGGAAGCGGCTCGGCATCTCCTACGACGACTTCATCCGCACCACCGAACCGCGCCATTACCGCGTGGTCCAACACCTGTTCACGCGCCTGCAGGAGCAGGGAGATATCTACAAGGGGACCTACGAGGGTTGGTACTGCTTGCCGGATGAAACCTTCTGGCCGGAGTCGAAACTGGTCAACGGGAACTGCCCGGACTGCGGGCGACCGGTGGAGCGCGTGCGGCAAGAGAGTTACTTTTTCCGGCTGAGCCGCTATCAGGAGCGCATGCGCCGCTACATCCTTGATCATCCCGAATTCATCCAGCCAGTCAGCCGCCGCAACGAGATGCTGGGGTTTCTCGAAGGGGGATTGGAGGACCTGTCCATCTCGCGCACCGGCTTGGGGTGGGGCATCCCGGTGCCCGGCGATCCCGAGCACGTGATCTACGTCTGGTTCGACGCCCTGGCCAACTATTTGACGGCGGCGGGATACCTCAGCGACCCCGAGCGTTTCGCCCGCACCTGGCCGGCCAACTTGCACCTCGTGGGCAAGGAGATCGTGCGGTTTCACACCATCATCTGGCCCATTATGCTGATGGCGCTGGACCTGCCGCTGCCGGAACGGGTGTTCGGCCATGGCTGGCTGTTGATCGGCGAGACCAAGATGTCCAAGTCCCGAGGCAACGCCGTCGACCCCTTGGCGTTGATCGACCGCTACGGCGTCGACGCCGTGCGGTACTACCTGCTGCGCGAGGTGCCGTTTGGGGCAGACGGCAGCTACACCGAGGAGGCCTTGATCCTGCGCACCAACGTCGACTTGGCCAACGACCTCGGCAACCTGTTGCACCGGACGGTGGCCATGGTCCAGCGCTTCGCCGACGGGATCGTTCCGGCTCCAGGTTCCGGCCCGCGCCCGCTGGCGGAGGCGTGCGCAGAGGCGACGCGGGCCTGGGAGGCGGCGATGGACCGGCTCAACCTGTCCGACGCCCTTTCGGCCGCGAACGGCCTGGTGCGTGTGGCCAACCGCTTCATCGAGGACGAGCAGCCGTGGGCCTTGGCCCGCCGCGATCGGGACCGGCTGGGGACGGTGCTCCACGATTTGGCCGAGACCTTACGGGTCCTCTCGGTCCTCTTGACGCCGTTTCTTTTGGAGGCGCCCGGTCGCCTGCGCGCGCAGCTTGGGTTGGACGCCCCGGTGAGCGCAATGGGCGAGGCCGCTTTTGGCACCACCTTGGTCGGTCGGACCGTGCGCCCAGGACCCCCGCTGTTTCCCCGGATTGACCCCGCAGCTGAAGGGGCCCCGCCGGCGCCGACCTCGGACGAGGCGGCGCTCGACATCGCCGACTTTCGCCGCGTAGACTTGCGGGTGGCCACGGTGCGGGCGGCTAGCGTCGTCGAGGGAGCCGACCGCCTGCTGCGGCTGACGGTCTTTGACGGAGAGCGGGAGCGCACCATCGTCTCCGGGATTCGCGCCCACTACCGGCCGGAAGAGCTCATCGGGCGGCAGGTGGTGCTGGTGGCCAACCTCAAGCCGGCCGTGTTGCGCGGGATCCGCTCTGAAGGCATGCTGCTGGCGGGATCGGCCGGAGGTGAGCTGGCCCTGGTGACCGTCGACCGCCCCCTGCCCGACGGGGCCAAAGTCCAATGAGGCCGGACGTTCAGCTGTTTGACAGCCACTGTCATCTTCAAGACGAAGCCTTCGCGGGCGACCGCGAGGCGGTGTGGGCCCGAGCGCGCGCGCTGGGGGTAGGCATGGTGTTGGCGGCGTGGAGCGAGGCCAGTGCCCAGGCTGGGGTGGCCTTCGCCGAGAGCCACGCCGACACTTGGGCCTTGGTCGGCATCCATCCCCACGAGGCCCGGCAGTGCCCGCCCGATTGGGGTGAAAAGGTGGCCCAGTGGATGGCGTCCCCGCGTGTGGTGGGCGTGGGCGAAATCGGGCTCGACTTCTATTACCGGCACAGTCCGCCGGAGGACCAGGTGGCGGTATTCCAGGCGCAGCTGAGATGGGCTCGGGAACTCGGTCGGCCGGTGTCGATACACTCGCGCGAGGCCGAGGCGGAGACGGTGCGCTGCCTTGACGCAGTGCCTGGCGTCCGGGGGGTGTTGCATTGCTTTACGGGGAGCGCGGAGTTCGCCGAGGCGCTTTTGGCCCGCGGATTTTACCTCTCGTTTTCCGGGATCGTCACCTTTCCCAAAGCCGAGGCCTTGCGGGCGGTGCTCCGCCGCGTTCCCCTGGACCGCATCTTGGTGGAGACCGACGCGCCGTATCTGACGCCGACTCCCTGGCGCGGGCAGCGCAACGAACCGGCGCGGGTGGTGCGGGTGGCGGAAGTGGTGGCGGCGGAAAAAAATTGCTCACCCGAGGAGGTGTTTTCCCAGGTCGTGGAGAATACCCTAAGGGTGTTCCCTCTATTTTAGCCGGTTGCCAGATAATGGCAACCAACAGGAGATGATCATAGGGGACGCGGCTCGCAGGAGCCGAACCGAGAAACGGCGGAGCATGGTCATCAAAAGGAGGACAGGTTTTGGGTATATGGAGTAAGTGGCCCATCCGCCCGTACGTGATGGGGGTGGTGGCCGCTGCAGCCATAGGAACAGGCCTGGTCACGACGCAAATTCGCACCGTTGACATCGTCGTACAGAATCCCGCAGGGAAGCGGGAGATTCGCTTTTGGACCTTCCATCACACCGTCCGCGGCGCCCTGGCGCAGGCCAAAATCCGTCTTTTCCCCCACGACAAGGTCAGCCCCGGGTTGAAGGCGCAGCTCAACGGGCACGTCATCCGCATCACCCGCGCCATTCCCGTGACGGTCAAGACCGCCCATCGCATTTTCAAGGATTGGACCACCGACTACCGGGTGGGTGCCGTGTTAAGTGCCCTCGGGATTCGGTTGGGCCCGTTGGACGTGGTGCAGCCGGGGCTCATGGCGGCGCTGAAGGGGCCGACCACCGTGACCGTGTGGCGCCGCCAATGGGTGAAGGAGACCACAACTGAGCCTATTCCCTATCCCGTGCAGCACCAGCCCGATGCCGATCTGGCCAGCGGCGATTCCGTCATCTTGCAAAGTGGCGCCAACGGGCTTTTAGAGACCATCAAGCGCATCTTGCTGCAAGATGGGCGACCCATCGCAAGCCAAGTGCTCTCGGTGCGGGTGGCCGATCCTCCTCGGCCGGAGATCGTGGGGTACGGCACCGCGCCGGCCGTGGCGCGAGGCGGGGCGCCGGTCGTGTTCGCGCGGCGCATTCCGATGGTGGCCACCGCCTATTGGCCCAATCCGGCCTGGTCCGACGGCTATACGGCCCTCGGCTGGAAGGCGCAGTACGGCGTGGTGGCCGTCGACCCCCGGGTGATCCCGCTCGGCAGCCGTGTCTTTGTGCCGGGGTACGGTTTTGCCGTGGCCGCTGACACCGGAGGCGCCATCGTGGGCAACCGCATCGACCTGTGTTTTGACAGCGAGAGCCAAGCCCTGGCGTGGGGCGTGCGCGAAGTCAACGTCTACGTGGTGCAGTGAAGGCTATCGTGCCGCCGTCTGAGGATCCGCGCACGGCCGCTGGCTTAAGACACCTGTTGGAAGAGGCCGGGGTGCGGCCCGAGCGTCGCTGGGGACAACATTTTTTGATTGACCGCCGAGTGGCGGCGGCCATCGTGGACCTGGTGCCTCCTCATGCCGATGTGATAGAGATCGGACCGGGGGCCGGCGCGCTGACGGTAGGGTTGTTGGAACGGGGCCAGCGGGTGGTGGCCATTGAACTGGACCGCCGCCTGGTGGCCCTCTTGACGCGCTGGCAAGCCCGCTTTGGGCACTTCCGGGTGGTGGAAGGGGATGCCCAGACGCTGTCGTGGGCGACCGTCGCCCGCACGTGGGGCCTGAACGCGCCGGTGGCCATCGTGGGCAACCTCCCTTACTACGCCACGGCACCCTTGTTGGCCAAATTGTGGGAAGATGGGGTATCCTGGAGTCGAGCGGTGCTGATGGTCCAAAAAGAGGTGGCCGATCGGGTCGTGGCCGAACCCGGGACCCGGCGTGCCGGGAGCCTTAGCGTGATGGTGCGCTGGGCGGGGACGGTCCGCAAGGTGCTGACGGTCCCCCCTTCGGCGTTCTTCCCTCCGCCCGAGGTGCACTCGGCGGTGGTGGCCGTGGACCACCAGCTGCGTCCCCCTGTGGCGCTGGAGGCCCTCCGGTGGGTGGTGGCTGCCGGCTTCCGCTACCGGCGCAAGATGTTGCGTCAAGCCCTGGCCCAGGCCGGCGCCGCGTGGGGCGGGACGGAGTTCTGGTCGGCGTGGCTAGAGGGTCAGGGTATCGACCCCGCCCGGCGAGCGGAATCGCTGACCTTTGCCGAGTGGGTGCGGTTGGCAGCGGCCCTACCTGCTGGTCCGGCCGCAGGGAGGCAGACGTGACATGATCTTCGAGAGTCCCAGCCGCGGCCGGCTCAGTTTTGAAGAGATGTTTGGGGAGCTTTTGCGGTACTTGGGAGAGGACCCTGAGGCCCGCTACAAGCTGATCGTCGGCACCGACTCGCACACCCGCAATGACACCATCTTTGTGACGGCCGTCATCATCCACCGGGTGGGCAAGGGAGGCCGCTATTTTTTCTCCAAGAGCCAGCGCCGGGCGGTGCGGTCGCTGCGCCAAAAGATCCTCTACGAGACGTCGGTCAGCTTAGGCATCGCTGCGCGACTGACCGACGCCCTCCAGCGCAGCGGCTTCTCCGACCTGGATGTGGACATCCACATTGATGTCGGCCAACAGGGGGAGACGCGCGACCTCATCCGCGAAATCGTGGGCATGGTCACCGGCAGCGGATACCACGCCACCATCAAGCCGGACTCGTTTGGCGCTTCGAAGGTCGCCGACAAATACACCAAGTAAGGGGCGCGGCCGCGTCCGCCATTTCCTGGTCCTGATGGCCACAGGGCGGGGATCGGAATTTCCGCCGTTTCCGGACCGATTTCCTGTTGACTGGGTCAATCCCCTCCTGGTAGAATGGTGGGCTTCGTTGACAGTTCTGCTGGGATATGTTACAGTGATCCCGTTACGCCTCATTTGCGAAACAAAAAGGAAGTGATCGCGTGGCGGCCAAGAGCGTCCTGGACGAGATCAAGCGGGAACTGGACTCCCACGTGGGCGAGCGGATCCGTGTCAAGGCCAACAAGGGGCGCAAGAAGGTCGATGAGAAAGAGGGCATTCTGGAAAAAACCTACCCCCACATCTTCGTCGTCCGCATCGAGGAAGGCCATCTTTCCGAGCGCCGGGTCTCGTACTCCTATACCGATGTCTTGACCGAAACCGTGGAACTGATCCTCCCCGAGTCGCTGGCCAACACTTAACCCAGGATAAAAGATTGGGCTCCTTTGCGCGGAGCCGTATTTTTTGGTCGTCAGCATAAGGCGATTGCGTCCCGGTAACACTAGAGCGCACGTGATTCGTCACGTACGCTCGTTTTTGTTTGCTTTGGGCGAGGAGGAAGAGACATCGGTCCCTTGCTGATCATCGGGGGCCGGGAGGACAAAGACCATCACCCCCGGATTCTCCAGCGCTTCATCGCCTTGTGCCGTCAAACCGGACGCCCCGGGCCCATCGGGATCGTCACCACTGCCGCGGAGGATGGCGCTTTGGCCTACGGGCGGTACGCGAAGGCATTTGCCGCCCTGGGGGTGCCGACGCGCCCCTTCCTGGTGTGGGCCCGCGAACAAGCTGACGCCGCCGAGGTGGCCGAAGGCTTGCGCCACGTGGCCGGGGTGTTTTTCAGCGGCGGCGACCAGTTGCGTATCACCAGCACCCTGGGCGGCACCGTTTTTCACCGCCGGCTTTTGGCCGAGCGGGCGGCCGGATTGGTGGTGGCGGGCACCTCGGCTGGAGCTTCGATGATGTCCGATGTGATGATCGTCGGCGGCGCCGAGGAGGCAGGGCCGACCAAGAACCGGGTGCAACTGGCTGCAGGGATGGGGCTTTGGCCGGGCAGCGTCATCGACCAGCACTTCAGTCAACGCGGGCGCATCGGCCGCCTGTTGGCGGCACTGGCCCAAAACCCTGCCGTCTTGGCCATTGGCATCGACGAGGATACGGCCGTGGAGGTCGATGGGACAGGCGCCTGGCTGACGGTAGTGGGGTCTAACACGGTCACGGTGCTCGATGGCCAAGGGATTTTGGCCACAAACGCCTCCGAGTCGCGTCCCGATCAGCCTTTGGCCCTGGTCGGCGTGCGCCTGCACGTTCTGGCTCCCGGTTGGAGCTTGGACCTCGCGTACCGCCGCCCCCGGCCGCCGGTTTCGGCGCCCCATTCCGCATCATGACCCCAAGGGGGAACCAGCGTGGAGATTGTGGAGGTCCGCTATTTTCCTGGTCCCAATCGGCATACCCTCTCTCCGGCCGCCGAGGTGGTGTTGGACTTAGGGGAGTGGGCCGAGCGCACCAGCCGCGATAGGCCGGGGTTCGTCGACCGCCTGCTGGCCATCCTGCCTGGCTTGGCCGAGCACCACTGTGGGCTCGGACGGCCCGGGGGGTTGGTCGAGCGCCTCCGGGAGGGCACCTACCTCGGGCATGTCGCCGAACACATCGCCTTGGAACTGGAACACCTGGCCGGAGAGGACAGCGTATACGGCAAGACCCGGCGGATGGGCGACTCTCCGCGCTGGGTGCGGGTGGTGTTCGAGGCGGAAAGCGAGGCCGGTGCCCGGGCCGCCATCGCAGGGGCGCTCGACCTCATTCGGCGCCTGTGGGCGGACGATGCCGACGCCGTCGACGCCGTCGGCCGGTGGCGGGAGGCGGTCAATCGCGAAGGAATGGGCCCGAGCACGCGCGCCCTGGTGCAGGCGGCCCGACGCCGGGGCATTCCCGTGGCGCGATTGGATGCCGGCAGCTATCTGCGGCTGGGTCAGGGGGTTCAACAGCGGCGGCTTTACGCAGCCAGCACCGACCGCACCTCGGTCATCGCCGTGGACGTGGCTCAAGACAAGGCGTGGACCAAAACGGTGCTGCAGGACGCGGGGATCCCCACACCGCCGGGGCGGGTGGTGCACTCGCTGGCAGAACTGGGCGAGGCGGTCCAAAGCCTCGGGTTCCCGGTGGTGGTCAAGCCGGTGCGCGGGCGGCAGGGGATGGGGGTCAGCGCCGTGGGCTCTCCTGGCGGGCTGGAGCGGGCCTGGGTGGCGGCCAACCTGGTGGGCGACGGACCGGTTCTGGTGGAACGGCAGGTGTTGGGCACTCCCTACCGCCTCTTGGTGGTGGGGCGGGAGCTGGTGGCGGCGGCAGAGCGGATTCCCCCGGCCGTGGTGGGGGATGGGCGCCACACCATCCGCGAGCTCGTGGCCGCGCTCAATCGCGACCCGCGCCGGGGTCCAGGGCACGGGTACGCCATGAGCGAGGTCCCCTTGGATGCGCCGGCCTTGCTGTGCCTCGCGGAACAAGGCTTTGGCCCCGACGACATCCCTCCAGCCGGCCGGCGGGTGGCGTTGCGCTGGACCGCCAACCTGTCTACGGGGGCCACGGCGAAAAACGTCACCGGGGCCGTCAGCCCAGACCTGGCCCACGACGCCGTGCGGGCCGCCCAGGCGGTCGGGCTGGACATCGCCGGCGTGGATATCGTCACGCCGGACCTCGGTGCTGGCTTGCGAGAGGTGGGCGGAGCGGTGATCGAGGTCAACGCCGTACCCGGTTTGCGCATGCATCTTTTTCCGGCCGAGGGCGAGCCGGAACCGGTAGCCGACCGCATCGTGGCCTATCTATTTGGGACCTCGCAGGGCCGCATTCCGGTCGCGGCAGTGACCGGGACCAACGGGAAGACCACCGTGACCCGCATGCTGGGGCACATTTGGTCTACCACCGGCCGCCAGGTGGGCATGGCCACCACCGACGGCATCCTAGTCGGGTCGCGGCTCGTGGCGCAGGGCGACTTTACCGGCCCCTGGAGTGCTCGCCTGATCCTCAACGACCCCAGCGTGGAGGTGGCGGTCTTGGAGACCGCCCGGGGCGGGATGGCCCGAGGCGGCTTGGGGTTCGACGATGTCGACGTCGGCGTGGTGACCAACATCGGCCCCGATCACCTGGGACAAGACGGCGTCGAGACGCTGGAAGATCTGGTGCACTTAAAGGCGCTGGTGGTGGACGTGGTGCGCCGGGAGGGGGCGGCAGTACTCAACGCCGACGATCCGCTGGTCCAGTCGATGGCTCCGCGCTGCCGCGGGCGGGTGGTCTGGTTTTCGCTCCACGGCGACAACGTCGTGGTGACTCGCCATCTAGAGGCCGGCGGCGCGGCGGTGGTGGTACGGCAGGGCCACCTGGTCTGGGCCGTGGGCTCGCGCCGTTCCCGCCTGATCGGGGTGCGGGCCTTGCCGGCGGCCCTCGGGGGGGTGGCCGCCATCAACGTGGCCAACGCCGCAGCGGCTGCGGCAGCCGCCCTGGCCATGGGACTCCCCCCACGGGTGGTGGCGCAAGGCTTGGCCACTTTCCCGGCCGGCGGGCAGGGCGTCAACCGCGGTCGCCTGGAGGTGCGCCGCGGTGTCGACCTGACGGTGGTCATCGACTACGCGCACAATCAACCGGCAGTGGCGGCATTAGGCGAGGTCTGCCGGCGAATGAAGGCCAAAGTGGTGGTGACGGTCTTGGGATTGCCCGGCGACCGTCGCAACGCCGACCTTAAGGCCACGGCCGAAGCCGTGGCACGGTTCAGCCATCGGGTGGTGGTGCGCGAGGACCACGACTTGCGCGGGCGGCGTCCGGGCGAGGTGGCGGCACTGCTCGCGGCGGCCTTGCAGGAGGCCGGCATGGGACCGGACCGCGTGGTCATCGAGGAAGACGAGGGCACGGCAGTGCGCCGGGCCCTCTACGAGGCCCCCCCGGGCGCCTTGTGCCTGGTATTGTACGAGCGCTACGGGGTGGTGTCGGCGGCCGTGGAAGATGGGCTCGCCATGCGGCGGCGCTGGATAGAGGCGCGGGACCTGGTGTCGGCCGCCAAGGCCCGGTAGTTGCTGGGACGCACGGGCAAAAGCTATGATGGAGGCGATGACGCGGAGCCGAGTGCGGGGCTTAAGGGAGGCGAGAGCACGGACGCGCCGGGGCGCCGGTTGACGGCGTGGGCCAAGATCAACTTGGGGCTATGGGTGGGACCGCGGCAGGCTGACGGGTATCACCTGGTGGACACGGTCTTGGCCGAGGTCTCTCTGGCTGACGTCATCGAGGTAGAGCCAGGGCCGACCTGGACGGTCGTCACCGACGGGCCGTTTGCCCTCGACCTCGTCGACCCAGCCCAGCACAGCGTGACACGGGCCCAAGTTGCCCTGACGGCTGAAGACCCCACTTGGCCTTCGGGGTGGCACGTCCGGGTGCGAAAGCAGATCCCGCCGGCGGCGGGCTTGGGCGGCGGCAGCATGGATGCCGCCGCTTGGTTGCGTTTTGCGGCCGAGCTGAGGCCCCAGTTGGCGCCGGCATTGCCTGTCTTGGCGCGAGGGATTGGGGCCGATGTGGCCTTCGGCTTGGTGGGAGGCATTGCCCGGGGCCAGGGGCGCGGTGACCGGCTGACCTTGCTCAGGGCGGCGGGCGTGCGCGGGCGCGGCGTGGTGCTGGCCAATCCCGGCTGGCCCATGGCCACGGCGGCAGTGTACGCGGCCTTGGACCAGGTGGCAGCGGAGGGGGCCGGGCCCTCAGTGGCGGCGTTGGTCCGAGCGCTGGAAGCGGGGGAGTGGGACCTCCCGTGGGACAACGGGCTCGAGCGGGCGGCGTGGGCCGTCCAGCCTCGGCTGCGGGAGTTTAAGGCTTGGCTCGACGCACAAGGGGCCTCTGGGCGATGGTGGCTTTCGGGCAGCGGGGCCACGTACTACGCGCTGGTCGAAGACGTCGAAGAGGCTCGGGCGCTGCTTTTGCGCCTGCAAAAGGCCCGGGTGCCGTGGGCGGCGGCGGGCGAGGTGGCGCCCCGGGCCCATCCCGGGCCATAAGGAGGTCAGTCCGTGCAGGCATTGGTGTTGGCAGGGCAGCCCAACCAAGGGGCTCTGCGCCAGGTGGCAGACTGCCGGTGGGAGGCGGAAATCCCGCTGGCGGGGCGACCGATGTTGGAGTACGTGTTGGATGCCTTGGAGGCGTCGCGGGAGGTCGACGCGGTGGTGGTGGTGGGCCCTGTGGGCTCCCGCAGCGGGGTGCATTACGTGGCAGCCGAGGCCGAACTCTGGGAGAATCTCGCGGCGGGGTTCGCGGCGCTGCCGGAGCCGTCCAGGCCGTGCCTTGTGGTAACGGCGGACATCCCGCTCATCACCGGACCGATGATCGACGAGTTCATTCGGCGCGCGCCGGCCCATGTCGACGTGGTCTATCCGGTGGTGCGGCGGGAGGTGGCGGCGGCGCGATTTCCGGGGACGCGCCGCACCTACGTGCGGTTTCGCGAGGGCACCTTCACGGGGGGCAACCTGTTCTGGGTGCGGCCCACGGCGCTGTTGGCAGTCGCCGACCGGGCCCGCACCTTCTTTTCGCACCGCAAGTCCCCTTGGCGGCTGGCTTCGGACCTCGGTTGGGGCGTCTTTTGGCGCCTGGCCACGGGCCGCTTGAGTCTCGGGGAGCTGGAAACGGTGGTGGGACGGTTGCTTGGGGTCTCTGGCAAGGTGTTGCCGTTCGACTACCCCGAGATCGGGGTGGATGTCGACAAGGTGGAGGACTTCCGCCTGATTGAGCGAGCCGTCAAAGGCGCCGTGTGAGCAAGGAGGCAAGCCATGGCCGGGATCGACCTGGAGGCGGTGCGGCAGGCGGCGCAACACCTGCGCGGCGTGGTCTACCAGACGCCGCTGCAGGAGTTCCAAGAGATCAACGACCTTTTGGGGGGGCGGATCTTTTTCAAACTGGAGAACCTGCAGCGCACCGGGTCGTTTAAGATCCGAGGCGCCTACTACCGCCTGTGCCACCTGAGCGAGGGGGAACGCAAGGCGGGGGTGGTGGCGGCCTCGGCCGGCAATCACGGGCAGGGCGTGGCCTTGGCGGCGGACCTGGTGGGCACGCACTCGGTGGTCTTCATGCCCGAAGGGGCCTCGTTACCGAAGGTCCAGGCCACGCGGCGGTGGGGGGCCGAGGTCCGACTTGAAGGCGAAACCTTCGACGACGCCCAGGCGGCGGCGCTGGCCTACGCCGAGGCCACTGGCGCGGCCTTCATCCCCGCCTTCGACGACCCCCTGGTGATCGCCGGACAGGGCACGGTGGGCCTGGAATTGTTGGACCAACGCCCCGACTTGGGTCGGGTGGTGGTGCCGGTGGGCGGGGGCGGGCTCATCGCCGGCATCGCCATCGCCCTGAAAGAACGCTATCCCCACCTGCGCGTGGTCGGCGTGCAGGCCGAGGGGGCCGCAGCCATGGTCGCCTCGCGCCAGGCCGGCCACCCGGTGGAGATCCCCCGCGTGCACACCATCGCCGACGGTATCGGGGTGCGGCGGCCGGGGCGCCTGACGACGGAGATCGTGCTGCGCTACGTCGACGACCTGGTGACGGTGCAGGACCACGACATCTCCCGAGCCATCTTGTTTTTCCTGGAACGCACCAAACTGGTGGTAGAAGGGGCCGGAGCAGTGGGGCTGGCCGCGTTTTTGGCCGGCAAGCTACCGGTAGAGGAACGGCCCACGGCGGTGGTGGTCAGCGGTGGGAACATCGACGTGACACTCCTCGCTCGCATCATCGAACACGGGTTGGTCGAAGAGGGGCGGCAGGTGCGCCTGTCTACCGTCCTGGGGGACCGGCCGGGCCAGTTGGCGCGCCTGTTGCGCCTGGTGGCCGAGGCCAAGGCCAACGTGTTGCGGGTGGAGCACGAGCGGTGGAGTCCGGCCTTGGAGCCAAACCAATCCGAAGTCGAACTGGTGTTGGAGACCCGGGACCGCGATCACGCCGAGGGACTGGTGGCGAAGCTCGAGGAGGCCGGTTACGACGTCCGCCGGCGGGCGTAGCTGCTACCAGCGGAGGCCCCCGCATTTTCGAGGCCAAAAATTTCGACAATTGAGAGGAGTAAAGGGGGTGGATGGCGAATAGATCCCACCGGAACGGTCGGGACCGCGAACAAAAGGAGGATTGCAGCGTGGAAATCACCGACGTGCGATTACGGCGCATGACCACCGAGGGCAAGATGAAGGCCGTGGCATCGGTAACGCTGGACGGCGAGTTCGTCATTCATGACGTCAAGGTCGTGGAGGGGTTGAAGGGGTTGTTTGTTGCCATGCCCAGCCGACGCACCCCAGATGGCGAGTTCCGCGACGTGGCGCATCCCATCACGCCCGAAGCCCGCGAGCGGATTCAGCGCGCGGTGCTGGCGGTGTTCCACAACAGCGTGGAACGGGGCGGATAACCCATCTTGGGGGTCCCGACCGGTACGGGGACGGTGCCGACCCGCAAGGCACCGCGAGCCAAGAGGAGGGGCACGCCCTCCTTTTTGGTTTGGGCGATTTTGCCCACCGGTGGGCCCGGCGGAGCCGTGGCAACGCCTGCGGCAACTTTGGTATCCTAACCGTGGGCGCCGGAGGGCGCCTGCGGCGGGGTCGCGCGAGGGGCCGCGAGGGAAGGACTGCGCATGCTGGGGGGAAGGCGATGACCAACGTTGAGGCCGTCATTTTGGCGGCGGGGCGAGGCAGCCGCATGCGGTCGGGCCTTGCCAAGGCGCTCCACGAACTCGGGGGGATTCCCCTGGTCCAGCACGTGGTGCGCACGGTCAACGCCGCCGGACTGGGGAAACCCTGGATCGTGGTGGGGTACCAAGGGGACCGCATCGAGGAGGCCCTGGAAGGGGCGGGGCATTTTGTGACCCAGCCGGAACTGCACGGTACCGGCGACGCGGTGGCGATCGCGCTCCGCCACCTTGCGGCCGAGACCGAGCACGTGTTGGTGTTGGTGGCCGACTGCCCCCTCTTGCCGCCAGAGCTTTTGCGCGACCTAGTGGAGCAGCACCTAAAGAGCGAGGCCGCGGCGACGTTGGTGACGACGGTGATGCCGGATCCTACCGGCTACGGGCGGGTGGTTCGCAACCGGGACGGGACCATTGCCGCCATCATCGAAGAACGCGAGGCAGCCGAGACGGTGCGCGCCATTCGCGAGGTCAACACCGGCATCGGCATTTGGCGCGTCGACGGCTTGGCAGAGGTGCTAGACCGGCTGCCGTGGCACGGAGAGGAGCGCTACCTCACCGAGGCCGTCCAGCTCCTGATTGCGGGCGGGGCGACGGTGGACGCCTTGGTGGCCCCGGACCCCAAGCGGGTGATGGGGATCAACACCCGCCGCGAACTGGCGGAAGCCGAATCCATTCTGCGCCGATTGACGCTCGACCGGCTGTTTGAAGCCGGCGTGACCATCGTCGACCCAGACTCCACCTACGTCGACGCCGAGGTGGAGGTAGGGGCCGACACGGTGATCTATCCGATGACCTTCCTTAGGGGTCGCACTAAAATCGGCCGCGAGTGTCACATCGGGCCGATGGCTACCATCGTGTCCAGTCGGCTCGGCGACGGTGTCACGGTGACCCAGTCGGTCGTCGAGCAGAGTGTGTTGGCGGCCAACGTGCACGTCGGCCCTTTCAGCCATCTGCGTGCCGGAACCTACCTCGACCGCGATGTGTACATCGGCAATTTTGTGGAGTTGAAGAACACCCGGGTGGGGGTGGGGACCAAAGCCGGTCACCACAGTTACCTTGGGGACGCCACCATCGGCAGCCGCGTCAACATCGGGGCCGGCACGGTGGTGGTCAATTACGACGGCCGCACCAAACACCCCACCTTCATCGGTAACGAGGCGTTCATCGGGTGCAACGCCAACTTGGTGGCCCCGGTGGAAATCGGTCCCGGAGCTTACGTCGCCGCGGGCTCGACGGTCACTCAGAACGTGCCGGCGGATGCCCTCGCCATCGCCCGCCCGCGCCAGGAGAACAAGCCGGGGTGGGCCAAGGCGCGCCGAAGCCGTCCGGACGGTTCCAGCGTCGGCCGTTGAACTAGCGAGGAAGGAGAACAGTTCCAGGCATGGCATATGACCGACCAGGCGATCTGAAGATCTTTACCGGATCGGCCAACCCTCCCCTGGCCAAGAAAATTGTGGAGTACTTGGGCATGTCGTTAGGCGAGGCGGATGTGGGCCGATTTTCCAACGGAGAAATTCGCGTGCGCTTGTTGGAAAACGTGCGGGGGACGGACGTCTTCATCATCCAGCCGACTTCGACGCCGGTAAACGAGAACCTGATGGAGCTGCTTCTCCTCATCGACGCCGCTCGGCGGGCTTCGGCCCGCCGCGTGACGGCGGTGGTGCCGTTCTACGGCTACGCCCGCCAAGACCGCAAGGAGCGGGGGCGGGAGCCGATCTCGGCCAAGCTTGTGGCCAACCTCATCACGGTGGCCGGCGCCCGCCGGGTGCTCACCATGGACCTGCACGCGCCCCAGATCCAGGGCTTTTTCGACATTCCGGTGGACAACCTGCAGGCGGTGCGCATCCTCTCTGAGGCCGTCTACCAAAAGCAGCTGGACAACCTGATGGTCTTCTCGCCAGATGCCGGCGGGGTGTTGCGCGCCCGCCAGATGGCCAAGTTCTTGGGCGCCCCCCTGGGCTTTATCGACAAGCGGCGGCCGGAACCCAACGTCTCCGAGGTGGTCAACGTCATCGGCAGTGTCAAGGACAAGAACGTGGTCATCATCGACGACATGATTGACACCGGAGGGACCATCGCCTCGGCCGCCCAGGCCATCATGGACCGGGGGGCGCGGTCGGTGATGGCCTGCTGCACCCACCCGGTGTTTTCGGGCAACGCCTTGGAGGTGCTCTCTAACTCGGCGCTGTCGGAGATCTTGGTTACCGACACCATTTGGCTGACGGAGCTGCCGGCGCGCACGCGCGTCATCTCGGTGGCCAACTTGATGGCCGAGGCCATCATGCGGGTGCACGAGGACCTCTCGGTGTCGACGCTCTTCGAATGACGGGCAGGGCAGCGCGCTCAGGGGGTGGCGCGCCGGCGACGCCGCCGGTGCGGCTGGTGGTCGGGCTCGGCAACCCGGGCCCTCGGTACGCCCACACCCGGCACAACCTCGGATTCTTGACCGTGGACCGGCTGGCCCAGGCGGCAGGGACCACGTTTTCACCCTCGCGGTTCGAGGCGCTGGTGGCCCCGTGGCAATCTGGCGTGACGCTGATGAAGCCGACCACCTTCATGAATCGCTCGGGGACGGCGGTGGCGGCTTGGGTGCGCTGGTATCGGCTGAATCCGGCAGAGGTCCTGGTGGTGGCAGACGATCTCGACCTGCCGTTCGGCCGACTGCGCTTGAGGCCAGCCGGGTCGGCAGGCGGACACAACGGCCTGGCCTCGGTCTTGGCGGAACTGGGCACCGAGGCCGTGCCCCGCCTGCGCATCGGCATCGGTCGCCCACCGGCGGCGCTCGGGGCCGTGGCGTGGGTGTTGGGCCCGTTTGGGAAAGAGGAGGCCAGCCGATTGCCGACGGTCTTAGAGGCGGCTTGTGCCGCCGTGACATGCGTCGTGCAGGAAGGCCTCGAGGTGGCCATGAATCGGTTTAACCGGGCCCAGAGCTGGGGTTGAGGGAAATTTGTCGCTTGGTGTCGGTAGGGAAACCGCGCCCCGCGTCGAATTAGTGAGCCGATATCGCGGCTAGGGGGCAGTGCGGTGAGACGGCGGGGATGGCACCGATGGTGGCGCGCGGCGGTGGCAACGTTGGCCGCGTTGGGCGTGACGGGATGCGGGGCGACGGCAGCCCCTTCGACGGGGGGCACCTTTCGCACGGTGCTGTACGCGCCGGACACCATCAACCCGCTGGTCACCCAGACCGCCTACGGGGCGGCTGTGGCCGACTTGATGTTCGACAGCCTGGTGACGGTGCGGCCCAACCTGACCTTCGCTCCAGACCTGGCCGAGCGCTGGCAAGGGAGCCAAGAGGGCAAGGTGTGGACCTTTTGGCTCAACCCCAAAGCCCGCTGGTGGGACGGCCGGCCGGTGACGGCCCAAGACGTGGTCTTCACGTACCGGTTGGAGTCCAATCCGGCCAGCGGGTACCCGTGGTGGCTCAACGACCGCGAGACCATCGCATCTGTTCAAGCCTTGGGGCCGCACGAGGTGCGCTTTACCTTGATCCACCCCGACGGAGCGTTCTTGGCCAACTTTGCCGCTCAGAACACCGGCAACTGGATCCTGCCCCAGTTCCTCTTGGGTCGGCTTCCCGTCAATCAGGTGGCCAAGAGCCCGTACCTCAACAACCCCCGCGACATGGTGGGCACGGGGCCGTTTGAGCCTATCGCCTATCAACCGAACCAGTCCATCACCTTTCGGGCCAATCCCCGCTATTTTCTCGGGGCGCCGCGCGTGGCGCGCCTGACGGTGACCTTCGTGGCCGCCAGCACCACCGTGACAGCCGGGATCCTGCGCCAGGCGTACGACCTGGTGCCCGAGGTACCGCAGGGGGCAGAACGCGCGCTGCTGCGCGATCCGGCAGTCACCCGGGCCTACCGCTTGGCCCGCGGGTTGCGCCTATCCTATCGCTACCTGGCCTTCAACTTCCGCACGGTGCCTGCCCTCCGCAGCCGGCCCCTGCGCTGGGCCCTGATTCAGGCGACCGATCGCTCGCAGATCGTCGCCGGTATCCTCGACGGCGATGCCGTGGTGGCCAACGGACCGGTGCCTCCCATTTCCTGGGCCTACGACCCGCATATCGCCGGCGCTTGGCCGTATTCTCCCAGCGCAGCGCGCCAAGACCTCAGCCGAGCCGGGTATCACTGGAATGCGGCCGGAAAAGCCGTGGGCCCAAACGGGCAGCCCCTGGCCTTATCCTTGACCGTCGAGGGCAACGAGGCCACCCTGCGCGACATCGCCGCGGCCGTGCAGGCCGAATGGGGGGCCATCGGGGTGCAGGTAACGGTCGAGGTGCTGCCGCCTCCGGCCTTTGTTCACGCTTTGGAATCGGGCCAGTTTCAAGTGGCCCTCGTCGGTTGGGGGCTGACGGCGGACCCGGACCAGGCGGCGCTGTTTGCCTCCAATCAGGTGCCGCCGGCGGGCGAGAATTTCGGCGGCTACGACTCCCCTACCGTCGACCGGCTGCTGGCCGAGGAGGAGGCGTCGGACTCCTCTGCCTACCGGCGGACTGTGTTTTGGGCTATGCAGGAGGCGATGGTCCAGGATCCTCCGGGCGTCTTCCTCTATTTTCCCGACGGGTACTATGCGGTGGCGCGCCGAGTGCGGGGCTATGTCTTCGACCCGGCCATGCCTTTTTACCAACCTCAGCGATGGGCGCTGGCGACCCATCCCTGACGGCCGCCCGGCGATGGGGGGCGCTCGGGCGTCGGTTGGGCCACGCGGCAGCCGTGTGGTGGGCCGTCGTCACGGCCACGTTTCTCCTGGTGCACGCCGTGCCAGGGGGCACCGAGCCGGCGATCTTAAGCCTGCGCTGGAGCCCGAGCGCCTTCGCGGCGTGGGACCAACGCCTGGGGTTGGTCGGCCCGTGGTGGCAACAGTATCTCCGCTGGTGGGCAGCTGTGGCCAGCGGCCACCTCGGCCGATCGTGGGTCACCGGCCAGCCGGTGGTCCAGGTGGTGGCCCAGGCGCTGCCCTACACCCTCCTCTTGATGGGCGTGGCCATGCTCGGCACCTTGGCCCTGGGACTGGGTCTCGCGGCGTGGGCGGTGTTGCGCCCCAAGACCCCGTCGAGTGCCGCCGTCGGTACGCTGAGCCAGATCGGGTTGGCGCTGCCGGACTTTTGGGTGGGGAGTCTTCTCCTATGGGTGGCGGCGCGCTGGTTGCCGTGGGTACCCGTGACGGGTCCGCCCGCGGCGGCGGGAGTGGGGTCGTGGGCCGCTCGACTCCTGCCTCCCGTAGCGACGCTGGTCTTCACGCAGGCTCCAGCGTGGGTGCGCTTGTGGTACGTGCGGTTGGACGAGGCGTGGTCGGCTCCGCACGTCTTGGCGGCCCGGGCCCTGGGGGCGGGACCGAGCGAGGCACTCTGGCGCTATGCCCTGCCGGTGGCGTGGCCTCCGGTGCTGGCATTGGTGGGAAGTCAGGCCTTACCTGCCCTCTTGAGCGGCGCCGTGGTGGTGGAAAGTCTGTTCGATTGGCCCGGGATGGGGCGACTGCTGTGGCAGGCGGCCAACGCCCACGACTTGCCGGTGGTCCTAGGAGGCGTGTTGGCCTCGGCTGCACTCACGGCGTTGGGCAGTGCGGCCGCCGACGTGGCGGAGTGGGCGCTTGACCCCCGCCGGCGGCGCCCGTGGGCTGGGGAGTCGGGAGGTGGGCCGTGAGGAGTGCCGGCCGTTGGCAGCGCCGGCTGGGCGCCGCAGGCCTTGGGGCCTTGGGGCTCCTGGCGGTTCTGGCGCCGGTGGTGGCGCGGCATCCCAACGCGGTGCACCTCGGGGCCGTGTGGTCCCCGCCGAGTGCCCGCTTTTGGCTCGGCACCGACGGGGCGGGACGGGATCTGTGGGCGCGCTTGGTCTTTGGCACCCGGCTGTCACTCGGCCTCGGCGGGGCAGCGGCCCTGTTGGCGACGGCCTTCGGGGGGCTATGGGGCTTGGTGGCCGGGTACGCAGGGGGATGGGTGGACGGGCTCCTGACCCGGGTGACCGAGTTTTGGCTGGCGGCGCCGCTTCTGATCTGGCTCGTGTTCTTGGCGGACTGGTGGGGACAGCTGGGCTGGCCGGCCTGGGTGGGGCTCGTGGCGCTCGGGCTGTGGCCCCCCGTGGCGCGGGCGGTGCGGGCCCGGGCGGGTAGCTTTCGGCAACAGCCGTTTGTGGAGGCTGAGCGCGGCCTGGGCGCCTCGCCGGCGCGCATTCTCTTTCGTCATCTCCTGCCGCCGGTGGCGGGCTTGGTGCTGGCCCTCTTTCCGAACGTCTTGGCCGAGGCGATCTACGTGGAGGCGGCGCTGTCGTTTCTGGGGCTCGGGCCGCCTCCGCCCGCCGCCGACTGGGGCACGCTCCTGGCCGAAGCCGTGGCCGGGGGGATGTGGGTAGATCCTTTGGCCTTGGTGTGGCCGGGCTTGGCCATCGTGTGGGCGGTGGCAGCGGCCACCTTGTTGGCCGAGGGCCTGCGCCGGGGTCTTGCCCTGAGCGGTGAGGCGGAGTAGGCGAGCGGCCCCACGGCGCGATTGATTTCGCGTTCCACCGGCGCCTATAATGGGGGGCAAGATTTTCGCAAGGAGAGGACGGACCGTTCACGGTCCGTATTTTGGCGTTGGGGGGCGGCATGGCAGGCATCGCGGCGCTTTTGGAGCTGTGGAAGGGATACGCGCCGTTTGCGGACGCGGTGGAAGCCCTACGTCGGGGGGAGCGGGTACAGGTGACGGGGCTTTCGGGGTCGTCCCCGGCGCTGGTGGCGGCCGGCGTGGTGGCGGCCGTTGGCCGTCCGTGCCTGGTGGTAACCCCGGGGACCCAGGAGGCGCGCCGCCTGGAAGCCGAGCTCCACCAATACCTTCCCGACCTGCCGGTCCGCTTTGTCCCTCCGCGACCGCGGCTTGGCGGCGAGGTGCTGGCGGCCAGCCGCGAATGGGAACACCTCCGCGTCGAGGCCTTCGACTTGGCGCACTGGGCTTCGCAGGCGGTGCTCATCGCCCCGGCGGAGACGGCCCGCCAGTTGCTATTGCCGTGGCCGGAGACCAGGGCGGTGGAACTTGCGGTCGGCACGGTCGTGGCTCCGGAGACGGTGGTGGCACGCCTCGTGGCGCTCGGCTATACCCGAGAGAACGCCGTGACGGTGCCGGGCCAATTCGCCCGGCGCGGGGCCATCCTCGATGTCTGGGGGCCTGGCGCAGTGCCGGTGCGGGTCGAATGGTTTGGGGACGAAGTGGAGTCGGTCCGCGCCTTCGACCCGGACAGCCAGCGCACGGTGTCGCCGTTGGATCGCGCTCGCATCGGACCCGCCCGGGAGTTGCTGTGGACCCCCGCCCAACGCGATCGGGCGGTGCGGCGCCTTGCCCAAGAGTCGGAAGAACTGGTGCAAAATCTCCGCGCCCTCGGCAAGACCGATTGGGCCGAGCGCGCCCACGAGCGATTCGGCCGCTACCTGGCCGATCTGACCGAAGACCGGCCGTTTGCGGGGCTGTCGCGCTTTGTGGCCGGGTTTGGCACGCCGGTGCCGCTCACGGCCATCTTCGCCCGCCCGCCTTTGGTGGTGGTCCACGACCCTGCGCGGGTGCTCGAGACCTTGCGCGCCAAAGAGGCGGAAGAGGCCCAGGACTTTGCCCAACGCCAGGAGCGGGGCGACGCCCTGCCGATGGAGGCCGAGGCCTCGTTGCCTGCCGACGCCACCCTCTCTGGGCTCAAAGGAGCCGGAGAGGCCTGGCTTAGCTTGATGCCGTGGCAACGGGAGGCGGCCCGGCACAAGCTCACCTTGACCGGCCGGCCGGCTCCGCGCGTGCACGGGCAGGAGGAGCTGTTTCGGAGCGAGATCGAGCACCTGCGCAAGGCGCGCCTGAAGGTGGTCTTGGTGGTGCGCGATGGGGACGCCGCCCGCTGGATGCAGGGGGTGTTGGCCGGCTGGCAGATTCCGGTTCAGTCGGGCGTGCCGCGGCCGGGGACGGTGGGCCTGCTGCACGGGCACATCGGCCCTGGCTTCGTCCTGCCGGAACTGGGCTTGGCCGTGTTGGGGGAGACCGAACTGACCGGTCACGAGAGCCGTCCCAAGGTGCCCCGGCGGACCTCGGCCGAGCCCCGCTTGCGCCTTTCGGAGTTGAGCGAAGGGGACTACGTGGTCCACGCCACCCACGGCATCGGGCGGTACGTCGGCATCCGCACCCTGGAGATCCAGGGTCAGCACAAAGATTACCTGCACCTTGAATACGCCGGCGGCGACACCCTTTACGTGCCGGTGGACCAGCTGCAACTGGTCCAAAAATATGTCGGGGTGGAAGGGCAACCCCCCAAGCTCTCGCGCTTAGGAGGCAACGAGTGGGCCCGCGTCAAAGAACGGGTGCGCCACTCGGTGCGCCAGATGGCGGAAGAACTGGTGCGACTGTACGCCATCCGGCAGGCGCGCCCGGGGTTCGCCTTCGGGCCCGACACCCCTTGGCAGCGGGAATTTGAGTTGGCCTTTCCCTACGAAGAGACGGAGGACCAGCTTAAGGCCATCGAGGAGATCAAGCGCGATATGGAGCGTCCGCGCCCCATGGACCGCCTGCTGTGCGGAGACGTGGGCTACGGAAAAACTGAGGTGGCGCTTCGGGCGGCGTTTAAGGCCATCATGGCGGGCAAGCAGGTGGCGTTCTTGGTGCCTACCACGCTCTTGGCCGACCAACATTACCAGACTGCCAAAAGTCGCCTGGCCGGGTATCCCGTGACGGTGGAGGTCTTGAGCCGGTTTCGCACGCCGAAGCAGCAGCGCCAAATCTTAGAGCAATTGGCGCGGGGGCAGATCGACCTTTTGATCGGCACCCATCGGCTGTTGGGCAAGGATGTGAAGTTCCACGACTTGGGCCTGTTGATCGTGGATGAGGAGCACCGGTTCGGAGTGGCTCACAAGGAGCGCATCAAGGCGTTGAAGGAGAACGTCGACGTCCTGACCTTGACGGCCACCCCCATTCCCCGCACCCTGCACATGGCGATGGTGGGGATCCGGGACATGAGCTTAATTGAGACCCCCCCGGAGGATCGCTTGCCGGTGGAAACCGTGGTGGCGGAATACGACCCCATCCTGGTTCGGGAGGCCATCCAGCGCGAAATCGATCGGGGCGGTCAAGTCTTCTACGTGCAGAACCGGATCCGGGCCATGGATGCCACGGTCCAGCGCCTGGTGGAGATGTTTCCCGACCTGCGCATCGGGGTGGTGCACGGGCAGATGGAGGAAAGCCGCATCGAGGAGACCATGGCGCGCTTCGTCGAGGGCGAGTACGACATCTTGGTGGCCACCAACATCATCGAATCCGGGCTCGACATCCCCAACGCCAACACCCTCATCGTGGAAGACGCCGATCGTCTCGGCTTGGCCCAGCTCTACCAGCTGCGCGGCCGGGTAGGTCGGTCGAGCCGCTTGGCGTACGCCTATTTCACCTACCGTCCCGACAAGGTGCTCACGCCAGAGGCGGAGAAGCGGCTCGAGGCTATCCGCGAGTTCACCGAACTCGGCGCCGGCTACCAGATCGCCCTGCGCGATTTGGAGATCCGGGGTGCCGGTAACCTTCTCGGGTCGGAACAACACGGCTTCATCGCCTCGGTGGGGTTCGACCTCTACACAGAACTCTTGGCCGAGGCCATCCGCGAGCTCAAAGGAGAGCCGGCTCCGGTAGAGGTCGACCCCCAGGTGGAGCTGGACGTCGACGCCTACCTGCCCGATGGGTATGTCCCTGACGCGCGGACCAAGATCGAGCTCTACAAGCGGCTGGCAGCAGCTCGTGACTTGGAGACGCTGGAGGCGCTGGAGGCTGAGATGGTCGACCGTTTCGGGCCCCTGCCGGCACCGGTGGCCAAGCTGGTGCAATTGGCACGCATCCGGGCGCTTTCGCGCCGGTTGAAGATCGTGCAGGTGAGCCGTCGGGGGGACCGCATCCTGTTTCGCTGCCTGCCCGAGGCCGCCATCGACCAAGAGGCCTTGGTGGCGCTGGCGCGCCGATTCCCCGGTCGCCTGGTCCCGTCCGGCAAGGCTCCCGAGCTCGGCCTGCGCATGTCGCCCAGATCCTCCCCGGAGGCGTACCTGGAAGCGGTCGAGACCGCCCTGCGCACGCTGTCGGGACACTACGCCCACGCCGGTCAGGCCAGCGTTTGAGGCCGTCCCTCCTGGCGTTTCGTATAGGGATTTTAGGTTCGGGCTACCATAGGAGCGAGGTCGCAAGCCGGCCGGCGGCGTTCCGCCGATCGCCGCCGAGGCGTCTTCCGTGCATCTTGTCTGCGGTCGACCGGTCCGCACGGGTTTCCTTTAGGCATGAGGAGCTTCTCCTACGTTCCGGCAGATTTGGCAAAAATGCATACACCGCCTGGGCGGCCGATATACTACCACCAAAGCTGCCTTCGGCGAAGGGAGGGTCAAGATGAAGGCAACCGGAATCGTGCGCCGCATCGACGACTTGGGGCGCGTCGTCATTCCCAAGGAGATCCGCCGAACCCTGCGCATTCGTGAAGGCGACCCTCTGGAAATCTTCGTCGACCGCGACGGAGAGGTGATTCTCAAAAAGTACTCGCCCATCGGCGAGTTGGGCGACTTCGCCAAGGAGTATGCCGACTCCCTGTACGAGGCGGTAGGCCACGTGGCCCTCATTGCTGACCGGGACACCGTCATCGCCGTGGCCGGCGCTCCCAAGAAAGAGTTCCTCAACAAACCCTTGGGCGCGCTGGTGGAAAAGGCCATGGAGGAGCGCCGGACGCTGTTTTTCAATAAAGGGGACCACCGACCCAAGGGCAGTATCATCGGCGACGAGGAAGAGGATAAGTTCACCGCTGAAGTCATCGCGCCCATTATCGCGGAGGGAGACCCCATCGGGGCCATTATCATTTGCAGCCGAGAGCCGGATGTGAAGATGGGGGAGATGGAGATCAAGCTGGCTGAGACGGCGGCCGGATTCTTGGCCAAGCAGATGGAGCAATAGCCACTTCCCGCATGCGAAGCACTTCCGCAACGATCCGACCTTTGTCGTTGCGGGTTTTTTGATCGCCCCGAGGGCATCAGGGCACCGTCGGCGGCAGAGGCGGCGTCGTGGGGGCCAGCCCGAACGGCGGCGGCGGAGGCGGCGTCACCTGCCACAATTCCTCCAGCGCCTGTCCCGCTGCGGGCGTGGGGGCCGCATCGGGGCCAAACTGAAACAGCAGCGCCTCCACCTGCCATCCGCGGGCGCCCGAGACCAGCCATTCGCGGAGGGTTCCGCTTCCTTGGGCGCTGCCCTTGGGGTCCAGTTGCCGGGTCCAGGCGAAGTGGAGCACGGCTTGGGCCCGGTGTTGCCCCGGCTCCACGGTGACGGTGGGCGCCGCAGTCAAGGTGATGGCCACGGCCCGCACCCGCGGCCCCCCTTGGCGCTCGCGCTCCCAATCCTGTTGGATAAGCCAGC
Organism: Bacillota bacterium; assembly: GCA_023511625.1. Classification (GTDB taxonomy): domain Bacteria; phylum Bacillota; class Sulfobacillia; order Sulfobacillales; family Sulfobacillaceae; genus JAIMAE01. Next base: position 81,926 of record JAIMBD010000006.1, on the reverse strand, counting down.
GGGTGAACGCCTCGGCCTGACTGTGCGGCACGATCCAGGGAGCGAACGGGTGCCAGCTGGTGGAGGGCGGAAGCAGCACCGGCCCGTTCTGGCCCACTTGCGCCTCAAGGGTCAGGACCTTTTCGGCCACTTGGGTCACCGAAGCCGCAAGCGCCTGCTCGCGCTCGACGTGGACAAACCAGCCTGCCGCGGCGGCGACGCTGAACATCGCTCCGAAGCCGATCAGGATGGCCATGCGCCGGGCCGTCACGCGCCGAATGTCCCTCCTCGTCGGCCTTGGCCGACGCCATCTTCTTGGCCTCAGTATACGGCATCGCCGGGGCGAAAGGGGGAGTCTTCCGTTCCCCGGCGCCGGCGGTACGACTCCGCGGTGGGGATGGTAGACTGGAGGGGTCAGGCAGCGAGTACGCCTCCGGGAGGGAACGGCATGCGACGGGAGGAATCGGCGCGGTGGTTTGAACGAGCGAGGCGGGTCATCGCGGGGGGCGTGAACTCTCCGGCGCGGTCGTTTGTGGCGGTGGGGGGAGGGCCGCCGGTGGTGATGGCGCGGGGGGAAGGGCCGTTCTTGATCGACGTCGACGGCCAGCGATACATTGACTACCTGGCCGCCTTCGGCCCGCTCATCTTGGGACATTCCCATCCTCGGGTGGTGGCGGCCATCGAAGCGGCCTTAAAGCGGGCACCGTTGTTCGGCACGCCTGCTCCGGCCGAGATCGCCCTGGCCGAGGCGCTGGTGGAGGCGGTGCCCGGCCTGGAGCAGGTGCGCATGACCACCACCGGCACCGAGGCGGTGATGGCCGTTATCCGTTTGGCCCGCGCGGCCACCGGGCGGAACAAAATCGTCAAGTTTGAGGGGACCTATCACGGGCACAGCGACGCGGTGCTGGTCCGGGCAGGGTCGGGGCCTTCCACCATCGGTCGGCCGGATTCGGGGGGCATTCCCCCCGGTGTCCGGCAAGATGTAATCACGGTACCGTTCAATCAGCCGGCGGTGCTGGCCGAGACACTGGAACGGGTCGGGCGCGAGGTGGCCGTGGTGTTGGTAGAACCAGTGGCCGGCAACATGGGGATCGTGTTGCCCAACCCCGGCTATCTCGCCCAGGTGGTGGAGCTGGCGCATGCGGCGGGCGCTTTGGTGGCCTTCGACGAGGTCATCACCGCTTTTCGGTTTCACTATGGTCCGGCGGCCAGCCTCTTCGGGGTTCGGCCCGACTTGTACGTGTTGGGCAAGGCCATCGGTGGGGGGCTGGCCCTGGCCGCCTACGGAGGCTCCCGCTCGCTGATGGCGCTGGTGGCGCCGGAGGGGCCGGTGTTCCAGGCCGGGACCTTGGCGGGAAACCCCTTGGCAGCGAGCGCCGGGCTGGCCACGCTCGCGGTGTTGCGGGAAGAGAATCCCTATCCCCGCATGGACCGGCTGGCGGCTGAGCTGGCCGACGGGTTACGGGATCGGGCCCGGGCCCACGGAGTGGCCGTCACCATCAACCGGTTGGGTTCGGCGTTTACGGTGTTCTTTGGGGCTGAGCCGGTGGTGGACTACGCATCGGCGCGACGGACCTCCGCCAGCCGGTTTGCCCGTTTCCACCGGCTGATGTTGGAGCGCGGCGTCTACCTGGCTCCGAGCCCTTTTGAGGCGTGGTTTGTCTCGGCCCAGCACGGCGAGGCCGAGGTGGAGGCCACCCTTGGGGCGGCTGAGGAAGCCTTCGCCGCGCTGGCGCGCGAGGGCAAGGGCTGAGGTTTCCCTGGCTTTTCCCCGTCTTTTCGCGGACTACCCTGGCATAGCTTTCAGGCAAGAGCATGCCGGGGGAGATGGCGGTGCCAAGACAGTCGGTCTGGCAGGGGGCCGTGTGGCTCTCGTTGGGTTCTTTGGTCTCCAAGGGGTTGGGGGCCGTCTACCGCATCTTCCTGCCACGGGTGTTGGGCGATTACGGCGTCGGGTTGTTTCAAATCGCCTACCCGTTGTACGCTGTGCTCCTGGCCGTTTCCGTCAACGGCATTCCCACGGCCTTGGCCAAGGAGGTCGCGGAGCGCCAGGCACGGCGGGACCTGGTGGGAGCGCAGCAGGTGGTACTGTGGGCATTGACCGGACTCGCCGCCTTGGGGCTGGTGTTGGCGGCGGCCATGGCCCTCGCGGCCCCATGGGTGGCGGACACCTTGTTCGGGGAGCCGGCGGCAGCGGGGCCCATCCGGGCGTTGGCCCCGGCGCTGGCCTTGGTGGCGCTGGAGGCCGGGCTGCGGGGGAGCTTTCAAGGCGAAGCCAGCATGCGGCCCACGGCAGTGTCTCAGATCCTGGAACAGGTGGTGCGGGTGGCGGTAATGTTTCCGCTGGCGCTGTGGTTGATGCCGCGCGGGGTGCCGGCGGCTGTCACCGGAGCCAGCTTGGGGGCCTCGGTGGGGGCTGTCGCCGGTTTCGCCTATCTGGCCCGGGAACGGTGGAGGCACTGGGGACCGAGCGGGCTCCCCCGGCGGCCGGTCCCGTGGTCGGGGCTTAAGCGACTGGCTGCAGTCGCAGCGCCCATGTCGATGGCCGGCCTCTTCTTTCCGCTGACCATGTTGGCCGATTCCATGGTCGTGCCCCACCGGCTGCGCCACTTGGGTCTTGGCTTGACGGAGGCCACGGCCAATTTCGGGCGCCTTTCCGGAGAGGCCATGCCGCTCATCAACCTGACCCTGGTGGTAGGCGCGGCGTTGGCGGTCTCCCTGGTGCCAGCCGTGGCCCAGGCCATCTCCTCGGGGCGCCAGGCGGAGGCGGCCGACCGCGTCGCCAATGCGGTGCGCCTGATTTGGGCTTGTGGCCTTCCGATGTCGGGAGGCTTGTTTTTCCTGGCCCGTCCGTTGACGGCCACGCTGTACGGAGAGGCCGGGGCGGCTGCGGTCCTGCGCATTTTGAGTCTAGGGGCCCCGGTGCTGGCACTGCAGCAGGTGTTCGGGGCCTCGCTGCAGGCGGCAGGGCGCGGATGGGCTCCGGTGCGCAACCTGTTGTGGGGGACGGGCGTGAAGTACGGCCTGACGTGGTGGCTTACCGGGATTGCGGGTCTCGGCATCGAGGGGGCCGCCGTGGGCACCGTGGTCGCCTCTGCAGTGGTGACCTATCTCAACTGGCAGGCGTGGTGTCGGGCGGTGCCCCCGGCCGCGCGCACCTCGCTTTGGCGCCACCTCGGGGTGCCGCTCGGGGCCACGGCCGTCATGGGAATGGGGTTGACCTTGCTGCACCGCCTCGTCGGGCCCCTGTCGGCTCCTCTGTGGACGGCGATGGCCTTGCCTGCGGGGGCGCTGGTCTATGTCGCGGGCCTTTTGGCCAGCGGTGAAGCACGAGAGCTCCTGAACCTCGTGCGCCAGCGCTGATGCTCGCTGCTCCTCGAAGCCATGGGGGCGCGGGGGCTGGGGCATCCCTGGGACTGCCCTTGCCGCCGGCCGGGGGAAGGCCTAAGGTATAGGGTGGCAGGTTTCAAGGCGGGGAGACCCGCAAGGAGGTGACGGACGCTGCCCACCTGGGTGCTGAGGGATTTCGAGGGGGAAGACGCCTTCGAGGTGGCAGGCCCGTGTTCGGCGGAGGCCTTGCAGGCACTGTTCGGACCGCTGTTCCCTGCGGATAGCATGGTGGCCGTGGATGGCGGCGACGGTTGGAGCCCGGTCGCGTGGCAGTCGGTGCTGGCGTCGGGGCTTTCGGCCGGGGAGCGGGTCCGCCTACCCGGGATCCCGGTCGCGGCTGGCCCGCTGTTGACAGTGATGGCGCGCCTTCTGGGCGAAGACGGTTGCCCGTGGGACCGCCAGCAGACCCACACTTCCTTGCTGCGCTTTTTGTTGGACGAGGCGTACGAGGCAGCGGCGGCCTTGATCGCCCAGGATTGGGAGGGATTCTGGGACGAACTCGGCGATGTCTTGTTGCAGGTAGCCTTCCACAGCGTGATGGAAGACCCCCGACGCTTTGACGCCGTGGTCCTGCGCCAGGTCACCAAACTGATCCGCCGCCATCCGCACGTGTTTAGCCCGGAGGAAGGGCAGCGAGAAGATCCCGACACCGTCATGGCCCAATGGGAGGCCCAGAAGCACCGCGAAGGACGACGGCCTCCCCAGGCTGAATGGGTGCTGCCGGCCCTCGTGTGGGCGAAGCGTGCCAGCCGGCGCGGGATTGCGCCGCAAAGTGAGGTGTATCAACGGGTTCGAGCCCTGCTCGAGGTATATCGGGGCCAGGACCCGGACAAGCTAGAGGAAATTTTGGGAGATGCTGGATGGGCCGTGGCGGCTGCAGGCGCGGCCTGGGGCCGCGACGCCGAATGGGCTTTGTGGCAAGCGGTGGCCCACAAAGACCGCCCCGGCGTCTCCCGAAGTGCCGAGCTGAACCCGCCGAAAGCGAGGTAAAAAAAGGATTTCCTCGTTTCTTGGCGAATATCAGGTCGGGAAAGGTCGCATCTGCCAGCCTGTTGCCCATAGCGCTTGGGGCTGGCGGAAATCAGATCCGAGAGGGAGGGTGTAGCTTGAATAAGGCCGAGCTGGTTGCCGATGTGGCCGAGCGTTCAGGTATGAGCAAGAAAGATGCCGAGCGGGCGGTCAACGCGGTGGTGGAAGCGATCGAGAACGCCTTGGTCAAGGGCGATAAGGTATCCCTGGTCGGATTCGGCACCTTCGAAGTGCGGGAACGCGCTGCCCGGACCGGTCGCAATCCCCGGACGGGAGCCACACTAGAGATTTCTCCGAGCCGGGTGCCCGCGTTCAAGGCGGGGAAGGCCTTGAAGGAGTCGGTGGCGAAGTAAGGGAGGCCGCCGTGCTGGCCAGGTTCCAGGAGGAACCTGGCATTTGCATTTCGGGGCCCGCGGCCCCGGCAGCAAGCCGCAATCGGCCGACGTCTGCCTTCCATCTGTCTTCCATCTGTCTTCCATCTGCCTTCCATCTGCCTTCCAAAGGGGAGAATGCGGGGAAGGCGAGCAGGGCCGAGGCGGCTCTGCGTCTTATGGGCGTGGGGAAGAAGGGCGTGTGGCGAAAAGGGGGAAAGGATTGCGCCTGGATAAGTTCCTCAAGTCAAGCCGCCTCATCAAGCGCCGGACCCTGGCCAAGGCGGCGTGCGACGCCGGGTGGATCCGCGTCAACGGCAAGGTGGCGAAAGCGGGCACCGAGGTCAAGCCAGGGGACCGCATCGAGATCCAGCGGCCCGGCAACGCGGGCGTTTTGGCGGTGGTGGTGCAGTCGGTGATAGAACCGCGCCAGGCCAGCCAAGCCGTCCAGATGTATCGCGTGGTGGAAGGCGGGTCCATGCCCACGTCTAACTCGGAAAATCGGGGCATATAGCAATACCATCTCTCCGCCCGAAAGAGGGATGGCAATGGACGCCGAACAGCACGCCGTGCGCCTGACCGACCGCAAGTGGCTGGAGATCGACGGAGTGGAGCACGTCGACAGCTTCGACGACGACAGCATCGTTTTAGTCACGCGTCTTGGCCGCTTGGTCATTCGCGGTCACGACCTCCGCATCCACCAGTTGGATTTAGAAAAGGGCCATTTCAGTGCCGCGGGTACCGTGGACGGCATGACCTACACGCAGCCGCGCAAGGGCGGCGAGAAGCAGAAGCCGCTGCGCGGCTTTTGGAGGTAGCCGTTGGTGTTGCCCCGTGCCGCGCTGACTGCTATCGCCGAATGGATTTTGGCCGGCTTGGTTCTAGGGGCTGCAACCACCCTCTATGAGGCGTGGCGCCAAGGATGGCGGTGGCGCCGATGGCAGGCGTGGTTGGGTGACGCGGTGGGGGCCGTCTTGGCCATCGCCTGGGTCACGGCGGTGTTGCTGTGGACGGTATGGGGGGCCGTACGCGGGTGGGCCCTTTGGTGGATGGGGGTCGGCGTGGCGATTTGGCTGCGTTTAGGGGCGCCGTGGGCCTTCCCCGTGACCCTGCGCCTCTTTCGCTGGCAGCGCCGATGGGCTCGCCGGGTATCCCGACCGGCGACGCGGTGGGTGGCATCTCGGGCCGCCCATTCCCGTTGGCGAGGCTGGTGGCGCCGCTGGTGGCCTCCACCGCCGGCTCCGCCGCCTGCTGCCTCGGAATGACCGAAAAAATAATTCCCGAGGGGTCGCCCTGCCCCCTCGGGTTCTTTGTATAATGTACTCACCCTGTACAAAATCCGTACTGATTTTGTACACATTCTGTGCACAGGTTGTGGATAACCGGGATGCAGCTCGAGATACGCGGCCTGGAAAAGTTGTCCTTGCGCGAGCGACAGGTGGTGGCCTTGAAGGAGACCGGGCTCAACAATGAGACCGTGGCCAAACGGCTCGGTTTGGCTCCGGCAACCGTCGCCACCCTGTACAACCGCGCCAAGGCCAAAGGGTACCAGGTGGTATTGGTCATCCCGGGCGATCCGCTGGGTGTGCTGGGCGGGGTGGAAGAGCCCGTGGACGGGGACGAAGACGCATGATCCGGGCCGATGGAGAACCGCGGCGTCGGGGGCGGCGGATTCGGTGGCGCAAGGTGGCCCTGGTCTTGACGCTGGGCTACTTCGGGTTTTGGAGCGGCGACTCCCTGTGGCACCTGTGGCGGCTTTGGCAGATGGAACAGCAGGTGACGCGCCAGATCGCAGCGGTCCAGGCCGAGACCCAGCAACTCCAGCAAGACATTCACCTGATGCAAAACCCGCAAAAACTCAAGCCCATGCTTGCCGGACAACGCCCGTTTCCGGCCGTGGCAGGGCTAGAAGCGCCGGCATCGCCCGTCGGGCCCTGAGATTGTTCGCTGCCTTGTAAGAACGGTCGCCCCGACGCGGTCCTGGACCGGGGTTGCCCAAAAGCCGGTCAGGGAGGGGGCTGGCTTCGCGTTTTTTCAGGGGGCGTTCGGTTCCCGCCGGATGCGGTGTTGGCCGGGGGAATTTTCAGGCCGGAATAGACCCTCAGGGAATTCGGCCCGCTTCCCAAGTGACCCGGCGGCAACCGGTGGGTCTTATGAGCGGTCCTACGCGACCACCTAGGCTCCGTGGCGAGATGTCCGCAATGCACGTGGGGGCCGCGGCCTGGTACCAGGTATCCTCAAGGCCCTGAACGGGAAGGGGGCTAAGGGGCGAACGGGGAGAATTCAGGAAACGGTCGTGCTCGGGTGGGCGAGAGCGTACTATGGTTTGCCGCCTCATGGGTCGGCGGGGAGCCTCCGCAGGCAGGGAGCAAGGGAATGGCCCCGGGTCGCGCCAGGGCGCGGGCGCCGGGAGCCAAGCACCCAATACCCTGGCTTCATGTGGACCTCAAGACGACCTTCCGATTGGAAAGTCCGAGTAGTGGGAAGTGGGGCGCGAAAAAGGGCGTAGGGATGCGCCTTGGGCGCCCCACCCACCCGGTGGTGACCTGTGGGATGTCGTTGCGATGTCTTGGGAAATGATTCTTTGCGCATCATCTGTAGATAGCAGTGCCCTGTATGCGGGCGTCAAATCCCATACCTCGTGCAAGCCGCCCCAGGGCATCCCGGGCCGTGGAAGCCCTCTTCGCGATGGGGTCCACCGCTTGGCCGATCCCCCAAGTCAGCGGGGCGTAGGGGTGGCTGCCTGCGGTCAGGGCACCCCGGTGGGCTATGCTGGACCTCCACCCCCCTCCAGCGCGGGGTGGATGGGTTGGCGGCAGTTGGGCGGAGCTCGAGCGCGGGATCTTCGACGGCTATCGGGATGGCTTTCCGCGCGATCGGCTATCCCCGCGCTCTGTTGGCGCTGCGGGGGGACGCCAAGACCAGCGGCCGACCCGCCCAGCATTGCCTCTCGGTAGTGCCACAGCGTCGTGGAATCCGCAGGACCACACCGTTTTTGCGCCCTTCATATCAAAGTCAAGCCCGGAGCCGGTTCACATCTCCCAGAAGTTCTTGCTGGTTACCAGGTTCTGCTGGGTACCGTTAACATGGCAGAGAGTCATGCCACAGCTTCCGTTGCTTCTGAGAGATGGGGCTTCAGGCCCGGGATCGTGGCGAGGGAGAGGGAGGGCTTGATGGTTGGCATAGGTGGGAAAGCCTGGGTAGGAGTTCTCGTGCTTGTTGCAACAGCCGTTCTGGCGTCAGGTGTCGTCAATATAGCCGGGAGCGAAGCGCCGACCTCCGTGAGCATTAGCCGAACGGGTGGACTGGCGGGCGACCACATTCCGCCCCTGGCCACCGTTCGCGTCACAAACCCTGACCTTGTGCGAAGGTTGTACCAGACGGTGCGCACACTCCCCGACATGCCTGCAGGCGTTTATAACTGCCCCGCGGATTTTGGGGTGCGATACCGATTGGCGTTCGCGCAGAAGGGGCGCGTGGAGCTCACCGCCGTAGTCGACGCCAATGGGTGTCAGACGGCAGTCCTCACCTCTGGTCAGCGACCCCGTCGGACTACGCCGCAGTTCTGGTCTCAACTGGCCAAGGCCCTGAGGATCCCTCCGTCAAAGCTTCATCCCACTCCTCAATAAACGCCGCCGCACCTCCGCGCAGGGGCAGTGGTGGCGGACCCGGGCGACGGGTTTGGCGGCGCAGGCGGTGCGGAACCCCGCACAACCGCCCCGGTTGGGAACCCGAGCCTTTACGCGGCAAGACTGGGGGCGCACCGCGTCTTGCCAGGTGAGGGGGAAAGGCAGGATGCCTGCGAGGCGTACGGTGGAATCGGCATCCCAGTGGACTGTTCCTGTTCGGTCGGGACGCTCTGGGTCGACCGAATGGTGGCCTGCGCGATGGCCCTTCCCGCATGCCAAGGTGTTCGCGCGCAGCGCGTCGGATGTCGGCCCGCCGTAACGAACTGCTGACAACCGGCGTTGCATTCCGTAGAGAGGTTGCGAGTGCGAAGGAGGTGCGCGCAAATGGCACGGGAGGTTGGGCAACGGCGCGCAGATTATGGCCTTTACAGGAGGTTGGCCTCCTGTTTGGCCTTGTCCTACCCTTGCACCATACTTACATTGTAAATTCATGCGCAAAACCCTATCCGACTGACCCTATCAGATTCGGACCGACGCCGCAGTACGGGGACTCACAGCGCGGCCGACTGCGATGAACTAGCAACCTGGGGTGGAACATGGCCTGCGCAGGCGCATGGCCCGCAAAGTGGGAGTTCATGTCAGCGCCCGTCTTAACTTGTGGGGGGTATGAGGAGTTTTCCAGCCCCGAGCAGCGGTTGCGGGAGGCCCTGCGGGGTGACTGTTGCCGGCCTCCGACAACCGCGCGGGCCGGGTGCATGCAGCGCGGCGGGGTAAGCGGACCCGAGTCCTGGCGTAGTGGCGACGGTTGGGCGTCACTCCCTACGCCGCTGAGGCTCTGGCCCTCTGGGTTGCGCCGGCCGAACTCACGGCGGCGCCGGCACGGTATGCGCGCATGGGCACCCGCAATGAACGCGGGAGCATCCTCTCGACGTCCAACCCAGGGTTTGTGGAACGGAAGCCGTCTTGGGGGACCCCCGTCATCGCGAGCGCGGTGCGCGACAGCCGGATTCCCCTAACGTTATGTGGTGAACATCCGTAGGGAGCGCAAGCGGGAAAAGAAACGAGCAGGCTGGGCCCCGGTGTCCCCGCTCGCCTCGCGGGGCGAGCGGGGGGAGGCAAGGGTGACACTGCTCAGTGGTGGGTCCATTCCTAGTTGGCGCCGATGGGTCAAGCAGTGGGGCGATTTTCTGGTTCAAATCTTCTTTAGCGCCTTAAGCTACATTAATACATTAAGCGACCGTGGCTTTCTTAGCTTCCTTAGCTTCTTTCTGGTCGGCGCCGGAAATGCGGGCATACAAGACCACGGTCTCGGTGCTGGCCTCTCCCTCCCGGACTGGCGTCGTGCCGGCGGGCATTGGTTCGAAGGAACCCGGCATCTTCCCTTGACGTACCCAAGGCCAGGCCGCTTGGTAGGAACCCCCCTGCTTGCGAGCCCGTTTCCTCAACTTCAGGGGGGCTAACCCTTTTGTCCATGCTTGCCTATAGTCTGACGACAGCGCTCAACCCCATCCGATGCGTCTTTTAAGGGATCGGGGGTTGTGCCTGGTGGCGACAAGGGGTGCCGGGTTGTGCTGTCCCTTGAAACTAGGACGATGGGGGAAAGGTGTGGATTACGATACGGATAGAAGAACGAAGAATTCTGATAGAATGATTACTGTGACGAAGAAAGCCGCGAGGGCCGGAAGGGATGGGAAAGATGACCGAGGGCAAGGCGCAGGTGTTGGAGGCGCGGGAGCGCACCGTGGCGGAGCGCGGGGAGCGCCTGGGGCTGGTGGAGGACCTCGGGGCCATCCGGGCCTTGCAGGACCAATACGGCGCCTACCGCGACAAATGCCTGTCCGAGGAGGGGGTGGCGCTGTTTTCGCCCACCGGCGAGGTGCGCTGCATGGCGGGATTTTGGAAGGGTCGTGACGGGGTGCGGCGGCTTGACTGCGGTCGGTTGCGGGAACGCCACGGGCACGGCCGGGATGGCCCGCGCTGGGGGTATCTCTTGGACCACCTGAAGCGGCAAGGGGTCATCCCTGTCAGCCCCGACCGCAAGACGGCCCGGGCGCGGTTTCGGTGGCTCATGCCGGCCGCTATGCGTGGGCGCCGGGAAAGACGCGGCAGTGGGGGGGAAGGTGGGCTGTGCGAGAACGAGTACGTCACGGAGGATGGGGCCTGGAAGATTTGGCGCTGGACTACTGCACCCCGTGGCGGCGGATTACGCCACCGGCTGGGTGCACCCGCCGCGCCGGATGCCTTGCCGTTCCACGGTGACCTATCCGGAGGATCCCTTAGGCCCCGACGAGCTCCTGGACCCGCAGCCGGCGCGGTGGCCGGCCACGAAGGTGGTGCCGTTTTACTCCCCGCATCCGGTCACCGGCCAAGGGTGGACGCCGGCGGAACGCCCGGCGTCGCCCCGACAGGACGGGTAGCAGTGGTCCGGCGGTCGATGGCGAGGCCCACCGCGGACGCCCGAGCTGGGATGGCGACTCCGCGGTTTCCAGCATGTCGCGCTCCTTCGTTTCGACCCGGCCCAGGCCCCGAAAGGACACCTGCCAATGCGATGCGTACAAGGACGGTGTACTGGTACGGTAAGAGCGCGATCGGCGGGGAGGAAGAAGGACGAGAAGGGGAGCCCGCGAATGGCGCGCCGGGAGCGACGTGGACCCAATGCCGTCTACTTCGGTAGGACCCAGGGCCCTCCTCGAAAACGGGTGCGCCGAACGGCAGGGGGTGCAGAGGACCGACCTCTCCCGATGCCTATCGCGTGCTTAATGTCACAGCATATCGGTGCTCCGTTGTATGCGGACGCAGCGCTTGTTGAGAGCCGGACGCAACCTCACTCTTTGCGGGGAGATGATGCGACCATGGAGATTGTAGCTGCTGTGGCTTGGAACCCTGGGGAGACACTGACGGTGGAACCCCTCGAGCTAGAGGAACCTCGTCCCGACGAGGTGTTGGTGAAAATAGAAGCAGTCGGCGTCTGCCCTACCGACATTGGGGCGCGCGACGGGCGCTTGCCGGTTTCGTTTCCCATCATTTTGGGACATGAGGGAGCCGGTCGCGTCGTGCAGGTGGGCAAAGAGATTCGAACGATAGCGGCGGGAGATGCCGTGCTGGTGACACCGGACGCCTGCGGCCGGTGCGATCGCTGCCGTCAAGGGCAGACGACGTACTGTGATAATTTGTTTGCCTATACATTTGCAGGTGTGCGCCCAGACGGTAGCCCACGTGCCAGAAAGGGCGCAGTGCCAGTACGGGCGGCATTTTTTGGACAGTCATCGTTTGCCAGCTACGTCTTGGCTACCGAACGAAATCTGCTGCGCGTACCTGGGGACGCTCCATTACAGTGGCTAGCAGGACTCGTTTGTGGTGCTCAAACCGGTGCTGGTGCCGTATGGAACGCGATGCCGGTGACAGTAGGGACCGCCCTGGCCGTCTTCGGGGTGGGTACCGTTGGCTTGTCGGCGGTGATCGCGGCCAAGCTAGCCGGTGCGGACCCAATAATAGCTGTCGACCGTGTATCTAGCCGCTTGCGTTTGGCTCAGGAACTTGGCGCAACGTACGCCATCGATTTGGGCCGCGTGTCGTATCCCGTGGATCGAATAATCCGGTGGACTGATGGCGGATGCCAAGTGGCTCTAGACACCACCGGATCCCCCCAGGTGATTCGTTTGGCGGTGGAGTCTCTGGCCACCCGAGGTGTTTGCGGAATCGTCACGGGAAAAGGCGGAGAGATCTGTTTGCCTCCTTCCGCTTTACTGGATAAAGGCCGAATGATCAGGGGGATTATGGGCGGGGATGCAACGGGTTCACTCCTGCTAAAAAAGCTGGTCGGGTTGTTTTCGGAAGGTAAGTTCCCGATTGACCGGCTGGTTAAGCACTACCCATTTGCTGAAATTAACCGTGCCATCGCAGCGATGCAGGCGGGAGAAGTTATCAAACCGGTATTACTTTTTTCAGCGTAAGGATAGCGTGGAATCAGGGTGGGTGTTCATTGGACCCATGACCACCAGAAAGAACGTGCCCCCTGCCGATTCCACCCGCGAGATTGCAGCCAACTTCGCAGGCGGTCGGACCCCCGGCGGAGCGGCGGAACTAGAGATCAGACCACTTGGTCACGGAGTTCGCGCGCCCGCAACATGCTGATAACCCGATAACCTTTTCGGCGAACCGCGTGTGCCGCTATCCCAAATCGCCTTGGCCTCCTCTGTAGCTGAGACGACCGATGCCAATTTGTGCCTCCGCCGTGCTAAAGACAGCGTACCCCAACGGCGTCGGTATCCAGACAGTCGAACAACGGCTGCGAGCGCTCGGGCTCGACGGGTAAGCCCGAGCACGGCGTCCCGGATCGCCCAGACACCGGGGCTTGCGGGCGTCGTCTGACCGCGATGCCGCAAGGATTGCCTGCGGTTCTTTATGAGCACGGTGCACTCCTCGGCCCAGGCCAGGATGGCCGCCCTCGTCGGGACGACCTGCGCCCAAGCGCCGCAGGCGGACGTCTCCCGACCACGGCAGGGCGCGACTGAACCGCGGCGCTTTCGCGCACCCCCACCGCCGCGGCCCTAGTCGATGGCACGGCCGAGGACGTCCTGGCCTCTAGGGCCTTTTCGCCCGACGCCGCGGACGACGCCAATCCACCAACCGGTTCGAGCCGAGGAACCGCGCGCGGTGGGCCGGCAGGTGATGTTGTGGGGATCGTCCCGATGGAAGCAGACGTCGATGGGGCAGTTGCCGCTACCGGCCTGCCTTGACAGGGGCTAAAGAGAGCTCAGCAAGCGAGACCGACCCCCAAGCAGACGCGGCCATTTTCCACCACGCCTTGGGACCCCATCGCCGTAGGCGACGGGACATCGGGCCTGCCGGGGATGCGTTGACATCTTGCCGGGCGCAATCATATAATTGCGGCACGGAAAGTCGGCAATTAGGGGGATTTAGAGCCGAGCCATGGCGGTGGTTGAGGTAGGGCAGGTCGTCGAGGGGACCGTGACGGGGATCACCCATTTTGGGGCGTTCATCGCCTTGCCGAATGGGAAGACGGGCCTCGTCCACATCTCGGAGGTGGCGGACGCGTACGTCCGGGATATCAAGGACTACGTGAAAGAGAACGACCACGTCAAGGTTAAGGTGCTGTCGATGGACGCCAACGGCAAGATTGCGCTCTCCATCCGCCAGGCTGAGCCGAAGCCGCACCGAGAGGGCCGAGAAGGCCACCGTGACCGTCGGTCGCAGGTGTCGTTCGAGGATAAACTGCAGCGGTTCATGCGTCAGAGCGAAGACCGGCTGCAGGATCTGAAACGGAACACCGAGTCGAAGCGCGGCGGGCGTGGGGCGAGCCGCTAGTTGCCGAACCCGATTTTCGAAGACGGCGCCGGGATGGCGGAAGCGGCAGACGCAGAGGACTTAAAATCCTCCAAAGGGCGACCTTTGTGCGGGTTCAAGTCCCGCTCCCGGCACCAACCCGAAGCATCATGGTTCTACACCACCCGCAAGTGCGCGGGGTTTTTTGTTGGCTTTCGCGTCCGATGAATGAGAAGAGCGCCATCGGCCGGTGTGGCATGATAGGACGGGGAGGGTTTCCCCAAGAAGGAGGGCCAACCGTTGACAGACAGCGAGATCGAGTCCCAAACGCTCCACGATCGCCATGGTGCTCACGTCGCTGCGACGTATCGCGACTATGCCGCGGCGGAAGACGCCGTGCGGCAGTTGATTGACCGCGGGATTCCGGTGGCCAACATCTCGTTGGTGGGGAAGAATTTTTCGATTCACGAGCGGCCATTAGGTTACACCACCATCGCAGGAGTGGCTAAGGAAGGGAGTAAATTCGGAGCCCTTTGGGGGGGCATCCTGGGGCTGCTCTTGGGGTTTACCGTCTTTTTCATGCCCGCCGCCGGTCCCCTGCTGCTGTTTGGACCCCTGGCCTACGCCCTGACGACGGCCGTGGAGGGCGCCGTGTTTGGCGGGTTGGCCGGCATCCTCATCGGCTGGGGGCTCAAACAGGAGAAAGCCATCCAATTTGAGCACTCGGTAGAAGCGGGGGAATTCTTGGTAGCGGTCTCTGGAGACGACGCCTTGGTGCAGCGGGCCTACTTCATTCTCCAGAACACCGCCGCCACTGATGTCGAGCGGTTTTCGGGCAACGAGGCCGAGAAGGCATCGCGAGAGTAAGAGCAACATGTCACGGCCACACTACCCCCGAAATGGGGGTGGGGCAGATGTTGCTCCTGGGGGCCATCTTTGGGGGCCTGTTGATGGTCCTAGGCATGTTGTTCTTTCTCTACATCTTCCGGGTTCGCTAGTCGGCCCCCACGCTTAAGTCCACCACGTGGGGGCTCGGCGTCCGAGGCCGGGACGGACAAAGGTCTGGGAAAAGCAGGCCAACAGGGCAGCCAGCATTAAGACCTGGTAGCCCCAACCGGTGGTAAAGCCCGCGCGACCGGTGGCGAACGCGATGATGCCGAGGGTGTCCGCCATTAGCAAAAGGGCGGCGATTCGGGTCAAGCGGCCGATGGCCAAAAGGGCGCCGCCGACGACTTCGACCACGGCCACTACCCAGGCCACCACGCCGGCCCAAGGGATGCCGAGGTGTTGAAAAAAGAGCACCGTGGCTGGGTGATGCAGCCATTTCGGCCATCCGTGCAGCACGAAAAACACGCCCATCACGATGCGCAGCACCGTAAAGCCGGTTTGATTCACTCTGGTTAAGCCTCCTCTTTGCCATGACACACAAACTGGTCTCGGCCGGGTGCAAGACCTCTGCAAGTCGGAGGGCACGCCGTTCCAGCCCCTTCCAATTATACGGACGACCTTTCCCTGCGACCATCCCGGTCGACAAGCCGCCGCTGGTTACCGTCGACGGGCGGAGATTGTCTTAGCGGGGCGTGCGCCGTCTTTCTGCCGGTTTGGTATTATTAGAGGAAGGCCTGACCCCCTGAGCGTTGGAGGGAAGAGACGTGCTTTTTGTGCAAAAATTTGGCGGCAGTTCCGTGGCCACACCGGATCACATCCGGCGGGTCGCCCAGAAGGTCAAGGCTACGTTGGACGAAGGCCATCAAGTGGTGGTGGTGGTGTCGGCGATGGGAGACACCACCGATGAGTTGGTGGCCAAGGCCGAGGCGGTGAGTGACACCCGGTCAGGCCGGGAGATGGACGTGCTGCTGTCGACGGGCGAGATCCAATCCACGGCCCTCATGGCGATGGCCTTAGAGGCCCTTGGGGTCCCGGCACGGTCCTTCACGGGTCGCGACGCCGGGATTCTGACCGACTTTGACCACGGACGTGCCCGCATTTTGGCCGTGCACCCGCAGAAGTTGCAAGAGGCTTTGGCGGCGGGAGTGACCCCGGTGGTGGCTGGGTTTCAGGGGGTCAACGCGCGCGATGACGTGACCACCTTGGGCCGTGGCGGTTCCGACCTGACGGCCATCGCCCTGGCCAGTGCGCTCAAGGCGGATCGCTGTGAGATTTACTCCGACGTCGCAGGCGTCTTCACTGCAGATCCCCGGGTGGTGCCGGCGGCGGTTCCGCTGGCTCAACTTAGTTACGACGAGATGCTGGAGTTGGCCAGTCAGGGGGCGCAGGTATTGCAGACTCAGGCAGTGGATTACGCGCGGGGCAACGGCGTGGTCATCCACGCCCGGTCTACGTTCCAAGATGCGCCGGGGACGATTATCGACCACCGCGGGGCGGCGACCAACCAAGCTGTGACGGCGGTGGCGCTAAACAAGCGCATCGCGAAGATCGGGCTCAAAGGGGTGCCCGATGCGCCCGGTGTGGCCGCGCACCTGTTTGAGAAGCTGGCGCGGCACGGGATCAACATCGACCTCGTGATTCAGTCGTTGTCCCACGAGCAACTTAACGACATCGCCTTTACGGTGGCGTTGGACGACGCCGAGGCCGCGGAGCGCTTAAGCCGCGAGGCGCTGGAGGAACTCAAGGGGCAGGGGTTGGTGGTCGACCGCAACGTGGCCAAGGTGTCCGCAGTGGGGTCGGGCCTACTCGGACGGCCGGGGGTGGCCGCCCGGCTGTTTCGCGCTCTGGCGGATGCCGGCGTCAACATCCAGATGATCGGGACGTCGGAAATCAAGATCTCGTGCATCATCGCCCGAGAACAGGCCGAAGTGGCGCTCTCGGCCATCCACGAAGCGTTCGGGTTGCACGAGTCCGGCCGGCTCGAGACCGACTGAGACTTGGGGCCCATCACCTGGTAAGGAGTCGAGAGGTTTGGCACGGTGGTTGGTGATCCTGGCAGGCGGGCGGGGCGAGCGTTTCTGGCCTTTGTCGCGGGCTATGCACCCGAAGCAGTTTCTCAGCCTGATGGGCGAATACAGCATGATTCGCAACACCCGCGAACGGGTGCGCCCGCTGATCGACGCGGCCCATACCTGGGTGGTGACCGGGCGCGACTACGTCGGCAAAGTCGAGGAAAACCTACCCGATGTCCCTAAGACCCAGATCTTGGGGGAGCCCGTGGGGCGCAACACCGCCCCGTCCATCGCGTGGGCGGCCTTTGCCGTCGCCCGCCGCGACCCTGAGGGGGTAATGCTGGTGCTGCCTTCGGACCATTTGATTCAGCGAGAGGATCGTTTTCGGGAACTGGTCGAGGTGGCCTTAAGCGCTGCCGAGGCGCGGGGGGGATTTTATACCTTCGGCATCGTGCCCACGCATGCGGAAACCGGGTACGGGTACATCGAATGGGATGGGGAGGTTCTTGCAGATTTTGGCAGTGGCCCCCTGCGCGTTCGGCGTTTCATAGAGAAGCCGCCCCAAGAGCTGGCCGAAGCGATGGTGGCATCGGGGCGGTACTACTGGAACTCGGGAATGTTCGCCTTCCGGGTGCAGGAGTTCATCGCGGCCGTTGAGCAGTGGTTGCCAGAGGTGGCCGCCGGTATGGCTGCCGTGGTGGAGGACCCTGCGTCCTTGGAGGCGGTCTTTGCGCAGCTGCCGAGCATCTCGGTGGACCACGGGATCATGGAAAAGGTGCGCGAGGTCTATGTCATTCCGGCGGACATCGGATGGGACGACGTGGGGACCTTCAGTGCCTTGGCCCGGCATCTGCCTCGCAATGACGACCAGAACGCCGCCCGCGGGCATGCCGTGTTCGTGGATGCTCAGAACGTGACGGCCATCAGCGATGGCCCGGTGGTGGCCTTCATCGGGGTCAAGGACTTGGTGGTGGTGGCGACCCGCGACGCGGTGTTGATCCTGTCTCCCGATCGAGCGCAGGAAGTCCGCAAGGTGGTCCAAGCCTTAAAGGAGGGGCAGCACGACCACCTCTTGTAACCCCTAAAGGAGCGCGGGCAGCGGATAAGGGGGGAGAGCGTGCAACCGACCAAAGCCGTGATCCCAGCGGCAGGGCTGGGTACTCGGTTTTTGCCAGCGACCAAGGCGCAACCCAAGGAGATGTTGCCGCTAATCGACACGCCCACCATTCAACTTGTGGTGGAGGAAGCCGTCGCTTCCGGGATCGATGACATCTTAGTCATCATCGGGCGGGATAAGGGCAGCATCGAGGACCACTTCGACCGCGCACCCGAACTGGAGGCGTTCTTGCGCGAACGCGGCAAGCTGGACCTCCTGGAGGTGGTACAGCGGGTCAGCCGTATCGCCGATCTGCATTTCATTCGCCAAAAAATGCCTTTGGGGCTGGGTCACGCCGTGTTGGCGGCGCGGCGCCATGTCGGCCAGGATCCGTTCTGCGTGCTGTTGGGCGACGACGTGATGGTGGCCGATCCTCCGGTCCTGCGCCAGTTGATGGCCAAGTGGGAGCCGGGCTTGTCGGTGGTGGCCGTCCAAGAGGTGCCGCGGGAGGAGGCCGGCCGCTACGGGATCGTGTTCGGGGAGCCGCGGGGGGACGGAACCGTCCAGGTTCGCCACCTCGTGGAGAAGCCGGCCCAGCTCGATGCTGGACAACGGCCGCTGGCCATCATGGGGCGCTACATCCTGAGCCCAGAGGTGTTCGCGGCGCTGCAAGATTTGCGTCCGGGAGCTGGTGGGGAGATCCAGCTCACTGATGCCCTGGACGTGTTGGCCCAGACCGGCCGGCTGATTGCCGTGCCGTTTTCCGGCGAGCGTTACGACGTGGGGGAGAAGCTGGGATTTGTAAAGGCCACCATTGAGGTGGCGCTGCGGCGTCCCGACCTCCATGGCGCCATCCTGTCTTACCTGCGCGAGGTGGTGGAACGCTACGCGCCGGAGGCCACGCCTTCGTGATGCCTGGCTACGCAAGCCCCCTGGCCCTGTTTGACGCCGAGATGGCGGTGCTGTGGAGTGGGTCGGCAGTGGTAGCGGGGTTGGCTCTGGCGGTCGGGCTGTACACGGGATGGCGATTTTGGCGGCGGCGCCGTTCGGTGGCCGTGGCCGGAGGCCACCTCGCCACGGCCGTCCTGGCGTGGCTGGGGTTTCTCGCCGCGTGGTATTTTTGGCAAATCGGCTGGGGGTTCTGGCAGGGGCGGGTCCCGCTGTGGCGGTTCCAGGTCTTCTTGGCCGGAGGGGTGGCGTTGGCCGGCGCTACGGGGTTGGGGCTGGTCCTCCATCATACCCGCCCGCGGCCCCGGGCGACGTGGTGGCGGCTCGGAGGCCACGTGGCGCTGGCGGTCTTGGGCGTTGCGGCTTGGCTTTGGGGCATGGCGCCCTTTCGCTGATGCCTGTTGCCGGTGGCTGGACAGGGGGAGGTGCCCCTGATACAATGGGCGCAGCACACCCCAATGGGGGAGGAAAGGGGTCTGAGCTGGCGCGGCGAGAAAGCCGCCCGCAAGACCGGCGGCGTGGGGAATGCGCCCGCCGGGCGGCCGTGGGGGGCAGTGCCGAGCGACCGGTCCACGGGACGTCGGAGGTGGCCGAAGGCGAAGGATTGTTACCTTCGTAACAAGACTTCGTAACAAGACCTCCGCAAGAAGACCTCGAAAGGGCGCCGGGCCCAGCGGGGCCGGGTGCGCTTCATTTTGGGATGCAGGAGGAAGAAGGAGCGAGAGATGGCCAGCGCG
This sequence comes from Bacillota bacterium, assembly GCA_023511625.1. Classification (GTDB taxonomy): domain Bacteria; phylum Bacillota; class Sulfobacillia; order Sulfobacillales; family Sulfobacillaceae; genus JAIMAE01. The sequence continues at coordinate 62,561 of JAIMBD010000006.1, read as the reverse complement.
GGACTTTCCAATCGCGGGCGGCTGTTGGTGACTTGCCCAGACCGTCCGGGGCTCATCGCCACTCTGTCCGAACTGTTGTTCCGCCATGGGGCGAACATCGTGAACCTGGATCAATACGCCGAAAATCCGGGACAGGGTATGTTCTTCATGCGTCTGGAGTTCGATTTGCCTCCGGATGCCGACGGGTTGGCGGTGGTGGAACCAGAGCTCAGTGAAGTGGCACAGCGATTTCAGATGCAGTGGCGCCTTACGCCGGCCTCGCAGCGCAAGCGCTTGGCGGTGTTCGTGTCGCGGGAGGACCACTGCTTGAAGGAGTTGTTGTGGCAGTGCCAGACGGGCGAGATCCCGGCGGACATCGCTGTCGTGATCTCCAACCATCCGGTGGCGGAGGCCACGGCGCGCCAATTTGAGGTGCCTTTTTTTTATGTGCCGGTGACCCCGCAAAACAAGGAAGAGGCCGAGGCCCGGCAGCTCCAGATCGTAGAGGAGTCGAAGGCCGACGTGGTAGTTCTGGCGCGCTACATGCAGATCTTGTCGCCGAAGATGCTCGCGCCTTGGCAAAACCGCATTATTAACATCCATCACTCCTTTTTGCCGGCGTTCGTCGGCGCCAACCCGTATCGCCAGGCGTTTGAGCGCGGTGTCAAGCTCATCGGCGCCACTGCCCACTACGTGACGGCGGACTTGGACCAAGGCCCCATCATCGAACAGGATGTACACCGCGTCGACCATCGGTACCATGTGGAGGACCTGCGCCGGTTGGGACGCCACCTCGAGCGCATGGTATTGGCGCGCGCCGTGCGCTGGCACGCCGAGGACCGCATCTTGGTGCACCAGAACCGGACCGTGGTGTTCCCCTAAGGGGCGGAGGCTTTTCCGCCCCCATCGGGGGGCTTAGGCGCTGGTAACGAGCGCCGCTTGAAGGTGGAAACCGGTTCTGATAGGCTAGCGCGGGGAGGGCACGCCGGTTCTCCCTGCGGAGGACCGGGGCGCTTTTGTTTGGGATCAATTTTTGTAATTGTCATTTCATTGCCGGGAGCAGCCAGGGGAAGGGGAGGCGAGCGTGATGACGAACGAGGCGCAGTCCAGGCATGCGGCCTTCCAGGCCATGCGATATGAGGTCATCCCCATGAAGGGGATCGACGAGCAGGTCCAGTGCCTACCCAAGGGGGCAGTGGTCACGGTGACCTGCTCCCCGCGGCACGGGATCGACAAGTCCATCGAGTTAGCCGATCGCTATCGACAGTTGGGATATCATGCCATTCCCCACATGGCGGCGCGCCTAGTCCGCGATCGGCGCCACCTCGCCCAATTGGTCGAGCGGCTGACTGCGCTCGGCCTGGAAGAGGTCTTTGTGATTGCCGGCGACGAGGCCAGGCCGGAAGGGGAATTCGAAGGGGCTTTGGGCGTGCTTGAGGCCATGGCCGACCTGCCTCAGCGCCCGCAGCGGATCGGGATCGGCTCGTATCCCGACGGCCATCCCCTCTTGAAGCCGGAGCAACTGACGGCGTCGCTGAAGGCCAAGCAGCCGTACGCCTCCTACATGGTGACGCAGCTGTGCTTCGACGCCGAGAAGATCGCGACCTGGCTCGCGGACATGCGCGACCAGGGCATCACCCTGCCGGTCTACGTGGGGATTCCGGGACTGGTCGAACGGCGCAAGCTGTTTGAGATCGCGCTGCGGATCGGAGTGGGCGATTCCGCTCGCTTTATCCGCAAGCACACCAACATGGCGCAAGAGCTGATGGCGCACGACCGCTACGACCCGTGGGAGCTGATTATGGCCATTCTCGAGGCGGTGGACCGCCGCGGACTCGAAGTGGCTGGCTTTCACGTCAACACCTTCAACCAGGTCTGCGCCACCGTCGATTGGCGTCAGGAATGCTTGGACCGGTTGGCCGTGGGCGCGGGCGATGCCGACCCCGCCTCGCGCGGCCGTTGAGGAGAGAAGGCCCCGGGATTTGCCCGGGGCCTTCTGCGGTCTTTCGCCTTGAGGCCCCTAAGGCGGGGCTCGGCGCATGCCCAAGGTCCGGGCTGGAGACAATGCGGGTGAACCGGGGGATAGGTTTCGGGGTGCACTGGACAGGGGGATTCCCCCTTGGGTAAAATGGGCGCAATGTACAAGGATGGGAGGGGATGCTCAAGCGGGCTCGGCTCCCGGTCATAAGGCCGGCGACGCGGGCCGCACCGACCCTGGAGGGCACCATCGAGGCATCGCAACCCGACGAGGACAGCGGGGAACCACGCGCCGGTAGGCAGTCCCGCCTTGCGGAGGGGCGAGGAGTGTTCCGGCCTCTGCGGGGCGTGTGTGGCGTTGCCGCGTCAAGTCCTCCCATCGCGGAGGGGTTCCCAAGCCCTGGCGAAGCGCCCGGCCCAAACCCCCTCGCTCGTGCGGTCCGACCCTGTGATGCCGCCGAGGAGAAAAAAGCCGGGGGCAGCAGGGATTGCTGGCCGGTTTAGGGGATGAGACAGCGCAAGGAGTTTGCAGCGAGGAGGATGGCTATGAGCACGGCGAAGCGCAGCCTGCAGGATGTCGTCAGCAGCGTCTCGAGCATCAGCGAGTACCTGTACAACAACCAGACCGGCGCGCGCGTCTATCCTGTGGTGTTGCCGGAGTACAGCAACTGGCGTGAGGAACAGCGGGCCTGGCGGGAGACCGTGTGCCTGTTTGACCTCTCCTACCACATGACCGACCTGTACGTGAAAGGACCCGACGCCTTTCGGTTGCTGAACACCTTGACCATCAACAGTTTTCGCGGATTTGAACCGGGCCGCGCCAAGCAGATGGTGGCCACCAGTCCCGACGGCTACGTCATCGGGGACGTCATTCTTTTCTACTTAGACAAAGAGTTGTTCCAGCTGGTCGGGCGTCCGTCGGTGGCCAACTGGGTCGAGTTCCAAGCCCAAAAGGGTCGTTACAACGTGGAGCTGGAGCGCGACGAATGGTCTGTCAGCGACCCGAACCGCCCGCGCAAGACGTTCCGCTTCCAGGTCCAGGGTCCCTACGCCGGTGCCGTCTTGGAGAAGCTGAACGGTGGGCCGGTGCAACAGCCGAAGTTCTTCCACATGGGGTGGATCACCATCGCCGGCCACCGGGTGCGGATCCTGCACCACGGCATGGCGAGCGTGCAAGGAGGCGAAATCTTCGGGCCAGCGGAATTGGGACCGGAGATCAAGGCGGCTATTCTGGAGGCGGGCCGGGAGTTCGGCATCCGGCACGTGGGGTCGCGGGCCTATGCCACCAATACCTTGGAATCGGGCTGGATCCCCTCGCCGCTGCCGGCCGTCTACACCGGAGAGTCCTTGCGCGAGTATCGCGAGTGGCTGCCGGCGACGTCCTATGAAGGTGGGGGCTCGCTCGGGGGGAGCTTCTTCTCGCGCAACATCGAGGACTACTATTTGACCCCATGGGACCTTGGTTACGACCACATCCTGAAGTTCGACCACGACTTCTTCGGCCGCGAGGCGCTGGAGGCCAAGGCCAAGGAGCCCCACCGCCAGAAGGTCACGCTGGCCTGGAACAGTGAGGACGTGGCCAAAGTGATGGCGTCGTGGTTCGGTCCTGGTCCCAACGGCAAGTACATCGACCTGCCGCTCTCCCAGTACGCCACCTGGATGTACGACAAGGTCCTCAACGGCAAGGGCGAGATGGTCGGCATCTCCACCTTCTGCGGCTACAGTTGGAACGAGCGCAAGATGTTGTCCCTGGCCATCATGAATCCGGAGTACGCCCAGCCGGGGACAGAGGTCGTGTTGGTGTGGGGCGAGGAAGGGGGCGGATCCCGCAAGCCTTCCGTCGAACCGCACACGCAAATGCAGATTCGGGCCACGGTGGGGCCGGTGCCGTACGCGGAGCCGGCGCGCGAGTACCGGGCGGCGGTCCAGCGCTGACCCAAAAACGCACCACCCCGCGAAAGGTCCTCCGGCCAGTGGGTCCCGAGGACCTTTCGCATTTCTGGGGGCGACGGAAGGGGTTGGGTTCTCAGTGAATGGGAAACAAGACCAACACCGCAAGGTCCCACAGGCTGTGGGAGATCATGACGGCCCAGAGCCGGCCGGTGAGCCGATAGAGGTAGCCCCAGCCCAGCCCGGCCACCAGGGCCGCCAAGACCAACATGGGGTTGCGCGAGAAGCTGTGGATGGCAGCGTAGAAGGCGGCGGTGAGAAGCCAGCCCATCACGGGCCCGAAGCGCTTGGCCCACGCGCTTTGGACCACGCCTTGCCAGAAGCTGGCCTCGGCTGGGCCGAACAAGAACACCAAGGCGGCCCCTACTGCCCACGGCGAGAACCCGGCCTTCAACCCGTACACGTTGCCGATGTCTTGATGGGCCCCGGGGATCACCAGCGGGGCTACGGCGTTGCCGACCCAAAAGACCCCCCACAGGGCCGCCGCCGACACTACGCCCCACGCCACATCGGCGGCACCGAAGGACTGGGACCGGAAGTAACGGCCCCCCAAGAGCCAGGCCAACCCCAACAGCACGGCCATGGCCGGGGCCATAAGGTCCCAAAATGGCGCCGGCGCCCAACCAAAAACGATAAACCACAGGACCACCGGCACGGCCAGCACTGAAGCCAGCACAGTCGGCGGCAAAGGCCAGACCCGGCTCACCGCGCGACTCCCAGGCTGAGCGCAAGGAGCAGCCCAAAGGCGAGATGCAATTGGGCCGTCTTCTGGTCCAACACCGCCAGCCGCTCGCGGCCCGGCCGCCGGGCCAGCCGGATGGCGCGCCATGCCACCGGGAAGGTGACCCACGCCGCCAAGGTCCACGGCAAAAGTCGGTGCAGCCCCACCAACACGCTCAACGCGGCGTAAGGGGCTAACAGCAAAAAGGTATAGAGCCACCACGCGGGAATAAATCCCAGACAACCGGTCAAGGTAACGATGCGCGCCTGGCGGTCGTCCTCCCAGTCGCGCAGGTCGTTGGCGTGGAGGATCGCGGCCACCAAGAAGCCGACCGGCAGTGCCACCAAGGTCGGCATCCACCACCCGCGGCCGCCCACACCCAAGTACGCGGCCCAGACCATCAGGGGGCCCATGGTTACGAACACCACCGGAATGCCGAGGCCCCGGTACTTGTACTCCAAGGGGGGCGCGGTGTAGCCGAACCCGGCCACTACCCCAATGGCCACCGGCACGAGCACCAGCGGAGTGCCGGCCGCCGCCAGCACTGCCGCCAGGGCCAGCGAGACGCCGAAGACCACATAGGCGCCGCGCAACTCCCGCGTCGGATCGAGTCGCCCTTCGATCACCACGCGGCTCGCCCGGGGCGTAATCTCGGAATCGACTGCACGCCAGTAGTCGTAGGCGTCGTTGACCATGTTGGTACCGACTTGGAGCAGCACGCCGCCCACCACCACCACCACTGCCCGCCAGGCGCTGACCGCTACGCCGCTGCTGTACGCCAAGGCGATCCCGACCAGCACCGGCACGAAGGAGGCGGTTAGGGAAAACGGTCGCGCCGCTTCGAGCCAGGTGCTCAAGCTGTTCCGCACAATCTTCGCCTCGTTTCCCGAAAGGTTCTCGGCCGTGGGTGCGCCAGGCGGACCGTGTCCCCTGGCGTCCGGCGCCGTCGTCACGACGCACGTGCTTTCGAAATTGATTATAACGGTTTGACTACCCTTCGGGGGGGACGGGAATCGCTGTCGACAAGTCGCGGGCCCGGGACGCCACGCTTTGCCAAATCCCGGATGCGCCATTTGGTATGGTGCTGCCGAAGCCACGAGGAGGGAGCGACGTGCAGGGAGGGGAATCGGCGCAAGCCGCGCGGGCGCGGTGGTGGCCCTGGGATCGGGAGACCCAGGTGGGAGCGGGTCCAAATCCAGCGCCCGGCCGCTCCTGGCCCCGGCATGGGCTTTGGGCCATCATGGGCGCCGTGCTGGGACAAGCCTTGATTTACCACCACGCGGCGCCGTTTGCGTGGGTGTATGCGGTGTGGACGTGGCGCGTGGCCCGGGCCGAGTTCGTGCCGGCAGCCATCGGCGCCGTGGCCGGCACGGCAGTGGGTGCCGGCCTTTGGCCGGCCGGGATCCTGATCGGGCTTATCCTGCTGATTCCCCTCCCGTACCGCCGCCCCGCCTGGACCTGGTTGCGCTGGCCGTTCACAGGGCTTGGCGCGGCCCTCTTGTTCGCCCAGGGCCAGGCCTTTACGTGGGGCGAGGCGGCGTGGGCGGCCCTGATGGGGCTCGGCGCAGTGGTTCTCTACGCCGCTGCTGTCCGCGAGTGGCAGCGGTTTCAACAGGGAGACGGTGACCGGTCCAGCCTCGCCTTGTTTCTCACGGCGGCAGGAGCCGTGGTGGCCGGGTTGGCCGGCGTCCGCGCAGGCGCATTTTGGCCCGGCTTGTGCGCTGGAGGGCTGCTCATTCTCCTCGGGGGGTTGGTCAACGGGCCTGGAGGCGGAACCGTGGCCGGGGCCACCTTGGGCCTGACCTTGGCCCTGCGCGGTGTCGATCCGGCAGGGGTCGGCGCCATGGTCGCGGCAGGGTTCGGCGCCGGGTGGCTGGAACGGTATCACTGGCGCTGGGGACCGGTGGGACTGGTGGGGGCGGTGTTGGCTTATGCCGTGCTGGTGCGGATGCCCCCACGGCCCGACGCGCTCTGGGTCTCTCTCGGCGCGGCCGGACTTCTTTGGCAAGGAATTCCGGAGGGGGTGGCTCGCCAGCTCGCAGGGTGGGGCCATGCCCTGTGGGAGGGTCAAGCCCCGGGGGACCTGCCTCAGCGGTTGGAGCGCCTGGCCGGGGTCATGCGGGAGATGGCCCGCGCCTTTGCTCCGACGGCCGCGGCCCCGCAACCAGAGAATCTGGTGGCCGAGCGGGCGGTGGCGGCGGTCTGTCGCCGCTGCTCGTTGTACCGCACCTGTTGGGAGGGCGACTTCTATCGCTCCTACCGTAGCCTCCAGGACCTGGTGGCGCGGGCCCTGGCTGGCCCCGTACATGCCGGTGACTTGCGGGGGGAATTGGGGGCCCGCTGCATCCGTCCAGAGGCGGTGGCGGCAGAGGTCGCCCGGCAGGTGGTGGCGGAGCAGAGCCGGGCCGACCTCCGGCGCCGGGTCGAGGTGACCCGGGAGCTGACCCAACGCCAATTGGAAGGGGTGGGGCAGCTGTTGGAGGAGATGGCGCGCGACTGGCATCCGCCGACGGTCCGGTACCGGTCGCGTCCTCCTGCCGTGGACTGGGCCGTCGGCATCGCCAAGCGGCCGCGCCAAGGGGGCTTCGTCTCGGGGGATACCGAGCTGGTCAAGGAACTGCCAGGCGGTCTCGTGGTCGTGGCCCTCTCGGACGGGATGGGGGTGGGACCCCGGGCGGCCTGGGAGAGCGGCACGGCCATGGCGTTGGCCGACCGCCTTTTGGAGGCGGGGTTCTCTCCGGAGCTTGCAGTGCGCGCGGTCAACGCCACCTTGCTCTTGCGCAATCCCGAGGAGGAGACGTTTGCCACCTTGGACCTTTTGGTTGTCGACCGGGTGGGACGCGCCGGAACGGTGGTCAAGTTGGCGGCCCCTCCCTCCTACCTGGTGCGGCGGGGCCGTGTGCACAAGATCGGCGGGGCAGCGCCCCCGGTGGGAATCCTGCCGACCGTTCCCGTGGAGCCGCAGCGGTGCGCCTTCGAGCCCGGCGATGTGCTGGTGATGGTCACGGACGGGGTGCTGGAGCGGGATCAGGCGGCGGGGGAGGAGCGGTTGGCGCAGTTTTTGGCCGAGCTGCCGGTCACGGACAGCCAGATGATGGCCGAGACCATCCTGAGCTTCATGCTGGGCCACGACCGCGACGGCCGGGACGACGCCACCGTGGCGGTGGTTCGCATCCTGCCCCGCGGCGTGCGGGAGACCTTGGGACGGGTGTGGGCCGGGGTCACGGTGGGCGAGTGGCGGCGGGTCACCGCCCCGCCTTCCCGCCGCCGGCAGCCGGCAACGCCCCGCGGCTGACGGCGGAGATCCCGACGCCGTGATGGTAGACCATGCTGCCGCCCAAGGTGCCGGTGACGCTGACCATGGCCGTGGCCGCTGCCACTAGTACCCACACGCCCCAGGAGACGCGACCTCGCCCGGCGATGCTCCAGGCCTCGCGCCGCACCTCCCGGAACGGCGTGGCGAGTTGCAGGACCCAACCGAGGCTCGCCAGCAGTCCAGTGATGAGGGCGTCGCGCTGGTGGGCTTCGAGGATGGCGCGGGTCGCAGGCGTCCAGTGCGCGAACTGCTCCGACACCACGCCGGCCAACGCTGCTGCCACCAGGGAGACCAAGGCCAGGGTCAGAATCCAAAACCCGAACTGGTGATAGGCGTGCGAACGGTGTCGCGGTCGCACCACTGCCACGAAATCGATTAGGGTGGCAAGGTAGAGCAGCGCGATCGGGAAGTGCACCACCATCGGGTGAATCGTCGGCGGAAGAAACCGCGCCCCGAGTCGAGCCCACAGCCCCACCATCTTCGCATCCCTCCTCGCGATCGCTGGCCGTCCGCGCGCACGTGCGAGGACGCGCACCTCCCATGGTGGGTGGGGCGGATGACAGGTCGCTGACTTTCGGATAAAAGATTTCTCACGAGGCGAGTCCCCGGCAAGAAATGGCGCGGGACAAAGGGTCGGGCCGCTATTCCCATCATTTGCCGGCGTAGAATGGGCGCGAAGACTTGACTCGGGTGGGGGATTCCCCATTATGATCAATGCGGAATCGTATCGTTATGCAGGCGTGATGGAATCCCAATCGCAACCTTCCTGATCCCACTCGGTGCGGTTTTAAGGGTTGAGGGTTTTCGCAGTCGGCGGTGTCCACCGTGATGGAGGCCAGGCGGAGGCATTCGAAGTCACCTCATCGACCGTCGGTCCGTCCAAGGCAGCCCGTACACATCTAAGGCCACGTATCCTCCACGCCTAGGCGCCCGCCAGGCGCTTTTCACCATCCTTCCACCGTTCGACCGGGGCGTCTTTAGCGGCTGGAGCGAGTTACACCTTTTGTCAGAAACTACCATATACCGATAGCATCGCAGCAGCGGTCAGACCGCGCCGGGACCTAGGGTCCGGCGGGGTCAGGCGTCTTGGGGGGCCTAAGCCGCCGAAAGGGGGATCGCCATGCCGGGCAGCGTATCGGAAGGACACTGGGACTTGGCCGGACGGGGGTCCTTAGACCAAGCCCGCCACCTGGACCGGCTTAGGGAAGCGATTCGCCAAAAGTTGCCGGTGGTGGTGGCTGAGACCCCGCTGATTGACGGGCAGACCCAAAAGGTTCGGGTCCCGGTCAAGGTGCTGGAATTGCCGCGGTTCCGACCGCGCTTGCCCTCCCAGCCAGAGGGTGGCGTGGGCCAAGGGCCGGGTCAGCCAGGAGACATCATCGCCCGCGTTCCCCGCGGGGGCCCGGGGTCGGGGTCGGGCGATCGGCAGCCGGGCGACCAGCCGGGGGAGCACGAGATCGAGGTGGAGTTGGACATTCAGACGGCTATCGCCATGGTCTTCGAGGACCTGCAGCTGCCCAATCTGCAGGACCGGGAAGTGGCGGATCTGGTGCGCCCCCGCCGGGTGTGGAACAGCCGGCGCCGGCACGGCACGCTGCCCACTCTGGCCCGGCGGGCGACCCTCAAAGAGGCGCTGGCCCGCAGTTTGGCCCAGGGGATGCCCTTGACCTTCATGCCGGACGACCTGCGCTTTCGCGCCGCCCGCGAGGAGCCGGAGCCGGTCACCCAGGCGGCCATCTACCTCTTGCGCGACATCAGCGGGTCCATGGGCGGCGAACGCAAGTACCTGAGCCGGGTGCTGACCTTCTGGATCGTGACGTGGCTGCGCCAGCAGTACCAGACGGTGGCAGTGGAGTTCTGGGTGCACGATGTGGGCGCGCAGAAGACTGACGAGACCCAGTTCTTCGCATTGTCCGAGGGAGGGGGGACCCTGGCCGCGCCTGCGTACCAGGCGATCTACCAGTACATGCAGGTTCACCACCCGGCCGGGCAGTGGAACACGTTCGTGTTTCACTTCACGGACGGCGATGTGGCCGACGGACCTTCGGCGGTGGAGGCGGCGCGGGCGCTGTGCGGCTCGGTGCGGTGGTTTGGGCTGGTGGAACTGCAGCCCCCCAACTACTTCCTGCACAGCCCCTCGCGGCTGAGCCACCTCTTGGCCGAGTTGCCCCAGCCTCCCTACCGCCATGTGTTGTTGACCAAGCGGGGCGACGTACTGCAGGCCATCAAGATGTTGCTGCAAGAAGAGGCGACGGCGTAGGCGGTTTTCGCCAGGGGGTGTGCCATGTCGCAGGTGGCGTCATCGGTAAAAGACGAGCTGGAACGGTTCTTGGACCGGTTGTGGGACGCGGCGGTGGCGTTCGGCCTCGACCCGGTGCCGGTGGACTTCGAGATCGTGCCGGCACACGCCATCTACGAGCTTGCGGCGTACGGGATGCCGGGCCATTACAGCCACTGGATTTACGGCCGCGATTACTGGCGGATGAAGCGCCGGATGGACAGCGGCCAGGGACGGCTGTACGAGATGGTGATCGACACCGATCCCGCCGTGGCCTACCTGTTGGACTCCAACACCGTCGCCGCTCAAAAGTTGGTCATGGCCCATGTCCTCGGGCACGCCGACGTTTTCAAGAACCACCTCTTGCTCAAGGACGGGCCCAAGCAATTTCACCATACCCTGGCGGCCAGCCGCGAGCGGTTTGCCCAGTACGCGCAGGAATACGGCGCCGATGCTGTGGAAGCGGTGCTGGACCGCGCCTTGTCCATTCAGGATCAGGTGTCGGCCATCACGCCGCGCCCGGAACCCCAGCCGCGCCCCCAGGCGCCAAGCCCGTACGTGGACTTGTGGGGCGCGGAGGCGGCGCCGCCTCGCCGGCGGGTGCCGCGGTATGCGCTGCCGACGCCTGACCTGTTAGGCTTCCTGGCGCGGGAGTCGCCAATCCTGCAGCCGTGGGAACGGGACATTTTAGAGGTGGTGCGCCTGGAGGGCCTCTACCATGCTCCCAAGCGCCGGGTCAAGATCTTGCACGAAGGCTGGGCCACCTATTGTCATCACCACCTCCTCGAGCTTATGGAGCTTAGTTCCGGGGAGGCCATCGAGGTCTCCCGAGTCCACGCCCAGGTGGCCACGCCGGATCCCCTGCGCCTGAATCCGTATTGGTTCGGATGGCAGTTTGCCGAAAGCCTGGTCGAGGAATACGGGTTTAAGGCCGCCCGTGCCATCTGGATGGAGGAGACCGACGCCGGGTTGGTCCGCAACTACCTGGACCAGGAGCGGATGCGCCGGCTCGAGCTGTACCGGTACCGGTGGGTTCCCGGCGAGGTGCGCACGCCGCGGGGACCCTTGCCGACCTGGGATGCCGTGTACGAGGAGACCGAGGTGGAGGCGTTGCGCAGCGCCCTGGCCAATGCCTTGGCGGCAGGTCCCCCTGAGATCCAGGTGGTCGACGTCACCCCGAGCGGCGTGTTGGAACTGCGCCACACCCCCGACGATAGCCTCCTGGACCCGGAGTGGACCCAGTTGACGCTGGAGGCTATTCGAGACCTGTGGGGGGGTGGCGTGGTGTTGTACGACGGAAACGCCAAGCCCTATCGGGTCGAGCCGCGCCGACGGGGATAGGGGGCCGGAGGGGGAAGGAGGAGGAGCATGAGCGAGATCACGGAGCGGTTGACCCAGTATCGCGAACAGGCACAGCGCTTGCAGTGGGAAGGCAGCTTCGAGGAGTACCTCGAGATCGTGCGCCAGAACCCCAAGGTGGCGCGCCTTTCCCACGCTCGCATCTACGACATGATCATGGAAGCCGGGGTGCGGGAGACCGACGAAGGGCCCGAGTATCGGTTCTTCGACGGCAAGCTGTTCAGCCTGGCGCCGCAGATTCGGGACATCATGGAGTACTTCCGGGCTGCGGCGGCGCGCATGGACGTGCGCAAACGGGTGCTGCTCCTGATCGGGCCGCCCGGGACCGGCAAGAGTACCCTCCTGATCCACCTCAAGCGCGGGCTGGAGCTGTACAGCCGCACCGACGCCGGGGCCCTTTACGGGATCAAAGGATGCCCGATGCACGAAGAGCCGCTTCACCTCATTCCCCACGAGCTTCGGCCGGAGGTGGCGCGCGAGCTCGGAGTGGTGATCGAAGGCGACCTGTGCCCGCTCTGCCAGTGGCGCTGGCGCGAAAGCGGGCAGGACTGGACGCAGTTTCGGGTGGAGCGGGTGATCTTCTCCGAGCGCGACCGCGTCGGCATCGGCACGTTTACGCCGGGGGACCCCAAAGACCTGGACACGGCCCTATTGGTGGGGTCACTGGACTTCTCGAAGATCGCCGAGTACGGGTCGGAGTCCGACCCCCGCGCCTTTCGTTTCGACGGCGAGTTCAACGTGGCCAACCGCGGGCTGATGGAGGAGCAAGAATGGCTCAAACAGCCGCGGGACTTCATGGCCCTGCTTTTGACGTTGGCGCAGGAGCAGAACATCAAGACCGGGCGCTATGCCTTGATCTACGCCGATGAAACAGTGATTGCCCACAGCAACCTGCACGAGTACGAGAAGTTCATCGCCAACCCGGAAAACGAGGCCATGAAAAACCGGGTCTACGTGGTCCAGTTACCCTACGCGTTGAAGGTCGACGACGAAGTGGCCATCTACCGCAAGATGCTGTCCGAAGGCCTGTTGCACGACACCCACATCGCGCCGCACGTCCTCGAGACGGCGGCGTGGCTCTCGGTGCTCTCCCGCCTGTCCAAACCCAAGGACGCCAGCTTGACGCTGCTCGACAAGGCCAAGCTCTACAACGGGGACCGGATCAAAGAGTACAGCGACCACCAGATCCAGCAGTTAAAGCGCGAGGACCCGCGCGAAGGGTTGACGGGCCTGTCTCCGCGCGACGCCATGAACGTCTTGACCCACGCCATGGGTCAGACTGCGCGCCCTTGCATCAACCCCATCGACTACTTGCGGGCGGCCAAGACCTTTGCCGAGACGGGCCGGTTTTTGAGCCACCACACCCGCGAAGACCAGCAGAAACTGGTCGACTACATCGCCTTGGTGCGCGGCGAGTACGATAAAACCGTCAAGAAGACGGTGATGAAAGCCTTTGTCCACGCTTTTGACCAAGCGGCCCAGACGCTGTTCGAAAACTACTTGCAACACGCCGAGGCCGATATCCAAAAGACCAAAGTGGTCGACCCCATCACCGGCGAGCCGCGGGAGCCCGATGTGGCCTTCCTGCGCCAGATCGAAGAGCAGATCGGGGTCAGCGAAGGGGCCGCCCGCGCCTTCCGGGAAGAGATCCTGCTCAAGGCTGGTTCGGCCGCCCGGCAGGGGCGCCCCTTTCGGTGGGATTCGCATCCGCGGCTGCAGGAAGGGATCGAGCGGCGGCTGTTTGCCGACGTGCGCAACCTGGTCCGCACCACCACCTCGACCAAGACGCCCGACAAAGACCAAGAGGAAAAGCTGCGTGCCGTCAAGGATCGGTTGAAGGAAGACGGCTACTGCGAGCACTGCGCGGCGGCCCTCCTCGATTACGCGGGAAGCCTCTTGCAGCGCGAGTAATCCAAAAACGCCACCTCGCTTGCGAGGTGGCGTCGCCGTTTGCATGGCGCTGCGGTTTTAGGGATGGCTTGAAGGCGTCGTGGCGTAGGTGACGGTGACTGCCACGAGGGCTTGGTTTGCTCTCAACGGCGGGGGTCAGCCTCTGCCAGGGCGTCGGCCCGCATCCGGGCCTCCGCAGCTGCTATATCCGCCGGTGCCCTCTCGGTCCGCGTCCCCCGCGCCGAGGGTCAGCCGTTGGGCGCTCGCCATCAGGTGGACGCTCTACGCTCCTCGCGGAAGCACAGCCAACGCCGCGCCGACAAACGGAATAGGGGCAATTTGCCATCCCCTGTCTACCTGACATCGCCCTGGCACTTCGGCGACGCCCTCGGAGCCAGGGCGGTGTCTCTCGTCCTCTCAGGACTGACGGTGTGAGACACCGTCCTCTTTTTCCGGCCAAATAAAGTTAGACCCTACACCCAGGCAAATCCCCATGGCGCGTGCAGGCGCGTCCGCGCCCACCGGGGGGAATTTGCACAGGCTGGCTCTTTGAATGCCCGGTCGGTATCTACCCCTACGGCTATTGTTCAGTACACCAATGACATCCATTGAAAAAGTGAAAGAGTTGCCATCCGGATACCGGGGCCGTCTGGGCTTGACTCCGGCGTACAATGCGCAAGCGGGAGGTTTTCGGCATCCGGGCCGCGATGACCGGCACGGCCGACGGGTGCGACCGGCAGTCGTCGAGGCCTCCAAGCCGCCTGCGCCGCTGTGCAGTTGCCGGAAGGCCTCAAGGACCCCGTGACAGGGGCCCCCCAGGGGCAAGACCACGGTGGGGATAAGACCACGCCGTTCGCTTTCAGAAACCCAGAACCGGCGGCAGAGGGCTTGAGGCGCGTCCGTTGGCGGTCCAGATGCTGGCGATGATGCGGCAAGCGCTGCAAGGCGATCGTGCGCTCCGCGACCGGGAAGGGCCGTCGCCACCATCCTTCGCGACTGAGGACTGCGGCGAGGAGCCAAGGGTCTTCGGAGTCGGTTTTTGCCCGCTTCCTTGGGAAGCTCGCGCTGTAGCGCCGCACCATCCATGGGGGGAAGAGGAAGACGCGCCGGGGGTGGAGCGGAGCAAAGACCTGGCTCAGCCACCAAGCCAGGTGCCAGGCCCCGACGCCGGTGGCTTCGCCACTGCTACGGACGGCGTCACTGCTAAGGGCGGTCCGCGCGTTGGTTCCGCAGAGGGGGTCCGCCGCGCCCTCTTACACGCGCGGGCGCGCACGGGGGGCGCCGGAGCTCGGCCTGTCCGGCGCGGGCAGCGGTCCTCCACAGCGCGGAAGCCGAGGCAGACAGGAGGGAGGCCGACGGGAATGTCCCTGGGATCCCCCAGGTCCGGACAGTCCTCTACAAACCATTGAAAGAGATGAGATAGGAGGCGAGGGAGTGGATCCCGTCATCAGCGCCGCTGGATTTGCCGTGGGCTTGCTGGTGGGGTTGACCGGCATGGGAGGCGGAAGCCTTCTTACGCCACTTCTTTGGGTTCTTGGCATTCCCGTGCCGATGGCCATCGGTACCGACTTGGCCTACAACGTCGGGACCAAAGCCGTGGGGACGTGGATCCATGGGCGTCAGGGCACGGTCGATTGGCGGTGGGCCGGGGTGCTCGCGGCCGGAGGCGTGCCGATGGCTGTGGCAGGCAGCGTGGTCGGCGGCTTGCTGGGGCACGATGCCGCCCATCTCCTGCGTTCCCTCCTCGGGGCCACGCTGGTGGTGGCCGGACTCGGCAGTGCAGGCAGTCGATGGGTCCGGCGGCGGCTTGGCGTCCGCCGGCAAGCGGAGCACGCCGAGGCGGCGTCCGAAGGGAGTGCGGCCTCCGAGGCCCCCCGGAGCGGCGGATGCGGTCGGTGGCAATGGCGATGGGTCCTGGTTGGGGCGGCCGTCGGACTCTTGGTGGGGCTGACCTCGGTCGGGGCCGGCTCGCTTCTCACTCCGGTCCTGCTCGGGACCGCTCGCCTGGATCCGCGGAAGCTGGTCGGGATCGACATGGCGTACGGTCTTGCGGTGACGACCGCCGCCGGCCTCGCGCACGTTGTGGCCGGTACCGCCGATCTTGCCCTGGCGGCGCAACTTGCCTTGGGATCGGTGCCCGGCGTCTGGATCGGAAGCCGCCTGATGGCGTACGTCCCCAAGCGGCCTCTGCACCTGGCCCTCTCTGGCCTGGTGGTAATCAGTGGGGTGACGATGTGGTGAGGGGAATTCGGGGTGAAGGCGGGACAAAGGGCCGAGCCGGCGCGGGGGCCAGCGGTGGGCGGTTGGCCCCCTGAGCCTTTGGGGAGTCTTAGGGCCTCCAGGAGTGCGCTCACCAAGGGGGCCGGGGAGTGGCTGACGCCGGCGGTGTTGACGAGGCGTGGTCGAGGTGGCGGCGGATGAGCTTGCGCAGCCCCTCCACCCGACCCGGCAGCGCCGGCAGGGCTCCGACGCCCACCGCCTCGATGCTGCGGCAGAAGCGGTGACGGCTCCATTCGGCGTGTTGGGGGGCCGGGAGGGGGAACAAGACTACGGCAATGTGCACCAACCGTCGGGGGTTTGGGCCGCGGTCGCGGATCGCGTCGCGGTATTGGTGCATCTGATTGAGGGTCTCGACGGGAGGGATCCAGAGCCCTTCGCCGTAGGCCTCGAGTTCCTTCGGATCTTGGCACAAGCGGTACTTGGCGTCGAAGACGAGCAGACGGCGCCCGGCGCGGAGATAGACCACGTGATCCGGTTCCTGGGAGACCGTGGGCAGTTGGTGGTAACGCCTCCGGAAGACGATTCGGACGAGCTCGCCGCTTGCCGTGCACACCTGTGCCGCCGATTCCTCCCCGCTGCCGAGCACCAATCCCACCGGGTCGGGCCGGGCCTTCGGCGGTACCTGCAGCGTTCCCTGCGACTCTTCGACCACGAGGCGTACGATGGTCAGGTAGCACCAGTACTCGTAGAGGAGGCTGACGTCTTTCATGCCCAAAAGCCAGCGCCCCGCCTCTGGCAACAGCCCCTGATTTAACCGGCGGTGCCACTGGATGACCCGACGCAGGGCCGGGTGGGCTTGCGCCAGGGGCGAGGCCGGCGGGATGGGGTAGCGGCCGGGGGTCCATGCGTCTGCGGCTTCCCACGTCCAGCGGTGCATCACGCGCTCGAGCTCTTGCCCAAAGGCCGCGATTTCGGGCAGGGAAAGCCCGGGGTGGCGCCGAGCGATGCCCTGAAGGCGCCGGTGGAGATGCTGCGCGAGGTCGAGGAGGTAACGGCGTTCGGGAGTGAGGAGGGTCCAGGTGGGACGGCTCGAGTAGACTCGTGGGCGGCCCGTGGCCCAAAGCCGCGCGACTTCGCGGTACCCGATACGGCGGGCGCGGTCGAGGTCGCGCTGGCTTTCCTGCTTGGCGAGGCGCGGCGGCAGCGTGTACCAGGCGGCTTGAAGGTCGCGCAGCAACTCGGCGCGCACCGAGCGGAGCACGGCCAGCCAGTGGGCGTCGAGGTCGGAGGGCTCCGGCAACGAGCGGCTTTCCTGCAGCACCGGGCTCACCAGGCGCGCGGAGAGGCCCCGGATCTGGCGCTCGAGGTCGTGGACCATGGCGAGGTAGTCGGCTTCGTAGTCTAGCTTGCGCGAGCTGACGGCGATGGCAAAGCCGCAGGGCGGGGCGCTCCAGGTGAACTCGACCCAGCCGAGCTGCCGAAAGCGGAGGACGGCGTCGCCCACGGCCGTGCCCCGATGCTGGCTCCAACTGACCTCGAGCGGCTGGCCGGACAGGTGCAGGGTCACCGGGGCCGGCCCGATGATCCGCAACCGGTATTCCACGTCGTCGAAGAGCGGAAAACGGGGGGCGCAGATGACGGCTAGGCCGCGGCCGATGGTGCGCAGGACCGGACCCGAGGGCGGGTCGGTCGGCCACGTGAGGCGATCGTGGGCGGTTGGGCCGACGAGGATGACCGCCGTCTCGCCCGCCTCCACGCGCGCGAGCTCACCAATAGGAGGCATAGCCGTCCTCTTGAAACGTGCGCACCAGCTGCTCGACCTTGGCGGCGGTGCGGGGAAACCGTCCCGCCTCGCGCGCCCTTTGTAAGAGGGCAGGGGCCTCCTGCAGTGGGTCCGGCGGGGACTCCTCGCCGTCCAGAAGCGGGAGCAGGCGCAGAAGCGCGTTGATGTCGCGCGCAGCGCCGGTGCCGTGAAATTTGGGCAATAGGCGTTGGACCAGTTGGCGGTCAAAGAGGTGGTCGAGGAGGCGATCGGGGTCTTGCCCGAAGACTTCGGGGATTTGGGTGCCGTAGGCGCAGTAGCGCAGGATTTCTTGAGCCGGCCGGTGGCCGAACTGCCCCCGCGAGCCGGCCAGGGCCAAAAAGGCGGCCCGCAGGCGCTCGGCGACGGCTCGGCGGAGGTCCGGGTCGATGGCGACGTCGCCCCCGATCCGCGCGAGGGGCGGCCAGGTCATGGGGGTCCAGCGCTCTACCTCGGTCCAGCGGAGGCTTTCGGCAACCACCAAGGTATCCGGGCCCTCGAGGTCCATCTCGATGACGTGGGCGCGGTCCAACATCCGCGGCGTGAGCGATTGCACGGAGTCGTCGAAGTTCATGGTGGCGATGACGAGAAGGTCCGGCGGCAGGCGCAAGGGCTCGGCCGATGCCTCGGGACGGGCGTTGAGCCGGGTCAAGGTCTCCAAGGGACCCCAAAAGCGCGGCGGCAAGTCGTGGTCCATGGCGCTGATGAAGTCGGAGAAGTAGTGTTCGACCTTGGCCACGTTGAACTCATCGAGGCAAAGCAAGGCGGTAGGGGCCGAAGACCGCAGCAAGGGCTCCAACGGTCCGGCCACGCGCTGTTGGGTCAGAGGACTGAGGTAGCCAAAGAGGTCGGTGGGGTCGGCCCAGGCCGGATTGACGGCCACGATGTGCGGATCCCACCCGAAAAGGTGGGCCAGAATCCGAGCCAGACTGGTTTTCCCGGTGCCCGAACGGCCTGAGAGGATGACGAAAGGACGGACCAGGAGGGAGATCAGGATGTTGGCCAGCATGTCTGGCGTGACGGCGTAGCCGATGGCGCGGATTTGCTCCATGGCCGCCTCCCACTGGAACGGTTGGCGCGGGGCCGGCCGCGGCGGTTCCGATTCGGATTCCCGGGCGTGGGTTGGCGTCCCCATCTCTGAGGGGAGGGGATCTTCGGGGGCAACGGGATAGGGAGCAGGCCCGTCTTTCCACTGGTCGCCGAGTGAC
Organism: Bacillota bacterium; assembly: GCA_023511625.1. Lineage (GTDB taxonomy): Bacteria > Bacillota > Sulfobacillia > Sulfobacillales > Sulfobacillaceae > JAIMAE01. Next base: position 43,862 of record JAIMBD010000006.1, on the reverse strand, counting down.
CGGTAGGCCTGCAGCATGCGGAGGAGGTCCTCGCGCAAAACGTCTTCTTTCGGCAATTGGTCGCGACGGTAGGCGAGATACCCCATCGTGGCCGCCTTATAGTCTTGAGCGAGATTCCCGTTTCCGAGATGCATGCCGTCGTCCCAGTGGATTTGCGGCCATTGCGGGGCCAATCGGCTGCGCCAGGTTTGAGCCTGCCGCGCCAATTGGGCGCGGCCGGCCGCGCGCTTTAGGCGGGCGATAAGGTCGGTGACGCCTTGGGAGAGGCACAGGTAAACCTGATCCATGCCCTCGGCGAACAGGTAGACGACGTAGGGACCAGACTGCACGGAGGGAGCCAGCTGCGGGTTGCGAATGGCGATCCAGGGGACGCCGGCCCAATTGCCTTGCCCCGCCGATGCCTCGATGGCGTACGCCCGGTACTCTCTCGGCAACAGCAGGCGAAGACCTTGCGGGACTTGACGGATGAATGCCGCCAGCGGGTGTCCGGAAAACGGCTCGCGGCGCGCCGCGGGATACGCGGTCAAAATCCGCTGCAAGGTGTCGCGGAGGGAAAAGTCCGCCGGTGAGGGCGCCGTAGATGTCTCGACTTGTTCCGCAGTGGGCGCTCGGGCGGTGTCGGGCGGCGGGGCGGCGCCGGCGACTGCGGGCTGAGCGCGGCCCTGTTGCAAATGGGAGATGCGTACCGCGTCGCGCACCGCGTCGGGGACGAGCCCGGGCACAAACTGCCGCTCGCGTTCGGCGGTCTTGCGGAATCGGAATCGCCAGGGATAAAGGTCATCGGGCCACACCTGGTCCTCGGCCCGGAATACCGGGCTTGTGACCTCGACCTCGATTTCGCGGCCGCGCACCTGGTAGTGCTCCAACAGGATGCGCGGGAATCCTTCAGGTGCGGGCCTTGGGCCGGCCCATTCCGGCGTGATGACAAAGTGCACGCGATCGCCGGGCTGGATGAAGCCGAACTGGGCATCTTGGAAAAGGCGGGCCTCCTTGGCCCCCCACACCTCGGCCTGAAGGGCTCGCAGGAAATTGGGGTGGGCCTTCTCCCCAACCACGATGTACCAATCGACTGCGGGGCGCTGGGCGCTCACCGGTGATGCCTCCCTTACCACAATGGCTTGCTCGAGAATCTTCGACTTCGCCGCGGCCTTTCCCACCGATTTCGCCACCGGGGACGACAATCCTGCTGTCCTCCAATGGGTCCGGGTTCGCGGGTGGGTGCCTCGTCCGGCGAAGCGCTCGACGTGAGGTCTATGCGGGGACGTCGGGGTCAGGGGATTGGCCAAGGCGGCCACAGATCGCGGAGAAGGCGCGCCCGGGTGGTGGGGATGGTTCGGGACGGTATGGTTGCCGTGGGCCTTCGGGCGTGGCATCCGAGGGCGCTGAAAGAAGCCGGGGCCGTGGCGTCTCGGGCAGGGACTCCCTGCAGGCTTGGGCGGGGTCTTTCGCGCAAAAAAGTGATGGTCAGCACCGGGCTGCCGTGGTAAAATCGCGGCGGAATTTTGCCCATAGGAAAATCCGGCCGTAGCCCCCCCAGGGACGGGGTTTTCAGGCAAGGAGGGCGCTTTTGCCATGCGCAACCGGCGACCACCGCCGGATCTTCTTGATGCCTGGATCTTCCTTTTGCGCCAGATGGCGGGATTGCCGTATGGGGTCCTGCTCAAGGATGCAAAAGGGCGGTGGCGGTTCGCCAACCCGCAAGCCCTCGATTGGTTTGGGCTTGCGGGCGGACCGTGGGAAGAGAAGACCGACCGCGATCTTTTGCCGGCGGAGGCCTGTGCCGCATGCGAGGCGTCGGACCGGCGCGCGCTCGACCGCGGCCATCCCGTCGAAACCGTTGACGCCATCGGGGAACACACCTTTCACACCTTCAAGATCCCGCTCAAGGACTTAAAAGGTCGCGCCATCGGGATCCTGGCCATCGTCTCGGCCATGACCGACCGCGAGCGGGCCCAGCGCGAAGCCGAGCGCCTACGGGATTACTACGCCGCCTTGGCCGAGGTGAATGAGCTCGTGGCGCGCCATCCCGCTCGCCCGCCGGTGTCGTTGTTGCGCGAGGCGGCCACCATCCTGGAACGGCGGGTCGGCGCGCTCCTGGTGTGGATCGGGTGGGTCAACGGCGAACGGCGCCGCTTGGAAGGGCTCTTTCCGGCGCCCCGCCCGGGGTTGTCGGCGCTGTACGAAGACTTGAACCTGGATCTGGACGGCGAGAGCCCGGCGGCTTGGGCCGTGCGCACGGGCAAGACCCAGCTCTGTCTCGACGTCGAACGCGAACCTTCCCTCCACTTCTTGTGGGACCAGTACCGGCGCCACGGCATCCGGGCCGTGGCGGCCATCCCCATCGCCCGATTTGGCGAGGTGGTGGCCGTGATGGGGGTGCGGGCCCACGATGGGCAGTTTTTCTCCGAACCGTTGCTCCGCCTCTTGGAGCACATTGCCTTGAGTCTGGGCATGGGGCTTGAGGCCTACGAGCGGGACCGCGAGCTGGAACAGCTGGCCCTGTACGATCCTTTGACGGGGCTCGCCAACCGGCGCCTGTTTTTCGAACAGCTGCGCCAGGCCTGCGACCAAGCGCGCCGCCGGGGCACTGGAGTCGGCGTGGGGATGCTCGACCTCGACGGATTCAAAGCCGTGAATGACACCTTGGGCCACTCGGCCGGCGACAAGTTGCTGCAGCAGGTGGGGGCTCGGATCGTCAGCCTGATTCGCACCGCTGACCGGGTGGGCCGCATGGGAGGCGATGAGTTCGCCCTGTTGTGGGTGGACTTAAACCGCCGAGAGGAACTGGAAGGGGTGGCGCGCCGGGTGCTGCAGGGGTTGCGGGCACCGTTTTGGTTGGACCAGGAGGCGGTGTACATCTCCGCGAGCCTCGGCTTGACCTATTTTCCCGCCGACCCCGCCGATCCCACGGCGCTTTTGCGCCACGCCGACCTCGCTCTTTATGCCGCCAAGGACCAGGGGCGCGACCAATACTACCTCTACCGCCCGGCCATGGAGGACCGCCTGCAGCAGGAAAGCCAGCTGCGCAACCAAGTGGCCGACTGGATTGCGCACGACCAGATCCAGCTCGTCTTCCGGCCGCTCCGGGCTCTTTTGCCGCCGGGGGCGTTGGGGGCCGTGGTGGGCGTGGAGGCGCTCGCGGCCGACCCCGAGGGAAAAAGGCTTTCCGAGGACCTACTCGACGCCCCGGGGTTGGCGCGCCCTTTGGGGCAGACCAGCCTGCGGTTGGCCTTGGCGGCCCAGGCGCACCTGGAGGAGGCCGTCGGGCCGTTGCGCCTGCACGTCAACATCGGGGCGCACTATTTTCTGGACCCCCGCTTCCCGGAGGACCTGCGCGAGCTGTGGGAGGGGATGGAGCGGGCCCCTGCCGGCGGGCTGATGGTGGAAATGACCGAGACCGCTGCCGTTCGGGACTTTCTACAGGCCCGCGAGCACATTGCCCGCATCGCGGGGGACGGCATCGCCGTCGCCCTCGACGGATTTGGTTCCGAAGCCGCCTCGCTTTGGGCTCTGCGCCACCTCCCCGTGGCCATGGTCAAGATCGCGCCCGAGTGGATTCAGGGAATGGGGGAAGATCCGCGAGACGCGGCGCTGGTGGCGGTGGCGATCGAGTTCGCCCGCAGGCTGGGAGTGCCAGCGGCGGCCGAAGGGGTGGACGCGGCCGACCGCCTGGAGTCCTTGGCCGAGATGGGGTGTGCCGCGGTCCAAGGCGAGGCGGTGGCGCCACTGTTGTCGCTCGAGGGACTGGTCGACTACTTGCGCCGCCCGTCGGCCTGACGAACCCTCGCCGCACGGCGCGAGTTAAGAGAGCCTTTAGGCGCGTCTCAAGGCGCTCAAAGGCGGTCTTCCTAGCGTAAAAAGGCACGAGCCTGCATCAGGTCAGGTCATGGCCAGGGCGCGGGGAGGAGGAAATCGGCGTGTGCGGGATTGCGGGCGTGGTCGGGACGGGGGGACACGGCGACTTGGGGACTGGGCCCTCGGTGGCGGCCATGCTGGAGGTGATGCGACACCGCGGGCCGGATGGTAGTCGCTGGTGGCAGGGGAGCCGGCGCGTCGCCATGGGGGTGACGCGGCTAGCCATTCAAGGGACCGGGGATCCCCCTGGCCCGTATTTTTCGGAGGCGGGCGACGTGGTGGTGGTCTTCAACGGGGAGATTTACAACCACGCGGCACTGCGCCAGGAATTGGAACTTGCCGGCCACCGCATTGGCGGCCTCGGCGACGGGGCCATCCTCCCCCACCTCTACCAGGAATACGGCATCGGCATGGTGGACCGCCTGGTCGGCATGTTTGCCATCGCCCTGTACGACGTCGCTCGCGACCGCTGTTACCTGATTCGCGACCGGCTCGGCATCAAGCCGCTGTACGTCTGGTCCTTGCCTGGCCAGTGGCGGTTTGCGTCGGAGCTCAAGGCCTTTCGGGCCTTTGCCGACTTTCCGCCCCGGCTGCGACCGGAGGGCGTGGCGCATTACCTGGCCTACCGCTTCGTCCCGGCCCCCGAGACGATGTTGTTTGGAGTGGAAAAGGTGTTGCCGGGCTGGTACTGGCAGATCGATCGGGACGGCGAGGTGCAACGCCGGCGTTGGTGGACGTTGCCTGAGCCCGAAGCGAAGGGCCATCGATCCGGAGCCGGCCTGGGTATGGACGAGGCGGCGGAAGAGTTGGCGGCGCTTTGGCGCACGGTGGTGCGGGATCACCTGGTGGGCGAGCGCCGGATGGGGATCTTTTTGTCCGGCGGCATCGACTCGGGGTGGATTGCGGCCGAAGCTGCCCCTGCGCGGCCCAAAGCCGTCATCTTGGAGGCGAGCGCCTTCGGTCCGGAGTACGACGAGGCCGACGAGGCCTTGGCCTTGGCCAAAAGCCTCGGGCTTGCGGCCATGCTGGTGCCGTTGACTCCCCCGGACCTTGACGACCTTTCGGCCTTGGCGGATATGTTGGACGAGCCGCTGGGAGACCCCACCGTATGGAGCTTTGCCCAGGTGGCGGCTGCTGCGCGCGAGGCTGGGCTTACGGTGATGCTCTCCGGCGAGGGTGCCGACGAGGTGTTCGCCGGCTATCCCCATTACGGCGAAGCCCTGTGGTTGTCTTGGCTGGAAAGGCCAGCGGCGTGGTTGGCAGGCCACCCCTTGGGGCGACGGTGGCTACACTCGGGGCGAGCGGGGGCACGGCGACTGGCCAGGGCCATCGACCAGGCCAACCTGTCGTACTACGGGGTGGGCGTCACCTTTCCCAACCCGGCCGAGGTGGGGCTTGACCCGGTGCCACCGCCGCCGGCGGTGCAGACAGCGGCTTTAGAATGGCAGAACCGGAGCCGTTTGCACCAGATGTTGGCCTTCGATCTCCAGTGGTACCTGGCGGACGATGCGCTCCTCAAGTGCGACCGGGTAGGCATGGCCCACCACCTGGAGGTGCGGGTGCCATATCTGGACCACCGACTGGTGGAGTGGGCCTACCGGCTCCCGGCCCCCTTTCTGCGCGGGGGCAGGTGGGACAAGCGGGTGTTGCGCCGGGCTGTGGCGCGTTCCTGGCCGGCCTTGGCCCGCCGACCCAAGCGCGGCTTCCCTACTCCCCTCGGGCGATGGCTGGCGGAAACCTTGGCGCCCACGGCGCTTGAGGTGCTGCGCGATCCGGCAGTGGTCCACCTGGGCGGGTTCGAGTGGCGCGCGGTCGAGCAGTTGGCGGCCTCGGTGCGTCCTCAAGGATCTCAAGCCGGGCGCAAGCTCTACGCGTTGTTGATGTTGGCGCTGTGGTGGCAGGGCCTCAAACCCACCGTCCGCCCACATAGGGTAGAGCGCGTGCCTCCGGCGCCCCGCCTCCCCTAAAGCCGTTGTGCTATGGTTATGTGCAAGCGGGGGAGAGAGGGGGAGCAGGCGGCGCATGATCGACAGCGCGCGCGGGCTGGAGCAGTGGGTGGCTCGCAACCTGGCCGAGGCAGTGGGGCCAAAGGCGCGGGTGGTGGTGGCAGTCTCTGGGGGCAGCGACTCCATGGCCCTGCTGGCGTTGACCGAGGCCGCGCGCAAGCGTCTTTCTCTGGCCTTGCGGCCGATCTGCATCGACCACGGCTTGCGGCCCGAGAGTGGGGCCGAGGCGGCGTGGGTGCAACGCACCTGTTACCGCCGATTTGGGTGGCCGGTGCGAGTGGCGCGGGCGGTGGTGCGGGCGGCGCAGGGCGAGTCGATCGAGATGGCCGCGCGCCGGGTGCGCTATGCGATTTTAGAGGCCTTTCGGCAGGAGGTGCGAGCCGATGCCGTCCTTTTGGGCCATCAGGCGGACGACCAGGCGGAGACGGTGCTGATGCGCCTGTTCACCGGCACCGGTCTTGAGGGCCTGGGAGGCATGGCACCGGTGCGGGGTCCGTGGGTTCGCCCGCTGTTGGGGGTGCGGCGCGAAGCGCTGCGCGCCTACCTGAAGGCCCAGGGCATCGGGTGGCTCGAGGACCCCTCCAACCGGGATCTTCGGTGGCTGCGCAACCGCATCCGGTATGAGCTCCTTCCGTGGTTACGGCGCGAAGTCAATCCCGCAGTGGAGGTGGCGCTGGTCCGACTGGCCGAGCAGGCGCGGGCGTGGAGGCAGTGGGCGAGCCAGTGGGCCGAAACCTGGCTGAAAGCCCAAGGAGTGGACCCGACTGAGGCGGTTTGGGTTCTGCCGCCTGAATTCCACCACCTGCCGGAGCCCCTTCGGGTCAAAGTGCTGGCGCTGTACGGCGAGCGGCACGGCCTGCGATTGCAGGCTGCGCATCTGAGGCAGGCCCTTCGAGGCGGGGCCCAGTGGCCCAAAGGGCACGCGGTCGAACACGGCCGCGACGGACGGGTACGGCTGGGGCCACGGGCCGAACCCCAGGTGCCGGAAGCGGACGTGTGGCCGTTGCCAAAAGCGGGGTTGGTTCTGCCGGGAGGCGGCTTGGTGGGCGGACCGGACGGCGAACAGGCGCCGTGGCGCTCCCGGTTGGGCCTTGGACCGGACGAGTTGGCGGTGCGGTTTTGGCGGCCGGGCGACCGGCTAAGGCCGTACGGGTTGGGCGGGCACAAAAAGCTGCAGGATGTCTTTGTCGACCGCAAGATCCCTCGGCCGGCCCGCGCCCGCTGGCCTCTGTTGGTGGCGCGGGCGGATCCTGAACGCGTGCTGGCAGTGGTGGGGCTGGTGGTCGATGAGACCGCGGCCGGCAACTTTTGGACCTGCGGCTACTGGCCCCAAGGGCGCGAGGGGGCGGGAGTGCAAAGCGGTGTGCTATAATAGGTTGACCCTGCCCGTGGAATGGCAGGGCTTGGTTTGGGGTGGGGGAGGGGGATCCGGTGAACACCCGCTGGGTGCGTTCCATATTGGTGATTGTGTTGGCCGTGCTGTTCATGGCCACGGTGGTCGAGCTGATGAACAGCCAAGCCCAGCCGACGGCCACCGAAACCTATTCCGAGCTTTTGGCCATGGCCCAAACCCACCAAGTGGCGCGGGCACGTCTGGACCCGCAGACCCACACCGTCTACGCCGTCACCACCAACGGCAAGCACTTCCAGACCACCTACGCCACCGGAGGGACGGCCGATCTGGCCAACACGTTGGTCGCCGACGGCGTGACGGTGGATATCACCCAGCCTGCGGCCACCTCGTTCTGGTTAAGTTTGCTGGGCAACGTCTTGCCCTTTTTGCTGCTGCTGATCATGCTCTACTTCTTCTTCAGTCAGACCCAGGGCGGCGGCAACCGGGTGATGCAATTCGGCAAATCCCGGGCCCGGTTGCACACCGACGACCGGCGCCGAGTCACGTTTGACGACGTGGCCGGAGTAGACGAAGAGAAGCAGGAATTGGCCGAGGTGGTCGACTTTCTCCGCTACCCGAAGAAGTACCTGGAACTCGGGGCGCGCATTCCCAAAGGGGTGCTGCTCTCGGGTCCTCCCGGCACCGGCAAGACTCTGCTCGCGCGCGCCGTGGCGGGGGAAGCCGGCGTGCCGTTCTTCTCCGACAGCGGCTCGGATTTTGTGGAGATGTTTGTCGGGGTAGGGGCGGCGCGCGTGCGCGACCTCTTCGATCAAGCCAAGAAAAATGCGCCCTGCATCGTCTTCATCGACGAGATCGACGCCGTGGGCCGCATGCGCGGAGCCGGTTACGGCGGAGGGCACGACGAGCGCGAGCAGACCTTAAACCAGCTGTTGGTGGAAATGGACGGCTTTGGGGTGAACGAAGGCATCATCGTCATCGCGGCCACCAACCGTCCCGACGTGCTGGACCCGGCTTTGTTGCGCCCTGGCCGTTTCGATCGCCAGATCGTCGTACACCGTCCTGACGTCAAAGGCCGACGCGCCATTTTGGCCGTACACACGCGCGGCAAACCGTTGGCGGCCGACGTCAACCTCGACATCATCGCCAAGCGCACACCGGGCTTCACCGGAGCCGACTTGGCCAATCTGGCCAACGAGGCGGCGCTTTTAGCTGCGCGCGAGCGGGCCACCGAGATCCACATGGCCCACTTCGAAGAGGCGGCCGAGCGGGTAATGGCCGGGCCCCAGAAGCGCACGCGCGTCATCTCGGAGAAGGAGAAGCGGGCCGTCGCCTATCACGAGTCAGGGCACACGCTGGTGGGCATGTTGGTGCCGCATGGAGACCCGGTCCACAAGGTGACCATCATCCCTCGCGGCATGGCCATGGGCTACACCATGCCTCTACCCGAAGAGGACCGATACCTGGTGACGAAGTCGCAAATCCTCGACAAGGTGGCCATGGCGCTGGGCGGCCGCGCCGCGGAGGATTTGGTCTTTGGACAGGTGTCCACGGGGGCCCAGGACGACCTCGAGAAGTCGACGACCATGGTGCGGCAGATGATTACCGAGTACGGGATGTCGGAGGAGCTCGGGCCGATCACCTACGGCCGCCGATACGAACAGGTCTTCTTGGGGCGCGACATCGTCCGCGAGCGCGACTACGGCGAGGACGTGGCGTCGGCCATCGACCACGAGGTCCGGTCTATCATCATGCAGCAGTACGAGCGGGCCAAGCAGATTTTGTCCAGCCACCGGCAGGTCTTAAACCGGTTGGCCATGGCCTTGATCGAAAAAGAAACGCTGTTGGCGGATGAACTGTTGGCCATCGTCAAAGGATCTGAGGTAGTCTCGGTCGAATAACGGCGCTGGCCCCACCGACCGGCTATGGAGGGCGGCGCCTGAGGGCGAGGAGGGAGCGCGTGGGCAAGGAGGCGTGGTCTCAACCGGGAGCGGCTTTAGCCGGTTTCGTCGGCGGCCGGCGCGGCCGCGGGGCGTGGTACTGTTACGGCACTGATCGCTTCAAGACGGTCAGCCTGCACGCGGTCTGGGTGAACCCCTTGTCTTCGGCGGAGGCGGCCATGGGGGCGCTCATCCCAGCGGTCTTACGCCGGGCCACCCGTCGGTGGACCACCACTCGCGCCCTCTGGCAGCGGCTCGAGGAGTTGTACGGGGCGCACTTTCGGGCCGAGGTTGGCAAGGTGGCCGACCGCCAATTACTCTCCTTTCACCTCGATGTGGTCCACGGCCGCTTCTTGCCGGGCCACCCGGACACGGTGGCGGCCGGGCTCGATTTCCTGGAAGAGGTCATGCGCCATCCCTTGACGGTCGGCGATCGCGCGTTTGACGCGGCGGTGGTGGAAGAAGAGAAGGCCCTGTTGCAGCGCCGGATGGAGGGCGTGATCAACGACAAGGGGCAGTATGCCGCCGTGCGCCTGTTGGAAGCGGTGGCGGAAGGCCGCCGGTTTGGGATTCGGAAGTGGGGGCGGCCCGAGGACTTGGCCGCCATCGATGCCCAAAGCCTGTACGCCTACTACGAAACGGTGCGACAGACCCGCCCCTTGATGGTGCTGGCGGTGGGCGAGGTGGAGCCGGCCACCCTGGAGGCGTTTTTGGGGCGCGTGGGAGAAGACTCCGGTGCGGCCGTGGCCTTGGACCCCTTGGCGCCGTATGAGCCATGGCATCGGGAGGCGGAGGTCATCGAACGGCAAGCGGTCAGTCAGGGCAAGCTGCTTCAGGCCTATGCCACGGGAAGGACGGCGGCCGCGCCAGATTTTCCGGCCTTGCTGATGTACGCCGGGGTGTTAGGCGGTTTCCCCCACTCCAAACTGTTCGTCAACGTGCGCGAAAAGCACAGCATGGCCTATTACGCGTACGCGCGGTTGGACGGGGCGCTCGGGCTGATGACGGTGGGGGCCGGCATTGAGTTCGCCCATTACGAGACCGTGCGCCGCCTCATCCGCGAGGCCGTGGAGGCGATGGCGGCCGGGGCCGTGACCGAGCAGGAGCTGGCCTTTACCTTCGAGGCGTATCGCAACGAGATCGAGGCGGAACACGATGCCCCTGACCTCTTGATCGGGCGACAACTAGAAGAGGCGCTGGTGGGCGGAGGATGGAGCGGCCCGGCCTTGATTGAAGCGCTGAGCCGCGTGCGCCGCGAAGACATCGCCCGCGTGGCCGAGGGCGTGGCCCTGGATACCACCTACTTTCTCACCCGCGAGGCGTAGCGGGTTCTGGCGGCGAGGGGGAGAACAGGATGCGCTACGAAGCGCCGTTGTTGCAAGAGGTTTTGGTCCAACAGACGCTGGAGTCGGGACTGGTGGTCACGGTCATCCCTCGGCCCGGGTTCAAGAAGGCCTACGCCACGTTTACCACCCATTACGGGTCGATCGACAACCACTTTCAGCCGCCTGGGGAGGAGCCGGTGACGGTACCGGACGGAATCGCCCACTTCCTCGAGCACAAGATGTTCGAGAAACCGGAGGGCGGGGACGTGTTCGACGACTTCGCCGCACTCGGGGCGTCAGCCAACGCCTACACCGACTACACCACCACCACCTACCTTTTCGCCACCACCCAGCACTTCTACGAGGCGCTGACCATCCTGCTCGACTTCGTGCAGCGTCCCTACTTCACGCCGGAGAACGTGGAGAAGGAGAAGGGGATCATCGAGCAAGAGATCCGCATGTACCTCGATATGCCGCAGGACCGGCTGCACTCGCACCTCATGCGCGCCTTGTACCAGCGTCATCCCGCCCGCATCGACATCGCCGGCACGGTGGAGTCGATTCGCACCATCACTCCGGAGGCGCTGTATCGGTGTTACGGCACTTTCTACCATCCCAGCAACATGATGCTTTTGGTCATCGGGGACGTCGACCCTGAAGCGGTGGTGGAGGCAGTCAGGGCCAATCAAGCGGCAAAAGGCTACGTCCGCCAAGGGGCCATCGCCCGCTGGTTTCCCGAAGAGCCCGAGGCCGTGGCGGCGCCGCGGGTCGAGCACCGCATGGCAGTGGCGCGGCCGCTGTTGCTCGTGGGATACAAGGACCGTCCGGACCGGCCGGGATGGCCTCCGCTTACCCGCGAGGTGGCGGCGGGGCTGGCGCTCGGGATGTTGGTGGGCCCATCGAGCGCGCTGTACGAGCGGCTGTACCGCGAAGGCCTGATCAACGACCGGTTCGCCGCGCGCTACAGCCACGAGGCCACCTTTGCCTTCGCGGCTCTCGGGGGCGAGACGCCGGACCCCGATCGGCTGGAGGCCATCCTTGTCGAAGAGCTGCCGCGGGCTCCCCTGACCGCTGCCGACTTAGAGCGGATCAAGCGCAAAGAACTCGGAGGCTACGTAGCGCTCTTTCAAAACCCCGAGGAATTGGCGTACTGGGTCAACCACCTCTACTTTCGCGGCATCGACTGCTTTCGCTACCCCGATGTGTTGCAGGCGGTAACGCTGGAACAGGTGGAGGCCGTGCGCCGGGAGCTTTTGGATCCCGCCCACTGCGCCGTCTCCGTGATCCGCCCGCTGGCGTGACCTCACTCTCCGCCCAGCGCCCAGGCCGGTTCGCCCACGGCCCGAAGGGGCCGGGCGGCAAAGCGGTAGGTTCGCTCGGCCCACCGCAAGGCCTCCTCCACGGGTTCTAGGTCTGGGTTATGGGTGACATACCGGGCAGCCGCCTGGGCCAAGGGGCTGCCTCCGCCCACGGCTACGCTGGCCTTGGCCCAGCGTAACATGCGCACATCGTTGCTGCCGTCGCCAATGGCCAGCACCTCGTCGGGCGCGATGTGCCAGTGGCGACAGAGCGCGGCCAGGGCTTCCACCTTGTCCACCAGGGGGGCGCAGACGTTGACCTCGCGGGCCTCCCCGTGCTGGAAGACGCTCAACTCATATCCGGGACCGCGCAGGCCCCACCGCTCGATGAACAGGTCGACCTCATAGGTGCCGAAGAGGAACATCTCTAGCGGCCCGAGCGGCAGGACGCGGTGGAGGCCTGGGACCTCGCGGTCTTCGGGCCTAAGCCAATGCTTGCGGTGGGCCTCTGTGAACCGGTTGAAGTAGACCGGGTGTTGAAACCCGAGGTAGCACCGCAGCATAATACCCATATCGTCGGCCCAGGCCAACATGCGGCGGGCTTGGCCGAGGGCGACGGCGCGCCGGTACAGATCCTTTTCGTGTGCGGTGTCGAACAGGTAGGCGCCGTTGTGGGCGATGATGGGACCGCGGATGCCGATTTCCTGCTGGATTTTGAGCGCCGTGCGCCAGCTGCGACCGGTGGCGAGTGCCACCAGCACCCCCTCGCGAGCGAGCTCTCGCAAGCGAGCGGCACTCGCCGGCCTAGGATTGGCCTCCGGGTCGAGGAGGGTCCCGTCGAGATCGCATGCAATGAGACGAATCGGCTCCATCGCTCTCCCTCCTGTCCGATCGCCGGGATGGCCCGAGACAGCCTTCGCGAAAGGGGGAACCCACGGTGGGGGTCACGGTGGTGACGGGGACGGCATCGGCCCTCTTGGCATTCTGGCGCGACCACTTGCCTTCCGATGCCGCGGGTCCCCCCTTAACCATTGCCGCCCATCCCTGGCTTGCGACCGCCTTGCGCGCGGCGCGTCCCACCCTGCCGGTGGCGGTGTGGGACGACGTCCTGCCGCACCTGCTCCCGTCTCCGGGAGCCTTGGCGCCGCAGGGGTGGGAACTGGGCTTGGCTTCGGGCCTGCCCTCCTCCATTGTAAATGCAATGCCGGGCCACGGTGCGCCCGGATTTGCCAGTGCCCTGCTCGAGGCCCTGGCGTTGGTCGATGGCGAACCCCGCCTCCGCCGGGAGCTGCTGCGCGCCTTCCCCCTCTGGCGGACGTTGTGGGAGTGGGTGAAGCAGGTGCTGCCAGAGGACCTGTGGATACCGGGTCGGGTGTATCAATATGCGGACGCCGACCGATTGGCCACGGGGCCGCTTTGCCTCTACGGATTTTCCTCGATGTCCGAGGGCTTTTACGCCATGTTGGCGCGGTGGGGGCGGCGCCGTTCCGTCTGGTGGCTGTGGCCGACGGGACCCGAAAGCCTTAGGGACCTGCCGCGCCCCTTGGCCCGGGCCCAGGTCCGGCGCCTGGAGTCGGCTCCCCCCCCGCGCGCCTGGACCTTGGCCGTGCGGGATGCAGCCGACCTCTTTGAATCCGTGGCCGACGTGGTTGCGGCGTTGCATCGGGAGTTTGGGTACGGACCGGGCGAGGTGCTGGTGGTGGAGGAGGATCCCTTGGGGGTGGCCGAGGTGGGCCGATGGGCGCACCGCCTGGGTTGGGCCGCCTGGGCCGTGGGCGACGCCAAGCTGCCTGGGCGCGGATGGCGGCTTTGGCGCGGGTGGACGGAGGTGGCACAAGGTCGCGCCGGGCGCCGGGACGTATTGGCATGGCTCGACCGCATGGGGGTGACGGTGGACGCCCAAACCGGCCAAGCCTTGCGACGGGACCCGGCCCGATGGCGAGAGCGCTTACGGCAGTGGGCCCCGGCTCGGGAACGCCTAGACTGGATGGCCCGATGGTGGGCGCGGGGGGAAGCCGCGGAAGACTGGGGCCAAGTGGCCCGGTGGATCGAAGAGGCAGCAGCCGTGGTAGGCGCCGGGGACAGCTGGGAGCTTTTGCGGCGACGGGTGGTGGCCTGGCAGCGGCTGCCCGCTGCTTTCTTTCCCCCCTTTCCGGAACGGCAGGCCTTGTTGCAGCAGCCGTTTTCCGACCCGGTGACGGCGCCGCCGCCGGAGGCCGTCTGGGGGCTGCCTTGGGACGCCCTCGACGGGCTTACGCGGCCGGCCGTGATCTGGGTGGGGCGCCGTGAGGCGGATGGGGGTGGGGTCTTAAACCCGTGGTTGGCGGCAGTGGGATGGGACCACGAGGATCGAGCGCGGGCGGCCTTGCAGGCCACCGTCTTGGGGGCTCAGGCGCTGGTGGTGGTGGCGCTAGCCGGTGCCGACGGCCGCGTCCGCTTGCCTCCCGGGGCTCCTCAGGCACCGCCCTGGCCCGAGAGGTCGTATCCGGCTGCCCAGTCGGGGCAGCCGGTACCGACAGCCCCCTCGGACCAGTGGCCGGGCGAAGTCGGGCCGTGGCCCTTGCCGGCGACCCTGTCCCCGTCGGCGCTCGAGACCTTCGGGCGCTGTCCTTTGGCCTATTTCTTGCGCCATCAGCTCGACCTCGGAGAAGGCGGCGCCGAGGAAGATTGGGCCGTTCCGCCGGCCACCCGGGGCCTCTGGGTGCACGAAGCGCTGGCGGGCCTGCCGGACTGGCTGTGGGCGGCAGGGGATTGGGACGCCTTGCGCGCCGGGATTCGAGACGGCATCCTGCGCGCGCGCGCGCTATACCCGCCCCCCGAAGGGGTCCCGGACTGGGTGGCAGATGCCGTCGCGCGCCGGCTTTGGGCCGAGGCGGCCGAGGCCGTCTGGCGGGCACGGAGCCAGTGGGTTGGGCGGGAGAATCTCGGGCGCGAGATGCCGGTGGTGTGGGAAGCCGAAGCGGTGCGCGTAGTCGGTCGGGTGGACCGGCTGGACCGGCTGGCCGACGGGACCGTCGAAGTGGTGGACTTTAAAACCGGGGACGTGGAGGATCCGATCAAGGTGGGGCCAGATAACCTGCAGCTGGCTTTGTACCGGGAGGCGCTGTTGGGCCATGCCGGCGGTCCCCGGAAGGTGGCGGTGCGGGTGATGGGCTTAAGCGCCCGCCATCGCTTTCGCTTGAGGGCCGTCGGGGCCGATGCCGACTGGCCTGGGCTAAAACCGCTGGTGCAGGAGATGGTGGCCTTGATGCGCGCGGGACATTTCTGGCCGGTGCCCCATGGTCGGCCGGATCCCTGTCGCAGTTGCGACTACCGGCTGGTCTGCCCTGCGGGGGTGGCCGAGGCGGCTTTACGCCGAGCTGCCCTGCACCCCGAACGGGTTCGCCTGTGGCACGCCCACGCCGAATCGGGTGGAGAAGGGGGCAAGGCCTGATGTCGTCGCCCCAAGAGGCGGGGGCCGGGGCGGATGCTCCCGCCCGCCACGCGGCCACGGTGCGGTTTGATGTCGACATCTTGGTGGAAGCCGGTGCCGGTACCGGAAAGACCACGCTCCTGGTAGACCGCGCCGTGCAGGCGGTCCTCGGCCAGGCGCTGCCGCTGTCGGCACTGGTACTCATCACGTTCATGGAGCGGGCGGCGGCGGAAATCCGCGGTCGCATCGAAGAGCGGTTGCACGCGGCCGCCCAAAGCGGCGGCCGGGTCGGCGCCTTGGCCCAAAGGGCCCTGGCGGAGCTACCGAAAGCGCCCATCACCACCATCCACGGCTTGTGCCGGGCCATCTTGGCCGAGTTCGGGGGCCGCATCGGGCTGCCCGTGCCCTTTGAGGTCTTGGATGGATTCGACGCCGAACGGTGGTGGCGAGAGGCGTGGCGACAGTGGCTCCATGCCGGGATGCGACCGTCCAGCGTCGCCACCTTCGACACCCTCATCGGCCTTGGCCTCGGAGAAGCCGATCTCGAGCGGCTGTGCCGCGCCGCCAGCGAAGCGTGGCCGCTGGAGCGGCCGGCGGTGGCTCCGCCAGACGGCGACCGCTTGGTCGGCGAGTGGCTGCCGGTCTTGGAGCGGCTTTCCGACCAAGCGCGCGAGGCGGCTTTGCCGGACGATCCGGGCGCCCAGCAGATCGCCGAGTGGTGCGAGTGGCTGGAGGCGTGGGCAGGGGCTGAGGAACGGGAGCGCTGGCGGCGCCTGATCGCCGTCGAGGTGCCGGCTCGGTTGGCGGGCAACCAGCGCCTTTGGCGGCCGCGCGAGGCGTTAAGACAGCAAAAGATCCTGCTCGGGCAGTTCTTCCAGCGCCTGTCCGAGGCCCGCGAGGCCGTCGCCACCTGGATCTTAGATCAGTTTTTGACGGTGGTGGCGGAGGACTTCGTCCCCTTCTGGCGACAGTGGCGGTGGGAGCGGCGGGCGCTGACCTTCGATGACCTCCTGCGGGAAACCCATCGCCTGCTGCACCAAGTGCCCGAAGTGCGGGCACTGCTACAACGGCGCTGGCTTCAGGTCATGGTGGACGAGTTTCAAGACACCGACCCGCTGCAGGTGGCGATCATCTGGGCGCTGGTCAACCCGCCCGAGCCGTATTCCTCCGGGGGCGGTCGCCTGTTTGCGGTCGGCGACCCCAAGCAATCCATCTATCGGTTTCGGGGGGCAGACGTGGAGACGTACGCCGAAGTGGCCGCGGCCGTAGAGCAGCGTGGCGGGATGCGCCTTGCCATCGTGCAGAACTTTCGCAGCGACGGCGCCATCCTCGCCTTTGTCAACCGCTGCTTCTCCGGCACCGAGGTCCCCGAGCGGCCGTATTGGCCGCGATTTGACCCCTTGGTGGCGGTCCGCGAACGACCGGTGGCCAAGCCACGGGTGCGGGTGGTGGGAGGGCCCGTCGCCGGCACGCGCGACGACCGCCGCCGCCTAGAGGCGCACTGCGTGGCGCGGCTGGTGCAACAGGCGGTGGTCGAGGGCTGGCCGGTCTTCGAGCCGAGCGGCGAGCGGCCGATCCGCTATGGCGACATCGCCGTCCTGGTTCCCGCGCGCACCGGCCTGGAACAGTTTCAGGCCGCCTTTGCCGAATGCGGCGTGCCCCTTGCCGCTTTGGGCTCGATCGGCTTTTTCCGCCAAGAGGTGGTGCGCGGCTTCGCCGCGCTCTTGCGCGCCGTCCTCGACCCAGACGACTTGGTGGCGGCCGCGGCGTGGCTGATGTCGCCTTGGGTGGGCTTGGACCTTTCGGCCTTGGCGCTCAGTCGCCTCGCGGTGCGCGAAAGCCTGGCCGGTGCCGAGGCCGGGCCGGCAGGGCCGTGGCTCCGCCGGCTGTGGACGTGGTCGCGGCGCCGGTTTGAATGGGAGGCCGTGGATTACTTCGACGCCGCCGTGGCGGAAACCGGACTGGTAGATCGCCTCGCCGACGCCCAGGACCGCCAGGGCTTGGCCAATCTCAAAAAACTGCGCGAGTTGGCCCGCACCCGGGGCAGCCGCTGGGGCCTGGAGGGGTTTTGCGATTGGCTGTACCTAAAGGTGCTGCGCCAAGACCCGGAGGCCGAGGCGGAGGTCGAAGCGGTGGGCGATGTCGTCAAGGTTTCCACCATCCACCGCGCCAAGGGCCTCGAATGGCCGATGGCCGTGGTGGCCAACTGGCACCGAGATTCGGCGCGGTTGGGCCCGCTCTTGCGCGAACCGCACGGCACTGCCGTGGCCTGGCGCCTGGGCGGGGTGAAAAGCCGCGGGTGGGATGTCTTGGAGCAGGCGCACCGACTGCGGGAAGCGGCGGAAGCGGCACGGCTTTTGTACGTGGCCTTGACCCGGGCGCGGGAGTACCTCGTCGTGGTGGATACCTACGACCCGCGGTCGGCTCCGCTGCTGCCTGACGCCTCCTATGAACCGCTGGAGCTCTGACGGGGTTCTGTGGCGGGACATGGCGCCCACTCAGGCCGCATATGGTCCAGGCGGAGGGAGTGGGATGGCGCGGGGATTGTGGTTGGCTTCGGTGGCAGCCTTGGGGTTGGCCGCGGCGCTTTTTGTGCTCGGCTTTCACCGCGTGACGCGGGTGGTGGTGTTAGGCCCGCGGTGGGCTTGGCGCATCCCTTTCGGGGACGCGCCCACGGCCGTGCGGGAGGCGGTGGGAATGGACGGGGCGCAGTGGGGCCCGCTGGCGTTTCGCGTCCACCGTCGCCACCTCTACCTCCTCGATTCATACGGCTGGCGGCTGACGGAGTGGGACCCCGCCGGTCGCCTGGTGCGCACGCTGCCCCTTGAGCACATCTTCGGACAGGACGTGGCCGTCAGTCCGGGGCAGACGGTGGTGGTGTTCGACGGCCGCACCGGCACGGTGTGGCGGCTCGGAGGCTCGACGCCGGAGGCCGTGGTGCGATTGCCCCAAGGCCGGGGCGTGACGGCGGTGGCCGAGCGGCTGGCCTGGGCCGGTAACGACCTTCTCTTGGTGCAGTGGTTGGCCGTGGGGAAGAACCAACTGACCAGTCATCTCGACGGCTTTGGGCTGACGGGACAGGCTGAACAGCAGTCGCTGCACGAGGTCCGGCTCAACGCCGTGCAGGCGGCCAAGGCGCCTCTGGCCGGGTTTGCCGTGGGCCCGGACCAGCGCCTCGTCTTGGGATTTGCGACGGCAGCGGACCGGTGGCAGGTGGATGTGATGGCGGGCGACGCGGTGGTGGCCTCGCGCACCATCGCCCTGCCGAAAGGCACCCAATCGGCCGTGCTGCTCGGCGTGGACCAGCGCGAGCGCCTCTATTTTGGCCTCAACTTGGGGCGACGAGGGCCGGGGGCCGTGGCGGTGTACAGCTCGGCGGGGCAGTTGGTGGCCCACTGGACGGTACCCCCGGAACCGGTGGCGACGCGAGTCTGGGGAGAGGTCAAGCCCAGCGGCGAGGTGTACGTGGTGGAGAACAGCGCCAGCGCCTATCGCATCGCGCGGTGGCGGGTCACGACGCGCCGGGTTTGGGAGTGGTTTTGACGGCCTTGAGCCGGGTTTGTTTGAATAACTAAGTTAATCGATCCGAGGGGGGTGTGATACCATGGAGCCGAGGGCAATCTTTGGGCCGCAGGCGCTTTGGGGCCAAAGGGCGCGGGCCTTGGGCAAGGGGGCGAACCTCCATGCAAAAGACGGCACCATCCCGGGCCGGGTGGGCGGAACTCAGTCCCACGGCCCGGCAACTTTTGCTGGCGCGATTCTTACGGGCAGTGGCCCAAGGCGCAATGGCCGTGGATTTTACGCTCTACCTCAAGGCGCGAGGGTGGAGCGCGGCCGATGCCGGGCTGTTGTTGATGGCCGGTGGCTTTGCCGGCGCCGGCTTTGGGCTGCTGGTGGGGTTGGTCAGCGACCGGGTCGGGCGCCGCATCTTTCTCCTGATCTACGAGGCGGGGTTGACGCTGAGTACGGCCGCCATCGTCATCCATCCCGCGGCCTGGCTCCTGGTGGTGGCCGCCACCTTGTTCGGATTCGGACGCGGGGCCAACGGCGCTTCGGGGCCGTTTGCCCCGGCGGAACAGGCCTGGCTGGCCCAGGCGGTCCCGGCGCCTCGCCGCGGCGCGGTCTTCAGCCTCAATGCGGGCATGCAGTTTTGGGGGATGGGAGCGGGGTCGCTACTGGCCGCCGTCTTGCCGCACCTTTTGCCCGGCGCCCGGGGTGCGAGCGCCTACCTCCCGCTGTTTTTACTCAACCTCGTGGTCGCCGGCATCAACTTCGGTCAGATCTGGGTCCTTGAGGAAGGACCGCGCGAGGAGCCGGCTGCATCTAGGACCCCCGAGCGGGAGCGCGCCGAAGCGGCCGTGACGGCACGCGAGAACCGGGCCTTGACCCTGTTGGTGGTCGTCAATTTGATCAACTCGGTAGGAGTGGGCCTGGTCTCTCCGCTGTTGCCGTACTGGTTCAACGTCCGGTTCGGAGTGGGGCCGAGCGCCGTGGGTCCAGTTTACGCCCTGACCTTTGTCCTCACCGGTCTCTCCTCACTGGCGGTGGGCCGACTGTCGGAGCAGGTGGGCCTGGTACGGGCCATCGTGTTGCCGCGCATCTTGGGAGTGGCTTTTTTGGCCCTGATCCCCTTCATGCCCAGTTTTGGTCTGGCGGCGTCCTTGTTTGTCGCCCGCTCCATCGTCAACCGCAGCTCGGCGGGGGCCAGGCAGGCGTTCAGCGTCAGCCTGGTGCGCGACCGCCGGCGCGGGTTTGCCTCCAGCCTCAACGCCATCTCGTGGAGTCTCGCCCAAGCCGCCGGTCCGGCCGTGGGGGGATGGCTCATCGACATGGGTTCGCTCGTCTGGCCTTTTCTCATTGCCGCCGCGTTTCAGCTGGCATACGTGATCCTCTTTCCCACCGTGATGGGCCGGTACGCGCACCCGGGCCGGACCCAGGGTCTCGTGGCCGGTTCCGAGCCCGGCCGCCAACGCGAGGCCGACTGAAGCCGCTGGCAGTGCCTGGGGGGGCATGCTACAATACGCCCAGTGAGGAGGGCCAGGCATGTGGCGTCGGACGGCACGATTGCCGCTGCACGGAGGGCACTGTCCGCCTTGGCTGTACGAGCGGATGCGCGACATGGCGGGAGCCTTGGCAGAAGCGGTGGTCACCGAATTTGGACCCGAGGAGCTCGTGGCGCGGGTGGCCGACCCCGGATGGTTTCAAGCCTTCGGGGCCCTGTTGGGCTTTGATTGGCATTCCTCGGGACTGACCACGGTGGTGACCGCTGCCCTCAAAGAGGGGATCGGGCGGCGGGGCCGGGCCTTGGGCGTGTTTGTGGCGGGGGGGAAGGGGCGCGCCTCGCGCGAGACTCCCCGGGAGATCGAGGCCGTAGGAGAGCGCGAGGGGTTGCCCCAGATGGCCCAGCGCCTGGTGACGTGGTCGCGCCTGGTGGCCAAGGTGGACAATGCGGCCGTCCAAGACGGCTATCAGCTGTACCACCACGCCTTTTTCTTCACGGCCCAAGGGCAGTGGGCAGTGGTCCAGCAGGGCATGCAGAGCGACGGGGGGCCGTGGGCTAGGCGGTATCACTGGTGGTCGGAAACCGTGCAGGACCCGGTGTCGGAACCCCATCGCGGCATCGTCGGGGACCAGGCGGCAGGGCCGGTCCTGGACCTGACGGCTCACGGGTCTTCGGCCGCGCGGCAGGCGACGACGGCCTTGGCACGCGAGGTGCCGGTGTCTGAGCTGACCCGGGCCTTGGCTGCGGTGGCCCGCCAAGAGCCCGAGTGGGTCCTGCCGCGCGGGCACGCCATTCCCGGACAAGCACATTGGGACCGGCTGCTCTACCGCCTGTACGACCGGCCGCCCCGCGACTTTGCCGACCTCTTGCTGCGCGAAGGGGTGGGCCCGAAGACCTTGCGCGGGCTGGTGATGGTGGCGGAGGTGATCTACGGCGTCCGGGCCTCGCGCCAGGACCCCATCCGCTACAGTTTCGCCCACGGCGGCAAGGACGGCCATCCTTTTCCGGTCGCGCGAGAGGACTACGACCACAATCTGGAAGTGCTCGAGCGCGCCCTCCGGCGGGCGCGCCTCGGCCAGCGCGAGAGTTTGGCGGCCTTGCGCCGGTTGGCGCACTGGCAAAAGGCCGGCCCCGAGGCGTCGGGGGAGGAGGAGGGACAGGCGCGTGGCGGCGCGGTACTTTGAGTGGAGGCGCGGGCGCTGGCTTTTGGGCGGGCGTACCTACGTGATGGGCATTCTCAACCTGACGCCGGACTCGTTCTCGGACGGCGGACTGCATACCCATCCCGATGCGGCGCTGCGCCGATTCGACCAGATGGTGGCCGAGGGGGCCGATGCCATCGACCTCGGCGCGGAGTCGACGCGGCCCGGGTATGTGCCCATCTCGGTAGAAGAAGAGTGGGCACGGCTTGAGCCGGTGTTGTACGCCGTGCGTCGGCGCTGGGAGGGCCCCATCTCAGTGGACACCCAAAAGCCGGAGGTGGCGCGCCGAGCGCTGGAGGCCGGCGCCGACATCGTCAACGACATTTGGGGCGTGGCCCACGTCGAGAGCATGGGACGCCTCTTGGCCGAGCACGGGGCAGGGTACGTGTTGATGTTTCACCGCGAGCCGGCCTATGCCCCCGGGCAGGTGAACCTGGAGGAAATGGTGGCGACCTTGCGACAGGCGGTCGCGGCTCTTGCGGCGGGGGGAGTCCCGCCGGCGCAGGTCCTGGTCGACCCCGGCCTTGGCTTTGCCTACGGGGTCGAGGACAACTGGACGGTGCTGCGGGCCTTGTCCCGATTTACCGGTCTCGGGGCCGGCCTTTTGATCGGGCCAAGCCGCAAACGGTTCTTGGGAGCGTTGAGCGGCCGACCGCCCGAGGCGCGCGACGTGGCCACGGCGGCTGTCGCGGCCTTAGCCGCTTTGGCCGGGGCGGACGTGGTGCGCGTGCATGCGGTGGGTCTGGCGCGGGAGGCGTTGGCAGTGGCCGATCGGTGGGTGCGCAGTGGCTGACTGGATTCGGCTCTCCAACTTGCGGTTTCAAGCCCGGCACGGGGCGCATCCCCATGAAAAGCGGTTCCCCCAGGCCTACAGCGTGGACGTGGGCCTACGTCTCGACCTAGGCGCGGCGGGGATGAGCGACCGCATCCAGGACACGGTGGACTACGGGCGCGTGGTGGAGGCTGTGCGGGCGGTGATGGAAGGACCGCCGCGGGCGCTCTTGGAAGCGTTGGCAGAGGCCATCGCCCGGCAGCTCTTGGCCCTGCCGCGGGTCAAGGCCGTGACGGTGCGGGTGCGCAAGTGGGGGCCGCCTTTGGCGGTGCCGCTCGACTGGGCCGAGGTGGAAATCTTCCGCGCGCGCCAGGCGTCGAGCGCTCCGGGGCGGCTCTGAGAGGGGGCAGCGGAAGACGGAGACGGTGTACATCGGCGTGGGGTCCAACCTCGGCAACCGCTTGGCCTACCTGCGCGCGGCCGTGGACGCGCTGAGCCGGGTGCTGTTGGACCTGCGCCATTCCGCCGTCTACGAGACGGCGCCGGTGGGCGGCCCGCCGCAACCGCCCTATCTGAACCTGGTGGTCGAGGGGCGGACAGACCTAGACCCCTGGAGTCTGCTCGACCGGTTGCAGGCCATCGAAAACGCGTGCGGGCGCGTGCGCGCGGTGCGCTTTGGCCCGCGGACGCTCGACCTCGACCTGTTGTGGTACGGGGGACGCCACTTCTCTGATGCCCGCCTGACGGTTCCGCACCCGCGGATGTTCGAGCGGCGATTCGTGCTCGAGCCGCTGCGAGACCTCGGGGTGGAACTCCCGGGGCCACCCGTGGCCGAAGCGGTGTGGCGGCAACCGGTGATTCAGTTGGGACACTGGGGACCGGATCCGGCGACGGCGGAGGCTTGGCGCGCGGCGTTGAAGACCCGGTGGGTGGGTCAAACGCTGGAATACCACCGAGTCCTCGATTCGACCAACGAGCGGCTGCGCCAGTGGCAGGCGGCCGGAGCGCCGGCCGGCGCGGCCGTGGTGGCCCAGGCTCAGACCGACGGACGAGGCCGGCGGGGCAAATCCTGGGGGGTACAGCCGGGCGAGGGGCTCGCCACCTCCTTTCTCCTCCCCCTCGATCCGCTGCCGGCTTCCGGGTTGTGGAGCCTGATGGCGGGGGTGGCCGTGGCGTCGGCCATCGAGGCGCAGTACGCCCTTGCGCCGGGGTTGAAGTGGCCCAACGACGTCTTGCTGGACGGGCGCAAGGTCGGGGGCATCCTGATTCAAACGGCGGGCCGATTCGCCGTCACCGGCATCGGCTTGAACGTGCAGGGCCAAGCCTTGCCCGAATGGGGCGAGGCGACGTCGCTGGAAGTGGCTACCGGTCGCCGCCTCCCGCTCAAGGAGGTGTGGGCGGCAGTGGCCTTGGCCCTCGAACAGTGGGTCGAGGCGTGGGTGCGCGGGGGCCGTGACCAGATCCTGGAGGCGTGGCGCCGCTATTCGGTGACGCTCAACCGGCCGGTGACCGTCCTCGGGCCGAGCGGGCCCATCGCCGGGTGGGCCGAAGGGATCGATGGAGAAGGCGCGCTGTGGGTGAACGCCGACGGCCGCCGGTTGCGGGTCACTGCAGGGGAGGTCAGCCTGCGCCATCGCGATGGCTAGTCGTTGCCCACCTGCCGGTAGAGGTCGGCCATTTCGATGGCCGCAAGGGCCGCCTCGGCCCCTTTGTTTCCCGCCTTGCCGTCGGACCGGGCGTCGGCCTCCGCCTCGCTGTTGCAGGTGAGCACGCCGAAGACCACCGGCACTTCGCCGTTACGCGCCAGCTCAGCCAAGGCGCCGGCTGTGGCCGAGGCGATGTACTCGAAATGCGGCGTCTCGCCCCGGATGATGGCCCCGAGGGCCATGATGGCGGCGTAGCGGCGGCGCAGGAGGCGTTTGACCATGCCCGCGATCTCAAACGCGCCGGGAACCCAGAAGATATCGACCGACTCCGCCGGCACGCCGTGCCGGATGAGCTGGTCCACGGCCCCTTCCAACAACCGGTCGGTGATGCGCTGATTGAACCGGCTCACCACGATGGCCCAGCGCTGTCCTTGGTGGGTCTTGAGATACCCCTGGTATTCGGCCATGCTTGTCTCTGCGTCTCCTCCAGCGTCGGGTCGGGCACTGCGGCACCCGGCCCCAGGGATAGCCCCTGGGACCCCGGGGTCAGTCGATCCAGTGCCCGAGCTTGGTTTTCTTGGTCTCTAAGTAGAGCGCGTTCTCCGGCTTGACCTCGGTGCGAATCGGCACCCGCTCCACAATGGTCAGCCCGTAGCCCTCTAAAGCATGGTACTTCTTCGGGTTGTTGGTCAAGAGGCGGATCTGCTTGACGCCGAGGTTCGCGAGGATCTGGGCTCCCACGCCGTAATCGCGCATGTCGGGCGGAAACCCGAGCGCCAGGTTGGCCGTAACCGTGTCGTAGCCCACCTCCTGCAAGGCGTAGGCCTTGATCTTGTTGGCCAAACCGATGCCGCGCCCCTCTTGGCGCATGTACAAGAGCACGCCGCGCCCTTCGGCGGCGATCTGGCGGAGCGCGAGATCGAGCTGGTCTCCGCAATCGCAGCGGTAGGAACCGAAGACGTCGCCGGTCAAGCATTCGGAGTGCACGCGAACCAGCACCGGGCGGCCGTCGTCGACCTCACCCATCACCAAGGCCAGGTGGGTGACGCGGGTCAAGGTCTCGGTGAAGGCGATGGCGTGAAAGGTGCCGTAGCGCGTGGGCAGAATGGCCGACCCCTCGCGGGTGAAGAGCGTCTCGGTGCTGAGGCGATACTTGATGAGGTCGGCGATGGTGATCATCTTCAGGCCGAAGCGCCGGGCGAACTCCACCAAGTCGGGCAGTCGCGCCATGGTCCCGTCGGGCTTCATGATCTCGCAGATCACCGCAGCGGGTTCGAGGCCTGCCAGGCGCGCCAAGTCCACCCCGGCTTCGGTGTGGCCCGGGCGTCTGAGGACTCCGCCCTCCTTGGCGCGCAGGGGAAAGATGTGGCCGGGGCGCACCAAGTCTTCGGGGCGGGTGCGGGGGTCGATCAGAACCTGGATGGTGCGCGCGCGGTCCCGCGCGGAAATGCCGGTGGTGATGCCCTGGCGGGCGTCGACCGAGACGGTGAAGGCGGTGTGCATCGAATCTTGCGCCGCTTCGACCATCGGCGGCAGTTTGAGGGCATCCAGGCGCTCGCCGGTCATGGGCACGCAGATCAGGCCGCGCCCGTGTTGGGCCATGAAGTTGATGGCCTCGGGCGTCACCCGGGCGGCAGCCATGACCAGGTCGCCTTCGTTTTCACGGTCGGCGTCATCGACCACCACCACCATCCGGCCTTGCCGAATCTCCTCGATGGCTTCTTCGATGCTGCTAAAGGGTGTGTCGGAATCGGATGGGAAAGACATGGCCCCCTCCTTGTTAGGGTGCGGACTCGGGCGTCGGGCGTTGGCCCGGTGGGGCGACGCCGTAGGCCTCGGCCCACGACGCCAGGTATTTGGCGATGAGGTCGAACTCGAGGTGCACCCGGTCGTCGACCGCAAGGGCGCCCAAGGTGGTGACGGCTTGGGTGTGGGGGATCACGGTGAAGGCGAGCCAATTCTGCCCGCATTCCACCACCGTCAAACTGACGCCGTCCACTGCTACCGATCCGCGCGGCACCACCCAGGCCCCGAATTCGGGGGGGAACCCGACGCGAATGCGGCGGGCGAGTCCTTCGGGCTCGACCGCGAGGATGGTGCCCACGGCATCCACGTGGCCCAACACGTAGTGGCCGCCGAGGCGGGTGGACGGGGTGGGCGCCCGTTCCAGGTTGCAGCGGTGCCCCGGCTCCCACGTGCCCAGCGTGGTGCGGGCCAAGGTGGTGGACGAACACTGGACCCAAAACGCCTGCCGCGTGCCCTCTACCACCGTCAAGCAGACTCCGCTCACTGCCACCGATTCCCCCACCGTGAGCTCCTCGGCCCACGGGGCGGCAATGGCCAGGCGAAGGGTCGTGGCGTCGGCCTCCGGGCGGCGGTCGACGACTACGCCCACGGCTTCTACTAAGCCGGTAAACACGGCCCCATCCCCCTCCTTACTTAATCCGATTACTTATCCGCGGGACCGCTTGAGGACGGACTTGGGACGCGAGGCGCGCTTTGGCTTGACGCGTGGGAGGCCAGCTCCTCGGCCTCGCGCTCCCAACCCACGACCGGCGAATCCCGGAAATCGGCTTCAATCAGGATGTCGGGGTCTAGGCGCTGCACGCGTCGGACTTCGAGGCGCGGAGCGCCGCGTATGTCGGTCCAACCTGGAGGGCCCACTGCACCGGGGGCCGGGTCGCCCAAGACCAGGGGTGCGAGAAACGACAGCCAGCGGTCGGCGAAGCCGGCCCGGATGAGGGCGGCGTGGACGGTCGGTCCTCCTTCGACCAACAGGGACAGCACGTGGCGGTGGGCCAGGTCGCTCAAGACCTCGTCGAGGCGCGGGTGGCCGGCGGCGTCGGCCTGGACCCGTACCACTTCCCCGCCTGCTACAAAGACGGCGCGCTCCCACTCGCGCGAGGCCTGGTCGGTGGTGTACACCAGGGCCGGAGCGGCAGAGGAGGTGGAAAAGAGGGCAGCCGTCGGCGGTATCCGCCCGCGCCCATCTAAGACCACGCGCACCGGGTCGCGGCCGGGGGTGCGCCCGCGGTAGGTCAGCGCGGGATCGTCGGCCAGCACCGTGCCGGACCCTACCGCGATGGCGTCCACTTTGCGGCGCCAGGCGTGCGCGGCGGCGAGGGCCCGCCGCTGGGTGAGGTACTTGGACTGGCCGCTGCTCGTGGCCACCTTACCGTCGAGGCTGGTCGCGGCCTTGAGGATCACGTACGGACGCCCCAGCCGGGCCCAACAGAAGAAGGGGCGATTGAGGGCCAGGGCCGCCGCGGCCTCTTCGCCCCATACCACGCGGATGCCGTGGTCCGCAAGCCACCGCCCTCCGCCTCCCGCTACCTCGGGGTTGGGGTCGGGCACGGCAACGTGAACCTCTCGAATGCCGGCGGCGAGGATGGCCTCGGTACACGGCGGTGTGCGGCCGTGGTGGTTGCACGGCTCCAAGGTCACGTACAGGGTGGCCCCGGCGGCGTTCGGGCCGGCGGCGCGGATGGCTTCGACCTCGGCGTGGGGCGCCCCGGCTCGCCGGTGGTAGCCTTCCCCCACCACTTGTCCGTCTTTGACCAGCACGGCGCCGACCATGGGATTGGGTGAAGTCCAGCCCTCGGCTCGGCGCGCCAAGGCCAAGGCGCGCCGCATTGGATGGATCACGTTACCACCCCCTCCCCCCGCGCGGAACAACGAAAGACCCCTCCCCAGCCTCGCCGGCCTTCGGAGGGATCACCCCAAGGTGCGGGGGACCACAAAGCCCGCCGCCGTGGACGCCATCCCGATTTTGCCTTCATTGTAGCCGGTTGCCGGGCCTCGGTCAATTTCGCCCCCTCTCCCCTCCCTTCATCGTTCGGTGTATGCTCAGGGTATCGTCCACGCCGTTTGTGGGGCCCGGTGGTTAGGGGAGAGGAGGCAGGCATGACCCTTTTGGAGACGCTGGCCGCGTTTGCCGTGACCGCCCCGTCGGAGGCGGTGCCGGCCGCAGTGCGCGACCATGCCCACCGCGCATTCGCCAATTGGCTGGCGGTGGCGTATCACGCCGCGCATCTGCCAGTGGCCGGGCCCTTTTTGGCCGTGGCGCGCCGCGCCGGGGCGGGCCCAGTGCCGGTGGTAGGAGGGCCTGCGGCGCCGGCAGCCGTGGCCGCTTTGGTCAACGGGGCCTTAGGGCACCTCGACGACTTTGACGACACGCATCTTGGCACGGTCACCCACCCCACGACGCCGGTCATCGCCGCCACCTGGGCGGCCCTGCCGCCGGGGGCGGAGTGGGCCGAGTGGCTCGACGCCATTGCCGTGGGCACCGAAGTTGGGATCCGCGTGGCGGAGTGCCTTAGCCCCTCCCACTACGACCGCGGCTGGCACATCACCGCCAGCACGGGGGGGATCGGGGCAGCGGCCGGCGTGGCCCGCCTGTGGGGGCTCGCACCTTCGGCGGCGACGGCCGCGTTGGCTCTGGCGGCGTTGCAACCGGTGGGCCTGCGGGCGGCTTTTGGCACCATGGGCAAACCGTATCAGGTGGGGCGCGCGGCGGAGATCGGGTGGTCGGCGGCCGAGGCGGCGGCCGTTGGGGTGACGGCACCCCCCGATGCCCTGGAACATCGGCGAGGGCTGCGCATCGCCGGTGACGATTTTCACCCCGAAGCCATCACGGCCGAGCTCGGGCAGCGTTGGCGGTTTTTGGAGGACACCTTCAAGCCGTATCCTTCCGGAATCGTCACCCATCCCGCCATCGATGCCGCGTTGGCCCTGCATGCCGAGATCGACCCCCACGCCATCCGCCGGGTCACGGCCGAGGTCCACCCGCTGGTGGTCGAGCTCACCGGATTGCGGCACCCGACGCACGGGCTGGCGGTCAAATTCAGCGCCACCGCTTTGATCGCGCTGGCGCTGGTGCGCGGTCGGGTGGCCCCTGAGGATTTCGACCAACCGCTCGACCCGTGGACGGCGGCGGTGGAGCGCCGCGTGGAACTCGTGCCGACACCGGCCTTGGCCCGCGACAGCGCCACGGTGACCGTCGAGTGCGAGTCAGGAGCTCCGCGCCGCCACCACGTGGCGCACGCGCGCGGCAGCCTCGCCCGTCCGTTGACCTGGTCGGACCTTTCCGAAAAGTGGCGCAAGACGTGGCCGCGCGGGCAGAGCGGCGCAGAGGACGGGTGGCAGCGCGTGAAGACCTTAAGCGTTCCTCCTGATCCCTTCCGGCAACTGTGGGGCCAAGGCGAGGTCAGTCGAGCAGGATGACCGGCAGCCGGTCGCCCGGCGCCCAGGGACCGCTGTTCTCCGGCACCACCATCAGCCCCCGGGCGCGATGCCACGAGGTCTGAATGTTGGACCCCTGTGCGGGATTGGGCCATGCGGACAGTTCGCCTGCGCCATTGGGGGCGATGCGCACGCGCACGTAATGGGGCCGGTCAGAGACTTCGCTGAACGGTTCGGCCAAGGGCAGCGCCACCACTGGGCGCTGCCAGTCGCGGTCGCCTTGCATCTCGCGGAGCAAGGGGCGCACGAAGAGCTCGAAGGTGACCAGCGCCGAGACCGGGTTGCCGGGCAAGCCGAGAAACGGGCGGCGGCCGAGGTGGCCAAAGACCATAGGCTTGCCGGGTTTCATGTGCACGCGCCAGAAATCGAGCTCGCCGTGGCGTTCCAGGGCGGCCTTGACGAGGTCGAAATCGCCGACGGACACGCCGCCAGAGCTGATGACGACGTCGGCCTGCTCCACGTCCAGGGCGCGGACCAAGGCGGCTTCGATGGCGCCGAGCTCATCGGGTGCCGGCGGCAAAAGGATGGGATCGCCGCCTGCCGCCTCCACGGCCGCGGCCAAGGCGTAGCTGTTGGAGTTGCGAATGGTGCCGGGCCGAAGAGGCTGATCGATGGCCACCAGTTCGTCGCCGGTGGCCAGGATGGCCACCCGCGGGCGGCGCCAGACCTCGACCGCCGTCGCGCCGACTGCCGCCAGAATGCCTACCACGCCAGGCGTGATGCGCTCCCCCGCGTCCAGCACCACCTGTCCCGCACGCACATCCTCCCCGCGGTGGCGCAGGTTGTGCCCCGGCTCTACGGGACGCTCGATCACCACCCGTCCGGCCTCGGCCGGGCGGGTCCACTCCACCTGCACCACCGCGTCGGCACCCGGCGGGAGCGGCGCTCCGGTCATGATCTTGGCCGTCTGACCCCGCTCGATGCGAAACGGGGCCATCCGTCCGGCCGGCACTGTGCCCACCACGTGCAGCGTCACCGGCGCCGCCTGGGTGTCGGCCGCGATCACGGCGTAGCCGTCCATGGAGGTGTTGTCAAACGGGGGCAGGTCGTCGCGAGCGACTACGGGTTTGGCCAGGACGCGGCCGAGGGCCGACAACAGGTCGACGGATTCGGTCCCGAGGCGGGGGACTTGCGCCAAGATTTGGGCTTGGGCTTCAGCGACGCTCATCATGGGCGATTTTGCTCCTCCGGGGGGTCGACGTGGTCCGGACGCGGAGTTCGGTGGGCGTATTTGATGACCTGGACCGGGTCGCGCGTGATCATTCCCTCTTCTACCAAGGTGTCCAATACCGGCAGAAACCGGTCGATGTACTCGCGCGAGTCGACGATCTCGATCACCACGGGCAGGTCACTGGACAGGTCGAGGAGCTGGGCGGTCTTGATGCGGCTCGCGGCACCAAATCCCTCGAATCCTCGGGTGACCGTGGCCCCTGCCAGTCCCATCTCGCGGGCCTTGAGGACGATGGCGTGGTACAGCGGTACAGGGCCGTGGCGGTCGCTCTCGCCGATGAAAATCCTCAAGCGCTCTGCCGTGCCGGTGATTTTGGCCGTCACGCCCTTGCCCTCCTTCCCGATACGGCCCCAGGCAATGACCAATGACCCCGAGACGTCCTGGCCTTCCCCACCTCAGCCAATTCGCAGCCGTTCGCAGTGTCCGGCCGGTTGATGCTCTTTCGGACATGGATCGTTCTGGACGGTTTCATTGTACCAGAAGGCCGCCTGGCACGGTACCCGACCCGGGGGAGGGGGGACCCCCCGGGGGCGGGTTGTGCTAGCATAAAGGCACATCGCAAGCGAGGAGGCAGCCTGTGGACCCACTCTTGGCCATCGATATCGGAAATACGCACATCAAGCTGGGATTATGGCTCGATGGCAGTTGGCGCGAGGAGTGGCGGTTGTCGACCGACGTCAGGCGCACCGCCGACGAGTACCGCATCTCGTTGCACAGCCTTCTGCACCAGGTGGGACTCGAGGGGGTTCGGCGGTGCGCCATCGCTTCGGTGGTGCCGCTGCTGACCCCCATCTTTATGCGCGTGGGCGAGGTGTTGTCGGAACTGCCTCCCATCGAGATTCAACCGCCGGGATACGGCATGGCCGTCGACTACGTGCCCCCGGACAGCCTGGGCGCCGACCGCTTCGTCAACGCCTTGGCGGCGTGGCACAAGGTGCAGGCGGCCGTCGTGGTGGTAGACGTCGGCACCACCGCCACCGTCGACGCGGTCTCCTGGGAGGGACGATTTTTGGGCGGCGCCATCGCGCCCGGTCCCCATTTCTTGGCCCAGGCCCTGGCGCAGGGGACTGCCAAGCTGCCTCTGGTGGCGCCGACCATTCCCGACCTCGCGCTCGGGCGCAACACCGCCGCGGCGGTCTCGGTGGGAGTGGGACACGGCTTCGTGGGGATGGTGCGGGAGCTGGTCACCCGGACCTGGAAGGCGCTGGGGGAAGAGGCTCCGGTGGTGCTCACGGGGGGGTGGAGCCAGCGCCTGTTGCCGTGGCTGCACTTTCCTGCCCGGCTCGAACCCAAGCTCACCCTCGATGGGCTACGCTACGCGGTGGAGTGGTTGGAGCGCGAAGGTCGTCCCGAATGACGGGCGGAGGAGGCGACGATGGCGGGCTGGGAGTTGGAGCGTCCGCACCCGGGATGGGCGGAGCTATACCTCAACCGCCCGGAACGGCTGAACGCCATCCGGGCTGAGGACCTCAGGGAGCTGGAGCGCCGCTGGGAAGAACTGGAGGCGGATCCCGAACTGCGCGTGGTGTTGGTGGGAGGTCGAGGCCGCACCTTTTCGGCGGGCGCCGACCTTTTAGACCTGGCCCAACACGCCGAGGGCGTCGGCCCGTGGACGCTGTCGCGCCTTGGGCAGGCGGTGTTGTCCCGCATCGCCCAAAGCCCGCTCCTGTCGATGGCAGTCATTGGCGGCCATGCGCTGGGTGGGGGGCTCGAGCTGGCCTTGGCTTGCGACTTTCGCTTGGCGGCGGCTTCGGCCCGGCTGGCTTTGCCCGAGGTCAGGCTCGGGCTGATTCCCGGCTTTGGCGGTACCCAGCGCCTGCCGCGCCTGGTGGGGGCCAGTCGCGCCTTGTGGCTGATGGCCGCGGGATCTCCGGTGAGCGGAGAGGAGGCGGCGGCGCTGGGGCTGGTGGATTGGGTCGTGCCGGCGGACGGGCTGTGGCCGGCGGCTCGGGAGCGGGCCCGGGTGTTGGCTGAACAGCCGCCGCTGGCCCTGCGTGCGTTGAAGGCACTGGTACAGGGGGCCGACCCTGCCGCCTTGGAGCCCGGGCTGCGGCAGGAGGCGGACCGATTTCAGGCCCTGATCGACACCCCGTTGGCCCGCGAGCGAGTCCAGGCCTTCTTGGCCCGGCGCCGTCGAGCGGAGTAAGGCCGCACCCTCCCCGGCGGCATATCGTGAGCCGAGGAGGGAGCGAGGGTGGCACAGGCACACGATCCGCATCACACCCGAAGACCCGCGGACGGAGAGCACCCGGCGCTGGGGGCGATGGTGGAGCGGTTGATGCGCGACCGCTACCCGGTGTCGGCAGCGAATTGGCTGGAGGGGACCCCAGTCCAGTGGTGGCCCCGCTGGGATGCCGCCGGGTTTGCGGCGGAGTGGCAGCGGTGGCGAGACTTGGCCGAGGCGACAGCGCGGGCCGGCACGCCGGCATGGGTCCCCGTGGGGCGCTACGCCCGCTGGGCGGCCCGCCGCATCGCCGCCGAGGCGTGGCGAGCGCCCTGGGCTCCCTTGGCCCACGCCCGGGGCGTCTTGGCCTTTGCCCTAGCGCGGGGCGGAATCGGGGAGCCTATCGACGGGGTGGGGCTGTTGGCGGATCTCGGTCGGTGGCTGCGGCGGATTTCCCCGAGCGGGGGAGACCTCTTCGCCCGCGCCCGCCTGGCGCTTGAGGCGCGGGAGCTGGCCGGGCAGATCGCGCGGTTTTCCGGCACCCGCCAGGCCGAGGGGCAGCGGGTGAAGGCCGAGGCCCTCAACGCCATACGGCGGTATGTGGCGCGGAGCGCGCATCAGCCGCCGGGCCCCTCCCCCTTGCCGTGGATGGGCGAGGAGTCGGTCGATGGGGCCGCGTTTTGGGTGCGGCGGCGCCGGCTGGAGGAGGCGACAGTCTCTGGCTGGGAGGGCCGGGTGCAAGCCGGCCAGGCCTGGCCGGGCCGGCGGGTGCTGGTGCCGGAATTGGGCCAGGGGGCCTGGTTTTTGCCCACCCGGGCGGTGGTGGTCCACGGCCCCAAGGCCACGTGGAGTGTGGCCTGGGCGGAGGCGTGGGGGCGAGCCTTTGCCGCACGGCCGGAAGGACCGGTCTGGGCGTGGTTGTTGGAAGACCCGGAAGCCGTCCCGGCCCAGGCCTGGGCAGTGCTGATCCAGGACGCCGGCGCATCGTCGACGTGGCCTACCCAGGTGTGGGAGGCGATCGCCGTCGCCGACTGGTGGCTGTGGTTGGATCGGGGGGAACCGGAGACGGTGGCCGCTTGGCTTGCCCGGTGGCTGGGACCGGCCGCAGCGCGCGGCGCGGTGGTGCGGCTTCGGACCGAACCGGGCCGATGGGTGCGCCGCGCCCAATTGGCGTGGACGCCCCCAGGGCCGCCCCGGGCCCTCGGGTAACGGCGCGGGTTCATGCTGCCGCATAGAATGTGCTACAATGAGGGACAAATTTGGAGCGAGGTGGAGGCCTTGCAGATTGGGACGCTTACCATCGATCCGCCGGTCCTGCTGGCGCCCATGGCAGGCGTATCCAACCGCGCCTATCGGCTGATTGCGCGCCGCCAAGGGGCAGGGCTGTGCGTCACCGAGATGGTCAATGCCAATGCCTTGCTGCATCAAAGTCGCAAGAGCGCGTCGATGATGGACCTCGACCCGGAGGAGGCGCCGGTCGGCGTCCAGATCGCGGGGTCGGACCCGGAAACGATGGCCGAGGCGGCCCGAATGGCCGAGGCGGCCGGGGCAGACCTGGTGGATATTAACATGGGCTGCCCGGTGCGCAAGGTGGTGGCCAACGGCGATGGGTCGGCCCTGTTGACGCGGGCCGACGTGGCCGAAGCGGTGGTGGAGGCCGTAGTGAAGGCCGTGCGCATTCCCGTTACGGTCAAGATGCGGGCCGGCTGGGACGCATCGTCCATCACGGCGCCCCAGTTGGCGGAACGCTTTGTGGCGCTTGGAGTTCAGGCCATCGCCATTCACGCCCGCACCCGGGCCGACTTCTACCAGCGCCCGGCGAACTGGGACTATATCCGTCAAGTCAAAGCGCGCGTGGGCGATGCCGTGCCGGTGATCGGCAACGGGGACGTCGATGGCCCGCAAGCCGCCGCGCGCATGATGGAGGAGACCGGGTGCGACGCCGTGATGATCGGGCGGGCGTCGTTCGGCGACCCGTGGATCTTCCGGCGCGTCGTGCACTACTGGCGCACTGGCCGAGAGCTCGAGCCCCCTTCGGCCGAGGAGCGGGCGGCCATGGCGCTGGCGCACCTCGAGCGGTTGGTCGAGCTCAAGGGCGAGTTCGTGGCGGTGCGCGAGATGCGCAAGCAGTTGGGATGGTACCTCAAAGGGGTGGAGGGATCGGCCCGCTTTCGGGCTTTCGCCACGGCCCTGGAGACGGCTTCGGAGGCTCGGGAATTGGTAGCGGCCTGGCTTCGGCACGCGCGCGGTCGGGCCATGGCCTGGCAGTAAGTGCACTCCGGGGAATGGAACCGGGCCCGCATTCATATGGGGGATCGAGAGCGCCGGAGCTCAAGAGGCGGCGCGGTCGCGCACAGCAGGGAGATGCGGGACCGATGTCGAACTCTTTTGCCGTCTATCCGGTACCGGTGCGACGATGCCAGGGGGAAAGAAGGGATCGGGTTTGAACGAGCGCGAACTGTTGGTGTCGGCCGAGGGTTTGAAGAAGCTGGAGGCCGAACTCGAATACCTGAAGACGGTCAAGCGCATGGAAGTGGCCGAACGGATCAAGACGGCGCGGGAGTTCGGGGACATTTCCGAGAACTCCGAATACGAAGACGCCAAAAATGAACAGGCCTTCGTGGAAGGGCGAATCCAGACCCTCGAGAAGATGCTGCGGCAGGCGCGGGTGGTCGATTCGGACAAGGAGGATCCCACCACGGTGCACATCGGGTCGCGGGTCACGGTGCGCGATTTGGACGAGGACATCGAGGAGCAGTACGATATTGTCGGCGCGGCCGAGGCCGATCCCAGCAAGAACCGGATCTCCAACGAATCGCCGGTGGGCAAGGCCCTGATGGGCGTACGGGTAGGCGACGTGGTCGAGGTCAACGCGCCGGCGGGCAAGATTCGGTATCAGGTGATCGCGATCCGGTGAGGGGCGCGGTCCCGAGCCAAGGGCGAGACGGGAGGACGGCGTTGGTGGGAAATCCCAACGGGACCACAGGCGGGTACGATCCGCGCGAGGTGCGGCTGGAGAAACTGCGGCGATTGCGCGCCATGGGGGTAGACCCCTATCGCCCCACCACCTATCCGGTGACGCACAAGAGTGCCACCATTCACGCGGAATTTGAGCGGTTGGAAGGGCAGCCGGTGCGGGTAGCGGGCCGGGTGATGGCCATTCGCCATCACGGGCAGGCGGCCTTTGTAGACCTTTTCGATGAGACCGGGCGCATTCAGTGCCACCTGCGCGCCGACGGCCTCGGGGCGCGGGCGTGGCAGGTCTTCGAATTGGTGGACCTCGGGGATATCCTGGGGATCTCGGGCACGGTCTTCCGCACCCGGCGGGGCGAAGTCAGCGTCGAGGCCGACGGGTTTGAGATCTTGAGCAAGAGTCTTCGGGAATTGCCGGACAAGTGGCATGGCCTGCGCGATGTCGACCTGCGCTATCGCCAGCGCTACCTGGACCTTTTGGTCAACCCCGAGGTGCGGGAGACCTTCGCCGTCCGTTCGCGGACTATTCGGTTCATCCGGGAGTTTCTCGACCGGAGGGGGTTTATGGAGGTCGAGACGCCCGTCTTGCTGCCGCTCGCAGGCGGGACCGAGGCCCGCCCTTTTCGCACCCACCACAACGCCCTGGACATGGAGCTGTTCTTGCGCGTGGCGCTGGAACTGCACCTAAAGCGGCTGATCGTGGGCGGATTCGAAAAAGTGTTCGAGATCGGGCGGGTGTTTCGCAACGAGGGAATTTCGACCCGCCACAACCCGGAATTCACGATGCTTGAGCTGTATCAAGCCTACGTGGATTACGAGGCCATGATGCGGCTGATCGAAGAGATGTTGCCGGCCTTGCTGTTGGAGATCAAGGGGTCACTGGTCATCGAGTACCAGGGACAGCGGCTCGACTTTACTCCGCCCTACCGCCGCGTCGACCTGGAGGAGCGCCTGTACGAGAAGACGGGCGTGCGGTGGCAGGAGGTGGAAACCACGGCCGACGCACACCGCTTGGCGGCGCGCCTGGGGATCACGGTGGACCGCGGATTTTACCACGCGCAAGTGATGGACAAGATCGTGTCGGTGCTGATCGAGCCGGAATTGGTCCAACCGACGTTCCTGTGGCACCATCCGGTTCAAATTTCGCCCTTGGCCAAGCGCGACCCAGAGCATCCGCACCTGAGCGAGCGCTTTGAATTGTTCGTGGCCGGGCGCGAGCTGGCCAACGCCTTTTCGGAGTTGAACGATCCCCTAGACCAGCGCCAGCGGTTTGTCGAACAGCAAAATCAGCGGCTGGCCGGCAACGAAGAGGCGCATCCGTTCGACGAAGACTTCCTGGTGGCGCTGGAACACGCCATGCCGCCGACGGGGGGCCTCGGGCTCGGGATCGACCGGTTGGTCATGCTGTTGACCGACAGCCCGTCGATTCGGGACGTCATCCTCTTTCCGACTCTGCGCCCCCTTCCGGCGGGCCGGCCCGAGGCGTGACCGTGCCTGGCGCGCACAAGCGGGTGGTGGGAGTGAGCCTCGGCTCCTCTCACCGCGACCACCGCGCCGAGTGGGAACTTTTGGGCCAGCGGGTGGTCGTGGAGCGGCGGGGCAGCGACGGCGACCTCGAGCGCGCCCGGGCCTGGATCCGGGAGCTGGATGGCCAGGTGGACGCGATCGGCTTGGGCGGGATCGATCGCTGGGTGGTCCTCGACGGCGTACGCTACGAACTTCGAGACGGTGCCGACCTGGCCCGCCAGGCGCAGCGCACGCCGGTGGTCGACGGCAGCGGGATCAAGGACACCTGGGAGCGGTGGGTGGTGGAAGATTTGCACCGCCGGGGCCGGATCACCCCCTCCCAGCCGGTGTTGATGGTCTCGGCCCTCGACCGGTTCGGGATGGCCGAGGCGTTCTACCGCCTTGGGTATTCGGTGGTGGCGGGCGACCTGCTGTTTGTTGCCGGCATCGACTACCCTATCGAAAGCCGCGCGGAACTGGTGAAGATCGGGCGAGAGCTGTTGCCGCAATACGTGTCCCGACCGGCGGCCGAGCTGTACCCGGTTGGGGATGCCCAGCGCCGTCCCCCCGATGTCCGCTATGCGCGGTATTTTGCCGAGGCCGCCGTGGTGGCCGGCGACTTTCACCTCATTCGCCGCTTTTGGCCGGAACGGCTAGACGGAAAGGGCATCCTCACCAACACCACCACGGCCGAAGACCTCAAGGCCATGCAGGCGCGGGGAGTGGCGTGGGTCGCCACCACCACGCCGCAATTGGGCGGGCGCACCTTCGGCACCAACCTCTTGGAGGCGGCGCTGGTGGCCGTGTTGGGCATCACCGCCGAGGATCCGGCGTGGGCGGAGCGCGTTCGGACGGTGCCGTTGCACTACGAGTGGCTGTGGTTAGGAGAAACGCGGAGCGACCATGATGCGTGAGATGGAGCCACCATCGAATTCGGAGAGCGACCTCGCGGCGGTGCTGCGCGCGTTCTGCGCTGCCTGCAACCAAAATCCGAAACTCGTGGCGATGAACCGGGACTGGGAGCGGCTGGTCGCGATCCTCAGTCCCGAAGGCGACCGCCACTGGATTCGGTGTCAAGCGGGGCGACTGAGCTGGCAGCCCGACGAAGGCGGGCGCGAACCGGACTTGGAGGTCGAGGCGCCTCGGGCCATCTTGGAGGCGGTGTTCGCCGGCCGCATGGCGCCCACCGATCCGTACAACCGAGGCGACCTTTTGGTGCGAGGACAGGCCGACGACCTCCTGCGCCTCGATATCATCACCCTGATGGTTTGGGGGGAGTGAGATGGCGGGTGCGCCGGGGGGACTCAAGCGCATCCTGCCGCTGAGGACGGCCGTCTCCACTAGTGCCGGACTGGCCTCGGCGGCGGTCAACTTTTTGGCGGCGGTGGAAGTCGCCCAACTGGCGGCGGGCCGCTGGGCGTGGGTGGCCATCGCCGTGGCAGGACTTTTGATCGTGGGGGCAGCGAGCAACTTCGCCGAACTCTCCGGGATGTACCCCACGTCGGCGGCGATTCGGGTCTGGATGGGCCGTGCTTTGGGAGACCAGGTGGCGCGCGTGGGGTCGCTGGTCTACGCCAGCACGGTCCTGTTGGTGATGGGGGCCGATGCCTTCGTCTTGGCGAAGGCGTTTTCCCAGGCGGTGCCTGGAATTCCCGGGATGGCCGTGGTGGCGGTGCTGCTCGGGGTCATCAGCGCCGCCAACCTGCGCGGCATCCGCATCGCGGGTTGGATTCAGGATTTGAACGCGCTGGCGCTTTTGGCTACGCTGGTGGTGTTTTCGGCCCTGGTGCTGTGGCATCACCCGCTGGCGGCCCCGGCTGCGGCAGCCGGTCCGGCCACCGGCGGGTTTTGGCAGGCAGTGGCGGTCGGCGTCTTCATCTACGTCGGGTTTGAATGGGTCACGCCCTTGGCGGAGGAGTTCCGCGATGCGCGGGCCATCCCCCGCGGGATGCTGATCGCCCTCGGCGTGGTGGCCTTGGCCTTCGCGCTGTTTACCGCCGCGATCGAGGCCTTATCCCCTGGCGCCGGGGCTCTGGGCCAAAGCCTGGCGCCGCAGTTGTGGGTTGGGCGCGAAGCCATGGGCGGCGTGGGATACTGGTGGATGATGGCCATGACCTTGACCACGGCCGGGACCACGTTCAACGGCGGCCTCGCCACCGCCTCCCGGTTTGTTTACGCCTTGGCCCGGGAACGCACCTTGCCCCGCAGTTGGGCCCGGCTCAACCAGCACTTGGTGCCGGGGCGCGCCTTGATCGGGTTGACGGTGCTGGCTCTGGCCATCGCTGTGGTGGTGGTGGCGACGGCCCGGTATCAATTTCTGGTGAACACCGGTGCCGCCGTGGAATCATTCATGTACGCCGTAAGTGCCCTGTTGGTCATCCGCCTGCGCCG
Source organism: Bacillota bacterium (assembly GCA_023511625.1). Classification (GTDB taxonomy): domain Bacteria; phylum Bacillota; class Sulfobacillia; order Sulfobacillales; family Sulfobacillaceae; genus JAIMAE01. Next base: position 4,547 of record JAIMBD010000006.1, on the reverse strand, counting down.
GAAAGAGGCCACCCGCCTGCGCCCCTATCGGGCCTGGGGCGGGACCTGGGCCATCGCAGGGTTTGGCGTGGTGTACCTCTTTTTGGGGTTCGGTGCGTTGACGACCGGGCCGAGCGCTGTGCCCTGGCCGCTTGTGGTCATGGGCGGACTGATCGGGGCGGCGTTGGGATACGTGCGCTGGGGCGTCCCCCACCTGGGGGCGGTCCGGGAGCGCACGTGGGGCGAGCCGTCCTGACGCCGGATCCCACGAGGGAGAGAGGAGGAGCTGGGGTGGCAAATTGGGTGGGACAAGCCTGGGACCGCATCGAGGACCTGCGCCTGTTGACGGGCCGAGGACGGTTTGTGGCCGACCTTACGGCGCCGGGCTTGGTGAGCGTCGCGTTTGTGCGCTCCCCCCACGCCCACGCGGCCATAAACCGGGTGGATCTGGAGCCCGCTCGCCGCACGCCGGGGGTGGTAGCAGCCTTCAGCGGGGCCGACTTGGCGCCGCACATCGCGCTCGGGGTCACGGAACAGCCGCCGTTGGCCCTTCAGGCGGTGCATTACGTGGGGGAGCCGGTTGCCGTGGTGGTGGCAGAGGACCGCTACGCGGCCGAAGACGGCGTCGAGGCGGTGGCCGTGGATTGGACCCCTTTGCCGGTGGTGACCGACGTGCGGGTGGCCTTGGCCGAAGGGGCACCGACCGTGGTGGCCGGGCGCCCGAACCTCATCGCAGAGCGGCGCATCGGCTACGGAGACGTGGCTGCCCAGTTCGCCCGCGCGGCGGTGGTGGTGCAAGAACGGCTGGTCATCCATCGCGCCACTGCCCAGCCGCTCGAGACCCGCGGCGTGATGGCCATTCCCGACCCTGATGGCAGCGGGGTGACGGTGTGGACCACTACCCAGTCGCCCCACGAGCTGCGCCGAAGCCTGGCGCGGAGCTTGCGGTTGAGCGAGGACAAGGTGCGGGTGCGGACGCCAGATGTGGGCGGTAGTTTCGGGGTCAAAAACCGCCTCTACCCGGAGGAGGTGGTGGTAGCGTGGCTGGCGATGCGCCTCGTGCGGCCGGTGCGGTGGATCGAAGACCGGTTGGAGCACTTCGCGGCCACGCAGCACGAGCGTGAGCAGGTACACGAGGTGGAACTGGCGGCCGATGCCGAGGGCCGTCTTTTGGCCCTGCGCGACCGATTCGTCGTCGACAACGGAGCCTATGTGCGGGGGGGCGTGACGGTCATGCAGCGGACGGCGATGACCATCCCCGGGCCGTATCGCCTCCCGGCGCTAGAGGCCGTGGGCCGATTGGTGCGCACCCACAAAACCCCCATCGGTCCTTATCGGGGAGCCGGACGACCGCAGGGCTGTTTTGTGATGGAGCGCATGATGGACCGCCTGGCCGAGGCGGTCGGTCAAGACCGCGCCGAGGTGCGGCGCCGCAACCTCATTCCCCCCGACGCTTTCCCCTACGCCACCGGCATCGAGTCGCCGGAGCGGGTGGTGTACGACAGCGGCGACTTCCCGGCGGTCTTGGAAGAAGCGCTGGCGTTGGCCGGATGGGACCAGGCGGCGGCCCGCATCGAGGCTGCGCGCCAGGAAGGGCGATGGATCGGGATCGGGTTGGCGATGAACGTGGAGGACACCGGGGGTGGCGGATACGAGGGAGCCCGGGTCCGCGTCGATGGCAACGGCGAGGTGACGGTCTACTCGGGCGCGGTGGCCCAAGGTCAAGGCCACGAAACGGCGTTCGCCCAGGTGGCGGCCGAGGTCTTGGACCTTCCGCCCGAACGCATTCGCGTAGCGTTGGGCGACACGGACGACATCCCGCTCGGCATCGGCACCTTTGGTAGCCGCGCCACCACGCTGGCGGGCAACGCCGTGCGCGAGAGCGCGATCGCGGTGCGCCGCCAGATCGTGGAGTGGGCGGCGCGGCTTTTGGAGGCCGACCCCGAGGATGTGGTGTGGGAAGGCGGGGCCGCCTATGTGCGCGGCGTACCTGAGCGTCGGATCTCCCTGGAGGCCATCGCCGCCCGGGCCAACCCCCTGACGCCGATCCCCATGGGCCCGGAGGGGCCGCTGCCCTTGGGATTGGAGGCGACGACGTACTTCCAGTCCGCCCCGACCTACTCGAGTGGGTGTCACGCCTGCTGGGTGGAGGTAGACCCGCGCACGGGGCAGGTGCGGGTGCTGGATTACGTCGTGGTCCACGATTGCGGGCGCATGCTCAACCCCAAGTTGGTGGAGGGTCAGATCTACGGGGGCGTGCTTTTCGGGCTTTCGACCGTTTTGCTCGAAGAGCTGCGCTACGGCGAGGACGGGCAGCTTCTGACCACCACGTTTCTCGACTATCCCTTGCCGACCACCACCGAGATGCCGCCCCTGCGCATCGCGCATCGCGAGACGCCGTCGCCGCGCAACCCGCTCGGCATCAAGGGGGCCGGCGAGTCGGGAACCATCCCGGCCCTCGCAGCCCTGACCGCCGCCGTGGAGGATGCGCTAAAACCCTTCGGCGTGCACTTGACGGAGCTTCCCTTGACGCCGGAGCGCCTGTTGCAGGCGCTGGCTCAATCCCAAAGCCGGCCGTGAGCGGCCGTGTGCTATGCTTAAAGACGGCAAACCTGCCCCCCGAAGGTCGCGGGCGGCGCGTTGGCCGAGGCCGCACGGGGCGCGGAGCGATACGGACAAGGAGGGCGCGGAATGGACGAAGCGGCCAAGAAGACGGCCCTAAGGGGGATCACCTACGGACTGTATGTCATCGGCGTCCGCGATGAGGCGGGCGAAGTCAACGCGTTTACCGGCAACTGGCTGACCCAGACCTCCTTCAACCCTCCGTTGGTGGTCCTCGCCGCCAAGGAAGGCACCTCTTCGCAAGAGGCGATCGAGAAGACCGGCGTCTTTGCGGTCTCGGTGTTGGCCACCGGCCAGAAGGACATCGCGACGCAATTCTTCCGGCCGGCCCATCGCGTGGGCAACAAGTTCGGCGAGCTCGAATTCGAGTTGGGGGCCGAGACCGGCTGCCCGGTCCTCAAAGACGCCTTGAGCTACTTTGAGTGTCGCGTCCGGCAGTCCATCGGGGGCGGTGACCACCGCGTCTACCTGGCCGAGGTGGTCGGGGCGGGGGTCTTCCGCGAAGGAAAACCGCTGGCCATGGCAGAGACCGGATTTTATTACGGCGGGTAAACCGGGCCGGGCATCGCCCCGGCCCTTCTGGCACAGGGCAGTCTGCCCCTCCGTCTGGGGCCTCGGTCTAGGCCGCGACCGGTCGGCATAGGTTCGGGGAGGAGGAGGGCAGCGGACATGGACAGGCGAGGCCATTGGATCGCGCAGTTGGCAGTCGGTTGGGCGGGATTGGCGGTCGCGGCCTTGCTGGTGAGCACGGCCTGGTGGGTCGTCATGGAGCGGGTGCCCATCGGGAGTCTCTCGGCGTTGCGGTGGGACCGGATGCTCTTGGCGCGAGCACGCGTGGTGGAGGCGGCCTCGCCGCCTCGCCCGAAGCCCTCCAGTCCGGCGTTGGCGCTGCCGCGCGGGATGGTCCTCGGTTACTTCTACGACCCCGGCGATCCGGCCGGGTCGCTCCAGTTCCTCCGGCGATACCAAGGGGTCTTAAGCGGCCTCATCCCGTTCTGGTATACCGTTGCCGCCAATGGCGCCGTGAGCGGTACGGCACAGGCCAACGTGTTGCAGTGGGCGCGCCGCCACCACCTGTGGGTATTTGCGTTGGTGGGCAGTCAGGACGCTCAGGCGTTGGACGCCCTGTTGCAAGATCCTGCGGCCGAGGCGCGCGCCACGGCGGAGATCCTCGCGCTCTGCCAGAAAGAGGGGTTCGGCGGCATCAATCTGGATTGGGAGGGTATCGCGCCCGACGACCGTCAGGCCTTGAGCACCTTTGTCGCCCATCTGGCTCAAACCCTACACCACTACGGCTATTTGTTGACCCTCTCTCTCCCGGCCGAGACGAAAGATGCGCCCGCCGACTCCTGGACCGGAGCCTATGACTACCGCGCCTTGGGCCAGGCGGCAGACTTGGTGATGGTCATGGCCTACGACCAGCACTGGTCGGGTGGGCCGCCGGGTCCGATTGCGTCGCCGTCCTGGGTGCGTCAAGTCTTGTCCTACGCCATCTCGGTCATTCCCCCCGCCAAGGTGATCCTGGGCGTGCCGGGGTACGGCTACGACTGGTCGGGGAACGGTTCGGCCGTGGCCTTAAGCTACCCGCAGGCGGTGGCCCTAGAGAAGCAGTTTGATCCGAAAAGCCGCGGCAATCATTTTGTGTATATCGAAAACGGCACCGTCCATTCGGTGTGGTTTGAAGACACGGCCAGCTTCTTAAGCAAGATTGGCCTCGTGACCGGCTACGAACTGCGCGGAATCGCGCTCTGGCGGCTAGGCATCGAGGATCCGCGGATTTGGGACTTCCTCCAGTAAGCCGACGGATCTGCCAACGCGGTAGGGGTGCAAAAAACTTTTGCGGCGGCGACTTGCAAACCGGCAAGGCGCGTGCTATCATCATCCGTGCTGTCGCAAGGCAGTCGTCGGTCCTTGAAAACTATATCGTCGTGCGACCTGGTTGACCG
>JAIMBD010000005.1 GCA_023511625.1 Bacillota bacterium | reverse complement strand
TCCTCGTTGCGCCCGTAAAAGAGACTCGCCCCCCGGTGCGGGCAGTGGTTTTGAATCAGCCCCACGCGCCCGAAGCTATCCCGAAAGGCGATGAGCTTTTCCCCGAGCAGCATCACCCGTACCGGGTCGCAGTCCGGCTTGGGCAACTCTGACGACAACAGGGCCGGTACCCAGTATTCGCGCAGGAACTCCCCCATCGGCGTCCCCGGCCCCACCCGCGTCAACCGTTCATTCTCCGCGCGGCTCAGCACCGCTTCCGCCTCCTTCATGGGACGGTGGGGCCCGAAGGGCCTGCCCCAACCGTACCGCGCCTGGCATTTCCTTCGATTCTATATCCTTTTGGTATTCTCACTCTAATCACGAGGGTCTCATTATGTCAAATGGTTTGTGGAGTCCGGTCCTGGGATTTCCGGGCCCGCGGGGCAGGTTTTGCGGGTCGACGGCCGCGTCAAAGCCGCCCAACGGTGGCGCCGATTGCCACCGGATGCCCCATCCCGTACAATGGGCGGGAGGTGATTCCCATGCTCCCCCGCCAGTGGCAGGCGCTCATCCAAATGGCGTTGGACGAGGACATCGGCCAGGGCGATGTGACCACCTGGGCCACGATTCCCCCCGAACGGCGGGGGCGGATGGATTTTGTGGCCCGCCAGCCGCTGGTGGTGTGCGGCTTCGACGCCGCCGAGATGGCATACCGGTTGTTGGACCCGGCCGTCAAGGTGGTCCGGCTGTGTCCAGAGGGCGAGCGCGTCGCGGGAGGGACGCCCATCCTTAGGGTCGAGGGACCGGCCGCCTCGCTCCTGAGCGGCGAGCGGGTGGCCTTGAACTTCGTGCAGCACTTGAGCGCCATCGCCACCATCACGCGGACTGTGGTCGACCAGGTGCGCGACCTGGCGGTGACCATCCTCGACACCCGCAAGACCACCCCCGGCTGGCGCCCGCTGGAGAAGTACGCGGTGCGGGTAGGCGGCGCCAAAAACCATCGCTACGGGCTCTCCGACGCAGTACTCATCAAAGATAACCATATCGCCGCGGCAGGCGGCATCCGCGCCGCCTTAGAGCGCGTGCGCCAGCGGGTGGGACCGACGGTGGTGATCGAGGTGGAGGTCGACCGGCTCGACCAAATTCCGGAGGCCTTGGCCGGTCGCCCCCACGGCATCCTGTTGGACAATATGGACCTCGACAGCCTGCGTCAAGCCGTAGCCATGATCCATCCCCACGCTTGGGTCGAGGCCTCGGGCGGCATTCGGCCCGACAACGTGCGGGCCGTCGCCGAGACGGGGGTCGACTTCATTTCGCTGGGCTACCTGACGCATTCTGCGCCGGCGGTCGACATCGGAGCCGATTGGGTGGATTGAGCCCCTAACCCTGAGGCGACAGCTGTCTTGTCACCTGACGCGACCGCCGGTACAATCGTCTCATACCGCGACGCGTGCGAAGCCGAGGGGAAAGGGGGGACCACCCGATGGCTCAAGAACCGCCGCACCGCGAGGGCGGAGCACCCGAGGTGTTGGTCATCGGTCAAGGGGTGGCAGGGCTGAGCGCTGCCCGTGCCTTGGCCGAGCGCGGGCTGAAGGTCCGGGTGGTGGCCAAGGCGCCGGTAGAACGCTCCAACAGCTATCTCGCCCAAGGCGGCGTAGCCGCGGCCTTTGCTGCCGACGACAGTCCCGCCTTGCACGCCGCCGACACCTTGGCCGTGGGGCGCGGGCTCAACCGCCGCCAGACAGTCAAGACGGTGGTGGCGGCCGGGCCCGCAGTGTTGCGCGAGCTGTTGCCGAGCGGCGTCTTCGCCCTAGACTCCCGGGGCCTTCCCCTCTTGGATCGGGAGGCCGGCCACTCCCGGGCCCGGATCTGGCATGCCCCCGACGGGTACACCGGGCGGGCCCTGACCGGCTGGCTGTGGCAAACGGTTCACAGCCATACAGCCATCGAGTGGGAACCGGGGCGGGTGGTGCGCCTCATCACCCGCCACGGGCGCGTGGTCGGAGCCTGGGTCGCCACCCCCGACGGCGCCGTGACCCCACGCCTGGCCGCCCATGTCGTCCTCGCCACGGGAGGCCTGGCGGGGTTGTGGCGGTTCACCACCAATCCCCCGGAGACGCAGGGGGACGGGTTGTGGCTCGCCTACGACGCCGGCGCCGTGCTGGCAGACCTTGAGTTTGTCCAGTTTCACCCCACTGTCCTGGCCCAGCCGCAAGAAGGGCGCCCGGCCCTGCTCCTGACCGAGGCCCTTAGGGGATTCGGAGCCCACCTCGTCGACAGAAGCGGGCGGCGTATCTTGGGCGATCACCCGGCGGGGGAGCTCGCCCCGCGCGACGAGGTGGCTCGGGCAGTCGCATCGCACGCCCCCGTCTACCTTTCGCTCCGCCACCTCGACCCGGATGCCGTCCATCGCCACTTCCCGGCCTTAAGCCAGGCATTGGCCGAACGCGGCCTCGACCTCGCTCGCGACTACATTCCCGTCCGTCCCGGTGCCCATTTCACCATGGGCGGCGTGCTCACCGACAGCGACGGGCGCACCACCGTCCCGGGCCTTTGGGCAGTTGGGGAAGTGGCCATGAGTGGGCTGCACGGCGCCAACCGGCTGGCTTCCAACTCCCTCCTCGAAGGGTTGGTGTTGGGACGGCGGGTAGCGGCGGCCGTGGCGGAGGCGGCCCGGGCCAGCCGTCCCGAGCGCGTGCCCACTGTCTACGAACCCTTGCCGGCCTGGGAGGTGCCGGCCGAGCTGGGAGAGCTTCTCGACCGTACCCTTTCCGTGTTTCGCACGCCCACCGAGATGCAGGCGCTGCGTCAGGCGTTGTCCCGGGAGGCTTCGACCCCGGCCGTGGTGCTATGCCGCCTGATGGTGGAAGCCGCCCTGGCCCGCACCGAGAGCCGAGGCAGCCACTGGCGCCGCGACGCCGCCGAGCCCCGCCCGGAGTGGAGGGGCCACCTGTTGCATCAGCGCGAGCGCGGCATGTGGTTTGAGCCCGGCGAGGCGGCCTTCGCCCGACGCCGCGTGCCGCGCCCAGCCCACCTCCACCCGGCCGAAGGCATCTGAAGCCTTCTGTGGCACCCTTGGTTGCATGAGAAGAGAGGCGATTGGCGTGAACCCCATCCCTGATGCCCCCGCTGCGGCGCCGGACGTGAGCGCCCTGCGGGAGGAAATCCTGGCCTTAAAGGCGGCGCGCGATGCCGTGATCTTGGCCCACAACTACCAGCCCGGACCCATCCAGGACCTCGCCGACTACGTGGGCGACTCGCTGGCCATGGCCCGCTGGGCTCAGCGCTCTCCGGCGCGGGTCCTGGTGGTGGCTGGTGTGCACTTCATGGCCGAGACCGCCGCCATTCTGTGCCCCGACAAGCGCGTCCTCATCCCCGACCCCGAGGCCGGCTGCTCCCTGGCCGAGTCCATTACTGCGGAACAGGTGGCGGCGTGGAAGGCGGAACACCCAGATGCGGTGGTGGTCTCCTACGTCAACACCTCGGCGGCCGTCAAGGCCTTGTCGGACTATTGTTGTACCTCCTCCAACGCCGTGGCGGTGGTGGAGGCCATCGACCCTGAGCGCGAAATCTTGTTCCTGCCGGATTTCTATCTCGGTTCCCACGTGGCGCGCGTGACCGGCCGCAAGAACCTGCACGTGTGGTGGGGCGAGTGCCACGTGCATGCCGCCATTGACCCCGAAACGATGGCCGCCAAGGTGGCTCAACACCCTGGGGCCGAGCTTTTGGTGCACCCGGAGTGCGGCTGCACCACCCGGGCCTTGGCCCTGCCGCCCGAGGGGGTGCCGATGCAAGTGCTGTCCACCGACGGCATGATTGCCGAAAGCCGCCGCTCGCCGCGCACGACCTTCATCGTCGCCACCGAGGTGGGGCTCTTGCACCGGTTGCGCAAGGAAAACCCGGACAAGACCTTCGTCCCCGCCCAGGACGAGGCCGTCTGCCCCTTCATGAACCTGATCACGCTGGAGAAGATCCGCGACAGCCTGCGCGAAGATCGCTACGCCGTCGAGGTGCCGGCGGCCATCCGCGAGCGGGCCCTCATTCCCCTCGAGCGGATGGTGGCCATCGGGCGTTAAGGCTCCCGAGCCACCCCGTAAGGGCTCAGCCGATGCGCCGTGCGGGCCGAACACGCCGGGCAAAAGACCGAGACGGTCACGGTGCCCCCCTCATCGGGGGGCATGGCGTTTTTCATCCCCTCCAGGACCTCGCCCGCCGGCACCGGTTGCCCGCATTGCCCGCAGGTGCGCAGGACCGCCCCCCAAGCGGTCTCCCAAGGCCCCCCGAGATCTTGGGCCTCGACCCAGACCAACGCCGGGATGGTGCCCCGGGCCAAGTGGCGGGCCAAGGCCGCCCGCCCCACCCGGTCGACCCAGGTCACTTCGGAGGTAAAGGGGTCGTGGGCCGTCATCCACCGCCAGAGGCTTTTCGGCACCACCACCGACGCCATGCCCCGCCCGGCATCCTCTGGCGTCGAGAACACCGCCCACAGCCCCTCCGGCACCTCGCCTAAAATGTGCAACAGCTCCATGGTCGCTCCTCCCTGTCAACCCCCGTTCAGTGCGCGCCGCGCTGCTGCAGCACCGCCGGGATGGTCTTGGCCAAGATGCGCAGGTCCAAGGCCAGCGACCAGGAATCGATGTACTCCATGTCCAGGCGCATCCACTCGTGGAAGTCGACCTGATTGCGCCCCGAAATCTGCCAAAGGCAGGTCATCCCCGGCCGCACCGAAAGCCGCCGACGATATTCCTCCCCGTATTGTTCCACCTCCGACGGCAGTGCCGGACGCGGGCCGACCAGCGACATGTGGCCCACCAAGACGTTGAACAGCTGCGGCAGTTCGTCGAGGCTGGTCCGGCGCAGGACCCGTCCCACCCGGGTTACGCGCGGGTCGTCGGGCACCTTGAAGACGGGGCCCGACATCACGTTGAGGTGTTCAATCGCGGGCTTCAAGGCCTCGGCGTTGGGGACCATGGTCCGGAACTTCAGGCAGGGAAAGCGGCGGCCATTCAATCCCACCCGTTCTTGGACGAAGAGCACGGGCTGGTCGGGTTCCTGGATTTTGATGGCCAAGGCCACCGCCGCCATGACCGGACTGAACACCACAATCCCGATGGCTGCGCCCACGACGTCGATGAGGCGCTTGACCCACCGCTCCACCGTCTCGTGGGCGCGCGAGGCGCTGACCACCAAGACCGAGTTGCCGTAAAAATCGTACAAACGAGCGCGGTGGGCCAAGGCGCCGACCTCGTCCAGCACCAGCCGCACCTCCTTGCCCTGACGGCGCGCGCTCTCGATGGCCCCCATCATCACCTCGTCGCTCACCGGCAGGGCCAGCACCACCGTGTCGACCACCGTCTCGCGCAAAAGGGCGCGCAGGCGTTGCACCCCCTGCCGACTCTGCTCGCGGTCTCCCAGCGGAATGGGGAAGGCCCACACCACGCGCATGCCGGCCTCGGGTACGTGCTCGACGGTTTCGCAGAACATCGCCACGCGGCGCGGGAAGCCCAAGACCGCAAGCCGCCGCTGGTCACCGCCGTGGCCGCGCAGCCGGCCCACGCCGAGTTTAATGGCCACGTGCACCAAGGTCTGAAACGCGAGCGACAGCGCAGGAAACAAGAGGTAGATGGCGCGCGAGAACCAGGTGGCCTTGAGCGCGAAGATGATCAAGGCCAGGGCCAGACCTGCCTCCAAGTTGGCCGCGAAGAGCATCGCCACTTCGGCCGGCAGCTGGTTCCAGCGACGGGAATAGCCCTTAAAATTAAACTTGAGCGCCACCCAATAGACGGCGATGACGACAAAGGAAAACGAGAAATAATACGAAATCAGTTGGACGGTGGCGACTTTCGGATTGATGGCACTCAGGTAGAGGTGCACCGCAAGGACGTAGGCCAGATACGCGGCGCCGGTGTCGATCAAGACGGTGAGCTCGTCCCACCGATTGGTCCAGGCCCGCAGCACCAACACCCCCTTGCCCCCTGGCGAAACATCGGGTTTATTATAACAACCCCTCCCGGTCGGCGGAAAGCGCGCCGTCGCGATGCGGCAAGGCATCAGGGACAAATGGGGAAAACCGATTGCGAAAGGATGGAGACCGATGCGCATCTTGGAGGTGGCCAACGACCTGGACGTCGGCGGCGTGCAGGCTTATCTCTGCCACCTCCTGCCGAGCTACGCCGCCCGCGGCCACGAGGCGCGCCTGGCCCTGGTCACCGGCCGGGGTACCTTCGCCGCCGCACTCGGCCCGGCCGTGGCCGAGACGCCGGTCATCGGGCGGCTCGGCCCCTGGAAGTGGCCGCGCCCTTTGGGCGTGGCTGAGCTCGCCCGCCTCATCGACCGCTTTCGCCCCGACGTGGTGCGGACCCACCTCTTTTGGGGCAACACCGCCGGGCGGATGGCGGCCCTGTTAAGCCGCCACCGGCCCGTCCTCATCGCCACCGAACACAGCACCTACTTTGGCAAGGCCGCCTGGCAGCGGAGGTTGGACCGTTGGCTGGCCGCTCGGACCGACTGCATCCTGGCCGTCTCCGACGCCGTGGCCCGCTTTACGGCCGCCCAGGAGGCCATCCCGGTCGAAAAGTTCCTGGCCTTGCCCTTGGGCCTTTTGCCTACCGAGCCGATGTCGGGCGCGCGCGACCCCGAGCCGGTGGGTTTTATCGGCCGGCGGGTGGTGGGGGTGGTGGCGCGGCTGGTTCCCGACAAGGGCCTCGACTGGTACCTGCGCGTCCTCTCGCGGCTTACGGCCCGCCGTCCCGACGTGTTAGGCCTCGTGGTGGGAGACGGGCCTCAGCGCCGCGAGCTTGAGGCCTTGGCAGAGTCCCTCGGGCTTACGGACGAGCACTGCCGCTTTCTCGGCGCCCAGCATCCGGTCGAACCTTGGCTCCGCAGCTTTTCGGCCTTTCTTCTGCCCTCGCGCCGCGAGGGATTCGGTCTAGCTCCGCTCGAGGCCATGGCGCTCGGCATTCCGGTGGTGCTGAGCGACCTGCCCGCCTTCCGCGAACTGACGAATCGCGGCAAATACGGTACACTGGTGCCGTTACCCCCGCACGGGCGCCTGCAGACCTGGGTCGAAGCGGTGGAAGCGGTCTTGGACCGCCCACCGGAGCCCGCGCCCATCCAAGCCTGGGTGGCGCAGCAGTACGGGTGGGAACGGCACGTGGACCGGCTCCTTGGGGTCTACGCTGCACTTTTGGAACAAAGGAGCAGGACTTGCTAAAGGAACAGGACATCGTGTGCATCTCCTCGGCCGATTGGGATGCTCCGCTCTGGACCAACAAACAGCACCTGATGTCCCGCCTGGCCGAGAGCAACCGCATCCTTTACGTCGAGTCGCTGGGATTGCGCACGCCCACCCTGGCCCCACAGGATCGGCAGCGGATCAAGCGGCGGGTGAAGCACTATTTCCTCGGGCCGCGCAAGATCCCCGGCAAGAACGTCTACGTCCTGTCTCCGCTGGTCATCCCCTACTACCGCACGGCGGCCTTAAGAGCGCTCAACGCCGCCCTTTTGCGGCGCGAGGTGCTCCAGGCGGTGCGGCGCCTGGACATGCGCGAGCCCATCTTGTGGAGCTACATCCCCAACGCCTACGCCCTGACCCATCACCTCAAGGAGAAGCTCGTGGTCTATCACTGCGTGGACGACCTCGCCTCCATCGCCGGCGTGCCCCGCCACGCCGTGCAGTCCATGGAGGAGCGCTTCTTGCGCGAGGCCGACGCCGTGTTGACTACCTCGCGGGCGCTGTACGAGGCCCGGGTGGCCATCAACCCCAACACCTACCTCTTTACCAATGTGGCCGACGCCGACCACTTCGCCCAGGCCCTAGAACCGGAACTGCCGGTGGCGCCGGCCATCGCGGCCCTCCCCCGCCCAATCGCCGGCTATGTAGGAGCCCTCGACGCCTACAAGGTCGACTTCCCCTTCCTGGCCGCCGTGGCCCGACAGCTTTCAGACTGGTCCTTCGTCCTCATCGGCCCCGTGGGTCAAGGCCAGCCCTCAACCGATTTGGGCGACTTGAAGCGGCTGCCCAACGTGCACCTTTTGGGATACGTGGAGTACCAGCGGATCCCGAGCTATCTGAAAGGGATCGACGTCGCCCTGATCCCCCACCGCTTGTCCGAGTACACCCAGAGCAGTTTTCCGATGAAGTTGTACGAGTACTTGGCGGCGGGTCGGCCGGTGGTCTCGACACCGCTTCCGGCCATCGCCGAGGTGGACTTGGTGCGCTTTGCCGCCACTCCGGAGGCCTTCGCTCAAGCGGTGGTCGCGGCGTGGCGCGAGAACAGCCCCGAGGCAGTGGCGCGCCGCGTGGAAGAGGCGCGCAAGCATACCTGGGAGTCGCGCCTGAAAAGTTTCGACGAGGTCTTAGAGCGCGTCTGGCAATCCCAGCGCCAGCGCCGCCAGTCCTCCGCGCCGTGACCGGCGGCTACGCCTGGCCTGCCGACCCCCCGGCCCGAAGCCCCAACGCCTTCCACCACTCGGATGCCACCCGCTCTGCGGCATACCCGCGGGCGCGCTGATATCCCTTAAGGGCCGTATCCTCCCAGCGCTTTGGTTCGTCGAGCCACCGCTCGATCTCCTCCACCAGCGCCATGGGCTCGCCCAGGGCCACGACCCGGCCATAGCGCCCGCGTCCGAGGACCTCGCTCGGAGCTGTAGGCCCGTCGGTGGCGACCACCGGCAACCCTTGGCCCATGGCCGTCCACACGTCGAGCGCCGCTCCGTCGAAATACTGGGGCGCCACGTAGATCTGGCAGCAGGCCAGCCAGCGGGCCAACTCCCGCTCCGGCCGCCAGCCAGCAAAGAAGGCTCGAAGCCCGAGCGACCGCGCCAGCTGTTCCAGCGCCGGGCGCTCCGGCCCGTCGCCCAGCACCACCAGGTTCAAGCCGCGCCCGCGGTCTTCCAACACCTTCAACGCCTGCAACAGCACGGCGACCCCTTTGAGGTGGTCGAGATGGCCCAACGTCGCCACTACCGGCAGTCCATCCCGGAAGGGCCAATCGGGTGGCGGCCCGGCTCCGGCGCCGGCCTCCCACAGCGGCCATGGCAAGGGAGGCGGTACCACCGAAACCCGTCCGGCCGGCACCCGATGCGCCAGCACCAAGTCCTCGCCCACGCCCGCCGACACCGCCAGCCAGCGGTCGAAGAGGGGATAGCGGCGGGCGATGGCTTGTCTTAGGCCGGCCACCTGGTGCTCGCCGCGCGCCGCCAGAAGCGGCGTCAAGGGGATGTGGGCCACTCCCACCAGGGCCGCCCGGGCCCCCCGGCCCCGGGCCATGGCCGCCGCCAGCTCCAGATCGAGGTCCTGGTCGACCACCACCCGGTCGTAGCGGGACAGGGCCCGACGCAACAGGCCCGTCAACTGCAAGCGGCGGCTGAACCCGCCCCGCAAGGGCGACTCTAGTACCGGCACCCCCCAATCCCAGGTCGCGTGGGCTTGAAACTTCAGCGGCAACACCTCCACGCCGGCGCCGCCCGCCACCAGCACCGGGATGGCCCACGCCGCTAAGCGGGCCCCATCGCTCGGACCCGCGTCCGGTAGCACCCACAACACCCGCACCGACTTCGTCGTCCTTTCTGGTGGAGCCTGTCTCGTCAATCCGTCGCCTGGTCGCGAAAGTGGTCTATCGTCGCGCGAAGGCCCGTCGCTAAGGGCGTGGTGGCACCGATGCCCCATCGACCAAGCCGCGTAGGGTCGAGCCGGCTGTGACGGATGTCTCCCGGTCTGGGCGGGCCGTAGCGCGGGGTGGGAACCGGCCCCCCGAAGAGCTCGGCCATGCGCTGCCACAAGGCGTTGACCGAACAGGCCTGGCCCGTGCCCACGTTGAACACGTGCTCGCCTGCCACGGCGCCCAGTTGCCACGCGAACACCCGGGCCACGTCCTGGACGTAGACGAAGTCGCGGGTCTGTTCGCCGTCGCCGTGGATCACCGGCGGTTCGCCCGCGGCCAGCGCCCGGGCAAACACCGCCACCACGCCGCCTTCCCCTTGGGCGCGCTGGCGCGGGCCGTACACGTTGGCCAAGCGCAAGACTACTGCCGCCATGGCGTGGCGCGACGCCCAGTGGCGCACGGCCCACTCCGCCGCCAGTTTGTGCAGCCCGTAGAAGGAGATCGGTTCCAACCGGGCGTCTTCGGGCACCGGCAACTGCGAAGGATGCCCATACACTGCCGCCGACGAGGCCAGCCGCACCTCGCGCACCCCGCGCCGGGCGGCCCATTCCAGCACCGCCAAGGTGCCCTCGACGTTGACCCGCGCGTCCCGGCTGGGCTCGCGCTCGGCCGCGGCCACGCTGACCTGAGCCGCGAGGTGAATCACCGCGTCCACGGAACCCACCGCCGCGTCCCATCCCCCCGGGTTCACCACATCGCCGACCAACAGCCGGGCCGGCGGCGCCACCCACTCCGCCCGCCCCGTAGACAGGTCGTCGACCACCGTGACCTGGTGGCCGGCCTGCACCAGCTCCGCGACCACGTGCGAGCCGATGAACCCTGCGCCACCGGTGACCAATAGGCGCACCGCCCTCCCCCTTTCCTGTCGCCGGCCCGATGTCAACGACTGGCTTCCAGGCGGGCGCGGAAGTATTCGATGGTGCGCCGCAGCCCCTCGCGCAAAGGCACCTTCGGCTCCCAACCCAAGAGCTGTCGCGCTTTTTGGATGTTAGGGCAACGGCTTTTGGGGTCGTCTGCCGGCAGGGGGGCCTTCACAGTGCGCAGCGGCACCCCCACCAAATCCGCCACCAGCTCGGCAAAGCTCAGGATGGTGCGCTCCTCGGGGTTCCCCACGTTGAACACCTCGCCGGCCAGACCTGGGCGCACCGCCGCTTGAAAAATGGCCTCCACTTCGTCGGACACGTAGCAAAAGCTGCGGGTCTGACTGCCGTCGCCGTACACCGTGAGCGGCTCGCCAGTCAGCGCCTGGCGGATGAAATTGGGCACTACCCGCCCGTCTTCCTGCTGCATGCGGGGGCCATAACAGTTGAAGAAGCGCAGGATGCGCACGTCAAGACCGTAGCGCCGATGGTACTCCATGGTCAGAGCCTCGCCAAATCGCTTGGACTCGTCGTAGCACGCCCGGGGCCCGATGGGGTTGACGTTGCCCCAGTACCCCTCGTCTTGCGGCGAGACCAAGGGGTCGCCGTAGGTCTCCGAGGTCGACCCCAAAATGAAGCGGGCGTTGAATCGGCGGGCCACCTCCAAGGCGTGGCCGGTGCCGCGCGAGTTGGCCCACATGGTCTCAAGCGCCAGCCGGCGGTAGTGGACGGGCGAGGCCGGCGAGGCCAGGTGCACCACCAGGTCAACCCCCTCCAAATTCCAGGCCGTCTCGTCCCACGGTTCACAGACGTCGTGAAAAATGCGCCGCACCCGGTCGGGGTGGTGTCCGGCCAGATTCTCCCAACTGCCGGTCACCAGGTTGTCCAAGACCACCACCTGGTCCCAGCCCTCGGCCACCAGCCGGTCGACCAAGTGGCTGCCGATGAACCCTGCCCCTCCCGTCACGATGGCCGTTCGCAATCTTGTCCCCTCCGTGCCCGACGTCCCAACACCGATGCCATATTGTATCATGTGCGGCCCCCTGCCCGATCCCGGGGCCCCCTTGGCCGAAGCCCCCACCACGCCGCGAAAAAGGCGCGGTGCCGAGCCCACAGTCGGCCCCTGAGCACCCCGGCCTTGACCACGCGGGAGAGGTACAGCCGCAAGATCCAGCACCCTCGCTGCGGCCAAGAAAGCCGCAGGACGGCAAAGCGCAGGTCGTTGGCGACGACGTCGTTGTCGACGTCGATCTCGGAAGACCGCGTGCCGCCGGTGGAAGCCGAAAGGTGGTAGAGCCAGGCCTCGGCCGAAAACCATAGGCCAAAGCCGGCCGCCTGAACCCGGATGGCGATGTCCGCGTCCTCCCGAAAGGCCGACCGCTGATAGCCCTCGTCGAACCCGCCGACGGCCTCCAAGACCGACCGGCGAAAAGCCATGTTGCAGCCGCGCAGCGAATAGGCCGGGCCAGAGACCGGAGAGCCGAAACCGGGACGCCGTGCCCCGCTCCACCCGAGGTCTCCCACCCGGTGCCGCACCACCTCCGGCGGGCGCGAAGGCTCCAAGATCCGGCCGGCCACGGCGCCGACCTCCGGATGCGCCAAAAACGCCGCCACCATCGACGCCACGTAGTGGGGGTCCGGAATGCGGACGTCGTCGTCGACAAAGATGACGATCTCCCCTGTCGCCGCGCGCCATCCCCGGTTGCGGGCCCGGGGCAGGTTCGGGGGATCCGAGAGGAGGTAGCGGATCTGGCCCGCGGCCGCCCAGGCCGAAAGCTGCGCCGCCACTGCCGGCTGGTGGTTCGGGGCCTGGTCGACCACCAGCACTTCCAGGGCCGGGTAGCCTTGGGCCAGAAGGTCGCGCACGGTGTCGACCAGGGGCTGGTCGCGGCGGAAGGTCGCCACCACCACCGAGACGCAAGGCGTCGGAAGAGGTGGATTCACCGGCCGATCCCTCGGTACCACAGCCCGGCGGCCTTCGCTGCAGCGGGGTCTAAGAGGTTGCGACCGTCGATGACGTAGGGCTGGGCCAACCGTTGGCGCACTTCGGCCAGCGGCACGCGCCGGAATTCGTCCCACTCGGTCATGATCACCAACGCCTCGGCGCCCTCCAGGGCCGACAAGGCATCGGGGGCATACCGGATCTCGAGTTCGGGGTGCTGGCGGGCGGCATTGGTCATGGCGATGGGGTCGTAGGCGGCAATGCGCGCGCCCAAGCGCACGAGTTCGCGGATCACCGTCAAGGCCGGAGCGTCGCGCAAGTCATCGGTGCCGGGCTTGAAGCTCAGCCCCCAGACGGCAATGCGCCGCCCTTTGACGGTTTTCAAGGCCTCTTGCACCCGCGCCACGATCAGCCGGCGCTGGTCGCGATTGACCGCGACGGTGGCCTCGAGGATCCTGGGCTCGTAGCCGTATTCGCGGGCCGTGAAGATGAGGGCCGCGAGGTCCTTGCCGAAACAGCTGCCGCCCCACCCGGCCCCGGCGTTGAGAAAGCGCGGCCCGATCCGCTGGTCGAGCCCGATCCCGGCCATGACCTGGACCACGTCGGCGCCCACCCGCTCGCAGATGGCCGCCATTTCGTTGGCAAAGGAGATCTTGGTGGCCAGAAAGGCGTTGGCCGCGTATTTGATCATCTCCGCCGAAATGCGGTCGGACTCCACCACCGGCACCGGTCCCTGCCCCTCGGGCCGGGGGCACTCGGGCGGCGGCTCGAACGCCTGGCGGATGATGGGGTCGTACAGCGCGCGCAGCATCTCCACGGCCCAGGGTTGGTCGGCGCCCAGCACCAAGCGGTCGGGGTACAAGGTGTCGAAGACGGCCGTGCCCTCGCGCAGGAACTCGGGATTGGAGGCCACCGCAAACCACTCGGGGTCGGGTTCGCGACCCCACCGCCGGCGATACGCCTCGCTGATCCACACCTCCACGAGGTTGGCCGACCCGATGGGGACCGTGGCCTTGTTCACCACCACCCGCCGGCGCCCCGGCTCCATCCCCGCTCCAATGGCCTCGGCCGCCTGGCGCACAAATCGCAGGTCGGCGTCCCCGTTGGCCAGCGGCGGAGTGCCGACGGCGATGAAGGTGACATCGGCCGGAGCCACGGCCCGAGCCCCGTCGGCGGTGATAGACAGCCGGCCATCGCGGACCACCCGCGGCAATAAGGTGTCCAACCCCGCCTCGTAGATGGGCGGCCGCCCGGCGGCGATGGCCGCGATCTTCTCGGGGTCGACCTCGACCAGCCGCACCTGATGCCCCAGCTCGGCCAACACGGCCCCCGTCACCAATCCCACGTAGCCTGCTCCGAACACCGCGACCTGCATCCCGCTCCTCCTTACTGGCTTTCGATCCCCAACATCCGGCGGTACACGGCGAGCGTCGCGTCGGCCACAGCGGCCTGGGTAAAATGGGTGGCCACCCGCTCCATCCCGCGTGTGCGGGCGGCGTCGGCCAGGCCCGGATCGCGCGCGAGCCGCTCGAGAATGGCGCGCAGAGCCGCGACGTCGCCCTCGGGGAAGACGAATCCGGCGTCGCCGATGACGTGGGGAATCTCGCCGCTGTCTGAGCCGACCACCACCGTCCCTGAAGCCATGGCCTCGGTCAGCACCCGCCCGAACTGCTCCTTCCAGCGCGCAGTGGTGCGCGAAGGCAACACCAGCACGTCCAGGGCCCGCATGACGGCTGGCATCTCCGCCGAGGCCACCCACGGAAGGAGGGATACCGCCTCAGCGACCCCAAGTCGCTCGGCTTCGCGCGCGAGCTCCGCCCCGCAGGGCCCCCGTCCCACCAGTAAAAGGCGGGTCTGCCCGCTGCGCAGGAGCGGAGCCGCCGCCGCCAAAAGGTCGCCGACGCCCTTTTCCGGCACGAGCCGCCCCACGTAGCCCACGGCAAACCGTCCCGCCGTCCCGTAGCGCTCCCGGGCCTCGCCGCGCCGATCGGGGGTAAAGGCCGGGTCGACCCCGAACTGAGGGATGACCGTGATCCGCCCCCGGTAGCCTTTTTGCCGCAAGACCTGCTCGGCGTCGCGATTTCCGGCAATGGCCTCGGCACAGGCGCGGAAAACCGCCTGCTCAAAGGCCGAGAACGGCCACGGATACCGCTTGTACAGGTTCTGCCACGTAAAAAACAGCGCCGGAATCCGACGTCGCCGGGCCACGGCCGCCGCTTCAAAGGTCACCCAGCTGTAGTGCTCCTCGTCGATGTGCAACAAGTCCGGGCGGTACGCCTTGACGACCGCGCTCAAGGCCGGATACCGGTGAAGGTGGTGGTGCCCGTTGCCCCAGATGGGGCGCACGAACAGCGGGTAGGCGGCATCGTCCGGCATCGGTTCGAAGGGCAGCGCCCCCCACCGCGGCGGGCACAGCACGGCCACCTCGATGGCCCCGGCCGCCCGCGCATTGAGCATCGCCACCTTGGACCGGTAGGACGCCGTGACCAGGGCTTTGGATATCATCAACACCCGCTTCACGACTGCACCAACCGGCGGTAGAGGGCTTGATAGCGGGCCGCCACCCGCAGCCAGTCGAACTCCGCCGCCCGCTGCCGGCCTCGGCTGACCAGGCGTTCGGCCAACCCCCGACTGTCCAGCACGCCGACCACGGCCTCGGCCCAGGCGCCGGGGTCGTCCGCCTCCACCAACACCCCGGCATCGCCGACCACCTCTTCCACGGCCGGGATGCGGCTCGCCACCACCGGCACCCCCGCCGCCAAGGCTTGGGCCGGCGGCAGTCCAAACCCTTCATAGCGCGAAGGATAGACGAAGAGGTCGGCGGCGTGATAGAGCGCCACCAGCTCTTCCCGGCTCAATCCCGGCGTGCTCACCACCCGTCCGCCCAAACCCGCCTCTGCCACCCAGCGCGCCACCTCGCCCAGCCCCAAGGCCCCGACCAACACCAGCTCGCCGTCGCGATGCGCGAAGACCGCAGCCAAGGCCTGGAGCAGCGTGCGGACGTTCTTGCGCGGATCGTAACCGCCGGCGTAGAGGATGCGGGGACGACGGGCCAAGGCCAGACGGCGGACCACTTCGGCTACCAAGCGGCTCTCCGGCGGCTGAAAGAAACGCGGGTGCACCCCATTGGGGATGACGGTCGAGCGCTCCCCGAGGTGGGGAAAGACCGTGTCGAGGTCGGCCCGCGTGGCCTCCGAGATGGCCACCAGAGCCGTGGCGTGGTCGAGGTTCTTGGCCACCTGCCGAAAGTACCAGCGGTCGCGCCATCGCCGGGCGTACTGGTCGGGGAGGCGCCAGGGGATGAGGTCGTGGACCGTGACCACCGAAGGCCGCGCAAACGGCCGGGGCGGGTGCGTCAGGTAAGGGATGTGGACGATGTCGGCCTCCGGGCCCACCGCGTGCAGGATGGCCACCGTCTCCCACCACCACTTCTGCCACAGACTGCGCCGCCGGGGCCCAAGTCCAAGGCACGGCCGGTCCGGCAACAAGGCCTGATGGCCGCGGCCGATGCCTAAGACCGGCGTCCCGAGGCGCAAAAGGCCCCAGATCAAGCCCTCGGCGTACTCCTCGGTGCCGGTCCGGCAGGCGTTGAGGACCGAGATGTCCACCGCCACGTTCATCGTCGCCCATCGACCCCTTGCCATGGCCAGGCTCCATTGTCGGTACACTATCATACCGGATTGTGACGGCCCTCGACAAAATGGCCCCCCTGCCGTCGGTCACCGGGATCCGGCACCAACGGACCTCGCCGTCGCTACCTTCGCTCCGCCGAGGATGCTCCGGGCGTACCTGGCAGCGGAGACGGCTCTCCCCTACCGTGGGGTTAGGCTTCTCGACCTGGGCCGGGGACGGCCCGAAAACACCACCGGACCCCTTCGGCCGCGGGCTCAAGGACAAGGAGGGACACCATCGATGGGCATTCTTCGTCTGGGTTACGTTCACGTGCGCGCCCAAGACCTCGAGCGGACGCGGGACTACTACGAGAACACCCTAGGATTAAGCCTGGTGCGGCGCGAGCCGGGCCGGCTCTTCTTCAAGGGATGGGACGAGTGGGACCACCACCACTTGGTCTTAGAACCGGGCGGCGCCGGCATCGTCAAATTCGGGTTAAAGGTGGCCTCCCCGGAGGACTTGGAGCGATTTGAAGCGGGCCTCGAACGGTTTGGCCTGGCGCCCCGGCGCATGAGCGCCGGCGAGACGTACGCCGTCGGAGAAGGCGTGCGGGTGGTCCTGCCCTCTGGCCATACCATGGAGCTCTACCACGACATCGAGTTCTTAGGGACGGCCGTAGGCACCCTGAATCCGCCGCCGCGCCCGCGCCACTGGCCCGGAGTGGGGGTCTCGCGGCTCGACCACGCCCTGCTCACCGCCGAGGACCCCGCCCTCATCGAGCGCCTCTTCACCGAAGTGCTGGGGTTTCACGTCTCCCACCGGTTGGTCACGGACGTTGGCCCGAAGGGACGGCTCGTCGCCACATGGCTCTTTGTCACCCACAAGAGCCACGACCTTGCCTTCATCCAAGGCCAGCCCGGCAAGCTACACCACTTTGCCTACCGGCTTCTGGACTGGGACGCGGTGCGGCGGGCAGGGGAGATCCTCTCCATGGATGACGTCCCGGTCGTGTTTGGCCCCGACGTGCATGGCCTGACGCGCGGGCAGACCATCTACTGCCTTGACCCTGCGGGCAACCGCAACGAACTATTTGCCGGCGATGTGGAAACCGCCGCCGACTTTCCCACCATCACCTGGACCACCGACCAGATCCGCCACGCCAGCTACATCGCCCGCTTCCTGCGCGAACACCACTTCTCCTCGGTCACCTGAGATTTTTCAGGTCGTCCGCGGCATTGGGCGTTGTCGGCGCGCCCCCGCCAGCTCCTCGCGGGGGCGCCGTCACCCGCCCAAAGCCGTCTTCGCTTGCGCGCAGGATGGCTCGCGGAGGTCTTGGGCCTGCACCCAGGCCACGGCGTCGATCTGCATCGCCACCTCGTCGCAGGCCGCCAGTTTGGGGCAGTTGAGGCAATCCTTCCACACCTTTTGGGGAAAGGCCAGGCGTTGCGCAGGTTGAAAGCCGCACTTGCGGAAGAACTCGACCTGCACCGTCAGAGATAAAACCCGATGGATTCCGAGTGCCGCCGCCCTCCGCACGGCGTGTTCCACCAGGGCCCGGCCGATGCCCCGCCCCTGGTGATCGTCGGCCACTGCCAACGAACGTACCTCAGCCAAGTCGCGGTCAAGGACGTGCAGCGCCACCACGCCCACCACGCGCCCCCCTTCCCCTTCCGCCACCGACAGGGACTGGATGTGCTCGCACAGCGAGGCCCGGGAACGCGGAAGGAGGATGCCGCGGCGCGCTTGCGCCTCGATCAACGCGTAGATGGCGTCGATATCGGCCATCACGGCGCTGCGAATGCGCATCGGCATCCCCACCTTCACCGGTATGTTTATGGAATGTTACATTATGATAGCACGGTTTTAGCCCTTGCCAATCCCCCAATCGGGGGAGGAGCCCGTAATCCGCCATGGGCCTGGTGGCCGCCTTGCGGCCGCTGGCTGGCCCCGAAAGGGGAGGAGTGGGATGACCTGGCCCGAGGTCTACGTGGTGGCGGCAGTGCGCACCCCCATCGGCCGCCATCGCGGCGCGCTCAAAGACGTGCGGCCGGACGACTTGGCAGCATGGGTCCTTGCCCGGGTCGTGGAACGCGCCGGCATCGAGCCGGGCGCCGTAGACGACGTGCTTATGGGCTGCGCCAACCAAGCCGGGGAGGACAACCGCAACGTCGCCCGCATGGCGCTACTTTTAGCCGACTTTCCGGTTACGGTGCCGGGCGCCACCTGCAACCGCCTGTGCGGGTCGTCCCTAGAGGCGGTCCTCCGCGGCTTTCACGCCATCCGCGCGGGGGAGGCGGAGATCGTAGTGGCGGGCGGCGTGGAGAGCATGACCCGCGCCCCCTGGGTGCTGCCCAAACCGGCCCATGCGTTCCCCAGCACCCCTCCCGCCGTCTATGACACCACCTTGGGCTGGCGGATGGTCAATCCCCGCCTTGCGTCCCGCTACCCGCCCTACAGCATGGGGGAGACGGCAGAAATCTTGGCCGAACGGTACGGCATCGGGCGAGCCGAGCAGGACGCCTTCGCCCTGGAATCCCATCGGCGGGCCGTGGCGGCACAAGACCAAGGCGCTTTTGACGACGAGATCGCGCCGGTACCGGTGCCGGACGGCCAAGGCGGCGAGCGCTGGGTGAGCCGCGACGAGCATCCGCGCCGGGACACGACCTTGGAGCGGCTGTCCGCCCTACCTCCCGCCTTTCGTCCCGGGGGCACCGTCACGGCGGGAAACAGCTCCGGGATCAACGACGGGGCAGCGGCGGTGGTCCTGATGTCCGAAGAGGCCCTCCGGCGCACCGGCATTGCCCCCATGGCTCGGATCGCGGCCACGGCCGTGGCCGGAGTGGATCCTGCCCTCATGGGCCTCGGCCCGGTGCCGGCCACCCACAAGGCTTTGGCGCGCGCGGGCTGGCGGTGGGAGGACCTCGACCTGGTCGAACTCAACGAGGCCTTTGCCGCCCAGTGCTTGGCCGTCCTCCGCGAATGCCCGTTTGATCGCGACCGCGTCAACGTCCATGGCGGAGCCATTGCCCTGGGCCATCCGCTCGGGGCCAGCGGTGCCCGCATCCTCACCACGCTGCTTTACGCCATGCGCCGCCGAGGCGTCCGCCGGGGTCTGGCCACCATGTGCATCGGCGTAGGCCAGGGGATCGCGGTGCTGGTGGAGCGGGCGTAGTCTCCGCCTGTCCCGGCCCAAGGCCCGTTATAATACCGGGTGAGGTCAGGGAGAGGAGCGTTCTTTTATGGGGGACCGATTCCGACTGCCGCCGCTGCCTGCTTTTCAAGCCTACACGGAGGTCGAGCAGCTCATCTTGGAGCGGGTGCGGCGTTGGTTTTACGAGGCGCCCTTTTTCGTCGCCCTGCGCGAAGGGCGCTTGACCCCTGCCGAATTGCGCCACTTCACGGCCCAGTACGGCCACTATTCGCGCCACTTCCCCAGGGTCTTGGGCGCGGCCGTAGCCGCCATGGCCCCTGATGACGCCTACTGGGTGCCCATCGCCGACAACCTCTGGGACGAAGCCGGCCGCGGCCAACCCGAACACGCTCACAGCCGGCTGTACGCCCGCTTCATGCACTCCGTAGACCCGGCGCTCTCCTTGGACCGGGAACCCATGGGGCCGGCCGTGGAGAAGGCCATCACCACCTTCCTCGCCTTCTTTCGCCGCGCCACCACCTTGGAGGCGATGGCCGCAGTGGGGCTCGGTTCCGAGCTTTTCGCGGGACAGGTGATGGGGTGGATCGAGGCGGGGCTGCGCCACCCCGCCTACCAACCGGTCGACCGCCCCTTAGACCTCACCTTTTGGCACGTGCACGTGGTCCGCGACGAACCCCGCCACTACCACCTCTGCCGGACGGTCCTCATCCGCCACACTGCCCCCGAAGAGCTTCGGATCATGGCCCGGGCAGGGCTGTCCATCGCGGCCTCGGAAGCGCGCATGTACCAGGAAATCTACCAAGAATCCCAGGCTTCTGCGTAGACTTTGGCGTCGTCCCAAGGACTTTTTTAAAGGCCTTGGTGAGGTTTTTGAGGGTCTCCCGGGAGTTGTTAGCTCCTTTGTCCTATTGCACAGAAATCTGACAGGATGCTAGAATAGGGGCGAGCAAATTTCACAGGAGGAACTGCTCGTGACTGCCGCCCTCAACACCGTGTGGGTCATCTTTGCCGGCACCTTGGTCTTTTTCATGGAAGGCGGGTTTGCCCTCCTCGAGGCCGGGTTGGTGCAGGCCAAGAACACCTTGTCCATCGTGATGAAGGTGCTCGCCGACGTGACGGTGGGTTCGCTGGTCTACGGCATCGCCGGCTTCGCCCTGATGTACGGTTTGTCCCGCAATGGGTGGATCGGAACCAGCGGGTTCTTCCTCTCTGGGCATTTCGCGCCCGTAGCCCAGGTCCCGATCCCCGTCTTATGGTTCTTCGAGATGGCCTTCGCCGTGGCCGCCATCTCCATCGTCTCCGGCGCCGTCAGCGAACGGATGCGCTTCGGCTCGTATTTGGTCTTCGTGGTGGTCGGCATCTTGGCCTACTCGGTCTCCGGGCATTGGGTGTGGAATCCCGGCGGATGGCTGGCCAAGCTGGGGATGGAAGATTTCGCGGGGTCGGCAGTGGTCCACACCTTCGGCGGGTTCGCCGCGCTGGCGGCGGCGTGGTTGGTCGGGCCGCGTCGGGGCCGGTTTGAGGGCGGCGAAAATCCCTTCCGCCCATCCAACTTGCCTCTGGCCTTTGTCGGGACCTTCATTCTCTGGTTTGGATGGTTCGGGTTCAACGGCGGGTCGACCTTGAGCGCCTTCTCCCCCTTGATCGGACCGGTAGTGGTCAACACCATGGTGGCGGCAGCAGCCGGGGGGCTTGTGGCCATCGCCGTCACCCGCGTGCAGCAGGGGGTCTACGACCCCACCATGGCCATCAACGGCGTG
Organism: Bacillota bacterium; assembly: GCA_023511625.1. Classification (GTDB taxonomy): domain Bacteria; phylum Bacillota; class Sulfobacillia; order Sulfobacillales; family Sulfobacillaceae; genus JAIMAE01. The sequence continues at coordinate 101,532 of JAIMBD010000005.1, read as the reverse complement.
CTGGCGGGGCTCGTGGCCATCACTGCCGGGTGCGCCTACGTCGACACCGCCGGCGCGCTCGCCATCGGCGCCGTGGCCGGCATCCTGGTGGTGTTGGGCACCGGCTGGCTCGAGCAGTGGAAGGTAGACGACCCGGTGGGAGCCTTTCCCGTCCATGGCGTCAACGGCGTCTTCGGCACCCTGGCCGTGGGGCTGTTCGCCGTCAAAGGCGGCCTCTTCTACGGCGGCGGCATTCACCTCCTGGCCGCTCAGCTGGTGGGGTGCGGCGCCATCGCCGCCTGGGGCTTCCTCGTGACGGCGGCCACGCTGGGCGCCATGCGGGCCTTCGGGGTGGCACGGGTATCCGCCGAGGAAGAGGCCGAGGGCTTGGACCTCCGGTTGCACGGCCAGCACGCCTATCACCGGGGATCGGTCTTCTCCCACCTCCCGGAGGCAACAAGCCCGGGGCGCACCGTCGCCCACTGAGCGGTGCAGTTTCGGGGTCCCTCGAAAGGGTCGTCGCCTGGCGGCGGCCCTTGCAGTTTTTTCCGGGCGTATGGTTCTGGTATGCTAGGATCACCCTAACATGTGACCCAGGGAGGGCGATGGGCAATGGCGGCTTATCCCACCCCGCCGCCGGATGACTTGGCTCGAGCCGTGGAGGCGTACTTGCGCTTCATGGCCGAAGGGCTGGACGAAGCGGCACTCGGCCCGGAGTGGGAGCCCTTCTTCGCCGTGCGCATCGACGCCTTCGGGACGGCGGAGGACGGACCGTGAATCCCGCTGATCTCGACTACGGGCCCCTGGCGGAGGCCCTCCGCCAAGGCCAGCTGACGTGGGGGGAGGTGGTGTCGGCCTACACAGAGCGCATCGCCCTCCGGAACCCCATCCTCAACGCCTACGTGGCCTGGAGCGCGAAGGCCAGCACCGATCCGCCGCTTCCGGGATCGCTCCGGGGCCTTGCCGTGGCCGTCAAGGACCTCATCGATTGCGCCGGGTTTCCGACCCGCGCCGGCAGCAGCTTCTTTCTGCGGGCTGACCCCGCCGATGCCTTCGCCGTGGCGGCGCTCCGACTCGAGGGCGCGTGGATGGTAGGAAAGACCAACACCCACGAGTTTGCCGCCGGCGGCACCACGCTGAACCCCCACTTCGGGCCGACCCTCAACCCCTGGGACCGCAACCGCTTGGTGGGTGGGTCGAGCGGCGGGTCGGCGGCGGCGGTGGCGGCCCGGATGGCCGTGGCGGCCCTCGGCACCGACACCGCCGGATCGGTGCGCATTCCTGCCGCGTTTACGGGCGTGGTGGGCTTAAAGCCTACCTACGGACGCATCAGCCGCCGCGGCGTGGTCCCCTTGAGCTGGTCCTTAGACCACGTCGGGCCCTTGGCGCGCACAGTGGCCGACACTGCCCGCGTGTTCTGGGCCATGGCCCGCCCGGACCCCAAAGACCCCACCACCGTCTCGCGACCGCACCGCCCCCTGCCCGAGCCGCTCCGCGTCGGAGTGGTCGAACCCTCCCCCGACCTTGCCCTCCCCTGGGATCCGGAGGTGGCGTCTTTAGTGAAGACCGCCGCCGGCTGGCTTGAGGCGGCCGGGGCGCGCCTGGTGCCCACGACCCTCCCGCGCTGGAAAAGTAGCCTCGCCGCCAACTTCACCATCATTCGGGCCGAGTCGGCTACGTACCACCGGCGGTGGCTGCGCGCCCACCCCGACCGCTACGGCGTCGACGTGCGGACGTATCTTGAGGCGGGCATGCGGGTGCCGGCCGTCGATTACCTCGAAGCCCAACGCGTGCGCAGCGCCGTGGTCGCCGACTACCAGCGGCTGTTCGAAACCGTCGACCTCCTGGTGCTTCCCACGGTGCCCATCCTTCCGCCGCCTGTCGCCGAGGCGCCTTTGGTCGGATTTCGGCTGACCGAGGCCACGGCCCCCTTTGACCTTTCGGGGCTGCCGGCCATAAGCCTGCCGGTTTTAGGCCCAAGCCGCCTGCCAGTAGGCATCCAGTTGGTGGCGCCGTGGTGGCACGAGGCGTGGCTCTTCGCCGTAGGGGAACGGCTCGAGGCCGCGCGGGGACCGATGCCGCCGCCCGACGGTGTTCTCGCCTGACCCCGGATTTGGGAAAGGAGCGTACCGTGGACGTCTTGGAAGCCCTGGTTTCACGCCGCAGCATCGGGCGCCTGACCGGTGAGGTGGATCCCGCCCTGGTCGAGCAGCTGATCGCCTACGCCGTCTGGGCCCCGAATCACCACCTGACCCAGCCCTGGCGGTTTACGCTGCTTCACGGGGCCATGCGGGCAGAGCTCGGGCGCTTGTGGGCCCATCTGAGCGCCGACGAACGCGGCCTTTCGGGCGAGGCGCGCGCGGAGTGGGTCGCGCGCGAAGCGGCCCGCCCGCTGCGCGCCCCTCTCCTCATCGTGGTCAGCTGCCCGGTGGACCCCGATCCGGTGCGGGCAGCGGAAGACCACTCGGCCACGGCGGCAGCCGTTCAAAACTTCCTCCTCGCCGCTTGGGCCAAGGGCCTCGGCACCATTTGGCGCACCGGCGCCATGGCCTACCATCCCCAAGTCAAGCGCTTTTTGGGGCTTGACCCCACCGACCGCATCGTGGCCATCCTCTATGTAGGGCAGCCGGCTGCGCCTCCACCGCCCCCGCGGCCGCGCGACCTCGGCCGCGCCATCCGCTGGCTCAACCCCCCCGAATCCGCTCCCGAAGGGGCCGATCCTCCGCAATAGCTACTCGGCATTCGACTGGCTTTCGGCCAGGGCCGCCGGCAAGGTCTTCGCGTACGGCGGATAGATCACGCCGCAGTCGGTGATGAAGGCGGTGATGAGCTCAGCCGGGGTGACGTCGAAGGCGGGATTGAACACGGCGGCCCCTTCGGCCACCACCCGGAGCGACCCCACGTGCGTCACCTCCCGCGCCGGCCGGTGTTCGATGGGGATGGCTTCGCCAGACGGCAGGCCAAGGTCCACCGTCGAACGCGGCGCCGCCACGTAGAAGGGCACGCCGTGGTGGCGGGCGGCCAAGGCCAGTCCGTAGGTCCCGATCTTGTTGGCGGTGTCGCCGTTGGCCGCGATCCGGTCGGCGCCCACCACCACGGCACCCACCCGACGTTGGCGCAGCACCACTGCCGCCGCGCCATCGGGCAGCACCGTGACCGGGATGCCGGCCCTGGCCAGCTCCCACGCCGTAAGCCGCGCGCCCTGCCACAGTGGGCGCGTCTCGTCGGCGTACACCTCGACCACCTGTCCGGCCTCCTTCAGGGCGTAGAGGGGAGCCAAGGCCGTCCCCCACTCAGCGGTGCCCAGTGCCCCCGCATTGCAGTGGGTAAGCACCGCCGACACGCCCGCCAAAAGGCGCGCCCCGGCCGCCCCGATCCGCCGGCTGGCTTCCCGCTCGGCCTCGAAGATGGCTTTCGCCTCTGCCAAAAGCCGCTCGGGATCGCGCGACCCACCGGCCCGCGCCACCACCCGGCGCACGGCCCAAGCCAGGTTGACGGCGGTCGGCCGCGCCCCCACGAAGGCGTCGGCCAGGGCCGAAAGGCGCGCATCCCAGTCCTTCGGCCCCACCGCCCGCATCCCGAGGTACAGGCCGAACGCCGCCGCGATGCCGATGGCCGGCGCTCCGCGGATGGCCAACCCGGCGATGGCTTCCCGCACCGCCTCGGCCTCGGTCAACCGCATCACCTGGTACACCTCGGGCAGGCGGCGCTGGTCGACGGCGCACAGCGCCCCCTCCTCCCACCACACAGCGCGCACCGGCTCGGGCCCGCGCGCCTCCTGAGGCGTGTCAGACATAAGACATCAAGACCTCCTTGGCCATGGCCTCGAGATCGGTCCGGCGGGGCTCCCAGCCTAAAACTCGGCGCGCCCGCTCGATGGCCGCGACCAGTACCGGGGGGTCCCCGGGGCGCGGCGGCAGGCGGCGCGGGGCGATGGGACGGCCCAACAGGCGCTGGAAGGTGGAGACCACCTCCAGCACCGTCACGCCGCGCCCGGAACCGAGGTTGATGGCCTCCGGCCGCCCACCTGCCAAGAGATATTCGCCCGCCAACAGGTGAGCCTCGGCGAGGTCGGCGACGTGAACGAAGTCGCGCACGGCGGAACCGTCGCGGGTCGGGTAATGGGTCCCGTACACTTCGGGGGCCTCGCCCCGCGCCAAGGCCGCCGCCACCCGAGGCATAAGGTGGGTCTCGGGGTCGTGGGCCTCCCGGATCCCGCCCACGCTGCCGGCGGCGTTAAAATAGCGCAAGGCCATCCAGGAGAGGCCGTAGGCCTGATGGTAGTGGGCCAATACCTGCTCAAACATCCACTTGGTCGCGCCATAAGGGGTGACCGGCTCTTTCGGCGCGTCCTCAGGAATGGGCACCGTCACAGGGTGGCCGTAGACCGCCGCCGAGGACGAGAACACCACCGGTACCGGTCCCAAGTGCCGCAAATGGTCCAACATCGCCACGCCTGCCACCACGTTCTCGCGGTAATAGGCGGCAGGGTCGCGCACCGACTCGGAGACCACGATGAGCCCGGCACAATGGATGACAAGCTCTGGGCGCCCGTGGGCCAAGACCGCCTCCCAGACTGCCGGGTCGGCCACCGATCCGCGCACCACCGGCACGCCGCCAAGCGTCGGCGAACGGTCTTGCCGGTCCACCAACACCACCGGCCGCCCCCGCGCGAGCACCGCCCACGCCACCGACTGGCCGATGTACCCCAGTCCCCCGGTGATGACCCACACCCCTCGGTCCAAGGCCTTCGCCTCCTTGATGCTCCCCCGTCTCCCCCACCATACCACAAGCCTCGCCGAAGGCGCGGGGAGGGGGAGCCTTAAGTGCTTCCCACGATGTCTCCGCCCGGCCTGCCCCTGGCCAAGCCCACGGCCCTTCCCCTAGAATACTTTTCAGAGCTGTGCGACTTAGGGTCATCCCCGCACGCAAGAGAGCGCCGGCGACGCGCGAGGAGGAGAGGACATGGGAGCAGTGCACGACAACTGGTTAGACATTCGCGGCCACCGACTCCATTATCTTTGGGCCGAAGGGGGAACGGGGACCCCGGTGGTTTTTTTGCACGGCGCCGGGGGCGCCGGCCCTTGGTTCGATTGTTTGGACCGGCTTTCGGTCGAGCGCCCGGTGTATTACCCCGAGCATCCGGGGTTTGGGGCCAGCGACCTGCCGGACTGGCTGGAGACGGTAACCGATCTCGCCCTGTACTACTGGGACGTCTTCGACCGCCTGGGCCTCGAACGCGTAAACCTCATCGGCGCGTCCTTCGGCGGGTGGCTTGCGGCCGAATTGGCCGTCCAGCAACCCCAGCGCGTAGCCCGCCTCGTGCTGGTCGACGCAGTGGGCGTCATGCCGCCCACCGAAGACGCGCCGGATTTCTTCATGATCCCTCCCGACCAAGTCGGGCGTTGGGTCTTCGCCCATCCCGACCGCATCCCTCCGGCTCCGCCCCCAGACCCGGCCATTGCGGTCAAGAACCGCACCACCGTGGCCCGGTTCGCGTGGCACCCGCGGTTTTACAACCCGAAGCTGCGCCATTGGCTGTACCGGATTCAGTGCCCCACCCTGGTGGTCTGGGGGCGCGAGGACCGGCTTATCCCTCCGGCGATGGCCGAGCCGTACCTCGCGGGGATTCCCCAGGCCCAGCTGGTGCTCATCGACGACGCCGGGCACGTGCCCTGGCGCGAACAGCCCGAACGGTTCCTTTCCGCGGTTCGAAGCCATCTTCAAGGCGCGTAGCGAAAGCGAGGCGACAGCATGCAGGTTTTTGCCTTTCACTTGATGCCCTACCCCGCCCTGCCCGAAGACTTTCCTCAACGGTACGGCCCGCCGTGGGTCAAACTGCCCAACACGCTGTACGATCCCAAGGTGGGGGAACAGGTTTACGAACAAGCCCTGGCCGAGTTTGCGCAGGCCGACGCCTTGGGCTTTGACGGGGTGTGCGTCAACGAACACCACCAGACTGCCTACGGAACCATGCCCTCGCCCAACTTGATGGCGGCTGCCCTCACCCGCGTCACCCAACGGGCCAAAATCGCGGTCCTGGGCAATGCCCTGCCCTTGCGGGGCAACCCCCTGCGGGTAGCCGAGGAGATCGCCATGCTCGACGTCTTGAGCCACGGCCGCATCATCTCCGGCTTCGTGCGCGGGATCGGCGCCGAATATCACTCCTTTGGGGTCAACCCCGCCTTCTCCCACGACCGCTTCCACGAGGCCCACGACCTCATCGTGGCCGCCTGGACCCGGCCCGGTCCCTTCCGCTGGGACGGTCGCCACTACCAGTTCCCCTACGTCAACCCCTGGCCGCGGCCGGTGCAGACACCTCACCCGCCCATTTGGATTCCCTCGCAGGGCAGCCGCGAGACCATCCGCTGGGCGGCCGAGCGCCGGTATACGTACCTCCAGACCTTCAGCCCCATCGAGCACGTGGAGCGATACATGCGCCTGTACTGGCAGGTCTGCGAAGAAGAGTTTGGCTACACCCCCGCCTTCGGCCAACTGGGATGGGCCATCCCCATCTTCGTGGGGCGCACCGACGAGGAGGCGCGCGCCTTGGCCAAGCCGCACATCGAGTATTTTTACGAGCGGCTGTTGGTCATGCCCACCGAATACTTCTTCCCGCCGGGCTACCTCTCGCCCCAGTCGATGGCAGGCGTGCTGCAAGCCAAGCGGGGTCTTACGGAGGGCGGAGCAGCCAACTCCATCGATGCCCTCATCGCCGCCGGGCGGTTCGTCTGCGGAAGCGCCAAGACCGTCTTCGAAAAACTCGCCGAAACCAGTCAACGGTTGCGCATCGGAGTCTTGACGGGCATGTTCCAGTTCGCCACGCTGCCCCACGCCCTGGCCATGGAGAACCTCCTCCGCTTTGCCGACGAGGTCAAACCGCGGCTTGAGGCGATCAACCGGGATTGAGCGGGCGGCGCGATCCCGAAAGGGGTCCTCGCGTGCCAAACAGCCAAGCGACCGCGATATCCGCGGTCGCCTGGCCTTCGGTTGCAGGACCAGCTGGACCCCAAGCCACCTTACGGGTTCGGGGTCACCGTCACGGCCCCCCGCGGCGTGGTCCCCCGCAAGCTGCGCACGGCGATGAGCACGGCGGCTCCCCGCCGCTCGGGATCGTGGCGCTGCTCCACCTCGGGGATGCAGCGGAAGACGCGCTCGCGCGTGGCCTCATCTTCGGCCACCCGCCCCTCCCCCTCGATCACCAACGTGGTGCGGGTGCGGGAGTCGCGGTAAAGGAGGCTCACCAGGGGGCGCGTGGCCAAGGCCACGGCCAGCCCGGCATCCCGGCGCCGCGCCCAAAGGCAGAGCTCCGTGGGGCTGTACACCTGCACGCTGCCGCGCAGCGACAGCTTGGGCTGGCCGTCCGGGGCCGTGTAGGCCACCACCATGGGCGTGCCGTTAGCCAGCGCACTGTTGATGATGCCGCGGACGTAGAGCGGGATCTCCGCCGTCGGGGGCTGGGCAGGTACAAAGGTCAACTCCTCGCGGATCTCCACCACCCGGTCGGCCTCGTCGAATCGAAAGCGGTAATACCCGCCTGCCGGTGCGGCCCCGAGTTCGGGCAGCACCACTTCGACCGCCAATCCGTCCTCCCACGCCGCCGGTTCGGAAAAGCCGCCGCGCATGAGGGCCGGCGTCATGGGCCATTGGCCGCTCAAGCGCTCGGCCACCAAGGAGCGCCCGACGATGCGCTGGTTGCCGGAGACAAACGTCACCGACTCGGCCAGGACCTCCCCGATCCCCGTCGCCGCCGCCCGCTCGCCGGTGCGCAGCGCCTGCACGATGGCCGTCACCGCCTCCACGCGCCGTTCCTCACCCATCCAACCGCCTCCTTCGCGATATCGTCTGTTCCCGCTCCGCCTCCGGCCGGACTACCCCCTCCTTTAGGGACGTGCCCAGGTCGACTCGGGGTGCTCGACGTAGGCCTGGCGGAGCGACTCGGTGGCGGCGATCCAATCTGCCCCCTCCGGCAACAGGATCCCGCCCGACCGCACGCGGTAGACCTCGGGTTGGTCTACGCCAGGCGGCACCGTCCCCTCTTGCATCAGGCGGCGCACCGCCGCCAAAAGGCGCCGGCGGACGCGGATGATCATGACGTCGGCGGTGCCGAGGTGTTCCTGACTGCGGTCGTAGATGGGGCCCATACTCTCGGTAACCGCCTGATCTTCCAGGAAGATGCCGCCGATCCCAGTGTAACTGGTAGTGCGTTGCCAGGCGCGGTCAATCCCGTAGTCGTTGGCCGCATTGTCCTTCATCCGGAAGCGCCCGAACCAATCGGTGGTGTTGGGCAAGACTTCGGGCCGCACCATGCGATACGAGGGAGGATACTGGCCCTCCAAGGGATGACGCCGGTACGACTGGTGCCCGATGCCGGTCTGGAACATGCCGATGTACAAGGTGTGGGTGTCGTCCATCGGCACCCAAGCCCGGGTACCCGCCCGGCGCCCGAGGACCTTCTCCGGCGGCTGGGTGTAGAAGGGAAAGAGGAACTGGGCGATCCGCCAGTACAGGTAGCCGGGTTTGGCGGGACGGTAAGCTCCGTACATGGCCCCGTACTCGGTGTCGACCACGGCGTAGCGCGGGGCCCGGTTTTCCACCGCATACCGAAGGAAGGTGTCGGGTTCCACCTCTTCGGGGTCGATGGCCCCCCAGTGCAGGAAGCCGGCGTGACTGGTGTCGATGTCGCCTTCCAAGGCCTGCAACCAGTTGCATTCGCGCATCACCGCCGTGACCTCGTACTGCCCCTCTGGCAGCTGGTTGGCCTCCAGGTCAGGCAAGGGAGGCGGGTCCTTGCGCGGACCCATGTAGGTCCAGACCACGCCGCCGCGCTCGACGCACGGATACGCGCGAGCTCGCAGCTTGTGTTTAAAGTCGCTCTCCGGCGGCTCGTTCGGCATGTCCAGGCACCGCCCGCTCACGTCGAACTTCCACCCGTGGTACACGCAACGGATGCCGCCTTCCTCGTTGCGCCCGTAGAAGAGACTGGCTCCCCGGTGCGGGCAGTGGTTTTGGATCAGGCCTACGCGCCCCTGGCTGTCGCGAAAGGCGATGAGCGGCTCTCCCAACAACATCACGCGCACCGGATCGCAGTCCGGCTTGGGCAACTCCGACGACAGCAGGGCCGGAATCCAGTATTGGCGCATCAACGTGCCCATGGGCGTGCCTGGACCCACCCGTGTCAAGAGCGCGTTGTCTTCCTGGCTTAACATCGTGCCGTGCCTCCTCTCGCTATCCTCGGTCCATGCCTGGGATCCTCCACATGCCAGGCGATTACGACACCGGTTCTTCGGTCACGGCAGCGCTCGGCGCCGCCTCTGCCTCTTCGACGGCGAGAATGTCGACGTGCCGGGTCTCTGGCCCCAACGCCATCGCCCCCAAGGTGAGGGCCCCTCCGATGCCGACCAACACCAGGACGGTATACTGATACGGCAAGAGGTGGGAGAGTCCCAACAGATAGAAGGTGTAAAAGCCGGGCACCACGATGCCGAGTCCCCCGATGGCGCTGACGGCCGTGGCGCGGATGTTGAGCGGAAAGCGTTCGGCCAGATAGGTGATGACCATACCCGAGAACGGCACCACGGCGAACACGCTCGTGGCTACGCCCAAGGCGGCCACGGTCGCAAACGGGGCGTGGCCGGCGGCGGCGCGAATCAGGAAGTAGTAAAGCGGAATCGCCACCACCAGGATCCACGCCCCACCCAGGGCCAGGGCCAGTCGCCGGCCGATGCGTTGACTGATGGCACCCATGGCAATCCCAAAGACCAATATGGCCACGTTGCCGAGCAGCACCATGGTGGAGACGCCGCTCGGCGGCTCGTGCAGGAACGTCTCCAGGAGCGACGGCATGAATCCCACCACGGCGTCGACGGTCAGAAAGTATCCCGTGTAAAGGATAAGCCCCTGGATGAAGGCCCGCCGGTACCGCGGCGTGACCAGTTGGCGCAGGGTGGCCCTGCGCGCCGGGCGGTGGCTGGTGAAGTACTCGACCTCGCGGATGCGGCTGACCACCCAGAGGTCGACCAGGGCCAAGGCCGAGCCGACGTAAAAGGGGATGTGCCACGCCCAGGCCACATAGGCCGGCAGCGGCACCACGGCCGTGATCCAGGCCGTCAGCCCGCTCAACAGGATGATGGCCGTGGTGCCTGACACCCCGAGGATGCCGCCGATGAGTCCCCTCAGGTGCTGGCGGCTGCGCTCGAACGCCACCACCACGCCGCCCCCGCCGGCCGTGGCAAAGGCGCCGGTAGCGAGCCGCAAGAACAGCAACAAGGCGATCGAGGCATATCCCCAGGTTTTAAACCCCGGCAGGATGGTGATGATGACCGCGCTGACGGCGTAGGCCACGTTGGTGATGACCAACACCCGCCGGCGCCCGACCCGATCCCCGAGCGGCCCGATTAATAGCCCGCCCACGGGGGAGGCTACCACCGATAAGGCGAAGACCAGGTTGACCAAGGTCACCCGCACCACCGCCGGCAGGGTGGGCGGCTCAAAGTAGGCCAGCGCCACCGGTAGCACGATCAACGGCAAGAACGCCTCGTACGCCCCCAACAACAACGTCAACCAGCCGCCCAGAAGGGCCCTGAGCTGATCGCCAGATACCCCCGAGGATTCTCGAGGGGCGGACTCTGCCATCATCTGTCGCCTCCTTCGCCTCCCTGCACCGATAGCAGCTGCCCACCGGCCTCGGCTTGGGCGGGCCATTCTCTTCGTTTCCCACACTATTGTCATCATATCGTCTTTTGCTTTAATGGCAATCTTTTTCTAACCTTCGCGTTTGCCGCCGCTTGCCCTTCGGCCCGGGTTACGTCCCGGCTGCTTTGGGTGGCGCAGGATTTGCGGTGCCGACGCTTCGCGCGCAATTCGCCCCCGCCTTGGGTTTCTTCGCGCATTAAAAGGCGGTAGACTAAAGGCGAGAGGGGTCAAGCCCTCCGCGCCCGTGCGGAGCGCTGTGCGACCCTAAGGAGGGGGATGAGGTGTGGCCCGGATTGCGCCCGATATGACCGCCCTCATCGGCAATACGCCGTTGGTTCGATTGCGCCGGCTGTCGGAGACCACCGGTGCTGAGGTGGTAGGAAAGCTCGAGGGGTTCAACCCGGCAGGGAGCGTCAAAGATCGCATCGGGCTCTCCATGATTGAGGCCGCCGAGCGCGAGGGGCGCCTGGACCGCGACACGGTAATCATCGAACCCACCAGCGGCAACACCGGTATCGCCTTGGCGCTGGTCGCCGCCGTCAAAGGCTACCGCCTCATCCTGACCATGCCCGAATCGGCCAGTCTCGAGCGGCGCGAACTCTTGCACGCCTATGGCGCCGAGCTGGTCTTGACGCCTGCCGCCCAGGGCATGCAGGGTGCCATCCGCAAGGCGGAGGAGTTGGCTGCCCAACTGCCCAAAGCCTTTATCCCCCAACAGTTTCAGAATCCCGCCAACCCCGCCGTGCACCGCGCCACCACCGCCGAGGAGATTTGGCGCGACACCGACGGCCGCGTCGAGGTGCTGGTGGCCGGAGTCGGCACCGGCGGCACCATCTCGGGGGTCAGCGAAGTGCTCAAGGCCCGCAAGCCAGGTTTTTGGTCGGTGGCCGTGGAACCGGCTGCCTCGCCGGTACTCTCGGGGGGAAAACCGGGCATCCACAAGATTCAGGGCATTGGGGCCGGGTTCGTCCCTGCCGTATACCGGGCCGACCTGGTGGACGAGGTGGTAGCGGTCTCCAACGAGGACGCTTTCTTCGAGGCCCGCCGCATCGCGCGGGAAGAAGGCATCCTGGTCGGCATCTCCTCAGGCGCCGCTCTCAAAGCCGCCGCAGTGGTCCTCAGCCGCCCCCAACACCGGGGCAAGTTGGCCGTGGTCATCCTGCCCGATAACGGGGAGCGCTACCTCTCGACGGCGCTCTTCGCCGACTGACCTTCCGTACCTCCGCCTGCTCCCAAACGGATCCCGCGCCGGCTCCGAGGGCAGCCTCTGACGGCTTTGTGCCTCCAAGAGGCCTCAAATTTCGCGGAAATCTTTGACAACGCCCCCGACACCCCGCATGATGAGAGGGAGTTCCGGGCCCCAAAAGCCCAGAACGACGGGCCGCCAGGGGTCCCGACGGAGTCTGGCCGTTGGCCTTTGGTTCCGCCACGGAAGAGGAGAGGATGGTATGACCGAACCTGCCCGCACCTGTCCGCGTTGCCGCCGGGCACCGCTGCGCCTGCGCACCCACCAAAAGACCGGCGACCCCTACTACCTTTGCGACAACTATCCTGACTGCGACTTTGTGGGATGGCCCGAGGAGGGGCAGGACTCCGGTTGGGAGCCTGAACCGGCCCATTCGTGACCGAGCCCTCCCGCCCAAGGTCGCGACTGCAAGAACCGATGCCCGGAGCCCCTGCTTTGGAGCCCTGTGGTATAGTGGAGGCGAATGCGGTCGTATCGGGGGTCAGACAGCGAGGCATGGAACTGAAAGGGTTGCTCTTGGCGGGAGGTACGGGGTCGCGCTTGAGGCCGCTTACTTACACCGGCGCAAAGCAGCTCATCCCTGTGGCCAACCGCCCCATCTTATTTTACGCCGTCGAGGCCATGGTCGACGCCGGCGTCACCGACATCGGCGTCATCGTCGGCGAGACCGGCCCCGCCGTGCGCGCCGCGCTCGGGGATGGCAGCCGGTTCGGCTGCCGCTTCACCTACCTCCCGCAGTCGGCCCCCCTGGGCTTGGCGCACGCCGTTAAGACCGCCGAGCCCTTCTTGGGCGACGCCCCCTTTCTCATGATGCTGGGCGACAACCTTTTGCGCGGCGGGCTCAAGACGCTGGTGGAGCGGTTTGCCCGGGGACAGTTCTCGGCCACCATCCTCTTGACCGCCGTACCGGACCCCCGGCCGTTCGGCGTGGCCGTGGTCGAAAACGGGCGGGTGGTGCGGCTCCTGGAAAAACCCGACCCGCCGCCCTCAAACCTCGCCCTGGTGGGCGCCTACTGCTTTGCCCCCGTGATCCACGCCGCCATCCGCACCTTGCGCCCGTCCTGGCGCGGGGAGCTTGAGATCACCGACGCCATCCAGACCCTCATCGACTGGAACCTCCCCGTGGACGCCGCCGAGGTCGAAGGATGGTGGAAGGACACCGGCCGTCCGGAAGACGTGCTGGAGGCCAATCGGTTGGTCTTGGAAGACCTCGTGCCCTACTGCGATCCCACTGCGGAGGTCAGCCCCGATTCGACCTTGACCGGGCGCGTGCACCTCGGCCCCAGGGTGCGGGTGGTGCGCAGCCACCTCCGGGGCCCGGTCATCGTCGGGGAAGGGGCCGAACTCGTCGACGCCTACGTCGGCCCCTACACGGCCATCGGCCCCCGCGTGGTGGTGCGCACCGCCGAGGTGGAACACAGCGTGATCCTCCAAGACAGCCACCTGGTCGACCTCGCCCTCCGCGTCGACCAGAGCCTCATCGGCCAAGGCGTCGTGGTCGCGGGCGGCCCGAGGCGCCCGCGCGCCTTGCGCCTCGTGCTGGGCGACCACAGCCGGATCGACCTGTAAGGCGGGCCCTTAGAGGCGCGCCTCGCGGCGCCTTAACGCGGAAAGGAGGAATGTCGTGAGTACGTTCGGGACCATTGCCGGCGTCGTCGTCAAGCCCCTGGTCCGCCATCATGACGACCGCGGCTTTTTCCAAGAGATCTTGCGCGACGACGATGGCCTTTTGCGCCGCTTTGGGCAGGCGTCGTTGTCGATGAGCTACCCCGGAGTAATCAAGGCCTTCCACTATCACGAGCGGCAGGACGACCTCTGGTTCTTCCCCTCCGGCATGGCCCAGGTGGTCCTCTACGACCGCCGCCCGGATTCGCCGACCCATGGGATTACCCAGGTGCTCTACGCCGGCGAACATCACCCCATCTTGATCCTCATCCCGGTCGGCGTCGCGCACGGCTACCGCGTGCTGGGGACGACCCCCGCCACCATCCTCTACTTCACCACCGAGTCCTACCGGCGGGAGGACCCCGACGAGCGCCGCATCCCCTGGGATGACCCCACCATCGGATTCGACTGGACCACGCGGTTCCGCTAACGTATCGCGAAGGAGGCTGGTGATGCGCCTTCTGGTCACAGGCGGGCTGGGCTTCATCGGCTCGGCCATGGTGCGTTTCCTGTTGGCAACCCACCCCCACGCCGAGGTGGTCAACCTCGATGCGTGGACCTACGCCGGCAACCCCCACAACCTCGAGCCGGTGCTGCCGTCCCCCCGTTACCGCTGGGTGAAGGCGTCGGTGGCCGACGCGTCCGCCGTCGAGGCGCTCTTCCGCGCAGCGCCGTTCGACGCCGTCCTGAACTTCGCCGCCGAGACCCACGTCGACCGGTCCATCGCCGACGCCGCGCCGTTTATCGAGACCAACGTGCGCGGCACGGAGGTCCTCCTGCACGCCGCACGCCGCTGGGGGATCGGCCGGTTCGTCCAGATCTCGACCGACGAGGTGTACGGCAGCATCTCGGAGGGCGCGGCGCGCGAAGAGGATCCGCTCGACCCCTCGAGCCCCTACGCCGCCTCCAAGGCCGCCGCCGACCTTCTGGTCTTGGCCTACGCCAAGACCTACGGCGTCCCGGTCAACATCACCCGCTGCACCAACAACTACGGGCCGTACCAGTACCCGGAGAAACTCATCCCCCTCTTCATCACCCGGGCCTTGGCCCAAAAACCCTGCCCCCTGTACGGCGACGGCTTAAACGTCCGCGACTGGATCTACGTGGACGACCACGTCGAAGGCGTCTGGGCGGTTCTCACCCGCGGCCGCCCCGGGCGCATCTACCATCTCGGCGCCCGCAACCTCCGCACCAACCGCGAAGTGGCCGAGGCCATCCTCGCTTTGTTAGGCCGCTCGCCGGATCTGGTGGTCCCCGTCGCCGACCGCCCCGGTCACGACCGCCGCTACGCCCTCGACCCCACGCGCGCCGAAACCGAACTCGACTGGCGCCCGCGCCATACCTGGCCCGAAGCCCTGGCCGCTACCGTCCACTGGTATCGCACCCATCCCGACTGGTGGCAACCCTTGGGGGATGTCAGCCGGCCCGCTCCGTCCACCGCCGACTAAGGCCGCGCCGAGACTGCCGACGGACCCGGGTGGCCGCCCCGAGGTCGCCTACCCGTTGGGGGGTCGCGGAGGACCCGGCGGACGTGAGCGAGGCCAGAGTCCACCTGCCGGTGCTTGTCCACCCGAGCCCGCCGCCCCACCTCCCTGGGGAGCCTGGGTGATGCCCACGGCGCACAGCGACGCCCAACAAGAAATGGAGCGCCACTTCCTCAAACACGACCGCCTCTTGAGCCTCTCCCCCTTCCCACGCGTTGGTCGGACAAGGCGGGCACCGCACCGAGCCGCATTTCTATTGACGCCTCGGCCGGCTTTTGGGCGCGGTAACCCTGGGCGCTGGTCCCCGGCTCGCTCAAGGCCATCACGGCCCAACGCCGGCCGGCGGCCCACGCGGGGGCCCATTCGTTCACCGGCGCCTCTGACGCATTGGCCACGACCGCAACCACCGCCACCAGGCGCACGACAGTGCACATCGGCAACGCCCACCTGCTCCAGCACCTCGACCCTCGTCGCCCACCTCGCCGGCTCGCCCCCGACCGGTTCGGGCAACACCCACCCCGCCACTTCGGCATCGGCCGGTGCTTGCAACCCCTTTGGAGGCCATCTCCGCGTCTGGTCCCTCCCCGGCGTTGGTCGCCATCACGGCCAGGGCCTCGTACCACCCCGACCGCCAATCCATTGCCGTCCTCCCGTTTCCTGGCGGTACCACGCCATCGTCGGTGCGGCGGCCCTCCGAAGCATCTATCGTGCGGATTTTGTATCCAGGAAGCCACCCCTATGCCCCGAGCGAGGGATGGGAGTTTGGCAGTGGGGAGTCTCGACGGGTTGAACGTCCGAGATAGGATCGCGACGAACCGGACCCACGGCCGCGATTAAGGCGGCGCCACGTCCGGCCACGGTCCAGGCCGGCCCCAGTAAAATCCTTGCCCCGCGTCTACCCCGGCCGCCTGCACCGCTTCGAGTTCTTCTGGCGTCTGTACCCCTTCGGCGATCACGCGGATATCGTAGAGATGGGCCCAGCGGACCATACCCAGGATGAGGCTCTCGGCGCGCGGGTCCTCGGGAGCTCGGGCCACCAGCGCGCGGTCGATCTTGATCCACTCCGGCCGAAGGGCCAAGAGCCGATAGAGGTCCTCGGCTCCGACGCCGAAGTCGTCCAGGGCAATGGCCCAGTCCCGCACGGCAAGCCGCCGCACCCACACCCGAAGGAGCTCGGGATGGCCCTCTTCGCCCACCTCCAGCACTAAGGCCTGCGGCGGAAAGGAGGCCCACAGGCTCTGGACGGCGCGCCACGCGCTCTCGTCGGCCACGGTCCCAACGCGAAGATTAAAGAATAGCCGGCACGCAGCCGACCAGGGCCCGCATCTAGCCGCCTCTTCGGCCACCCGCCGCAGGGCCGCCAAATCGGCCACCGTCTCCTCCCCGAGTTGTTTGGCCCAGGCAAACCACTCGCGGGGCGATAGCGGCTGCCCGTCGCGCCGGGGACGAATGAGGGCCTCGTACCCGAGGCGTCCCCCGGTCTTAAGATTCCAGATGGGCTGAAAGGCTACCGCCAGCTGGATCCCTTCGAGAATCCGCGAAGCCCTGCGGGCCTTTGGGACCGGCACCGTGGGCCGCCACGTCACCCACCAGCCCGCATCCCGAGAAGGTCCCGACACCGGGATCGCGGAAGCCGCCGGCTGCCCCATCAGAGCCCATCCGCGCCACCCCTGCCCCTCTTGGCCGTCCAAGCAGAAACCGCCCGGTCCTTCCGGCATGGTGGCTTGCCAGGGCCGCCCCAGCTCCCCCTCCCGGAGGTTCCTCAGTTCTCGGCGGGCCGCCGGGTTGGCCCAAGCGATGCGCCCGTCCCCCTCCACCAAGACGGCAGGTTGCGGCCACTGGTGCCAGAGCCGCCGCGCCGCGTAACGGAGCCAGGCGTCTTCAGATCTTCCGCCCTGCGTCCCGATCAACGCCCCTTGCGGGTAGGCACGCGCCGCCATCCACGCGCGGATGGCGGCATGGCGAGTCTTGCGATCCCACGGCCCGGCGGCAAAGCCCATGGCGAGCCCTCCGGAGGAGACCCAGCCGGCGCGGTGGCTTAAGCGGTTCAATCGGAAATACAGTCCGGCCGCCCAAGACGCCGCGTCGGTCGCCTCCACGCCCGCGGCAAAGCACACAAACCCCGCGACTCCGGGCAGTCGCCGGGGAGTCCCGGGCAACCACTGGGGCCAGCTCCCGCCCCCTCTGCCAGCTTCCCACGCCGCGCCGGCGCAGGGACCGAATACGACCACGACTCCGGATCCCGCCGGGTCTTGGGCTGTTCCGCCGGTGGCGGCGCCCGAAACCCTTCCCTGCCTCTTCCTTGGGGCATCGGGCTTGACCGTCCCGGCTTTGGCCCCCGCACCGATCCCTTCCTCCAAACGCGTCATCGGCAGGAACACGCTCCCTTCTCTCGTGGCCCGTCATCCGTCGCCGCACCGGTCTGGCGAAGGCATCGCGCCTTCTCCCCCGCGGGCAGCTTACCGAGGTCTGCGCATACGCCCCCCAAGGTGCCTCGCCACGTACTCCGTTTCGCGTCTGCCCGCTCTGCCCCCTGCACTCTGGTCGGATTTCCCAGTGGCATGTTATTTTTTTGACATGTTTCGACACAATGGCCGATGTTCCTGGTTTTTGGCGACCATTTTTGGGCTCGAGTCGTCGACTGGCGGCCTCCGGCATCCCACCCCCACCGGGGTCGCAGCGGGTTTGCTCCTGCGGGAAATTGGCAATGGCCCCCCGGTTCGCGCGTCCCTGCGGCCGGAGTCTCTTCTGGCGTCGGCGCCTCGGCCCGGGCGCCCTGCGTGCGGGATCCCCTGGGGCGAACGCCGGCGCCGTAGACCCGAGCAGTATCGTTACGCAAAAAAGCCAAAGCCGACGGGGACCCGTCGGCTTGCCCTGGCTACCACGCCTCCGATGCCCCAAAGGCATCAGCCGGCCTGGATCTCAATCCGCTTGCCGCTCCCCTCCGGCTTCGGCACGGTCACGGTCAGGATGCCGTCTTTCAGGGACGCCGTGACGCCATCGGCGCGGATGCCGGCCGGAAGCCCGATGCGCCGCAAGAACCGGCCCACGCGGCGCTCGCTCCAGTGGTAACGGGTCCCCTCTTGCGCCGCCTCCTGCCGCTTCTCCCCGCGAATCACCAGGGTATCGCCGTCTACCAACACCTCGAGGTCATCCTTGGCCACGCCCGGGACCTCCACCCGCACCTCGTAGCGGTCCCCGGCGTCCACCACATCGACGGCCGGCAGGCTTACACTCGTGGGCCACGGCCATTCGGTCAACAACGGACGATCAAACAGCCGGTCGACCCATTCCGTCAGGGACCCAATCCCGTCGTCCCCCCACACATCCCAATTGCGCACCATCGGAACCAGGCTCATCGTCATCCCCTCCTTCTGTTTTTGCCTTTCTTTGACCTTCTGCTTTTTATATACTCCCCTCCAGGTTTCCTTGCGATATCCTCTACACCCAATTTCCTGCCGATTTTCCCTCTGGTCCTTTCTTATCCAGATCTTTCACCTTTCCTCGCAACAGATCGGGTGTTTTCACCGATTTCTTCCTTGTCCTTGTCCCTTTTACCACCGACGCCCCGCCAGGCAGTCTTCCACCGCCGCTGCCATGGCGCGCCGAAACCGCTCGGGCCCAAAACGCCGGGCGTGGGCCCGGATGGCCTCGGAATCCCAACGCACCCGCCGGCTCGATTCGATGGCCGCCACCAGGTGATCGACCGTGGGTTCGGTAAACAGCACGCCCGAAAGGCCCTCCACCACGGTCTCGCGGGCTCCGCCGCGCCCGAGCGCGATGACCGGACGGCCCGCCGCCTGCGCCTCCACCGGCACGATGCCGAAATCCTCCTCGCCCGGGAACAACAGCGCCTGCGCCGACGCCAAAAGCCGCGCCCGCTCCGTCGCATCGACCCGGCCGAGGAAGCGCACGGTCGGGCCGGCCAAGCGCTCAAGCCGCCGGCGGTCGGGCCCGTCACCGGCCACCCACAGGGAAAACCGCAACCGGTTGGCCGCCTCGATGGCCAGGTCCACCCGCTTGTAGGGCACGAGCCGCGAAAGGATCAAGTAGTACTCCCCTAAAGACGATGCCGGAGGAAAGGCGTCGACGTCGACCGGCGGGTAGATGACGCGGGCCAGCCGCCCATAGTGCTTGCGAATGCGCTCGCGCACGGTCCAGGAGTTGGCCACCAACAGATCTGCCCGGTCTGCTGCCACCCGGTCCCACACGCGCAAGGCGTGAAACACCGGCCCCATGAGCATCCGCGTCGCCCCGCGCGCCTCTCGCGTGCGGTACTGGTGGTAAAAGTCCCAGGCGTAGCGCATCGGAGTGTGGACGTAGGCCAGGTGGCGGGTGGTGACAGGCGTCACCACCCCCTTGGCCACAGCCGCCGAGGTCGAGATGACGAGGTCAAAGCTGGAGAGGTCGAAGTTCTCAAAGGCGGCAGCGAGCCAAGGCAGGTAGCGGTTGTACAGCCGACGGGCCCACGGCCAGCGCGAGACGGGGCTCGCGATGACCTCCCGCGACTTTAGCCATGCCGGAAAGCGGCTGGGGTCGGCGACGCCCACGTAGATCGGCGCCTCGGGGAACATGGCCGCAAGTTCCTGCAACACCCGCTCGGCGCCCCCGAAATGGATAAGCCAATCGTGCACCAGCGCCACCTTCAGCGTCACCCGTCCAATCCCATCCTCTCCAAGAGTTTCGCCACCCCGTCTGTCCAGGAGGGAAACCGCTCTTTGGCCCAGGCGGCGGCCCGTGCCCCCATGGCCGCCCGAGCCATCGGGTCCTCACTGAGCCGCCTGATGGCCTGAACGAAGGCCGCATCCCCCGCGTCCTCGGCCAAGAGGACACCGCGTCCTTGGTCCAACAACGCCGCTACACCGGCGTCGGCCGCGGCCACCACCGGCAGGCCCGAGGCCATGGCCTCCATCACGGCCATCGGCAGCCCCTCTCGATGGCGGCTCGGAAAGGCAAAGATGTCGAGTCCGCGCAAAAACTCCGCCTGCTCGGCCTTGGGCAGTGCCCCCACCGCCACGACCCCTGGCGTGCGCCGCACAGCGCCTTGGAGCGGTCCCGCGCCGGAGAGGGCAAGCCGCCACCGGGCGCCCTCGACCCATCGCAACAACCGGTCCACGCCTTTTTCGGTCGTCCAACGGCCGCTGTATCCCACCCACACCGCATCCTCGGCCATCCCAAAGCGGCGCCGCGCCCTCAGGCGCTCGCCGGATGAAGGCGGGCGGAAGACGGTGCCATCCACGCCGCTCGGCAGCACGAAGACCGCAACGCGCCCGTTGAGGTCTTCCTGCAACCGCTGGGCCACCGCCTCGCTCACGGCCACCAACACCGGCACGCGCGGCAAGAGCTCCCGGTTTTCCCGCCAGGCCCACGCCGCCCGAAGACGCCGCGCCCACGCCCGGGGATGCCGGCCCCAGGGCTCGCGCAGCTGGTCGCGCGCCGTGCTGTGGACCACCATCGCCAGGGGCAGTCCGCGGGTTTTGGCCCAGGCCAAAAGCGGCGCCGCCCCCGTCGACTGGCTCAAGATGCCGGCCAGGGGCTCGGCGCAGTGAAGGGCGTCGACCACCGCCGCAAGGTGCGCCCGCCAGGCGCGGGTGTAGCCTCGGGCCGAGCCGCCGGGCACCACCTGGTATCGCACTCCCGGCACCTCGGGGGGGTCGGCGGGCAGCGGAGCCGTGACCACCGTCACGGCCCATCCCAGGGCCCTCAGCGCATCGACCAACTCCTGGGTGTGGCGCTCCATACCGCCCACCCGGTGATAGACGGTGCTGCGCGTGACCAGGGCCAGGTGGCGAAGGCGCGTCATCGCTTTTCGGCCACGACGTAGGTGGCCGTCGGCGCCGCCTTGTGCCACCACCGGGTGCGCAGATAGGGGACCTCCCGCCGGTCGATGCGGCACAGCCACTGGTCCACGCGGGCCAGCCACGACCACCAAGGCGAGTCGGCCGGCAGCGGGCGGCGGTTGATGAGGTAAAGCAGCGCCCCGTGATACGCCGGCCGCACCGCCAACAGGCGAAAGCCCAAGCCCTGCAGGCGCTCGGTGAGAAAGGCGGCGGGGATGCCGCGCTCGTTGGGGGAGATGCCGGGCCTTACAACCCCTTGGCCCGGTTCACGCCCCATGGCGTGGTTCGGCTCGCGCAGGAAAAGCCGCCCGCCCGGCTCCAGCACCCGGTGCAGTTCCTGAAGGTACTGGGTGACGGTAGGGACATGGTGCAACACCCCCAAGACCACCGCGTAGCGAAATTCGCCGTCCCGGGCCGGGATGCGGCCATCTTCGGGCATGAGGCGAAACTCCGCCTCCGGGTGGCGCCGTCGCGCTTCCTCCAGGAGGCTCTGGCTCGCATCCACCCCCACGTGGCGAAACCCGAACACCGCGCGCCAGGGAGCCAAGGCGTCGCCCTCGGCGCACCCGAAGTCCAACACCGCCTCGCCGGGGCGGGGGCGAAACCACTCTCTGAGCCCAATCTCCCAGTCGAAGGCGCGGTACAGGGCCGGGTGCTCGTGGAAGCGGCCGCCGGCAAAACGGTCGTGATACGCCCTTTCCTCGGCAAACCAGCGCGCCACTGCCTCGGGGCCAAAGTCGTCCCCAAAGAGCACCGGCGCCGACCCCCTCGGCGAGCGTCGCCCACTGCCTTTCACCCGCGCCGCTCCCCCCGCACTGTCCGTCGCGCCGAAAGCCGCCCGGCGATGAGGCCCAAGGCCATCACCAGCGGGATGACCACGCCGTGGTCGATGAGGAAGTCGACGGTGTTGTGCACCACAAAGGCCACTACCGTCCCTACAGCGCCGAGCGCCGCCGCTTGCCAGAAGGGGTCCAGCTGAGCGCCCCGGCGGCCCACGGCCCGTACGGCCCCCTTGATCCACCGCCATTCGAGCCAGAGCGCGGCCACGATTCCGCCCAGACCAAGGTCGGCGCCCCATTCGAGGTAGAGGTCATGGGCCGTGGGCGGGATCCCGCCCGCCAACCCCTTGGGGGGATGGGCCTGGATGAAGAGGTGAAAGTTGCCGAGCCCCACGCCAAGGATGGGATGGGAGCGAATGGCTTCGATGGCCGTACGCCAGATGAGCAAGCGCTGCTGGGCGTCGTAGGACTGTTGGGGGTGAAACGCGGTCGAGACGGCCGAGGTCAGGCGCTCGGCAGCCGTGGCGTGCACCCAAATCTCGTGAAACCGCTGGTGGGTGAAATCGGTCTTGCCCAGGAGCACCACCACCGCAAACAGGACCGCAGGGATGCCAACGCCCAAAAGGAGCAGGCGGCGGGCCATCCGGCCGCCCCCTACCCAATAGGCCAAAGCTGCCATCACCGCCACGGCGGCGGCGTCGCCGACCCAGGCGCCGCGGGAGTAGGACTCCACGGCCCCCAAGGCGGCCAAGGCCATGCCGGCGTAGGGCGCCCAGTGGCGGCGCACCGACTCCGGCCCCAGGGCCGATAAGCCTAAGAGCAGCGGAAAGGTCTCGCCCGCATACGCCCCGAACGGGTTCGGCTGTCCGAAGAACCCGGTGGCGCGCACGTGGTGGAGCGCGATCTGGTTGGATTCCGGCCCCAAGGCGAAGAGGAACTGGACCAAGCCCCAGAGTGCCACCACAGCCACGGCCGCGCCAAGCGCGACCAGGTACAGAGTCCAGATCTGGGGCCTGGTCGCCGTCCAGCGCACGGCCGCCACCATCACCACGAAGAACTCGGCGTACTCTAAAATCTTGATGACCGTGCCGCTGTGGCTCAAGGCCACGGCCAAGGACAGGACCGACAGGGCGAACAAGAGCAAGAGCGGCGCGCGCCACGCCCGCTCCAGCAGGTCCTCGACGATCTGCCGGATGCCGGCCCGGCGCCGCTCGAAGACCAGCATGGCCGCAATCGCGATGGCCATGAGGTCGGAGATGAAGAAGTGGTGATGGTGGATCACCACGCCCAGCGGGAAGGGCGCCGCCAGGATGTAGATGGCCACCCCCAAGGGGAGGCTCTCCGCCGCCGTCACCACGTAGCCGATGAGAAAGGCCACGGCTCCGAGCGCCGGAAGCCGAAGGGCAGCCAACGCCCCCAGCGCCATCAAGGCCAAGGCCCACCGACGCCGGCGGGGGAGCCAGGACGCCTCGCCTTCCCCCCACACCGACGCCCACTGCGCCCTCGGTTCCATCACTTGCGTCCCTCCTGCTGCACCTTGAGGTAGACCGCACGCGTCCGTTCCGACGACTTCTCCCACGTCAGCTCCCGCGCCCGGGCCTGTCCCCGCTTGACCCGCTCCTGGACCTCTTCCGGACACCGCAGCACCCGCTCCAGCCCCTCGGCGATGGAGACCGGGTCCAAGGGATCGACCTGGATCGCCACCCCCTCCCCGATCTCCGCCAGCGACCCGCGGTTGGAGGCCACGACTGGCGTCCCTACCATCATGGCTTCAGCCATGGGCAGCCCAAACCCCTCGTAGAGGCTGGGGTAGCACAGCGCCACGGCGTGGCTATACAATTTTAACAGGCGGTCCTCCTCGACGTAGTTTAGAAATTCTACCGAATCTTCCACCTTGTGCCGCGCCGGCGCGGCGTAGATCGCCTCGTAGAGCCACCCCGGTTTTCCGGCAATGACGAGGTCGGGGCAGTCTTTGCCCCACTCGTGGCGCAAGAGGCTGTAGGCTTCGATGAGGCGGACCAGGTTCTTGCGCGGCTCCAAAGTGCCCACGGCCAAAAAATAGGGGCGCGGGCGCGGCGGCGCCCCCCGGTCGCGCTCTTTCCAGGTAACCCCGTGATGGACCACCGTAATGACCTCCGGGGGGATGCCGAGGATGTGCACCAAGTCGTCGCGCGTGGCCACGCTGGGGACGATGATGTGGGTGGCGTGCTTGACCGAACGCGCCATGAGGTAGCGTTTGACACGCCCCACCCGGGGCGGAAACGTTTCCGGCAGCCGAAACGCTACCAGGTCGTGTACCGTGATCACCGCCCGCGGCAGGCGCCCGAAGATGGGTAGCTGGTAGTCGGGAAAATGTACCACGTCGTACCCGGTCTGATGCAACAACCGCGGCAGCGCCAACTGCTCGTAGCTCAGGCGGGCCCCGCTTCCCCAGAGCGGCCGCAACGGGTAGAACGATTGAATCCCGTCGATCTCCATCCCCGGGTTGACGATGGCGTAGAGCTGATCCTCCGGGAAGATGCGCGCGTAGTGGGAGAATAGCTCGCGGATGTAGTGGCCAATGCCTGCGGAATGATGGGAATACAGCAACGCGTCGACCGCAATCCGCAGCGCCAACACCCCTTCCGAAAGCGCCGAGCTTAGTCCCACCGTAGCACGGGCGCCTTTCCTTGACAAGTTCCGCGCCCTGGTGCCCCCGCTTCGCGTCAGTGCGCCCACCACAAGCTCAATCCCAGCCCGCCCAGCACCGCCAGCACGGCCTGGGCGAACCCCCGCCGGGAAAGCCACCGGTGCATCCGGTGCCCGAGCCAAAGCCCGCCCGCCACGGCCGGCAACAGCACCAACGCCGCCGCCACCGTCGGCCACCCGAGTCGCCCGGCGGCCGCGTATCCGGCAATGCCCAGGCCACTGAACACCAAGCCCACCCCTTGAAAGGTGGCCCGGAACCCGCCCGGGTCCAAGTGGCGCAACTGGAAGTACGCGGCGATAGGCAGCACGCCGGTGCCGTACCAGCCACCGAGGAAGCCCGCCGCCACTCCCAACGGCAAGCCGGTCCAGCGCGGCCAATGGGGGAGGCGTTCGGGCCGCACCGCCAGCCCCCACACGGCGTAGGCCACCGTCACGGCACCGAGTCCGCCGAGCGGTCGCCACCCTGGCGCGACCACCCATGCCGCCCACGACGCCCCGAGTCCCATCCCGATGCCAAAAGCCAGTCCTAGAAGCTCGTCCCAACGCACCCGTCGTACGTCGTAGGCCCCGAGGAGAAGGCTTCCGGCGAAGTCGAGGAGAAAGACCACTGGCACCAGCCGGTCCAGCGCCCAACTGCGCGCGAGCAAGGTCACCACCACCAGATTGGAGGCAAACCCAATGGCGCCGCGCACGGTGTAGGCGGCGGCCACAGTGGCCATCGCCCACTCGAGCCCTGCCCCGCCCCAAAGGTGCCACGCCGTCACGGTCCGTCACGCCACCCAGTGGCCGGTGGCGAAAAGCGCCGCAAGCAACGCCCCCGTTGGCAGGCTAAACCAAAAATACAGGCGGCGAAACTCTGGCACCTTGGCCATGGCGCCGCCGAAACCGAGGAAGATGGGGAAGGCGGCCAGTACCAGCCGCGGCAACGACATCAGGGGCAGTCCTGCCGCCGGGTCCGACAGCGGCACGATCAAGACCAAAGCGCCGTACAACAGCCACGGCCCCGGAATGCGGAAGAGCCCAAGGCCGAGGCCCACCACGGCCCAGGCCGTCAGCGCGAAGTTCCATAGGTTGCTCGGCGTCACCGAAGGCCAGCCTGGGCCAAAAAGCCCATCCCAACTGATGCTCCCCAGTGTCGCCACGAAGGCGCGCCACCCCTCGCTCAGCCCCACCCAGATGGGGGCCAGGTGCCGGCCCCAAATGGCCTGCACGCTCAAGAACAACAAGAGGTGGCCAAACTCGGCCCCGAGGTAGGCCATGTAGGCCAAAAGACCCAACGGGATGAGCCCCAACCACAAGAGAGGCCACCGCCACCGCGGCCCCCGACTCCAGCCGTACCAGAACAGGGCCGGTACCAACAGCACCCCGTAGACCGAGGTGGCCGCTGCAAGCCCCCCCAACACCCCTGCCCAGGGCCACCGCCCCCGGCTTGCCGCCACCACTGCCCCGAGGCTCAACGCCAAAAACAGCGACTCCGGGTAGACGGCCGAGAAGTAGAAGGCGGTCGGAAAGAAGGCCGCCGCCGCCACCGCCCACTGGGCCGTGGCTTCTCCCCACGGTGCCGCCAACGTCCACAAGAGGCCGAGCGCTGCCAGGAAGGCCCCTTGCGAGACCGCCACCGCCGCGGCCACACTGCCCCCCACGGCGCGCAGGAGAAGGGGGTAGAGCGGGAAAAAGGCCGTGGCCATCGGCCGCCCGGCATAGCCGTCGCGGGCAATGGACAGGTACCAATACCCGTCCCAGTTGGCCCAGGCCCGAAGCCAACTCGGCAGGGCCCAGGGAATGAGATAGCCGGGTGGGGCCACCACGTAGGCGTGCGGAAGCCAGTGCAAGGCGGCCCAGGCCACGAGCCAAAACCAGGCCCGCGACCCCAAAAACCACGCCCCCACCGTTGCCGCCGCGCGAAGGCGCCGCCTTTTGGCCACGCGCCGCGAGGCGCTGCGGCTCCCCTCGGGGATGGCGAGCTCGCGCATCACGGGAAGTCCCCCCTTTGGGCGAAATCCGCTCCCGCTTCCTCTCGTCTTTTTCCACTATAGCGCATTCGCCTCAACGCCGCGCCCAAAGGCCCTCGGCCCAGCGCGCGTGGGCCAAAAGCCCGGCCAAAAGTCCTACGTTTAAGAGGGCAGACCACCCGATGCCCCACCCGTTTCGGTAGGACAAGTGGCCGCTTAGCCAAAGCCCCGCCTCTTCCGCCACCAGCACGGCTTCTCCGAGAAGGCCCCACAGGAAAAGCCGCCCCCCTCGGCGCGGCAACCGTTGGGCAAAGGTCCACGCCCCCACCGGGTAGAGGCTAAGATTGAGGACGAGGTTGGGCCACAGCCCGGGCAACCACCGGCTGTGGTAGGTCCACCAGCCCCCGTGTCCGAGGCCGCTCAAGTCGAGCACGCACGAGCCCAAAGCCCCGGCCAGGGCCGTGGGGTACCCTCGCCGCCACCGGCGCCAGTCGATGGAAAAGGCGCCGACCAGCCAACTGACGAGGGCGTAAGCCAGGAAGATCACGCCCGACCCCCTTGCCAAACGGCTTGAGCCTGCCGGTAGACGTCGAGCACCGCTTCCACCATCGCGTTCACGTCTGGCAACTGTACCCCCTCCAGCGGAGCCGGCGGTGCTTGCAGCAGGGCCAACAGTTCCCGGGCCAAATCCGCTGGCGCTGCCACCCGGCCCCGGGGGTAGCTTGCCACCAATTCCGGCACGGCTCCCACCGGCGTGGCCAAGATCAGCCGACCTGCCGCCATGGCCTCGAGCAAGGCATAGGGCATCCCTTCTTTGACCGAAGTGAGGAGGAAGACCCGCATCGACTCCAGCCACGGCCAAACGTCCTCCTGAAAACCGGCAAACTGGACGCAGTCGGCCACGCCCAGGCGCGCGGCCATCGCCACCAGGGTGCCGCGCAGTGGTCCGTCGCCCACCAACACCAGGCGCACGTCGGGCAGCGCCGGGCGCACCGCCGCCACCAGTTCCAAGGCGCGGTCGAGCGCCTTCTCGGGGGTGAACCGGGCCACGGTACCCAAAATGGGGGCGTCCGGCAGCCCGAGGGGCCGCGGCGGGCCCTCGACGCCATGGGCGATGCGCACGATGCGGGGGCGAAGGTCCGGCCGCGCAGAGACCAGCGCCGCCTCGTCGCCCGCCGAAAGCACCACCGTCACGGCCGCCCGACTCAAGAGCCGCTCTTCCACCCAACGGTAGAACCGGCGCTTCCACCCCGCCATCCGCTCGTTGCGCCAGACGAGCCCGTGGACGGTGTAGACCACCGGCAAGGCCCCGTCTCCCAGGGCGGCCCGCACCAACACCCCCGCCTTCGAGGAGTGGACGTGGACCACGTCAGGGCCAAACGCCAAGAGTTCCCTCCGCAGGCTCCGCACCCCCGCGAAATCTCGGCCGGGGGCCAGGCGGCGGACGAGGTTCGCCACCCGCCTCGACGGGATCCCGGCCTGGGCCAAGCGGGCGACCAGCGGCCCCGGCACTCCGTACCACACCTCGGGGGCATGGCCGCGCCGGCAAAGGCCGCGCGCAAGGTCATAAACGTGGCGCTGGGCGCCGCCCCAATCGGCCGAGGTGATGACGAGCACCACCTTCACCCCTCGATCACCTCCACGGCCGGGGCCAACGTCTTTTCCCAGTGCCAGGACGCCAAGACGCTCTGGCAGCGCGCGGATTCCGCGGCCCATTCCTCAGCCAGGGCCCGGATCCACTCCGACCGCTCCCGCACCACCAAAATGCCGGCTTCGACCGGCAGGCCCTCGGCCCCCACGGGGGTCGTGACCACCCCTACGCCGTAAGCCAAAGCCTCCAGTACCTTGGTCTTGGTCCCGGCCCCGAATTCCACCGGCGCCACCGCTGCCCAAGCCCCGGCATAGAGCGGGGCAAGGTCCTCCATCGGCCCAAGCCAGCGCACCCCCGCCGGCAAGGCGGCCGGAATCGCCCCGCTTCCCGCCACCCAGAGCTCGGCGTCGCGGTGGACGCGCAAGACCTCGGGCCAGACCTGGGCGAGAAAGCGCCTCAGCCCCGACCGGTTGGGCCAATAAGTCCAGTTCCCGACCGTCACCCAGCGCCGCCTTTTAGGCTCGCGCCGGTACCCCGGCGGAGGGCCGAAGACGCCGTTTCTCGCCACCACGAGCTTTGGGGCGGTGGAGCCGGCCAGCGCCTTGCGGTCGTGGTCGGAGACGACAAAGGCCGGCCAACGGGCCACCACCCCCTGCTCCCAGCGAGCCGTCCGCCAAGCCTCGAAGGCCCACCACGGCTCACGGCGCGCCCGACGCCGGTAGTACAAAGACAGGGCGTCGGTAAGGTCGACCGCCACGCCGGCTCGAGGAGATGGCAGCCAAGCCGTGGTGCGCAGCTGGTAGAAGAGGGTGCGGTCGTGGGCCGCTACCACCCGTTGCACCGCCGCCGCGACGTCGCGGTCCCAGGCCAGGGCCACCGTGGTCGGAAGGAAGGGGTGGCGCAGGATGGCCCAAAGCCGGCGGGAGAGCGGCGGTAAGGCCACCACCGAAAGGGCCGGCAGCGGACAAGCCGTGCCGCCGGGCACGGCCAAAGTGACCTCGTGGCGGCGGCTTAACACCCGAAGCCAGGCGTCGAGCCGCACCGCCTCCCCGCCCCGAATGGGCCAGGGCCCGCGTCCGGCCACCACCGCCACCCGCACGGTTTATCGCCCCCCCTCCACGAGGGCGAGGTAGCCGGCATGGGTCAGCGCTGCGGTGTTGGCCCAGGTGTAACGGGCAGCCCGTCTCTGGCCGCGGCGGGCGAGCTCCGCCCAAAGATCGTCGTCGCGCCACACCGCCTCGATGGCCCCGGCCATGGCCTCGGGATCGGCCGGGTCCACCAAGAGGGCGGCGTCGCCGGCCACTTCCGGCACGGCCCCGCGCCGGCTGGCGATGACGGGACAGCCAAAGCGCATGGCTTCCAGCACCGGAAGCCCAAACCCCTCCTCGTAGCTCGGATACAACAGCGCGCGGGCCGCACGGTACAGCGCCCAAAGCTCCGCGTCTGGCACCATCCCCCGCACGGCCACGCGCTCGGCGACCCCGAAGGTCTCGGCCAACTTTTGCGCCCAGGGCACAGCCGCCTCTTCCACCCCCACCACCTCAAAGCGTACCGGCGGCGCCGTGCGAGCCAAGGCGGCGAAGGCCCCGCGCAGGTTTTTGCGCTCGTCGCGGGCGCCCAAGACCAAGACAAAGGGCGGACGCGCCCCCGGCGCAGGATCCGGGAAGGACGGCACCGGCTTTGGGGCCAAGGGCGTCACCCGAAGGTGCGCGCGCGCCACGCCCAAGGTTTCGGCCACGGTGGCGGCGGCGTACTCAGAGACGGTGAACACCAAGGGACATAGGGGAGCCAGGTGGGCCAAGGCGTTCATGCGATACAGGCGACTGAGCCGATGTCGCCACGCCAGCTGACCCGGGAAATCGCGCCCCCGGTGCCACTCGATGACGTCGTGCACGGTGAGCACGGCGCGCGGCGCCCAGCCCAAGGGGGCGATGTTGGCTGTGCCGTGGACAAAGGCGGCGCGCCAGCGGCGCGCCGCTTGCGGAAAGGCCACCTGCTCCCACCAGAAGAAGTTTGGGGCCGAAAGGATTTCGACCGGGTACCGGCGCCGGAACGCAGCCACCACCTCAGGGTCGGCCGACCCGTCGCCGAAGAGCGCCACGCGATACGGGCGGGGCAACTCCGCCAAGGCCCAAAACAGCTGGTAGACGTACTCCCCGATGCCGCGCCGCATCGCGCGCAACCCGTAGCGGGCGTCGACGGCGATTAAGGGCGCCGTCATGCTTCCACCCGCCAGCGGTGGGGGATGAGCACCAAGCCGGCGCTGAAGTCGAGCGCCTGAACGCGCAAGGTCAATAAGGGGCGGGCCTCCCAGATGCGCCGGCCCTGCCCGTCGAACAGGGCGCAGTCGAATTCGTACTGGCCGGTGGCCAGCCAAAGGGCGTCGAGATCCAGGGCCACCCGCGCCTGGCCTGGCCCGACGGCAATCTGCCTGCCTTCTTTCAGCTGCGACCAGCGGGCGATTTCGAGCCCGTCCGGACGCCGAAGGCTCAGCTCCAAGGCGCCTTGGAAGACCTCAGGCCCCCTGCAAGCCCACGTCCACTCCACCGTCAGGGGGTCTCCGGCCCGGATCTGGTCCACGGCGCGGCCTTGGGAGAGGCAGTGCGCCGACACGAGCTCCAGGGCCGGGGCGGCCGGTTCCGGGCCATCGGCCGGGGCCGGGGCGGCATCGGCCCCAATGAGGGCCTCGCGGTAGGCGTGGACCACATCCCGAGGCCGCCCCTGGGCCCGCATCACTCCGCGGTCGAGCCACAGCGCCTGGTCCATCAGGCGCTCGATGGACCCGAGGTCGTGGGAGACGAGCAGGATGTTGACGCCCTCGCGTTTCATGCGAAAGATGCGGTCCATGCACTTTTGCTGGAAGGCCTCGTCCCCGACCGCCAGCACCTCGTCCACGATCAGGAGGTCGGGCTCGACGCTGGTGGCCACGGCAAACCCGAGCCGCGCGTGCATCCCCGACGAGTAATACTTGACCGGCGTGTCGATGAACGGCCGGATCTCGGCAAAGTCGATGATCTCCTCCATCTTGCGCTCGATCTGCCGCCGCGGGATGCCGAGGATGGAGGCGTTGAGGTAGACGTTTTCGCGCCCGGTGAAGTCCGGGTGAAACCCGGCCCCGAGTTCGATCAAGGCGGAGACCCGGCCCTCCACGGCGATGCGGCCGGTGGTGGGCAGCATGGTGCG
Organism: Bacillota bacterium; assembly: GCA_023511625.1. Lineage (GTDB taxonomy): Bacteria > Bacillota > Sulfobacillia > Sulfobacillales > Sulfobacillaceae > JAIMAE01. The sequence continues at coordinate 70,430 of JAIMBD010000005.1, read as the reverse complement.
GGTCACGATCTTCAACAGCGTGCTCTTGCCGGAACCGTTGTTGCCGACGATGCCGAAGCTCACCCCCGGCCCCATCTCGAAGGAGACGTCGCGCAGGGCCCAGAAGGGCTCGGCCGGAGGTGGCCGCCGCCCCGGCAACATGCGCATCAAAAGTCCCCCCACGCTGTCGGCGCGGTCGCGCCGCAGCTGAAAGCGCTTGGAGATGTGTTCGGCCCGAAGGTACGCCACCTCACATCACCTCGGCGAACAAGGGCTCGATGCGCTTGAAGAGGTAAAGCCCGCCGACGAACACCAGCGCCGTCCAACTCCCTGCCGTCCACAGATAGGTGGCATCGGTCAGGTGGCCCGTGAACAAAAGGTCGCGTTCCGCCTGGATAAGGCCGCCCATGGGGTTTAGCAACAGGATCGGGCGCAGGCTCGCCGGCACCTGGGCGACGGTGAACATCACCGGCGACAGGTACATCCACACCATCAAAAGGAGCCCTACCAACTGATTGACGTCGCGGTAGAGGACGTTCAAGGCTGCCGTCATGTAGCCCACGCCCAAGGTGAAAAGCATCTCCACGACCACCACCGGCACCACCGCCAAGGCCGACCAATGCACCGGCACCCGGTAGAGCGCCACGAACACCGCGAGCACGAAGAGGCTGAAGAGAAAATCGATAAACCGGGCCAGCACTGCCGCCGTGGGCAGGACCACGCGGGGAAAGTAGATCTTGGCCAGGAGCGCAGCGTTGCCGGTTACGCTGACGGTGGCCGACATCACTCCGTTGGCGAACAGGTTCCAAAAGGTAAGCCCCGTCAGGAGAAACACCACGTAGGGGACCGACTGCGACGCCGCGTGAAAGATGACCCCAAACACAAACCCAAAGATGCCGGCCGTGGCCAACGGGTTGATGATGGCCCAATACAGTCCCAAGAGGGAGTGCTTGTAGCGGGTCTCCACGTCCCGCACCGCGAGGTTGCGGATGAGCTCGCTCCACAGGGCCAAGGACCGGAGCCGGGCCAAAAACCGTTCCCTTCGTCCGGGGGCCGGGGCCGAGCCGGCCGGCAGTGGCGTGGCTTGGTGTGGTGCGCGCATCTCCATCGGTCCTTCGCGCTCTCCCGCCACCGGGCTACGACCGCCCGCCCACAAGATGCCAGGACAGGAGGCGCTGGGCGATGGCCACCATCGGGCTTGGCACTGCGGCCGCGTGCTGTCCGGCCACCCACTCGGCGATTAAAAGCCAGTCCTGTGCAGCCGCCTGCGGCTGGCCGCCCGCCACCGCCTGCCAGAGATGGCGCGCCTCGGTCAGCTGGCCGTGGGTCAAGGCGTCCAACCCCGCGGCCACCTCTTCGGCGCCGGAAAAGTCGGGCAGCGTCAACTCTGGCAGCATTCCGGCAGGAATCGCTCGCCGACTGGCCTGGTAGCGGGTGATGGCCTGGTGCAGGTCGCGGATCCCGATGGTCGCCACTGCCTCCTGCCCTTGGGCCAAGCCGTCCACGGCCACGTTGTAGAGGCCATCGATGGCCGGGTTTACGCTGGACAGGCGCATGGGCCCGAGTTCCACCGCCTTCAGGAACTGGGCCGCTGCGGCCTGGGGTTGGTTTTGGGTTAACAGAAACCGGCCGTAGCTCACCCTGAGGTCAGGATTGGTCGGCTCGGTGCGCAAGGCCTGTTGGAAGGCCGCCGACACTTGCGCGACGGGAATCCCTGCCTTGGGATTTTGCTGGAGCGACGCCGCCTCCACCTCTGCCAACAGCTGCCACGCTTGCCCCCAGTTGCCATCGGCTCCCACTGCGCGCTGCACGGCCGTCAAGGCGGCCTGGCCGTTGCGGTGCTGCACGGCCGCCGAGGCGGCATTGGTATACCCTTGGGCTTGGGCCATCAAGGCCGCCGCCACCAGCACCGCGATGGAGGCGATGCCGGCCAAAAAGGTGGGCGCCCCGAGCGGCCGCGGGCCTTGGGCGGCGGCCGGCTCAGGGGTCGCGGCCCGCATCATGGCGGCCCAAAGGGCTGCCACCACCAGCTCCACCCACAAAAACGAGAAGTCCCAGTCCACGATGCCGTGTCCGAGGAGCACGGCGTTGACCCCGACCAGCCCGGCCAAGGCCCGGCGGTGATCCTCCGACAGCGCCTGGCGCCGGCTTTGCACGGCGGCGTACAGCACGCCGGCCAAAAGCCCGGCATACCCCAGCCCGGCAAGCGCGCCGCCGTCGATCCACCACTGCACCCATCCATCGTGCACCTCGCGCGAGGTGTAGGGCAACGACTGATACTGGCGATACCCGGCCCCCCAGCCTCCGGCCCCGTAACCCAACAGGGGACGGGACAGGGCCATGCGGATGCCATCGGCCACGAATACGCCGCGCTGCCAGATGCTAAGCTGGCGCCCGTTGACTTCCAGCAGACGGGTGTAGAGCGAGGCCGGCAAGACGTGCACGTACCAGGGCAAAAGTTGCCGCGGGCTCGGCCCCAAGATGGCCAGCCGATCTAAGGCGACGGACCCGTGCACCGGCACCACCTTGACCGACAACCCCTGGGCCCAAGCAGGCAGCGGGGGAATCGCCACCGTCCCCGTGCTGTCCACCGTCGCCGTCTGGACCACCTTGGTGGCGTCGTACCGGGACTCGGCGCTGAGCGTCACCCTCACCGGCCCACTGGCCTCGATGGCCACCCTTCCCGCCACCGGCGCATCGGTGGAGATGGCATAACCTGGGCCGCCGGCCACCACCGGGCGCTCGGCGCGCTGCGCCACGGCAAGGGCTGCGGCCACCACTACCGCCGCGGCCACCCCCGCCGCGCCCACCATCAGCCGGCGCGGGGACAGGCTCGGCCGAACCTGCTCCCACCCCCACTCCAGGGCCATCCAGGCCGCCACCATGACCGCGGCCAGCGCAAGGAAAAGGATCGGGCCGACGGACGTAGTCGGCAGATGTCCCCGCCACAGGAGCGCCAGCAAAAGCCCCACCAGGCCGCCCCCCACCAGCGCGTTCGCGGCCCCGGTCCACCGACCGCGCCCAGCCCATACCACGAGCGCCAGCACCACCCCGAAGGGCATGACGAGGTCGGCCCCACGAGACAAGGCCAGGAGCAAGGCCGCTCCGTCGATGCCCTGGGCCAGGCGTACCAGGCCCTTGACCCACCGGCGCCGGGAACCCACAAAGGCCAGTGCGAGCCACCCCGCCCCCCACAGGGCGCCGGCCGTGTCGGGATATTGGAAGACGCTGGCCCACCGGTTGGTAAACAAAAGACCAGAGAAAAGATGCAGCCAATGCCCGGTGTCGAGAGGGATGAGCCAGGCCAAGAGCGCCATCAGCCCGCCGAAGGCGGCAAGAAGCCGCTCGCGCCAGCTCGGCTCGGCCGCCGCCAACCACGAAAGCCCCGCCATGACCGCAAGACTGGCGTGCATCACGGCTCCCGCCTGCGCCTGGCCGAGGTCCAAGGGGTGAATCATGGCCAACACGTAGCCCAACGCCGCCGCTGCCCAAGGTGCAAGGCCCCACCAGGCCCGCCGGTCGAGGCGGGCCAGCAAAAAGCCACCCGCCAGGAACAACAGGCCGGCCACGATGAGTCCTGAGTAATCAAAGAAGAGGCCTTGGGGCCAGACAGTTAGGACCAGGGTGGCCAACGTCACGGCGCCGGCGTAGGCCGGCACCCAATCTTTCTGCCGCGCCGGGGCCCGCCGCGGCTCGCGCCGGGTGGAGGACGACGCCGTGGGCTTGGCCGGCGGGCGAGGCGACTTGGCGGCAGGGGGCGCCGCCGGCGGCTTGGTACGGGCTTTGCGCTTGGCCAAGGATTCTATCCCCTTTGTCGTTTCGGCTGGGTGGTCACGCCCGAGGGCCTTTCGGCCCCCGATCGGCGACGCCATCTCTGGCTCCGATTCTACACGAGATTCTACCGAAATCCCGACGGGAGAAGAAAGGAGGTGGTCCCCTTCTGGCCCGCCTGGCTCTTTGCCGGACCCCAAAGAGGCAAGGGGAAGAGGATTTTGGCCTCTCGGCGTGGAATGGAAATCTGTCGTGTCGGAGTTTGGCACCGGTCGACCGCGACCGGTGGCGGAAAGGAGGCGGCGCATGCGCGCGGGGGGGTGGCGGGCCCTCGTCCTGCTCGTCGACTTGGCCGTGGTCCACCTCGCGGTGCTGTTGGCCTTCGAGGTGCGTTTTGCCGGTCGGCCTCCGGCCTACAACCTCGATGCCTACCTGCATCTTGCGCCGTGGATTTCGCTCGTGGCCTTGGCCCTCCTGGCTTCCTTCGACCTCTACGAGGAGCGGTGGATCCCGCCGGCAGAGTTACGGCAGCGGCTGACCCCCACGGTATTTCTGTTGGCAGCCATCACCGTCGTCATCTCCTACCTGCTCGCCAACCTCGGCTTTCCCCGGTCGGTGTTGGTCATCAGCATCGCCTTTTGGTGGCCGATGCTCTACGCCTGGCGCCGGGTGTGGCTGCACTGGCACTGGGAGGCCGTGCCGACGCGCATCCTGTGGGTGGGGTCTTCGCCCAGCGCCGAGGAACTCGAGGCGGTGCTCCATCTGGGATACGCCCCCACCGTGGCCGTCGTGGATCCAGAGGACTTCTCGCCAGGCCGGCCCGTCGACGTGGTGGTCATCGGCGAGGCCGTGCCGGATAGGGTCAAGATCGCGGTCTTCCTCGATTGCCTGGAGCGACGCATCCCCTGTCTTTGGCGGCCGTCCCTGTACGACGGCCTCGTGGCCCAAGCCCACCTCACCATGGCCGGCCCCATTCCCCTGTTGAGCCTCAAGCCGGTAGAGATCCCCTGGATCCACCGGTGGGTCAAGCGATTGTTCGACCTTGTGGCCTCTGCCGTCCTGATGGTGCTGTTGTCTCCGGTGGGGCTCGCCATTGCCCTGGCCATTCTCCTCGACGACGGCCCCCCGGTCTTCTACCGCCAAGAGCGGGTGCGCCTCGGCGGGCAGCGGTTCCTGCTCTGGAAGTTCCGCACGCTCGAGCGCGACCACGAAGCCAAGCGTGGAGTAGGCCTGACGCCTCCCGACGCCCCCGGGGCGACGCGGGTGGGGCGGATCTTGCGGCGCACGCATCTCGACGAGCTCCCCCAGCTGTGGAACGTGCTCCGCGGCGAGATGTCGCTGGTGGGGCCGCGTCCGGAACGGCCGCGCTTCGTGGAGGCCTTCAGCCAGCGATACCCGGGCTACGGGCTCCGCCACCACGCGCCCCCCGGAGTCACCGGCTTGGCGCAAGTGTTGGGCCATTACTTCTCCTCCCCCGAGGAGAAGCTCCACATGGACCTCACCTATCTCCGCAGCCACACCTTCTGGCAGGACCTCAAGATCTTGATTCGCACCGTAAGCCACCTCTGGCACCGCCCACCAGACCCGCCCTCGGCCAAAAGCGCGCCGTGACGGCCTGGATGAGCCCCCCCGTTGAACGGCCCGCCGCATCGGGGGCACAATTGGATAAGACGGCAGGCGCAACGGGGAAAAGCCAAGGCCCCGGAGGCGCTGGCGCCCCTCCGGGGCCGAGGGACGGGCAAGGTAATCTAGAGGTGCGAAAAGGGGGGGCTTTTACGCGCGCGTGGAAACGCTGGCTCGGCTATGTGGTGGCGGCCATCGTGGCCGGTTTTGCCTTCCTTGGGGCCATCGGCCTGGGCATCGACCTGCCCGGGCCCACGGCCAACGGGCAAGACCAGCCCCTCGGCGGCGTGCCGGCGCCTGCCTTTCAGCTCACGGACCCCGAAGGCCACCCCTGGTCCTTGTCCGACGCCCAAGGCCGACCGGTGGTGCTGGCCTTCTACGACCCCCTCTGCCAGGGCATCTGCCCGCCCATCCCCGCCATCCTCGGCGCCGCCCAACGCCAGCTCGGCCCGACGACGGCCCGCCAGGTCAGTTGGGTGATGGTAGACACCAACCCGTTGCCGAGGCCCATCCCCCCGGTACTGGTGCAAAGTCTGCCGGCCCGCTTTCTCTCCGGTCCCCTGCCGGTGCGTTACGCCGTGTGGCAGGCCTACCACATCGACGTGGCCCTCGAGGGCGGGCGGGTGGCCTACACCGCCGCCATCTACGTGATCGACGGCGCCGGGCGAGAGCGCTACCTCCTGCCGGTGGCCACCGACCAGGCCCCGGCGGCCCGCGCCGCAGTCCTGGTCCGAGACCTGCGCCCGCTGCTCTGACGCCACTGCCAGAGTTAGTAGTACACGGCGTTGCCGGCGCCTCCGGTCACGGCCACCACCTCGCCGGTAATGCCCACGGCCCGCGGCGACACCAGAAACACCGCCACATCAGCCACCTCTTCGGCCGTCACCAACCGCCCGATGGCCGGTTGCGCCGCGAGATTGGCCACGTGCTGCTCGTAGGGGATTCCGCGCAGCCGGGCCTGCGCCTCCATGCGTTCGCGGAAGGTCTCGGTAACGATGGTGCCAGGATGGATGGCGTTGACGGTGATGCCGTCTTTGCCGAATTCCCGCGACAGGTTGCGGGTCAGATTGACCACCGCCACGTTGCGGGCTCCGGCCGAGATCCCGCCCGCTTGGCGGGCGGCGTTGCCGCCCAGGTTGAGGATGCTTCCGCCGCCGGCCCGCCGAATCCAGGGCACCGCTTCGCGGATGCAGCGCAGGTAGCCGAGAAACTTCTCCTCGAAGTCGCGGAGGATCATCTCGTCGGTGACGTGCTCGAAGTCCTCAGGGGCCCCGCCGCTGACGCGGGCGCCGGCGTTGACCAGGATCTCGAGCCCGCCCAACGCCTCCACGGCCTCGCGCACCATGCGCTGAATCGACTCGGCCGAGGTGAGCTCCACTTCGACCGGCACCACCCGGCCGCCCGTCGCGGCCTTCAACTCCGCCGTCGCCTGTTCCAGGCGCGAGCGCGTGCGCGCGGCGATGGCCACCTCGGCCCCTTCCTCCAAAAGCCTTAAGGCGATGGCCCGCCCGATGCCGCGGCTGCCGCCGGTCACCAACGCCCGCTTGCCTCGCAACTTCAGATCCATGGTGCTTCTCGGCCCGGCCGTATTGAGCGGCCCGGCCTCCCTCCCTTCTTGGTCTTACCGCCTGATGCACATCGTTGCCGGGAAAGACAGCGCCACTCCCCGATCTCCCTCCCCTTTCGCCTTCGGCCCCGGTTTTCCCTGCCTGTCCCTTCCCGAAAGGCCGGTGCGGTTCCCGCGCTATAATTGACTTATTGAGGAAAGCCACCCGAGCTTCCGAAGGGGGAACCGTCTGCATGTCTGCACGCGTCGTCTTTCACCTCAACACCGGCCATCCAGACCGTCATCGGGCGGCCTTGACCTCCATCGCCAACCTTTTGGCGGAGATGCCCGACGCTACCGTCGAGCTCGTGATCCAGGGCGATGCCTTGCCGCTCGTCGAGGCCGCCCGCTCGACGCTCCCTTTGGAGCTCGAGGCCTTACGCGCTCGCGGCGTCACGGTGGCCGTGTGCCGCAACACCATGCGGGCACGGGGGGTCAGTCCAGAAGCGCTCCTTGCGGGCGTCGAGGTGGTGCCATCGGCAGTGGGCGAGCTGGTCCGCCGGCAACTGGAGGGCTTTGCCTACCTCAAACCGTAGGATGTCCACCCGCCTTGCGGCCCCAAAACGCACCGCGTCCCGGGGGAGGGCCCCCGGGACGTTGTCACTGCCCTGGACTGGGTGTCGCCGGCGCTCCCGACGGCGGCATGCGCGGGGGAAAGAAGCCGCCGGCATGGTTGATCAGCTGCGGGATGCGCTGCTCGAACTGCTGCAACCGCTGCTGCGCCTCGGCCTCGGTCAGGCGCCCCGCTTTGACCAGGTTGTCCAGCACGGTCTTTTGGTGTTGCTCCAGCGCCTGGGTCAAGGCCTGAGTGGATACCCCCTGTTGCTTCGCGATCTGGGCCAGCGACTCGCCATGCTCCAGATCCTGGGCGATGGTCGACGCCGGAAGCTTCAGCACCGGACTTAAGGTGGCGGCCAACGGCGCCATCCCCAGCCGGCGTCCCTGGCCGAAATGCGGCCCGTGCGCCAAGGCCGAAGGATGCGCTGCGGCCGCCGACGCCGGTGCCGGTGCAGTGGCGCCGCTGGATCCTCCGGAGCTGGCCGCGCCGCCGCACCCGGCGATGCCTGCCGCCATCAGGGCACCGGCCAAAAGCCACGCCGGGCGCCGAGACGCCATCCCCCGGAATCCACGCATGTTCGCAACCACTCCCTCCTTGGGTACACGCCGCGCTCCTCACCACGCGGCGGGTCCTGTGCGATATGCGCCCCCTCGGGCGTCATCGCCCTCCAGTCTGCCATAAGGGCGCCCTGCGCCGGGATGGCTCGGCCCGGATTTCAGCCAAAGCTCAGCCGCCCGCCTGCGGCGGCCCCAGGACGAAAACCGCCACCTTTTGTTCGCCAAAGGCGTTGACCGCCTCGGCCGAGCCCGCCAGGTAGATGTCGATGCGGGCGCCGACGATGCCGTGGCCGGTGTCAAGCGCCCTGCCCACAAATCCCCCCGGCGGCAACAGGGGGTCGCGGTATCCGGTCACGTACACGGTCGACCCGAGGGGAATGGTGTGCGGGTCGACCGCCACCGTGCCCGGCCGTAACGCCCTGCCAAAAAAGTTGGTAGGACCGTAGGGGTAGTTGTCTTCGGCCTCGGGCCCGTAAGCCGTCGCCTGCATGGTGTAGACTGCCAACACCCGGCGGCCGGCGATGGTGAGCGGAGGCAAAGCCGGCGCTTTGGGTTGCCGCACCGAAGGCAACGCCGCCGACGCCTCGGCCGGGGCGGCCCTAGCCCCCGGCCCGGTGACGGCCAAGGCCAAAGCTCCGAGCCCCACCAGGGCCGCGCGTGTTATCCTGTGCCCCCTTGGCTGCCACATCTGTCCTCCCTCCCTTGCTTGCCGCGCCATATGAGCGCGATCCTACCACTGCTCCGCCCCTCGGGTCAGCCCCCATATTCTTGGCAGGCGAACCAAGGGCCCCTGCCCGATTCCGGCAGGGGCCCTGGAAGAGAACTTGGAGGGAACTTGGAGCGCTTCAATGCGAAGCGCGGCGCGCCGGCTCGGCCCCGCGCAGGATCGACAGCAGGGCCGCCACCAAGATGAGGGCAATGGCCGTGCCCAAGGCCGCATGCAGCCCGCGCACGAAGTCCCCGCCCAATTGCGCCCCGAGTTGGGTCACGCCCAAGAAGATGGCAAACGCCGCCTGGCGCGGAATGGCCATCGAGGCCACCAACAGGCTCACGGCAAAGCTGCTCACCATGCCCACGTTGGCAAACGTGCGCAACAGCCCGTTGGCCACTCCGTACGCCGAGGGCGGAGCATTGACCACCACTGCGCTGTTGTTGGCGGGATAAAAGGCCCCGCTGCCGAGCCCATTGATGAGCGAGGCCAGGGCCACGTGCCACAGCGGGCTTCCCACCGTCAGGCTCCCGTAGATGGCGATGCCCACCACCTGCACCAACAGGCCCACCGTCGCCGGTACCCGCGAACCCCAGCGGTCGGCCAAATGGCCGGCCCAAGGGCCAATGGCCCCCCCGACGAGGTAGCCCGGCACCAACAACAAGGAGGCGGAAAAGGGGCTTAACCCGCGCACCCCTTGCAGAAACATGATCACCAGGAAAAGGACCGCGTACCCGCCGAGGGACTGAAAGAAGCTCGCCAAGATGGAGGCGCTTAGCACCCGATGGCGGAAGAGGTCGAGGCTGACCAAGGGGCTCGGGTGCCGTGCCTCCCAGGCCGCAAAACCTGCCAGGAACCCAAGCCCTACCGCCACCAACGCCCCCACCGCGGCCGTAAAGCCGGTCCCGGTCATTCGCGTCAAGCCGAACAGCACCGCGCTCAACCCCGCCCCGAGCAGGACCATCCCCACAGGGTCGAGGGGCTGGCGCTGCCCGCGGTCTCGGCGCGGCAGCCACCGGTAGCCGAGGAGCAGGGCGGCCACGCCGATGGGCAGGTTGATGTAGAACACCGCCCGCCAGCTGACGTAGGTGATGAGAATCCCGCCCAAGAGGATGCCCAGAATGGCGCCGATGTTCCACCCGATGCTGGTGATGCCGAAGGCCCGGCCGCGCTTGGGACCGGGCACGGCGTCGGCCACGATGGCCCCGCTGTTGGCCGTGATGAGGGCTCCGCCGATGGCCTGCAGCACGCGGAAGCCGATCAGCTCCGGTGCCGACTGGGACAGGCCGCACAGCACCGACCCCAGCGTGAAGATGGCAAAACCGAGGTTGTACATCCGCGACCGCCCGTAGAGGTCCCCAAGCCGCCCGACCTGGGTGGCCAGCAAGGTCAGCACCAACAGGTAGACCATGATCACCCAGACCACCGAAGCCAGGGTAGCGTGAAGGTCGCGCATGATCACCGGCAGGCCCAACACCACGATGGTGGTGTCGACGGCGGTGATCATCAGCCCCATCAACACCACTGCCAGCACCCAACGCTGCTCGCGCTCGCCTAAGGGCTGGGCCGCCAACTGGGGGGAGGCCACCGGATCTTGTCCGCGCACGCTCACGATCGCACCCTCCCTTCCCGTTTTCGGTGCACCCGTCAGGACGGAAATCCTCCGGTCCCGTTGAATGTTGACCTCCAACCAACATTTAAGTTTTCTACCTTTCGCGGCCGGTTTGCAAGCCTCCCCGACCCAGCCAGGCCGTGCGGGCAACAAAGGGCCCCGGGCGCGGCCGCTTTAAGGCGTGAGGCTGGATCCCCGCCCGGATCAGGCGCTCCGGGTGCGGTTGAAGGCCACCGTGGAAACCACGAGCAGAAGCGCCGCCGTGCCCAAGGTCACGGCCAGGTCTTCGGCCAGCGAGAACTGGGTGATGGTAGCCAACAGGGCGCTCCGGAAGTAGACCAGATGGCGCAGGGCATCGACGCCGTAGGTGACGGGGTCGATCTGCATCAAGGCGGCCAGCCACCCCGGCATCCCCCGCAAGGGGTACAAGGCGCCGCTCAAGAAAAAGAGCGGCATGACAAGAAAGTTCATGACCACTTGGAAACCCTGCATCGACTCCATGCGGCTCGCCACCAAGATGCCGAGGCCGTTCAACGCCAGCGCCAGCAGCGCCAACACCCCAAGCATGGCCAGATACCGGCCAGGTTCCAGGGCGATGCCCACCAAGGGGCTTAAGATCAGAATCACCGCCCCTTGGGCCACGGCCACAGTGGTGCCGCCCAGCGCCTTACCGATGGCGATGGCCGCCCGCGGCACCGGGCTGACCAACACTTCTTTGAGAAAGCCAAACTCGCGGTCCCAGACGATGGACATGGCCGAAAAGACACTGGTGAAGAGCACCGACATGGCCACGATGCCCGGGAACATAAAGGCCAGGTAGTTCACCGACCCCGCCCCACGAAACTGAAACCCGTGCGCAAGCCCGTTGCCGACCAGGATGAGGTAGAGCAAGGGCTGCGCCACCATCCCCACGATCCGCGCCGGCTCCCGCACGAAGCGGATAAGCTCCCGCAGCCAAATGACGTAGATGCCGCGCAACGCGATCATCGCCCCATCCTCCTTCGCCCAAACTCCCGCCAGGCATCGCGGGCCGATACCGTCTCCTCCCGGATTTCGCGCCCGGTCAGGTGCAAGAAGACGTCTTCCAAGGTCGGCCGCTTGATCTCGATGCGCTCGATCGCCGGTCCCACTGCCTGCACGATGCGAGCCACGTCGGCGCCGGCGTTGCGGGTCTTGAAGAGCAGTTCGGTCCCGGCCCCGGAAAAGCTCTGGCCGAGCTCGGCCTCCCACCGCGAGCGCTCCGACAGCGCCGAGGCCCGCACCGTCAAGCGAATCTCCTCGCTGCCGATGACCTGTTTTAGGTGTTCCGGCGTATCCAAGGCCACGATCTGGCCGTGGTCCATGATCGCCGTGCGGTCGCAGTGCTCGGCCTCGTCCATGTAGTGGGTGGTGACGAAGACGGTGGTGTCATGGTGTCGCGACAGCTCCCGAATGTGCTGCCAGAGCTGGCTTCGCGTCTGCGGGTCTAAGCCCACCGTAGGCTCATCCAAGAACAACACCTTGGGCGTGTGGATCAGCCCCCGCACCAGCTCCAAGCGGCGCTTCATCCCGCCGGAAAAGGTGCGCACCAGGCTGTTTTGGCGCTCGGCCAACCCCACCATCTCGAGCAGCGGTTCGGCCCGGCGCCGGATCTCGGCCTGGGAGAGACCGTAGAGCATGCCGTGAAACAACAAGTTCTCCCACGCCGTCAGGCGGTCGTCCAAGGTCGGGTCCTGAAACACCAAGCCGATGATGCGCCGCACCTCCTGGCGCTGGCGGACCACGTCCAGCCCCTCGATCTGAAGCCGACCCGAAGTGGGCTCGAGCAGCGTGGCCAGCATCTTGATGGTGGTGGTCTTGCCGGCGCCGTTGGGACCGAGGAAGCCAAACACCTCGCGCGCTCCCACCGTGAAGCTGACGCCGCGGACGGCCTCGATTTCGCCGAACCGCTTGGTCAACTGTTCTACCACGATCCGGTCACCCATGGCGTTCGCCCACCCCTTCCACCACTTTGCCCAAAAGCCGCACCAGCTCGTGCAGCTCGTCGTCGTCCAAGGGTTGCATCATGGCCTCGAGCAGATGGCGGCGCGCCTGGCGCATCTCGGCCATCTTGGCATGGCCCTCGGGGCTGAGTTCCACCCACACCACGCGTCGGTCGACGTCGGACCGCCGCCGGTGGACGAGGCCGGCCTGACTCAATCGGTCCACGATGCCGGTGGCGGCAGCAAACGAGACCCCCAGGGACTCCGCCAGTTCGCCCATGGCCATAGGCCCGTGGGTGTAGAGCTTGCGGACCACCAGAAACTGCGCCACCGTCAGATGATCGCCCGTTGGGCGCTGCCGAAACTGTTGGCCGATGCGCAGGAAAAACCCGTCGACGGCCTCGAGATCTTGTTCGCGCGCCATCCTTCACCTCTCCAAATATCAATAAAGACTAAAATTTAACCAAGGGCATCATACCACCTCGAACGCCGTTGTCAATGCACTGGGCCCAGTTTTTCCGCGCGGGGCGAAAAACTTTTTTAGGGGCAGGCCCCCCGTCGGGTGGCAGGTGAAAGGCCGCGCGGCTCCCCGGCGGCCCCCGCCTTTCGGGCCGGGTTCGGCCAACCGGTGGGCCCGCAATCTCCGGGAGGAGCTCCCCGAGACGACCCGATGGTTTCCATCTTCCCTCGCATCTTCCTTCGAATCTTCCCTCGGAGTGCGGTTGAACCAAGAAGGACCATCTGGCCCTCGCCACCGGATCGGGAAACCGTTAAACTGTTGGCCGAAACCGAGATGGGGCGACAATCGAAATCGACGCGGGATGGAGGAGGGGACGGACGATGTCTTCGCTGTTGGAGGCGCGCGAGACGTTTCACGCCATCGCCGAGGCCTGGGCGCGCGGCAAAAAAGCCACCCTAGCCCTTTTGGTGTCGGTCCGAGGCTCAGCCTACCGCCGGCCGGGAGCCAAGATGATGATGGCCGAGGACAACCGCATGCACGGGACCTTAAGCGGAGGCTGTCTTGAAGGCGATCTCTACCAGTGGGCCGAGCTGGCCATGGCCGACGGCGAAAACCGCATCCAGAGCTATGACCTGACGGAGAACGACATGTGGGGCCTCGGGATCGGCTGCAAGGGCGCCGTCGACATCCTCCTGACGCCGGTTTCCCCGGAAGATGGGTTCTGGCGGGAAACCTTCGCCCGAGCGGAAGGCCTCGCCCCCTTCGCTCTGGCCCTTGAGCTGCCGCAAGGTCGCCGCACCGGGCTCGATGGCGCCGGGCACACCTGGGGCGACCCACCCGCGCCGGCCTTGCGCGAGGCGATGGCGGAGGCGCTGAAATCCGGGACCCGGGCCGCCGTGCGCGCCATCGAGGGCAGCCAGTGGGTCATCGACCCCTTGTTGCCCCCGGACCCGCTGGTGGTGGCCGGGGCCGGGCACGACGCCATCCCCGTGGTGGCCCGGGCGACCGAGGTCGGGTTTGCCGTCACGGTGCTAGACCCCAGGGCGGCCTTCAACGGCCCGAGCCGTTTCCCCCAGCCCGGGGTGGAGTTTCTCGTGGCCGAGCCGGACGCTGTGCCCCCGGACCGCTTGCTCCACCGCTGGTGGGTGATCATGAACCACAATCAAGCGCGCGACGAAGCCGCCTTGCGCCTGGCTCTGGCCTCGCGGCCGCGGTGGATCGGAGTGCTGGGCCCGCTGTCGCGCACGCGCGAGATGCTGACCAACATCGGGCACGCCTTCCAAGACGGGCCCATCGTGGCCCCCGTGGGCCTCGACCTCGGCGCCGAAACCCCCGAAGAGGTGGCCGTCAGCATCGTGGCCCAGCTGATGGCCGAACGCAGCGGCCGCTCGGCGACGCCCTTAGCCGGGCGCGAACGCATCCACGGCACCTCGTAAGTCCGAGGGCAGCGGAAACAGCGCCGCCACCGGCCCCACCACCAGTGTGGCCGGCGCCGTCATCCCTGCCGCCCGGGCCGCCGCAGGCAGCTCGGCCAGGGGGGCCCGCACGGCCCGCGCCTCGGGCCAGGCCATGGCGGCCAAAAGCGCCGCAGGGGTATCGGGCGGCTTGCCGCCCGCGATAAGGGATCTCACCAGCGCCTCGAGCCGCGCCACGCCCATCAACACCACCAGCGTGTAGGGCGTCTGGCCCTCACCGGCCAAGGAATGGAGCCGGCCGCCGGCTGCGGTGCCGCTCACGATGACCACCCCCGGACTTACCCCGCGGTGGGTCACCGGGATGTGGGCCAGGGCCGGCGCGGCGAGCGCCGCGCTCAACCCCGGCACCACCTCCCAGGGGATGCCGGCCGCCGAGAGCGCCGCCGCCTCCTCCCCACCGCGCCCGAAGACAAAGGGGTCGCCGCCTTTGAGCCGCACCACCGGGTCGTATCCGGCCTGCCACAAGGCCTGCAAGGTCGCGCAGATCGCCTCTTGGGCCGCTTTAGGCGCGCCGGGCGATTTGCCGACGGCGACCTTGACGCGCGCCTGGGTGGCCAAGGCCACCACGTCAGGATGGACCAAGCGGTCGTAGAGCAAGGCGTCGGCGCGGGCCAACACCCGCGCCGCCCGCACCGTCAAAAGGTCGGGAGCCCCCGGCCCAGCGCCTACCAAATAGACTGGTTCGCGGGTCACGACTTCCCCCCTGCCTCCTGCTTGGTCCGCCACCAGCGCCCGAGCGCCGGGCCCCGGTCCTCGGGCGGCAACGACCGCCGCAGCCGCCCCGCTTCCCGGGTCCACGCCGCCCATTCGGCCCCGAACTCGGCTTCCAGCACTTGGCGCAACAGCTTGGCGAGGCCCGGAGCCCGACCAGAGGTAGAGACGGCCACCACCAGGGGGCCGCGCCGAAAGTGGCTCGCCCCGATGACGGTCGAACGGCGCCGGTCGTCGACCACGTTGACCCACGCCCCAGCCGCCTTCGCCCACCGCGCCACGTCGCGGTTGACGGCCGCATCGCCGGTCGCCGCCACCACCAACTGGTGCTGCTGGATGTCCTCCGGCCGCACGGGGCGGGCATGCCATCGGAGCCGTCCGGTCTCGGCCCACTCGGCGATGGTAGGCGTGGCCCGAGGCGCCACCACGTCGAGCCTCCGAGGCCCCGCCGCGAGCAGGGCGTAGAGCTTCTGCTCGGCCACGTGCCCGGCTCCCACGACCAACACCGGAATTCGCCCGAGGTCCACCATCACGGGGTAGTAGCCCATGGCTCCCCCTCCGTCGCCACGCCGGCTAAAGCCCCCTCGCGCGCCCACCAGTCTCCAAAGCGCTCGTTGGGCCTGCGGCGGGCGGCATAGGCCGTAAACAGCGGCTCGAGCGCCGGGACCACCGCTTCAAGCGGCACCGCGTCGCGCCACAGTTGGGCCAAGCGCGTGCCTTTTGCGTTGCCACCGAGGTAGATGGCGTACCGGCCCGGGCTTCGGCCCACGAGGCCCACCTCGGCCGTGAACGGGCGGGCGCAGTTGTTGGGACATCCGGTCATCCGCACCGCGATCGGCACCGCCCCCAGTCCCAGCGCCTCCCAACGCGCGGACAAGGCCGCGGCCACGCCCGAAAACACGCGCTCGGCTTCGGTCAGGGCAAGCCCGCAGGTCGGCAGGGCGGGGCACGCCATGCCGTACCGCTGCACCGGCGAAAGCCCTTCCACCGGCTTGACGCCGTGGGCGGCCAAGCACTCTTCGATGGCGCGGCGCTCGGGGCTGGCGATGCCGGTCAGCAAGAGGTTCTGGTGCGGCGTCAGGTGGACCCCGAGCCGCCAGCGGCGCACCACCTCCTTAAGGGCCGTGCGCAACCGACGTTCCGGGGTGTCGACAATGCGGCCGCATTCCACCCACAGGCCGAGGAAGCCCCGGCCCGGCCCCGTCTCATGCCATCCCAAATGGTCGTCCAACGGCTCAAAGTCAAGCGGACGGGCCGGCCGGAACGAAAATCCCATCCGCTCTTCGACGGTCCTTCGGAAGCGGTCGATGCCCCACGCCTCGACCAAGTACTTTAAGCGGGCAAACTTGCGGTCGCTGCGGTTGCCGAAGTCTCGTTGGACGGTGATCACGGCTTCCACGGCCGCAACCACGTCGGCGTCGGCCACCTCCCCCAACACCTGGGCCAAGGCGGGATGGGTAGCCGCCACGCCGTGCGACTTGCCTAATCCCCCGCCTACCAGCACCGTCCAGGCCGCGATGTCTTCGCCGTCCGGCGTGGGATGGCCGACCAACCCGAGGTCGTGGGTCAAGACGTCGATGCAGTTGTGCCCGGCTAGCGTAAGCCCGGTCTTGAATTTCCGCGGCAGGTAGGTGGGCCCGTACAGCGGCTCGGCATCCGCCTCCCACGAATAGACCGCCTCGCCGTCCATCCAAAGCTCGACGTAGGCTCGCGAGCGCGGCTTGAGGTGCTGCGCCAGGGCTTTCGCGCGGGCGCCGAGCTTGCGGTGGGCGCCGTCCTCCCACGGCGCGGGGCACGCGGTCAAGTTGCGTTCCACGTCGCCGCATCCGGCCCAGGTGGTGATGAGGTGCCGGTTGAGCGCGCCGATCAAATGGCGCAACTGGAACTTGTGGACCCCGTGGAATTGGATGCCCTGCCGACTGGTGATGCGCAAGCTGGGAACGCCGAGCTCCTCGGCTACGGCCTCGAGGGCAAGGTATTGGTCGGGGCCGAGCACGCCTCCGGCGATGGCCGCCCGCACCATGAACCGGTAATCAGGCATCTGCCCCGCCGCCCGCCTGGCCCGCCTAACGTCTCGGTCGTCCTGCGCGTAGACGCCGTGGAACTTCAAGAGCTGGTAGCCCTCTTCACTGACGGTGGGCGTGCTGGCATCGCGCAGCTCCTCGGCCAAGTGCCCCCGCAACCACCGGCTTTGGGCCTTGATGGTCTCCACCTTGCTAGGCTGATCCCCCATGGCGCCGCCTCCTACTCTAGATTACCTATCATACTATTCGGCTTTCGCCGGCTTGACAAGGCGCGGGGGGCAGACAGGGACTAGAGCTTTCTTATCAATCATGGGATAATTGGGACGGCTTCCCGGGGTCTTAGGCGCGCCGTCCGGCGGAGATCCTCCGCAGGAGGGCGGGCTTTTGGTCCTTATCCCGCACGGAGGTGATTCCCTGTGGAACTGGAGACCCGATGGGTCGAACATCAGCGCGCGGGCGAGACCATGCGCGCCTACTTGGCCCGCCCGGCGCGGGTCGACCGGCCCTTGCCGGCCATCTTGGTCATCCAAGAGATCTGGGGACCGGACGGGCACATCCAGGATGTCACGCGCCGTTTTGCGGCGGCGGGCTACACGGCCCTGGCGCCGGACCTGTATTCCCGCGGCGGACGCCCCGAGGTCTTGTCGGAGGCGCGTATCGAGGCCGTCAAGCGCTTTTTGGACAGCGTGCCGCAGAGCGCCTGGCACGACCAGTCGGTGTTGCAGGCCGAGCTACAAAAGCGCCCCCAGGCCGAGGCACAGCAGTTGGGCGAGACGCTAGGCAAGCTGTTTGGCCCCCGCGATGTGGACGGTTGGGTATCTGACCTCAAGGCCTGGGTCGATTACCTGCAAGCCTCTCCCGGTGCTGCGGGACAACCCGTCGGCAGCGTGGGATACTGCCTGGGCGGGATGCTCTCCTTCGCCCTGGCCACGGCCGAGCCGCGCCTGAAGGTCGCGCAGGTCTACTACGGGGCGGCCCCGGCCCAGGACCGGCTGCAGCACGTGGCTTGCCCCGTGTACGGGTTTTATGGGGAACACGACCCCCGCATCACCGAGCCGGTTCCGAGCGTGGCCGAAGCGATGCGGGCTCTGGGCAAGACCTTCGAACCCGTCGTCTACCGGGGCGCCGGCCACGCTTTCTTCAATGACACCCGCAGTTCCTACCACGTCGACGCCGCCCGCGCGGCCTGGGCTCGCTCCTTGGGCCTCTTCGCCCAGTATCTCGCCCCCGCCGCCTCCTGAACCCATCGCTCCCGGATGGCAGACGGGCAGTTCCCCCCGGTCTTAGGGCCGGGGGGAACTTCTGTTACAATAGCCGCGGAGCACGACCCACCCCATCCCGCGGAGAGGGGGAGATCCATGCGCGAGGTCAAAGTCAGCCGCATTCGCTCGGTGGAACGCGCCATTCAGATCCTGAACTGCTTTTCCGTCCAAGAGCCCGAGCTCAGCATCGACCAGATCGTGGAGCGCACTCGACTCGCCAAAGCTACTGTCTACCGCATCCTGTACACCCTGGAATACCATGGCCTCATCCGCTACCACGCCCCCCGCGCCGTCTACCGGCTGGGGTTCCAGCTCCTCAACTACGGAGGCATCCTCCTCTCGACCCTGGCCATCCGCACCGAAGCCGACGAGGAGCTGAACCAGCTGCAGCTCAAAACCCGACAGACGGTGCTGATGGGCATCGCCGAGGGACAGTCTCTGGTCTACATCGACAGTCGCGAGACCCTGGAAGGGCTGAAGTACTCGTCGTACATCGGCCGCCTGCGCCCGCTCCACTACGGGGTGCTGGGACGGGTCCTGCTGGCATACCAGCCCCCGGAATTGGTCGATGCCATCCTCTCCCAGCCCATCGCTCCCACCACCGAACACTCGGTGGTGGAGCCAGAGGCCATCGTGCGCCAACTGGAAGAGATCCGTCACCAGGGTTACCTGGTCGAAGTCGGGCAGACCATCGTCGGCGCAACGGGCGTCGGCGCTCCCATCTTCAACGCCTGCCATCGCTGCGTCGCGGCCGTCGGCGTAGTGGGGCCCTCAGCGGCCTTAAACCCGGAGGTGTTGCCGGAGGTGGTGGCCGCCGTGCGCCAGACCGCCCGCGCCATCTCCCAAAAGCTTGGGTGGAGCCCGTTGGCAGACGTGGCGACGGCAGTCCCGCAGCCGGTCTCTGGCCAATAAGACGCCTCGTTGAGCCCGCTGACGGAGGTACGCCGCGGCCGGCCTGGCCCGATGGCGATGGCTTTTTCAGATGGCCTCGGCCACGTGCCCCTCGAGGTACTCCAGAAGGTCGGCCACGCGCACCACCGTCAACCCTTCGCGGCGGGCGAAGGATTCTACGGCCGCGCGGCCAGCCACCTCGCCGCTCTCTTCCAGCATCGGGCAGGTGACGGCCACCGGCGCTCTTCCCGCCAAGGTTGCCAAGGCCACTGCCGCCTCCGCCAGCCCCGGCCGCTGGCGCAGGCCTTCGGCCTCTACGCGAATCGGCAAGAGGTGTCCTGGCCGCACCAAATCTTCGGGCTTGGCCAGGGGATCGGCCAGCACCCGCGCCGTAAGGGCCCGGTCATGCGCCGAGATGCCGGTGGTGGTCCCTCGGCGGGCGTCCACCGACACGCAGAAGGCCGTCGCGCCGGGCCGGTCGGAGTCGATGCGAGGGATGGCCAAGCGCTCGAGGCGATCGGCGCGCACCGCGCAGGAGATGAGTCCCCTTCCCCACCACGCCATGTAATTGATGTCGGCTGGAGTTACCGTTTCGGCGTCGCGGACCAAGGTGGCCACCTCCACGCCGTTCAACCTGCCCAAGATCACGGCCATCCGGCCCTCCCGGAGCGCCTCGATGGCTTGGACCGCTGCTTGCAGGGACGCCGCCATACCCTCTTCCCCCTTCCCGCACCACACCGCCGGCTCCGGCGATGCGTTCGTCCTGTCTTAGAGCCTATGGCTGGACGCATAAGGCGTCAACTGCCCAGGCCCTTACGCCTCGGCCACGTCGACCACCAGTTCTCCCACCCGTTCCACCACCAGGCGCACCCGGTCCCCCGGGCGAATGGGCCCCACGCCCTCCGGCGTGCCGGTGGAAATCAGGTCGCCGGGATACAGGGTCTGATGGGTAGAGGCCAGCTCGATGATGCGGGCGACATCGTAGATCAGATAGGAGGTGTTGGAATTCTGCCGCAACTCGTCGTTGACCCAGAGCTTCAGATCCAGGTGATCCGGGTCGGGAATCTCGTCGGCGGTGACGATCCACGGCCCGATAGGCGTAAAGGTGTCAAACCCCTTGCGCCAGGTGCGGTCCTCCCCGCCCCGCACGGTCATGTCCATCACGCAGGTGTAGCCGAAGACGTAGTCGAGCGCCTCCTCGCGCCGGACGTTCTTGGCCGTCTTGCCGATGATGAGCCCAAGCTCTCCCTCGTGGTCGGTACGCCGGTCGGGGAAGGGGATGCGCACGGTGGAGCCGGGCCCGGTCAACGACGAGGAGGGTTTTAAGAACACGCCGTACTCGGCGATGGTGTGCAAGGTCTGCCCCTGGTAGACTTGGCCCATCTCTGCCTGGTGCGCGCGGTAGTTTACGGGAGCCGCCAGGATCTTGGTAGGGTAGAGCAGGGGCGCGAGCAGCCTGGCCTTGGCCAGCGCAAGGCTCGGCGCCGTGGCCAAGGCTTCGGCGATGCGGGGGCGGAGCTCATCAAACGCGGCGATGAACCGCACCATGAAGTTCTGAGGCCATTCGGGACTCCATCCGGGCACGAGCGTGGTGATGTCGTAAATCGTCTCCCCTTCCACCACGCCGACCCGCCAGTCATTGTACATCACGAGTCGCATCGGTTTCGCTCCTTTACGGCCTAGCCGCCCGACCCCGGGGGCTCTTGTCACTCCCCGGGGCAAAGACCTTTATCATGGAGTGAGCATCCAGGGATGCAGGATGTAGCGGGCATAATCTCCCGCCTGCTTTAGGGGGTCGCGGTCGGTAAAGCTCTCGGCCTCCTCCAAGCCCTCGGCGGCCAGGGTGTAGGCCTCTCCCCACCCGTCGAGTAGGGGGCCGTGTTGAATCACCTTACCCAATTTGCGGTTCTCGGCCAAAAACGCGCGATGCCGGGTGAGCACGTCTTCTGGGAACTCCTTCAACTTCTCCACCAACACCAAGTAGGTCATAGCGCCCCTCCTTTCCCGAGGCTGACGAGACCAAGCCGGGTCGCAATCCGGCGAAAGCCTGGCCGTTTCCGGTCAAATCACGAAGTGGTCCAACGTGTTGGGCGCAAACAGCTCCTCGACCCCAAACGCGCGGGGGATCAGCCCCTGGCGCACGGCGTAGCGGATCGCGGTCTCGAGCGCCTTGCGGTTCGGCTCCACCCCGTACGGCCACCAGTCTTCCCCCATCAGGGCCCGGGTCTTCTCCACCGCCGGCACCTGCCACGGCAAGGCAGTGACCAAGGCCTCCGTCGACCCAAGCTGGGCCAAGGCCCGGGCCTTGGCCTCGACACACGCCTTGTAGAGGTTTTGGGCCGCCCACGGATACTGCTCGTAGAAGGCGCGTTTTAACGCCACCGTGTGCATGATGGGAAAGATGCCGGTCCGGCGCCAATACGCCGCCTCCAGTTCTTCGTAGCGCTCGAACAGCCGCCGCACCCGGCCGGACGGATGAAACAGGGTGGAGGGCGCACGGGGCGCAATCACGGCGTCGATCTCCCCCGCCAACAGCGCGTGGCTTAAGGTCTGGCCCGCACCCAACGGTCGGATGCGCACCCCTGGCGGCGCCACCGGCAGCTTCTCCTCCCGGTCTGGGCGCTCCTCGCCCCCAGTGACCCACTCGATGTCCTCCGGCCGCACCCCGTACTCGTCTTCCAAGATGCCCCGCACCCACAGGCACGCCGTCAGTTGGTACTCCGGCACCCCCACCCGCTTGCCGACGAGGTCTTGGGGGCGCGCGATGCCGGCCTCGACGTTGACGAAGATGGCGCCGTGGCGAAAGGCGCGCGAAGGAAAGACCGGGATGGCCACGAGGTCTGGCTTTCCGCGCGCTTTGGCAATCAGGAACGAGGAGAACGAGATCTCCGAGGCATCGAACTCTTCGTGCCGCAGCTGCCGCCAGAAGGTCTCCTCGACCGGCTGCGCCAAGTAGGTCAGCGCAATCCCCTCGGGCTCGACCTGGCCCGTGACCAGCGCCTGCATCCGGTCATACGGGGCGCAGGCAAACGTCATCGGCACTCGCCGCGCCATCGCACCGAACCCCCTCCGGATCCCTTGTCCCCTCTGAAGCCACTCGGGGGCGCCTTTCGTCCGCGAAAAGACGCCTCCATGCCCTCTCATCTTATCATCTCATCTTGGCTTTAAGTGGGAGCATCGTTCCCAAAGCGCGCCCCGCAAGGCCCCGAACCCACGCATAAGGCCCCGGCGGCCATCGTGGCTACCGGGGCCTCCAGCGAGGCGTTTGGCTACAGCGTGCGCCGGCGCAGGTACCAGGTCTCGTACTGGAGCCCCCGGGCCTTGGCCTCCTCAGCCTCGAGGATCTCGCCGGCCGTCGCCGGAGCCGGGACCACCACCGGCTGGCCGGGCGTCCAATCCACCGGCGTCGCCACTTGGTGCTTCGCTGCGGTCTGAAGGCCGTCGATCACTCGCAACAGTTCGTCCACGGACCGGCCGAGACTCAAGGGATAGTACAACAGGGCCCGGATGATCCCCTCGGGGTCGATGAAAAACACCGCCCGCACGGTGGCAGTCTCCGACTCGCCGGGGTGGATCATCCCGTACAGCTGGCTCACCTTCATGTCGAGATCGGCGATGATGGGAAACGGCACCGGCCGTCCTAAGCGCTGGGCGATGTCCCGCGTCCAGGCGAGGTGCGCCGGCACGCTGTCGACCGAGAGGCCCAAAAGCTGCACCCCGCGCTGTTCAAATTCGTTGTAGCGCCGGGCGAACTCGGTGATCTCGGTGGTGCAGACCGGCGTGAAGTCGGCAGGGTGCGAAAACAGCATCACCCACTTGCCCCGATACTGGGAGAGGCCAATGGGCCCAAAGGTGCTCTTGGCCTCAAAATCGGGGGCCGGCTGCCCGATGCGCGGCAGACTCGCAGTCACGGCTTCTTGCGCTTGCATGGCGTTGTCCTCCTTGCACTACGGTTGGCTGCCACCCTGGATCTCCTCCCAACGCGCGGGGAGGCTCCACGCGGACAACTCCGCAGCCTTGGGCCATTATACATTTCTCTAATCTCGCATTCGATAATCATGCAATAAAAACATCTCATGGCGTCTTCCCCGACCATCCCTCCGATTGCCTATAGGCACAATTTCCTCCTCCCAAAAAGAGGATTCTCGGATCTTTTCCCCAATTCTCGATTCGTCCCACCAACATTTCGGACTCCAGATAACTAGCGCTAGGAGGGATTGCGCGTGTTACGGCGTCTTTTCCGTTGGACCACCGTCGTCTTGGCCCTTTTGCTGTTGGGAACGGGCCTCGTCCCCAAAGGCCTAGCGGCCCGCGCCGAGTCGTCTGCGGTGCCGCCCGATCTTGCCGCCGGCTACCGCTTTACCCGCTTTTTGCCGTTGCCGAGCGCCCCCATCCAGGCCGTCTACGATCCCCTCACCCAGGCCGCCCTGACCGAGGACGAGGCCGGGACGCTGACTCTTTTCACCGAGACCGCCTCCGCCTGGGTACCTACCGGGTCGTGGAGCCTAGACAACCCCGGAAACCTCGGTCCCGACCTCGCCGTCGCTCCCAAGGGGGGAACGGCGGTGGTCCTCAACCCCGCCACCGGCGCCATCTGGCGATTGACCCTCGCACCCTCCCCGACGCAAGACACGCTCTCGCTGTTGGCCACCGACCCCAACACTCCGCTGTACCTTACGGTGGGTCCGCGATCCAACACCTGTTACGCCGTCGATGCCGCTTCCCTCTCCTGGGTGAGCCTCTTTGCTCCGGCCGACACTCTCCCCGACCGCATCGCCCTGCCTGACCCGCCTTCAGGGCCGGCCGGGGTCCTTGCCGTAGGCGACGACACCGTGCTTTTTATCCCTTCGGCCACGGCCAACACCCCCGCCGTGATGCGGGTGACCGTCAACCCCTCCAGCGGGACGGCCAGCGTGGCGGTACTCCCAGACGAGACCGGCATTCCCGTAGGTGTGGCCGTGGACGGCCAAGGAGGGCTCTGGGTCGAAGAGGCCTCCACCGTGAACCAGCCCGGCGGCGTGCAGTACGTGCCCGACGCGGTGTACGCCCCTGCCATCACCGGCCCCACCCTCCTTCCCCCAGCCGGTGACGCCACCACTTCCTTGCCGGGATCCCTCGCACTCGGCGCCGACGGCCTTTACGTCCTCGGGCAAAACGCCCAAGGCTCGCCGGTGTTGATGGTCTACCGCCCGAACCCAGGGGGACTGACCGCCCTTGGGGGGCCGGCTCCCCAAGGGCCCTTGAGCGCCAACGGTGGGGTGGTGTTGGCCCCTACCGGCCACCGCTTGCTCTGGGCTGACTTTGGGGAAGGCCCGGCCACCCTGCCCCTAAACGACTTGGCCCTGCCGCCGCTCAACAGCTTTTCCGCCGAGCTGCAAGCCACGCAAGACGCCCTCTACATCCCGGCTGCGAGCGGCATCGACCGCCTGCCCACGATCCAACCGGCAGTCCCTTCGACCTTCCCCGTCTCGCCACAGCCCACCGGCGGGCTGGCGCGCTTGCCGAACGGCGCGTTGGCGGTGGCCGTGGCAAACCCGCCCGCCATCGCCGTATACACGCCCACCGGAACGCTTACAGCCACCGCTGCCACCTACGGCGGCGCCGTCGCCACGGCGCTTGCCCCCTGGCAAGGCGGCGTTGCGGCCTTGGAAGGCGGGAATCTCGTCGCCTGGCCCGGCGGTACGGCCACGCCCCTGCCCTTCTCCGGAGCCGCGAGCCTGCTTACGGCCGGACCGGGCGTCGTGGCCATAGGCGGCGGCCAACTGGTGGGGCTTCGACCCCAAGGGGCGCCCTGGCTTTCGGCCCAAGCGAGCGGCCTTGCGGGCCCTGCCGCTGTCACCCCCGACGGCGGATATCTTCTCGCCACCGACCCCAACGCCTCTGCCTTGACGGTGGTCTCGGTGACTCAAGGCCTTTTGGGCACGGTGCCGCTCGACCCCGTGACCCTCGGTGCAGGCCAGAGCACCGGCCCCGTGGAAAGCCTCGCCCTAAGCCCCCACGGCCGTTGGCTCTACGCCCTGACTCCGAACGGAGTGGCGGCCTTTAAAGGCCCTTCCCTATCCTTGTCGGCCCAAACCCCGACCGCACCGGTCGGAGCGGCGGTCACGCTGACAGCGACCCTCCAAGACGCCACCGGCACCCCCCAAGCCGGAGTCCCGGTGGTGTTCGGCGCCCTCGGCACGGCCGTCACCGACGCCCTTGGCACGGCCTCCATCACCGTCTCCAACTCCACGCCGGGCCCCGTCACCTATCTCGCTCAAGCCCCCGGAGTCACCGCCGAAGCCACCGTGACCTGGGTGGCCAGTGGCCCGCCGGCTCCGCCCCCGGCGCCGGCACCAGCCCCCGGACCTAAGGCACCGCCCGGGGCCGGGTTTTCTGGCTGGATCGTCCGGGCCACGCCGGGGCCGAGCGCCGGCCCACACCCTCCGTTGCTCTCGGTGGCGGCCGCCGCCACGCTGCCGCGCCCGCTCCCGGTCGGACACCTCCGGTGGGCTTTCGTGGTTCGGGCGGCGGGAGCCCTCCGCGACTACCCCGCGCGTTACCGGCTGACCATCGCGGCGCCTCCTGGCTTCGTCCACCCCTTCAGCCTCTGGGTTTACAGCGCGCCGGCCCGGCGCTGGTTCCCCCTGTTCCCCACCCGCGTGGCCCCGGGCAGAATGGTCGCCCGCACTCCTGCTCTCACCTGCTTTGCCATCAGCGATGCCCCCCCGCCCTTTGCCTTCAGCCTCGACGGCGACCGCGTCCATCGGGCCGCCGAAATCGCCGTCATGACCTTCCCGGCAGGGGCTCAAAGCGCCGTCTTGGCCGCGGCCGGCCCATCGGGCCACACCCCGCCCGACGCCGTGGCCGCCGCGCCTCTCGCCCGGCGCCTTGATGCCCCGCTCCTCCTGACCCCTTCGGACCACCTTGCGGCCGCAGACCGACAAGCCCTCGTCGCCCTCGGCGTGCGCCGGGTCTTCGTGGTGGGCGGCCCGGCCGCCATCGCGCCGGCCGTGGTCCATTGGCTTACGACCCACGGGTACACCGTCCTCACTCCGTTCCAAGGTCAAGACCGGGCGGCCACAGCGCTCGACATCGCCACGGCCGTCAGCGACTGGCCGGGCTCCTTGAGCCCCCATGCCGTCTACCTCTTGGACGGGGCGCGACCCGGCGACGGGGCGCCGGTAGCCGAACTTGCCTACACCCCAGCCGAAGGCCCCATCCTGTACTGGGACCCCCACGGCAACGACACCCCGGCCCTGGTGCGCTGGCTTCGGCGCCATCCCTGGATCATTCCTGTGGAGGTGGGCCCACCGGCCGACTTCGCCGGACTGCGGCTTCCCCCCGACCTTGTGCGCCGCCTTAAGACCCTCCGCGCCTCCGACCCCGGCCAGCTGGCCGATCGTCTTGCGCCTCAGCTGAGCGACCCCGGCGCGCTTTGGGCCCCGGGACCGACCGGGCACCCCGGAGTCGAGGCGGTGCTGGCAGGAGTCTTAGGCCGCTGGTACCGGGCGCCGCTGGCATTTCCCGGCACAGGGAGTGCTCGCCCGCCCACGCTCTGGCATATCCTGCTCTAGTCGTCCGCGGGGGGCGTCACTGCCCCCCAGCAATTTCTTGCCGAACCCACAAGGATTTTGGCCGCGGACGTCGAACCATGGTTGCTGAATTGCCGCCCCGCCCGGGGCGCATACGTTGTGCGGGACGGAGGACAGACGCGCGGATGCACTTTTACGGCTTTCTCTCCAATGGGCACACGGCAGCATTGGTGGGTCCCGACACCTCCATCGACTGGTTTCCCTACCCGCGCTTCGACAGCCCCTCGGTGCTGACCCGCATCTTGGGCGGACGGCGCCACGGCTTTTTCGCAGTGGCCTGGGACGGCCCGGCGAAAGTCACCCAGCGCTACCTCGACGGCACCAACGTGATCGAGACCCGAGTAGGCGAGGGGGCCCAGGCGGCATCCATCACCGACTTCCTCGACCCCAAGGGGCCGGTGCTTTGCCGCGCGCTCGCCGCAGGACGCCCGCTGCGCCTTCACCTGAAGCTGGCTTTTGACTACGGGCTGGTTCCGGCTGCGGTCCGCGCCACTGCCCGCGGGCTCGACCTCCGGCATCCGCTCGAGCCCCTGCACCTGGAATTGGTGGTGCGAAACCTCAAGGGGCGGCCGCTCCCTCCCCCCCGCCTGGGGTCGAGCGAGGAGATCGTGTGGGCCCTTCGTCCCGGGCGCTACCTCGTAGAACTCGGCGCCGTCGGTCACAACCGCGGACCTGAGGAGACGGTGGCCACAGCTGCCCATCACTGGCGGCGCCGGCAGATACCCTACGACGGGCCCCATCCCGAAGCCTTTGCCCGTTCGGCGCTGGTGTTGCAAGGGCTGACCTACGCCCCGACCCACGCCGTCATCGCGGCGCCCACGACCTCGCTGCCAGAAGAGGTAGGCGGCACGCGCCAATGGGATTATCGCTACACCTGGATCCGCGACGCCGCCTACGTGGCCGAGGCCTGGACCGGCGCGGGAGCCCTGGAGGCAGCCCGCGCCACCCTCGCCTTCCTCTTAAACCGGGTCGCGCCCGAGGCCGCTCCGTTCGACGCTCCCTTGGTGCGGGTGGACGGCTCGCTGGTGCCAGCCGAGCGGGATCTGGAATGGCTGCCGGGCCACGCCGGATCCTGGCCCTGCCGTGAGGGCAACGGTGCGGCCGACCAACGGCAACTCGATATCGAAGGGGACCTTTTGGCCAGCCTCCACCGGTACCTGGAGGCCAGCGACGATTGGGACTTCGCCGCCGAGCACTGGCCCCGCATCGTCCGCCTGGTGGAGTGGAGCGGGGCCCACTGGCGCGAGCGCGACGCGAGCTTGTGGGAGTTCCGCGGGCAAGACGCCCACTACACCCACTCCAAGCTGATGTGCTGGGTGGCGCTGGACCGCGGCGCCCGCATCGGCCGCCGCCTGGGTCACGGGCAGCAGGCGCTGCGCTGGGAACAGGAGGCCCTGCGGGTGCGGGCCGCCATCGAGCGGTGGGGCACCGACCCCTCCGGAGACCATTACGTCCAGCGCTTTGGAGGCTCCGCCGTCGACGCAGCCCTCTTGCTCCTGCCGCTCTACGAGTACTGTGCCGTCGATGCCCCGCGCTTTCAGGCGACCCTCCAGCGCATCGAGACCGATCTGGTGGACAACGGCTGGGTGTACCGCTACCGCCGCGACATGTTCGGGGCCGCCGCCCACCCCTTCGTCTTGGCCAACACCTGGCTCGCCCGCGTGTACTGGCGCCAAGGCCGCACGGCCGAGGCCGCGCGCGCCCTGGAACCGGTGTTGGCCGCCCGGACGAGCCTGGGACTTTTGGGCGAGCATGTCGACCAGGCCACCGGCGTGCCGCGGGGCAACTTCCCGCAGGCGTTCTCACACCTCGGCATTCTCCAGGCCTTAAGCGAGATGGCGGCCGTCCCGGCCCAAGGTCGCCTACAGCCGGTCTGAAGCGGGCCAGGCGCTTGCACAGGACAGAGCCCTGCGCCAAACTAATGGAAAGGAAAATAAGACGTCACGGCCTGAACGGAAGGGGGACGGCAGGCATGGCCCAAGGATGGACCGCCTTCTTGGTCGAGGGCGACATCACGCGATATCCCGGCAGCGCCATCGTCAACGCCGCCAACAGCGCCCTGGCCGGAGGCGGAGGCGTGGACGGAGCCATTCATCGGGCGGCGGGGCCGGAATTGTCTGAGGCGTGCCGGCGCATCGGGGGGTGCCCCACCGGCGAGGCCCGCGTCACGCCGGGGTTCCGACTGCCGGCCCGGTACGTCATCCACGCCGTCGGCCCCATCTGGCGCGGGGGCGGGCACGACGAGGCGCGCCTTTTGGCCTCGGCCTATCGATCCTCTCTGGATCAGGCAGAGGCGTTGGCCGTGCCCGACGTGGCCTTCCCCGCCCTGAGCATCGGCGCCTACGGCTACCCGGCCGGGGAGGCCACCCGCATCGCCCTGAGCACCGTCTTCGGCTATCCCCGACGGCATCTTGAACTGGTGACGTTCGTGGTCTTTTCGCCCACCGTGCGGCGCATCTACCGCGAGACCGCGCGCGAACTGGGATGGCCCCTAAAGGAAGTCTCCGACTTCGACGAGATCCCGCTCCCCTCCCAACCCCGCTAACAGGCGACAGCGCCAGGGGCGCCCTTGCGCCCGGGGTCAGGCGCCGCACGACCGGCCAGGCCCTCGACCGACGAGCCCCTTGCTGAAATCCCCAGTTTTCGGTATCCTGAGAACAGATGTCGGGGTTGGCCGAAGGCCACCCGCATCCAGAGGAAAATATTGGGATATTGGATCAAGCGCGGTAACTTTGTGGTTTTTCGCCGAATTGCCCAGAAGGGCAAACGGGGGATCGCAAGTTTTGTCGCTTCGGCGACTTTGGGGCTAACCGGAGGTTCCGGGGGGCTATCTCGGCTGCCCTAGCCCGACAGCTAACCTCGTAGGCGTTGCAGGGCACAAGGCATTGCCGTATGCGTATTGTCGCTACCCTGCAGGCGAAACCACGACGGCCGAGGGTAGCTTCTTTTATGGGCCGCAAGGCCTGACCGATTACCAACTGGACGCGGCCGGATCGGGCCCGCCCGCTTTGGGGGAGGAGAAAGCCGGGGACTATTCCAAGGCAGGCCGGCATAGGATTTCATTCGGCCGGTTTTCTTGCCGCACGTTTCTCGGGGCGGGCCCGAGCAGCCAGCGGCGGAAAGGAGACCCAAGATGCTCAGGCTGGAGATGCCGCCCTTGGTGGTGGTGACCTCGCGCGAACCGTATGTCGACGAGCACACCAAGTTCGGTATTCGCACGGTGCAAAAGGCCGGAGGGGTGGTTTCCGCCCTCGACCCCCTGATGCAAACCTTGGGAGGGCACTGGGTGGCGTGGGGCAGCGGCAGCGCCGACCGCGATACCCTGCGCGATGGCGTCCGCTGGGTTCCCCCCGACCGGCCCCGCTACCGGCTGCACCGGGTGTTCTTGGCTCCCGAGGAGGTCGAAGGGTTCTACGCCGAGTATTCCAATCAAGGACTGTGGCCGCTGTGCCACCTCCTGATCGAGCGGGCGCAATTTGCCGAGCGCGCGTGGGCGCGCTATGCGGCCGTCAACCAGCGCTTCGCCCGCACTGCGGCCGATCGCGCCCCCAAGGACGCCTGGGTCTTTTCGCACGACTACCAGCTGGCGCTCTTTCCTTCGACCCTCCGAGCGCTGCGCCCAGACGTCACCATCGCCCATTTTTGGCACATTCCCTGGCCGCCTGCGCGCGTCTTTCAACTGGTGCCGCAGCATCGCGCGCTGCTCCAAGGGCTCTTGGGCGCAGACGTCCTCGGCTTTCAGACCCCGGCCGACGCCGAGCAGTTCCTCGCCACCGTGGCCGCCTTGACGCCGGCCGGCGTCGATTTCGCCCAGGGCCAGGTGCAGTGGCAGGGGCGCACGGTGCGGGTGCGCGCCTTCCCCATTGCCGTGGACACTGCCGGCATTCAGGCCCTGGTGCAAAGTCCCCGGGTCGAGCGCCTGAGCCTGCGCCTGCGCCGTCGCCTCGACCGCCGGGGCCATCAGCTGGTGGTGGCAGTAGAGCGGGCCGACTACACCAAGGGATGCCTGCGCCGATTGGCGGCGTGGGATGCCTTCTTGACGCGGTATCCGGGTTGGCGAGATCGGGTGACCTTCCTCCAGGTGCTGGTCCCAAGCCGCACCGAAGTGCCGGAGTACCGCCAGCTCTTCGCGCGCCTGATGCGCCAAAGCCGGGCCTTCAACCGACGCTGGCCACGGCAGGGAAGTCCGTTGCTCCTTACCATCCCCCGCGAGGTGGACCGGCCGCGCTTGATGGCCCTCTTCCGCGCCGCCGACGTGGTGGTCATCCACTCCCTCTTGGATGGGATGAACCTCGTCGCCAAGGAGTTCGTCGCGGCTCAGGTGGAGCGCCGGGGCGTGCTCCTGCTAAGCCGCAGCGCGGGCGCCGCCCAAGAGCTGGGAGGGGCCCTGCCCATCCACCCCCTGGATCCGGAGGGCACTGCCGACGCCTTGGCCACGGCGCTCAACATGGACCGTGCCGAACGGGCGCGCCGCATGGCCGACATGCAGCGGCACCTGACTGAAAACGACCTCGAGGGCTGGATCGACGCCATCCTCGCCACGTTGTACGAGGTGGCCTTAAACCGTGTGGTGAAGGTGGCCAGTTCATGACGGTGCCCGCCGGCGCCCCAGCCCTCGCGGGCGCCCTCCGGGCGCTGGCAGGGCGCCCGCGCTATTGGTTTTTCGACATCGACGGCACCTTAGCCGAAATCCGTCCCACGCCGGACGCGGTCGCCGTCCCCCGGCGCCGGCGCCAACTCCTTGAGGCGCTCCACTGCCCGCCCACCTCCTGGGTGACCTTGGCCAGCGGTCGCGGAATTCAAGACATCGACCGGCTCTTTCCCGAGGCCCTCCCCCAAGGATGGTCGGTCATCGCCGGGCACGGAGCCGTGATGCGCCACCGTGGGCACACCGAGCGGCGCATCCCGCCAGCGATCGACGCCGCCCTGGCCGAGTTGGCCGAAGATCTGGGCCGCCTCTTGCCTCGGTTTCCCGGAAGCCGCCTGGAAGTGAAGGACGGTGCCTTGGCTCTACACTGGCGCCTTTTGGCTCCCGAAGCCGTGGAGCCCTTGACCCGGGCCCTGGACACGGCCCTCGCCCACTACCCCGGGCTCCGGCGCTGCCCGGCCAAAATGGCGTGGGAGGTTCGGCCGGTACCTGGCCCGGACAAAGGCGAGGCGATTGTGACCTTACTCGGGCGCGAGGCGGGGGCCGAGTGGGCAGACCGGCTGGCGGTGATCATGATGGGCGACGACGCCACCGACGAG
Source organism: Bacillota bacterium (assembly GCA_023511625.1). Taxonomy (GTDB): domain Bacteria; phylum Bacillota; class Sulfobacillia; order Sulfobacillales; family Sulfobacillaceae; genus JAIMAE01. Next base: position 38,409 of record JAIMBD010000005.1, on the reverse strand, counting down.
GAGGCCTTCCTGGCTTTGGGCGAGGGCGCCCTGACGGTACGGGTCGGTCCGCCGTCGGAACCCACCTTCGCCCGCTTTAGGCTTTCTCATCCCGCGGCCGTCGAGGCCTTCCTCCGCCGCCACCTGGACGAAGCCGTAAGGTCGCCGAGGCCGGTTTGAGTCGCCCCGGCCAAACCGGTAGAATACCGCCCGAGATCCGGTGGCGCCGTGCGCCCACCGACTGGGAGAGGAGCGGTGGTTCTGGAGACAGTGGGGGTGGTCATTCCCGTCTACCGCGGCAAGGCCTTCCTTGGCAGAGCACTCGAAGGCGCTCTCGGGCAGACGGGGGTCGCCGTGGCGGTGGTAGTGGTCGAAGACGGGACGCCACCCCCCGACGACGCGGCCGGGTTGGTGGCCCAATACCCGGTGCACTACGTGGCCCTGCCCGAAAACCGGGGCGTGGCCTACGCGCGCCACTACGGAGCCTCTGAGCTCTCTCAAACCGTGACGGCGCTGGCCTTTTTGGATCAAGACGACTGGTGGGAACCCGGCTTTCTCGCCGCCGCCGTAAGGACGCTCCGCGCGGCGCCAGACGTAGGGTTTGTGGTCTCCGAAGCCCGGGTGGAGGAAGCCGGTGGCGGGCGCCTGCTTTATGCGCCCCGCCGTCCCACCCTCCGCTTGGGCGATCTCGCCGTCGCCAATCAGATAGCCACCCCAAGCCAGGTCGTCATTCGCGCCGCGGCCTACCGATCTCTTCCAGTCCTCCCATCCTTGCAACACCCGGGATCTGACGACTGGCTGTTGTGGCTCCTCTTGCTGACGGCGGGATGGCGTGCAGCCTATCTGCCCGACCCTTGGGTGCACTACCGCGACCATCCCGCCGGCGTGCACCACCAAGTGGCGAAGCTTCAAGCCAGCGAGCGCGAGGTGGTGGCGGAGTGGTTTCCGCGGCTCGGACTTGGACCCCATTGGGCTCGGCGCCATTGGGCGCGCGAGGGGGTAGACCGGCTGCGCGCCGCCTGGGACCACGATGGCCTCGCCGGAGCCTTGGGCGTGTTCGGCGCCGAACTTCGGCGGGACCCCAGAGCCTTTCTTTGGGCCATCGGCTTTCGCCTGCGCCATCGCCTGCACGGCGAGGTGTGATCAAGACGCCTGCGCTCCCGGGGAAGTTCCGTGATAGGATGGGAGGGATGAAGGGATGACCCCGGCTTGAGAGCGCATGGGGGCCACAGCGGGAAAGGTGGGCATCTGGTTGGGACCGTTCGGGAACTTTGGTATGATAGGTGCGGTGTGCACAGTGAGTGGGGTAGTATATATAATAGGCCGGTATTGCGGCTTCCGAGGAATCCCGGGGTAAAGGGGGTGGGTGGATGCTGAAAATGTTCCCCAAGTTGGACGAAGACCTGCTGGTCAAGCTCTTCCACAAAGGCGTCAAGGCGCAGTGGACGGCCGAAGACGTGGAGTGGGACCGGCCGGTGCAATTCACCCCGGTCCAGGCCCGGGCCTTGGGGCGGCTACTCAGTCCGGTCTACCTCGGCGAACAGTCGGCCATGATCGGGGCCAGTGTGGCGTTGCCCCAAGTGGCGATGGCCGGTGAGACCACGGCGCAGCTTTATTTGAGCAGCTTCTTGATGGACGAGGCGCGCCACTTCGAGGTGCTGACCCGCCTTTACCACCGGTTGGAGATTCAGCCCGTCAACCTGCGCGAGATGCCAGAGATGCTCCAGTACCACAACCGGTTGCGCAAGGGGGACCGCATCGACTGGGTGTGGGGCATCTTGATCAGCGACATCTTCGCCAAGAACTTTTATCAGACCTTCGCCAAGTCGCAGCCGGAGGCGCTATTCGGCAAGCTGTCCAGCCGCATCCTGCAGGACGAGTCGCGCCATCAGGCGTTTGCCGAGCACTACCTCAAGCGCGCCATGCCCGAGTTGCCCGCCGAACGCCGGGCCGTACTCGTAGAGATGCGCGACGACCTTCTGCGCATCATGGACGCCATGTACCACCGACTCAACGCCGACGCCGAGACCATCGGCCTCGATGGGCGCGAATTTCTCGACAACCTCCGCGCCGAGATCGAGCGCAAGGCCAAGCGCATCGGCCTCGATCCCTCGTCGTCGGACGGCGCGCCGTCCTCCCGGCGCCGGGTGCACGCCGTGGGCGCGCGGCTGAAGGCTAAGGCGGAGGATCTGCAAACCAGGTTTCAAGCCCTTTCCCAAGCCCGGTGCGACAGCTGCTTCGTGGCCCTCTTGTGCCAAAGCCGCCTGGTTTGGGCGGCCTGCCGGTAAGGCCGCAGCGTAAGGCCCCGCGCAAGCCCGCGCGATCAGCGCGGGGCCTGGTATAGCTGCACGGCGTTGCCGTCGGGGTCGTAAAAGCGCGCCGCGCGCCCGTGGGAACCCATATCGCGGATGGCCGCGACTCTCACCCCCGCCCCCCGCAACCGTTCCACCGCCGCGTCGAGGTCCTCGACCTCCAAGGTCAACACGGCGTTGCTCCCCGGCGCCGCCTCGGCCTCCGAGGGGGCCGCAAGCGCCCAGGTAAATCCGTCGACCTTAAACTGGGCCCACCGATCCCCATCTTGAAACTGGAGCGGCAAGCCCAAGACCCCCTGATAGAACCGCACGGCCGCCCCCACATCGGCCACGGCCAAAAAGGCATTTTTGACGCGCATCGTCGTCCTCCCCTCTACCCGACGCCTCGCTGGACGGCTGCTGCCCCCAATGCCTTACCCGGCGGGGAACATATGCATTTCCTCTGATTAAGAAATGAGGAGTTGCAGGTTCATCGTCGAATGCTCCCGAAGAGGGCCGTCTCCTCCATCTGAACCATCCTACTGAACCACCTAGGAGGTTTGACCATGACCGTCGGACCGGTACTCGGCGTCATCCTCTTTCTGGCGGGATGGTGGTGGCTTCCAGAACTTCGCCTCTGCGAAAATTCTTAGGCGGACCAGTCAGCGACCTCGGTTCGTTCCCTTCTCCTTCGTTCGATTCCTGCGGCTTCCCTTCTGGAAACGGCTTTGGGAACGGCTGACCTCTCAGATTCCCTCCGCACTTCTCGCGATGCTTCGGTGGTCGATCCGCGCCTATCTCTTTTTGATGGCCGGCGCCGCCCTCGTCTTACGTCCACCGCTCGCCCTCTTCCCGCAGACGCTACCCGACCTCCTGCCTGGCTTCCATTGGGCCAACCTGGCGATCTCCTTTGGCTACATCCTACGCTGGAGCGCTTTTCTACTCTTGCTGGGGCCACCTTTGCTCGTGCTTCTAGACTTCTACCGCGCGGTGGCGAAAAACCGCAAGCCGCGAGGGTTTGCCACGCTTGAGGCCGTCACCTATCTCGCAGTTTGGGTGCTCATCTTGGTCAACCTCTTCGCCGAATCCTTCGCAGAGATCCCTGCTGCTCCCGGAACCTGGGAGGTCAACGGGATCGCCCTCTCCCATTTGAGCGCGGCCCAAAGTCACTACCTTGCGGCTCAGGTCTTCTTGGGCTTCTCGTTCGGAGACATCGTCCCCACCACCACTGCCCCTCCCGCGTCGCCCGCCCTAACCACCTCGGCACTGGCTCGTCAGGAGATCACGCTAGAATCGGTAGTGGCCCACTTCTTTTGGGCTGGGGTCACCGCCGCGTTCCTGACCCTGTTGTGGAATGCCCGACCCCAACTGCCACGCGCCGAAAGAAGCGCCGCGCCCCCGCACTTTGGTCCTTCCGCCTCTAGGGCTGCCACAACCGAGCCAGAACCAACCGATCCCCCTTCTGCTCCAGGCGAAGGTACCCGATCCCCGATCCGGCACTGAAGGTTTCCACCAGGCGCACGAGGGGGCCTGGGCGAATCATTGGTGCGGTTTGGGCTGCCCGCATGGCTTGGATTTCTTTGTCGCCCTTCATGAGGTAGCGGAGGAGAAACTCCTCGTCGGAAAGGTCCGGCCCCCCCAGCTGTGCCCGCAACTGGTCCACGCTCGGAGGTTCGGTGGCCCTTTGGGGTTCGGCTTGCAGCTCGCGCGCCCGCGGCAGCGCCAGGATCTTATCCCGTACCGAGGGGTCCATGAAGGTGTACCCCGAGTCCTCCCCGTACAGCCCCAGGGCAAACCGGATGCAGGCGTCGATCACCACCTTCCACCGGGTCCCCACGGCCACGTTGATGGCCGCTTGGGTGACCACAAACTGCGAGTAGGGGGTAATCATGATGGGGTAGCCGAGCTCGGCGCGGACCCGCACCGCCTCTTCAAGCACCTCGGGGATGCGCGCCTGAAGCCCGAGTTCGGCCAGTTGGTGGCGGAGGTTGGAGATGACACCGCCCGGCACCTGGTGCACGTATTGGCCGTAGTCGTAAGGGTGCACGGTGCCTTGGGGCCACCCCTCGCGCTGGGCGATGGCCGAAAGCCGCCGCGCGACGGCTTCGACCCGCTCCAGGTCCACCGCCGCCCGGCGCCCCAGGTACTCCAAATTGTGCAGCAGGGCAAAGACCGACGGCTGCGCCGAGCCATTCGCCAAGGGCGGGATGCCGGTGTGCACCGTGTCGGCCCCGGCCTTCAGCGCCTCGACGTAGACGGCATCGCCCATCCCCGCCGTGCAGTGGGTGTGCACCTCCACCGGCACCCCCGCGGCGGCGTTTTTCACCGCAGGGTAAAGGGTGCGAATCCGCTCGGGAGTCAGAAGCCCCCCGGGGTCTTTGAGGTAGATGGCATCGGGTTGAAACGGCAGGACGCTACGGGCCTTGTCGGCGTAATAGCGGTCGTCGTGGCGCGGGGAGAGGGTGTAGGCCAAGGCCACCACCACCTTCAGGCCCACCGAGCGAAAGAAGGGGATGAGCCAGGGAAAGCTGGTGCGGATCTGGTCGGTGGTGTTGCAGATGAGCTGGACGCGGTTCAACGCCCCGATCTCCGCCAAGCGGCCGTAAAAGCGCTGAATGATCTCCCGCGGCGGCAAGGGCCCGAAGTGGTCCATGGTGTCGCCGGCCATAGTGGCCTTGACGGCGTGGGGCATCGTGCGGGCGATGACGCGCGCCATCTCCCACGGGTCTTCGCGGAGGTCGCGGACAAACTTCTTGAAGAAGGTGGGGCTCATGGGGACCTCGACGGCGAGAAACCCGGCCTCATCCAATAGCGGGCCCACCTCGGCGATGATGTCCGACCGCATGGCCGAAGCCCATAGGCTCTGCGCCCCGTCTCGCAGCGTGGTATCGACCAACTCGACCTTCGCGTCTGTCATCGCTCGCCCTCCTTACTCCCTACCCGCGCGTCGTTTTCGCCACCTCGTCCAAGATGGCAACCAGGGCCTCGGGCGCCGAATAAAACGCCGAGTGGTCGGCGTCCAGGCTAAAGACCCGCCGACAAGGCACGGCCTCCAGCATCTGGCGCTGCAGGGCAATGGGCACGGCCCGGTCATCCAAACACTGGATGTAGTAGCGCGGCACCCGACCCCAACGCTCCGGGGTCAGGCGCAGGGGCGTCTGGCCGATGGAAGACGGTTGCGGGCCGAGCCGACTTTCGGCCCGCGCGGCGTCTTCCGGCGCACAGCGGTGGTAGAAGAGGTCGCGCGCCATCTCGGCCCGAAAGCGCGTGAACGTACCGTCGGCCGAGACCTCCAGATACGGTGGAGGCGGCGCTCCCGGCGCGCTCGGGCGCACGTCGGCCATCCGTTGTCCGTCCTGGAGCAAAAAGGCGGTCAGGTAGACCAAGGCCTCGACCCGTTCCGGCCACTGCTCGGCGCTTTGGGCGATGGGCACGCCGCCCATGCTGTGGCCGACCAAAATCGCCGGCCCTCCCCACTCGGCCAGCGCCGCGCCGATGCGGTCGGTGTAGGCCTTCAGGGTGACCTCTCCCGGCGGGGTAGGGTCGGCCCCGTGGCCAGGAAGGTCGATGGCCCAGGCCCTATGCCCCTTGGCCTCGAGCAAGGGCACCACCTTTTCCCAGCACCAGGCTCCGTGCCACGCCCCGTGGATTAATAAAAACCGCGCCATGGCCCATCCCCCTGTGTTCTCCCTGCGGTGGAGTTTTGACTCGATTGTAGATCAACGAGGGCCCCAAGCGCGTCTCGAAAGGCTACGCCTTGTGGCCTGGCCCGGGCCGCTTGACAAATCCCTGCCGACCCCAAATAATATCCCCGTGAATTTTTCCCGAGGTTATGGAATTTGGGGACCGGAGGGGACGCGGTGTGGACTCCGACCTCCGCTATGATTTGGTGCGCTCGTATCGGGATCTGTACAAGGTCCTGATGACCATCTTCCGGCAGGCCTGCGAGGCGGTGGGGCTCTCGCTCCTCGAGGCCTCCATCCTCAAGACGGTGGAGGACCATCCGGGGTTAAGCCTCGGGGAGTTGGCAGACGCCTTGTTTATGGCGGAAAGCAAGTGCAGTGTCGCCGTCGAGCAACTCCACCGCCAGGGTCTGGTCGAGCGCACCCGCTCGGCCGAGGACCGCCGGCGGGTGGTGCTCTCGCTGACACCGGCCGGTCGTGCTGCCGTAAACCGGCTGTTCGGGGAGGGAGCGCCGTTGCGCCGGATTCTGGAGGCCTCGCTCGACCTCTCCGGAGAGGAGATGCGCCGCCTGATCGCGGCCAATCGCACCCTGACCGAAAATCTGCGCAAGCATAGGGGGACGCCGTATGAGGTCTAACTGGAAACGGTGGCTTGGGCTCGTCCTGGCCATCTTGGTGGTAGGCGGCGGAGGCTATGCCGGCTACCGCGTGTGGCGGTTCAACCAAGAGTACCTCTCCACCGATGACGCCTACATCGACGGCCGCGAGATCGTGATCGCCGCGCCCGCCTCGGGCAAGATCGTCGACTGGGTCGGCCAGGTGGGGGCGACGTTCCCCGCCGGCGCCACCGTGGGAGACATCGAGGTACAGGCCGGGAACTCCACCTCCACCGTGGCCATTCCCGTGCCGGAGAACGCCACCATCGTGCAGCGGTCGGCCGTGGACGGCGAGTACGTGGCCATCGGCACGCCGCTCGCCTACGCCTACGACCTCAACCACCTCTGGGTGACGGCCAACGTCAAGGAGACCGACCTCAGAGACGTGGCCATCGGGGCTCCGGTCCAGATCCACGTGGATGCCTACCCCAACCTGACCCTGCACGGCCGGGTGGTGCAGATCCAGCCCGCCACTGCTGCCACCTTCTCCCTGATCCCGGTCAACAGCGACACCGCCAACTTCACCAAAGTCACGCAGGTGGTGCCGGTGCGGATCGCCATTCAATACTCGCCCCTGGCCAGCCTCGTGCCGGGGATGGACGTGACGGTGGACATCGCCAAGGCACCGGCCGAGGCCGCGCTCTCCACTGCCCGCTGAAGACCCTAAATCAGGAGGTGACGCCGTGGCCAGCCATCACACCGAGTACCACTTGCACCGCCTGGAGTCGCCCACCCTCCAGATGTTCATCATCCTGCTGGGGGCGTTCATGGCCATCCTCGACACCAGCGTGGTGCAGGTGGCGATTCCCACCATGGAGGCAGAGCTTTCGGCCTCGACCGACCAGATCCAGTGGGTGCTGACCGGCTACCTTTTGGTGTTGGGCGTACTGGTGCCCCTCTCCGGGTGGCTCACTGACCGCTTTGGCGCAAAGCGCCTCTTCATCTTCTCCATCGCCACCTTTACCTTGGGGTCGGCCCTGTGCGGCATGGCCTGGAACCTCCCCTCCATCATCATCTTCCGGGTCATCCAGGGGCTCGGCGGCGGCTTCATGATGCCGGTGGCCATGTCCATGATCTACCTCATCTTTCCCCCGGAGCGGCGCGGCGCCGCCATGGGGGTCTTTGGCATCGTGATCATGGTCGCGCCGGCCCTGGGCCCGCTTTTGAGCGGCTGGCTGGTGCAGGAGGCGAGTTGGCGCCTGATTTTCTACATCAACGTGCCGGTAGGGGTGGTGGCCACCATCTTGGCCGTCACGCGCCTGTACGACTTTCCGCACCAGGTGCGGGCGGGCCTGGACATCGGCGGGGTCATCTTCACCGTCACCGGGTTCTTCAGCTTGCTCTACGGCTTTAGCAACGTGGCCCAGTACGGCTGGCACGACTGGCGCGTGGAGCCCTTCGTCATCGCCGGCGTGGTGCTGTTGGCCATCCTGGTCTGGTACGAACTGCGCCAGGAGCATCCGTTGATTCAGCTGCGGGTGTTCCGGGAGTACATGTACTCCATGAGCCTCGTCATCTCCTCGCTGGTCTACGTCTCCATGTTCGTCGGGGTCTTCCTCATGCCCCTCTTCCTTCAGAACATCATGGGCTACAACGCGCTCCAGACCGGCGAGTTCCTCACACCGGCGGCCTTGGTCTCGGCCGTGATGATGCTCATCTCCGGCCGGCTCTTTGACCGGGTGGGGGCGCGCCCCTTGGGGGTGGTAGGGCTCGGCGTGCTGGCCCTGACCACCTTCGGCTACACCCACCTCGACCTCAACTCCTCGGCGGCCTTCATCCAGACGCTCTACATCGCCCGCAGCATCGGCATGGGGCTGACCATGATGCCGGTCACCACCGCCGGCATGAACACCGTCCCGCCGCAGCTCATCAGCCAGGGTTCGGCCCTGTCCAACACCGTGCGGCAGAGTGCGGCCTCGCTGGGGACGGCCATCTTGACCAACTACTTGAGCCAGATGCAGACGCTCCACGCCCAGCACCTGGCCGAGCGCTTAAGCCTCTTTTCGCCGCAAGGCGTGCAGTACCAGGCCTTGGTCAGCCGCCTCGCCCACGAGGGCATGTCCTTGGCGCAAGCCCAGACCCAGGCCGGCCTCTTGATGTACCAGACCATTCAAGACCGGGCGTTTGTCAGCGCGCTCGACAACACCTTCTGGATCTCCACCCTCATGGCCATCGCCGCCTGGGTCTTGAACCTCTTTTTCGCCAGCGCCAAGGAGGAAGCCATCCGGCGCGGGCGGCGCCATGGGGCCGGACAGCAGCAGGCGGTGGTCGAGATGTGACCGGCCGGCTCCCGCGATGCCCAAAGACCGTTGGGTGATGTCATAAGGAGGCGTTTTCGCTTGCAGACCGGTACTCCCTTGGAACCTCGAGTCGTCGGCCGCCCGCCGCGCGGGCGGGCGGTGTGGATGGGATTGGCCATCCTGGTCGTGTTGGCGCTCGCGGCGGCCGTCGTGCGCGCTGCCACCCGTCCCGCCGCCCCCACGCTCCCGGCGGCCGATCTCTACACCGTGCGCCCCGCCTCGGACACCACCACCATCGCCACGCGGGGGACCGTCCAGGCGGAATCGGAGATCCAACTGGCTTTCCCGGTAGGCGGCACCTTGAAGACGGTCAACGTCAAGGTCGGCGACACCGTCCAGCGCGGCCAGGTCCTGGCCACGCTCAATGACTCGGCCCAGCGCGCGGCGCTGGCTCAGGCCGAGGCGGGAGTGGGCGTGGCCCAAAGCCAGGTCGGCGCGGCCCAAAGCCAGGTGGCCGAGGCCCAAGCCAAACTGCAGGAGCTTCTCGCCGGCCCCACCCCCGCCACGGTAGCCGCCGCCCAGGCCCAGGTGGCCCAGGCCGAGACCGGGCTTCAGACCGCCCAGCGCGCCTACGCCTTGGCCCAGCAGCTCTACCAAGACCGCACCCAGCAAAAAGCCCAGTTGGTGGCGGCCCAAGCTGCGGTCCAACAGGCGTTGACCGCCTTGCAGACCGCACAGCAAAACCAGCCGGCCGAGGAACAAGCCGCCCAGGCGGCCCTGGCCGCGGCCCAAAAGAACCTGGCCCAAGCCCAGCAAAACCTCCAGACCTACGAGCAGGAGTACGGCAACATCACCCTGCAACAGGTGGAGCAGGCCCAGCAACAGTACCAGCAGGAGCTTTCGGCTTTCCAGGCGTGGCAACAGGGGGCCTACCCGGGACCAAATCCCTACCAAGTACCGCTCCAAGCCGACCAGACGATCGCCAACACCCTCTCCGCCGAGTACAACAACCTGCAAGGAGCCCAGCAGGCTTATCAGCAAGCCCAAGCGGCCTTGGCCCAGGCCGAGGCCCAGGTCAACCAGGTCAGCACCTCCACGGCCCAGCTCGAGGCCAACTACCAGGCCGCTGAGCAGCAGCTGGCCCAGGCCGAGGCGCTCTACAACGACCGCACGCCGGAGGAGCAGGCCGTGGTCCAGGCGCAAAACGCCGTCGACCAGGCCGAGGCCGCTGTCAAGGCGGCTCAAGCCCAGGCCGCTGCGGCCACCCAACCGGCCACGCCCCAGGAGATCGCTGCGGCCAAGGCCGCCGTCAGTGCCGCCGAGGCCGGAGTGACCACGGCCGAGTCCAACGTGGCGGCGGCCCAAGCCCAGGTCCAGGCGGCCCAGGTGCAGGAGAACAACACCGTGCTCACTGCGCCGGTATCGGGGCTCGTGACCCAGGCGCCGCTTCACCCGGGCGACACCGTGGGAGCCGGCACCCCCATCTTCACCTTAGACGTCAAGGCCCTGCAGGTGGCCATTGCCGTGAGCGAAAACCAGGTCGATGCGGTGCGGGTGGGCGACCCCATCACGCTGACGGTCCCGGAGCTCCCCGGCAAGACCTTCACCGGGCGGGTGTTCCAGGTCTACCCCACCCCCATTCCCCAAAACGGCGGAGAGTATGAGGTCCTGGCCACCGTCCACGACCCCACGGGGAAGGTCAAGCCGGGGATGACGGGGAACGTCACCATCCACCTCGGAGCCACGGCCCATGCCTTGATGGTTCCCTCCACAGCCCTGACCACCGTCAGCGGCCAGACCGGCGTCTATGTGGTAGGACAACCGCCCAAGGGAGCGCAGGACGTCCCCGGCCTTCCGCCCGGCGTCTACTTCCAACCTGTGGTGCTGGGCGTCCAAGGCACCCGGTTTGACCAGGTGCTGCACGGGCTCCGGGCCGGCCAGACCATCCTCCTCGGCGAAGGTCGGTTCTTCTTCCACTAAACGTCGCAAACTTGCCACGGCGCGCCGCCGGCGGATCTTTCCCCTGCGGCGCGCTTTTTTGCGCCTAGCCCCATGGCCCAAAACGGGGGCGGTCAAAACCGTCGGCTCTCCGTCTTTCTCCCCCCTCTACCCACTGCGCCACTGCCCCAAGCACCCGATCGGGTCAAAACGGCTTGACGATGAAATCCTTCGCCCCGGCTTGGATGCCGCCAGCACCATCGCCGGCTGGCCCAAGGCCGACACCATCCCTGCGCTGGGCGTTGGGGTCCCGCGCCACCAGCGCCTGCACCGCCGCGATCCCGTCCATTTCGGGCATGGTGGACATCCATGAGGACCATGTCGGGCCGGTGTGGCTCGTAGACCGCGAGGGCTTCACGGCCGTGGGCGGCCTCGCCACGACATGGCCCTGGGCCTCCAAGAGCTGCCTTAACCGCAGACGCATGAATGCGGCATCGTCGACCCCACCAAAATGGTCCCCGCGGCCCCCCTCCTCATGGATTGCGCCTCCCGAACCGGGGCTTACCGCGGCTTTCCGGCGCGCGCCGCCCATTGCCCGTACTGCTTGTCCTGGGCCAGGATGTGGCGCACAAGCCATGTGGCGAGCTCAGTCAAGAGGTCCTCCCGGGACACCCCCTCGGTCTTGGCCCGATGCACCCAATCCAACAGGCGCCCGTGCGCCGCCCGGTGTTGGGCAAGGTCGGGGAACCCCAAGTCGGCCATTACCTGCTCTTCGGCGCCAAAATGGGTGGCCGTGTATTCGGCGAGCTCGGCGACCACAGCCTCCACCTCCTCTGGCCGGGCCCGAGCCGCTCGGTTGATGAGGTCGATGATGGTCTGATGTTGCCCATCCATGGCCGCGATGCCGGTGGCATAGGCCGGGTCCCACACCAACGCCGCGGCGTGCGAGGGGTCTTGCAGGCTTTCGACGATGGCGTTGACCAAGGCATCTTCGGCCGCCCCACGCACGGCCTTCGCCGCTTCCTCCAGTTGGCGGGCGTGGTCTTGGGCGGCATCGGCGCCACGCATCACGAGCTCGCTTGCCCCTTGGGTCTTTTGGGCCTCGGTCGCCACCGCATCGGCGTGCTGCGCCAGGCGGGCCGCGGCCTCGGTGTGCTGGGTGGCCACAGCAGCCACTTCCGAGACCGCCCCAGCCACCGCCTGCCACCGCGCGGCCACAGCTACCCATTCCTTTTGGCCCTCGGCCAACCCCTCCCGGGCCTGGGCGATGTGACCCCAAGCCGCCTCCAACCCGGCCCCGGCCGTTTCGAAGGCCTGGTGGGCACTCGAGGCCGCGCCATGTCCTTCGCTGGCAGCCTTGGCCAATTGCGTCATCTCGGCCCGCAGTCCGCTGAGAAGGCCGTCGGCATCTTGGGCGGCGCGGGCCGAGGAATCCGCGAGCCGCCGCACCTCGTCGGCCACCACCGCAAAGCCGCGCCCCGCCTCGCCCGCCCGCGCCGCCTCGATGGCCGCGTTGAGCGCCAGCAGGTTGGTCTGGGACGCAATTTCGGCGATGGTGCCGGTCATCTGGGTGACGGCGCCGAGGCGGGCCTCTACCTGCCCGACGGCCTCCCCCACTGCCCCGAGGACCCCGGCCGCCCTCCCGAGCGCCTCTCGCGCCTCCTGCACGGCCGCCTTGGCCGCCGCCACGGCCTCGGCCGCGCCCTCCCCCTGGGTGGCGATGTGCGAAAACCGCTCGAGGCTATGTTCCGTGGCCGTTTTGACCTCCCGAAGCCGCTCGGCGATGGTGCCGAGCGCCTGGACCTGGGCGTCGGCGCCCTCGGCCACCTCTTGTGCGATACGCCGTAAGGCGTCGGCCGCCGCCACCCCGGCCGAAGCCGATCGCATCTCTTGGCTACTGGCCGCGCGCAGATCCCGAACCACGTTGCGAAGTCCCTCGGCGATGTCGCCCAAGGTGACGGTATGTTCCCACACGCGGTGGGCTTGGCGTTGCAGCGCCTCTCCCCGGGGCTCCCCCTCCTTGGGCGGTGCCCCGTCCCGCCGCCATTCGAGAGCCATCGCCCCTCGCCGGTCGCCTATGCCCTGTCGCCACCACCGGGCTAGGGAAGACTGCCGAGACTTCCTCCATGGCCACATCGTGAAGCCCCCTCCTTTAGGACGCGAGAGATGGGATGCGATAGCCGTTCGGTAGGGTACCGACGCGTGGCCGACCTGCTCGGCGACCCAAGCCCTGCCCGCCCTTGCTCCGTCGGAATCGGTCATGGCGTCCCGCCATCGGCCTGGTCTCTGCCTACGGCCGGCCCAAGGCCTTTACGCCTCCGCCATGGCCTTGCGCAAGCGCTCGGCCGACCCCCGCAGGGTCCGCGCCAGTTCTTGGGCCCTTCCGGCCACGGTTTTGAGTTCGGTGGTGGCCGTCCGTGCCTCCTCCAACTCCCCGGCCACGCGACGGACCTGGTCGGCCGCCCCGCGGATGGCCTGATCGATGGCGCCGTAGGCCGCCTCGGTGGTGCGTTGCAAGGCCGCCCGTTCGGCCGCTGCGCTCTCGACCTGGGCCACGGCTTCTCTTAGCGCATCCAGCTGCTGCGTGATGGTGCGGACGGTTTCGTCAATCGAGGTCGTGGCCGTCTGCGAACGCTCGGACAGTTGTTTGACCTCGTCGGCCACCACCGCAAAGCCGCGCCCCGCCTCCCCCGCCCGCGCCGCCTCGATGGCCGCGTTGAGCGCCAAAAGGTTGGTCTGGCGCGCGATGTCGCGAATGAGGGTGGTGGCGGCATGAATCGCCTCGGTCTGGTCCGCGAGCTTGACCCCGGCGGTCTCGACGGCGGCCATGCTCTCCTGCGTCAGCCCTTGGTGGGCTGCGAGCCGCTCCAAGGCCTCGGTGCCCTGTTCCACCTCCTTGCGGGCGGCTTCCGCCGCGTCCACCACCGCCGCGAAGGCAGTGGCAAAAGACGCCACCACCTGCGCCACCTGGGCGGCCCGGACCGCCGCCTGCTCGGCCGCCGCTGCGAGGGTGTTGGCCTGGTCGTGCAACTCGGCCTCCACGGCCGACACCGCGTCGAGGGTCTTTTGCAGGCGCTCGGTGACGAGGTCGTGATAGGTCATCAAGGTGAGCACCATATCTGCCATGAGCCGTTTCGACACGGCCTCAAAGGCCTGCCGGCGCTCGGCCTCCGCCGAGATCTCGCGCACGACGGCGTCCCACGCCGCCACCCACAAAAGCCGGTACGACCCGAGATACCAGTCGGGGGTCAGCCCAATCGCCGCGTGTTGGGCAGCGATGCGGCGTATGGCCGCCGTGTAGCCCCCGCCTAAAGGAGCCTCTTTGAGGCCCACGATATACTCCCTGAGCGTTTCCCGAAGTCGCTCGTAGCGGCTGTGGCGTCGGACCAAGGCGTCAAGTTGCGGCGTGGCCGCAATCTTGGCGTAAAACCGGTCGACCACGGCGTCGGCGATCCGGGACCAATCCAGCCGGGCCACCGTGCGGGCATCGTCCGGGCTCCACTCCAAATACGCCAGCAGTTCATTCCACACCATCCGCCATGTCTCCTCCTTTCTAGTTTTAGGGTTTTTCGGACCGGCCGGGACGGCGCTTGGCCACGCGGACGCGATGACGAGCCGGCCCTCGACGGCCGTATCGGCCACCGGGAACCCTGCCTCGACCGTGAGCCCAAGCGCTTGCGCCGTTGCCTTGGCCTCAAGGCCCTCACGCCCGTTGTGGTAGAGGCGTGGTGGGGTCGGCTCCCAGCGGCTTCGCAAGCGATCGGCGAAGCCGTTGAGAAACGCCCCCACCCCGTTGCCGACCTCGGTCAAGGCCGACTCGCCGAGCGCATCTAAGGGGCGGCACGGGCTTGCCGGGGAGCGCAGCGACCCACGCATAGGCCGACGGCTCCGTCCAGCCTAGCCAAATGCGGGCATCGCAGAGTCCGCAGGCATAACGCGTGACCACAAACAGCGGCTTGGCGCCGGCGGGAGCCACGCCCTCCACGACCTCACGCCCCGCCGCCCGCCCGACCCAGGTGTCGGTGATGGTCACCGGCATGCCGGTCATGACTGCAAGCGCCCGACGGACTTCGACGAGCGCGCGGCCTGTCACCCGCCGCCAGATCCCGAAAATCTCTGCGAAATCCATTCCGACCCCTCCGCTCGCCGGCGCCCGGTCGCCTCATCCCGCCTCGGCCGTCGCGCGGGCCGGCGCCACCAGCCCGGCCACCGTCCGGGCCAAAAGCTCGGCGTCAAACTTGGTCACGATGGCGTCCACAGCCACGGCCTGCGCCCGCTCTGCATGCCAATGGCCGGAGAGGGAGGTGTGCAGGATGACGGGGGTGCCCGCCGTCTCGGGACGGGCCTTCAGCCGCGCGGCCAGCGTGTAGCCGTCCAGGCGCGGCATCTCCACATCCAGCACGAAGCACCGCGGCAAAGGCTCCTTCGCTTCCACGGCCTCCCATAAAGCCTGACCGTCCGGGAACGTGCGCAAGGCCACCCCCAGGGGAGCCAAGGCGCGTTCGACCTGTTGGCGCGCGACCCGCGAGTCGTCGGCCAGCCATACCGGCTCCGGCCCCGGCGGGCGCACGCCGGCCACGGTCGCGGGAAATTGGGGGGGCACGATTTGGGCGAGGATCTGTTCGAAGTCGGGCAGCTGAATCGGGCCCACGTCCGGGTGGTCGATGAGGCCGGTGAAGCGGCGCGCAGGACCGTCGGCGGCATCCAATACCCGCGGCAACGGCTCCACGGCGTCCCACCCCACGCGCACCATGCGGTCGATCCCTTGTACCGGAAAGGCTTGGACGGTCTGGTTGAATTCGGTGATGAGCAAAAAGGCCGGCGGCTCCTCGGGCAGTCCCAAGGCCCGGTTCAAGGCCACCACCGGCACCGTCTCGCCGCGCAGGCGCAGGAATCCGACGATCCACGGGTGCTGGCCGGGAACCGGGTGGATCGGCGGCATGGGTTGCACCTCGCGCGTCTTGTACACGTTGATCCCATACGCCTGTCCGTCAGCCAGGCGGAAGACGAGCAGCTCCATCTGGTTCGATCCCGCCCGCAGCACGCCGTCATCCTGCGCCCGGCGCCGCTCCGCGCGGTGCGGCGGGACAAGACGCCGAAGGTCCAGCATCAGGGCGACGGTACCGTCCCCCAAGAGCGCCACGCCGTTCAGCCAAGGCATCACGGTATCGAGGCCGGGCAGGGGCTTGACCACCACCTCTTGCTGGCCCCGAATCCGGTCCACCCACAAGGCCGCCTGGGCCGGCCCGTCGGCCACGCGCACCACGAATCCCGCCCGGTCTGGCGGCGTGCCGTGTCCCAACAGGGCCGCAAGCGCGTAGACGGGGAGGGGATGGTCGCCCTCGGCCACCACCGGACGGCCCAAGGTGTCGGCGATCCCGGCCGCCTCGGCCGTCTCGATGCGCTCCACGGCCAGCACCGGAATCCCGCACGTCCACGGGCCCACATCGACCACCAGCGCCGACATGATGGCCAACGTCATCGGCAACTCCAGGTGAAAGGTCGTCCCCTGGCCGGGTCGGCTGGTCACTGCCAAGGTGCCGTGCGAAGCCTCCAAGAAAGCCTGGACGACGTCGAGTCCCACCCCGCGTCCTGAGACCGGCGTGATGGTGTCGCGCATCGACACTCCGGGCCGCAACAAGAGGGCCACCAGGTCAGACTCCGAGGCGGCCGCTGCCGCCTGTGGCGTAAGCCAGCCCCGCGCCGTAGCCTTTTCGCGCACGGCCTCCCAGTCGATGCCGGCGCCGTCGTCCTCCACCACGATGTGGACCCGTCCCTGGGCCGCCCAGGCGCGCAGTCGCACGCGCCCTTCGGGGGGTTTTCCGGCCGCCTCCCGGACCTCGGGCGGCTCGATGCCGTGGTCGCAGGCATTGCGCAGCAGGTGCAAGAGCGGCTCGTGCAGCCGGTCCATCACCAGCCGGTCGAGCTCGGTCTCGCCCCCCTCCCATTCGAGCCGGATGCGCTTTCCGAGCTGAGCGGCCAGGTCGTGCACGGCCCGCGGGTACTGGCGGAAGAGGGTCTGCAGGGGCAGCATCCGGGCCTTGAGGGTCATCTCCTGCAGATCCAGCGCCCGCCGCCGAAGATGCTCCAAACTGGCGCGGCTGGCCGCATCCAGCCGATCCAGGGCGCGGTGCAAGACTTGCCCGTGGTCCAAGAGGATCTCGCCGAGTCCTTCCAACAGGCGCTCAAGGGTGTCCGCCGCCACCCGAATGGTTTCGCGTTCTGGAAAAGCCTCGCCGGCGTCAGGTCGCCCGGGCTTGAAGTCCGACTCTACGCCCGTGGGCGCAGGGCCCGCCTCGATCTGGGCCACGTCGGGCACCGCCTGCAAAGCTTCCCGCAGCGCATCGAGCGACCAGCCGGCCGGCATCCAAACCGTGACGGCGTCGCCGCGCCACGTGTCTAGCGCCTCCGGTGGAGGATCCATGCGCACTTCGGGGACCTTAGACGCCAGGGTTTTCCAGATTTGGTAGGCCCGAACGCCGGGCATCGGGCAGTCCTGGGCGAGGACCACCCTCCACGGCGCAGCGGCACCTTGGCCCGCGTCGGCCACTGGCTTTCCATCCAGTTCCGCCCGCAGCGCGTCCACGAGGTCCAGGACCGCCTTCCGCACGGCCTCGTCCCAGGGGCGCTCCCCGGCCCTCACGGCCCCCAGGAGGTCTTCCACGCGGTGGGCGGCCGCCGCCCACTCGTCAAGCCCCACCATGGCCCCGGACCCTTTGAGGGTATGGGCCGCGCGAAACAAGGCGTCGATGGCCGGCGGGTCCGCCACGGCGCCAGACTCCAAGGCATCGATGAGTTCGCGGGCCTCGTCCCGGAACAGCTGGCGCTCTTCGGCCGAGCCCCAAACCACCTCCTCAAGACGCATCGTGACGCCCCTCCTCTCGGACTTCCGGCGAGCGCCCGCGGAGAAGACGCCAAGGCAGGTCGTCCGGCCATTGCCAGACCCAGCCGTCCTCCAGTCGATAGGCCGCCGCCACCGGGGCCTCCGGGGGCGCCAAGGTCTGCCATGCCGTGGCGGGCAACGAGGGTCCCGGTCGCCACAGCCGCTCGACCCCATCGACCGCCACGAGCCAGCCCTGGCCGTCGACCACCCACCGCAGGGCCACCGGCCCCGGGTTGCCCCCCGGGCGCGGAGTGAGAACCACCAGCGGCTGGCCTCGCAACACGGCGACGCCGATGACCAGCGGCGGCGCCAACGGCAACGGCGTCACCGGCGGCAGGGCGACGATTTCCACCACCCGGGTCGTCGGTGCGGCCCAGCGGTCCTCGCCCACGGCCACCACCAAAAGGGGCGCCGTCTCGGCCGTGGAGGACTCCCGTGCCGCTGCACTGGGCCTCTCCATTCCTGGTCTCGCTCCTCTCTGGACTCAGCGCCCGCGCCGCCGAGAAGGCAGGGCCAACCGGTCCGTGGCCGGATCCCAGGCCTTGCGGAGTTTTCGGCGCGCCCGCTGGATGGCGTTGTCCACGCGCTTTGGGGGCGCATCCCAACGGCGGGCGAGGTCGGCGATGGACACGCCCCCGAGCCAGGCCAGCCAGCACCGTCGCTCCCAGGGAGTCAAGGCCTCCCTGGCCCAGCGGCCAAGGGCTCGCCAGCGCTCTCGGGCCATCAGGCGGGCCGCTGGATCCCGGGCCGGGAGGGCGGTTTTGGCCGGAAGAAGGCCGGCGTCCAGCGAAAGGGCCGTGTTGAGCGCAAGGTGCTTAGCCCGAAGAGCCCCCCGGAGGGCAGAGCGCAGACGCTTTCGGACCACCCAATTCGCCCATGCCTCCCAGCCGCCGCGACTCGGGTCGTAGTCCCGCGCCGCAATCCACACCGCCACGGCCGCCTCCTGCCACCAGTCGTCTGCCTCCAAGCCCGCCACCCGGTGGGTGGCGACCCACCGGCGCACCACGGGAGTCACCGGCGCCGTCAACCTGTGCCATGCCGCCGGGTCTCCGTCCGCCGCCTGCCGCAACCAGTGCTCCACCTCAAAGGAGGTCTCTTCCTGCTGGGGCACGTCGTGTCATCTCCTCCCTCGCTGCGGCGCAGCACGCCCTGCGCGTTCGATTCCTACCCTAAGGGAGGCCAAACTCCGCGAATACGGTCGAACAGCGGTGCTTGGTGTCGACTTTGGTGCCGCCCGGCGTCCTCCGAACGGCCGCGCTGGCATAGTCGGGTCGAATAGAAGAAAATTGGATCGAACGGAGTCGATTTCCGCCCGAATGCCGGATCCGCCCCGGCGCGGGGCGTCGTACCCTGAAGACTAGGGAGAGGGGGAAGCGGGCCGCCTTTGCCATCCCAAGGTACGGCCGGCCGTGCTGTTCTGTCCTTCGGAACCCGGATATCCCGTCAACCGCTCCCAGCGTCTACACGAGGGAGGGACACGCCTGTGGTCGATGCGCCAACTTTCGGACCATTTACGGCCTGGGACCAGTGGCTCCAATTTTTGGGATGGACGGCCGCGGATGCGGTATGGCTCCGTCGAATCGACTGGCCTCGGGTGGCAGCCCGCGTGGTCCCGCGGTTCTACGAGCGGATCCAAAAGACTCCGGCACTCGATGCCCTGGTCCGGCGCACCACCACCTACGAATCGCTCCATCGCACGCTCGCGCAGTACATTCGGAGCTTAGAAAATCCTCCCGAAGGCAAGGCCTACCTCCAAGAAATCCACCGCATCGCCGCTGCCCATGTCCGCGTGGGGCTCGGCCCCGATTGGTACATGGCCGCCTACCGCCTCCTGTGGGTGGAAGCCGAACGGCAGGTCCGCGCCCAGTTCGCCGCCCGTCCCGAGGATATGGAGGCTGGACTGGAAGCCGTCACCCGCCGCCTCATGGCCGACATGGTGCTCACCGTCGCCCTCTATGACGAGGAACGCCGCCGACTGGCCTACCGCGACCCCCTGACGCGCGCGCTCAGCCGCGCCGGCCATCAGGAGTGGCTGGAACAACGCCGCCGCCAAGGGGCGGCGCAGGGCCTCGTGATTGCGGCCGACCTCGACGACTTCAAGTGGATCAACGACACCTGGGGCCACTTTGCCGGCGATGCGCTCTTGTCCGCCGTAGCGGACCGCCTGGCTGGCGCCGTCCGCCCCGGCGATGCCGTGGTGCGCACGGGCGGCGACGAGTTCGTGGTCTGGATGCCTGGCGTGGCTCCTTCCGACGCCGGGCGCGTAGTCAGCCGCCTGCACGCAGTGCTGGTGGAGACGCCTTACGTGGTAGATGCCGAGCCGATCCAGCTCGGCGTCTCCATGGGCTATGCCACCGGACCCCTGGAGGACGAGACGGCCCGCGCCGCCGACGATGCCCTTTTGGCCGCCAAACGCGCCGGCAAGAACCGAATCGTGGCGGCCTCGGCCGAGCCTCGGCGCTCGGGCATCGACCAGCGGCTCACCACGCCGGGCCTCGGTTGGCTCGTCACGGCCGTGGAAGCCTTTTGGCGGCGCTGGCCGCAACCGGCCCTTTTGACCGACCGGACCGGCACCATCCTGGCTGCGAACCCGGCCTTCGCCGAAATGACCGGCTACCCGCTCTCTGAGCTGGTGGGGCGCCACACCCGCATCTTCAGTGCCGGGCGCACGCCCCCGGCGGTCTACGCCGCGCTTTGGGAGCGGCTGGAGTCGGGCCAGTCCTGGCACGGAGTGTTTGAGAACCGCCGCCGCGACGGGTCGACCTGGTGGGCCGAGGAAACCATCGCCCCGGTCGTCTTGGGATCGCGGATCGTGGGATTTTGGGCCGCCGTGCAGGAGGTGGCGCCTTCGGCCCAGGCCCCGCTGCAGGCGAGCGTGCTCGACGGCACCACCTTGGCCCCGGTCTTCCAGCCGCTTCGGGACTTGGCCACCGAGCGCGTGGTCGGTTACGAGGCCCTCATCCGACCTAAGCGCGGCGGTCAGCCGATTCCCCCGCTTGAGCTTTTCGGAATCGCGGAGCGGCTTGGGGACGTGGTGCGGGTCGATCGGGCCTGCGTCCTAAGCCTCTTCGAGACCATCCAGGCACATGGCGGCTGGCCCACGAGCGCCGGGGCCCTTTGGGTCAACGTGCGCCCGGAGACGGTGGCGGCCGAGGGGGTCTGGGCCGAGCTCCGCGCGCTCTTGGCCCTCGTGGCAGGCGACCAGGTCATCTGGGAGCTCGGCGAGCACGGACAGGCCAGGCTTACGCCCGGCCAGTGGAACGCCCCCCGGGACCAAGACCTGACCATCGCCCTCGATGACGTGGGGGTGGCCGACCACGAGGGCCTGCGCTTGGTGGCAAGCCCCGTGCGATGGATTAAACTCGACCGCAGCTTAACCTCCGAGTTGCCGCGATCGGGGCGCGCGCGCCGCTGGGTACGCCATCTGGTCCGATGGGCGCACGCCGAGGGCATCCGGGTGGTCGCCGAGGGCATCGAGACCGCCCAAGAGCGGGACGCCGCCCGCGCCCTCGGGGTGGACCTCGGCCAGGGCTTTTGGTGGGAGCCGCCGGGTCCCGGCCCCTGGCTCGATCGCCACAGCGCCTGACCCGCGCCCGCTGATGTCCCCGCTGTCCCGGCTTTGACGCAGATCCGGACCCCTGCCAGAAAGGAGTCTTGTGATCCATGGAATCGACCGCTGCCCCTGAACTGGCCTTGCGCTGGAACGCCGTCTTGATCGACGCCGTAGGCGCCTACGAGGCCTTCGCCCGCTTCCGCTGGCAGCTTGACGACCACTTGCGCACCATGGCCCAGCACCGCCACGCCTGGAACTCGCTGCACCAGCTCCTGACCCAGGACCTTCCCACGATGACCGCGCGCATGCGGGAGCTCTTGGACGAATGGCGCCGACGCCTTGCGGCCGAGCAGAAGCTCCAGGCACAGCGCGCCGCCGCCGCCGAGACGGCGGGGTCTGCCCTGTCCGCCCTCTTAAGTCCCTTAGAAGCGCTGTTGGACCAGGTCAAGCACGTCGGCACCCTGGTCCAAACCGTGCAGTCCGTTTCGGACCAAACGAACCTCTTAGCGCTCAACGCAGCCATCGAGGCCGCGCGGGCGGGAGACGCCGGACGGGGGTTTGCCGTCGTCGCCGATGCCGTGCGGGAACTGGCGCAGCGCAGTCAAGACGCCGCCTCGAGGAGCCGCAGCGCCCTCGCCGACATCGAAGGGGTGGTCAACCAGTTGCGGGCGCCCCTCGACCAAGCCCAGGCGGCCGTGGTGGGCTTAAACCAGTTCACGGAGGCAGATCCCCAGGCCAAGGCGGCCATGGACGCCCTCGAAGCCGCGTTGGAGGAGTTCGCGACCACCTTTCGCACCCACCAAGAGACCTGGGTCAGCGCCGCCACGGTGCTCGCCGATTTGGCCGAGTTCATGGAAGTGCAGCGCAACACCTTCCGAGACGGGGCCAAGCTCTTGGCCAGGGTGGTCGATACCATCAACGACACGCGCCAGGCGGCCGCGGCGGTGGCGGATCCGCCGGTGGCCTTCACCATCCGGCTTGGGGTCGGAGACCACGTGCTGTGGCGGTTTATGGTGTTCCGCCATCTCCTCGACCAAGGCCCCATCGACCGCGAGGCCGCCGTCAACCCCCACGCCTGCCGCCTGGGCCGTCGCCTCGATGCCCTACGGGACGCGTGGCAGCGCGAGCCCGCGTTCTCCCGCATCGACCAAAGCCATCAGGCATTTCACCGCGCCACGGCCGCACTGCTCGACCATCCGCCCCAGGCGTTCGACACATTGGTGCCATGGCTCGACCAAGCCGGACGATTGGCGGACGACCTTGGGGTGTGGGCGCAAGAATTGGAGAAGGAGGCACAGCCGGCGTCGCCGCAGCCATAGGGGCGTGAGGGTCAAAGTCCCACGGAGCCACGTCGGAGGGCGGTCGGGAGAAAAGGCCGCCCCAAGTCTTCCGGTGGCACCCCCCTTGGCCCTTTCCTTTTCATCGCCGGCGTGGGGCAAAGGCCGCGTTTTGGAAGGGGCTGGTTTTCCCGCCAAAAGCCCCCCCGAGCGGCTTTTCCGACCGTCTTGGGGGAGCATCGCGGCGTGACGTGGCCGAAAGGCCCGTTGGGGTGGGCTCGTCCCAGGGCAAGGATCCGCGGCGGCGTCATCGCACAAGGTGCTTGGGATCCTTCCCCATCCCCGCCGGTCTGAGGTGTGTCGTCCTGGCACCGGGACGCCCCCGCGCCTTAAGACCGGAGAGCGGCCGTTTAGCACGCACCCAGATAGGCCGCCCGTGCCGCGCTCGGCGGAAGCCCCAGGGGCGCGGCGGGCGAATCCTTTTCGCTGCAAAGCCCTTCGGGATGATCAAGACGAGGGCACTTCCTCGAGAGGTTGGGCCGCTCGGGGTTCTTGTTGGCGAAACCATCGCCAGTACAGCCAGGCTCCCGCCAACTGGAGGACCGCCGTCACCGCAAACGGCGCCTCGGCCCACCCCGCTTCCCACAAGGCGCCGGCAATAGGAGGGCCAGCCGCTGAACTAGTGCGGAAGGCGAGGGCATTGACGCTCAAGGCCAATCCCCGCCGCTCGTCGCGGGTCAGGCTCGTGCTCACAGCTGCCCGCGCCCCCTGTCCGCCCCGGACTAAGGCCGCCCGGACGGCGTTCAAGGCGGCCGCCGCGGCCAAGGTGGGCATCCAGGGCAAGAGCACCACCAGAAGCCCGCTCGCCGCCTGGAGCACCGCCACCACCCGCACGGAGCCAAACCGCCCCGTCAACCGCCCCGCCCCGAAGGCCGCCAGCCCGGTGGCGAAGAACGAGGCCGCAAGCGTCAGCCCCACTGCCGCCGTAGACGCGTGGTAGCGAGTGGCAAACCAGTAGCTGATGAGGGGCCCGGTAAACCCTTGCGCGAAACCGTTGAGCCCCGTGGTCAAGGCAAGGCGCCCGAGTCGGCGATTCTCTTCCCGCCGCACCCCCTCGGCGGCCTGGGGACGACGGGTCACGCGTACTTCTGGCGTGGCCCACAAGATGATCCAGACCACCAACGAGCACAGGCCCACCAAGGCAAAGACGGGCAAAAACCGCTCGGGGCCCGCAAGGCGGGCGGCCCACCAGTGGGGAGCCCCGGCCAAAATGGCCCCCACCCCCATGCCAAAGAAGGCCACGGCATTGTTGGCGCTGAAGACCATGCCCCGCTCCCGGCCCGGCACCCGGCTGGCCATCCAAGCCTGCTCGGCGGGGGTAAACGGCCCCGCGGAACCGTTTTGCCCGCGTCCGAGTCCCGTCACCACCAAGGCGGCAGTGATGACCGGCGGCACCGGAAAGGCCAAAAGGGCGAAGATGCCGGCCACGACCAGCCCGTCATAGGCGAGGAGGAAGGGCCGACGGCCAAAGCGGTCGCTCAGAGGCCCCACTGCCGCAATCAGGACGGCGCCCATCACGGCACTGGCGGCCAGCACTCCACCGATGGCCACCGCCGACCAGTGCAGGGCGTTTAAATACAGCGCGACGTCCACGACACCGATGCCCTGGGCCACGCTGCGGATCCACCGAGCCCACTGCAGTCGGCGAACCACCGGGTCGGGATATAGCCCCATCGCCTGCACCTCCGCCCATGGTTAACCAAATCAATCATTTGCATTGTAATAGGTCGCCGGGCGACCGTAAAGCGGGGACCTCCCTGCCACCGACTACGACCAGCCGACCGTCCGATGTTGCGGAAAAGATGTGGAACGACATCGGGTGCACTTTCCTTGCGCAAAAACGGGCCCATCGCCGCGGGGCAGATGGGAAGAGCACCGTCGGCGCCCCGCTCGGTGGCGCCTCCGGCGGCATGGGCGCGTTTTGGCTGGTCGGATACGACATCGCGTCGTGCAAGACCTCCGCTCGGAACAAGCCCAGCCCACGCAAGGAGTCCAAGGTTTTGGCCCCGGGCCCATCCGGCGATGGTCGCTCAGTTTTTTCGAGTCGGTGCTCGGACCTTGGCCATCGACCGGCAAGACAGATCCGCTAGGAAAGTCCCCGGTGCGAACGTCCCCTCCCTGACGCAAGGCAACCTTGGCCACGCCGGCGCTTGTAAGACAAAGCGGCTTGAGGTCCAACCCGGGTTGCCCCGTGGACCGGAAGAGGGAGCGGAGGATGGCGAGGAAGACGATGATGAAGATGATAAGATGGAGAGAAGTTGTGGAAAACACCCGCAAGCAGCCAACGACACCGCTTGCCGCCCAAAACGGGCAATCGCCCGGACCGGCACCGGGATCCGGACCACTTGGGGCCGCCGAACGGGAGCCGGCACCGCTCGTGCCATCCGATGACCCCGCTTTTTAGGGTAAGCCCCCGAAGGGTTGGCAACCACCGAAGGCGCTCAAGCCAACGGCGCAGCGTCTTTTCAGCGCCGCCCTCGCCCCTTCTGCGGTCAAAGCCCGGCGTCGGCACCTCGGGAATGACCATAGGGGGTCGGAAACCCCAAAGCGGGGGACATCATCTGTGCGATCGGCGGCTCGCAGGACTTGTCCAGAGAGGAGTTCTTGCCGGCCACGGGCTGCCGGGCGGCAGCTGGAGGGAGCAGCTGGTCCACCATCTGAAGGACCCGATGCCCCTTCCAACGGCTTTCGAGGCGCCGGACATCGCTCACCCGACGGAGGCTTCGCTGCGCCCTGCATGCCGGCCGGAGCAGAACGGCGTTGCCCCACCCCATCGGGGGAGAGGGGCAACGCCTCTTGCAGGTTACGCCGGCGGTGCCTTGGGTGCCCCTTGGGGGCGCGCCCGAAAGAGCGCCCGGCGCCATCCGCGGGTCTCGCGGTCGAGGCTCACGTACATCACCGGGACCAGCACCAGGCTCACCAGCATCGATAAGGAGAGCCCGAAGGTGATGACGGTGGCCATCGAGGCCAAGGTGGACTCGCCGGTTCCGCCCCCGATGGCCAGGGGCAACATGGCCAGGACGGTGGTCATGGTGGTCATGAGAATCGGGCGAAGACGAATCGGCCCCGCCGTCAGAAGCGCCTCCGGCAGCGACAGCCCCCGCGCGCGCAGCTGATTGGTGTAGTCGACCAGCACGATGGCGTTGTTGGTGACGAGCCCAATCAGCATGATGACGCCGATGAGGGAGTCGATGTTGAGCGTGCGATGGGTGAGAAAGAGTCCCCACGCGGCCCCCACGAAGGTCGGCGGCAGCGAGAACATGATGACGAACGGCGTCAGAAGCGACTCGAAGAGGCTCGCCATCACCATGTAGACCAGCACCACCGACAGAACCAAGGCGAAGGCGAGCTCAAGCAGGGTCTGGACCAAGCCGAGTCCCCGCGCCGCGCCCGTGGAGACGAAGTAGCCGGCCGGGATGCGGAGGTGGTGGATGGCGGCCAGCACTGCCTCCTGGGCCTGGCCGGGCGAGGTGCCGAAGACCTCCGCCGTCACCGTGACGGTGCGAAGCCCGTTGATGTGGGTGATGACCGGCGGCTCTTGGCTCAACGACAGCTGACCCAGCTGCAGGACCGGGATCTGTTGCCCTTGGGCATTGGTGACCGTCATTTGGCTTAGGTTCTGGATGTCTTCAGAGAAGTTCTGGGGCAGCTGGACCACGATGGGATAGGTCTGGTCGCCTTGATAGAAAGTGGCCGCCTGCTCGCCCTGCATGGCCGTAGCCAGCGTGTTCAACACCTGGCTGGCGTTTAACCCATAGGCCGCAAGCTCTTGCGGATCCAAGGTGAGCTGGTACTGCGGCGTGCCGCTCACGAGACTGTTGCTGACATACTGTAGCCCGGGCGTGTGCTCCATCACTGCCGCCACCTCTTCGCTCAAGAGCGTCAAGGTGTTGAGGTCGGGGCCGCTGATGGCAATCGACACCTGGCCCGCGGCCGGACCGTTCACGGCGTTGCCGGGGACCACCGAGATCTGGGCCCCGGGGATGTTGGAGAGGTAGCGCCCGAATTGGAAGGCCAGGGCGAAGAGCGCCGCGGCGTGGGTGTTTTTGAGCTGCGCCGTCACCGTGACCACGTTGCTCGCCCCTTGGTTGGCGGGCCCCGACCCTCCGGTCTGGGCCGCGACAGCCACCAAGCCCGGCAGGTGCTGGTGCATCAACACCACCACCCGATTGGTGAACTGGTTGGCAGTGGCAAGGCTCGTGCCCGGGGGTAGCGTGGCCGAGACCGTGATCTCCCCATTGCCCACCGCCGGCACGAGCTCAAAGCCGATGCGCGGCACCAACACCACGCTGCCGAAGAACATCACCGCCGCCAAGAGCACCACCCAGCCGCGGTGACCCAAAGCCCAGGCCAAAACGCGCCGGTAGCCGCGGTTGAGCTCGTACATACCCCGCCCGAACCAGTCAAACGGCGCCCAGCGCCGAAACGGGGCGGTGATCCCCGGCACCGGCTCCTCCCCTTCAAACTCTCGCCCCCGCAGAAGGCGCGAGGCCAACATGGGGGTGAAGGTCACCGCCACAAACAGCGCGGCGATGTGGGAGAAGGAGACGGAAAGGCCGATGGGCATGAAGAACTGGCCGGCCAGGCCCGGAGTGAAGACGGCGGGCAGAAAGACGCAGATCTGCGCGAGCGCCGCCGTGTAGACCGCCAGTTGCACCTCGCGGGTGCCGTCGCGGGCGGCCGTCATCGGGTCAAGCCCTCGCATGCGGGCCCGGAAGATGCTCTCCAGCACCACCACCGAGAAGTCGACCAGCGAGCCTAAGCCCACCGCAAGACTCCCCAACGTCAGCGAGTTTAACGACAGCCCCGCCGCCCAGAGCAGGATGAAGGTGCTGAGAAAGGCGATGGGGATGGCCACGGCGATGACCATGGTGGTGCGCAGGCTGCGCAGGATGCCGAGGATGACCAGGACCCCGATGATGAACCCCAACAGGGTGTGTTGGGCCACGGTGTGAATGGTGTCGAGGATGGTCGTGGCCTGGTTGTTGATGATGGCCCAGTGCACGCCGGCGGGAAGGCCGTGGGAGACGCGCTCCATGGCTTGCTCCACCGCCGACGCCACGTCCACGGTGTTGGCCCCGCTCGCCTCCACCACCGTCAGCTGGACCGCCGGCTGGCCGTTGTACTGGTCGAGGATAGTCGGGGTGGCGTAGCCCATCTGGGCTGTGGCCACGTCGCCCAAGGTCAGCCCGCTGGTTCCGGGGATGGGGATGGCCTCCAGCTCCTGCGGCGCCGTGACCTGGCCGGTGACGTAGAGCGGAATCTGCTGGGTGCCCCGGTTGATGGGCCCGGCGTTTCCGGCCACGTTGGCTTGTTGCAAGGCCTGGGTGACCTGGGTGATGGAGAGGTGGTAGAGCGCCAAGCGGTGAGGATTCACCGTCACCGTCACCTGCTGCTGGAGGGCGCCGGTGACGTTGACCTGGCCGACTCCGTTGGCCTCCTCGAGCGGCGGCGCCACCAGGTTGTTGGCGATGGCGCTCAAGGTGCCCAAGGGGACGTGGCCGTACAGCTCCACCGTGAGGATGGGCAGCTCGCTCGGATTGAACTGCTCGACCACCGGCGCCTGGACCCCGTTCGGCAGGGTACGTTCCACCTGGTTGACCAGGCTGCGCATCTGGTTGACCTCGTCACTCAGATTCACGCCGAAGGAGAACAGGACGATCACCGAGCTCTGGCCCGCCGAGGAGGTGGAGGTGATCTGCGCCACGCCCGGAAGTTCCTGCAAGATCTGCTCGATGGGAGCCGTCACCTGCTGCTCCATCTGGGTCGGCGAGGCCCCGGGCCAGGAGGTGTGAACGGCCGCCACCGGCAGGCTCAGGTTAGGAAAGAGCTCTTCCGGCAGCTGAGTCAACGCCAGCACCCCGATGAGGACCAGGGCGATCATCAGCATGGTGATGGTCACCGGACGGCGGATGGAAAGTTCTGTGAGGTTCATTTACGTCGTCCTCTTCCCGGGGGCACGCGAAAAGGGGGCAGCCGACGGCGGTCGCGCCCCGGGCCCCGACACCACCTCCAGGTGGTCGCCGGGCGAGAGGAGGTTCTGGCCCTGGACCACCAAGAGCTCGCCGACCTTGAGCCCCTGGGTGATCTGGTACTCGGTGGTGGTCATGAGCCCCACCTGCACGATGACATTCTTCGCCACCCCGTTCTGGTCGAGGAAGACTTCATAGGCCCCGCCCTGCAGGCTCAACACCGCGTCGGCGGGCACCATGATGGCCTTCTCACCGGACTGCCCCGCCGCCTGGGCCTCCACCTGCATGCCCGGCAACACCCCTTGCGGCGGCCGGTCCAGCACCACGTCGACGGGGTAGGCGTCGGTGGAGGCGCTGAGCTCAGGCTGGATGTCGAGGACGTGCCCCATGGCCGTCACCCCCAGCGCGGGCAGGGTCACTGCCATCGCCTGACCCACGTGGACATGGCCGATGTCAAAGGCCGGGACGTTGACGGTGGCCATGACCGGTGACGTCGCCGCAATGGTGATGAAGCCCGCACTCGGCCCCACGGCCTGTCCCACCTGGGCCGTGACCTGCTGCACCACCCCAGTGATGGGGGAGAGGATGTTGCCGTCCTGGATCTGGGCCTGGACGAGTTCCACCCCCGCGCGCGCGGCGGCGACGGTAGCCGGATCCGGCGGTTGCACCGTTTGTTGGTACGACGCTTCCGCCTGCTGCAGCGCCGCTTGGTCCTGCTGCACCGCGTTCTCCGCCGCATCCAGGCTCTGCTGGGCCTGCAGGCGGTCGTTGTACTCGGCCTCGGCCACCTTGAGCGAGGCCTCGGCTCCCTGGTACTGCGCCTGGGCCTGCTCAAGCGCCGCCTGGGCCGCGGCCACCGTCAGCTGCGCCTGCTGGGCGGCGTTGGTGTTGCCGCTGGGCTCGGCGTCGGCCAGGTTCTTTTGGGCTTGGGCCAGCGCCGACTGGGCGTTGGCCAGGGCCGTCTGGGCCTGCGCGTAGGCCGTCTGCGCCTGGTCGTCCTGCTGCTGCGCCTGCTGCAAGGCCTGATAGCCGGTGTAAAGCCCCTGGTAGATGGACTGATCGGCGTTCACGGCGTTCTGATAGGGATTGTCGTTGGTGGGCCCAGCCGGCGACCCATGCTCTTGTTGCCAGCTGTCAAAGGCCGCCAGCTCCGAGAGGTAGTTCTGGTAGGCCTGTTCCACCTCTTGCGCCGTGATGGTGCCGTAGCTGTTCTCGGCCGTGGCCAGGGTCTGGTCCGCGACCTGTTTGTTGTTGGCCGCCACTTGGAGCGCCTGCTGCGCCGCCTGCACCTGCTGTTGGTCGGCTTGCACGATCTGCTGCAGCGAGGCCAGGTCTTGCGGGGTGCCGCCGCCGTTCAAAGCCGCCTGTTCTTGCAACTGGGCTTTTTGAAGGTTCACCTGGGCCGCAGTCAGGTTGGCCTTGGCCTGGGCGACCTGATTTTGGGCGCTGACGAGTTGGGCCTCGGCCTGAGTGCGATCGTTGTAGAGCGCCTTGGCATCGGCGAGCTGCTGCTCGGCGCCCTGCAAGGCCGCCTCGGCCTTGGCCACGGCGTCTTGGCTCACCGCCACGGTGGCCGGCGTAGGCGGCTCGGTGGCCTTTTGCAGATTGGCCTCGGCCTGGGCCAGCTGCGGAGTCAAGAGCGAGTCGTTGAGGGTGGCCAACACCTCGCCGGCCGTCACCCGATCGCCGGGGCGGACGTTGACCGACGCCAAGACCCCCGAGATGGCGGGGGAGATGTTGGTCTCGACGTAGGGGGTGATGGTCCCGAGATACACGGTGCCGTTCGGCAGCGGCGCCAGGCTCACGCGCTCGACCGCCACCGGCACCGGCGGGGCGCTTAGGACCGGCCGCGCCGCCGGCGCACCGCAGCCCGCTGCCGCCAGGGCCAAGGCCGTGAGCGCAGCGCCCACTGCAACCGGTCTACGCATCCGCCAGCGCATGTGAATGCGTTCACTCCTTTCCGGGCTTCCGGACCCTTCGTGGCCCTGGACACGATTGCTCGAATTGGGGCAATAAACCAAGGGCTATTGTAGCGAAACCGCCCGAGCTTCCCCAGGCTCCAGGAACCTGAAGAATGGCTGAAGCCGGAACGGACTGGATCGCGCGCCCTTCGTTCCCGACAAAAAACGGCCCCGGGGCGGGGCCGCTCGAAAGAACCTTTATTCGAAGCGCAGGGCGTCGATGGGCTTTAAGAGCGCGGCCTTGCGCGCCGGGTAGACCCCGAAGACCACGCCCACCAAAAGGGCGAAGAGGAAGGCCACCGCCACCGAGGTGCCGGAGACCGGCGCCGGGGTGTGCATGAGGCGGCCCAAGATGCCGGATCCCCCCACCCCCACAATGGCGCCCAGAAGCCCTCCCAAGGCGCTGACGGTGACGGCCTCGATGACGAACTGGGTGAGGATCATGCCGCGGGTGGCCCCGATGGCCTTGCGGATCCCGATCTCGCGCGTGCGCTCGGTCACCGACACCAGCATGATGTTCATGATCCCGATCCCGCCCACCAAGAGCGAGATGGCAGCGACGCCGGTCAGAAGCGCCGTCAGCGTGGCCGAGACCGAGCTTAGAGAGCTCAGCAGCGTGGCCTGGTTGAAGATCTGAAAGTCGTCGGCCTGACTCGGCGCCAGGTGGTGGTCCGCCCGCAAGGTGGCGGTGATCTCGGCCTGGGCCAGGTTCATGTCGGCCGCGCTTTTGGCCGAGGCCAGGATCTGGTTGACGAAGGGCACCGAGTCGAGGTCGTTTTCCATGGTGGTGATGGGGATGATGATGCGGTCATCCTGGTTGACGAACCCCGTGGCTCCCTCGGTCTGGAGCACCCCGATGACGGTAAACGGCACCCGGTTGATCTCGATGGTCTGCCCGATGGGGTTAAATCCCGGCGGGAACAGGTTTTGCAACACCGTGGCGCCCAACACCGCCACCGTGGCGCTCTGCGCCTGCTCCTGCGGCGTAAAGCTTCTGCCCTCGGCCACGGGGGTCGGCCGCACCTGCCCGTAATTCCAGGTCGTGCCCTGAATCGAGGTCTCGTAATTGTTGGGGCCCCAGACCACCTGGCCGGAGATGGAAAGCACCGGCACCACCGCCGCCACGGCCGTGTCCTGCTGGGCGATGGCCTGGACATCGGCCATGGTCAAGGATGGCCGGCTGCCGGCGCCCAAGCTCACGCCCCCCTCGCGGGCCGCCGTGGGCGAGATCTGCAAGAGGTTTGCCCCCAAGGACTCGATGTTCTGCCGGATCTGCAGGGAAGAGCCGTTCCCGATGGCGGCCAGCATGATGACCGAGGCCACCCCAATGATGATGCCGAGCATGGTCAAGGCCGACCGCATCTTGTTGGTCAAGATGGCGCGAAGGGCGATGCGCACCGTCTCGGTGAAGGGCATCGTTATGTCCCCCCCTTCTGGGCCTGGGCCACCACCCGGCGGCGTTCGGCGTTGCGCTGGTCGGCGATGATCTGGCCGTCCTGGAAGCGGATGATGCGCTTGGCGTGTTGGCCCACGTCGGGCTCGTGGGTGACGAGGATAACGGTGTGGCCCTGGTCGTTCAGGGCCTCAAACAACCCCAAAATCTCCTCCGAGGTGTGGCTGTCGAGCGCCCCCGTGGGCTCGTCGGCCAAGAGCAGGCGCGGATGGTTGACGAGTGCGCGGGCGATGGCCACCCGCTGCTGCTGGCCGCCCGAAAGCTCGTTGGGCTTGTGGTGCAGCCGGTCCCCAAGCCCCACCTGCTCCAAGGCCTCGATGGCGCGCCGCCGCCGCTCCGCCGCCCGCACCCCGGCGTACAAAAGGGCCAGCTCCACGTTCTCAAGCGCCGTGGTGCGGGGTAGCAAATTGAAGCTCTGGAACACAAACCCGATCTTCTGGTTGCGCAACAACGTGAGCTCATCATCGTTGAGCGAACCCACATCGACCCCGTCAAACCAATACCGGCCGTCGGTGGGCCGGTCGAGGCACCCCAAGATGTTCATCATGGTGGACTTCCCGGAACCCGAAGGCCCCATGATGGCCACGTACTCCCCCGGCATCACCTGCAGCGACACCCCCCGCAGTGCCCACAAGGGTTCGTCGCCTACGGTGTAGACCTTGGTGATGGCCTCCATGCGGATGAGCGCGTCCATGGCCATCGGCCCCCCTTCCGGCGTCATCACAAAAGTCCGCCGCGGAACCGTCCGGGCCCGCCTTGGGTGACCGCCGCCAACTGACTTGGCGGCACCAAGAGGATCTGTTCACCCGCCGAAAGCCCGTGCGTCACCTGCACGAGGTTGCTGCCGAAAAGCCCAGTGGTGATGGGCTGGAAGTACACGCCGGCCGGAAGGCCCCGACCTGCTCCGGCAAACGCGGGGCTCCCTGCCGCGCCGGGAGCGGCCCCGCTTCCTGCCGCCGGCGCCCCGCTTCCTGCTGCCGCGCCGGGCCCGAATCCGCCCGCCGGCGGCCCCCCAGAACCCGAGAAGGCATGACGGTGGAAGCCGTTGGCCGAAAACCGCCGCGGGGGCGTGGAACCCGGCTGCGCCTTGACGTAGACCCCGGTGATATTGCCGAGGGTCTGGATGGCCACAGCGGGGACGGCCAAGACGTGCTTCGCGGTACCGGTGACGATGGTGACATTTGCCGTCATGCCTGGCAGAAGCTTGCCGTTCGGGTTGTTGGCTGACGTCAGCACGGTGTACTCGGTGACGTTGTTGACCACCTCAGGATTAGGCTCCACTTCCAGTACCGTGCCGGTGAAGGTCTGGTTGGGGTAGGCTGGGACGGTGAACTCCACCGGCTCGCCGGCGTGGACCTGCCCGATGTCGGCCTCCGGCACGTCCACGCTGATCTGGAGCCCGTTCTTGACCGTGCTGTCGAGCACGAACACCGGCGTACTCGACGAAATGGTGTCTCCAGGCTGGTAATTCGAGGCCACGATGACTCCGGAGATGGGGGCGCGCAGGACCGTGTCGGCCTCGGTGGCCTGGGCGGACTCGAGCTGGGCCTCAGCCGACTGCACCTGGGCCTGGGCGGCGGCGATGGTGGCCGGCGTGGGTGGGGCCTCGGTCTCGGCCAGGTTGGCCTCCGCCTGCTGGAGGGCGGCCTCATCCTGCGCCACCGCGTTTTTGGCCTGGTCGAGCGTCTGTTTGGCGCTGGCCTTGTCGTTGGCCACCTCTTGAGCCAGCTTCAAACTGGTCTCCGCCCCGTTGAGCTGGGCCTGCGCCTGGGCCTCGGACGCCTGCGCCTGCTGCAAGGCGATCTGGGCCGCCTGCACCGAAAGCGGATTGGTCTCCTGCAGGTTTTGCAACTGCGTCTGGGCAGCCGTCAAATTGGCCTGGTCGGCCTGGATCTGCGCTTGGTCCTGAGCCACGGCCTTCTGCGCGGTCAGGACTGCGGTCTCATCCGACTGGACTTTGGACTGGTCGGACTGCAGGGTTTGATAGGCGCTGTAGGCTTGGCTGGCGATGGTCTGGGTGTTGCTCAACACCGTGGAATAGGGGTTGGTGCCGGCATGGGCCTGCTCGTTCCACGAGTTGTAGTTCTCCAAAGCCTGCTGGTAGGCCTGCTCGTCCTGGGGATACTGGGCCGCCAAGGCCCCGTAGAGCTGCTGGTCCTGCTGCAGCTGTTGCTGGTCGTTCTGAAGATTGGTTTGGGCGTTCTGCAGGGTTTGTTGGTCCACTTTCAATTGCTGCTGAGCTGCCTGCAAGGCCTGCTGGTCGCTCTGGATGGTCTCGGGCAGGCTGTTGGCGCTGGAGGTGCTGGCCCCGGCCTCGGCCTGTTGCAGCTTGTTCTGGGCCGCGGCCACGTTGGCCTCGGCCGCCTGCAACGCCGCCTGGTCCTGCTGCACCTGCGTCTCGGCTTGGGCGATGGTCTGCTCCGTCGGCAACTGGTCGTTGTAGACCGCCAGGGCGTCCTGATATTGCCGTTCTGCCCCTTGCAGTGCAGTTTGCGCCGCCTGCACCGCCGCTTGGGCCACCGCGATCTGCTGCGGCGTGGCGGGCTCTTCCGCCTTCTGGAGATTGGCCTCGGCGCTGTTCACTGCCGCCTGCGCAGACTGCACCTCCGGTAAGACGGACGAATCGGAGATCCGGGCCAAAATCTGCCCAGCCTTTACATGCTGGTTGATCTTGGCGTAGATGGCCGTGACGATCTCGTTGGCCGACGAAAGACCCGCCGTCTGGGAGAAGCTTAAATCAATCTGTTGCGGCGCTTGCAACGTCCCTGGGGCCGTGATGGTCTGGGTCACATCGGCGTACCCCACCGTGTAGAGATCCCCTGGCGGAATCGTCGACACCGGAATATGGGTGCGCCAATAGGCCACGGCACCGCCGGCCAGCACCACGCCAATGCCCACCCCCCACAGCCACCGATGCGGCAGCCGCCGGAAGCGGAACGGCACCACCTTGCCTGTCAACGGAGTGCGCACCGCCATATTGAAGCCCTCCCTGCCCATGCCA
This sequence comes from Bacillota bacterium, assembly GCA_023511625.1. Taxonomy (GTDB): domain Bacteria; phylum Bacillota; class Sulfobacillia; order Sulfobacillales; family Sulfobacillaceae; genus JAIMAE01. The sequence continues at coordinate 3,462 of JAIMBD010000005.1, read as the reverse complement.
AATCCTTTGGATCTCGAACCAATGCTTGCGCAACCAGCATAGCGCAGGGAATGTTGCCAATCCATTACGAAAGCCTTAAGAATCCCCGCCTTCAGCTAGGATTCAGGGGGGTCCATAATACGGAACAGTAACAGTAGATTCAGGTATTGTGTGTGAGGGTTTGATGGGAGTCAACCGCCGCGTTCCGTGATCGTTTCGCAAGAACTACCAGGTTCCTGTCGAATCGTCGGAGCAACGTGTGGGCGTGCCACTTCCGCCACGGATTCCGAAAACCCTCCACCACCGATTCCGAGACTGCCACCACCATTCCGAAAACCTTCCACCACCGGAGGGATTGCCGGCACGATCGTCTCCGGACCCGTCCTAGGAGATCCCTGGAATGACTCGGTCCGGAGGAGGTACCACGTGGCATGCGTCAACAAGGGAGGGCAGTACCCGTGCATCGCGTGCGGGAGATTCTGCGCTTGCACTACGAACTGGGATTGAGTGACCGGGCCATTGCCCGGATGACGTCTCCTGGTTGCTGTAAAAAGCAAGAGGCCTGAGCTACGATAGAAGTACGGCTACATCTATCTAGGAGGCTCAGACCTAGGTCTAGAATACCACCATCCCAAACGATTCAACAGCAGATTCAGCAACTGCTTGCACGGGGGGTCGAAGGTGACGGGTCGGTCGTGACCGCATTACTGACCCTGGGCGCGCAACGCGTCGTGCAAGAACTCCTCGAACACGAAGTCACGGCGTTTCTGGGCCGTGAGCACTACCGGCGCGGCCCGCGCCGGATGCGGGGCTATCGCAATGGCTACCGGGTCAAGCGGGTCCCCACCGCCGAAGGCGCGATGTCGGTGCACGTCCCCCCAGTCCGAAACACGGCCGAGCCCCTTGAATCGCGCTTATTGACCTTTCTCACCGGCCATCGGGAGGTGCTGCAGCGCTTGGTGACGGAAATGTCCGCCCGCGGCCTTTCGACCCGCGACATCGAAGACGCGTTTCCGGATGCGACGGGTACACGGCTGCTGACGAAATCCCCGGTCAGCGCGATCACGGAAACGTTATGGAGCGACTTTGAAGCGTTTCAAGCCCGCGATCTGCGGCCGTTTCCCGTAGAGTATCTCTTCCTGGATGCCGTCTTTGAGCCCATCCGCCGCACGGGTCGCACTCGCGAAGGGGTCTTGGCGGCGTGGGGGATTTGTCGGGATGGGCGCCGCGTTTGATTGCATCTGGCGCTGGGCAATACCGAGAGCCATGACAACTGGCAGGAGTTTCTCCGCAATATGGTCAAACGGGGGCTACGCACGCCTACGACCATCACCAGTGATAGGGCGCCAGGGCTCATCGCCGCCATCGAACAGGTCTGGCCGCAGAGTCTCCGCATCCGCTGTTGGGCCCACAAGGCTCGGAACGTGCTGGACAAAGTGCCGGAGCGCGCGCGGGCCGAGGTTAAGGCCCACCTCGCTCAAATTCGGGAGGCGGCCACGCTGACCGACGGCCAGCAGGCCGTGCTGCGGTTCCGGGATACGTTCGGGGCCCTCTATCCGAGCGCCCTTAAGAGCCTCGAAGACGACTTGGCAGCCCGCCTCAACCATCTGCGGGTCCCCCCCGCTCATCGCAAGTACGTCCGCACGACGACTCTCTTACGAACGCACCTTCGAGGAAGAACGGCGACGGACGAAGGTCATTCCGCGGTTCTGGACCGAGCATAGTGCCCTGAAGCTGATCTTTGGGACATTAGACCGGGCCAGTCGGCGCTGGCAGCGCCTGACCATTTCGGAGGGGGAAATCAAACACCGGGATCAATTACGCCAACAACTGGGGCTGGATCCGTCACCGGAGCGCCAGACAGAGCAATCCAGAAAAAATCACCGGACGTTGCATGACGATGAGCTCAGGTGGTTTTTCCAGCACCACACAGACATTATCGGCTTGGCGCAATAGCGCCCTGGCTCTACGTCAATAATTGGTGGGATCGCCGTCAGGGGCAGGAAGCCCAGAAACATCTTGCGGCGATAGCGGTCCCGATTGCGAAACCCATAGCTGAGCCGTTTGAGTTGCTTGATTTTGGTATGATAGCCGTCAATGAGGCCGTTGGTCCGCCGCTGGGACTGCGTTCAATGGCCCTGGATTTCGCGACACCAACGCCGGATTGTCCGGGCCCAGACCATCCCTTCGGCGTGGTCGCAAGCCTCCGCATTGAGGATCCAGCGCTCCCAGGCCTGGCGCGCCTCCGCCGGAGTCTGGGCGCGGAACAACGCTCGTAAGTCTTCTTTGAGGTGATACAGTTGTCCCAAAGCCGGCCAGCGGGCCAGAAGGTCCCCGAGCTGTGCCTGTTGCCGCGGCGTAAGGTGTTCGTGGCCCTTGACCAGCGGCCAGCGCGGAATGGCTGTCCGGACCTCGGCCTGTTCGAGGCGCCGGATTTCGTCGAGGCGGCGATTGGCGTCCTGAAGGAGGTGAAACGGGTCCGCCAGGACCTGAGCCGCCGGACACCAGCGGCGCACGACGCGGGCATCGGCCCGTTTGAGATCCACGGTGACCGCGCGAATCCGGGTCCGCACTGCCTCGGGAATGGCGGCCAACCACGTCTCCAAGGAGCGGAGGCGATCGTCGGGCAAAATGGCGAGCAACCGCCGTTCCGGCGCGTGCAGGGCTACGGTGATGAGCAAGTCCTGACCTCGAAAGCTATGCTCGTCGAGGCTGAGGACGAGGTCGCCGGGCTGATCCCACCACGTGGTGTCGGCCCTCGGCACCACGCGATCCACGAGCCGCCGCAGTTGATTGTCCGTGACGCCCAAGAGCCGCGCCACGCTCCGAAAGTTCGCCTCGCGTAGCAGGATCAGAGCCGCCTCTTGCGCAGCGGGGGTCCACCGCTGCCACGGGCGCAGCCACGCGGGCCGGGGACAGACCGTCTGCCGACACGCGACACAGCGCCAGCGGCGCGGCACCCAGGTCAGCGTCACGGGCCGCAGCCCCACCGCCCCGTGGGGCGCCCGGCGGGGCGCTAAGGTCCCATGGCGGTGCAGATCCGAATGACCACAGGGGGAATAGTGGGCCGGGCGCGGCGCATCCACCGTCAGGAGCCAGCCTGTCGCGGTTTCCTCCAAGCCGATCACCGAGCGTGTAGACTTTTCGTAGGTCAGGGATCGTCAAAACGGCGAGACCTTCGGCAGGGAATCCCTGGGATTCCCGCGAACTCCTCGGCTGTGACCAACATCAATGAGGAAGGCTGAAGGTCTCGCGATGTGGGCGATTCGGCAACTGATGGACATTCTCCTGCTCCTGAGGGAGGGGATCCGGCCGCTGTTCACGACGGCCCGGGATTTCGCGGCCTTGGAAGCCGGGGTGCAGGACCTGTGTCAGCAGGCGGCGCGACTATTGCTGGCCGCCGCGATGGAACAGTGGGACGACCGGTTGTGGGCCGAACCGGGCCCAGCGGGAACCGTCGTGCGCAAGGCGCCTCGGAAACTC